>NZ_JAXSQZ010000001.1:0-1352249 GCF_034659835.1 Paenibacillus campi
TTGCGCAACGTGCCTGAAGCGGTGTTAACGAACACCGCCGCATCGATCTATGCGCTGTCGTCCGGTTGGCATAAAACCGAAGCCGAATATATCGCCCATTTTCTTAAACGAGCGAATCAGCCTACGTACACCGGTAGTTATGGGGTGCAAATTCTCCCTTCACCGCTACGTACATTTATTCATACTTTCGCCCATCCAGCGAACGCATCGGCTTCGGCGGCACGTGTGAATGCGAGTGTACAGCAGTGGTATGGGGAATATAGTTTGCCTGCACAGGTGTATGTCGTGCCCAAAGGAACCGATCTGGCGGCATATGCGCGGTCACATGGAGGACTGGATGAGAAGTCACCGATTTTTCTCAAGCAGGGGTTTATTGTCGTCAATTTTAACATGGAAACGATTGTAAATAGCGATATCGCGCACCCGCATTTGCAATATATGCACGCGCCTGGTAGCAATCAATGGTGGGACAAAGAAGGGTATGACCATACAGATGGGAAACGCGATCATATGCTGACCGATCCGTATGGGGTACAGTATGAGGTGGCAGATGGGGATGTGTTGTTTTATGATACCGATCATAGTGTGGTGGATGATTATACGAGCCGTGGCACGCATTGAGTATTTATTCGTATCGTTCCTATGCAGTCAGTACACTGTACAGCAATCGCATTCTTTTGTTCCCAAATCAGATAGTATACAATCTTGTCTATACGACAGGCAATAATGAGGAGGGCTTGTTTATGACAAGCAGCAGTAAAAAGGCAGACCGGATTAAAGCTTCCAAAACGCCGCTCACTCGCAATTTGACGGACGAGCAGGAGAAAAGGCTGCCACCTGGGCAATTTTTGACGGACACGTTTCCGATTTTGCATGAAGGGGATGTGCCGGAGATTGATCTGGATACGTGGCGGCTGCGTATTTTTGGTGCGGTGAAGCAGGAACAGTCTTTTTCTTTTCAGCAAATTATGGCATTGCCGCGTGTGGAGATCACCGACGATATTCACTGTGTTACGCGCTGGTCGAAGTTGGATACGCGTTGGGAAGGTGTGCGTGTTCGCGATCTGCTGACACAGCTTGAAGTGCAGCCGCAAGTGACCCATGTGATGGTGCATGGCGGCAACGATTATGAAACGAATGTGCCGCTGTCAGAGTTGCTGGGCGATCATGTACTGCTCGCTTATCATTATGATGGCAAACCGCTGACAGCGAAACATGGCTGGCCGTTACGGCTAGTCGTGCCACAGTTGTATTTTTGGAAAAGTGCCAAGTGGATACAAGGGCTGGAATTTATGACTGCGGATCGACCGGGCTTTTGGGAACAAAATGGTTTCCATAACGAAGCCGATCCGTTTCGCGAGCAACGTTTCTCCGGTGAAGCGCTGCCGATTCCGGAAGATGAATGGACAAAAAAGGAGTATGATTAAGCGATGTTAATGCCGATTTTGCAAGTGAACAGTGAAGATATACCGGAATTTGCGATCGTGTGCGGCGATCCGAAACGTGCCGCTGCGATCGCTGCCAAACTGGAGCAGCCGCGCGAGCTGGCATTTAGTCGTGAATACCGTAGCTTTGTCGGTACGAAAGACGGCGTCGAGATCGCTGTCGTCAGTCATGGCGTAGGTGCACCGGGGGCGGCGGTCTGCTTTGAGGAATTGATTCGGGCAGGTGTGAAAACGTTGATCCGTGTCGGCACGGCAGGCTCATACTCTGCCGATCATCCGGCTGGTAGTCTGATTGTGAGCACGGCGGCGGTGCGTACGGATGGATTGACCCGGCAGTTGGTGCCAGAGACGTTTCCAGCGGTGGCGGACAGTGCTGTGACTGAAGCGCTTTATTGTGCGGCACGTCAAGGCGGCGGGATGGTGAGCAAAGGCATTACGGTGACGTTGGACGTGTTTTTTAACGGTGTGGAGGAATTTCCGCATCGCAAATTCAAGCAGGCAGGCGCACTTGCGGTAGAGATGGAAATTTCTGCGCTATATGTGATCGCTTCGCTACGTGGTGTGCGTGCCGGGGCAATTGTGGCGATTGATGGCTATGCCGATGCTGACCTGGCAGCAGAGTATGATCCGCATACGAGCGCGGTTGCCGATGCGGTGCAGCGCGAGATGGATGCTGCGATCAAAGCGATGGTGGCGCTTGCTGAACCGGATCGTGTTTAACAAATTGGATGTAGGTTTGATATGGATACAGTAATAAGCGAGCACAGCGAACTCATAGTATGACCGTTATTTAAAATCGATGTTTATCGAACATACGGTTTAGGTTTAAATAAATAAAGCTGTTGGTAATAGCCAAAAAATGTATTTTCATGTCTATGAGACTGGACACAAGCACCGTACTTATTTTATTTCAGTGCGGTGTTTGTGTAAACATAAAGGCGAAAGTTTGCAATTGTCCTGCATGATCATGACCATGATTATACGGATATTAATCCGCATATGGGGTTGGTCGTTCCTATCGCTTTCCGTACATAAAATCCCAAATATGATTGCTGGCAGGAAGCATTGTTAACTTCCTTTAACAATATAGTTGACAAACAGTCGTCGGCTACCTATTCTTATTAATTGAAGATGATAATCGTTATCAATAGATAAGAGAAGGGGTTAGACCATTATGTTATTTCGCATCAAACGTTCATCTATGCTTTTACTCGCCGTATCATTGCTATTGATGGCGATTGTAGCGGGTTGCGGTGGCAATCCGGAATCGTCGGCGGCAGGTAGTACAAAAGACAGTTCCATTCGTTCGATTACGATGTCATGGCCGCGTGATGTTGGTACCATGAATCCGCATACGTACAATCCATCGCAGCTATTTGCACAGTCGATGGTGTATGATCCACTCGTGCATTACGGACAGAACGGCAAGCTGGAACCGGCATTGGCAGAATCGTGGGCGATTTCCAAAGACGGTAAAGTATATACGTTCAAGCTGCGCCCGAATGTGAAGTTTTCGGACGGCAGTCCATTTAATGCCGCGATTGTAAAGAAAAACTTTGATGCCGTCATGCTGCATAAAGCTACCCATAACTGGCTCGGTTTAGTCAGTGTGATCGCCAAAACCGAAGCGGTAAACGATCTGACTTTCCGTATGACATTGACGGAGCCGTATTATCCGGCATTGCAAGATTTGTCGGTTGTGCGTCCGTTTCGTTTCCTCGGTGCAGCCGGGTTTCCGGATAACGGGGATACGGCGACTGGCGTGAAAGCGCCAATCGGCACAGGCGCATGGGTACTGGCAGATTACAAGCAAGATGAATATGCGGTGTTTAAACGCAATCCGAACTATTGGGGCAAAGCGCCAGCACTCGATCAAGTGACCGTGAAAATTATTCCAGATGCGGAAACACGTGTGGCTGCATTTGAAAAAGGCGAACTTGATCTAATCTATGGCGAAGGTGTAATCAGCCTTGACGCGTTCAAACAGCTCCGCGACAATCCGGATTACGTAACTAAGCTGTCCGATCCGGTCGGTACGCGCAGTTTGTTGCTTAATTCGTCCAATCCGAAGCTGGCTGATGTGCGTGTGCGTCTGGCATTGCAACAAGGCTTTAACAAGCAGGCGATGGTGGAAGGTATCACTTCCGGGCTGGAACAACCAGCCGCTACGATTTTGCCGAAAAATTATCCGTATACGAATGTCGAGCTGAAGTCGGTTGCTTATGATGTGCAGCATGCGCAAGCATTGTTGGACGAAGCGGGCTGGAAACTTCCGGCTGGCGGTACGGTGCGTCAAAAAGATGGACAGTCGCTGGAATTTGAATTGATTTATGACAAAACGGATCCGATTCAAAAAGCGATGGTGGAAACGATTCAGGCGGAATGGAGCGCGATTGGCGTTAAAGTGAATTTGACCGGGGTGGAGCTGACCGTGCAAATTAAGCGGTTGAGAGCGAATGACTTTGATCTGTACTTCTGGTACAACTATGGCGCACCTTATGATCCGCATTCATTTATTAATGTAGTCGCGAACAAAGGCTTTGGTGTTGCCGAAACGCTGAGCGCTATGCCAAACAAAGCGGCACTTGACCAACAGATTCGTGAAGCATTGTCTTCTACCGATGAAACGAAGCGTCAGGAGCTGTATCGTTCGATTTTGAGCACGCTGCAAGAGCAGTCAGCGATTGTACCGATTTCGTACGTCAAAAAGACAGCTGTTTACCATAAAAATATCGCTTCATTTGAGTTCCCGGCTAATCGGGATGAAAATGCGTTTTTCGGCATTACATTGAGCAAGCAATAAAGACGAACAGCTAGCTCTGACTCGAAAACAGGACTTGTACACGGCGGCAGGCATCGTGGCAAGCTGGAGGCGTCTGGTGATCAACCGGACGCTTTTCCGGTTTGTCTGTGCTTGACTGCCGTGTATCGCGTCCAGCATGGGCTTCATATCGATCGCAAAAGACAGAAGGGGGAAACGCTCATGATCGAATATATTGGCAGGCGCTTGCTGGCGGTAATACCGATTGTACTGATCGCGACGCTCGTTACGTTTGCGCTTATTCATATTTCACCGGTTGATCCGGCTGAAGCATATTTGGCGGCAGAGCATATTTATCCGACCGAAACCATGCTGGAGCAAAAGCGGCATGAATTTGGATTGGATCAGCCGCTAATCGTCCAATACGTGCATATGCTTGGACGGCTAATGCAGTTTGATTTTGGCACATCGTATTTGACGAATCAGCCGATCGGGCAGGAAATTGTATCACGGTTGCCAGCAACGGCAGAGCTGGCATTGTCCAGTATGGTGTTATCGATTATCGTGAGCGTGCCGCTTGGCATTGCGGCTGCTGTCTATCGCGATAGCTGGATCGATCGGTTAAGCCGTATTATCGCCTATGCAGGGGCGTCGATCCCGCAATTTTGGCTTGGGTATTTGCTTATTTTCTTTTTTGCGGTCAAATTGGATTGGTTGCCAGTGGAGGGCAGGGGAGACTGGACGAATCTGGTGTTGCCAACCGTAACGCTGTCGCTCGTATTGATCGCGATGTATACACGACTGCTGCGTGCGAGCATGTTGGATCAGATGCAAGCGACGTATGTGCAGTATGGGCGTATGCGTGGGCTGCGCGAACGGACGATTATGCTAAGCCATGTGTTAAAGATGGCGATTATGCCGCTCATTAGCAGCATGGGCATTAATCTGGGCAGACTGCTGACCGGTACGATTATTGTGGAGCAGGTGTTTTCATGGCCTGGCTTGGGACGTTATTTTGTCGATGCGATCTTTAACCGCGACATTCCGGTGATCCAGTGTTATGTGTTGCTGGCGGCGTGCCTGTTTATCGTTTGTAATCTGCTGGTTGATCTGATTCAGTTGTGGATGGACCCACGAATTTCGTTGAAAGGACAGAGCGCGCAGTGAGACAGAAATGGAAATTCGCACGTCATGAACAAATAACGATTCGGCTCTGTACCGTGCTGCTCGTGCTGTTGTTTGCCGTAGCATTGCTGGCACCGTGGCTTGCGCCGCATGATCCGGTAAAGGTTGATCTATTGCACAAATTACAGGGACCTAGCGCAGCACATTGGCTGGGGACGGATCATCTGGGCAGAGATACATTGTCACGGCTATTGTACGGATCACGGGTATCGCTCGGATTTGCGCTCGTTATTTTTGTCGTCTCGGTAGTCGTAGGGCTGCTCGTTGGTGCGATTGCTGGTTATGTGGGCGGCTGGCTCGATAGTTTGCTAATGCGTTTTTGTGAAGGTGTGATGGCGTTTCCGCATCTGGTGCTTGTGCTCGGGGTTGTTGGTGTATGTGGACCAGGGCTGTGGCAAATTTTGCTGGCATTGTTGCTCGTACAATGGGTGGCGTATGCGCGCATTTGCCGCAATATGGTCGTGAGTTTGAAGCAGCAGCGTTTTATTGCGGCGGCACGCATTAGCGGCTCATCGACTTGGAAAATTATTCGTACTCATATTGTTCCGAATGTGCAGCGTCCGATTTTGGTCGTTGGTACACTCGAAATGGGTTGGGCAATTATGGACATCTCGGCGCTGTCATTTCTCGGGCTTGGCGTACAGCCACCGCAGGCGGAATGGGGAGCGATGATTCATGAGGGAACGTCGTATATTCGCAGTCATCCGGAGTTAATGATCTATCCGGGGGTGCTTATTTTAGTCGTTGTTGTGCTGTTTAATATGCTTGGTGAAGCGTTATCCGCCCGTTACGGGATTGAAAAGCGCTAATTGCCAGAAAGGAGTTAGGCATGAAAAATACGACATCAGCGCAGGCTACACCTGTGCTGGAAACGGTGCAACTGTCCGTAAATTGTCATACTGCATCCGGTACGCAGCCTTTACTAGACGGGATGAACTTGCGACTGGAAGCCGGGCGTGTGCTTGGTCTTGTAGGTGAGAGTGGCAGTGGCAAATCGCTCACCTGTCATGCGATTCTCGGTCTGCTGCGGCGCGGCAGGATGGAAGTGTCGGGTCATGTTCGTCTGCATGGGCAGGAGCTGACATCGCAGACCGAACGGCAAATGAGACGTATTCGTGGATCGGAAATCGGAACGATTTTGCAAAATCCAATGAATGCGTTCACACCGCTGCATACGATTGGAGCACAGTTTGTACAGACGCTGCGCACGCATGATGTTACGTTATCCAAACGGCAAGCGCTGGCGCAAGCGATCGAAGGGCTGGACAGTATAGGTTTGCCGCATCCACAACGTTTGCTGGCACAGTATCCGTTTCAGCTTAGCGGCGGGATGTTGCAGCGGATTATGATCGCCATATCGATGTGTTTGCAGCCGCGCTTACTGATCGCTGACGAGCCGACGACCGCGCTTGATCTCGTCAGCCAGCTTCAAGTGCTGCGTGCCATTGATCGGCTGCGTCGTGAATGCGGGACGGCGATTTTGCTCGTGTCCCATGATCTGAGTGTTATTGCGCAAATGGCGGACGATGTGGTGGTGATGCGGCAGGGGAAAATGGTCGAGCAGGCGAGTGTAGGGCAATTGTTCGACGAGCCGCAACACCAATATACACGCCTATTGCTAAATTCGCGCCTGCCCGCCTATCATCCGTTGGAACAGGAACAGGAACAGGAACAGGAACAGGAACAGGAACAGGAACATTTGCAGATGCAGGGAGGGCAAAAGCATGCTTGACGTAGCCGCAGTTAGTCACAGCTATGCCACCGGCGGGCGTCTATGGCGTAAAGCGGCATTTCCGGTGCTAAACGATGTCTCCTTCACGCTGGAACCTGGTGTATGTCTCGGCTTGCTCGGTTCCAGCGGCACAGGCAAAACGACGCTTGGCAACATCATTCTCGGTTTACAGCGACCGACTTCTGGGCAGGTGTCATTTGCCGGGATCGATATGTATGCGCGGGATCGGCGTTCTATACACAAAGTGCGGCGCGAGGTGCAAGCGGTATTTCAAGATTGTTATGCGGCGGTAAATCCGCTGATGACGGCAGCGCGCATTATCGGTGAGCCGCTGCACAATTATGAGCGACTCAGCCCACAGGAACATAAGCGCCGTGTAGCTGAACTGCTGGAACAGGTAGGATTGCAAGCGTCTGATGCCGACAAACGCCCGGCGGCATTTAGCGGTGGGCAATTACAGCGAATCAATATCGCGCGTGCGATTGCGCTCAAGCCGAAGCTGATCGTGCTGGATGAAGCGATCAGCAGTTTGGATATGGTGAATCAGACACAAATTTTGGCGTTATTATCCGAACTGCGTGCGGATTACGATATGTCGTATTTGTTTATTACGCATCATATTCAGGCGGCATGTACGATCTGCGATCAGATGATGGTGATGGATGCCGGGCAGATCGTCTGCACAGCCGATTCGGCACAAACGCTAATGCAGGAAGCGCATCCGGCTGTGCGCCGCTTGGTTGAGGCGCAATTGCCGGAACATCCTGCCCAGCGGCTGGATTGGAGTGTAATGTCATAGTGATAAAGTGTGTTTGCTGTACGATAGACATATACAATAGGCTATTTGCATCGAAAGTTAGATTGCAATATGCCTTTATATTTTTAAAACCCCCAAAAATAACAAATAATTTCAAGCACCAAAAAGACCGTCTCGAAGACGGTCTTTAGATGTTAACGTAGTTGGTTAGGGAGTAGTAATCAGGTTAACTCCTTTTCAAAACAGCTACATTCATGTACACGGGCAAACTTGTTTTTGATTTCTTCTTCATCTTCCCCAACATAATGGGCAAATGCTTGAACAGGATGCAAATTCGCAATTTCACTTTTTATTGCGCCTTTAACTTCTTCCCCTCCATCCATAAACACGTGCAAGTAAGCGTCCACTTTTAAAAACCCGGTATTGTTATACCATTCATTGACCCATTTATCATCTCTTGTCCAAGCTTCAAAGCGATTAAGTCCTTTTGGTTTGGCGATTTCAATTGCTTTATTTAATAGTTTAGTTGCGATGCCTTGCCGTTGATAATCTGGATGTATTGCAATATGCCAAATCATTCCGCCCAGACCAGTACCTCTTGAGCAGACCGTTCTTTCCTTTAATTCATATTCAATATCGATTAAGCCAACGACTTTACCATCTTCTATCGCTACCAATTCAATAGCGGGATGAATATATTTTTCTTTTTCCTGTAACACATGATCAAAATAAGCGGTGTTCAAAAATGACAATACCCTGCATCTAACCCAACCTTGTTCATCTTCTGGGCGATATTCTCTAATGACCATTTTATTGCTCCTCTACATTCAATTTTTTATTTAATCGTTAAGTTTAATCGTTAATATGAATAGGCATGATTAAAAATAAAAAAAGACCTCCGTATATGCACGAAGGTCTTCTAAAAGATAAAGGTAAATCAACTTTAAATATACCTATTTAGAATGAGGGAAGTACCATCGTAAAAAGAAAGTATGAACATTTAATTTTATCATCGTAATCCCCTCCTTTACATTTTATTTCCTAACATTTTAAATTGTAAAATACGCTTCATTATTTGTCTATATTTATATGTTTTAAGTGCGCATTCAACGTTTTCATCCAAATAACGTTTCTCCCCTGTTGATCTCGTTCATAGCTAGTAGGCTGTCTCAAATGAAAATTGTGTTTAAACGTACTTCAATCGATTCAGTACCAAGCGATGGTTAGATCGACAAACTGTTAAGCTAAGCTATTAGTTTAAGTGTTCGACTACAGCTATACCGGCGCACAACCTAATACAAAATTCAACTTGGTTAAGGTGCTATTCATCGATCAACAAGCAATCGCTATTTTCCGCTATGCGGAGTATGTAAAGTGCAAATAGCTACTTTTTCGCATACGGATATTATTGCGCACAAATACATATAAAGCGTTTTCTTGCAGCAGAATTTGCGTTATATTAAATGTTGTTCCATATCGTCAGCCGTCCGATTATCGATCGTTATCGAACGGTACGACATCGATGGATAAAGCAGGTTTGCATCACGCTGGAATCAGGCGTGTATCACACTGGAATCAGGCGCGCATAGCTTCATCATCATGACTATGCCACCTGCACATCGGGCAGTCAAAAAGCTATCATGAGCAGCTGAAGGGAAGGGCTTGTATGCGCAAGATGTTATGGATTTATATCGTGCTGGTCGTAGCCTTGATCGTTTATATTGTACAATACCAGGCGCAGGAATCGTCATCCGTCTGGAGTGAGCAAGGTATGAAGGGAGATATTAACGAAAAATATATAATGATTACGTTCCAATCTGGCATCGAATATTGGAAAAGCGGGCTGAAAGGGTTTGAAGATGCCGCCGAAGCGCTTGATGTATCGGTCGAATATCAAGGTTCGACCCGTTATGATGCACGCGAGCAAGCGATGATCGTTGAACAAGCGATCGCCAAAAAGCCCGCTGGCATTGCGATTTCCGCCATCGATTCGCCACTGCTTGTACAGGCGGTCGACAAAGCGGTCGCTCAAGGCATTCCGGTCGTTATGTTCGATGCTGAAGCGCCGGGCAGCCGCTCGTATTCGTTTCTCGCCACAGACAATCAACATGCCGGCAGCATCGCAGCCGAGCAAATGGCTACACGTATCGGCAACAATAGCGGACAGATCGCCATCATTACGCTGGCGAATCAGCAAAATCATAAAGATCGTACCGCCGGTTTTGAGAAACGTATTCGTCAAAGCTATCCGGGTCTTCATATCGTGGCGGTTGAAAATGATGAGGGCGATGCCGTACTCGCCCAGCAGCAGACAAGCGAGCTGCTCAAAACGTATCCAAAGCTAAAAGGGATTTTTATTACCGAGGCGACGGGTGCCTATGGCGTCGGCGCTGCTGTTGAGCAATGGATGCAGCAGCAAACGCAAGCAGTCGCATCGAGTCAACGATCGGAGAGCAATACGGAGGCGACGGATGAGCAAGCAGCGACGACGGCGAATAATCATGCTGCTAGAGCCGCCACCGAGCAAGTGACAGCGACTCCAACGAAGCCGGTCATTATTAGCTTTGACACAAACAAAGAAACGCTTGATATGATTCGCACCGGCACGATCGATGCGACGATTGCGCAAGGAACGTGGAATATGGGCTATTGGTCGCTGCAATATTTGTTCCATTTACATCATGGTCTAACCGTGCCTGCTCCATCGCTAAGCGGCATCGTATCACCGGTGCCCGTGCGGGTTGATACCGGCGTATCGGTAGTGACACGGGACAATGTGAGTGATTATTATGCCAAATAAGTCAGCCCTGATGAAGCGGCTGTATCGCTGGCTGCGCCAAGATTGGCGACAGTATCATCCTCATCATTTGCCGCTGCGTGATCAGCTGATTGCGTTATTTTTGCTGGTCGGTATTTTGCCGTCGATTTTGCTCGGGGTGATGGTGAACTGGACGTCAGATCGAATTATCGAAAATCAGGTGACCGACAATACATTTCAACTGATCGGCAAAGTGAATCAGACGCTTGATACGTATATGGAGCATATGCAGAGCATTACGTATTTGATCGGTTTTGATCCGACGGTAGAGCAGTTTATGGCGGCAGCGGTTGCAACAAAGCAACGGCAGGCAGTAACGGGGACAACTACGGCGGGTGGCAATGGACACGCAGCCGATAGCTCCGCATTGAAGCTGCGCTTAGGACAGGATACAAACAATGAACCAGCGGGAATGGATGTACACGCTGTAAGTCAGTCATCAACGACTGGCGGCGCAGCGCGTACGATCGCATCGACAGCAGCACATCGTATGAGCCAAACGGTATCATCGTCCACAACAGCGATAACATCCAGAACATCGACAACAGACCCGCGCAATCTAAGCGATGCCGAGCCAGAGGACGGAAAAATAACGGATGGGTTGTCCGGTACAGCGGTGTATCGGATTCGTCAGTTTTTGCAAGGATTTACGACCGTTTATCCGGAAATTGCCGGCATATTGATCGTTAACCGAAATGGTGACTATATTAGCAATGAAATGTATGCGCGCAATACGAATCGCAGTTTGACTGAGGAGCAGTGGTATAAGGATGCCGCTGCCAAGCAGGGATTATTCACGATTGTTGGACATCCAACCGGACGGAATGTGACGAGTCATACGAATTATTTGGACAGTGAAGTCATTTCGGTAGCGCGTGCATTAAGTGATCCGCATACCGGCAAAATAAGCGGTGTCGTGCTGATCGATCTAAAGCTGCGTGTGATCGCACAAGCTGCCAAAGATGTACGGCTCGGCAAAACCGGTTACCTGATGGTAACCGATGCGGTCGGACAGCCGATCTATGCGCCCAAAGGGCCGCTGGAACAGTCGATGCCCGCACGGATTGCTTCCTCGTTGACCGCAGCGAAGCAGTCGGTGTTCACTAGTGAATTGGAAGGACAGCAAGTGCAGTTTGTGTATACAACTTCCGATTATACCGGCTGGAAAACGGTCGGTGTTTTCCGTTTGAGCGAATCGGTGGCGGAATCGAGGGCGATTCGTTTTTATGTCGTTATTTTTCTGTTTATCGTTTGTTTTGTCGGGTTGACGGCATCGTATGGATTGTCGCAATCGATTTCGCGTCCGATTCACCGCCTGTCTGCGCTAATGCAAAAGGCGGAAGCTGGCGATATGACCGCGCGTTATATGAACGATCGACGTGATGAAGTAGGGATGCTGGGACGCAGCTTTAACCGGATGATGAATGAAATTCGCAATCTGATGAAATTAAATCTACGTCAGGAGCGGCAAAAGCGTGCTGCCGAGCTGCGCAGTTTGCAAGCGCATATTCGCCCGCATTTTTTGTACAATACACTGGATACGATTCAATGGATGGCTCGGAAAAAAGGTGCTGACGATATTTCGGAGTTGGTCGGTTCGTTATCGCGCCTGTTCCGTATCGGCTTGAGCGGAGGCAGTGATATTATTCGGCTTGCCGAGGAAGAAGAACATATTCGCAGCTATTTGCAAATCCAACAAACCCGGTATGCAAGCAAGCTGCATTATGAGATCGAGATCGACGAATCGCTGCGTGAGCTGTATGTGATCAAGCTGTTGTTACAGCCGCTGGTGGAAAATGCGATCTATCATGGCATTCGAGCACGGCGAGGTCCCGGCTTGATTACGATTTCCGCAGAGCAGCAGGACGATCTGCTGCTGTATACCGTTACCGATGATGGTGCAGGCATTACGGATGAACGGCTGGCTGAGCTGAATGCACAGCTACAAAACCCGCTAGCTACGCTGGAAAGTCGTGGTCCCGAGCCAGCAGGCAGCTACGGATTGCTAAATATTCAGGCGCGTATTCATCTTGCGTATGGCACGCGTTATGGGCTGACATTACAGCGTTTGCCGGAAGGTGGTACAGCGGTCATGATCACACAGCCGCTGCTGCGCCAATTCCCGGCAGCACTGATCCGTCAGGAGGAGGAACACAATGAATGAACCGTTAAAAGTGATGATTGCCGATGATGAATTTATTATTCGCGAAGGCATACGGGCAGCGGTCGATTGGGATGCGCTTGGCATGGTCGTTGTGACGGAAGCGGAGGACGGGGAGGAAGCGCTCGAACTGGCGCTTGCGCAGCCTGTGCATATTTTGTTAGTCGATATGAATATGCCGTTTATGGATGGTATTACAGTGATCAAGCGCATTCGGGAACAGCAGCCGGATTGCCGCTTTGTGATCATTACCGGGCATGATGAATTCCGTTATGCGCAGGAAGCGATTCGGCTTGGGGTGAAAGATTATATTTTAAAGCCGGTCGATCCGGTTCATTTGCGTAAGGTGCTCGCCCAGATTGCGACCGAGTTAACCGGAGGCTGGCAGCAGGAACTTTATTTAAAGCAAGCGACCGACCAAATTCAGCGCAATATCCCGCTGCTGCGCGAACAATTTTGTTTAGACTGGCTACACGGGCGTTTGTCTGAGCAGGAGATTGCACATCAACTGCAATTTCTCGGCTTGCCCGTACAGCCGCCTGCTGCGTTATTGCTGCTACGCTGGTCGGGCATCGCTGAAGGACGACCGCCGCTGCAAGATAGCGATCGCCAGCTATTACAGTTTGCGATCGGTAATATCGCTGCTGAGTTGCTGCATGAGTTGCCGCTCGCTGTCTGCCGTGACCGTTCCGGGTTGATCGTACTTTGCTTATGGCGGCAGCCGGAACATGACAGTGCTGAACGGATCGTGGCGACGGTGCGCGATTGTATTAGCCTGCATATTCAGGCGCATTTGCAGCCGGTGGAAGGGGAGCGGATGAATAATGAATCAGAGCATGGCGGCGTAGGGACGAACAATGACGAGGCAAACGCATATCCCATTGAGCAAAGTGCCCATCATCCCATGCAAAATGCTGCCTTAGCAATAGAAAAACAATCGGAAAATATGGCAGTAGTAGATGAGCGGCAGCCTGTCATTGTGGACAGAACGGCTCAACAACCGTTCGCTTCGTCAGATGAGCATATGCTTAGTATAATCAGCACCGTATATGCAACTGCCAAGCGTATGCTGGACGGACAACTGCTGCTGTCACCGCTCGTTCGCCGCGCACGCGCGTACATTCAGCAACATTACGCTGATCCCCAGCTCACATTGGAATCGCTTGCCGATCATTTGCAAGTATCACCGACGTATTTGAGCCGGACGATGAAACGGGAGCTGGGGCAGTCGTTTATCCATCTGCTTGTGCAGGTACGCATTCAGCAAGCGGCGCATTTGCTTGCCGATAGCGATTGTACGATTTTGGAAGTTGCCGAACTGGTCGGATATGAGTCACAGCATTATTTTAGTACAGCTTTTAAAAAGGTGATGGGCGTAGCACCGAATCGCTATCGGCGGGAAAAGGTGGCGCATTAGGTAGGATATATAATGTGGTGGGTTGGTTGAGCTAGATCGCTAAATTTTTAAAGCGAAAATGGGATAGGTTGAGCTGAAAAGTCCTTTATATTATCAAAAAGGGCTTTTTAGTGTGGTTGTAGATTAGTTTGTTTGAGCCTATGCGATATTTGATATTGAGAAATAACGACTAAAAATAAATTTACAATTTGTAAAAATTATTTTTACAACGATGTCTGTAAGAAGTACAATGAACATATAAAACAGAAAGGAGGCGTAACATATGACTAATTTCTTTGCACAAAAAGACAGCATTGCTCAAAATCTACTGAATTTTATCCGAGTCAATGGCTACAGCAAACTATCTTTCTCCAAAATTACCGGCATATCACGCCCTACAGTTGATCAGATATTAAAAGCTGAAAGTCCAAGTCCGGTAATCTATAATGCTCAGATCAATAAAATCACAGCTGCTCTAAATGTAAGCGAGGACTTTTTTTTGACGAAGCCTTCGTTACTTACTACCTCTAGTACATCTGCTTATGCTTTTTCCGATCATGCTCAACATTTGAATAGAAGCCAAGAAGCAAAACAATTGTTGGAACGATTAGACAATATGCTGGATATTTATTCGATGTATGTCTAACAGGAGGATTTTACAATGCCCCAAATCACAAGTGACAATTTAGATGAAACGATCCAAATTAACGAAATGATCGCCAAGGAAGTTAATGCTCATGTTCAATTTATCGAAAAGCGACGTATTAAATGGAAATTTCTTCCTATCGAAGAGCAAGCATATGCCATTTTAACGGAGCATCATCTCATTGAAGTTCCGATACCGGATGAAGATTGGGGCGGCGCCATTCGTACATTCGGAAATGGCAAAATCATGCCGATTATTAATACGGCACAGCCGCGCATTTACCAATATTTTATTTACTGGCATGAAATTTTCCACCTCACCGAAAATGAAGCAATGAACAAGTATAGCACTAATTATGAAATCTCCACTAAGTTTGATATACGTGAACGAAAAGCCGACTATTTTGCCAGTCAAATGATTTTTGGTGATTCGGATTTGTATGATTATTATTTTTCCCTTCATGATGATGATTTCATCGTTAAAATTGCACATTGCATGAAATCATTCAAAGCACCGTATAAAGCCGTTTTAATCCAGTTATATCAAATTGCTCGACAAAAGGATCAACCTTCCCTTCAATCTATGATCAAGTCTAAATTTGACTATCAACCTAATTTCCAACAATGGTGTGCGCTATTTCAACAACATGCACTTGATGATGCACTAATACGCCCTTCTCTAGTCCTAAATCTCTCTCCCATTAAAATAGCTATTCAACAAGAAATTGATCGCCATCCTGATGTGGAATTGTATAGAGAGAATTTGGCGCTCATTGAAACTTGGGAGAAGATGTATAAAGAAGTACAGCAACGGGAAAAGGAGCGTTGGAATGAGGAATTATGTTGATGTCTTACATACAGCCGATTTTATCGAAATGTGCCGCATACCGCACCAATATACGTTTATTTTTTAATCGACACTCACTTGCAAGCGACAGGCTTTTTTGCTAAAGTGAAGTGTATTTTACAAAACTAAAGCCGTGCGTACGCTGCTTACAACTATATATTGCGATTTACCTGGAGGAGCCTGTCATCATAGGCTCCTTTTTGTCTTTTTTCGGAATTTCGTCCTATTCGGTCATTTTGGCGCTTTATAATTCGTTAAGGGGCATTAATGGGTACTATAAAATGAGGGACTTTGTTTTTCGAGGTTGCGCACGGCTTTATAGGCGGGCAATAATCGATGTTGCTTGCTGACTAACCATCTGAATATGGGGGTGCTTAGGAGAGTGTCTGTACTGCATGCTGCCATTATGGCGCCATTTTTGTTAGCTGCATTCGTGCCTGTCATTCGCAAAAGATTCAGGGCGATACATACCGGTTGGTTCGTATTGATTATGCCGGTGGTGCTATTTGGACTGTTTTTGACGTATTTGCCTGTTATACGCGCAACGTCTGCAAGCGTATCGACGTTGCCGTGGATGCCGTCGCTGGGCATTAATTTTACGGTGTATATGGACGGGCTTAGTCTGTTGTTTGCGCTGATGATTACGGGCATTGGCGCGCTGGTCGTTTTGTATTCGATTTATTATTTGGACCCGGAGCAGGAAGCGATTCAGCGGTTTTATTTGTATTTGTTATTGTTTATGGGTGCGATGCTTGGCATTGTGCTGTCGGACAATATGATCGTGCTGTATACGTTTTGGGAGCTGACGAGCATTTCGTCATTCCTGTTGATCGCCTTCTGGTATGAACGGGATCGTTCGCGCTATGGTGCGCTTAAGTCGATGTTAATTACGGTGTTTGGCGGGTTTGCAATGCTGGCGGGCTTTGTGCTGCTGCACGGTTTGACCGACACATGGAGCATTCGCGAAACGATCTCGTTGGTTGGCAAAATCAATAACCATCCGCTGTTTCTACTGGCGATGGTGCTTGTGTTGATCGGTGCATTTACGAAATCAGCACAGTTTCCATTTCACATTTGGTTACCGGATGCGATGGAAGCGCCAACGCCGGTTAGTGCCTATTTGCATTCGGCAACGATGGTTAAAGCCGGATTGTATCTTGTCGCTCGCTGTAGTCCGATTTTTGCAGGACAAGCGGAGTGGTTTTGGATCGTGTCGCTGGGCGGTATCATTACGATGTGTTATGGCTCGGTTATGGCGGTGCGGCAAACCGATTTGAAGGCATTGCTTGCGTATTCGACCGTTTCGCAGCTCGGGTTGATTATGTCGCTGTTTGGTGCCGGATCGGCGGCTGTGCATATGGGAATAGGTGAGCAATCGCTGCTATACGCTGGCGCAACGATGGCGGCAATTTTTCATTTGATCAACCATGCGACTTTTAAAGGCGCGTTGTTTATGGTTGCTGGTATTGTCGATCATGAGACAGGGACGCGTGATATGCGCAAGCTGGGCGGCATGATGACGATGATGCCGATTACGTTCACGATGGCGTGTATCAGCGGTTTCTCGATGGCGGGCATTCCGCCATTTAACGGCTATTTGAGCAAAGAGATGTTTTTGGAAGCGATGGTAGAGCTGACCCATGCCGATTTGCTCAGTCTCAGCACATGGGGCATTTTGTTCCCATTGCTTGCGTTCATCGGTAGTGTATTCACATTTGTGTATTGTATGATCTTTATTTTCAAAACATTTGGCGGACGCTATCAGCCGGACAAGCTCGATGGAAAGCCGCATGAACCGGCATGGGGAATGCTGTTGCCACCTGCACTGCTCGTGTTGCTTGTCGTCGTGCTTGGCTTTGTGCCTAATGTGCTGTCGATGAGTTTGATCGAGCCAGCGATGAGAGCAGTGTTGCCAAGCATCGTGCCGGAGAGTGGGCATTTTGACGTGCATATCTCGTTCTGGCATGGTTTTACACCTGCGCTTTGGATGACGATCGGCATTATTGCGCTCGGTACGCTGTTGTACATGCTGCTGCCGCGTTGGCAAGGCATGTATGGACGCTATCCCGCTCGGCTAACGCTGAATCATCTGTATGACAGCTTGCTCTATTATAGTGAGCGACTGTCCAGAGGGTTGACTACGCGTTATATGAGCGGGTCAGTGCATCATTATTTAGTGTATATTTTCGTATTTTTGATCGGTTTGCTTGGGGTAGGGTTGTTGCGTGCGCAAGGCATTTCGCTCAATACGGAAGGTTCGGCACCGATTACGATCTATGAAGCGGTATTGCTCGTATTGCTTGTCGGTGCGGCGGTAGCGGTGCCATTTGCCAGGCAGCGCTTGATCGCCGTCATTATGACAGGTGCGGTCGGTTATATTATTACGATGTTTTTCGTGCTGTTCCGCGCACCTGATCTGGCGCTGACACAGATGATCGTAGAAACCGTATCGGTTGTGCTGTTCCTGCTCTGCTTTTACCATATGCCAGAGCTGCGGCGTGAGGTGAGCACAAAGCGTTCGCGCTGGCTGAACGGTGTGATCGCGGTCGGTGTCGGTGTGGTGATGACATTTGTAGCGCTGGCGGCAAGTGGCAGCAGTCCGTTTGAAAGCATTTCCGGTTATTTTGTGGCAAACAGTCATGATCTGGGCGGTGGCGACAATGTCGTGAATGTTATTTTGGTCGATTTCCGCGGCTTTGATACATTCCTCGAAATTACCGTGCTCGGCATCGCGGCGCTGGGCATTTATGCGATGATCCAATTGCAAATGAAAGTGCGTGATACCGGCGCACGGGTGCTCTATGTGAAGCCAAAGTTTGAACCGGCGCCAAGTGTTCCGGTCGGACGGACACGTAAGGAAGCTAACACGATTTCCAAAAATATGAACTTGTTTAAAAGCAATGACGTCATTCTTGCCACCGGCACCAAGGTGATCGTGTTCGTCATTCTCACCTTTGCGCTTTATTTATTTTTTGCCGGACATAACAATCCGGGCGGCGGCTTTATCGGTGGTCTGATGGCGGCTTCGGCACTTGTGTTACTCGCGCTGGCGTTTAATGTAGAGCTGGCGCGGCGCGTCATTCCGATCGACTACCGCGATCTGATCGCAACCGGTCTTGGCATTGCCTATATTACAGGTATCGGCTCGTTTCTGTTCGGCGTTCCTTTCCTTAGTCATACGTTTGCTTATGTGGAACTGCCGCTGCTTGGCAAGACAGAGCTGGCAACAGCGATGATCTTCGATCTGGGCGTGTTTCTAACGGTGATCGGGGTAACGATGACGATTATTTTGCAAATAGGGGAGGATCGTTAAGATGGAAATATGGATGTCGATTGCTGTAGGCATATTGTTTGCGGTGGCGGTATATTTGATTTTGTCGCGCAGTCTGCTGCGGATCATTCTAGGCACATCGATTTTGACCCATGCGGTGCATATGTTGCTGATGACGATGTCAGGGCTGAAAACGGGAGCGCCGCCACTGCTAGGCGAACAATCCGGTTCGTATGTCGATCCGTTGCCACAGGCGCTTATTTTGACGTCGATCGTTATTAACTTTGGAGTGACCGCCTTTTTCTTTGTGCTGGCGTATCGCTCCTACCTACGTCTGAAAACGGATGATATGGAGGAGGTGAAGCGCAAAGGTGGCCAATAATCTGCTTATTTTCCCGCTGCTTATTCCACTTGTGGCGGCGGTGCTGCAAATATTCGGACGCGGCAATATTCGTTTTCAGCGAATCGTCGGGGCGATTTCGATGCTGCTCTGTGTCGGCGTGGCGGTTGTGCTCGTCGGTGAGGTGCATCTGCACGGAATTCAAATCCTGCCGATGGGGGGCTGGGTAGCGCCGTACGGCATCGTGTTTGTTGCCGATATGTTCGCGGCGCTGCTCGTGCTGACGAGTTCGATTTTGGGCACGGTCTGTTTGTTTTATGCTTTTGCCAGCATTGGTGAGGAACGGGAGCAGCATCATTTTTATCCGTTTTTTCAATTTTTGCTCGTTGGGGTGAACGGGTCGTTTTTGACGGGAGATTTGTTTAATCTGTTTGTCTGCTTTGAAGTGATGTTAATCTCGTCTTATGCGCTCGTTGTGTTAGGTGGAACGAAGCGGCAACTACGGGAGACGCTCAAATATATTTTGATCAATATTGTGTCCTCATCGCTGTTTGTGGCGACGCTGGCGTATTTGTATGCGGCGACCGGAACGCTTAATATGGCTCAGTTGTCGCAGCGCATTACAGAGGTGGGACAGACTGGCATTTTGAGCGTAATTGCGCTGATGTTGCTGACGGTGTTTAGTTTGAAAGCGGGCTTGTTTCTGTTTTACTGGCTGCCTGGGCCTTATACGGCGCCGCCGACAGTAGTCACGGCGATTTTTGCGGCATTGCTAACCAAAGTAGGTTTGTATGCGATAATGCGTACGTTTACGCTAATCTTTTATCAGGATATAGGATTTGTGTATACATTGATTGGCTGGCTGGGAATTGCGACGATGATTCTCGGTGTAGTCGGTGCGATTGCGTATCGTGAAGTGAATCGTATTTTGGCGTTTAATGTGGTTGCAGGTGTCGGTTTGATCGCTTTCGGTCTGGCGACGGCGAATCGTGCCGGGCTGGAAGGTGCGATCTTTTATATGTTACACGATATGATTATTAAGGCGCTGTTGTTTATGCTTGCCGGGGTGATGATCGGTGCGGCAGGTACGGCGCGCTTACAGCAGATGAGCGGTTTGATCAAGCGTATTCCGCTGACCGGTTGGATGTTTTTTGTATCCGCGTTGGCGCTTGCCGGAGTGCCGCCGCTGAGCGGGTTTGTCGGTAAGCTGCTGATCGTGCAAGGCGGATTTGAACGCGGTTGGTATACGCTGACGATCTTGAGCCTGGTGGCGAGTCTAGTTATGCTCTATTCGGTTATGCGTATATTTATGCTTGGCTTCTGGGGCAAAGAGCGTCCGCTGGCGGATGATCAAAGACATGTACCGGATGAAGTGTATCGCGAGTGGATTGCCGAGGCAGGCAATCCGAGTTTGCTGCCAGATGCAAGCGAAAATGCGCTAGATCATCATTGGGGTTCATTTCGTCCGCAGCCGCTGATGGTATCGGCATCGGTGCTGTTCGTACTTGTGATCGCGATCGGGCTAGGGGCAGGCTGGATTCAAACCTATATTGCTGACGCGGCATCGGTGCTAGTGCAACCAGCCGTGTACGTGCAGGCTGTATTGGGGGGCGATTAAGCGATGGGATTTCAAATTATACTGAATCTAGTCATTGCGCTCGTATGGATGGCGCTGAATACGACTTGGAACGGGCTAAATTTTATCGTCGGTTATTTGATCGGACTGCTGCTTATTTTCGGTTTGCAGCGATTTTTCCCGCAGCCGTTTTATGGGCGTAAATTATGGGCGGCGGTGAAGTTAATCGTGCTCTTTTTCTCCGAGCTGTTCAAATCAAGTATGGTCGTGCTGCGTTATATCATCAGTCCGAAACTGGACATTAATCCCGGTATTTTGACGTATGAAACCGAACTGACATCGGATTGGGAGCTGACGCTGCTGTCCACACTCGTCTCGCTCACACCGGGTACGGTACTGATCGAAGTGTCACGTGAGCAGCATCTCGCCTATATTCATGCGATCGATATTAAAGACGAAGCCGAGCTATCGCACAATATTCGCAATACGTTTGAAAAAGCGATCAAGGAGGTGACCCGGTAATGTCGATGCTGCAAATCGCAATGATGATTACGCTCGTATTGCTATCACTGGCGATCGCTGGCTGTATGTACCGGGTGCTCAAAGGCCCTTCTATGACGGATCGCATTACCGCGCTTGATACGATCGGCGTCAATCTGATCGCCATGATCGCGGTATTGTCGATGATGCTAGATACGCAAGCCTACTTGGAAGTGATGCTGCTGGTGGCGATTTTGGCGTTTATCGGTACGGTTGCATTTGCCAAATATATCGAACGAGGGGTGGTGATCGAGCATGAATACGAAAGCGGAGACGACCGAGACGACGTGGATGATGGACATGATCCAGACCGTCGGTGAGCCGTTGATCGCAATTTTGATCGTAGCGGGCGCGGTGTTGAGCGTATTGAGCGCATTTGGCATTATTCGCTTTCCAGACGTGTACCTGCGCGCCCATGCAGCGACCAAAAGCGCAACGCTCGGCGTATTGTTCGTGCTCGTCGGTGCCTTTCTGTTTTTTTGGATTTATGATGGGTACCCGAGTATGCGCATTTTGCTGGCGATTTTGTTTGTATTTGTGACGGCGCCGATTGCCGGGCATTTGAATGCACGGGCAGCGTATCGTACCGGGGTTCCGCTGTGGAAGCTGGCGAAGGATGAGTTGAAGCCTGCACTCAAGGAGAAAGGGATCGATCGAGAGCAGGCGGAGCGGGAGCCACTTAACTAAAAGGGGATGGCGGTATATACAGACTTGTGTAGTGATGCTGCATCGACTCGGGAAAAAGTAAGGGAACGGACTCCCGTCTCGACTAGAAATGTACGGAATAGGCGAGAAGGTCGATTCCTAGGCTCAGAGCAGTATAGTTTTTTGCTTCGCCAAAACTGCTTTTGTGGCGTCCTATGTTTGAATCCACCAACATTATAAGTCCGTTCTTATCCTTTATTTGCTTCCCTTCGTTCCGAGGTGTTTGCATTATAGGAGTCTGCATACATGTTTATGTTCAACACAATTTCCGTGAAAAGCTACTCTAGCGCCGCTATAATCATCTTTCACACGAGCAAAAGGACAGGCACATCTGCTGGAATGTTCTTTTTTGTGTATCGGTGAGCATGTCGGATAGGGTAGCTTTTTGGTTGTGAGCTGTGAGTAAACTATATTTACAATTGCTCATTTGGTTCCGCCTTCCACGTACTAAGCCATACTTCTCCAACCCGCACTTTATGTACGAGCTGTTCCATCCCGCCATACTGCATCATTTCTGTTGCATAGGCGCGCTTTTTCAATCGCTCCACCTCGGTTTGCGTTTGCAATCCAGTTGTAGCAAGTGTTGATCACCTTGCACATAAAAGAGGGTAGACGAAACGTCGATTAATTGTTAACCTATTTTATGATTAAAGGTTAACAATTAAAAGGAGTGAACAATCAATGACATCATCCATCTCCACTACTACATATTGGGAGCAGCTTGCTGATCTGGCATTGGATGGGCAACTGCTTACGATGCAGCAAGCTTTGTCCGTATTGCAGGCAGACGATGACGAGCTGTTGCCGCTACTGCAAGCCGTATTCCGGGTACGCCGCCATTTTTATGGTAAACGGGTCAAGCTCAATATGATCATTAACGCCAAAAGCGGGCTTTGCCCTGAAGATTGTGGGTATTGCTCGCAATCGATCGTTTCGACCGCACCGGTGCAAAAGTACAGTCTGCTCGATAAAGACACATTGCTTGCTGGTGCACGTGAAGCGATGAAACGTCAGGCAGGGACGTATTGTATCGTCGCTTCCGGCAGGCGTCCAAGCGGTCGCGAATTAGAGCAAGTTGTTGCTGCGGTACAGGAAATTCGCGCTACGATGCCACTCAAAATCTGCGCCTGTCTCGGCTTGCTAAACGAACAACAAGCGCGCCAGCTCGCTGATGCTGGTGTGCATCGGTACAACCATAATTTGAATACGAACCGTGATCATTATGAGCAGATTACGACGACGCATACGTATGAACAGCGTGAGGAAACGGTCGAATATGTGAAACAGAGTGGTATGTCGCCTTGCTCCGGCTTGATTGCAGGCATGGGGGAGACGGATGAACAGCTCGTGCAGCTTGCATTTGCACTACGTGAACTGGATGCCGATTCGCTCCCGGTCAATTTTCTAAACCCGATTCCCGGTACGCCGCTGGCAAAGCAGACTCGTACGCCAGCGCTGCGCGGGTTGCGTATTCTCGCCTTGTTGCGCCTGATCTGTCCGAGCAAAGAAATCCGTGTCGCTGGTGGGCGCGAGCTGAATTTGCGCACATTACAACCGCTTGCCCTGTATGCCGCCAATTCGATTTTTGTCGGTGATTATTTGACCACACCTGGACAGGAGGCAACGCTTGATTACGCGATGATTGAAGACCTCGGTTTTGAGATTGAGCATAATGCGCTAGCAGGCGATATTCCGCCAATTAGCGCTTGTACGTAAACGGCAAATAAAGCCGCTGCGCCGTGCAGCAGCTTTATTTGGACACTAGCGGCAATTGAATGCTTTAGCGCAAGCGGATTGCTATGTCGCTGCAACGGTTGGTTTTGCTTCCCTAGTTTCCTAGTCTACTGCGCGGCAGATGATGCAGCGACATAATGAAGCAGCCGATAAAACGCAGCTCATTGCCATGCTGACGCGCATAGTTGACCTAAGCGTACAAAATCGCTGTTAACCACGCTAGTCCGCTCTCATGCGGGCGATCCGCAGCGCTGAGCCCATTTGTCATATGCGTCAAAATGCGCATTTGCATTTCCAGCACAAGCTCATTCCTTTAATTCCACATTTGCTTTAAGCGAGCGGCATTAATCCACGTTCTTGAAATACCTGTTTGGCTACTGCCATCGCATTCAATACCCGTGGAAACCCGGTATACGGAGAGCAATGCATAATCGCCTCTACAATTTCCGCTGCCGTCAGACCGACATGAAGCGAAGCGTTCACATGCACATGAAGCTGTGCTTCACAGCCGCCTTGCGTAGTCAGCGTAGCGATCGTAATGAGCTGGCGTTGTCGACTATCCAGCGTCGGACGCGAATAAATATCGCCAAAGGCGTATTCGATCACATAGCGTCCCAGATCAGGCGCGATATTTTGAAGTGAAGCGATTACGCGCTCACCTGCCTGTCCATCTATCGACCGTAATTTGTCCCAACCGCGCTCATACCGAGTTTGCTCATTGTTGGTAGTATGTTGTGTAGATTCAGTCATAGGGGTAAACCTCCTGTTTGAATAGGGTAGTAAACATACGAAAGCAGAAATGATTACATATTAGCACCTTGGCACCGATATGTTTGTCCTTGCTTGCTTCGCTGTATTCAGCATAGAGCTTAGAGTATACTCAAAGGCAAGCGGAAATTTTGTCGGCTGTTTGGATTTAAGAACATGTGGAGAGCAGATGCAAATAGTACCATTCCATCTTTCAATTCTTACTATTCTACTTGGAAATTCTCTTACACCAGCTACAATATGCTATAGTAAACGTATGGAAAACATACTGACGATACAAGCAATGACTACCGTTACCGGGCTGAGTGCACATACACTGCGCTATTACGAGCGAATCGGTTTGCTGCGTGATGTGCAGCGTAATGCGCAAGGCTACCGTATCTATTCGGCGCGGGATGTAGACTGGGTCGAGTTTTTGCTGCGTTTGCGAGATACGGGCATGCCGATCACCGGGATGCAGCAATTTGCCGAGCTGCGCAGTCAAGGCGATCATACGGCTGCGGCGCGTAGAGCGATGTTGGAGCAACATGAGTTGCAATTGCAGCAGCAGCTAGCCAATTTGCATACTCATCTAGAGCAAATTGGCGCCAAAATTAAGCATTATCGTGAATTGGAGCGCAAGACACCATCATTGTAAAAGTTGAGCTGACGGTGGATAACAATAGCAATTTCGATTTCGCCTAAAGGAGCATGTTCGATGAACAGCAAAGTTGTGCAACATATTAGTGAACTGGTAGGCGATACGCCTGTCGTCAAATTAAATCGTCTAACGTCGCCAAAATGGGCGGATGTGTACGTAAAACTGGAATATTTTAACCCAAGCGGCAGCGTCAAAGACCGTGCGGCACTGAATCTGATCGTACAGGCAGAAAAGTCCGGCGATTTACAGCCAGGCAGTACGATTATCGAGCCGACAAGCGGCAATACCGGCATCGGGCTGGCGATGAATGCGGCTGCACGCGGATATGGCGCGATTTTGATTATGCCGGACAATATGTCGCAAGAGCGAATTAGCATTTTAAAAGCATACGGTGCCGAAGTAGTGCTCACACCTGCCGCTGAGAAAATGCCAGGTGCAATTCGTAAAGCAGAGCAATTGCGAGGTGAAATTCCACACAGCTATATGCCGCGTCAATTCGATAACCCTGCCAATGCGGATGCGCATCGCCAGACGACCGCACTGGAAATTTTGCAGCAGATGGACGGGAAACTGGATACATTTGTCGCCTCCGCAGGCACGGGCGGCACGATTACTGGCACCGGTGAGACGTTGCGTCACCATTTGCCTAATGTGCGTATTGTCGTAGTGGAGCCCAAAGGTTCTCCTGTACTGTCCGGCGGACAGCCTGGCTCGCATAAGCTAGTCGGTACTAGTCCTGGTTTTGTGCCAGCGATTTTGAACACATCGATCTATGATGAAATTGTCCAAGTCGCAGACGACGATGCGTTGGCGATGATGAAACAGTTGGCGCGCCAAGAAGGATTGCTGCTTGGCCCTTCATCTGCCGCAACCGTTTGGACAGCGATACAGGAAGCGCAGCGGCTCGGTACAGGGAAAAAGGTACTCTGTATTGCACCGGATCATGGCGAGCGGTATATGAGTATGGGATTGATCTAAAGGAAGCATAAAATAAATATGCCATAAGGATAGAGGATGTATAGAGTACGTGTAAATCACGTATACGGCATGTATAAAACAAGTGTAGAGCACGTATGAAGTACGTATAAAGCACATGTAAAGCACGTATAGAGTAAAGATAAAGCAAGCTCTTATGACCGGGGATGGTTGTAACAACCCAGCATAAGGGCTTTTTTTGAAGCATACACCTTATTGACAGCTATATAGTTAACCAGTAAACTATAATAATTAACTGGTTAACTATATCGAGAGGAGCTTTTTATATGAAGCCTGTCCAACAGCAAGCTTTTCAAGCGGTAGAACAGCTTCTACTCCAACGTGAGCAAAGCGTACAGCGCCAACAGCAACTGGCAGAGCAAATGGCATCTGAAATCGAAGCACCTGTCCATAAATGGACGATTACCCAACTGCACCTGCTTGCCATTTTGCAAACAGCAGGTGAGGTCAACAATATGTATTTGGCAGAGCAGCTGCATATTTCTCGCCCAGCCGTAACTAAAGCGACCGGTGTGCTGCTTAAGCATGAATTGATTCGCGAAGTACGTAGACCGCATAATTTGAAGGAAGTGTATTACGCGCTTACCCCGGCAGGCGAGCGCTTGGCAACGATTCACGAACGATTGCATAACCAGCTATTGGAGCAATATGGGCAGCTGTTTAGTCAATTTGATGAAACGGAATTGGCGACGATTATTCGCTTTTTGCAGGCATGGGCGGCGTGTATATAATACGTTTTTTATTGTAGTTTATAGTGTGACGATTTTTGCAGCGCTTGTTAATTGACAGAGTTAGGCATATGTAAACTTTATTTTGCATGGAGGCAATGTAACAGTCACTTATGTGGAGTAAAAGGAGGATTACCTAATGAACACACAACTTAGCAAGTCGGCGGCATTGGAACTGTTAAATGGGATGTATCGCGATGTGGTGATGGGATTGGATGATACGTGTATTGATCGTTATTTTATGCCAGACTATGTGCAAATGACCGACGGCGTGCGCAGTGATCTGGCGCAATTTAAGCATCATATTCGGATGCTGCGGCAACAGGTGCAGTCTGTGCAAATTTCGCCATTTACGCATATGTTATACGATGAGCCACTGCAAACGGCAACGCTGCGCTATACGGTCGATGTAGAAAAGAAAAATGGCAAACGTGGACAGGTGGAGCTAATTGCGATCTTTGAGCTACAACAAGGCAAGGTGCGACGTTGTTATGAGCTGTCTTGTGCGCTAGATTATGAGGTGGAGTTTGAGGGGATTGCTAGTTTGAGCTAATGCTTCGACTAGCATTCATCTACATCTCCAACTATAAAGTCACAGCTATAACAGACAAGCGAGTCGACCGCCCACCTATGCGGCTGACTCGCTTATCTGTTTAGCAACAATTGTCCCCTTTCATTGTCCCAACAGTATAGCGTTTATATTATTTTATGTGGTCACAGAATCCGTGCTAGGCTTTACTACATTTGCTCTGTTTCCTCCGTCTTTAAAACTGAACGCATGGACGGCTTCTCCATTAGAAAGTAACCCGGAATTTAGCGAATATGCCCAAGCAGATGCTCAGCATTTTATGGATAGCAATCATTACTTACTCAACCTATATTCTAAACATATCGATTATTCAGATTATAAAATGGTACATTTATCTTTTGAAATCCAAAATCATACGTGGCTGAGAAAGATGCACAATGTACAGTTAACATTTAAACCTTTTTATCCGCGCGATTATTTGTATTATACAAATGAAGCGGTACTGATCGATATTAATAAGATGTCTTATAGCGAATATGGATTGTCGATTGCGATGACAAATGAAGCGTATTTGCAATTAGCCAATAAAAAATTACCAGCTACGCTTACGTTAAGCTGGGGATATGGCAATAGCAAGGAGTTTAAGCTGGATCAACTTTTAAAATAGCCTTTAATGAGCGCTTGTAATGGCTCGTTAAAGGTTATTTTGTTTACGCTAAATGTAGTGTCTTTAGCAAAAAGCAAGGATCGCAATAGAATATGCGCTTATTCGCTCCTTTTAAAATGAAGTCCGATTTTTATAAAAAAGGTCAGATAAACGCAAAGACACCAAACTTCCCCAAATGCTATTCTAAATCAAGAAAGCGTTACCAATATATCGCAAACGGCGGTTGAATGCCATACTGTCTCCAAACGAACGGTTCCATCCGGCTGCCGCTTATCCATCATTTCTATTCTCAACCGTGCTGATACAACAGCACATTTACGAAAGGAGCATCCGTAATGAAAAGGGGACTTATCCTGCTGCTGATCGCTGCGATGATGATCACCCTCAGTGCCTGCAATTTGGCGGAAAGCAGTGTAGGCAGTAGAGAGAAAGGCTATGTAGGCATCGCCATGCCAACCAAATCGTCGGCACGCTGGGTCGCAGATGGACAAAATATGGTCAATCTGTTCCAATCCAAAGGTTACAAAACCGACCTGCAATACGCCGAAGATGTCGTCGAAAACCAGATTTCCCAAATCGAGAATATGATCACCAAAAAGGTCGACGTCATCGTCGTCGCCGCTATCGACGGCAATACATTAACCGATGTGATCGGCAAAGCTCATGCACAAGGCATCCAAGTTATCTCATATGACCGCCTCATTATGAACACACCATACTTAAGCTATTATGCGACCTTCGATAACTTTAAGGTCGGCGTGCTGCAAGCATCGTACATCGCCAACCGACTTGGACTCGACAAAGGCAAAGGCCCATTTAATATCGAGCTGTTCGGCGGCTCACCGGACGATAACAACGCCTATTTCTTCTTTAACGGCGCCATGTCCGTATTAAAACCATACATGGATTCCGGCAAACTGGTCGTCCGCAGTAAACAGACGACGATGGCACAGATCGCCACCTTACGCTGGGACGGCTCACTCGCTCAAGCGAGGATGGACAATCTGCTCAGCGCCTACTATGGTAGCGACAAACTGGACGCCGTATTGTCACCGTATGACGGCATCAGCATCGGAATCATTTCATCGTTAAAAGGCGTCGGCTATGGCTCCGCCGGCAAACCGTTGCCGATTATTACCGGTCAGGATGCCGAACTTGCCTCGATCAAATCGATCGTAGCTGGCGAACAAACCCAGACCGTTTTCAAAGACACACGCAAACTCGCTGAAAAAACAGTCGGTATGGTCGACAGCATCCTGCAAGGCAAAAAAGCCGAAGTCAACGATACTAAAACATACAACAACAACGTCATGGTCGTCCCAGCTTACTTGCTCGACCCGGTATCTGTCGATAAAAGCAATGTCAAAAAAGAAATTATCGACAGCAACTACTACACCGAACAGGAAGTATACGGCAACAACGCACCAGCCAAATAAAAAACGTTTCATAACGTAGGATGCGAACTCGCCTGCATGAAAAGCTAGTAGGCTGTCTCAAATGAAAATCGTGTTTAACCGTCCCTAAATCGATTCAGCACCAAGCAATGGTTAGATCGACAAACTGTAAATGTACTTGAGACAAGCTACTAGTACCTTGACCAGCGTACCTTCAATGTCTGATGACTATACCTTATGAAAAATACGCTGGAATCGTAGCAGGAGAACATCGCTGCTCTGCACGATCAAACGACATATTTAACGCGATCAAGGTACTAACTGATGCCATCCAATAAACACAATATGGTACTGACATTATGTACTTAACCGATGTCCAATGATCGTGGCAGAACGAAGGCTGCAAAGTATAAAAGTTTGCTGCTACTTGTTAACTGCTTATACTTTACGCGAGAAACGAGCTTATTTCACCTAAAGTAATCATAAACAACGACTACAAACAAGCACGACCGTATCGATCATAAATACCGATCTCATCTAACATATGCAACCAATCCGAACTCGATCACGCCAATATACAAGCTGTTTACACACTCCAACCTTTTTAAATCTTAAATCTTATAATCTGTTGATCTTTGGAATTGATTTAAGCTTTTAAATCTTTTAAATCTCTTAATCTTCCCCCTGCCCCCGCGCAGAACACGGCATGGATGCCTTTGCACGGAGCGGAGGGAAGGGAATGGGGAAAAGGGCGACTTTGGAGCACCGAGAATCTACATGCACTCCCAATTCGGTAGATGCTCGGTGCTCCACCGGAGCCCGTTCCCCATCCCTTCCCGGAGCGGTCTTGCAACCAGCACCACGCCCACCATTCAAGCCAATGAAAGGAGATTGCACCATGTCTGACAACATCATTTTGGAAATGAAAGGCATTACCAAAACATTCCCCGGTGTCAAAGCGCTGGAAAACGTCAACCTAAAAGTGCGTAAAGGCGAAATTCACGCCCTCTGCGGTGAAAATGGCGCTGGTAAATCAACTTTGATGAAAGTACTAAGCGGCGTATACGGCTACGGTAGCTATGACGGCGATATTATTTTCGAAGGTCAAACATGCCAATTTCGCGATATCAAAGACAGCGAACAACTCGGTATCGTCATCATCCATCAGGAGCTAGCGCTCATCCCATACTTATCGATTGCCGAAAATATTTTTCTCGGTAACGAACGTAAAAAAGGCGGTGTGATCGACTGGAACGAAACGATGCAGCGCACCCGCGAACTGCTCGATAAAGTCGGGCTAAGCGAGCCACCGGGCACACTTGTCACCAATATCGGTGTCGGCAAGCAGCAGCTCGTTGAAATTGCCAAAGCATTTTCCAAACGTGTAAAGCTGTTAATTTTGGACGAGCCGACAGCAGCGCTAAATGAAGACGATAGCGAGAACTTGCTGGAACTATTGCTTGGTTTTAAAAGCCAGGGTATCTCCTGCATTATCATTTCGCATAAATTAAACGAAATCGCTAAAGTCGCTGATTCGGTCACTATTTTACGTGATGGACAGACGATTGAGACGCTGGATATGAAAAAGGATCAAGTGAGCGAAGATCGTATCATTAGCGGTATGGTCGGTCGCGACCTAACTCATCGCTATCCACAGCGTACGCCACAGATCGGTGAAGTGACGCTGGAAGTGCGCGATTGGAACGTGTACCACGAACAACATGCCGATCGCAAAATGATCGACAATGCCAATCTGAACGTACGCCGTGGTGAAATCGTCGGCATCGCCGGGCTAATGGGCTCCGGTAGAACCGAGCTGGCGATGAGCATTTTCGGACGCTCCTACGGCAAAAACATTTCCGGCACACTGATCAAAGACGGCAAAGAAATCCGCAACAACAACGTCACCCAAGCGATCCAAAACGGCTTTGCTTATGTGACCGAAGATCGCAAACATTACGGACTTGTACTTATGGACGATATTAAACGCAATATTTCGTTAACCGGGCTGGAACGCTTATCACGCGGCACCGTCGTTAACGAACACGAAGAAGTGCTCGTTGCCGAAGATATGCGCAAACGGATGAAGATCAAAACGCCAAGCATTTTGCAAAAAACAGGCAATCTAAGCGGGGGTAACCAACAAAAAGTCGTGCTCGGCAAATGGATTTTCTCCAATCCCGATATTCTAATTCTAGACGAACCAACCCGCGGCATTGACGTCGGCGCCAAATATGAAATTTACACGATCATCAACCAACTCGCTGACGAAGGCAAAAGCATTATCGTCATTTCATCCGAACTGCCCGAAATACTCGGCATCTGCGACCGCATCTACGTTATGAACGCAGGCCGCATCACCGGCGAAGTGACACGTGCAGAAGCGACACAGGAAAAACTAATGACTTATATGACCCGTGATAAAGCGAAGGTTTAACGTTATTAAGCTGCAAGCTCGTTGGAGCGTGCAACAAGATCGGAACCTATGAGTCAATCAGCAGGTAGATTTTCAGTGATCCACCAGAGTCCGTTTCCCATTACCGGAGCGTTTCCCTGCGGACAAAAGTAAATCGATGCCGCCCCAACCACCAAAACAATTGAAAGGAGCACGACCCATGTCCACATTAAGCAAGCCATTGAAAGACAAAGATAAGGACAAACAAGGCGTACTCAGCCGCCTGTTTAAAGGCAATATTCGCCAATACGGTATGATTATCGCACTCATTTTTATTATGCTGTTGTTCCAAGTTTTAACCGGAGGACTGCTGTTAAAGCCGATTAACATTACGAACCTAATTCTGCAAAACAGCTACATTCTCGTGCTCGCGATCGGCATGGTGCTCGTCATTATCACCGGGCATATCGATTTGTCGGTCGGTTCGATCGCCGCTTTTGTCGGTGCGATCTCCGCGATCTTTATGGTCAATTGGCAAATGAATCCGGTGCTGGCGGTCATTTTATCGATCGTAATCGGTGGTCTGATCGGCGCATGGCAAGGCTTCTGGGTCGCTTATGTGCGCATCCCTGCCTTTATCGTCACCCTCGCCGGGATGCTGTTATTCCGTGGTTTGACGATGATCGTGCTGGAAGGGCAATCGATCTCCCCCTTCCCGAACGGTTTTCAAAAGATCAGCTCTGGCTTTGTGCCTGACTTTACGAATGCGGCAACGAATATCGTCGCTATTATCGCTGGTATCGCATTATCGGTACTGTATGTTATGACCGAGCTGCGCGGACGCGCGGCACAGCGTAAATACAATTTTGACACCGGTTCACAAGGTTTATTTATCGGTAAATTGGTGCTCGTCATTGCGATCATTAACTTGTTCACATTCGTACTGGCAAGCTATGCAGGCATTCCGACCATTTTGGTGCTGCTGTTCCTGCTGATTATCATTTATTCGTTTGTGATGAACCGCACCGTAATGGGTCGCCACGTGTACGCGATTGGCGGTAACGAAAAAGCAGCCGGTCTGTCCGGAGTCAAAACGAAAAAAGTGACATTCTGGGTATTCGTTAACATGGGTGTACTGGCAGCAATTTCCGGCTTGATCTTCGCCGCTCGTCTGAACGCCGCGACTCCACGCGCCGGTACGAACTTCGAGCTGGATGCAATCGCCGCTTGTTTTATTGGCGGCGCATCCGCAGCAGGCGGGATCGGTACAGTGTTCGGCGCGATCATCGGCGGTCTCGTTATGGGTGTACTGAACAACGGGATGTCATTGATCGGCCTCGGTATCGACTGGCAGCAAGGGATTAAAGGCTTAGTGCTGCTGCTGGCGGTTGCGTTTGATATTTATAACAAAAATAAAGGTACGAGTTTGAAATGATGTTGTAGTTCAATTGATTTTGACTTGAAATGATATTTTGCTAACAGTGATTTTGTAAAGGAAGGGCTGTTCTCGGTCATAGTTGTGACTGGTGGGAACAGCCCTTTTGTGTATGCTAGTATAGTTTGCAGTAGAACTGTAAAGGCGATACCCTAGCGCACGATCCGCCTTTGGTGTGTGCTAGTGTAGTTTGTAGTTCAGTAGACGGTGGCGCTGGTGATCGCTGAATCCGACTTTTTTGTGGACGGGTGGAGTGTGTAGTAAATGGAAGTTTTGAATGAACGTGGTCTGCTTTTTAATGGAAAGTATGCCAGCTAGTCAATCTGTGCAGGGTAGTTATCAATACGTGCTATCAATGGATGTTGCAAATGATCATACAGATGGCGATCTCGGCTGAATGATTGTATCCGTGCAGTGATGAAGCTCATTTTCCAAACTGACTCTAAATCAGCAAAAAGAGCATAAAAGCGCGAACCCCAAGCTCACATAAAATCCCTGGGAGGTTCGCGCTCCTTGCGGGGCAAGGGATTTCGGGTTTTTTGTTGTTTTTTGAGGGCGTTTAAAGTAGTCTAAAAGAGAGGTTCGCGGAAATCGCCTGTTTTTCCGTTGCGGGATAAGGGCTGAAAGGGCGGGCAGTCGCTCCTCGTGTGGGAGCGTGGATTGAAATTATTTTATCAGGTTTTGGATCAAATACTATACTTTTGTCGCTCCTCGTGTGGGAGCGTGGATTGAAATCTGAACCACTTGGAATTAAAGCCACATTTGCCGCCAGTCGCTCCTCGTGTGGGAGCGTGGATTGAAATGACCCTGAATCGAACAATCACTTAGCCAGGCTGTTGTCGCTCCTCGTGTGGGAGCGTGGATTGAAATAATGGGAAGAAGCCCAGGAGAGCGAACGCAAAGAGGTCGCTCCTCGTGTGGGAGCGTGGATTGAAATCTGAACCTGCTGCTAAAAAATAAATACCAGACAGAGTCGCTCCTCGTGTGGGAGCGTGGATTGAAATTTGAAATACCAGGACATGAATGACGCGGTAGATGTTGTCGCTCCTCGTGTGGGAGCGTGGATTGAAATCGTTTAAAGAAGGTAGTAATTAAGGAATCGATTTTATGTCGCTCCTCGTGTGGGAGCGTGGATTGAAATGAAAAACTCGATACAGCTTTCGTGGGATGCCATCAAGGTCGCTCCTCGTGTGGGAGCGTGGATTGAAATGTACATATCCGATTCCTCGTTATCGATGTAATCAGATGTCGCTCCTCGTGTGGGAGTGTGGATTGAAATGGTGCCTCGGCTGCTGTCGATCTTGTTGGATCAAGTCTCTCCTCGTGCGGGAGTGTAGATTGAAATAGCGCTTGTTGATACAGAAGAAAAAGGATACTTTCCAGCGCTGCTCGCGCTGAAGTATGAATTAACAACAGAAAACCCCAGCGAAGGATAGGGGAGCACATCCATCACTGGGGCTATTTTTTATATAAGTATACCCTACACGAACATCTTCCTTTACAATATAACTTACGTTACTCCACTAAAACATTGCTCTCTTTTCGTTAGATTCTCATCTTCGATCGACTGCTTAATCGCCTGTTTAATTGCAGGATTGGCTAACATTAGTTGCATTAATCGGGTCGCTGATCCATTTGGAAACGAGCGTCCAATTTCCCAAGACTCTACTGTACGCAAAGATACGCCCAGGGCATTTCCGAACATCTTTTGTGTAGCCTGAAGATCATGTCTCAATTTCTTTACCGCTGCAAAGTCGATTTCGGGTCGCTCGCGTAATTTATAAGTAACAATCTCGACGTGCTCCGAATTGCCTTGTGCAAAATCATTTGCTTGGCTTACACTTTCCGTCAGAATTTTTTCAAAATCCAAACTCATCGTATACACTTGCCTCAATGGTTTAATTTTCTTCTTTTATTGTTTTAATTCTGTCTTTGAGTATCTTTTTTTCGCGATCTGTTAGGAATTCTTTATCTGATTTTTTATAAATAAGCAACATGACATAAATACGTCGACCATTATATCGTATATTTCAAGCTTGAGTCATTTATTGAAGATAAAAAGTCGATTTTTAATGCTTACTTAAGCACATATAACATGTCTATGATCATCCGTTTTGTTTTACTGCTGTAGGAGTAATTTGATGAAAATGCTCAAGAAAGCGCGAACCCCAAGCGCACATAAAATCCCTAGGAGGTTCGTGCTCCTTGCTGGGCAAGGGATTTCGGGTTTTTTGTTGTTTTTTGAGGGCGTTTAAAGTAGTCTAAAAGGGAGGTTCGCGGAAATCGCCTGTTTTTCCGTTGTGGGATAAGGGCTGAAAGGGCGGGCAGTCGCTCCTCGTGCAGGAGCGTGGATTGAAATGTTTTGAATCCAAAATCAAGCGCACATACGATTAACGTCGCTCCTCGTGCAGGAGCGTGGATTGAAATATTGATGGTCACGAATATCAGATTGATGGGTCTGCAAAGGTCGCTCCTCGTGCAGGAGCGTGGATTGAAATCTTTGGAGTTGGGTTTAAACCACTTTCGTGGTTTTGTCGCTCCTCGTGCAGGAGCGTGGATTGAAATAATTACTGGTTCCGGCGTAACTGGCTCGTCGGTGATCGTCGCTCCTCGTGCAGGAGCGTGGATTGAAATAGTTGCTTTCGCAGGCTCTGAAGCTGTTTCAGTTGTCGCTCCTCGTGCAGGAGCGTGGATTGAAATAATACTATTGACTTTGAATTCAAAATGACTTAATATGGTCGCTCCTCGTGCAGGAGCGTGGATTGAAATCTTTGGCTTGTGCTGCAAACCATGCTGGCGACAGTCGCTCCTCGTGCAGGAGCGTGGATTGAAATAAAATCATCAGGCGTAAAGTACATATCTATGCTGTCGCTCCTCGTGCAGGAGCGTGGATTGAAATTAAAGCTCGACGGACTTCGTGAACGCTATGGAAGCGTCGCTCCTCGTGTAGGAGCGTGGATTGAAATATATGTCGAGAAGACATCGACAATCGATAGAGAGTCGCTCCTCGTGCAGGAGCATGGATTGAAATTAGCGGCGTGGAGGTCGACGATGACGGCATGATTGTCGGTCGCTCCTCGTGCGGGAGCGTGGATTGAAATGGTCTATAGATACTACATTGTCGACGTTGATGGATGTCGCTCCTCGTGCAGAAGTGTAGATTGAAATCCGTGATAGTTATTGTAATAATCCGATGCTAACGTCGCTCCCTATAATGAAATACAAATCATGCTTTATAAACACGAATGTAGGGTAGTATAATACACTTACAGCAACAGAAAGGAGGCTTTAATATGCCAAAAGAAGCGAATCAACAACAGCAAAACGAACAGAAACAACCTACCAATAAACCAGCTATGACAAGAGAACAGGCGATGGCTTTGTCCAATAAGCAATTTGGTAATGCCTATAAGAGGTTGGCAAAAGCGTAATGATCCCTCTAACCTACGAAGATATTATTGCATTTCATAACGATATGTTGGATCAGTACGGCGGTCTTCCAGGAGTAAAAGATGATGGTCGGATATCTTTCCTTGCCCAGCAACCTTTTCAGGAGAGCTTTGGCATCGAACTATATCCGGGATTGTTCCTGAAGGCTGCCGTTTATTTAGTTTCAATTGCCAGAGCATACGCTTTCAATGATGCAAATAAACGAACAGCAGCAATGTCCTGCCACGTTTTCTTACTTTATAATTGGTATGGCTTAAGCATGTCAGAAAGAATGTTAGAACTCATAACCCGACGTGCAGCCCGTGGCATGCTGAGCTATGAAAGTACTGCACGATTACTCGAAAGATATGCCTTACCTCTTTAATCTCGTTGAAAAGAATACATAGTCGCTCCTCGTGCAGGAGCGTGGATTGAAATACTAAAGCTAAAGGCTGGCTGGATCAAATTTCATAAGTCGCTCCTCGTGCAGTAGTATGAATTGAAATTGACTAGCCGCAGGAGACATTACAGCGTCTGTTTCCATCACTCCTCGTGTAGAAATGTGAATTGAAGATCACCCTTATTTTTCTTTTTATTGGAAATCAGGAGAAGATTATAATGGAATTCAAAAAGAGCCGTATTAGAATACGACTCTTTAGCAAAATAATGACCTGTAAGATCGATCAACTACAAAAACTAAATCACCAAAACAGACCACATTCTCTTACCGAACGTGGTCTGTTTTTATAATGAACTAAGTTGAATACAACCTCCACAGCAAAAAATGAGCATAATGCTCGCTTTTTTATGATATATTTTACATTTAAATTCCATTTATATTATAATAATGGATTATTTGAAAAAATAAGCCTGTTTTTATGTGATTTCATATGCTTTAGACGTGTATATGTGCTTAAGACACTACTAAAACATATTGTACATATAGTTTTAAAATATATTTACTACCAAGTAGATTCCGGAGGCTTTACTACATGAAAAAAGCAGCTTTAACTTTTCTAAGTATGATGGTAGCAGTGCTAATTACAGTTTCTCCCGTCAGTGCTGAATCAATTAATGATGCAAATCAAAGTACTATTCAATCGATTCAACAAGATTTACTGATGTATCTGCAATCTCTAAACCCTCAGACCAAGGAAGAAGCTGAGCATGGAATTGCTAACTATTTCAATGAACATCCTGTGAGTGAAGAAGTTGTAACCACTTATTATGCTCAACAAGATCAAAAAACACTTTTACCCGAAAATGAAGGCATAACAACACCAGCGCAAGATTTTATCGGTTATATGGAACAAAATATTGCACAGCGTCATTTTGCTGAATATAACATTTCGGATGATGTGAAAATCATCTTTACGAATAGCCCTGTTTATTTTATAGAATCGATCGTGACTAATCAGCCCAACGATTTGTAAAGTTCTAGTTTTATATTAAATGCGGTTAAGGCAAGTAAACAAACAGACATCAAAACATGGACTTACGAGGCTAACAATATTGTTGGCTTGAAACTTTTTGAAGTCGGTGTTAAAGGCTATTTTACTTACAATGTAGCAAATTCAAATGGGCATCTGGTGGACGCTTGGTATAAAAAAGGATTTGCTTCAATTTGGCAGGTAAGTAACTGGGATAAAGGTGTACGCGGAGTAGGAAATGGCAAATCAAGAGTGTATGCTTCTGGCAATTTCCATTGGGGAGCAGAGATAAAAGGCTACGGTTTTACCGTTCAAGATGTATATGTCAATTTGTATGTTGAAGGCGACAAAAATGGAGGCGTTCTGTACAATAAAGAAATTCACTAAATGAGGTGAAATCATGTTCAAGTTTTTTGCTTCCAAATCGTTTTGGATAACGTTTATCGTATTTGTGTTGTTGTACGGTCTTAATGTGATGGTTAATGATTTACCGCTTGGCAGTGTGCTGCAAGCGTTTGGGTCGGCAATCGTATTGGCAGCCATCTCTGCGGTCGTAGCAGGGGGGATCATTTATAGCATCGTGCATTTTACTAGAAACAAGAACAAGTATAATTAAACGCCAAATGGCTGTGTGCAATGGAATAACATACGAATGAACGATGAAAAGACGCTCGGTATTATTGGAGCGTCTTCTCATTATCAATTAGATATGCAGGCAAGTACATAGTTAGCTATACATACAAAAGAGTACATAAGATGTAGATATAGAAGGATACGTAAGAGCGAAACAGGTATATTTGTAAAATCGTCACCATCCTAGGGCATGTACGCAAACTCGTAGGCTGCGAACAGCACTTCACTACGGGAAGGAAATAAACGGGAAGGGCGGATTTCAGTGTTTGTGTTCTTCCAACACGGGATGCAATGAAAAGATGTTTTGCGCAGCAAAATACCGTACAGCTTCAGTGTTTGTGGTTTCCAAACACGAGGTGCAATGAGAAAAGGTTTTTGCGCAGCAAAATACCGTACAGCTTCAGTGTTTGCGGTTTCCAAACACGAGGTGCAATGAGAAAAGGTTTTTGCGCAGCAAAATACCGTACAGCTTCAGTGTTTACGTTGTTCAAACATGGGCTACCATAAAGAAAAGTTTTGGTGTAGCAAAAGACCATACTGCTTTTGAGCACGGGAACTACCCTGTACTCTACTCCATAGATTCCTGTGCGAGACGGGAGTCTGTCCCCTTATTCCGTAACACAGTGGGGGCTGCATCAACACGGTATGTTTGCGTACACGTATGATCAAGGAAATGAAGTTGCAACTGTTGTGTATACCCTTTTCCAATGGATATTGTAAATGCACTACTTCACGTTACCTCCCCGACCTACCCATTAATGATCTACTTCTCCCACCGCCCAACCCGAAAAATGAGGCACCTGATCCAAAATATGAAACATTCCCGCCCCTTCCTCCCATCGGTATAATTATACCTATAATTGTAATCGCTTACATAAATGAGTGAAAACGAGGGGGAGATACAATGGAGACCGGGATGAAAACCGGGTCGGAGCGGCGTCCAGAGTCGCGTCCGCAGACGAAGGCGACGGCGGGTGAGCGAATGCGGCGCTGGTTGCGGCGTTTGTATACGCAGCGGCATTTGCAGGTGATGGCGTTGCTGGGCGTCGTCTGGATGCTTATTTTTAACTATATTCCGATGTATGGCATCGTGATTGCGTTCAAGGAATTTAATATCGTTGACAGTATCGGGGCGGCGCCGTGGGTAGGGTTGGAGCATTTTCGGGCGTTTATGGAAGATGAGAATTTACGGGATGTGATTCGCAATACGCTCGGGATTAGTTTGATTAAGCTGTTTATCGGGTTTCCGTTGCCGATTATATTTGCGCTGTTTTTGAACGAGATTCGGTCGGTGCGGTTCAAAAAGTCGGTGCAGACGATTTCGTATTTGCCGCATTTTCTGTCATGGGTTATTTTGGGCGGTATTTTGACGACATGGCTGGCGGATGTTGGTGTGATTAATCAGTTGTTGCTGGCGCTGCATTTGATCGATGCACCGATTTCGTATTTGGCAGAGCCGGCATATTTTTGGGCGATTGTAATCATTTCGGACATTTGGAAAGAGCTTGGCTGGTCAGCGATTATTTATTTGGCGGCGATGGCGAGTGTGTCGCCGGAAATGTATGAAGCGGCGACGATCGATGGGGCGGGGCGGTTTCAGAAAATGTGGTATATTACGCTGCCTGGCATCCAGAGCACAATTGCAATCTTGTTTATTTTGGCGGTCAGCGGTGTGCTTAATTCGAATTTTGACCAGATTCTCGTCTTGCGCAACTCGCTGAATGAGAGCGCCAGCAATGTGATCGATATTTATGTGTATCAGACAGGATTGTTATCCGGGCGCTTCTCGTATTCGACGGCGATCGGGTTGATTAAGTCGGTGATTGCGCTCATTTTGCTGCTAATTGCGAATCAGGTGACAAAGCGGCTTAATCATACGTCGCTGTTTTAGGGGGGGTACGCAAACTCGTATGCTGCGAGCTATGCTTCACTGCGGTAAGGAAATAAGGAATAAGGACGGCTTAGTGTTTGTGGTTTTCAAACACGAGGTGAAATGAAAAAAAGGTTTTTGCATAGCAAAATACCCTACAGCTTCAGTGTTTGTGGTTTTCAAACACGAGGTGAAATGAAAAAAAGGTTTTTGCGCAGCAAAATACCGTACAGCTTCAGTGTTTGCGGTTTCCAAACACGAAGTGAAATGAAAAAAGGTTTTTGCATAGCAAAATACTCTACAGATTTGAGCACGGGAATTTACCTTCGCTCCTGCTCTGTAGATTCCTGTGCGAGACGGAAGTCCTCTTATTCCGTACCGCAGTGGTGGCTGCACCAACATACCATGTTTGTATACACGCGCTAGTTATATGCCGACGACTGTCCCATTTGCAATTTTACAACACGAAAGGAGTGCGTTCCATATGATAACCTCATCCCGTCGAACCCGTGGTGAAATGGTGTTTGATGTGTGCAATGCGATTTTGATGATATTGATCTGTTTTGTGACATTGTATCCGATTTGGTATGTGTTGGTGAATGCTTTTAATGAAGGCACCGATGCGATGCGTGGGGGTATTTATTGGTGGCCACGCATGTTCAGTTTGGAAAGTTTTAGCGCCGTATTCCAAAGTGACGGTATTATGCAGGCGATGTGGATTACGGTCGCCAAGACGCTGCTTGGCACGGTCATTCATGTGCTGTTTACCGCGATGGTGGCGTATGCGCTGTCTCGGCGTGATCTGATTGGCGGCAAGCTGTATATTTGGATCGGTACGATTACGCTCTTTTTCAGCGGTGGGTTGATTCCGACTTTTTTGCTGATGAAGGATTTGCAGTTGCTCGATAATTTTATGGTGTATATTATTCCGGCGATGTTTAGCTTTTTTGATCTGATTATTTTTATGACCTTTTTCCGTGAAATACCGGATGGGCTGGAAGAAGCGGCACGGATTGATGGGGCGAACGACTGGTCGATTTTCCTGCGGGTCGTATTGCCAGTGTCAATGCCGGTTGTGGCGACGATTGGATTGTTCCACGGTGTGTATCAGTGGAACGACTATTTTACCGGCATGATTTATATGAACGATACGTCATTACAGCCGATTCAGACGTATTTGTACCGCGTAGTGGCAGAGTCGAGTTCGAATCAGATGTTAGCGGCGGTGCCGGGCGGCATTAATCGCTCGGTCACTTCACAGTCGATCAAGCTGGCAACGATGGTAGTGACGACGATGCCGATTGTGTTTGTGTATCCATTTTTGCAAAAGTATTTTGTCAAAGGGATGATGATCGGTTCGATCAAAGGTTGAATATAGCCATTTAATCTCGGTCAAGGTAATAGGCTGACTACACCGAATATGGAAAGGGGTAAAATTTATGCGCAACATCGACAGAACAACGAGTAAACATGCCACCGCCTGGCGCAAACCGGCAATGGCAGCGCTGATCGCAGGGCTGTTAACGCTGACGACAGCATGCTCCTATTTTGGCGGGGGCAGTAAAAGCGCCAGTGAAAACGAGACACCGGTCAAGCAGGCATCTGCTAATGAGCCAGGCTGGAAAGTGGATACGTCTCCGATTACATTTGACTGGTATATGAACTTTTCTTGGTATACCGGCACCGATTGGGGCAAAGACATTACGAGCCAATATGTGACCCAAAAAACAGGCGTCAACATTAATTTTATCGTCCCGGCAGGCAATGAAAATGAAAAGCTGAATACGATGATCGCCTCCGGCAAATTGCCTGATTTTATTACACTCGCCTGGAGCGAAGATGCGGTGAAAAAGATGATGGAAGGCAAGCTCGTACTACCGCTGAACGAGCTGGCAGACCAATATGATCCGTACTTTTTCAAAGTGACCGATCCTGCCAAGTTGGCATGGTATACGCAGCCGGACGGCAATGTGTACGGCTATCCGAATGCGTCGTCATCACCGGCTGATTTTAAAAAATATGGCGAAAACTATGTGTCCAACCAAGTATTCGTCGTACGCAAAGATATGTATGAAGCGCTTGGCAAGCCGGATATGCGCACACCGGAAGGCTTTTTGAACGCGCTGGAGATGGCGAAGCAGAAATTTCCGCAAGTGAACGGACAGCCGCTCATTCCGCTTGGGTTACACGAATTTACCGAGAACGGCAACTATTCGCTGGAAAGCTATTTGCAAAATTTCCTGAATGTGCCGATGGAAAAGGACGGCAAGTTGTATGACCGTACAACCGATCCGGAATATGTAAAATGGCTTAAAACATTGCGCCAGGCGAATGGAGAAGGGCTGCTGGCAAAAGATATTTTCATCGACAAACGGGCGCAAATGGAGGAAAAGATCGCGCAAGGACGTTATTTTGCAATGTTGTATCAGCGCAGCGACTTTAGCGCCCAGCAAAATGCGCTCTATGCCAAAGACCCAAACTCCGTCTATATCGCGGTCGATGGCCCAGCCAACGAGCAGCTTGATCCGCCGGTATTGAGCGGCCCGGTGATCTCAGGCTGGACGCTGACGCTCATTTCCAAAGATGTGAAAGATAAAGCGCGTGCGATTCGGTTCCTTGAATACATCATCAGTGAAGAAGGACAGCGTGATCTGTATATGGGCGAGCCGGGCGTGACGTATGATAATGTCGATAACAAGCCGGTGTTTAAGCCGGAAGTGTTGAAGCTGCTGAACAGTGATCGCTCTGGATTTGATACGAAATACGGTGCTTCCCATAAATATTGGATGGAGATGGATACGAATATTACCGACCAATGGAAACCGGAAAGTGTCGAACCGTTTAAACAGATGGAAGACTGGACCAAAGGCAAAACGGTCAGTCGCTCCGAGTTTGACCAGCTTGATCCGACCGGCAATTCACCGGAAGGCATCATTAATACTAAGATCGAACAGTTATGGGGCAAAACATTGCCACAGCTATTGCTCGCTGCATCGGACAGTGAATTTGATACGATTTTCCAAAACTATGTGAGCAAGCGGGACGAGTATGGCTTTGCCAAAGTGCAGGCGTATCGTCAGGCAGAGTATGAGAAAAATGTGACGAAGCTGAAAGGTGAGCAGTGACGGGATAACAGTTACAATCTGCATGGAATGTGCAGCGTTGTGGTAGCTGACTCCTCATCATATCCGGCAGAATATCCGGCAGCGTCTAGCATGATCATCTAAACGTAATGTGATGCGTTGTGCTGTGTGGCATTGCAAAATACGAATGAGCGACTGAACTAAACGCCAATACGAGCACGAATAACCGCCGCCGACCGAGCACTTGCTCCGGTCAGCGGCGGTTGTTATTTGAGAGTATACGAATGCTGCGCACCTAATCGATGATGAGATCGATCATCAGTTTATAGTACGGGAGGATACAGTAAGCGATAATGATCGACTACGCCAGCGCACGACTATTGTAGCCTGCCCAGAAGCGGACTATATTACGAGATAATGATCGACTACGCCAGCGCACGACTACTGTATGCTGCCCAGAAGCTGACTATATTGCGAGATAATGATCGACTACGTCAGCGCACGACTACTGTATGCTGTCCAGAATCTGACTATATTGCGAGATAATGATCGACTACGTCAGCGCACGACTATTGTATGCTGCCCAGAAGCTAACTATATTGCACGATAACGCTCAACTACGCCAGTACATGACGTATCGTTAACTGATCGGTCAACTCGTTTACGTTGCTGCGTTAGTGCAAGTAATGAGCAAGGGAGTATATGCTATGGCAAGCTGCCTGAACTGGACATATTCGTCCGCTACATACACCAATAACGTGATCATGTTCTGTCTCTGCTCACTGCACCATTGTCTCTTGCGCAATTAACTGCTGGAACAGCTTGATATTTGTATTAAAGTCAGGCACACTACGGTTTGCTTCCGCCGCTTCCACCAGCTGTACGACAAGTTCGTTAAACGGTGTCTGGATACCTGTACCGGCTGCCATTTGCGGCACGACGCCGTTAATGTAGCGGATTTCCGTTTTGCGTTTCTTTTCCAAATCTTGCAGCATGCTCGCTTTCAGCAGTCGGGATGGTTGCATCATCGTACGCAGTGTTTGCACGCGTACCGGAATATCGGCGGAGCTGTGCAATTCCAATGAAGCGATATCAAAGCCGCCCATCGATGCAAATTGTACACCGATCGCATGACCGACTTTGATCGTCTCGTCAGCGATATGCACCGCGCTCACGATGCCTGTTTCATCATCCAAAATATGTCCATATTCGCCGTTTAATGCTGCCGATAAGCCGCTAAAAGCGTTGTTGATCAGCAGTTTTGACCATTTGGTGCCGACCAGATTGTCGGATACATGAGTGCCGCCAACGAGATCGAGTACAGCTTTGACCTGCTCGATCCGGTCGGTAAGCGCTCCGTTTAGCTCACCAATTTGAAAAGCATAGTTTTTAAATTGCGTATATTCGGTAGTCAGTTTGGATATACTAGGCTCCATAAAGGTAGCGCCAAATTCGACGGAGCCGGCAATAACGCGTTCTGCGCCTATGATAGCGGCAACACTTTGCTCAGGGATGCCGTTTTGCAGCGAACAGACGATGCTCTGCTCGTGCAGAAATGGCAATAGCTCTTGCAGGACGGCTTGATTGTACAATTGTTTGGTGAGTAGCAATACTAGATCGTACGTGCCTGATTTGCGCTGTGGCGTAATCGCTTTGACCGGAGCGGTGAATTCGGTCGTGCCGACGACTTGGGCACCATGCTCATTCAGCGCATGCACATGTTGTTCATACGTATCGATTAATTCAACATCCATACCGCCAGCGCTTAAATACGCGCCGACGATCGTTCCGAGTGAGCCTGCGCCTAAAATAGCAATTCTCATCCTAATACACTCCTTTATTGTGTAGAATGGTGTTATTTTTGCTCCAAATAGTTATAGACCGGTACAGCGGGAGCAAGTGTCAAATCAGTCAAAATATGCGAGGCAGACACGATTTCACGCACCGGCAAATCGGCAAGCGGGGCAAGCGCATGTTCGAACAATTGCAGTCGTGCCGTGCCAGACCATGCCCCTTTCACGGTAATATCGGTGATCTGGGTGCGTATAAGATCACAGACGCGCAGATTGCCTTCATAATCAGGAATTATTTTGATCATAAACGTAGGGCGGCAAATTTCTTGTTTGGCTTGTTTTATATCCATTTCCATATGTTTAAAGCCCATCGTGGCTGTCGCTACGCGCAGGCTGCCATAGTCGAGTGTGCCAACAAGTGTATCGGAATCGATATACAGCTTCGGTGCACCGAGCTTTTTCGGATAAGCGGTTAACTCGCGTCCGCTGGCGATAGCGGGGAAATTATCCACATACATCGAATGCACATAGTCGCCTTGTTCGCCGTTAAACTGCACTGGGATCACTTGACCGGCTTCGGTATATGCGCCCAGCCCGGACACATCCGGCATCCACATCACTTCAAATTTGACGAGTGGGTCGGTAATTTCGAGCGGCTCCGGTACAGCAGCACGCAGCGCTGCCAGATCGGTGCGATACACAATATTTAAATATTCACGATTCACAAATTTATAGTTCGGAACAGGATAAGCTGGTGCAGTGAGCGGTGTGTTGAAATTGTGGAACAGATTGTTAATATCGATCTTCATCGTACATCCTTCCTTTCACTGATCCGTATTTTAAGTGCTAGGTAGTATAGTTTATGTTTGTATACGGATATTTTACGTCTTTATTTACATATATTCCAATACATCATAAAGTATATATACATTTATCATAATAAATCAAAGGGGATGAATCGATGGAACTGTTACAGCTTAAATATTTTCAAACGGTCGCTTATATGGAGCATATGTCCAAAGCTGCCCACCAACTGCATATCGCCCAGCCTTCTTTAAGCTTAACGATCAAACGGTTGGAAGATGAGCTTGGCACCGAGCTGTTCGTTCGTAAAGGACGCAATATTCAATTAAGCCCGTCCGGGCATATTTTGCTTAAACATGTGAACCGGATTTTTATCGAGCTGGACAATGCTGAGCGTGAACTGCAAGTTCAGCAGCAGCTAGTATCCAATACGATTAAAATTCTCATCTCCAATCCGCGCTTTCTGTCGAAGCTGATTACCGAATATATTGGGCACTATCCGGATGCTAAAGTCCATCAAGGCATCAAAATGCGCACTGATATTATCGCCAGTCTTAAACAAGGTGAGATCGATTTGGGCATTGCTAGTCAATATACAGATGATGAAGAAATTGAAAGCTGTCTGCTGATCGATGAGGATATCGTACTCGTTGTGCCTGCCAATCATCGTTATGCCGAGCAGCCGGAATTGTCGCTTGCCGAGATGACGCATGAACCGTTTATTTCGATTGCCGACAATAAAGAATACAGCGAATTTATGCGGAAAGTGTGCGAGCAGTTTGGATTTGTGCCTAATACGGTGTTTGAGGTGGATTCGTATTTGTTGACTGAAATTATCGGTATTAATCAAGGGGTGGCGTTGCTACCGATCTCCGTCTGTCGGCAGTTCAATTTGCATTATGTACGTATTGCGGGCGTTTCTCCAACGTACTCGGTGAGCTTATTTTGGGCAAAAAACAAGTTGCTGTCCCCGGCGGCACAAAGCTTGCGCGATTTTATTATCAATTACTATGAAAATAACCAAAAAATGTTTAAATTGTCTTGAAAAACAGCCGCCTGATTGCGGTACAATGAAGATAATTATGTAAGCGCTTTTAAAGGTGGACAATTATAACATGGGTTGGTATATGCACAAATCGCTTCAGAACATGATCACGCCCAATCCAAAATAGCATCGGAGTGGATAAATGCAGATCGCAGTCGATCCGTCGGTACTTGCAACTTGGTTGGTGGATAGAATTATAGTTTACCGTTATTATGCTCTCATTTTTTAGGAGGAAGGAAGCTATGCGTTTGAAACGATTGCCAAACGATATCCGCGGTCTATGGCGGCGTTTAAATGGATTGCCGCTGCAAAGTCGGCTCATTGCTGCGTACATTATCGTTATTTTATTGCCGACGGTGGCGATTTCGTATTATTCATATCAGCAGATTAATACGACGTATATACAAGATACACGGCTTAAAAGTATGGATACGCTGCAAAATGAACAACAGACGATCTTGACGCAACTGGAGACGATGGAGCGGGCGGCACAGCTTGCTGTATCAGACAAAGCGGTCATTCAATATTTGACGGAAAATCAGGATAAACCGACCGCCGAATTGATTGAGTTTAACGAAAATTCGTATGCTCGTCTTGCGCAGATTGGAATTAACAATCCGTCAATTTTGCATTTGCGGCTATATAGTAACAGTTCGAAAACGTATGAAATTTGGCCGATTATTTTGCATGAAAGTCGGATTAAAGATGCGCCGTGGTATAGTGCTGTACACGGGTTGGGTGATCGGGAAGCTTGGTTTATGCAGCGTGCTGATCTGACGCGTGAGCGCAGCGATAGTATTCGTCCATTAGAGCCTGACCCGCCGAAGCTGTCGCTGTTGCGTGAATTGGAATTGCCACGCGGTCATCATGCTGGCGTTATTCAAGTCGATATGCGGCTTGCTGATCTGGCACCGCAAACATTTGGCAAAAGTCAGGAAGACAGCGCGCGGATGTTGCTGCTTGATGCAGGCGGCGGCAATGTATCGTCCCCGATAGCAGCGGATCGTTACACACGGCTGGCGAACAGATTGCTAAGTGAGTCCGGGTTAAGCGCTTCATCCATGCAATATCGCGCTGATGGGCAAACGTATTTGGTCACCCATCTGCCGCTTGCACGACTCGGCGCGCAGCTTGTGCAGGTCGTATCATTAGAAAAAATGTTGCAGGATACCGGGCGAGCGCGCAATTTGATCATTGCCACAACGGTCGCGTTTATCGTGTTAGTATCGCTCATTACGTATGTAGCGAATTCGCTTATTCTCAAAAATTTGCGCAAACTAACGCAAGCGATGAAACAGATGCGCAGAGGGGAATTGCCGCCAATGGTGCAAATCGAAGGCGGTGAAGTGGGCGAGTTAGCCTATCATTTTAACCGGATGAGCGGCACGATTAATGAACTGATCGCGCAGGCGGTACGCAAGCAGGCATTAATGAAGGAAGCAGAGCTACGGACGCTGTACAGTCAGATCGATGCCCATTTTCTGTACAACACGCTGGAAAATATTAAAATGCTTGCTGAAATCGAAGATCAGCGCCAAATTTCCGATGCGCTCACATCGCTTGGCGGGATGATGCGTTATAACTTCAAATGGGAGGGCGAATATGTGACACTCGGTCAGGAGCTGCGCCATATTCGCAATTATATCGAAGTGATGAATATCCGGTTTGATGAACCGGTACGGCTGAACATCGAGCTTCCGCCCGCCTACGCCGAATTGGAACTGCTCAAAATGTCGCTGCAACCGATTGTCGAAAACGCGTTTAAGCATGGCTGGACAGAGGAACAAGGAGAGCGTTGGCTGCATATTCGTGCAGTGGACGAAGGGGAGCGGAGCGTGCGGATTGTCATTCGGGATAATGGACAAGGGATAGCGCCTGCGGTAGTAGCAAGCTTGAATGAACGATTGCAGCAAGCGTCCGCAGGCACAGCGGAATTATCGCCACAACGGACGGTTACGCGTTCTGATTCAGCAGCGCATAGCGGCTATGGACTGTTAAATGTGCAGCAGCGCATCAGGCTTTTTTTTGGTAATCTATACGGATTGCACATACACAGTAGCGCAGGCGAAGGCACCGAAGTATCGCTATGTCTGCCCAAAATTATGTTGGCAGGAGGAGACATCCGGCATGAAACAACTGCTAATTGTTGATGATGAAAAAAATATCCGGCAGGGGCTGCAAGTTATGATCGAGCGTCAGTTCCCGGGACGCTATATGATCCGCTGTGCCCGGCACGGCGAGGAAGGGCTGGAATTGCTGCACCATACGCCAGCCGACATTATCATTACCGATATTCGGATGCCGGTAATGGACGGGATGGCGATGCTGGAACGACTGCGTGCAGGCGATGAGTTGTTACAACAGCCGGAGGTGATCGTGCTAAGTGGGCATGATGATTTTGAATATGCGAAGGTAGCGATCCGTTATCAGGTGCGCGAATATTTGCTGAAACCGATTCGGCGCGATGATCTGTTTGCAGCGCTTGGTAGTCTCGAACAGGAACTGCTGCGCAAGCAATCACTATCCCGTCGGCTGGAAGATGCCGATCATTATCGACGTCAATGGCAGCAGGAGCAATTGTCCCGCTGGCTGGAAGCACCGACAGACGAAGCAAAACGTGAGCTGGCGTCGTGCACATGGTTGACGCTACCGCAGTCGTACATCGTCTGTGTGTGGAACGGTGTGACGGCAGATGGGCAACCGGTGCCTGTGCAGGAGCTTGATCTGCTGCTCGAACAGCTTGCGGATGGCGAGCCGGATCGATATGAGCTGCAATGGCTTGATCGGCAAGGGCGGCGCGTATGGATTATTGCTCAGGCTGGTTTAGTTAGGCTGCAAGCGTTAGCACAAGCGGCGGCACGGCGTGAGGTGTCCGGTTTGTGGGCGGGCATTAGTGATGCCGCAGTAGATCGTACTGAATTGCAAACCGCTTATGGACAAGCATGTCGGGCGCTGACGTACGGTTTCTTTTGCCCGGGTATGTATGTGTTAAGCGAACCACTGCTGCAGGAAGATGAGGAGGAACTTTCGCAGTCACAGCTTGAAGACAATGTGCGCAGACTCGGCAATTTGCTCGGTACCGGACGCAGCGATGAAATTAGCGACATCGTACATCAGCTGTTCCGACTGTCCGGCACAAGTATGCGTAGTCTGGCAGCGGTACGGCGTACGGTGCGGCTTATTAATGAGGGGGTGCTAGATGAGGTGTTTCGGCATTTTGGCGAAGCATCGATCGAAGTGTTGCGCCTATATCGACGCGTGTGCAGCTTGGAGCATTACCGGTATTTTCACGATTATTGCCGCGATCTGGAACGGCTTTTGCTCTGTCTGGACGATTATATCGGTCAGTTGCGTCAAGTGCATAGCGAGCATCATCGACTCAAAGAGGCGGTGGCGTATTTGCACCGTCATTATGCGCGTCCGCTTAATATGGCGACGGTCAGCAACCATGTGTCGCTAAACTATTCGTATTTTAGCGAGGCGTTTAAGGCGTATACGGGTGAAAATTTTGTTGTGTATTTGAAAAAGCTACGGATCGAGCGTGCGAAGGAATTGCTCGTGCAATCGTCGTATCGGTTGAGCGAAATCGGTGAACAGGTCGGCTTGGAAAACAGCCGCCACTTCTCCCGCGTGTTTCGTGAACTGGAAGGGATTACGCCGCAGGAATACCGCGCACGACTGAAATTGCGCTCCGGTATGAGTTGAAACATTTGTGTATCGATTCGCTGTTTGTGCGTTTGCAAACCGAATAATTTAAAGTAAAATAGTGGGTAGCCCAAATAAATAATTGCCCGTGTTGGCGCATGTTAAACACGAACTGCAAGGAAAAGATTTGTGCAGCGATACCAATTAAAATGTTGGCATTTAACTATATACTGGAGGGCTTTTGGTGCTAAAAGGTGCAAAGTTTGGAATACGCACTAAAATTGTAGCCGGGTATATCGTGATCATTGTCTGTCTTGGCATTGTGCTGACGATGATGTCAGGTCGTATGAACCAGTTAGAGCAGGAAAGCCGATACATCAATGATCATGATTTGGAAGTGCATAACTTAACCAATGTGCTGGAAAAGCATGTGCTGGATATGGAAACCGGACAACGCGGTTTCGTCCTGACCGGTGAAGAAAGCTATTTGGAGCCGTATGAAGAAGCCCTTTCCCATTGGGAGAGCGATTACAATGAACTGTACTCGCTTGTTGGCGGCAATGAGCTGCAACAGCGCAATTTGCAAACGATTCGCGCCGGCATCGCAAATTGGATTCGCGATGCGGGAGCACCTGTCATTGCGCTGAAGCAGCGTGGCGATGAAGCGGGCATACGCCGCTTTTATGCCAGCGATCCGGGCAAGCAACAGATGGATCAGCTACGTCAGGAAATGGATGCGTTTCGCAGCGGCGAGAAGGCGCTCACCAATGCGCGCATTGAAGCGGCAGCACAGGGCAATGAACGTATGTTGGTAATGATGATTGCGGTCTGGATATTGCTCGGTGTGATCTCGATCATTATCGCCTTGCTGATCGCACGCCAGATTGTCGGCACGATTCGCGATGTGAGCGACACGCTGCGTGGTATCGCTACCGGCGGCAACTTAAGAACACGTTTGGACGTTACATCACGCGATGAAGTCGGTGAGCTGGCGGAAGCCGCTAATCAGTTGCTGGATCATGTGCAGTATGACAACTGGGTCAAAGATCAGATCGCGCAGGCAGCGACACGTTTTCAGGAAGCGACCGATGTGAACAGCTTATGTTCCGTATTGCTGACCAAAGGTAATAAATGGTTTGGCATCCCGTATGGAGTGACGTATTTGAAAAGTGTCGAGGGCGATTGGATCAAGTCCGCTTCATTTGCCGCTTCGGATACGGAAGCCGAGCTTGGCGTGATTAAGCTGCAACAGGGCGAAGGATTGACCGGGCAAGCGATTATGGAACGCCGTATGTTGGAATTGCATCCGTTGCCACAAGGCTATGTGCGGACGATTTGTTCCGGTCTTGGACATGCTGAACTGCAAGCGATGGTGGCGGCACCGATTATATTTGAAGGGCGTGTAATCGCAGCGGTTGAGTTTGCATTATTGCAGCCGCTAACCGAGCAGCAAAAATCGCTATTTCAGGAGTTGCTCGATATTTTCGCGGTCACGATGCATTCAGTGATGACGCGAATGGAAGTGGAGCAGCTCTATCGTGAATCACAATCGCTCAACCATGAGCTGCAAGTGCAGTCTGAGGAATTGCAAGTACAATCGGAAGAATTGCAAGCACAGACGGAAGAACTGCAAATGCAAACCGAAGAACTGCAAATGTTAAACGAACGTCTGGAGCATGGCAAAATGTCGGCAGAGAGCACAGCGATTGAGTTGGACAAATACGCGCAGCAATTACAAGTCAGCTCGCGCTACAAATCGGAGTTCCTAGCGAATATGTCGCATGAGCTGCGAACACCGCTAAACAGTATGCTTATTTTGTCCCAGATTTTATCGGAAAATGGGAATGGCAATTTGACTGCCAAAGAGCAGGAATATGCGTCGATCATTCATTCGTCCGGTAAAGACCTGCTTAATTTGATTAACGATATTCTTGATCTGTCCAAAGTGGAAGCTGGCAAAATGCAGATCGAAATTAATCCGATCAGCGTCGAAGCGATGGTGGAGCAGATGGAGCGCAGCTTCCGTGAAACGGCAGCGCAGCGTGAACTGTTTTTCAAAGTGGACGTGGAGGATAATGTGCCGGAACTGGTCTATTCGGACGAGATGCGCATTCAGCAAGTGCTGCGCAATCTGCTGTCCAATGCGTTCAAATTTACGCAGACCGGCGGTGTCACATTACAAGTACAAAAAGTAAATCATGTGCAGACAAACAGCTATGAAAGCACACAGCCGATGCTCGCTTTTAGCGTCAGTGATACAGGGATTGGTATCACCGCCGAAAATCGCGATCTGATCTTTGAGGCGTTCCGGCAGGCGGATGGAGCAACAGCGCGTAAATATGGCGGAACAGGGCTTGGTCTGTCGATTTCGTCACAGCTTGCCAATCTGTTAGGCGGTACGATTCATCTGGAAAGTAAATATGGCGAAGGCAGCATTTTCACATTTTATATTCCGTGTATGGTGACCGATCCGCATTCTGAACATGCCCTATTCGATATGAATGAATCGCTGCATCTGAATCGAACCGTATTTATGGACGAAGGCACGGTTTCGTCAGTGGACAACTATGAGTATAGTGGTTTGTCCGAGCCCGAGCTGTTTACAAACGATCAGTCCAAACGATCCGCGTTTGCCGCGCTCGGTCAACAGCAGACTTCATTCGAGCCTACATTGTCGTCTCAGCCGGGCGGAACCGATATTTTGAGCGACAAAAAAATTCTGATTGTGGATGATGATATTCGTAATGTATATGCGTTGACGAGTATGTTGGAGCGTTACAATATGAATATCGTGATCTCGCAAAATGGACGTGATGCGCTGGAAATTTTGCATATGGATCAGCATATTGACCTAATTTTGATGGATATTATGATGCCGGAGCTGGACGGATACGAAACGATGAAAACGGTGCGTAATCTGTACGGTTACAGCGAGGTGCCGATCATTGTACTAACAGCCAAAGCGATGAAAGAAGATCGCGAGAAAAGTGTTCAAGCAGGCGCAACCGATTATATGAGCAAGCCACTACAAATGCAAGAGGTGCTGCAACGTGTGCGTTATTGGCTGCATCAGCAGGCGGCACGCTCATCGGCTCAACCATTATAAAATGCATTCTATATCATATTCGTCAAAATACGACATATATCATCATTGGTGTATGATATGTGATTAAAGCTCGGATTGCCCATCTGTGATGCGGTTTCCGAGCTTTTTTTTTCATGATTGTGCATATGTAAGCTAATTAACTTGTGTATTTAATAGGTCTAAATACCCTTGTCTATCGTATAGTAAAATAGTAAATTTTTACTAGGACATCAGGGTGACGTTGTCGTCTGACATCATTTACTTGCACTTCAATCCTGGAATTATCCAGCGCGATTAAACGCAGGGCCCTGTTCATTTCGTAAGAAAGGAAGATTACAGATGAATATTAGTTTAAGCCCTGGTTATGCATCCACTGGCAATCTGCAAAATTACGCTGCCAACAACAGTAATCCGAACAACACGACTGATCCTAACGATCCAAATGGCACTAAAAAGCAGCAGGACAGCGAAAATCCGCAACAAGTACAGGCAGACAAAGCCAAAGAACAAAAGCTCAAAGACCAGAAGCTGCAAGAGCAAAAGCAGAGCGATATGCTGACAGAAGAACAAAAGCTGCAAAAGAAAGAAGATTACAAAAAGGAAGACAAAGACAAAGAAATACGTCAAAAAGACCTGAACACACTGTTCGACAAAAGACAGGAACATCAAAAAGGCAGCAGTAAAGCGACCCATGATGTGTTAATTGACAGCATTTACAGCAAGCTTGGCGAAGGCACGCATATGGCAATTACGAAGGACAATTATGAGGAAACGATCAAAGGTTTGATTAATCGCGGCTTTCAAGTCAGCGCGGACGAAGAACGGATGACCATTTCTTCCAAAGTGCATCAGCTTAAGCTCGAAATTAGCAAAGATTCCTACAAGCAATACGTGCAGTCCGTGTATGCACAATCACAATCGTCGTAAATAACGTCATTGATCATATAGGTATTGTTCTGAACATACAAATACCCTTTCAACTGGAAGTGGTAGTATCGTTATGCCTTAGTTACTACAAATTAATGCTTGCTCAATAAGGTCTGTTTCCGATTTAAGGGAGCAGGCTTTTTTTGCATGTTCAGGCATAAAGGCAATAAATAAAAATGTATGACGAGTGCAAAAATCATCTAACAACGCAATAATAAATACGAATACGGCTCGTTTAAAAATTGTTTTATTAGGAAAATAGTCCCTTGCTAGATAAATGGATAAATAGTAAATTATAACCAATAAATATGGTATATTATTCCTTTAATGTATAATTGATAATAAAAACGATAACATACCTCGTTCTGTTAACTTCTCTGTAGTTTAGCCAACCCGCTTAACAGTCCATCATGTGAGGAGCGAGCCACGATGAATATTACAGCAACTACGTATCAAGCATTTTCCAGTGCATACACATCGTATGCAGCAGGGCAAAGTCGGCAGCAAAACAATTCCGATTCGACCGCCTTGACTTCCAATTCTGCCAGTTCCACCGCCACCAAAACTCCAGCGGAACAAAAGCTGGAAGACAAGCAAAAATACAAACAGGAAATGAACGACAAAGAGCAACGTGATAATGAACTGGATAAGCTGTATGAGCGTCAGCAGAAAAAAACGGATCATGTGAGCGAACAGATGCAGCAAACGCTGAACGGGCAAGGGTTTTTGCAGATCGGGCAGCAGCATGGTATCGCGTTGACGAAAGAAAACTTTGATGAAACGGTACGTGGTCTGATGAAAAAAGGCTTTCAAGTCGACCAAACCGAGCAACAGTTAACCGTATCGTCTAAACTGCATCAGATGAAGCTGGAAATGAGCAAGCAATCGTACGATAAATATGTAGAAATGACCTATGGCAAAAAGATGGCAGAGCAAATGGGCGTCGGTCAGCCAGCCGAGACGACCAAATCCGCCAATTCGATCATTTATAAAGGTACAGTGAATTATCCAGCCGATGGCGTACAGGGAAGCATGGTGAAGCAGCCGACTAGTTCAGCGGCGACTTCCAATACAGGTACAACCTATACAGGAATACCAGCGCAGCCAGCCGCTGTAGCAGACAGTACGCCAACCGCACCACTATCGGGTACAAATACGAGCGGGATAACGACAAATTATACAACCGCTCCGGCAGCGGTTAGCAGCTCTGCACCTGTGTCCACTTCGGTACCAACAACGGGAACGCCAATCGGCACAAGCAGCCCGACTACAAGCCCATCCGTTTCCAGCTCTACCACCAGTACAGGTACGACGACAGACGGTAGCAGCGTAACAACGCCAGTAGCAAGCACGACTGCTCCAGCCACCACGACAGCGAGCAGCCCGGCACCGACTACGAGCACGACAACAGCGAGCAGCCCGGCACCGACTACGAGCACAACGACAGCGAGCAGCCCGGCACCGACTACGAGCACGACAACAGCGAGCAGCCCGGCACCGACTACGAGCACAACGACAGCGAGCAGCCCGACATCAACTACAAGCACGACGACAGCGAGCAGCCCGGCATCAACTACAAGCACAACGACAGTCAGCAGCCCGGCACCGACTACAAGCACAACAACAGCGAGCAGCCCGACATCAACTACAAGCACGACGACAACGAGCAGCCCGGCACCGACTACAAGCACAACAACAGCGAGCAGCCCGACATCAACTACAAGCACGACGACAACGAGCAGCCCGGCACCGACTACAAGCACGACGGCAGCGAGCAGCCCGGCACCGACTACAAGCACAACGACAACAGGAACTGCAACCAATCCTAATCTAGTTGAAACGGTCGTTAACGGCTTGAATAAAACGGTAACTGGCACACTGCGCAAATAAGCTGATCCGTTTAACTATGCAAGAGCGAGTCGACACCGACCAGGCGGTTGGAATAACGGTATATGATGCAAAATGTCCAACCTAATAAAGCCTGCTACTTCACCTCCCGGTATGGGAAAAGACGGAAGCAGCAGGCTTTGCTCATTAGCTGGATTGGGTTGCATTGTATTCGTTTAATCGTTGATGGCAAGTGCAGCTGCTGTTACCTATTGTAGCTACGCTTCGGCTGCCGTATCGGATCCATGACGTGCATGGCGATACAGTTCGGCATAAATCCCGCCCTGTGCCAGCAGTTTCGCATGTGTGCCTTGCTCGACAATCTTGCCATGCTCCATCACGAGAATGCGATCCGCATGCATAATCGTCGATAGGCGGTGGGCGATAACGATCGTCGTACGGCCACGTGAGACGGTTTGCAATGCTTGCTGTACAAGCTGCTCGGTATGAGAATCGAGATTAGCGGTCGCTTCATCCAAAATAAGCACTTTCGGTCGGAACACGACAATCCGGGCAAACGAAATCAATTGCCGTTCCCCTGCCGACAAACCACTGCCGCGCTCCGATAGTAATGTATCATACTGCTGTGGCAGCCGTTCGATCATCTCATGCGCACCGACAAAACGACATGCTTCCATCACCTGTTCACGGCTAATATCGGATTGGAACATCCGCACATTATCGATAATCGAACCGGAAAATAGAAACGGCTCCTGCTGAATCAAACCAACGACGCGGTGCAATTGCGGCTGCGGGATGCGGCGCAGATCGATATCATCGATCGTCACCGAACCTTCCCATACATCGTAAAAGCGATTGAGCAGCGAGATCAATGTACTTTTGCCAGCACCTGTCGTACCGACAACACCGATCATTTCGCCCGGACGGATATGCAGATCAAGCTCGGTCAGTACCGGTTGCCCTGGCTCATAACCAAACGTAATTCGGTTAAAATCAACTTTGCCGCGTACATGCTCCGGTTTGAGTAATTTAGCTTCATCCGGCGCTGGATCAGCGATTTCCGGCTGTAAACGCAAAATACGCCATATGCGATCCATCGACACGATCGTCGATTGAAATGTATTCCACTGCATCGTAATCTGGTTAATCGGCTGAAAAAACTGGCGGATATAGCTAATAAATGCGTACAGTACACCGACTTCCATTTGCCGATTAAAGACAGCGACCCCACCGAGCCATACCATCAGCACGAGCGCAATGTTGCCGAGCACATCAAACGTACGGTTGAACAGCACATTCGATTTGAGTTGCTGCACATTCGCTTCCCAGTAATCGCTATTAAATTCGGTAAAACGGCGTGTCTGCTCCTTTTCTTGATGGAAAATTTGGATCAGTCCCATGCCCGACAAATTTTCCGCTGTAAAAGCGACTAGGCGGGACAGTCGGCTACGAGCGAGCTGGTACACTTCACGCAGCCGTTTACGAAACAAAATCGCCAATGTTGCGATAATCGGCAACGTGATCATCGAATACCAGGCAAGCGTTGCATCGAGTCGGAACATAAAATAAATGATAAACAACACCATCATCCCGTCACGAATAAGGCTGAGCAGCACTTGCGTGAAAAACTGGCTAATCGTCTCGGTGTCGCTCGATACATTGGTCACTAGCCCGCCGCTGCTAGAACGATCGAAAAAGCTCATCGACAGTTTGGAAATATGGGCAAACAAATCTTTACGGATGCTGGCAACGATATGCTGCCCGGCATATTGCAGCAGATTGCTCTGTACATAGGTGAAGATTAGACTAATAATCGCCAGCCCCAAATAAATCAGCGCCATACCGATCAGAAACGCCAGCCCACTCTTGCCGACCGCAATATGATCGTCGATCACGATACTGACCAAATATGGCTGCAACAGATCGGCAGCAATCGCCAGCATCGTCGTAAAAAACAGTCCGATAAACGTCAGCTTATGCGGACGCGCATATTGCATAATTGCGCGCAATGCTTCATAGCGCGAAGGAGGAGGCGTATTGGGCTTCGAAGGCGGTTTGTCGTGCGGTTCGTTATTGCTGTTGCCCTGGTCTTGCCCATTCCGATCGGCAGCCTGCTGTTGATCGGAATGCCGTCGTTTTGTCTGTTGTGCCGCCGAACCGTCCGACGCAGCGGTCAACAGTTTGCGCCGGTTGTCATTGGTGCGGGACTCATTCATAGTACAACCCTTCTTCCTGTAGCTGGTACATAGATGCATAGATGCCCCGTTGTTCCAACAATTGCTCGTGTGTACCGTGCTCAACGATTCGCCCTTCATCCAGCACGATAATGTGATCTGCCTGTTTGACAGCGCTAATGCGGTGCGAAATGATCAGCGTCGTGCGCTGCTTGCGTTCCTGTACTAGATTGGCAAGTATACCGGTCTCCGTTACCGCATCAACCGCGCTCATACTATCATCGAGAATGAGGATCGGCCCAGTTTTGGCAAGACCACGTGCAAGGCTTGTGCGCTGACGCTGTCCACCGGATAATGTAACGCCGCGTTCGCCTAGCCGTGTATCGAATTTATCGGGAAAACGTACAATTGGCTCATAAATCATCGCCTGGCGCGCATGATTTTCCACTTTTTCCAATGGAATGCTACGGTCGCTAAAGGCGATATTGTCGCGAATCGTTGTGCTGAACAAAAAGCCGTCCTGCGGCACATAAGCGATGCGTGAACGCAGGCTATTGATCGAAATGTCGCGTACATCGGTGCCACCGAGTAGTACGGTGCCTGGCGGCGGATCGTAAATGCGCAGCAGCAGCTTGACGAGCGTTGTTTTGCCGCTGCCTGTTTTGCCAACGATCCCGAGCGTTTGTCCGCTGGCGATATGCAAATTAATATTTTGTAGCGCTGGACGTTCGCTGCCTGGATACGTAAACGAAAGCTGTTGTAGTTCCAGATCAGGCGACGCTGCCAGCGGCTCTGCATGCTCGGCATCTTGAATGTCCGGCTGCTCGCTTAGCAAGCGATTGACCCGATCTAGTGAAGCGCCGGAGCGCTGCATCATATTGATCACGTTACCAATTTGCTGTAACGGGCCTGACATAATGCGCAAGTAAAGGGTTAACGCGATAAAATTACCGATCGTAATACTGCCCTGTATCGCCAAATAGCCGCCATACAGCAATGAGATAACGAGCGACAGTGCACCGAGAAACGGTACGGCTGCCTGAAACAGCGAAGACATGCGTACGAGGTGGAGTTGATTGTTTTTAATCTGATCGACCGTGCTGCCAAAGCGTTCGCGTGCGGTCGGCTCGATCGCAAATGTTTTGGTGACACGTATGCCGCGCAGTTGTTCTTCCGCCGAATCGGTCATGACCGCCAGCGATTCCTGCACATTCATCGAACGTGTGCGAATGCGTGGGCCGAAATAAACGACGAGAAAAGGGATTGCGATCATCGGGATAATACAGACGATGATCAAATGTAGCGGAATATGGCTGAGCAGCATCATTACCACACAGGACAGAAACAGAAATACCGCATTGGTCGTCATCGTCACACCGTTGGAGATCGATTCACGTACAGAGGTAACATCGTTCGTCATCGAGCTAAGCAGCTTGCCCGTGCCCTGTCTGGAGAAATAGTGCTCGCTTAGCGTGGAAAATTTGCGGAACAGACTTTGTCGCATCGCAAACTCGAATTTCCGCCCGAGCCGCATGACCGAAAATTGCCCGGCACCAAACAATACGTTGTAGGCAATGCCAATCCCCGCCAAAATCAGACTGTAACGCACGATCATATCGTAGCGGATACCCCCCGCCACTAGTGCATCGGTAAACTGCCCCAGCACTCGCGGCAAAGCAGCCTGTGCGATATTGGAAGCGATGATCAGAACGACAGCCAGCAAATAGTAGTACCAGTGCTCCCGCACATAGTCCGTCAAAATGCTCCGGTCTTTTGTCATGGACATTCCTTCCTTCTTTACGCAGCTTAATCAGTTGCTTTGTTACACTATTATTGTTTTAACCAGAAACGTAGTGATGCTTTCACTGTTATTATAGCTTCGTTATGTCAAAATATACACTTTGATTTCAGACGGGATATTGTGTATTTGTAAGGTGAGGGAAAAGAAGTAGTGAATAGGTAATTAGGTGAAGAACGCAAAGCGAAATTGCGCAATGAACCGTTATTTTATATTTTAAAATGATGAGGACATCTATACGTTTAACAGATGTTGATTCGGCTTGCTTAAGATCGTAAAGGATTCATTATAACGATAGCGAGCAAGCTGGGATTGGCTATGAAGCTGGTTGTGATTATTAAAAGTTATGCTATTTTACGCACAAAAGAGCAATCGAGTGTTCGATCGCTCTTTTGCGATGCTACTTGTTAGCTGTAACCTGTAAATGAGATGGTGGACTATCATGCAATTTGTAAGTAGACGTTAAATAAAATACAACCCATACATATAAGGTAGCGGCACCGTCGGGAACGTTTCGGTTTGAGCGACAGCTATATCGGCTTGCGGATCGAACAATAGCGCGCACAGCTCGGCATCATCGGCAAGCGTATACTCGTTTGTCGGAGTATGCACGGTGTAGCAACTTTGCTCGTGCACCGCGACATGTACAGTCGCCTCATCGTTCAGATCATCCAATAACCCGGTTTGCGCGAGCAGTGCACCGCCGTTTACGATCATAACTGTACCGCCGTTACGGCTGGTAGTGCAGACGGCTCCGGTAGCCTGTGCTTCTGCCAACAATGATTGCTCCTGCCACGGGATCGTAACCGTAAGGGTAGACAGACTGTAGCGACGAATCGCTTCCAGCCATAGTTCGCGCACAGCATCCGGTCTGCCTGCGCATTCGATGACCGAGCCAGCACGATCGGTTGCATGGAGTGGTGCTAATGTAGTTGTTGTATCTCCATTATTGTTATTCACATCATAGAAAGGAGGAATAGATAAAATCGCTACACCGGCGATGCCATTAGGCGTAGCGGCGACGAGTACGTGTTGCTGTTGTTGATTCACATGTGCCATCGCTTGGGCAGCGAGCATTTGCTGCATTTCGCCAATACTTAGCTCTACATGGGCAGTTGGACGCTGAAGTAGCGCATGTACAGCAAACAGATCACATGACTCCATTTCACGCAGCTCCCACAAGTCAGACGGCTCGCTTAATGCGTGCTTGTGTGTCAAAGTAACGCTATGCATATGTCCAAAAAACTGACTGCCTGCACGCGTATACAGAGAGCGATCGCCGGAAATAAACATCATGGAAGCGCCTGCTGCAATCGCATGTTGTCGGCATCGTTCCAATAATTGTCCAGCTAGCCGCTGTCCACGGTAATCCGGATGCGTGCATACTGCGCCAATCGAAAAAGCACTGATCCGTTGCGAGCCGACAACGATGTTTACAGGCACTAACCCCATAAAAGAAACGAGTTGTCCGTTATCGTTAAAAGCGCCGTAGGAATGGCTCATACCCGGACGAAACAGTGTAGGAAATGAAGTTCCCATATAACGCTCACCTGTTTCGCAAAAAACGTTGTTTGTCAGCTCCGCCGCCAGTGGCAATTCGTCGATATGTACACTGCGAATGTTCATCATGTAGGTTCCTCCTGAATGAGTGCATAGTGTATAGCTGGCTGTACAGCTACACAACTATGACAATTTAAATGTTAAAGCGCTATAACTTTTGTGGTTGTATTTAGCATACAGGAAATGAGTATGGATGACTACAACTCATAGATCGAAACCGTCAAGCGGGGAGCTAGACGATGCGTTTATTGCGCAACCCTGTTTAGACTGACTTCGGACTTCGTGTGTAAAAATCGCTAACCGTGGAGAGGAGAGCACTTGTCCCTTTCGTTTGTTTGCCGAGCTGAAGCAAGTATGGGCGTACATCGGTATGCGTGCAAGCAGCAAATTTTTCTTTTTGCCATTTGCACTAAGTGTTCTGCAAAAAACGGCATCAAAAAACAGACCGATTGTTATGAATCGGTCTGCTGGCAGATTACATCATTGCACGATATATAAGGTTGTAAGACTATAAACAAGTGATTTACAGCTGTGGCGAATGTTCCGGTTGCCACGGACGGACGGTGACTGGAGTGAATTTAAAGCCCGGCATTTTGCAAAATGGATCGAGTTCCGGTGGGGTTGCCTCGTTTACATTTTGTTTGCCGCCCCAGTGCATCGGGACGAATAATGTATCGGTTCGAATCTGCTCGCTCACACGGCAACGCACGACAAGTCGTCCTTGGGCGGATTGAATTTCTGCCCATTGTCCGTCTTTAAGATGATACCGTTTGGCAGTTAACGGGTGAATTTCCACAAAGTTTTGCAGCTCGCGCGCAGCGAGCGTGGGACTGCGGCGAGTTTGCACGCCGGTTAAGTAATGGGACAGCACGCGCCCGTTCGTAAGCAGTAACGGACGCTCTGCGGACGGCTGCTCGCGCACATATCGGTGCGGCAGTGAAGTGAACAGCGCTTTACCATCATCATGGGCGAACCGTTGCTGGAACATCGTCGGTGTGCCAGCATGCTGTTCATCCGGACATGGCCAATAAATGCCTTCCTCCTGACGTAAACGTTCATACGTAATGCCAGAATAGTCGGCAAGACCGCCACGGCTGGCAAGGCGCAACTCGTCAAAAATGTGCTCGGACGACTCGAAGGCAAAATAACGCCCTGTACCTAGTCGCTCCGCAAGCGCGTGCAAAATCGACCAATCTTGCCGCGCTTCGCCAGGCGGCTCCATCACCGCTTCACGCAGCAATACACGACCTTCCAAATTCGTCAGCGTGCCGGTATTTTCCAGAAAAGAGGCAACCGGCAGTACGATATCCGCCATCCGCGCCGTTTCTGACAGAAACAGATCGGCAACGATCAGCATCTCAAGCCCTTCCAACGCACGCCGCACGAGCGGAATATTCGGGTTCGATACGACCGGATTCGAGCCCATCACGAACAACATTCGCAGTTTCCCTTGATCGGCAAGCTCCAGCATTTCGTAGGCGGAGACGCCTTTGCCCGGAATAGCAGACGGCTCCACCCCCCATATGGAAGCGACATAAGCGCGATCAGACGCATCTTCAATCGAGCGATAGCCGGGCAGTTGGTCGGCTTTTTGCCCATGTTCGCGTCCGCCTTGCCCATTTGCCTGCCCGGTAACCGCGCCATATCCGCAGCCCGGACGCCCGATTTTGCCGGTTGCTAGCACAAGATTAAGCAAATAACGAACAGCAAGATGACCGTCTGTCTGTTGCTCGATCCCGCGTGCAGTCAAGATCATACCGGTTGCCGCAGTGCCGTACCATTGCGCTGCTTGCATAATCTGTGCAGCCGGAATGCCGCATACTTGTGCGGTCTGTTCCAGCTCAATCTCATCCAGCAGTGTGCCAAGTTCGTCATAGCCATTCGTATGTGTATCGATAAACGTTCGATCGATCCAATCGTTGTCGATGATTAGCTTTAGTAAAGTGAGCGCCAGCAGCGCATCTGTGCCGGGTTTGAGCTGAAGATGCAGATCGGCAATCGCCGCCGTACCGGTCTGACGCGGATCGATCACGATCATGCGCGCTCCCCGGGCACGTGCTTCATTAAAATAAGGCAGCAGTGTAGGCTGACATTCCGCAATATTCGTGCCTGCCAGTATGATGCACTCCGTCAGCGGAATATCTTGTAACCGAAACGTTAACCCGCGATCGACACCGAATACTTTGGTGCCTGCTGAAGCCGCTGCCGACATGCAAAAGCGTCCATTATAGTCGATATAGCGTGTGCCGATGCCGATGCGGGCGAATTTGCCGAGCAAATAGGCGGTTTCATTCGTAAGCGAACCGCCGCCATACACACCGATCGTATCCGCTCCATGCTGTCGTATCGCTTCTTGAAAACGACTCGCTTTACATTGTACGCTGCAAAATGGACATTGGGTCTGCATCGGGATCGACTCCTTTCGTAACGGCTGTGTTAGCAGGTTCGTACAGACGGCGTAGCACATGCTCGCGCACATGCAATAATCCGACACGTTCTAGCCATTCATACATCGCTTCGCCATAATAAGCGGTGCTTACATAATAATGAAGACAATGATCGAGCAATGTTAGCACATCGTACCATTGCTCCATTTCACCGATTAATTCACCTGCTTGTAACGGCTCCATCGCACCGCCGGCATACAATTCCCAGCCGTCCGGTGCAGCCATAATGCCAAGATCAGCAAGTCGTACGGTCGCTTCCACAGCAGTACCGCTCACTTCGGTGACAATATGCAGCGGGTGGGGCAGAATATGTTGTTGCCAAGCGGTATACATAGACTGTAACGATGCTGTGCTTGCTTGTGCGATAGGCATCGTGATATAGGCATTGTGCATGCTGTCCAGCGATGAAGCGGCGGCAGCAGTAGATGAGGGATGCAGCGATCCAGAAATCGGATCGGTGTAACGCATTGCTGCCACATCGGCATAATAATGAATCGCTGCCCGACATAACTCGCAACCGGTATACTCCGAGTCGGTGATCAGCTCTGCCGCTAACATTTGCACGACAGATTCAGGCAAACGAAACGGTGCGTGCTTGCGGTCATTTGCATCGCCAGAGTCGTTGCTACTAGTAAAATGGTTATTTGGAACGAGCGTTTGAGCAGGATCACTATAAACGTGAGCTTGCGCTTGTGTTTGTGCAAGTCCGTAACGACTGCCAGCACTAAAGTGATCGGATGCGGTTAACCATAAACGGGCGGTATCGGTAAAAATCTGCTTCCATTGCAATGTATTGGTAAGTGTCAGCACCTGTTCCCGCAGCTCTGCTTGTGTCCACGGGAGGCAATCACAGACGGTAACTGTTGCTGGATGAGCAGGAGTGGCGGCTGACAGACCGGAAGCCGCCGCTTGTTCACAAGCGATACTACAGCGAGTGAGCGCTTCAACGGTAGGGCGGCAACCGCCGCAGGAGCCGGATGCACGGGTATGCTGTTTGACTTCATCGGCGGTTTGCAATCCGTGCTCACGCATCGCATCGAGAATATGTTGCTTGCTTACCGCATTGCAGGCACAGACGATCGAGTGTGGAGCAAGTGCAATCGCTGCCGCTTCCGCCGGATCATGGGCGGTTCCGTTAGCCGTAGCTGCTTGTTGACGTTCCAACCACTGCTCGGTTGACATGCCTTGTTTGATCATCTCGACTAATGCTGTGCCTTCCGCGGTATTGCCGTACAACACAGCGCCGCTAATGCGTCCGTGCGTAGCGGTAATTTTCCGGTACGTTCGTGCGACACCATCGTATTGCTGTACAAGCGTTTCACTATGGGCAGACTGAATATCACCGATTGAAAATACTTGCACACCGGAAATTTTGAGCTGGGAATACGGTAGTGAACCGGTGTAAGGGGGAGCGGGTTGCTGACAGAGATGGGCAGCGAGTATTTTGGCTTGTTCATATAGCGGAGCGACCAGCCCGTAACTCACACCGCGATGCTCGGCACATTCACCGACAGCGTACACATCCGGTACGCTCGTGCGCATCCAATCATCGACGATAATGGCGCGATTGACCGCCAGCCCGCTATGCTCAGCAAGCCGCACATTCGGACGAATGCCGACCGCCATGACGATCAGATCAGCCGCGAGCCGTTCGCCATTTTCAAAGCGTAGTCCTTGTGCACGGTGGGTGCCGTTAATGCGAATCGTTTGCCGATTAAGCGCAAAGCGCATCCCTTGTTGTTCCAGCTCCTGACGCAGCAAGGCGGCAGACATCTCATCCAGCTGCCGATTCATCAAATATGGCGCATTGTGTACGACATAGGTTTCCATGCCGAGCTGCACTAGTCCACGCGCCGCTTCCAGTCCGAGCAAGCCGCCCCCGATAACGGCTGCTTTGCGATAACGTTGAGCATACTCGGTCATTCGGTCGCAATCGTCTAGCGTGCGAAAGGCGATGACGCCCTTTTTGTCCGAGCCGGGCAGTGGGGGAATATAAGGAACCGAGCCGGTCGCTACGATCAGCACATCATAGCCAACTTCCAACCCGGAAGCGGTGCGCACTGTACGGCGAGCGGAATCGATCAGCGTCACCGTTTCGCCCATAAACAGCCGAATTTGGTGCTGTTCATACCATTCTAACGAATGCAGTACAATATCTTCAAACTGACGTTCGCCATGCAATATTTCCGACAGCAAAATCCGGTTATAATTCGGACGCGGTTCCGCTCCAAACACCGTAATCGCAAACCGCTCTGGCGCCATCCGTATGATTTCCTCCACACAGCGCATGCCTGCCATACCATTGCCAATTACAACCAAACGGGCAGTCATAAGGCTGACCTCCTTTATCCATACCGGCTATTGTACCGGCGTCTCTGTCTAGCTTATAATCAAGCCTATTGATTTGCGGTGACCTATCGAATAATACGTGCGATTTATCGTTCGCTAGCTGATCCAGCACTTACATCAAAAAATCAAAAAAGCCCCTTTTCCAGATATGTATGCGCACGGACGTACACATCACATACCGATAGAAAAAGGGCATCATTGCCGCATGTATCGTGACCCACATCATTGTGTGCCCGAAATCTACATTAACAGTAACGGATTGCCTGTTTTGTGTCAATATAATTGACGTAATTTTTGATGTGAGAATGAAAAATCGATTTTCATGTCAGGAAAGTGTACTTCAAAAATGCTCCTCCACAGCTATATATCGTAGATGTCGTAAACTGTCCTCGCTGCACAGCTTCCGATGGCGCTGTTGTTCGATGGTGGCATTGTGGCTAACAGGATGGTAACTAGTAGCTTGTCTCAAATTTATTCAGGGATTGCGTTCGTCTGAATGCTGCACGGTTCAAGCAGGGTTCAGATGGACGCAAGCTTACATCTTCTTGAGACAAGTCACTAGTATGGCAAGTTACAGCGATAACGAGGACAAAAGTATACCGCCTAACGCTCCCGTCCATACAATGACCCACGGCGGTAGTTTCCAATATACGAGCATGCTAAACAAAATCGCCGCAAATGCAAAATCGCTTGGCACCGCAATCGAACTTGTCCAGATCGGATCATACAAAGCCGCGATCAAAATACCAACAACTGCTGCATTCACGCCCGTAAAAGCGCCTTTAATCGCCGCATTGCGCCGTAGCGTATCCCAAAACGGTAATGCACCAAGCACGAGCAAAAAGGCAGGCAGGAAAATCGCTATTGTTGCTACCAGTCCTCCGAGCCATCCGTCCATCATCGTACCGAGATAAGCAGCAAATGTAAACAACGGTCCAGGCACCGCCTGCGCCGCTCCATATCCTGCCAAAAACGATTGCGGATCAAGCCAGCCAGCGGGAACAAATTGGCGCTCTAGCAGCGGCAATACGACATGACCACCGCCAAACACAAGCGAGCCTGCCCGATAAAAACTGTCGATCATCGCCACCCATCGTAACGATGTCAGCTCCCGTATTACCGGCAATATAACGAGTAAAGCGCCAAATACGATCAGACAGATCGCCCCGATGCGGCGTGATACCGGAACAGAAAAGCTGGCATGATGATCCGGTTCATCGTGCTTGTACATCAAGTAGCCGATCCACCCGGCTACTAGGATCATACCGATCTGTGTATAGGCGGTCTGCCACAACAATGTACCGACTAATGCAAGCAAAGCGATCGCTTTTCGTTTTAAATCAGGTGTTAGCTTCTGTGCCATGCCGAGTATAGCATGTGTGACAATGACAACGGCGACTATTTTTAAACCATGTAACCAGCCTGTTTCGCCGATAGCGAACTGCTGCACAATGAACGCAAACGACATCAGCGCTATGACCGAAGGCAATGTAAACCCGATAAATGAGACGATCCCGCCCCATATGCCGGCGCGCATCACACCGATGCCGATCCCAACCTGACTGCTTGCCGGCCCGGGCAAAAACTGGCATAAAGCAACCAAATCAGCATACGTCTGTTCGTCAAGCCATTTGCGACGCCGTACATATTCCTCGTAAAAATATCCAAGATGCGCAATCGGCCCTCCAAACGAGGTCAGCCCCAGTTTAGTAGAAACAAGCCCAATTTCGAGCAGACGCCGCGCATGCTCTCTATTACGCCTTCGTATATCGGTTTTAGTATGATCTGTTTTGATCCGTGCCATTGTATCGCTCCTTTTCTATAGTGAAGATGAAATAGTAATTTGCGGCAGCTTCACAGTCAGCCGCTGCTGCTGAGCCGTTCCAGTCTATATTCCTTTGAGTAGTAAGCTATGTACTAGATTGATGTATACCGATTTTGTATCGATCATAGCATAGGAATGAAGCGGTATTAACTGATTTACCAAACATTTACGTAGCGTATACATAACGGCAATAAAGCGTTGATATGAATGTGTCATTGCGCAAGCAACGATAATCGAACTGACATACGCATCTGTTCGCCGCGCTGTCCGTCTTGGTTAAAATAAAACAGCAGCGATGATCCGGTAATAGGTCATCGCTGCTGTTTATGTTTTATACGGTTAGCTTGGTCATATCGTATTTTAATGTTGTTGCTGTATGGACATTGGTATCATTCAGCACTTGAAGTAGATGCAAAGTTCCAAGTGAAGCTCGGTCAATGTACCGGTTATTAACCTAGCTTGCGAGACGTCAGTTTCGCCTGTGTAAACAGCAGTAAATAATCATATCCGCCGGCTTTGGAATCTGTACCTGACATATTAAAGCCGCCAAATGGATGTGCGCCGACTAATGCGCCGGTACATTTACGATTAATGTACAAATTGCCGCAATGCATTTCGTCCAGCGCTTCTGCGATCCGTGTTTCGTCGGTCGAGAAGAAGGAGCCGGTCAGTCCAAACTCTGTATCATTATAAATCGCAATCGCTTCACGATAATCGGCTGCCGGGCATAGTGCAAGTACAGGGCCAAATATTTCCTCCTGCATAATCCGCGCATCGCGTTTCACATCCGCAATTACGGTCGGCTGAATATAATAGCCGTTGCCGTCGCCACGTTGTCCGCCGGTAAGCAGACGACCTTCGGATTTGCCGAGCTCGATATAGCTCATAATTTTGTCACGGGAAGCTTCGTCAATGACTGGGCCGATCGGGTAATTGTCTTCCGGCAATCCAATCGCTAGCTTGCCTGTCAGTTCAGTAACTTTGCGTACGACTTCATCGTATACCGATTGTACGATCACGGCGCGTGAACCAGCAGAACATTTTTGCCCTTGGAAGCCAAATGCGGAGGCAACGATCGCCTGTGCTGCGGCGTCCAGATCAGCGGTTTCATCGACGACGATCCCGTCTTTGCCACCCATTTCTGCGACGAGTCGTTTGATCCAAATTTGTCCGTCCGCCGTATCTGCCGCCAGCTTGCTAATGCGCAAGCCGACTTCTTTGGAGCCGGTAAAGCTAATGAAACGCGTTTTTGGATGAGTCGTCAAATAGTCTCCGACTTCGGCACCGCTACCTGGTACATAGTTGATTACGCCTGGCGGCAAACCGATTTCTTCCATCAGCTCGACAAACATATGTGCGATTACTGGAGTGGTGGAGGCGGGTTTGAGCAACACCGTATTGCCGGATACGATCGCCGCGGTTGTCATACCGACACAGATGGCGAGTGGGAAATTCCACGGCGGGATGACGATGCCGACGCCGAGCGGGATGTAAGTTAGGCGATTTTGCTCACCGGCAACCGGAGTGAGTGGCTGTGTGTCGTTAATTCCGTCCAGCCGTAACATTTCACGCGCATAAAATTCCATAAAATCGATCGCTTCCGCTGTATCGGCATCTGCTTCGGCATAGTTTTTGCCGGATTCCATAATCATCATCGCTGAAAAGTCATGTTTGCGCTCACGCATTAATGCTGCCGCTTTGAACAAATAGTCGGCACGCTCACCAGCAGGAACTTTTTTCCATTGTACAAACGTCGTTAGCGCCGTCTGCATCGCTTGCTCGGCAAGCTGCTGATTCGCTTTGCTAACTAGTCCGATCACCTGCTCGGTTTGCCCTGGATTGATCGAAGTGATGACCTCGTCGGTAAATAATTGCTCGTTGCCGATATGGAGTGGGATTTTCCGTCCAAGCTGCTGTTTAACACGTTCCAATGCAGCTTTCATTGCATCACGCTGTGCAGGCTGGCTAAAATCCGTAAATGGCTCATTGGCAAATGGTTTAATATCGGTCATTTTATTCATCATCCGTTCTCCTCTCAAATTGGCACAAGTATGGAATAGACTACAACTAACCATTAGTGCGACCGAAATAGCGAAACTGTTCAATTCGGTCGGCAAGTGAACAAAGCATCGACAAAAAGCGGTAAAACGGCAATTTTACTGCCTATACAGTCAGCAAAGCGGTTGTAACCGTACAATCACTCATGTAAAATGAATACAAAATAACATGAAGTGAGAGGTTATCATGTTCAATAATGAACAAATTCACATACAGAAAAGATGGACATCGTTACAAACGGAACATGATCGTGATGACCTGATTCGTTTATTGGAATCGGACACAGCCGTATGGCTACACATTGAAACAGAGCGCTACGTGTTTACGACAGCCGATCTGCGATTTTGGCGGCAATGGCAAGGCGAGCTGGCAGCTGGTATACGCTGTTTTGAGCCGTCTGCTGTGTTAAAACTGCCGTTAGGGAACGATTCTGAACGCGGACAGATCGTATTGGAACATTTGTTCTTGCCCGCTCAGTTGGATCGTCCTGTCATCGTCGTCACAGCGGACGGAACGCCACAAGGCTGGCTGTCTGCCGCTGGGCTGGCAGCGCAATTGCTGCGGCAAAAGCAGCGTGCCGAGCTGTATTTACAGGCGCTGCTGGATACGGTGACTGATGCGGTGACCGCTGTCGATCAGGACGGAACGGTGATCTGCTGGAACGATACGGCAGCACAGATGTACGACATCCCACATGAGCGTATTATCGGGCATACGATCGATGAACTGTTTGACCCGGAATCGCTGATGCTGCTACATGTGCTCGATAAAGGGCGCAAAATCCGCAATATGTACCACCAGTCATCCGAAGGCACACATGTGCTGATTAACGCCTCCCCGATTATGGACGCATCCGGTACGATCGTGGGCGGGCTCGCTTCTGAGCAAGATATTACGCATCTGGTCAAACTCAATCAGGAGCTGTCTACTGCACAGGCGAGCATTCATGAAACATTGCCACGCAGCAGCGATCCGTTCACATTGTTGGACGGGCAAAGTCACAGCATTAGCAAAGTGGTACGGATCGGCAAAAAGGTTGCCGAGCTAAACACGCCCGTACTACTTTACGGCGAAACAGGCTCCGGTAAAGAGCAGCTTGCCCGTGCAATCCATCTTGCTAGCGCTCATGCTGATGCGCCATTTCTAAGCGTCAATTGTGGCGCGATTCCGCCCGGTTTGCTCGATAGCGAGCTGTTCGGCTTTATCGGCGGCACTTACTCCGGGCAGGACATTCAGGAAGCCGGCAAGTTGGAGCAGGCGGGAACGGGCACCCTTTTTCTGAACGAGATCGACCGCCTGACACCGGATATGCAAAATAAACTGTACCGTGCGCTCAAAACACGCGTCTTTCGTCGATATGGTGGACAGGACGAATTGCCACTGCATGCCCGCATCATCGCCGCCAGTCGCCACAATCTGGAAAAATTGGTGACGAGCGGACAATTCAGCTCCGAGCTGTATTATGCGCTCGGGGTCGTTACGATTGCCGTGCCGCCGCTGCGTGAACGCAGGGAGGATATCGCGATTTTGGTGCACATGTATTTGCGCGAGTTTGCGATGCAATATCATAAACCGCTGCCAAAACCAACGCCGGATGTGCTAATGGCGTTGGCACGTTACGATTGGCCAGGCAATGTGGCTGAACTGCGCGCTGTGATCGAACGCTGTATTATTTTGAGCGATGGCGATGAATTGCATCCTGAACTGCTGCCAGATTCGTTTCAAAAACTGCTTCATTTTCCTGCATCCGCCCCGGTGCAGTTGCCGATCCAGCGCCGTCATACCGATGAGCCAATTGCCACTATGCAGCCAACGATCCAGCATCAAGGGTTAAAAGCGCGCATTAGCGATGAGGAGGAAAAGCAGCGCATTGAGGAAGCGATCCACAAAGCGTCTGGCAACAAAAGCATCGCCGCCCGCCTGCTCGGCATCTCGCGCGGCACATTGTATAACAAAATGAGCAAGCACGGGATGGATTGAGCTAGCACGGGTTTGTCACCTGGGCTAGATGGAAGCGGGCATGCCAGTTGAAGTTATATAGATCAATGGCATGGAGCGATTCCGATCGTCAACGCCTATTTTTAAGCCTAGCTGCTGATTATGACAACGGTTAAAATGGCGATATATGCTTAAGGCGTACATTTAATCAATACTAGTACTTTGACCGAGAGTAGTTTGAGCTTTGAATCTGTTTTAAGATCGCATGGATCAAGGTTTTTGTACACAATCAAAATTAACATTGAACTTGGTCAAGATGCTATTAGCTTGGCTTAAATACATGTACAGTTTGTCGATCCAACAGTCGCTCGGTGCTGAATCGACTTAGGGACGTTTAAACACAATTTTCATTTGAGACAGCCGACTAGCCACATGACTACACCGACCATAAATACGATGAAGACGATGTACTCCGTCGTCTCATCTATACAAATCGTATTACTACCGATAAAATCGTGTAAACATATTGCCAATTTACAGTGCCGACTTTGCCTGCTGCCACTAATATGGCGGTATCGGCTAAAGTCGGTTTATTGTCGGCTTATTAACGAAACAGATTTTTCATCACAAACCAGACATTTGCTGGACGCTCGGCAAGACGGCGCATATTGTAGCCAAACCAGTCACGTCCATAAGGTACATACACACGTACTTTGTAGCCTTCGGTAACGAGCCGCTTTTGCAATTCCTCGCAAATGCCGTACAGCATCTGAAATTCAAACTGCTCAAGCGGAATGCCGCGCTGTGTTACTTCTTGTTTTACAAACTGCACAATCTGTTCATCATGCGTCGCAATAGCCGTATAATTGCCATGCGTCAAATGCTGGATAATAATTTTACGATAATTGGCATCCACATCTTGTTTTGCTGGAAAAGCGACCGTAGCCGGTTCTTTGTACGCCCCTTTCACCAGCCGCAAATTAGCATGCAATTCATGCAGATCATCCACATCTTGCGCGGTGCGAAACAAATACGCTTGCAGCACAATGCCCACATTGTCATACGACTTGCGCAGCTCACGATACAGATCGAGCGCTGGCTGACAATGCGCATAATCCTCCATATCGATCCGCACAAAATTCCCGTATTGCTGCGCCCGCCCTACAATTTGCCGCATATGCTCCAAACAAAGCTGCCGATCGATATCAAGTCCAAGCGATGTGAGCTTAAGCGATAGATTGGATTGGACACCGCTTTCATGAATGGCATCAAGCGTCGCCAAACACATATCGAGCGACTGCTGCGCTTCTTCCCGTGTCGAAATGAATTCCCCCAGATGATCAAGCGTCGCCAAGCGCCCATCCAAATTCAACTGCCGCACCGCCTGCACCGCTTCCTTAATCGTCACCCCCGCTACAAACCGCTTCGCCCCAAACCGCAGCCCATACTTCTTAGCCATCCGATTCGCCGCCGGATTTTTAGCCAACGACTGAAACAGATTCCGAAGCACCGCCTCCATACTATCCCTCTTTTCCTTAAAAGCTGGTTGAATTCAACTCCATTCTAGCCAAATGAACACAAAATGTACATAAAATGTTCAAAATAATACGATTAAATTTTGAAAGTTTGATTTTTGAGGATGAAATGTTCAATATTGAACAAAATTAAAAATGAGCGAATCGTGAATCTGGTAAAAAGACTGCTCGCGCAATATAATCATGCGAATTTGAACAGATGTTCCATGCAATTCGAATGGACAGAGAAGACATGCTAAAGTACCAAACTGCGCCTCTAAAACGCTCAAAAAGCGCGAACCCCAAGCTCACATGAAATCCCTGGGAGGTTCGCGCTCCTTGCTACATAAGGGCTGAGCGGTTTTTTGTTGTTTTTTGCCCTCATTTCCAGTACCCTAAAAAGGAGGTTCGCGCTTTTTGGCAGTTTTTCCCTTGCTACGTAAGGGGGGAAAGGGTATGCGGTCACTCTCCGTGCGAGAGTGTGGATTGAAATTACACAAGCAGAACATCGGCAAGCACAACTGGAGCTGTCACTCTCCGTGCGAGAGTGTGGATTGAAATCGGTCGTGTTCATACTCGTTTAATCTGCTTTGCAGTAGTCACTCTCCGTGCGAGAGTGTGGATTGAAATAGGATCAAAGCCGGGTAGCGTTCGGAAACGATAGTGCGTCACTCTCCGTGCGAGAGTGTGGATTGAAATCAATCTAACCATGATGAAGTCTCTCCAATCTGATGAGTCACTCTCCGTGCGAGAGTGTGGATTGAAATAAACCATTTGGGAGCGCCACCAATAACAGCCACCGGTCACTCTCCGTGCGAGAGTGTGGATTGAAATATCTAGGCGTAAATGAGATGGTTCACTAATGCGTAGTCACTCTCCGTGCGAGAGTGTGGATTGAAATGCAACAGTAACGTTATCTACGTCAGCAATCTTGAGTCACTCTCCGTGCGAGAGTGTGGATTGAAATCATTTTCTTCAATAAACAAACCAGGATTGTCAGAATGTCACTCTCCGTGCGAGAGTGTGGATTGAAATTTTGCTCTTTGATCCTAGGCACCATACCAATACCGTCACTCTCCGTGCGAGAGTGTGGATTGAAATATCACTATTAATTAATTGATTAGTTACTGGATTTAAAGTCACTCTCCGTGCGAGAGTGTGGATTGAAATACAATATTTGTTATGTACAACTACGAGCTATCGCTGTCACTCTCCGTGCGAGAGTGTGGATTGAAATAGTACGATTGTGAGTCGTGTGACGCCCGCGGGGAATGTCACTCTCCGTGCGAGAGTGTGGATTGAAATACCTCCCTTCTCGAGCACCCAAAGTGCAAAAGAAGTCACTCTCCGTGCGAGAGTGTGGATTGAAATAAAATGATCATGGATACGATGGTTAATAATCCGAAGTGTCACTCTCCGTGCGAGAGTGTGGATTGAAATCCAATATTTTTTTGGCATGTCTAGAGGACTATAAGTCGTCACTCTCCGTGCGAGAGTGTGGATTGAAATATGCTCATATGTGTAAAATCAGTTTTTAAGATTGGTCACTCTCCGTGCGAGAGTGTGGATTGAAATCGCCTCTGTTTCAGGGACATATGAATCGTCATAACTCGTCACTCTCCGTGCGAGAGTGTGGATTGAAATGTAATGACCGCAATAGTTGCGCCAGAAGTCTGCCGGGGTCACTCTCCGTGCGAGAGTGTGGATTGAAATTTGATTTAAAACAACTCCACTTACTGCGACCGCTCCGAGTCACTCTCCGTGCGAGAGTGTGGATTGAAATGCCCGCAGCGCGGGCAGGTTGACGGACATGCGAATCGGTCACTCTCCGTGCGAGAGTGTGGATTGAAATTTGCTCTTGGCTGCCAGATGGATATGGGAGGCATTGGTCACTCTCCGTGCGAGAGTGTGGATTGAAATAATTAAGGGGATCAAATCCCCGACCGAAGAATACGGTCACTCTCCGTGCGAGAGTGTGGATTGAAATGTATACGCTTATACTTGGGATATTGGATAGCATCATGTCACTCTCCGTGCGAGAGTGTGGATTGAAATTTACAGTCATACCAGTTGTCACCGATATTGATACTGATACCGCAAATCTCCATACGAGAGTGACTTTGCAACATGCGTACACCCCTGCATGCTGCAAGCCGCACTTCACTGCGGGAAGGAAATAAAGGGAAAGGATGGACTTTAGTGTTTGCGATTTTCAAACACGAGGTTCAATGAAAAGAGGTTTTTGCGTAGCAAAATACCCTACCTCTTTTGAGCACAGTAATCTACCATTCCTCCTACTCCGTAGATTCCTGTACGAGACGGGAGTCCGTCCCCTTATTCCGTACCGAAGTGGTTGCTGCCCCAACACAAAAACCTCGCGCAAAACTCAACATCTTCCACCCTATTTTCCGCAATCCCTATCCAGCTAAAACAAATCCTTCCAATAAAACTGTAATCAACACAACCACCATTCCCGCATCAAACATTCAAATTCAGCACCTCAGCAACATAGATAAAATCCTTAAGTTTAGTGTTACATTTTATTACATATAATCACTAACCCACCCACAAAAAGCACCAAAACCCGAACATTCCCACGCAAAAACTCCCCCAAAAACATTTATTTTCAAAATTTAAGTAAAATAAGTTGACACAAATCGATCTTATTCCTATAATTTGAATCAAATTCACTGTTCGGTGATTCATAAGCTAACATCAAAAACAACAACCACAATGATGTGCTTGTTGCAGGCAAAGAAGCCGCAATTTCGCTCTGGACTCCAGGGTGAATTGTGGCTTTTTTTATGGATGATCGTCCATGAGCGCTTATGAATCACCGCCAAGACAAAAAGGGAGTGGAATGGATGGAGGCAAAAAGTTTTTGGAAAAGCGGGCATAAGCCTACGTTGTTCGGATCGTTTTTGTATTTTGATATCAGCTTTATGATCTGGGGTATGATTGGGCCGCTAAGTGTCGTCATTGCGCATGACTATCCGATGGACCCGGTGCAAAAGGCACAGCTCGTTGCGCTGCCGGTGCTAGGCGGCTCGATTTTGCGGCTCTTGCTTGGTTTTATGTCCGATTATATCGGGCCGAAACGGACGTCGCAGATCGGGATGATTTTGACGCTCGTACCGTTGTTGCTCGGTTGGCAGTGGGTACATTCACTGGATCAATTGTACGTGGTGGCGCTGCTGCTCGGTATTGCCGGGGCATCGTTTGCCGCAGCTTTGCCGCTTGCGAGTCAGTGGTATCCGAAAGAGCATCAAGGCTTGGCGATGGGCATTGCCGGTGCGGGTAACAGCGGTACGGTGTTAGCGACATTGTTTGCGAACCGGATCGCTCAGCATTTTGGTAGCTGGGAAGTCGTGTTCGGTCTGGCGATGATTCCGATGGTGCTCGTATTTATTTACTTTAGTATTTTTGCCAAAAACAGTCCGCAGCGTCCTGCTCCGAAAACGATGGCGCAATATGCGTCCGTGTTAAAGCAACGTGATACTTGGGTATTTTGCGCCTTCTATTGTGTCACATTTGGCGGTTTTGTCGGTCTGGCGAATTATTTGACTATTTTCTTTAATGCACAATACGGTTTGTCTGCGATCCAAGCGGCGGATATCGCGACCATTTGTGTCATTGCTGGTAGTTTCTTCCGTCCAGTTGGCGGATATTTGGCGGATAAAATCGGCGGTACACGCATGCTAATGTATTTGTACGGCGGTGCGGGTGCGATGTTGATCTGTGTATCGTTTTTGCCACCGCTGGCGGTCGTCGTATCGTTGCTGTTTGTCGGTATGATGTGTCTCGGTGCAGGCAATGGGTCGGTGTTCCAGCTCGTACCACAGCGTTTTTCCAATGAGATCGGTCTTGTCACTGGTATTGTCGGGGCGGCAGGCGGATTGGGCGGTTATGCGTTACCACTCATACTCGGTAATTTATACAAATCGACAGGCTCGTACACACCGGGCTTTATCGTACTCGGTTTAGTCGCACTATGTACACTCGTGCTGCTCGGCATTATGCAGAGTAAATGGCGCAGTAGTTGGCTCGAGCAGACGACTGCATTACGCGAATCGGCATAATTTTCATCTACACATCCAAAAAGCAGATGGAATCCACTGTTAAGTAGTGGATCATCTGCTTTTTGTTGTGGAGAGAAGCAACAGCTGTATGCACCGATGGATTAGGACTGTAACTTCCAGAACAGTATTGTTTAGCCTAAATTTGGTACATGTTTGCATAGCGATTTGACCGAGTTAAATTTAAATTTTGATTGCTAGTAGGCTGTCTCAAATGAAAATTATGTTTAAATGTACCTAAATCGATTCAGCACCAAGCGATGGTTAGATAAACAAACTGTAAATGTACTTGAGACAAGATACTAGTAGGCTGACCAGCTTAAATTCAGTGTCTGATTCACTCCATCTTATGAAAGACACACTGGAATCGTAGCAGGAGAACATCGTTGCTCTGCAATATCAAACTACTTATTTAATGCGGTCAGCCTACTAGGAAGCGTACGCAAACTCGTAGGCTGCTCCAACTCGCCACGTTTGCGTATACGCCCTAACATGCTTATAAATAAAAGCTTGAGCCAGCTTCAAAAATTAGATTAATCTCGATTAATATAATAGCACATTGACCGATATTGCTTTGAGTTTTGAATCTGTTTTAAGGTCGCATGGTTCAGGATTTCAGTACACAATCAAAATTAACATTTAACATGGTCAAGATAATAGTTTGCTGAAACATGTTGCTGTCTACGATGCCGCCCATTTCATCCGCTAATATTTACGCTGTTCGATCTCTTTTGCCGCTAGCTCTTGTGTGAAAATATCTTCTGGTGTGATCATCCGTTTGGGCAGTGTGCGACCGGACATAATCTCTTTCGCTGCCTGCATGACCAGTGGGCCGAGCAGTGGATTGCATTCCACAACAGCGTTAATATGCCCTGCCGCCATCTGCTGAAAGGCACGCCGTGTGCCATCTACCGAAATGATAATTATATCGCTGCCTGGTTGCAAGCCGACTTCTTGAATCGCTTTGATCGCTCCAATCGCCATATCATCATTATGGGAAAATAGCACCTGTGGCCAATTTTTGCGCGGTTGCCGCAAAAACTCACGCATCACTTCATAGCCTCCACTTTGCGTGAAGTTGGCTGGTTTGGATTGGGTAATTTGAAAGCGTTTGTCCGTAGCGATCATTTGGCGAAAACCTAAGCCTCGATTGATGGAAGGGGTGGAACTGACTGTTCCTTGTAGTTCAGCGATACGAATGATGCCCGGATGGTGGCGCATGCGATCGATCATATATTTAGACGCTTTGACCCCTTCTTCATAAAAATTAGAGCCTATAAACGTAACATATAGCGAACTGTCCTGCACATTGACTGAGCGGTCGATAATAATGACCGGAATATCGGCTTGTTTGGCTTCTTTTAAAATAGGCTCCCAACCGGTTTGCACGACTGGCGCAATCGCAATAATGTCCACATCGCGACGAATAAACGACCGAATCGCTTCAAATTGTTTCTGTTGATCTTGTTCGGCATTGGTCATCAGCAACGTAATATTCGCTTCTTTTGCCGCTTCTTTGATCGAGGCTGTGTTCGCTTGTCGCCATGTGCTTTCCGAACCAAGCTGAGAAAAACCGAGTACGATCGGCTTCGTGGTCGTCTGATCGACAGTTGACTCATAATCGGCAATGACAGCTGTATCGTGCGATGCCACTTTTGGTTTGATCTCACCGTTCTGACCGTAGCAGCCGGATAACAGTAGCACAAACAGCAAACACGCTCTTACCCACTTCATACGCAGCCCCTCCATGATAACGGTTTCAAAGCATATAACCTAAAGAGTGGGAAACGATGTCGATCGTTTCCCAATGTAAGATGTCGATATCATTGTTGCTGTTGTCTATAATCGTTGCGATTGGCTAGTCGTTTGTTTCAGATTCATGCAGGATGTGCCTAGTTAGTCATCGCTTGATCATCGATACGCCCAAGTTCGTTCAAATTGGGTTTTTATTGGAGACAACGCTCTGCGATTGCTTCTGGGCAGCACGATTGGCGCTTAACACACGTTGTAGCAAAATGAAAATAAACAGCAACAGCCCGATCGCAATCTTCGTCCACCATGAGCTTAATGTGCCTTCAAAGCTAATGATCGTCTGAATAATGCCCTGAATTAATACGCCAAAAAATGTGCCAAGCACATAACCTACACCACCGGTCAACAGCGTGCCACCGATGACAACCGCAGCAATCGTATCGAGTTCAAAGCCAACCGCATGCAGCCCGTACCCTGACAACATATAAAAGGTGAATACAACCCCTGCCAACGCAGAGCAAAACCCACTCAGAGTATAAACCAAAATTTTAGTACGCGCTACAGGAAGTCCCATCAATAACGCTGACTGCTCGCTGCCGCCTAGTGCATATACGTTACGACCAAAACGAGTGTAGTGGGCAACATAGATCGCAATCACGACGACAATTAAAGCGATGACGGCGCTAATCGACAATGAATGACCGCCTGGCAACGGGATTTTCGTCTGTGCCATCGCCGTATAAAACGAATTGTCGATCGTAATCGTATCGATGCTAATCACATAACAAAGTCCCCTCGCCATAAACATGCCTGCCAATGTTACGATAAACGGCTGGATTTTAAAATAATGAATAATCGCACCCATCGCACTGCCGAACGATGCACCGATCAGTAGCACGAGCGGAATTACGATCGCAGGCGACCAGCCATGCTGCTGAACGAGACTAGCGGAAACCATCGTTGACAGCGCAATGATCGAGCCAACCGACAGATCGATCCCACCGGACAAAATAACAAATGACATGCCGACAGCGGTAATGAGCAGAAATGCATTATCGATTAGCAAATTCATCAATACTTGAAACGAGAAAAAGCCGGTATAGCGAAACGAACCAACAGCAAACATCAGCAAAAACAGCATCATCGTGACCACGATCGGAATATATTTGCGATTAAGATACATGACGGGTAAGCTCCTTTTTCACCGGATCATTTGTTTTGGGCCGACGATAGCCGATCGAAGCGCGGAACGATTCCGATTGAATCAAACAGACTGCCAACACGACAAATGCTTTAACGACGAGTGTAATTTCCGGCGGTACGCCGATCATATAGATAGTCGTAGTCAGCGTTTGAATAATCAGCGCACCGACTACTGTACCAGCAAGATAAAAGCGTCCGCCATTTAAGGATGTGCCACCGATGACGACCGCAAGAATCGCATCCAGCTCATACCATAACCCTGCATTGTTGCCATCGGCGCTCGACACATTAGAACTAAGCAGCAACCCGGCAACACCCGCGCAAATGCCGGCAAAAATATAAACTGCAAAAATAACGACTTTGGCGCGAATACCCGCCATCAGACTAGCAGTTGGATTACAGCCGACCGATTCGATAAACAAACCGAGCGCGGTTTTGCGGGTCAATACGAGCGCAATTATAAATGCCAATGCTACCACAAAAATGGAAAACGGCAATGTCGCCAATGAACCGGAACCGATGTACGCGTACGTGCTGCTCGTCACCGTAATAATTTGCCCGTCGGTCACAAGCTGAGCGATGCCGCGCCCGGCAACCATCAGAATTAGCGTCGCGATAATCGGTTGAATGCCTGCTACCGATACGAGTAAACCGTTCCAGGCACCGAGAATGACGGACAGACCGACCGCAAGCACAATCGAAAAGGCAACAAGTCCGAACGCATTTTGATCGGTACCTTTGCTAATCGTCAGACAGGCGATCGCTCCGGATATGGCGACGATCGAACCGACTGACAGATCGATCCCTTTCGTGGCGACAACAAGCGTCATGCCGATCGCGACTAGCATAAGCGGAGCACCAAAATTAAGGATATCGATCAAGCTGCCGTACAAATGACCGTCATGCATCGTAATCGAGAAAAAATCCGGCGAGTACAGCAAATTAAACAGCAGCAGTGCAGCCAGCACACACAGCGGCCAGAACAAATAATGTTTGTGAATTTGGCTCATGTCTTTTTCAACCTCCCGCGATCGCCTGCATAATTTGCTGTTGATTCATCTGTTCATCCGTAAGCTCGGTCACTTTGTGACGATCGCGCAAAATGGCGATACGATCGCTAACCCGTACGACTTCTTCCAATTCAGAGGAAATGAACAGAAATGACATGCCTTGACGCGATAGCGAGAGCACCAGCTTCTGAATTTCCGCTTTTGCGCCAATATCGATGCCACGTGTCGGTTCATCGAGAATGAACAATTGCGGCGCTGTTAGTAGCCAGCGAGCGAGCAATACTTTTTGCTGATTGCCACCGCTTAAGTTTTTGATCAGATGTTCCGGATTGCGCGGATTAATATTCAACATCCGAATGTATTCGTCGGCATACTGTTGTTGCTGTTTGCGCGAAATCGTCCGGAAGATGCCTTGCTTAGCTTGCAATGCCAAAATAATATTTTCCCTAACGCTCAAATCGCCGATAATGCCTTCTGTTTTGCGATTTTCCGAGCAAAAAGCGATGCGGTGACCGATCGCTGCGCGTGGCGTTTGCACACCTTGCCCGCCAGCAGCAAACTTTAATGTGCCCGAATCCGGTTTGTCAGCACCGAAAAATAAACGTGCGGTCTCGGTGCGGCCCGAACCAAGCAAACCGGCTAAACCGACAACTTCGCCTTTGCCGATCGTCAGATCGAACGGTTCGATAGCGCCTTTACGACCAAGCCCTTCCGCTTGCACGAGTAGTTCACCGGTAGCGGTATGAGCTTCGGCAAGCTGTGGCAACTGTTCCAGCAAATTCAGCTCTTTGCCGATCATTTTTAATACGAGTTCCAGTCGTGGCAAATCTTTGGCGATATATTCACCGATCAATTCACCGTTACGCAAAATCGTGACCCGATCCGAAATTTCATACATCTGATCCAAAAAATGCGTAACAAACAAAATCGCCAAGCCTTCACGCTTTAACTTTTGAATGACTGTGAAAAGTTGCTGCACTTCATTTTTATCAAGACTGGAAGTCGGCTCGTCCAAAATGAGCACTTTGGCGGAAATATTAAGCGCTCTGGCGATCGCCACTAATTGCTGCACCGCCACCGAATACATAAATAACGGCTCTGTCACATCGATCTGCAAATTTAAACGTTCACGGAGAATATGCTGGGCGCGTTTGTTCATTTCTTTCCATACAATGCGTCCGAATCGTCGTGGCTCTCTGCCGATAAAAATATTTTCAGCCACTGTCAAATTGGGGCATAAATTCACTTCTTGGTACACCGTGCTAATGCCAGCCGCTTGCGATTCGAGCGGACTTTGGATCGAAATCGGTGTGTCTTCCATTTCCACCGTGCCTTCATCGATCGCATAGACGCCGGTCAACACTTTGATCAGCGTCGATTTCCCTGCGCCATTTTCACCCATCAGCGCATGCACTTCACCGGGAAACAGGCGTAGGCTCACATTGTTTAATGCTTTAACACCTGGAAACTGCTTATGAATGTGCTTCATGTGCAGCAACGGTTTTGGCATGTTCATATCCGTGGTCACTCCTTTGGTTGAAGTCAAAAACAAAACACTCCGGCAGCAACCGAGGCGACCGGAGTGGCAACATGAACATCAAACCCGGATTAATAAGCGCGGCTCGGTAAAGCGGCTTTTGCCTGTTCGGAAGTGAATGTCGTTTCTTCCGTTACGATGCGTGGTTGTACCGATTTACCATCAACGACGTCTTTGACGATTTTCATCAATTGCGGGCCGAGCATCGGATTGCATTCAACGATAAAATTAATTTTGCCTTCGCTGGCTGCCTGCATACCGTCTTTGACAGCATCGACGGAGATGATTTTAATGTCCTGCCCTGGTTTCAAGCCAGCCGCTTCAATCGCCTGAATCGCGCCAAGCGCCATATCATCGTTATGCGCATACAATACATCGATATCTTTATTCGCTTTCAAAAATGCCTGCATAACTTCTTTGCCTTTGGCACGGGTGAAATCGCCGGTTTGGGAAGCGATCACTTTCAGATGTGGATTGGTTGCAATCACTTCGGCAAAGCCTGCCATCCGATCATTGGCGGGAGCGGAGCCGGTTGTGCCTTGCAATTCCACGATATTCACATCGTCTTTTGTATCTTTATATTGATCGGTCAGCCATTGACCGGCTTTGCGACCTTCTTCTACAAAGTCGGAGCCGAGGAAAGTGACATATAAGGAAGTGTCTTTGGAATCGACTGCACGGTCTGTCAGCACGACCGGGATTTTGGCATCTTTGGCTTCTTTAAGTACGGTATCCCAACCGGATTCAACTACCGGCGAAAAAGCGATCACATCGACTTTTTGCTGGATAAACGAACGAATCGCTTTAATTTGATTTTCTTGCTTTTGCTGTGCATCGGAGAATTTTAAGTTATACCCAGCTTCTTTGGCGGAATCTTGAATCGATTTGGTGTTGGCGCTGCGCCAGCCGCTTTCTGCACCTACTTGTGAAAAGCCAAGTGTAATATTGCCATCCGCTTTGTTTCCACCTGCTGCATTCGTTGCATCGGTTTGACTGTTGCCACATGCTCCTAGCAATGTTACACATAATGTTAGTGCCAGTGCCGCGCTCATTTTACTGAATTTGTTCATCATTTGTATTCCTCCCCTTTTGTCGTTCGGTATCGTGTAATGCTTGCCCTTATTATAAAGCGCTTACAAAAAGAGAAGATATTGACGCATTTAGTCATTTGCGTTCTTTTTTTTGGTTTTTATCGTTTTGGAGTGGAGATGGTGTGTATTTTTAGTTAAAAAGTGTATACTTTTAGCTAAAAGGTGTAGATTTTTGATAACGCTTTCTTTTTATGTCCGATTAGGCTTCACTTTGTGCATAATTGGAGAAAGGAATGTATTTTGGATAACGATAAGGGACGCTCGATCGCTTCGTAGCCTGTGGGCGAGTTGGCGTTGGCATTTATTTTTATAATGATGAGGTGCGATGATCGATGAAGCTGATCCGTTTGCTATCTTCCAGTTTGAGGATCAAGCTGCTGGTGTTGTTCACCGTTTTAACGACCGTTCCGTTAATGACCGTAGGGATTATTTCCTATCAAAAATCGTATGAATCGATTTCGGAATATAGTAAAGCGGCAAGTATGTTGCAGGCGGATGCATTGGGCAGAAGCATTAACAATCTGTTTGCTGACACCGAGCGATTGCTGGAATTGAGCAACAATCCACAAGTGATTCATTTCTTATTTTCGCAATCCGAAACGTATGAGGAAGCGAAAGGCATTTTGCAAACGTTCGAGCTGTACCGAGATACGTACAAATACGACAATGTGATGAATATAAGTTTTGTTAATTTTTATGGCAAAGGGATCAGCGAACGAAAAGGTGTATTCCAGTCCAATATTAATCCTCTGCGCAATCCACATTTCCAGACACTCACCCAGCATCCGGATACGATTTTGAGAATTCCGCCTTCGATGGCGTCCGATTATGATCATGTCGATGGATTTACGTATCCGCAGGAACAAGTCATTTCTATTATTGCGACGGTGCAACAGCGGATTACGCATGAAGTGATCGGGTTTATGATTATCGATTTGAACGCTTCTTTTATTAAACAACTGGATGATCATAGTCGGATTGGCAAGACCGGATTTTTCAGCATTATCGATCAGACCGGCAATCCGATTTACAAGCTATCAGCGGACAGACAGCAACTAGAGCAGCTTGCGCTCGCCAATTTGCCTGCTGCCGCACAAACGGGCAGCGATAGCTTTGTCGTCTATCCTGAAGGGCAACCGTGGTTTGTCGTCTTTACGTCTTCGCTGACGACAGGCTGGAAAATTATCGGTCTGGCGCCGCTACAGGAAATCGTGTCCGAAGCGGAGCGAATTCGGCAACTGATTATTTTTAGCGTGCTGCTTAGCATTTTATTTGTCATTATTATTCATTTCTTTTTGACATACAGGCTCACACAGCCGATTCAGTTGCTCAAACATAAGATGCGGCTAACCGCAGAAGGATATCTGGAAGCTAAAGTAAACCCGGTCGGCAATGATGAAATTTCCGATCTCGGTCAAAGTTTTAATATTATGGTGGAAAAAATCAAAGAGCTGCTAAAACAGAGCATTTTAAAACAGCAATTGTTGCAAAAAGCAGAGCTGCGTACATTGCAAGCGCAAATTAATCCACATTTTCTGTACAATACGCTTGATTCGATCGTCTGGATGGCTGAAGCGGGCAAAGGGGAAAGTGTCATCCAACTGGTCAAAGCGTTATCGCAATTTTTCCGACTGAGCTTGAACAAAGGCAGAGATTGGGTGACGATTCGTACCGAACTCGCCCATGCGCGCAGTTATTTGATCATTCAACAAATGAGGTATCGGGACATCCTAGCCTACGAGCTGCAAGTAGCTGAGGAGCTGCAAGAGTATCCGATTTTAAATATGACATTGCAACCGTTGATCGAAAATGCGATCTACCACGGCATCAAAAACAAACGCGGCAAAGGCATGATTACGATTAGCGGGTATGAGGAAAACGATGCTGTCGTCGTGCTGACCGTTACTGATAATGGGGTAGGCATTACACCTGAACGGCTTGCTTTTTTGCGCAGTGAGTTGGATCATCCCGCACGTACTGAAGATGATGATTCATATGAAGGCGGATTCGGATTGTTGAATGTGCATCAGCGCTTGCGTCTGTATTTTGGCGAGCAATACGGTGTGCAATTAAACAGTGTAGTAGGAGAATGGACGGAAATTTCGATTCGTATTCCGCAGAACAGGAGGTTTGAAAGATGAAAAAAATCATACTCGTTGATGATGAAATTTTGATCCGTGAATCGATCCGCGAGCGTATTGATTGGGAAAATGAACGGTTTCACTATTGCGGTGATGCTGCGGATGGTGAATTGGCATTGCCGCTCATTGAGCAGCATCTGCCTGACATTGTCATTACCGATATTAAAATGCCGTTTATGGACGGGCTTGAGCTATGTGCGGTCGTGCGCCAGCGCTTTCCGCATATTAAAGTGATTATTTTGAGCGGGCATGACGATTTTCATTATGTCCAAACCGCTTTGCGGCTTGGGGCAACGGATTATTGCTTAAAGCCGTTTAGCGCTGCCGATCTGCTGCAATTGCTGCGCACGGTAAGCGACCGGATTGATCAGGAAGAAAACGCCAAAAAATGCGAACACTATACGGCGGAAAAGCTGTTTGCCGATCTGTGCGGTGGGCTGGTCAATACGGTTACCGCGCTCAAAGTTGCCGATCAATTAAAACTGCCGTTGATGACTTCCCATTATGCGGTGGCGATTCTCACATTATGCTCCACCGATCTGACGAAACCCGAGCTTGATCCGGCTTCGTGTTGGGAAGCAGGACGATGGGTCGATGGGCGCTTAAGCGAGCAGATCGATTGTTTTATGTATAAACGTAGCCGCACGGATACCGTATTGATCCTCAAAGGGAAACAGGCGGAAGACGTATGCGCGCCTTTGCACCTATTGGTGAATGAACTGCAACTCGTCTTAAACGCCCAATTTAACTGCGAACTGACCGTTTCGTTAGGCAGTGTACAAGAGCGGCTACAAGGAATCCATCGCTCTTATGTAGAGGCGGAAGCGCAGCAGATGGCGAGCAAGCTGTCCCGGCAACATAAAGCCGCTTATATGCAGACCACGTTCGATTCATCCTATGAAACGGTGCTGCTCGATCGTAACGGATTGCTTGATTTTCTCAAGCTTGGTTCCCCGCAAGCCGCGCCGGACTTTATGCTCACATTCACTGCCGGGCTGGACAATATGAATTGGGATTCGCCATATGCGTATTATTTGCTGCATCATTTAACGCTGGAAATGGTCGCTGCTGCCAAACAAAATTTCCAGACGAGCCGCAGTACAGAGGACGTCATGGCTGAGCTGCAACAGCAGCTCAAACGAATTGCCAGCCGTGACGAGTGCCAGCACTATTTGCTCCAGTTACTGACGCAATTATGGGAGTGGCGGCAAGCCGGTGCGGATAAATACGGCGAGCTGATCGACAAAGCGAAACTGTACATCCGTCAGCATTATGGCGATGATCAGCTATCACTATATGAAGTGTCCAAGCAACTGGCAGTCAGTTCCAGTCATCTTAGCAAAATTTTCAGCCAGGAAACCGGGCAAACGATGACCGATTATTTAACGTTGCTGCGTATCGGCAAAGCGAAAGAATTGCTAAAAATGACGCGGCACAAAACGTTTGAAATCGCGTTTCAGGTCGGGTATAAAGACCCGCACTATTTCTCCAATTTGTTCAAAAAGATTACAGGCTTAACCCCTACCGAATATCGCAAACATAATGTTGCCCATCATGAGCAAGTGACGGCGGAAGGGAAGCGGCAATGAGCAAGCGGCTTGTTCTGGTCATTAGACTGTTGCCGCTACTGCTAAGCTTTGTTGTCCTGGTCGCATGCGACAGCAGCAATGGTGCAACTAACCCGCCCAATTTAAAAGAAACCGCATCTGTTACTGGACAAAGCGAGCGCGCGCCGCTTGTGTTTGGCATTATTTATCCAACCGTCAATCCGACCTATGAAACAATTACCGAAAATCTGGAAACTGCCAGCACCGGTCATAACATTAAACTGCTTATTCAAGCACCAGATGAAGCCAATTTGGAACAGCAAATCCGCATGATGGAGATGATGATCAAACAAAAGGTCGCCGGCATCGCGATCGATCCTGTCGATTCGGCGGCGCTTGTGCAAGTGATTAACAAAGCGGTTTCCAAAGGCATTCCGGTCGTCTGCTTTGAATCCGATTCCCCGGATAGCAACCGGATCGCTTTTATCGGTGCCGACAATTACGCAACCGGTGTGCGCATCGGACAAGCGGTCAGCAAGTTACTAGATGGTCAAGGTATGGTCATTGTCGAGTCCGGCATGCCGCATATGTTAGGGCTAAGTCAGCGCATGGACGGGCTACAAGCGTATTTGAAGCGCCATACGACGATCGATATATTGCAGATCAGCTACAATGATGGCAGCGAGCAGCAGGCAACACGGCAGTTGGAGCAGATGATTAGCGCACACCCGCATTTTAGCGCATTGCTTAATCTTGATCCGGTATCCAGTTCCAGCTCTATCCTCGTCTGGAAAGCCAAAGGCTTGCAAAAATACAATATCGCATTCGGTCTCACACCAGCCGTCCAACAATCGTTAATTAACGGACAGATTACCCGCATCATCTCCCAAAATGAACAACAGTGGGGCGCATCGATCATTCATACACTGCTTGCTATCACTAACGGTCAAACGGTGCCACAGTTTGTGAATACCGGTATTACAGAGCTTGGTGAATGACGCACTGGATCACCACATCGAACAGCGGTCAGCAAAGCTTGTCCTTTACAAAGATAAGCTTTTTGTCATAAGCCATTTTTCCGACAATGATGTAAACAGCAATCGGGCGAGATCGTAATCATGGACAAAGAGGAGTATAATGAGAAGGCTTGATTTGCTGTCAGATCGTTAGCTCAATTCAAGTGCTTACATATTCAACAGACACCAAAGGAGAATTGCGATGAATACATTTACAACGATGCTAGCCAAATATGCCCGTCTAGTCGTACAGATCGGGGTTAATATTCAGCCCGGACAAGTGCTGATCGTCAATGCACCACTAGAAACTGCCGAGCTGACACGTTTAATCGTGGCGGAAGCGTACGATGCAGGCGCACGTTATGTGATCGTCGATTGGGATGATGAGGCGATTACGCGCATTCGTTATGAACATGCGGCAGACGATACATTTGACTATTATCCGACATGGCAGGCGGAGATGATGGAGAAGTTTGCGGCAGAGGGCGGAGCGATTTTACGTATTAAAGTGCCGAATCCGGAGCTGTTTAACGGAATCGAGTCGTGGAAAGTGTCCAAGTCGGTCAAAGCAGCCGCAATCGCCAATGAAAAATACAGCGACTACACCCGCAATAGCCGTATCAGCTGGGCGCTTGTCAAAGCACCAACAACGGCTTGGGCAAACAAAGTGTATGCCGATCTGCCGGAACAAGAGCGCATTCCGGCGATGTGGGATGCGATTCTTATGATGAATCGTGTCACACCGGACAATGATCCGGTTGCCGACTGGCGCGCACATGTGGAACGTCTGCAAGCTGTGCAACAACGCCTGAACAGCAAACGGTACAAAAGCTTGCACTACCGCGCACCAGGCACCGATCTACGCGTCGAACTGCCGCAAGGTCATCTGTGGAAAAGCGCAGGCGGTCCGAATGCGGACGGCACGTATTTTATCGCCAATATGCCGACTGAAGAAGTGTATTCGATGCCACACCGTAACGGAGTGAACGGTACAGTAACAAGCACGATGCCGCTAAATTTGAACGGACGGCTAGTAGAAGGCATCACACTCACCTTTAGCGAAGGCAAAGTGACCGCCTATGATGCGGTATCCGGACTGGAACATCTGACCTCACTGCTGGAAACGGATGAAGGCGCCATGCATCTCGGTGAAGTGGCGCTTGTACCGCATGATTCACCGATCTCGAATTTAAACCGCATTTTCTATAACACCGGCATCGATGAAAATGCCTCCTGCCACTTTGCACTTGGCAGCGCCTACCCGACCAATCTGGCAGGCGGCACCGAGATGAGCAAAGAGCAACTACTAGAACATGGAGCCAACGTCAGCCTCACCCATGTAGACTTTATGGTCGGCTCCGCACAACTGGACATCGACGGCGAATTGCCAGACGGCACGTTAGAACCTGTATTCCGCAAAGGGAATTGGGCGTAACAAAGCTGCAATGCTGACCACTGTAAAGATAATAAAAAAGATAACAGTGTTAAAAAAGAAGCTGTCCTATTCCGATCGGTAGCTTCTTTTTTACATCTATTTTAACTAAATAATAAATTTTTTTACAAACCGACTCTAATTTTTACCCTTTTACAAACAGGTATCTGTCATCAACAACCGAACTACTACACTGTGACAAGAGCCACAGGCGATAACAACCACTTGATTACTCCCCCCCTCTATAGGCTAGCATATGTATACAAACTCGTATGTTGCAAGCAGCACTTCACTCTCCCCGCCCATACAATTTAGCGCTAAGCGCCATGAAAGGAAAGGTGATTTCACCCATGAGCTACCAAAATCCAGCACTCCCATTGCAGGAGCGAGTCCAGCACCTGCTAACCGAGATGACGACAGACGAGAAAATCGGACAACTAATCCAACCATTTGGCTGGAAAATGTTTACGAAAAATGAAGATGGCAGCATCACATTGACTGAAACGTTTAAGCAAGATGTGCGTGCCGGACGAATCGGAGCACTGTATGCAGCGCTGCGTGCCGATCCGTGGACAGAAGTGACATTGGAAACAGGACTGTCCCCGCGTGAAGGGGCGCAAGCGCTCAATACGATTCAGCGCTATGCGATGGAACATTCACGGCTCGGCATTCCGATCTTATTCGGTGAAGAATGCTCGCATGGACATATGGCGATCGGAGCGACCGTGTATCCGGTGCCACTGTTGACGGCAAGTACATGGAATCCAGCGCTGTATGAACGCATGTGTGCGGCGGTTGCGCTGGAAACGCGCAGTCAGGGCGGTGTTGCCGCCTATTCGCCAGTGCTCGACATCGTGCGTGATCCACGCTGGGGACGGACGGAGGAAACGTATGGCGAAGACCCGTATTTGGCGGCAGAGCTGGCGGTAGCGGCGGTGCGCGGTTTGCAAGGAAACTCGCTCGCTGCGCCGGATCGTGTAAGCGCGACGCTCAAACATTTTGCCGGATATGGAGCGTCAGAAGGAGGGCGCAATGGTGCGCCTGTACATATAGGTTTGCGTGAGTTGCATGAAGTTGATCTGTTGCCGTTTCGTAAAGCGGTGGAAGCTGGCGCTGCATCGGTTATGACCGCGTATAACGAAATCGACGGTGTGCCATGTACGTCGAACGATTATTTGCTAGATGATGTGCTGCGCAAGCAATGGGGATTTGACGGTATGGTCATTACCGATGCCAGTGCGATGAATATGCTCATGCAAGATCATGGGCATAATGTGGTGGAGACGGGCGAGCAGGCGACTGCAATCGCACTGGCGGCAGGTATTGATCTGGAAATGTCGGGTTATATGTTCAGCCTCTATTTGCCGACCGCTTTGCAGCAGGGGCTAGTTAGTATGGAGCAGCTTGATGTGGCGGTAGGGCGTGTACTGGATATGAAATTTCGGCTTGGTTTGTTTGACCAGCCATATGTTGATCCGAATAGGGCGGAACAGGTCATTCATTCGCAGGCACATATCGAGCTGGCACGTGAGATTGCACGTGAAGGTATCATTTTGCTGAAAAATGAGGCGGAGCTGTTGCCGCTAAACGTTACCGCTTCCGGGCGTATCGCTGTCATTGGGCCGAATGCAAACAAGCCGTACAACCAGCTTGGCGATTATACGTCACCACAGCCTGCTGGCAAAATAGTAACGCCACTGGAAGGCATCCGCGCGCGGCTAGCAGCGGCAGGGCAGGCGGAGCGGCTGCTGTATGCGCCGGGTTGCCGGATTAAAGATGGTTCGCTGGAAGGCATCGCCTATGCGCTTGAAGTCGCTGCGCAGGCGGAGACGATCGTGCTTGTGCTGGGCGGGTCGAGTGCGCGTGATTTTGGCGCAGGCACGATCGATCTGCGTACCGGGCAATCGCTTGTACATGCATCCGAGCAAAGCGATATGGAGAGCGGTGAAGGGATCGATCGAGTTGATCTAACACTTACAGGAGCACAGATGGAGCTATTTCGCCAGTTGCAAAAGCTGAGCAAGCCGATTGTAGTCGTGTATATTAACGGTCGTCCGGTCATTGCGCCGGACATTGACGAGCATGCCGGAGCGATTATCGAGGCATGGTATCCGGGGCAGGAAGGCGGACATGCGCTCGCGGAAATTTTGTTTGGTGATGTAAACCCTTCCGGTCGGCTGACATTATCGGTGCCACGTCATGTTGGTCAGTTGCCGCTATATTATAATGCCCGTGCTACACGTGGCAAACGCTATTTGGAAATGGAGCTGACCCCTGCGTATCCGTTCGGTTATGGGCTAAGTTATACGAGCTTTAGTTATGCTGCACCGACCGTGCAACCTGCTGCTGTTGATGATGCCCGCATCGCTGCACCGGGAGCGGCAGGTTATACGGATGTGCTGACTGAAGTTAGCGTACAAATAACGAATACAGGCACATGTGCCGGGCATGAGGTCGTGCAATTGTACGTAACCGATGTCGTTGCTTCCCTGACCCGTCCTGTGAAAGAACTGAAAGGCTTCCGCAAAATTTATCTTCAGCCTGGCGAAACGCAAACGGTCACCTTTCCAATTACCGCCGAGCATTTGGAAATGGTGAATCGCAAGCTGGAACGCGTCGTAGAACCCGGACAATTTCGCATACAGATCGGCAGTCATGCAGCGGATGGACAGACGGTTTCGTTTAGTGTAAACGCTTCGCATTGACGGCTGTCCTACCGCTCCAGCGGCGTCATTACAGCAAAGTGCATATCGCACATATCCGCTCATATCTCACATATTGTACATCCAACAACGGTATAGCATAATGCCGTTAAGTTGAATGACACAAGTGGCTCATATGTTGGTAATCCACCTGATAATAAGTAAAAGGAGGCTCATATCGTTATGCATCGGATACAGCGATTTCTCAAACATTTAGTTGAAGCACAATGGCTAGAGCAGATCGAACTGGAGCAGTGGACGATTGAACAGGCACGCTATGTGACTGTAGGGCATTATGAAATATTGTCTCCACGCACGGTCAGCGACCGGACGCTCCAAGGCACCCACGGCATCACGTATAAACTGGAAACGAATGTGACGATTCCGCCAGCGTGGAGCCAGCAAGCGGTCGCGATTTTGTTTGATGCTGGTGGTGGGGAAGGATTAATGCAGCTCAATGGTGAGCATTATCATGGGCTGGATCGGAATCATACATTTGTCCCGCTGCGCACGAGCCATATCGGACAGCCGCTTACGATTGAAATCGAGCTATACGACCCGATCCCTGAGCCGCATGATCCGCTGAATGGACAGCCGGAATTTGTCGCACCACTGGTCGGTTTTACCGCCAGTATCGTGCGTGTAAATGCCAGTCTGCGCAGCTTAATGCACAGTGTTCGTCTGTTGACCGATGCGGCGCAGCGTTTGCCGGAAGGGGAATTGCGGCGTAGTGAGATCGTGCGGGCACTGGAAGAATGTATGCACACAGCATATGATTTGCCGCAAGCGTCATGGCAAATTGAACAACCGTGGGCACAGCTACAGCAATTGTTGCGCGAACGTGTCGGTCAGTATGCACCGACTGCCGACACGAACGGACGTATGATTATGGTCGGGCAATCGCATATCGATATCGCCTGGCTATGGCCGATTCGGGAAACGGTGCGCAAGACGAGCCGTACCTTTTCCACGATGTGTACGCTGCTGGAACAGTATCCTGAATTTGTATATACACAGAGCCAACCGCAACTGTTTGCTTATGTAAAAGAGCATTACCCAGAGCTGTATGCCAAAATAAAACAATACGTCGCGCAAGGGCGCTGGGAACTGGTCGGTGGTATGTGGGTGGAACCGGATTTGAACATTCCGAGCGGTGAATCGCTGGCACGGCAGCTATTGTATGGACAGCGATTTTATCGGGCGGAATTTCAGCAGACTTCATCGATCGAGTGGTTGCCGGATACGTTTGGTTATGCGGCATCATTGCCGCAGTTGCTGCGACAGGCGGAAATCGATTATTTTATGACAACTAAATTGAATTGGAATGATACGAATGTGTTCCCGTACGATCTGTTTCAATGGGTCGGGATCGATGGCACACCGGTATTGTCTTATTTGAATCACGGTGTTAACGAGTCGACGACGGTCAAAGATATCGCTGAACATTGGCAATCGTTTCGGCAAAAAGACATTCATCCCGAGCAAATGTTATTGTACGGACACGGCGATGGCGGCGGTGGGGTGACCGAGCGGATGGTGGAATATGTGCAGCATGCCGAATGGATGATCGGTCAACCGCAAGCCGAGTTTGGCACGGCAAAGCAATTTTTCGACCATGTGCAGCAATGTGAATATGAGCTGCCCATCTGGCGTGGTGATCTGTATTTGGAGCTGCATCGTGGCACGTATACGACGCAAGCGTGGAACAAACGTTATAACCGTAAAGCGGAAATATTGTATCGTGAAGCTGAAGTTTGGGAGCGACTTGCTCAATTGCAGCTTGGCACTAGCAGTTTGGCGACGACAGATACGGGCGTTGATCCCGATCATATAGCTATAGCAAAAAGTAATCATACGGCGCATAGCAAACCGATTGCGACGACCGTTGAGCAGGCAAACGATGACAGTGCTATCCCTATCGATCAATTGTCTACTCTGACCACGGCACAGCCGTACACCGTCTCCGGTCAGGCAGCCGCGCACAATCAGCAGGCAGCGTCATATTCCGTCAGCCCACTATTGCTGCATCGCGCTAAAGATGCCGATCAACAGCCGATCACAGCCGAACTGTTTAAACAAGGCTGGCTCGGCATTATGTTGAATCAATTTCACGATATCGTGCCTGGCTCAGCGATTCATGAAGTATATCGCACATCGGATGTGGAATATGCGGAAATATTGCGCATCGGGCAAGCTGCCCTAGATCAGGCGCTACATGTATGGACAGAATCGATTGCACACACTTATTTGCATAAGCATTCGGATGGGAATGCACAGGCAGGCACGGCTTATATCGTCTTTAACAGTTTCGGCTGGGAGCGCGGCGACTGGGTCGAAATTCGCGGTGGTGATGAGCTGCATGGGCTGGCTGCTTTTGATGAGCATGGACAGGCGTTGGCTAGCGATGTGATCGTATTGGAGCTTGCCGAGCCGCAACCAGAGCCGAATCCAGTGCCATTCACACCGTTAGGCATTGCGCTCCCGAAATTGCCCGGCTTTACTACATGGACGGATTCATTAGCATCGAAGCAAACAGGCGCATATGATGTTAATAACAATAACAATAACAATAACAATAACAATACCAATACCAATACCAATAACAGTACCAGCATCAGCACTAATGCCAAAGCAAAGCCGGATGAGTTCGATCGGACAGCAGGCAATGTGGCTAACGATTCGTCCGCTGATCAGTCTATAGCTAATCGAGCGAGAATGGATTCGTCTGCGATCGATTCAGCGGCTGAACCTGCTTTTACACTTCGTATCCATGTGCCATCGATTCCAGCATTTGGCTATACGATCATCTGGTTGCGGGAGGCGGATCATATTGAAAGGAGCGCTCTGCCTTTGCATGAGTATGAGCATGCTGACGATGTATGCAGCCCGGCGGATATCGTGCTCGGTGCAGCGGTGCCGACGGTGTGGGAAACACCGTTTTATACGATTCGTTTTAATGAGCAAGGAGAGCTGGAATCGCTCTATGACAAGCAATATGCACGTGAAGTGTTCAAGCCGGGTCATGCTGGAAATACATTTGGTTATTATCATGATCGCCCAACGCTGTGGGATGCGTGGGATATCGATCCGCAGTTTGCGGCGCAGTCGGCAGGACGTGCCCATTTGCTCTTTTCCCAAGTAGTTATGCGCGGGCGTACCGGCGACATATTGCGGTTTCGCTGGGAAGTGGGCGCTTCAATCATTACGCAAGATATGTATTTGTATACGGCTCATCGTCGGATCGATTTCCGTACGACTGTAGATTGGCAGGAAAGTCATAAGCTGTTGAAAGTGAATTTTCCGGTTGAGCTGGTGGCAGAGCAGGCGACGTATGAAATTCCGTTTGGCGCATTGGAGCGCATGATGCACAATAACACTTCATGGGAACGCGCCCAGTTTGAAGTGTGCGGACATCGCTGGGCGGATGTGTCGGAAGGTGACTACGGTGTTAGCCTGCTGAACGATTGCAAATACGGTTATGATATTAAAGATGGGCATATGCGTTTATCGCTGCTACGTGCACCGAAATGGCCGGATCATGCAGCAGACATCGGTATGCATGAGTTTACGTATGCACTGCTGCCGCATGGCGGTAATTGGCGCGATGCCCATACGGTGCGCGCCGCGGCTGAGTTAAACCAGCCAGTGCCAGTGCGGTCGATGGTGAATGATTCGGCGCTCACGCCCAATATTGCAAATATTCATAATGCTATCCATACTCCAAACGCTGCAAATACTCCAAACGCTCAACATGCTCACCTAGCGTTCCAGTCCGCTTCTGTTGCAAGCACATATGGCGTTTCACTGCTGCATTATGACAGCCGTCATGTCGTGCTGGATACGATCAAGCCTGTTGAAGATGGAGACGGTACTATATTCCGGCTGTACGAATCGTCCGGCAGTCGAGGTAAAGCGGTACTGGCGATTGTGTCCGCAAACGGTCAGCATCTAGACGGACAATGGCTGCTGACCAATCTGCTGGAAGATGAGCAGCAACATTTGCCAGCTCAAGCGGGACGATTGGAACTTATATTCAAACCGTATGAGATCAAAACGCTAAAATGGAAAGGCAGTGAATCCATATGACCCAAAATATGGCGAGCATTACGATGACATCGTTTGAGCTACCCGATGCGGTCAAAGCGGTGCTCGAAGAAGCGGAACGTCGCCTTCAGCACCGCCCTAGATTGGCACAGCAGTTTCGTAACTGTTTTCCGAACACATTGGAAACGACGACCAAGCTGCTCGGTGATGGGACGACATTTGTCATTACCGGTGATATTCCAGCGCTATGGCTGCGTGATTCGGTAGAGCAATTGATGCATTATGTGCCGCTTTGTCGTGACGATGAGTCATTGCAGCGCATCATTAGCGGTTTGATCCGGCGGCATCTGTTTTATTTGTCAATCGATCCGTATGCGAATGCGTTTAACGAAACCGCCAATGATTGGCATTGGGACCCTGCCGATGAAACCGAGATGGGAGCATGGGTATGGGAGCGCAAATTCGAGCTGGATTCGCTCTGTTTTACGGTACGACTGGCGTATCATTATTGGAAAACGAGCGGCAAGACAGACATTTTTGATGGTGGCTTTAAACAAGGGCTGCGTACGATTTACGAGCTATGGCGGACAGAGCAGCGCCATATGGAGCAATCGCCGTACCGTTTTACCCGTCGTCATTGTCCGGCGACCGATACGATTCGTAATCGCGGCTTGGGCATGCCGGTTAATTACACCGGTATGATCTGGTCGGGCTTTCGTCCAAGCGATGATGCGTGTGAGCTGCATTACAATATTCCGGCAAATCTGTTTGTGATCGTCTGTCTGCGCCAGATGCAGGAGATAGTGCGGTTTGTGTATCGTGATCTTGAATTTGCCGCAGAGCTGGCGGAAATGGAAGCCGAAGTGCAGCACGGAATTGAGCTATATGGTATGTACCGTCATCCCGAATATGGGCTAATTTATGCGTACGAAACGGACGGATTTGGCAACTATTGCCTGATGGATGATGCCGGTACACCGAGTTTATTGTCGCTGCCGTATTTTGGCTATTGTGCGCCAGATGATCCGCTGTACGTGCGGACGCGCCGTTTTATTTTGAGTACGGAAAATCCATTTTATGTGGAAGGCAAGGCGGCGAGTGGGATCGGTAGCCCACATACACCACCACAATACGTCTGGCATATGGGTTTGTCGCTGCAAGGTTTAACCGCATCTAGCGATGAGGAAATGCTGGCGATGATCGCTATGTTGGAAGCGACCGATGCGGATACCGGTTATATGCACGAAGGCTTTCACGCGGATGATCCGTATACGTTTACCCGTCCGTGGTTTGCCTGGTCGAATAGCCTGTTCTCCAATTTAGTCTATACGGCACTGCAAAAAGGGCTATTGGACGCGTGATCGTCTGCGTACACATCCATATCCATATCCACCAATGTTCCAGCTAATCGCAATATGTTACCGAACAAAAATAATCCATAGTCTGTAATCCTTGTAAAACAGCTACTAAATGAATGCGCACAGGGAGGTCATACGATGAGCGAACAGCAGGTGACAGCGCAGCAACAGCAGCAGCTCGACAAGCTGTTGGAAGTACAGGATGGAGTTCATCATTATAGCAGTGAACAATCATGGGTGAAACCGGAAGACCCGTATTTGCTGGAACGTCTGGAATGGTTTAAAGATCAGAAGCTTGGACTGATGATGCACTGGGGTCCTTACGCTCAGCTCGGTGTAGTGGAGTCATGGGCACTAAGCGATGACGATGGCGATTGGTCGCGTGATGGCATCGACTGGCAGCCTGATCCGCAGCAGCTTAAGCGTGAATATTTTGGCTTAAATCGTACCTTTAATCCGCTCCGCTTCCAACCGGACGTATGGGCAGCGCTGGCGAAAGCAAGCGGCTTTCGCTATTTGAACTTTACAACTAAGCATCATGATGGGTTCTGTATGTGGGATACACATACGACGGATTACCGAATTACCGGCAAGGATACGCCTTTTCACCAGCATCGTTATGCGGATATTGTAGGCAATCTGTTTGCCGCCTTCCGGCAACAGGGACTGGCGATCTCGGCTTACTTTTCCAAAGCAGACTGGCATACGCCATATTACTGGACAGACGGAATGGAGCGTAGCGATCATAGCTGGCGCGGACCGAGCTACGATCCGCATCAATATCCGTGGTTATGGGAGCAATTTGTTCAGTTTACCCATAACCAGATCGAGGAGCTGTTAACCCGATACGGACGGGTCGATGTGCTGTGGCTGGATGCAGGCTGGGTTCGTCCCGGTAAAGGCGGTCAAGATATTCGATTGGGCGAAATTGTCGAGCGGATGCGGGAGCAGCAACCGTGGTTGCTCGCTGCCGACCGTACCGTAGGCGGTGCGTACGAAAATATCGTCACACCAGAACAGACCGTACCTCAGCATGCGATGGCGATTCCGTGGGAAAGCTGCGTTACGATGGGCACCTCATTTTCGTTTCGGTATGAAGACGAATACAAATCGGTACGCGAGCTTATTCACCTGCTGCTGGAAATCGTAGCCAAAGGCGGTAATTTGGCACTAAACGTAGGTCCCCAACCAGACGGTCGCTTACCTGCCGGAGCGATTGCACGGATGAAAGGAATGGGGACTTGGCTGCATATTTATGGGGAAGCCGTATATGGAACACGTAGCTGTGCACCTGCTTATACCAATCACTGGGCATTTACGCAACGAGCCGCGGAACGATATGTATATGCCAGCTATCTGTATGCTAGTGAGCACACACCTGTACCATCGCTGCATCTGATTCCGTATGAGGGTGAAGTACAGTCGATTGATCTGTTAGGTGAAGAAGTACGAACTCATCTAACGTTCCGCCAGACCGAGCGAGGATTTGAAGTAGAGTTACCAATCGCAGCTATAACCGCAACAGAAGCGCCGATCGCGCATGTGTTTCGTTTGCATACGAGCTGAGCTTCTTCAAAACAGTGTTGGCTGAAACATATGCTGTATAAGCAGTATGGCAGTAGACGTATAAATGTATAAGTATGGAGTGTACAGTAAAGCTAACGGTTTCCTAATGATTGCAACGGGTGCGAAGGGATTCACGATTTCAGTGTGAAAACGTATTTTCCTGTGCAAATCTATCGACCATACAGCAATCCCAAATCAGCCTGACTATAGGCTGATTTTTTGGTTATCGTTATTTCCAGCTCATGATAGGAGCGACAATAATTAGCATCATGCTGAATAGCCCGGTACGTTGTGCACATTAAATCGTATTTTTAAAGATGTACTGCTATTGCTACGTACCGCAGTGGTCGGTGCTCCAACTCGCCAGGTTTGCGTACACGCGCTAAATAAAATAGTGCACGTTAATTGTAAAATGGCATCCTTGTTCTGATCGGATCGGCATTCGCGTCTTTCGGCAAACATTGCAGTTGCAGCGGTATATGGCGCATCCCCTGGTGGTGCTATTTTGCCAAACGCATCGTTTGTGATACATTAATAAACAGATAAAGTAGCGGCTGATCGCACGCGAACAGGAATGAGGGGATTAATGAATATGGCTGTCGATGAGAATTATCAACGCAAGCTGGAAGAACAGAAGCGTCTATTCAAGCAGCTGGGCATCAAGTTTGATTCACTTACGATTCATGAGAAAGATTTTCCGACCAAAATGCGCGGTTATTCGCAAGAGGAAGTCGATTTTTTCCTTGATGATATCATTCAAGATTACGAGCGCTTTTACAAAATCATTACCGACTTGCTGGATAAATACAATGAATTGCAACGCCGCCAAACGTATGAGAAAGAGCGCGCTTCACTGGAACGCGAGCGTGCTGCCGCCGAGCAGGAGCGAGCATTTGCCCGTGCGCGTGCGCTTGAAAGTGGCGTCGATCGCGCTGTCGTAACCGAGGCAATTACCAGTTTGGAGCGTACGATCGCCCAGATGAAAGCGCGCCTTGATGAGCCGCGAGATCATCACTACTAAGTCAGCGATGCCGCAATTCATTGCGCATAGTACAAAACGTTTATCCATTCCATATGCAGCAACCGTAGCAACGATAACTAAACAGGACGGCTACCTTTCAATTGTGCTTTGAAGGGTAACCGTCCTATTTAGTTTATTGCCATAACAATAGAAATAACGATAGTAATACTAACAGCGCAGCAATATGAAATGATTACCGCTATGCGTTCAGCGCTCGCCAATCGTCCGTTTAACGCAAAGAAAGCACATGCTGCAACTTCGAAGCATATTCGTTTAGTGCGTTATAACTTTTTAAAAATTCAAGCATCGCTCGTATGAGACCAGAGCGTCGTTCCATACGGGTAATTTCTTCTTCAAGCGAGCTGAGCACTTGCCATAATTCGGTTCGTTCATCTTCCGCGATGTCAAGACTAGGTAGCGTCCGTTTGATGCCAAGCAGCAACTCATGGATTAAAATTCCTTGAAATACCGGGCTTTGCTCAATCCGATCGGGTGACATGTCTACATTTTGCCAATTCCAGATCGGCTGATACTGAACCTGAATCATATTGGTGACCATCTGATCGACTAGTCGCGTTAACATTTGGCTTAATTGATCAATTGAAATTTGCGGTTTAATGCCAATGATCGGCAGAAACATAAACTGCATCAACAGCGCACGCACCATAAAAATAATATCATACACATACGGATCAACCTCTGACCCATAAATCCGGTTTAGACAGTCGGTACACCACTGGTTCGTGTTGTATTCGACTTGCAGGCAAGCGTGCAATAGCTTCTCATTTTGCAAAATGCTTTTGTCATGCAATGACACCATAATCGAATGGATTTTACTTTCCATCACATTGTTTAGCTGCAATTCAATAAAGCTGCTCAAACGTTGTTCCGGAGACTGATCGGTAGCGGCGTATAGCCGTTCGATCATTTCGCCAATAACGCGACCGTGCTCGACGATCGTAGCAACGAGTACATCTTCTTTACTTTGGAAAAATTTATAAAACGAAGCCTTAGCCATACCGCTTTCTTTGGCGATCTCGTCTACTGAGGTTGCGGTATATCCTTTTTCAGAGAAAAGCCGCACCGCCGCTTCGATAATATACTGTTCTTTTGTTTTCAAGGGCGCGTCCTCCTGGCTTTGTACGGCATCCACTGGCGCAGCGATATAACGATGCGCTACAGCCTGATTTCGTAATGAAAATGGAGCAAACGGACAATAATCTGCCCATTTGCTCGCTAAATAAATCCGTACTTCGTATTATGCCTGTTATGTGCCATAGATGCAATCTGAATCCGCGCCTATAACAGGCGGATAGGAGGCTGTTCATAACGATATCGTATACGATTAGCGTTTTGCAGCGGCATGTATGCAGACCGTAACATCATTTTGCAGCAGCTATTATCATTGCTCTGGAAAAGCGTGCATGTATACTTTATCCTGACTGCTTTGGAGAAGCATGCGTGCACATCATTCCTCACTGCTTTGGAGAAGTGTGCATGTACACGCTATTCTCACAGTTTTGGAGAAGCGTTCAACTTATCCAGTCTTTTTTGCTTACGTTCACTTTTGCGTGCTTGTCGCTTTTCTTTCCAACGTGCCACAACCATATACAGCGATGGCACGACGAACAATGTCAAAACAGTGGAGAAAATCAATCCAAAAATAATGACCACACCGAGCGGACGGAACAGCAGCTCACCGATCGTAGCGATCGGAATCATACCGACAATCGCCGTCAGCGATGTGAGCAAAATCGGGCGGAAACGGGCGGAAGCAGCTTGAATGACCGCTTCTTTTAATTCCATACCTTCATGGCGCGCATCTTCGATAAATTCGATCAATACAATCCCGTTACGCACGACGATCCCCGCCAGCGCGATAATGCCCATCACTGACATAAAGCCAATCGGTGTGCGTGTCAGGAACAGTCCGAGAATACCGCCTGCTGCTGCCAAATAGACCGTCGTCATAATGATAAGCGGAATTGAGAGCGAGTAGAACTGAATAACGATCAAGATGAAGATTAAGAACACCGCCACGACAAACAGCTTGCCCAAATCACCGAATGTATCCGATTGGTTAGACGTTTCGCCACCAATCTCATACGTATACCCTTCCGGAAAATTAATCTGTTGCAGTTTTGGCGTAATATCCTGCATCACTTCAGTCGCTGTACGACCGTTCACATCCGCTTCGATCGTATTCACACGCTGCAAATTGTAGCGATTGATCTGCTGGATCGTAAATGTCGGCTTTAAGCTTACTAGTTGCGATAACGGAATTTGTGTACCTGCCGAATTGGTCACATTGACCTGTTGCAGCAGTGTCGTTGGACTGACCGTTTGTGAGCCTTTCATATACAGCTTCATATTGATCAAATCTTCGCCATTATCGAAGTTACCGACGCTCATACCGCTACCCATCATAAGTAGCGTTTGCGTCAGATTGGCATACGTCACTTTGTAACGATCCATCGCTTGTTTGTTAACGACAAAATCAAGTGCATAATTATCGATACCCATACTGTCACTAATGCCGTATGTGCCAGGCGTATCACCGATAATTTGTTTGATTTGGTTTGACAATGAACGGATTTCCTCGATATTATCGCCGAGCACGCGGATCGATACCGCTTTACCGACCGATACGCCGACCGCTGTACCGCTTACGGTCGTCTGGATACCTGGATAGTCTTTATCCAGTTGATCTGCCCAGCGATCGGTCGTTTGTTTCACATTCATCCCGTGTTGACCGGTAATAAGAATTTGTCCGACACTGGAACCGCTGCCGGACAGCACGCTCAAGTTAGTGAACAATTGCGGTGCTGCACCGCCGGAAGCATAGGCCATATTTTCGACTTCAGGCTGCTTTTTCAGCCATGCTGCCATACCGTGTACGATTTTATCCGTTTCTTCCAGCGATGTACCAGAAGGCATCTGCACATTGACCGTAATTTGCGGGTCTTCGGAAGTCGGGAACAGCTCAATCGGTGTAAAAGCAGCTAAGCCGTAAGCGAATGTGCTGACGATCAGACCGATCAAGGCGACGAGCAGCGGTCGTTTTAGCACTTTAGGCATTAAGCGATGCGCATAGCCGTTGCTGACCGCTTGGATTTGTTTGCCAAGCAGACCGGCAGGGCGATCTTTGCTACGGCGTCCACGCTCGATTTGACGAATTTCGTACCATTCACGGAAAATAGGAATGATCGTCAGCGACATGATCATCGAGGCAAGCATACAGAGCGAAATGATCGTCGGAATCGGTCGGATAAATGAACCCATATCGCCTTGCAACACCATCAGTGGTAGGAAGGCGGAAATCGTAGCGAGTGTCGCAGTAATGATCGAGACGGCAACTTCCTTCGTCCCGTTCAAGGCGGCATCGGTCGGATTCTCACCTAATGTCGATAGCCTTCGCTCAATATTGTCGTTGACGACGACCGCATCATCGACGAGTATACCGAGTACGATAATAAGACCGACAATCGTAATCTGATTGAGCGTAATCCCAAGCCCAGGCAAAAAGATCAGACCGATCGCAATCGAGATCGGAATCGCCAGCGCGACAAAGCCAGCAGTCAGCCAGTTCATGCCGAGCGTACAGATCAAAATAACGGCTGCGATCGCGATAAACATCTCCCGAATCAGATCACCAAAAATGCGGTTTACTTCATCATTTTGGGCAAACAGCGAGACGATTTGCACATTGGACGGCAATGTTTTTTTCAGCATATTCATCTTCGCTGTCAAACGTTCATTCATCGTTGGCACGTCCGAACCGGTCTGGCTGCTAACATCGAGCGAGATCGACGGAACACCGTTGTAGTAGCTTAAGTACGCTTCGTTTTCTTTGGTCAATTCCACATCTGCGACATCTTTCAAATAGACAGGAATACCGGCTTCCGTTTGGGAAACGACGATATTTTTTAACGTAGTATAATCGGTCGTTTTATCAACGGTCAGCTCGTAATTACGATCCTGGTAAGTGATATTACCGGTTGGCACACGATTGTTTTCCGATTGGATCGCCTGTCTGACCGTCTCCCAGGAAATTCCGTATTGTTGCAGCTTTGCCATATTGGCATCGATGCGTACTTGCTGATCGGGAATTCCTTTAATATCGACATTCGTAATGCCTGGCACCGAGCGCAATTGATCACGCCATGTGTTCATCAGATCGCTTAGTGCATAGATGTCTTGTTTTGTTTTGCCGTAAATGGCGAATGACTGTACAAACGTCTGGGTCAGATTATCATTAACCGTCGGTTTGTCGGCATCGGCAGGCAACTCCGCTTGCGCATCTTCTACCTTACGACGGAGCTCATTCCATGTATCTTTGGCATTGGCATTATCTTCTGCCTGTACGGTAATGGAGGAGATGCCGTTACCGGATGTGGACGCGATCGTTTTGAGATCGGTCACCTCTTTGATCTTCTGTTCCAGCACCTCGGTAACGGTCTGTTCCATCAGCTCCGGGCTGGCACCGGCGTACGTTGTCGTGACGATCGCGGTTTTGATCACGACGTCCGGCATTAGTTGTTTGGGCATCTGCCCGAGCTGTACGAGTCCGAACAAAATCAGCATAACGAAAAACAGTAATGTGATTTTGCGTTTTTGGACAAAATATTTAATCATTGGCGCTTGCCCCACCGTTTGTACCGGTTGAAGCTGCACCCGACTGGGCATTGCCATTCGTACTTTGGGCTTTGTTCGCGGCAGCTTCACTTACCTTCAGATCATCACCATTAAACAGACGGTCGGCACCGCGTGTTACGATTTTGTCGCCAACTTTGAGACCATCGGTTACTTCATAATTGTTATTGTATAAACTGCCCAGCTTGACCGTTGTTTGTACCGCCTTATTGTTGACGACTTTGAATACATAAGGCGCATTGCCAGAGCTGACGACGGATTGCGCTGGTACGAGCAGCCCTGTTTTGGAAGAAGACTGACGCGAAGCGCTCACAACTTGACCTGGCTTCCAATCCAGCTGCGGATTGCTGATGGCGACTTCAACGCTAATCGAACCTGTATTGGCGTTCGTTTGAGGATAGAGACGGGTAACTTGACCGGTACGCACTTCGTCATACAAGCTAATGCTCACTTGCTGACCTGTGCGCCATTGGCTAATCTCACTGTCTGGTACAGGCAGCAGCACTTTCAGGCGATTGATTTCACCGATCGTGAACATCTCTGTGCCTGCGCTTACCGTTTGCCCGTCGGAAATCGCTTTGGTCAAAATTGTACCGGAAGCAGGAGCCGGCAAGCCTGCACGCGTCAAATTCAGCTGAGCGGTATCACGCGAAATGACCGCCTGGTCATAACTTGCCTGCGCTTGTTCGACTCCGGCGTTTGCTTGCTCGACTGCCGCATTCGCTTGAGCTACGCTTGCTCGTGCATTTTCAATTCCAACCTGTGCTTGTTTGACTGCCGCCGCTGCCGAAGCGCGATCTGAATTTTTGGCACCGGCGAGTGTGAGGGAAAGCTGTTCTTGCGCATCTTTGAGACCAGCTGTTGCATTTTCAAGTGTCGTTTGTGCCTGTTCGTTTTCTTGCTGGGTAAGTAAGCCGTTATCGAATAGCGTTTGAGCGCGGGTGGCAGCGGTTTTGGCTTGATTGTAGGCAATCTGTGCTTTGCTGACCGCATTTTCCGCTTGCGCGCGTTCCTGTGGACGTGCACCATCCAATACGCCTTGCTGACTCGCCTGTGCGCTTTCCAATTGCGCGCTTGCGGAAGCGACACCAGCGGCAGCAGCTTGTTGACCTGCACGCGCATTCGTAAGCGATGCTTTAGCGCTCGACAATGAAGCGGCAGCAGCAGCAATCGATTGCGTTGCATTTTCCACTTGCAGCTGCAAATCGGCAGTGTCCAGCCTTGCCAGTACAGTCCCTTTATTGACACGATCTCCCACATCAGCGTTAACGGCAGCTACCGTTCCATTAATGCGGAAAGATACCGGTGTTTGATCATAAGCGGCAAGTGTACCGGACAGATCATAAACTGCATCGAGCGGCTGCTCTTTGATCGTCGTTACTTCGACGGTAGTCGTTGCCGGTGCTACTGCCGCATTGTTTGCTGTCGAACAAGCCGTTAGGCTTCCAGCAAGCAATAGTGCCGTAATAGCCAAAGGCCAACTGCGTTTCATCGTATGGTGTCCCCCTTTAAACTCTCCAGTTTATTTTATACTCTCTAGTTCATGGCTGAATTATAAAATTAATTCAGACTACTTGTCAATTGTAACAATCTGCCACTAAACTGTACTCAACCTAGCGATTGAATTTATATTACGAACAAATCAGTCTTCAAACCGAGGCGAAGAAAAGCTTTATGAAGAAAAGCTTTATATAGAAACAATATGTAATGCTGTCGCTAGCCCTTATAAACCGCCTTCGTTTGTGAAAATATTGTGAACACTGACGAGAATTGATGTATAATCGGTATACAGAATATGGAAGGAAGGGATGACCAATGAAAACGGGCGATGATCCGCACACTCATCCAGAAGCAACGTATGCAGACAAGCATCAGCCGAGCGACTTTGCTGTCAAGCCGTCCTTATCCGGTGAACGTACTCAATTATTAATCGCAGCGATCGTGCTTGTCGTCTTGGCAATATTGCTGATCGAATGGCAATGGTGAACATAGCAAATTATCATTTGTTGGCGAAAGTTGATGTGTATGCAGGCAGAATGATCATAGATACGAGGCGAGCAACATAGCGCTGCTATACAGTTAACATTAGCAAGCGTAGTCGCTAATGTTGGAAACGGTAGGCATAATTAGTCATTATAATTTGTAAGTCATATCTAGTTAAGCGCAGTATAGTGCGATATAATGAAAGGTGGCGTATGAAGCTGCCTTTTTATTTTTTTTGGCAGTAAAGTGTGCAGTTAGAGGTTGATTTATTTTGTTAGGAATGCTAAAATAATTTTATTAGTATTACTAACTGTTTTTGCAAAGTGATGAATGTGTCGGTAAATCATTTGCTGAAATACATGAAGGAAGGAATTTGTACAATGAAAAAAGGAATGGTCGGTGCGTCCGTATTTGCCATACTGCTTGCTGCAACACAGCCTGCACTGGTACATGCTGCGGATAGCACAACTGCAACTACTGCGCCTGCTTCGACTACAGATCAGGCGGCTACTACTGCCAATGCGACAGGAGTAGACACACCACAATCTCAAATTTCCGGTGTACGCACACCGAAAAAAGTCGATAGTCTGGACCTTGACAAAGTCATCGATCTGGCAATTAATGACTCATACAATTTGCAACTGCTGCAATTGAAATACCGTGTATTGGATCAGCAAAATGCGAATTTAGGTCTGAACTATGTTGATTATTTGAACGCATCGCCAGGTTTACAATATGTAACGACAAACCGCAGCAATGAAGTGAGTTTGTCACAAGGTTCCCGTACCGGGCAAACATTGGAAGACAATATTCGCGATCTGAACACCCAGAAGCTGAACACACAATTGCAAGTGGATGAAGCCAAAGAAGGCACACGTCTGGCAATGACCGGTCAATATGTACAATTGCTATCGACCCAAAAACAAATTGCGCTGTCTCAGGAATACATTCAGGTGCTGACACGCGATGTACAACGCGCCCAAACTTTGCAAAGCCTTGGCTCCGGCACACAGGAAGATGTAGATAAAGCAAATCGTGCACTGAAAGCGGAACAGGATAACCTGACCAAGCTGAACGATACGTATCAAGAAACACTATCCACATTATGCTATGATCTCGGCATCGTGTACAATCCGAAAATCGAATTAAAACCGCTCGATGTGAAGCTTGATCCAGTGCCAACCGTAGATGCAGATGCACTGCTCAGCAAATCGTATCAAATTCAATCGCTTGGTAACAATCTCAACAAAGCTCGTCAAGATGAAGAAAATGCGATCACCGACAACAGCTTCCAAGAGCAAGCGAACAAAACGACAACTGATATCGCAGCCCAGCAACTGGCGCAAGGTAAAGTAAACTATGCCAAAGCGATTCAGTCCAACTTGGTCGATATGGATACCGCGTACAAAGCCGTACAAACTGCACAACGTCAAGCACAAGATGCGACCGTAGATGGCGTCAATCTGCAAATCCGCTACAACGCTGGCGTCGTCACTAAGTACGATCTGCAAAAATATCAGTATCAAGTAGATGCGACGCAAGCTAAAGCTGATCTGACAGCTATGCAATATTATGTACAAAAAGCAAAAGTAGATGCGATGAACAAAGGGTATATCGCTAACACTTCCGCTTCCGCCTCGGCTTCTGCACAACAATAATCGTTGCAGTGGTTATGATCTTTGGGTATAACGGAGCACTGCTTGATGAAGCAAACGATCAGCTACGAATGATATGATGAATAGGCGAAAAAGCACCTGTCCTGCTGGGCGGGTGCTTTTTGTTGTAAATTTCATGATTCGGTTAATCTTTTCCGCAACTGTAATTCATCTGTTAACGGAATGCCTTCATTGCCGATTAACGGAATAGAAGGTTTCAATTTTCGCGCTTGATTGACCGCATCAGGTATAACCGACACCATTCGATAGCTTCTTTTTTGATAAAATTTCAGAGCGTTTAGATTGTCATTGGTGGTGATCAAACTGATAGCTAATAATTGGTTCTGCCTTGCTATATGTTCGACTTTATTCATTAGTGCAGAGCCGATCCCTTTGCCTTCCTGAAGGCTATCCAATGAAATAATTTCGATTTCATCAAGTCGTATCACATATGTAATCAATCCAATAATCTCATTATTTTCTTCAACTATAAAGCCATCCAGTTGTTCACATTGATAAGTTCCCGATGAAACGATCATCTGAGCGCTTCCCCAATTTCTTTGCAAAAACAAAGCAACCTGTTCTCGATGTGCGCTTGTTATTTGTGTAATATGCAATGCCAACTCTCCTATATTTAGATGATAAAAATATATTGTCAAAAGCCGTTTACTTTTAAAATGAGTTTTGTCTAGGTGATATATTCGATATTTCTACTCCGATCCCTTTCATTACGATCAATCCAATCTGTATAAACAAAACAATAGGAAGCGCACAGTAACGTTATGCATGCAATACTATGCGCTTTAATGAAATAATTACATTCAATCCGAAGCGCCATCTGTCCATTCGCTTAGCTTCTGATCGGATGGTAGCAGAAATGTAAGCAAGCCGAGCATCGGCAGGAAGCTACACAATTGCATAACCGGCGAAATGCCGAGCGCATCGATCATATTGCCAAGCACAAGCGCACCGATCCCGCCAAGTCCAAAGGCAAGCCCGGTAATCAAACCGGATACCATGCCAATTCGTCCAGGCACTAGCATCTGTGCATACACAACCGTAACCGAAAAGCTGGACGTTACAATAAAACCGACCAAGGCGAGCAATATGCCTGTCCACAGCAGATTGGCATAGGGCAACAATAAGGCGAGCGGTGCCGCCGCTGCCATCGAAATAAAGATCAGATTGCGTTTGCCAAACCGGTCTGCCAACGGGCCGCCAAAAAAGGTGCCGACCGCACCAGCAGCAAGGAACAGAAACACATACAATTGCGCTTCTCCGATCCCGACTTTAAATTGATCGATCAGCAAAAAGCTATAGTAGCTGCCGACGGATGATACATACCATGAACGAATAAATACGAGCACGATTAATACGACCATCGCAAACCGAATCCGCTGCTTTAATTCCGGTTTGATCGCTTTTGCAACACGCGCTTTGCGGCTTAATGCACCACTTTTCAATGTGCGATTATACCATCTGGCAATAAATATTTGCACGATAATACCGGCAGCAGCAACGCCGGTAAAGCCGATCGCCCCAAATTGCCCGAACGGTACGAAAATGAGCGAAGTGAGCAGCGGGGCGAGCGATTGTCCGGCATTGCCACCGACTTGAAAGATCGATTGCGCCAGACCACGGCGCTGACCGGCAGCTAGATTGGACACTTTCGAACCTTCCGGGTGAAATGCTGCGGAACCGAGACCGACAAATACAACGGCAACGAGTACCGCTGTATAGCTGGGCGCTAAGGCGAGTAGTAACATACCGGTAAACGTAAACGCCATCCCGAGCGGCAATAACACTGGTGTCGGGCGTTTATCCGAAAATAAGCCGACAAACGGCTGCATAATCGAAGCGGTAAAATTAATCGTAAAGGCGATCCAGCCAATTTGTGTATAGCTAAGCTGCATCGTTTGTTTCAAGATCGGAAAAATGGCAGGAATAACCGACTGCATCGAATCATTAAACAAATGCACGAGCGAGATCGCCAGCAATACACTAAAAATAGTGCGTTTAGCTTCAGAAGCGCCATTCGTCTGCGGGGAAATACTCGTTTTGGACAAACTGCTTGAAGACACGTACAGGACTCCTTTTGTATGTTTTGTAGTATGTACAGCTGATGCTGTAAACCGATCCCATAAAACTGTTCAACTATTCGTTATGCTTGCACGGTATGTTCATTAGTGAATGGCTGTGCCAGCAATATGAAAGTAGCTTTTAGTATAACAAAATAATCTGGATTTGCATGGAAATCAACACATTTAGCGTGAGCAAAATAACAATATTTTTACATAGTGAACTATTATACCATTTCAGTGTTTGTGATTATGGAATACGATGCTTAATGTGAGGTAATGTTACATAAAAATAATAACAACATATCGACATCCTTTGATCCAACAATGAACGATATCCGTTTAATCCAGCCTAAACGATTATTCATCATACGGAAATAAAGTGAAAATACCTGACATAGATTATATTTTTAGCAAATAAACAAAACAAATCCGGTTCATTAGTGCATGATTATAGAAAATAGTTGTTATATATGTAAAGTATATTGACTTCATAAACGACTCGACACTATAATCCATGTAACAAAAGCAAACATAAACCCGGATGGCGAGGGATATTATATGGCGCGTAAACAGGAACAGGAGATGTATCAAGCGATCAAGCAGGCGATTATGGAGCAAAAAATGCGCCCGAATATGCAACTGGTCGAGGAGGTACTGGCAGAGTCGTTTGGGGTCAGCCGTACACCGGTACGCAATGTTGTACGCAGGTTGGCAGCGGAAAAGCTAGTTACGATTATTCCATACAAAGGCGCATTTGTTTCATGCCCAACTGTGAATGAAGCGAGACAGGTGTTTGAAATGAGGCGTGTGATCGAAGTGGCAGTTGTGCGCAAAGTATGCGAGAACTTGAGCGAAGCGCAGTACCAACTGCTTAGCGGGCTCATTCAAGAGGAGCATCATGCTCAGCATAGTGGGCGAATTTTTGAGGCGATTCGCATTACCGGCGATTTTCATCTGCGTCTGGCGGAAGCATCTGGCAACAGTTATTACTATCGTTATTTGGAAGAACTCGTGTCGCTATCCTATGTCATTATCGCCCTGTATGGGGAGCAGAAAACGAAATGCTGCCATGATCATCAACTTATTTTAAATGCGATTCGTAGTGGAGACGCCGAGCTCGCTGAACGGCTGATGCTGGAACATCTGCATGAGATCGAACAGGAATTACATTTTGAAGAACAGTATGAACGTCCGCTATCCATTACGGATATATTCGCTAATGGACGCATTCAGGTAGGCAGCTAAGCCTATACTAGCTAATCGTATAGTAGACGGGGCTGACTTTGGAATTAGCGCTCGATAGGAAATGAATGAACAAGCTGGCGTTATTCATCGGTACGGTATCGTTAATTAAGCTCATTTGTACACAAGATTGTATACAATGTTGGATTCAGCATTGTTGGACATCGTTTTTCGTAGTCAAGTAATAGTGAATAAGGAACGAAGCAGAACGAGTCAATCGGTAACTTGAATATCATTCGAAAAAATGGATCACAGATGAAGGGGTGGATGGGATGAAATTAACGGTGGAAAATGTGCAGAAAAGTTTTGGTGACCGGGTGATTTTGCAAGATATTGATTTGACGGTGCATGACAATGAATTTATTTGCATACTCGGTCATAGCGGTTGTGGCAAATCGACACTATTAAATATGGTCGCTGGTTATATGTTTCCCGATGCAGGCACGTTAAAGATGAATGGTCAGTCGATCGAAGGCCCAGCCAAAGAACGCGGCATGGTATTTCAAGATCACGCGCTGTTTCCGTGGTGTACGGTGCTGGAAAATGTATCGTTTGGGCCGGAAGTGCAAGGCACGCCAAAAGCGCAAGCACGTGAGCTGGCACTTGATTTTCTGAAAATGGTCGGGCTGGATGCGTACGCTTCCCATTATCCAGCCGACTTGTCCGGCGGTATGAAACAGCGTGTCGGTATCGCTCGTGCGCTGGCAAGTCATCCTGAAGTGCTGCTGATGGATGAACCGTTCGGGGCGCTTGATATTTTGACTCGTGATCTGATGCAGCGCGAGCTGCGCCGTATTTACGAAAAGCTGAAAACGACGATTTTGTTTGTGACTCATAGCATTAGTGAAGCCGTCTATTTGGCAGATCGGATTGTAGTGATGAAGCATGGCGTAATCGCTGAAATTTTTGAAGTTGGCATAGAGCATCCGCGTACATTTGAGACACCTGGCTTTGGCGAGATGATGGCAAAGATTGAACGGTTGCTAATGGAAGATCAAGAGGAGGCAATTGTATGAATGAAGTACCGAATGTGTTAACCAAAACAAAGCCAACTGCCGCAACACCGTCGCTTGCGATACGTAAGACGAGCAAAAAAGCCGACTGGTCGTTATTGCAAAGCGCATTGCCATATGTGTTATTTTTTGCAATCTGGGAAGCATTCTCACGGCTCAATATGCGAATCGAGCTGTTCAATCCATTGTTTCTACCAGCACCATCTGCATTGTTGCAAGCTGGCTGGGCACTTGCCAAAACAGGCATTATTGTGGATAGTCTGCTCGCCAGCTCCGGTCGCATTGTGGCTGGTTTTGTAATCGGTGCGATTGCCGCGGTCATTTTGGCGGTGTTGATTAGCAAGTTTGCTACACTGGAACGTTGGATATCACCGATTTTAACGCTGATTAGCCCGATTCCATCGCTAGCATTGTTGCCGTTGTTCATTATCTGGTTCGGTATCGGTGAATTTCCGAAAATTACGCTTATTGCGTGGACGACATTTATTCCGGTGCTGGTCAATACGGTCGATGGTTTTAAGTCTGTACCGTCCACACTGATTCGCTCCGCCCTTAGCCTCGGCGCCTCCCAGCGCCAAGTGTTCACACGGGTCATGATTCCGTCCGCTGTGCCTAATCTGCTCATCGGCGCGCAAATCAGTCTTGGCTTATCGTTTTCCGCATTGATCGTATCGGAAATGATGGGCGCTGATTCCGGGCTTGGTTATATGATCGTCGATGCACGTAACTATTTTAAAGTGACCAATATGTTTGTGGCGATCATTCTAATCGGCATTGAATACAGCATCTTCGCCGTATTGCTGAAATTGCTGGAACGCCGTGTACTAGGCTGGCGCAAAGGCGGTATCGGACAAGCGGTCGAAAAAGCACGCGTTACACGGGGCTAATTACAGCTGCCTAATGCATCAAATGTGAGTAACACGAAACCGAGATAAAGCATTAAACGATCACTAGACATGCATACCATAACAACGCAGAATGATCATAAATACGGTATCCATATAGATAAATATACAACCATTTGGAAGGGGTAAAAGGTATGAAAACAAACTGGTTCAAAATGATTACAGGTGTAGCTATGGTCGCGCTCGTCGCTACCGCATGTTCAGGCGGTGGCGCAAACAGCAAAGATACAGCGGCGAATCCGTCCGCATCGGCAAATGGAGCATTGGAACAAACGGATGTGACGCTAGTCGGTGTACGGGATGCCCAAATTTCATCGCAGCAAATTATCGCTGACAAGCTCGGCTATTTTAAAGCAGAAGGTTTGAATGTGGAAAGTAAACTGATCGAAAGCGGCCCCGATATCGGCCCGATGGTATCCGGTGGCAGTGCGCCGGTCAGTGTGCAGACGAACTTTATGGACATTATTTTGAAATCGAACAATATCGGGGTGAAAATCGTCGCTCCACTGGCACAAATCGCCGGTACACAGGCGGTCGTTGGCTCCGCTAAATTGCAGCTTAATTCCGCCAAAGATTTGGAAGGCAAAACGATCGGTATCCCGAACGGAGCTGACGTCAAAATTGCGATCGACAATATGGGCAAGGAGCTGGGCGTCGATGTGAGCAAAATCAAATTCGTCAATTTGGCACCAAGCGATGCGGTAGCCGCACTGCAAAACGGCTCGATCGACGCGATGGCAGCATGGGAACCGTTTATTACGAAAGCGATTCAAGGTGGCGGCAAATTTCTGTTCAGCGGCACTAAAAGCGAGCTGCCTGACAAAAAAGGCGATGTAAACTGGATGAGCGTACATACGACCATGCAGGTGACGGATAAATATTTACAGGAAAACCCGAACACGATCAAAGCGATTTTGCGTGCATTGGAAAAAGCGACCAAGTACATTAATGACAACCGTGCGGATGCAATCAAAATATTGGCACCAGAGCTGCATTTGTCCGAAGCGGAATTGACCGAAATTATGAAACGTAATGTCTATTCGATGGAAGTGGATGACTCGTACGTTAATGGAAGTAATGGCGCAGCAGTTGGTAACTATTTGCTGTCGGTTGGCAATATCACTTCGATTCCTGCGCCTGCTTCTTATCATGATCTAAGCCTGCTGAAAGCAGTCGATCCATCGCTGATCAAAGCGGAGTTTAAGTAAGCTAAGCGATCGATCGCGACGGATCGCATGGCTGTAAATGAACGTGAATGAACAGTGCGCATAATAACAATGACCATAACGTGACAATCAATAAAGTGGTATCTTGGCTGCTGTAGATGTTGGATTTCAATCCGCTGCATATCCTTATTTATAAAGGGAATCTATGCACTATCAAACTATATATTTAAAGCGGTTAGAGCAGTAATCAAACGAAGCGATGCTGAAGCTTGGCATCGCTTCTCTGTCATATAAGAAACGAGCGAAATGTCAGCTACTGCAAGCAGGCTCGTCATTGTGTACCACATTACGATAGTCCATCATATGATCATAACAGACAGGAGCATGCTGAATATGAGCAGATTCGAAACCGGATTCGATACAATTATTCAAGGTGGCACCGTCGTTTTTCCCGACACCATTCAGCGTTGTGATATCGGCATTCGGCAGGGGCAAATCGTTTATATCGGTGCCATCGATTCCGCCACACTGGCACAAGCAACACAGATGATCGATGCGACTGGTCTGCACATTATGGCAGGCATGATCGATGCGCATGTGCATTTGAATGAGCCGGGACTCGGTGACTGGGAAGGTTTTGTTACCGGTTCAAGCGCACTGGCGGCAGGCGGTTGTACGACCTTTTTGGATATGCCGCTCAATGGGATTCCGCCGACCGTCACCGTCGCTGCGTTAGAGCAAAAAGTACAGGCGGCACATGGCACTACGTATATCGATTATGCTTGTTGGGGCGGGCTAGTGCCAGGCAAGTTGGAGCATTTGGAGCCGCTAGCGCAGGCAGGGGTATGCGGTTTTAAAGCGTTTATGTCTGCGCCAGGCGACCCGGATGAAGAAGCATTCCGTAATGTGGACGATGAAACACTGCTAGAAGGGATGCGCCGGATCGCCCGTACCGGGCATGTGCTTGCTTTGCATGCCGAATACGAGCCGCTAGTCGCGCAGCTTACCGCCGCATGTTTGGCAGAGCAGCGCACATCGGCAGCCGATTATAGCGCATCACGCCCGATTGCCGCCGAAGTAGCGGCGGTACGGCAGGCGCTCGATTATGCGCAACAGACCGGATGTCGACTGCATTTTGTCCATATTAGTAGTGCGGAAGCAGTGCAGCTTATTCAGCAGGCGCGAGCGGATGGAATGGATGTGACACTGGAAACATGCCCGCATTATTTGGCATTAACCGATCATGATCTGGAACAGATCGGCGCCGCTGCTAAATGTGCACCACCATTACGCAACCAGCAGCAACAGGAGCAATTATGGCAATGTGTAGCGAGCGGCGAGATCGATATGATCACTTCAGATCATTCCCCGTGTCCAACCGTGCTCAAACAGCAAGCACAGCATATGTTTGACGCATGGGGAGGCATTTCCGGTGCGCAGCACTCGCTAGAGCTGATGCTAGAAGAAGGGCATTTGCGCCGTGGCTTGCCACTTCCATTGCTAACGCGTCTGTTGTCGCTGGAACCGGCACGCCGGTTTGGACTGTTGTCACGTAAAGGTGAACTGCGAATCGGTGCCGATGCCGATCTGGTAATCGTCAACCTGCATGCAGGCTACCGTATCGAAGCCGAGCAGCTCTATTACCGCCACAAACATAGTCCATATATCGGACGCACGCTCGGTTGCCGGGTCGAGCAGACGATCAGTCGCGGACAAGTCGTTTACACAAGGCAACAAGGAATGATCGGTGAGCCGCAAGGTCAGCAGATTAGGGTCACGATTGGACAAGAAGCGGGGACGGTAACATAGAGTGCTGCTCATAAAGTGATACTAATACAGAACAGAACTGTTGGCAGACGGCAATTGGAAATAAAGAAATGGGGGCGGCTAACGTAAAGCTATCTATAATCGATCGTTAGCGCGCCGTTTGTCCAATATGTTGTAGCACATCATACGAATATGTTCCATGCGCTGTAAATAGTCTGCAAGCGAAATATCGGCTAGCTGCAAACTTTGCTCGCCATCGTTTTGATTATGCAAAATCGCTTCCGGGTGCAGGCTGATCATACAAAGCTGATTCCAAGTGGGAGCGATCGTGAAAATACGCTCTGTGCAGTGCAAGCTTTTGTACATTTCAGTATATATGCGCCCCCCAATACCCAAGAAACTCCTTTCGCTTACAGAAAGGAGTTTCTTGGCAATACAATACGATATTATCCGCTTCAAAAGCAGCTATAGTACTAGCCCAGTAGTATGACCGAGATTACGATAAATTTTGAGGCGGATTCAAGCTTTAAAATTCAAGCTTTATTTGTAACGATTTCAGTCTACAATCAAAGTTAAAAATCAACTTGGTCGGCGTACTGGTAAATTGCCGCAAGTAAAAATTAGATTTCCATCTACACCAACCTGTTTACCAATAAGGCTACATCTACGACGAATGAAAGTGAAACAATGCACGAACCTATTGTCCCAGCATCCAAACGATAGGCTTATACCCCTACCCCGGCACCTTCCGCTGTCAAAATCGCTTGCTCCAAATCAGCAGTATGCAGATCAGCGTTCAAGTAGCTGTCATCGCCAGGCAACAGCAGATTGAATTGCTCACTGCTGCAAATAGAAATTTTGCATTTTTCCACGACAAAATCGAGTACATGCCCGCCACCGTTACGCTGCTCATTAATAAAATGCAGATGATACCCCGCCACACCGATTCCTTGTGCAAAAGCAGGTGTCCAGAACCCGGCAATCACACCGTTCGTCCGTTCAAAATGGAACGAGGACTGCGATTTGGTCACTTCGACAAATGGTTTGTACGGTTTGCTCTGATGCGTCACCGTCCGCGTATTCACCTCACGAAATGTACCTTCAATCCGAATCGCATGAAAAATGTTCGGGCTGGATAAACGATCATTCAGCACTTGTTCCAACTGCCCGCGCGTAAACGTTCCGTTTAGCTCAAACGTCTGCTCTGGTTCAAAAAAAGTAACGGTCGAAAATGGAGTCGATTCCTGCAATTCCACTTTGCGCGCTGTTCCGTTCGGGTACAGATGATAATATTCACCGTCAAACGCGATCATTTCACCATCCAATTGATGAAATGTACCGATTCCGAAATCGCCATATTGTTGCAATTTCTCAAATGTAATCGCTCCATCATATAGCCCGCTAAGTAGCGCAACCATCGTCGACGCTTGATATACTGTATGATTACTCATGTTTATTCTCTCCTTTATATGGATCGTGCTAATCTGTCCTCCATTGCATCATTCATTAGAACTTTGCTTTATAGTGAAGCGTTTATGCTTGAACGATATGAGCGAGCAGCCAAGGCATCATTGCCATTGTGCTGACCGTATACATCGCATCATTGCAAGCTGTCTTCGTCAACTTCGGATGGAGTTGACAAACAAGAACGGTCAGCCGCTCGCATCATCGTAGACTGTGTTCGTCAAATCCTAGGCTGAGGTAACCCTTTGAGTGGATGGATTCGTCCATTCGTAAGCATCCAACACACGATGGAACGAAGACAAAGGATTAGCTATTGAACGAAAACAAGGGAGTAGCCTGACCTCTAAGCTAGAGGTCAGGCTGTATGCCCAGCTGCTGTTAGTTGGTCGTACCTGGCAGCAACTTTTGTCCAAGCTTAATATTGTCTTTGTAGTCGATCGGCACATCGATCACGACTGGGCCTTGCTGCTGTAGCGCTTCACGCAGTACGGATTCCAGTTCGCCCGGTTCATGGACACGCATGCCTTTGGCGCCAAAGCTTTCCGCATATTTGACGATATCGACATTGCCAAAATGTACACCAGATGTGCGTCCATATTTCATTTCCTGCTGGAAGGCGACCATATCGTACGTACCATCATTCCAGACGATATGCACCATCGGCGTTTGCAGACGAACCGCCGTTTCCAATTCCATCGACGAGAACAGGAAACCGCCATCGCCGGAAATAGATACCGCCTTTTCATGCGGATTGACGAGTCCGGCAGCGATCGCCCACGGCAACGCGACACCGAGTGTTTGCATGCCATTGCTGAACAGCAGGCGGCGCGGTTCATATGAACGGAAATAACGTGCCATCCAAATATAATGCGAACCGACATCGCACGTAACGGTCACATCATCGTCGATCAGCTTGCGCAGCGTTTGGATGAAAAAGAGCGGGTGAACCCGGTTATCATGAGACGCTGTATAGCTTAGATCATCCTGATTCAAACGGTTTTGCAGTGGCGCCAATAGCGCTTGCGCTTCTGTACTTAGTCGCAAACCGTGCAGCTTCGGTGTTAATGCTTGTACATTCATAGCGATATTACCGATCAACTCAAGCTGTGGTTGATAATCTTGGTCGATATCCGCTTTGCGATTGTCCAGATGATAGACAAGGCGTTGACCGTCTTTATTCCATTGATACGGATCGTATTCGATCGGATCATAACCGATGGTTAGCACCAGATCAGCTTGCTGGAGCAGCAGATCGCCCGGCTGATTGCTGAACAGACCGACCCGTCCGTAAAAATGATCGACCAGCTCGCGTGAGATCGCACCTGCCGCCTGGAATGTTTCCACTACAGGCAAATCGGTATGACGAATGAGCTCACGTACCGCTGTCGTAACTTCAGGAGCACTTGCTTTCATGCCGAGCAGCAATACCGGCAGTTTGGCATTGCGAATGTGCTGGCATACTTCATCGATTAGCGCAGCAGGAGCAGTGCCCAATTGCGGCATAGCCGACGATTGAAAATGAAACGGCTTCGCTTCACTGAGCAACACATCGGTTGGCAGACTGACAAAAGCTGCGCCCGGCTGCGAAGCGGACGCTTCACGAAATGCGTTGGTGATCGCCTCGGCAACATTGTCCGGATGACCGACTTCAACGCTATATTTAGTAACCGGTGCAAACAGACCGGCATTATCCATCGATTGGTGGGTACGTTTCAGACTGGCACTGCGTGGTACAGCACCAGCAAGCGCTACGACCGGGTCACTTTCCGAATTGGCAGTGACCAGCCCAGTAACTAGATTGGAGGCGCCTGGCCCGGAGGTGACAAGACATACGCCCGGCTTACCGGTCAGTCGTCCAACAGCTGCTGCCATAAATGCGGCATTTTGCTCATGCCGACATACGATTAGTTGTGGTCCACGTTCTTGCAGCACATCAAAAACCGGGTCGATTTTGGCGCCCGGAATGCCAAACACATATTGCACACCTTGTGCGATCAACGTATCAACAACCATATCCGCTCCAGTCGTCTGCTTTTGCACAGCCGGCTTGGCAGCAGCTTCATTCGCTTGATGCTCATTAGGCATATGCAGATTGCTAGTGGAAACTACAGGTGCTTCAGTGGTAGCGACTGCTGCTGTTGCACTGTAGGTTTCATTAGCTTCAGCAGCACCTAATGCAGCGGCGTTTGTTGAGCTGTTAGTTTCAGTAGCTGTTGATGCAGTGGCGTTTGTTTGGTTGTTAGCTTCAGTAGCTTCTGATGCAGCGTTGTTTGTTTGGTTGTTAGCTTCAGTAGCTTCTGATACAGCGTTATTTGTTTGGTTGTTAGCTTCAGTAGCTCCTGACGTAGCGTTGTTTGTTGAGCTGTTAGTTTCAGTAGCTATTGATGCAGCGGCGTTTGCCTGATTGTTAGCTTCAGCCGCTGTTGCAGCAGTATTGGTGTGGTTGTTCACTTCCTTGACCGATAAGTCGGTATACGCTCGATCTGTGTCACCGTTAACTACCGTCGTAGTCGATGTTGCATTAGTCCGTTCGGTTTTAGCTGTGTCTATACTTGCTGTTTTTGTACTCAATCTCTCCATCTCCTCTTTATTTTGTCTTGTTCTGTCTCATGAACAGAACCTGTTCTATCCAAGATTCTTTTTCTGTATTTACATGTAAATATGGAAAAGAGTACATTTCTATTTTATTACCATAAAAAGTAAAATCAACAGTTAAAATTTAAAGTATTAACTGGAAGCGATAACAAAAAGAGTAGTATGGACAAATAGATATCATATGTCCAAAATTTTATATTGAGTTTAATGAAATGCGGTTATTTGATCGTTTTTGAAGGAATATAACGAATTTTGATAGAAAAAGGTAAAGTATTCATATTATGACGGAGCAGCGAATAGGAGCAAGAAAAACGATTTTTTCCAATTTAAAGCGAAGTATATTGCTTAAAAAATACAATGTTTTCATGAATAAGCAAACGGTATGTTACGCCTGAATAAAGAAAGAAAAGGGTAAACAGAAACAAAGCGCAACGTATGAACATGAATTTAAAACGACCTGCAATATGTATAAAATATGCATAAAAACATACGAAAAACCACTACTCTTTGCGCAAAGAATAGTGGTTCTCATACGTACAATTAACGATTATCGACCGTCTCCGGGTACATATCGTGATTCATCAGCCGATGATCCGCCATTTGCTCGTATTTGGTGCCTGGTTTGCCGTAGTTGGTGTACGGATCGATGGAAATGCCACCGCGCGGGGTAAATTTGCCCCATACTTCGATATAACGTGGCTCCATTAGCTTCACCAGATCGTTGAGGATAATGTTCATGCAGTCCTCATGGAAATCACCGTGATTGCGGAAGCTAAACAAATACAGCTTGAGCGATTTGCTTTCGACCATTTTCTGATCGGGAATATAACTAATATAGATCGTCGCAAAGTCCGGCTGTCCTGTAATCGGGCACAGACTGGTGAATTCAGGGCAATTAAATTTAACAAAATAATCGCGGTACGGATGCTTGTTATCAAAGCTTTCCAGTACGCCCGGATCGTACGAAAATGTATATTGTGTACCTTGATTGCCAAGCAATGTCAGGTCTTTCATCTCATCTTGCTGTCTTCCTGCCATAGGTAAAAGCTCCTTTATAAGATCATTGTGGATGACTTGCATCATTATATGCGTGTCAACCGATATCGCTGTAAATACGTGTTGCACATGAACTGGTTATTATGACGCAGATACGCTACTTCAGCTAACTGCTTTCGTCGCCGGATGAAGGATCGCAAGTAGGATGTCTCCAATAAAATCAGGTTTGCATGCACCTAACTAAACGCGTTGGTGATCAAGCAATGATACGATCGACATACGCTGAATTGATTTGAGATAAACTACTGTTTTGACCGAGATTAAGCTGAATTTTGAAGCCGGATCAAGCACTTATTGATAAACAATTTAGCACACAATCAAAATTGAAATTATACTTCGTCTTTATGCTACTGGTGTCATCGCAGTTAAACCTTTGTCTGGCATGCGTAGTTGACCGCTACCCTATACCCCGCGTTTGTTCCCCCATACGAGCGTATGCAACTGTGGCAAAATACGCGCATCATTAAATGAACGACGCTCCATCGCCCGCTCGATCAACCATTCATAACGACGTAGCAGCGATGCCGCCATATCGTCTTCCTCTCGCAGCACATCCGGATTACCGGTCTGCATATAAAATGGAAGCGACGGATAGCGCAGATGCACTTGCTCTGCATAATCAAGATCAGCTTCATCAAAAATAACGACTTTCAAACTCACCTGCTGGTTGATCGCTTGCAGCACGCCGGTTTGTTCATCTTCGTCAGCAAACATAATCTGCTGCATCATCGACTCGACCGAACTGCGGCTGAGCCGGTGAATGATATCGTCCAGTAAGGCAAAATCGGTTGACATGCCAGAGCTTGGCGGCTTGGGTGAAATCGTCACATCGTCGATGCCAAGCAGCCAGTCTTGCCAGCGTGAGCCTTGCGTTTCTACAGCGGTACGAATCCCGTTGTCACGCAGCAAACGCACTAGCTCACCAAGCGAACCGAGCAATGCCGGATTGCCGCCAGAAATCGTCACATGACCAAAACGGTCGCCGCCGATCGCTTGCAGCTCCGCCCAAATTTGCTCGGCACTTAGCTTGCGAATTTGGTCTTTGGCACTACCGTCCCACGTAAACGCCGAATCGCACCAGCTACATCGGTAATCGCAGCCAGCCGTACGCACAAACATCGTCTTTTGCCCGATCACCATACCTTCACCTTGTACGGTCGGCCCGAAAATTTCCAGCACCGGGATGGAAGCAGTAGCTTTAGCAGCACCTGCCTTAGCCGTACCGCTATGACAATCAGTACGAATATCGGTAGTATCGCTTTTAGCACGAGCAGCCCAAACTTTACTCATTCGCCCATCCACTCCCGTCTAGCTTCGGCATAACTTGTCGGTGTCTCATACAATTGCACAAACTCCGTCCGTCCACTTTCGACCGCGCTGGCATACGGCTCGCTTTGCAGTGCCAGCTCCATTTGCTCATATAGCCAGACGACCATATTTTCCGCCGTTGTATTCATCGGTGGCAGTGTTTCATTTAAATAACGGTGATCTAAATACGGCTCAATCCGCTCTTTCCAAATCGTTTTAATATCGCCAAAATCAACCACAATCCCGTTAGCTGACGGAATGCCGCTAATGCCAAAAATAACTTTATACGTATGTCCGTGTAAATTCATACATTTACCTTCATAAGCATGCAAATGATGGGCGGCATCAAACGTAAATTCCTTATTCACTAGCACACGCTTACGGTGATACTGCAGCTGTGCATGCGTAATGTCGGTGCCATATTGTTGCAGCTTCTCGACAATGCGAAATGGCCCAGGCTGATTCATCGTACCGTTCCTCCCGAATGGGAAATCGAAGCCGGAGTATCCGCATCGTCCAGTTCAATTGAAGCGCGTTTGGACGGAGCTGTCGCTTTGCGTTGTTGCAAATATTGCTCCAAACCTGCTTTACGCAGTTTACATGCTGGACACTCGCCACAACCGTCGCCCACGATGCCATTGTAACAAGTGAGTGTACGCTCACGGATGTACTGGAATACGCCTAACTCATCCGCCATTTTCCACGTTTCCGCTTTATCGATCCACATTAATGGCGTATGGATAACAAATTGGTGATCCATCGACAAATTCAGCGTCACATTCAGTGATTTGACGAAAATATCACGGCAATCCGGATAACCGCTAAAGTCGGTTTCACAGACACCAGTTACGATATGACGCGCCCCTTTTTGTTTCGCCAAAATCGACGCAAAGCTTAAAAACAGCAAATTACGTCCATCGACAAATGTGCTCGGCAGCGCGCCTTCTTCATGTGTAATGTCAATATCCGAGCGAGTGAGCGCATTAGGCGCAAGCTGATTGAGCAAACTCATATCAAGAATCGTATGCTGCAAACTTTGCTCTTTAGCAATTTGCTGCGCGACTTTGATCTCGGCGCTATGCCGCTGACCATAGTTAAACGTCACCAGCTCCACTTCAGCAAACTGCTTTTTTGCCCAAAACAGGCAAGTCGTACTATCCTGGCCACCGCTAAATACGACAACCGCTTTTTCATTTGTAAGCATAAAAAAATCTCTCCATTTCCTTAAAAGGGTATCGGTGAGCATAACAGGAAAGAACACTCCACTGGAGCCAAGATCACATGGATTCAACGACTAACTGATCAACAAACGACATCGATACGAGACAGATCGGCTCTGTGTGAGCCGAATAGATATTGAACGTACTTGCGTGCCACTGCGAAGCTAGCATGAGCGCTATTATGCGGAGCTGAGCCGTGAAAGCAATACGCTATTGCGTGCTTATGCCGAGCCGAGCGTGAAAGCGATGCGCCATTGCGTTCCCCTGCCGAAGCGAGCATGAACACGATGCGCCATTGCGTTCCCCTGCCGAAGCGAGCATGAACACGATGCGCCATTGCGTTCCCCTGCCGAAGCGAGCATGAAAGCGATACGCCATCGCGTTCCACTGCCGAACCGAGCATGAAAGCGATACGCCATCGCGTTCCACTGCCGAACCGAGCATGAACACGATGCGCTATTGCATTGCTATGCCGATCGTAATCGCATAAATAAAGGCAACTATTCGTCAATATCAATGTAAGATGCGGTAATGTTGAATAACAGGCACCTTAGCCATCGCAGGCTAACAGGTTGCTTGTCGTCGTAATAAATGGTGATCTATATCGCTGTCATAACGCGGACTGCACGTCTGCACTAGCACAGCATCTTCCAACTGCTATCTCTGTCGTCCTTCGGGAAGCGAGAGATTCATGAACATAATCTATAGGCATTTCAAACACAAAACAGAAATGCAAAAACAGACCTTGCCTGTACACCGAAAAAATGACCATGCCATTTCCTTCAGCCTACCGTCAAGGCGGTTTTAGTTTTTTATAGAGGGAGTTCGCGAACCTCTCCCGCGTTGTTGCCGGCACGATAATGCGTTACAAGCACAGTTTCCTATTCAACAACGTCGGACTTTCTTCTGTTCAGGATGCGGTATCCAAAAATCGCTTAACTAGTATAGCATATTTGTGTGAAGATGGAAGGTGAAAGTAGAATCGAAGTATGTAAAAAGGGGCATTGAACTATGTAAATAATAATTCCATATCTGCTATGTATCGATATGAATATAAAAAATATTTTCATAAAAACATCTAAAGTTTAGAGAAATAAAACGTCATAGATTCGTGTTAAAATACATAAAGATGAATATTTAACCAATAGCTTGACCCGCTTAAATGTGGTGTCAGATCGATTCTATTTTATTGAACGTATATCTGCATCACACTATGAACTTTTCTGGGCTATTCGACATTTTAAAGAGAAGTGAATGTGGATACATAAGATTTCTCAAGGTTTAGATTTTTTGTAGAAGCTTGTAGTGTTATGGCTGGCGATTATGCTGGATTGTTGGAAGTTACACAGGAGTTTAAAGATTATGAGAGTGATACAGCTTTCATGAACTTGTTTTAGAGCTGTTTAACATTAAAAAAGCACAGAATTGGAGAGAAGTACAAGAATTCATTATCAATGATGCCATTTGGAAACGTGATTTGGACACAATTGCAAGATTAATGGACGACATATTAGCTATATTGCAATAGGAAAAAATTAAAGGCAAAAGTATTGATATAAGAGTAAAACTAAACATAAGGAGAATGGATATGTTTTCCAAATATGAAATAGAATTAATTGAAGAATTACGAGAACTTTTTTTAGATGGAATGCTTGTTATAGAAGGGGTCAGACTGAACTGTTTAGATATGTTGTATCATCTAGTTCGCAATAAAACATATCTAGATAACTTCACAGTCAAAGAAATTGAATCACTTGAAGATCAATTGCGATTGTATCAAGATTTTATGCTAAGTTTGAATGTGACATTTAACGAAGAAGATAAACAATTATATTTTAAATTAGAACAGCTTTTGAAAACGCAAAAAAGCAAATCATTATAAGACACACAGCTAAATAGAGTTGTTATTTAGGAGGAGAAAAATGAGGATTTGGAAACTATGGAATAATGAGAATAATCTAGGGTTAATTACGACAACTGAGAAGAGCCCAGAAATATTGGATCAAATAGATGGGAGATCATTACTTGATGGCTGGATGCCCCTTCCTGTGAAAATTGAAGGCAGCAAACGCAAAAAAAGGGACTTTCCGATTTTTTTGTTAAACGCTCCTGTAGTTAATCAAAAAACTAAAGCATTGTTAGAAACATATTTGGACGATCAAGTTGAATTTCTCCCCTTAGACTTTCAGTCTTCCGATCCCAAAGATACATCTTCATTTTACATTTGTAATGTACTTCGTATTGTCGAATGTGTAGATGAAGAAAAGTCGATCCGAAAATATTCTAAGAGTGGGACATTTCGCGGGTACGAAAAAATTGTATTTGATGAGCGGATATTTAGCATGGAACAAGACTTGAAAATTTTTAGAATTGAGGCAATTTCTCACAAGTCTTGTTATGCTACAGATCAATTTAAACAATTCCTTGAACAGCATCACATTAGTGGACCTAATTTTGAACTCATATGGGATTCTGAAATGGATTACGAACACACTCAGCAGAAGTACGACGAAGCCGTTCGTAAGATTAATGAAGACCCTCAACTCATTTTGAGTTGGACAGAAACGATCGAACTTCTGAAGCAAGGGAAATGTGCCGTTAGTGATCATTGGAAAATTAAATATGATGCGAATCAAAACTTTTTGCTAGGCAAGCTCACTCCTGATCTGAATTATGAGTTTATGCAGCCGTTGTATATTCCGCCGATTTTGCTTGATTTGAAATGGAAAGAAAGTGATCTATGAGGATGCGAGTAGTAGGTGGTTGGGGATTTTACAACAACGAAGAATAGTGCTATTAAAAGGTGACGCAGTGTTGCAACAATTAACAAAACTATACTTCTATAAGTGAGGCTATCCAATGAAAATTTGGGAAATGTGGAGTAATGAAAATAATGTGAAAGTAGTTACGATAGAGGAAAGTAGCCACGATATTTTAGATCAAATAGATGGAAGATCATTGCTGGATTGTTGGACACCTATCCCGGTAGAAGTTAAAGGAGGAAAGCGTAAGAAAAAAGATTTCGCTAGTTTTTTATTGAAAGCTCCAGTAGTTAGTCACAAAACAAAGGCATTATTAGAACCTTTTTTAGGAGACCAAGTAGAGTTTCTCCCATTAGACTTTCAGTCTTCCGATGCCAAAGATGACACTACATACTATATTTGCAATGTGCTCAATATCGTCAATTGCATCGACGAGGAAAAATCAATTCGTAAATATTCCAAGCGTGGAACATTTATTGATTACGAAAAAATTGTATTTGATGAGCGGATATTTAGCATGGAACAAGACTTGAAAATTTTTAGAATTGAGGCAATTTCTCATAAGTCTTGTTATGCTACAGATCAATTTAAACAATTCCTTGAACAGCATCACATTAGTGGACCCGATTTTGAACTCATATGGGATTCTGAAGTGGATTATGAACACACTGAGCAGAAGTACGACGAAGCCGTTCGTAAGATTAATGAAGATACGCCATAGAATATTAATGGGAGAAGGTATTTGGAAGCAATGATTTGTATGGATTGATTGTTTACTATTACAACAAACGAATGTTTGATTACGTAGTCAGCAGATTCGATGCTTACACCCAATATTTGTATCACTGCGATTAACACTGAAGATGCTCTCTATGATGGACATGTTCAAGTGGAGAAGGGGTAAATGTCTATGAAAATTTATAAATTACATTTAGGTGAAGTATCGATTATGAAGTCTTCAAGGGATAAGAAAGCCAGAGATGAACTCAGTGATAAGCTATTCAAGGGAGAATTTATAAAGGATTGGAAACCATTCAAAGTAGAAACAGCAATAGAAGGGGAATATACAGATTTCGGGAGTTTTACAAGTGGTTCTGCTTTATGGAGAAAAGATATTGTTGATTTACTCGTACCATTAGTTGGCGAACAAGTGCAATTTCTGCTTGTACAACATCCGGAATATGATTATTTTTTAATGAACATATTAAATATATTGGATCGTATCGATCATCGTCACGCTATATCGGAGCGGATCGAAATTCTGGATTTAATAAGACAGTACCAAGTCTATGTGTTTGATAACAATTGGTTAACGCATTCCAAGCAACGCTATATCTTTCGTATTCCTGAATTAAATCATCATATTTATGTTTCGGAAGATTTCGTGAATATCATTCTAGAGAATGATATAGGTGGGATTTTCTTTGAATTATTATACGATTCTGAAACTTGGCAAGACCCTAATCCTAAAGTGACCGCGCAATATCAGGATTTCATTTCGAACCATATTGAAGTAGGAGCTTATTATAATTGGAAGCAGGTAGAAGAAGGTTTGCAACATGGGAAAGCTTATGCAAGTGCTCATTGGAAAGTTCAATTAACAGAAGATGGAGATCGCATTTTCGGGCAATTGCGTAGAAGTTTGGATTATCATTTCTTTTTCACTACTACGATTCCTCAAGAATTATTTGCCTTGAAGTGGTATGAAACAGAGCGAACTGATATATAAAAATACACAGCGTAATCCATTGGAGGAATTATTTTGAAAAAATTGGTTGTTTGGTATCTTTTATTTACTATCTTAGCAAGCCAATGTTTAATTACGGTGTCAGCAGACTCAATGCTGACACCCAATGTTCGCATTAGTAATCATAAAGGTGAAAGTAGTATCGAAGTACGTAAAAAATAACATTAAACTACATAAACAATAATTCCATATCTTATATGTATCGATAACAATATAAAAATGATGTCAGTAAAAATATTAAAAATTTTATACAAACAAAGCGCCTTTTTGTTGGATAAAAATACATAAAAGCAAATATTTAACTAGTTTTTGAAAATGGTTTTAAAGTATGATCTTGTTGAAAAATATATATAAATACTAATTTTACAATTGAAGGGGACAAAGAGAAAAAATGAAAAGAATACTAGCATTATTGTTTTCCTTACTTTTACTGCTGCAAACAATAGACCCTAGCGTCTATGCGGCAGGAGAGACGACCGGGATTGTCGCAGCTACCTCGGCAGAGGAAAGGTCAACCGACACGAGCACCAACGTAGCAAGTGACAGACAAGCAGCCGATGATATAGCTAGCAGCAATGAATTAGCACAGAATGATACCGACCTCAATCCAAGCACTGTAAATGAAGCAGTATATACAACAATCCCTCCTGTATTGCCTCAAGAGGAGGAGCAGAAATACATAGTCCGTCTTACCGACAATCATGAGCAACAAAGCAATCAACCAATCGCCGCTGAACTGGAAGATGCGGTCAAACTTCCGTTAGTCGATCGCTATTCTGCCGAACTGACACCAAGTGATGTAAACGATCTTATTCGAGACGGTGCAGTACAGTCGGTAGAGCTGGATCAACCGATCGAGCTGGCAGCAAGCAAAATGCAGGAGACAGATTTACAAAACGAAGCACAGCAAATCCCGTGGGGATTGTATGCTATCGGTGCCAATCTGATACACGCTTCAAATACCGCTAAAAAAGTAAAAGTGGCTGTACTTGATACCGGAGTATCGAGCCACTCTGATTTAAACATAACAGGCGGCGTTTCCTTTGTGGAAGGGGAACCCGATTATAACGATCAGCAAGGTCATGGCACACATATGGCTGGTACGATTTCGGCGATCGATGATACGTATGGAATCGTTGGGGTAGCGCCTAATGTAGATTTGTATGCTGTCAAAGTCATTAACGCCGAAGGCAAAGGATACACCAGCTCGGTCATCCAGGCGATCGATTGGGCGATCGACCACCAGATCGATATTATTAATATTAGCTTTACGAGCGTAGAATACAGCGATTCACTGGAAAAAGCAATCCAGACTGCGCGTGACAAGGGGTTACTACTATTCGCGGCAGCAGGCAACTCAGGTAATGGCAGCGATAACGTAAGATACCCTGCCAAATATCCGGGCGTGATCGGTGTAGGTGCTGTAAATACAGCCCACCAAAGAGCGACTTTTTCCGCGACTGGCGATGGCGTCGATCTGGTCGCTCCAGGAACGAATGTGCTTAGCACATTGACGAATAACAAATACGGCGTTTTATCCGGTACATCTTCAGCAACGGCATTTGCCTCTGGTGCGGCAGCACTATTATGGGGACAACATCCGGACTGGACATCCCGGCAAGTGGAAGACCAAATGCTGGACACCGCCACATCATTAGGTGAATCGGCACAATACGGCAAAGGTCTGATCAATATTGCCAAAGCATTAGGCAAAATCGATGGCTCCATCGCTCCATTAACAGACGGCGAAGACCCTTCATTGATTACCCTTCCGACAGAACCGGTCGAGATTCCACCAGTTCCAGGCGATTTAGAGCTGGCTTCCTATGCACATGTGGGCAATAACCAGACGATTAATGCAGGGGATGTAGCCAAAGTATCGCTTAAACTACAAGGCGGATTGAATGGAGAAAATGTTCACCCTCGTGTCACTATTACCGTAGCACCAGCCAATGATCCAACTAGCGTATTGACTCCATATACGAAAGTGGTCATGGACCCCGATCTGGATGTGGAGATTCCATTTGAATGGAAGACTGCGACCGATACGACGCCAGGTGTGTATACGATCAAATATGCGTACCGTGCTTTTGCCGACGGCAGCATGGACGATACGTTCAAAATTACCGTATTACCGGCTTCCGGCGAAGTGCAAGACACCTATGAGCCGAACAATACAGTCGCAACGGCAAAAGTCGTCCAAGAGGGAGAAAGCTACATTTCGTACATCCCGACGAGCGATGATGTGGACTATTACACATTCACCGCAACGACAACACGGACGGCTAAAATTCAACTGTATTCTTCGCGTGCTGCTTCGTATAGCATCACCGCCTATACCGATAGCCAAAGCCCACTGGCTTCTGTCACATCAGCCAATGGGGATACGGGAGAACTGTCGCTCTCGGTTGAAGCGGGTAAAACGTATAATCTCAAAATTGTTGGCAGCAATGGATATTTTGGAGCAGCTGCTTATACATTGTCAATTGATGGTTATGTGGCTTCAGGGCTGGCGGCGCCGACTAAATTGATCACTGTTCCTAACTATAATAGTGTAAAGCTGACCTGGGATATGATGTCAGATGCGACAGCTTATATTGTTCAAGTTAATGGTAAGACTGTAGCAACAATCACAGACAATGTTTTCAAAGTAGTGGGACTTAGCTCATTAACTTCCTATACGTTTGGAGTCGCAGCCGTTTATCCTACTGGCACTAGTAAGTTTACGACTGCTCGTGACACGACGTTAATTTCAGAGCTGATTATTAATGTTCCGCAGGATAGCAAGTTGACAGCAGGTGCAGAGCAATTATTTACCTTTAAGCCTGCAACAACGGGCATTTATCATATTTATACAGGTTCTTATTTGAATAATGGCAAACAAAGCTTTACAGATTTGAAAATATTTAATGATGCTGCCCAAAGCAGCCTCGTAGCCGATGGACAAGATGCTGTAGGTACATCATTTGCGGAGATCAAAGCACCGTTAACAGGGGGCAAAACATATTATGTGCGCTTATCTGGCTTTGATCGCCTTCCAATGGAAGCCAGAATTACAGCTAAAGTAATTAGCTCCGATATTCCTTATATTGCACTGAATGAAGCTAAAGATATTGATGAAAACAAAGATAATAGTACACTGTATATTTTTGTTCCTGGAGCAACAGCGAATTACAAATTGCTGACTAGCTATTATGGCGGTCAGTCAGGGAAGGCTAACAATACACGCATACAGGTTTACCAAGATGCAGGTTTGAAAAGTCTAATTACAGGGGGGGAAGCAGATGATAGCAGTACATCTGGTTTCTCCAAATTAGAAATAAACCTAGATAAAGGCGTACCTTACTATGTGAAAGTGTCTGCTTATGACAAAGTATATGCCAGATTGTTTGTAACAGCAGGAGCAATTAACTATACTCCATTACAAGCTCGTCAAGCTACAGACGTTTCTGTTAGAGCGGATCAGCAAGTATATTATTCATTTACACCCGCTCAAACAGGAAAGTATAGACTGTTCACGGCTACTCCTGGTGGTACTTCCAGAACGATAGACCCGTATATCTATCTATACAGTGACCCTACACGAACGAATTTGATTGGTGAAAATGATAATGCGGAAGGAAGTAACAAGTATTACGGCAGCCTGGATTCTAAGTTGGAGACGGAATTACAAGCTGGAAAAACTTATTATCTTACTGTAGAAAATGATGCAGTAGGGAAAGCAATGACTATTAGATTGCAAGTAGAAGACGCTTTTCAGTCAACAAAAGCTACTGCGCAAAGAGTGGATTGGGATCAGATTTATGAAGCTGATAGTTTGAATCAAAAGTTAAGTACAAGCTCTCTGTATGATGTTGATTTCTATCGCTTTAGTTTGAGCAGTACATCTCAAGTCAATATTAATCTGTATGATAACTTTGCCTATATTGAAAACCAAAATAATAGGCTGTATGGTTTTGTCAGAACAGATGATGTCGGTGGGCGTGTATTTACACTACCTGCCGGAGAATACTATTTGCGAGTGGATAGCACACTGACAGGAGTTGCTTCGGCACAGATTTTGGCTAACAAAGAGTACACCATGTCTTTGTATATTAATGAGATCAATATCGATACAGATGGCGGTACAGATAGCTTTGAAACATCTTCTATACCAGCCAATGCAGGTACAGGTGCAGGAATTTTCTATAGCTTTACGCCCAATACCGAGGGAGAGCGCAGATCACAAGCTGTATTTAAATATCCGAATAAACTAGGTTTTAGTAAAATCGTTTACAAAATATATCCGAATCAGTTTGCTGGAGCATATACAGAAGACTATACTGTTTTTCAAAGCTCTCGAAATCATGTTTCTGCGATCGCTAGTGTGGATTTAAAATGGGATGGAAGTGTTGCTGAGCGACTTCGAACCGATTTATCCTGGAAGTATAATGGCGCATATTATGCTAAAGATGGGCTATATCAAATTGCATCCTATCCTTATCCATTAACAGAAGCAGAACGCGCTAAAATTATAAAGGGACAGGTAAAATATCAAGAAATTTATGTACAGAATAGTGTATCGTTCAATCAGATTACGGGCAATCATTACTATCCTCCACCGTTTACATTAGATGGAACTAAGAACAGTGATCTTGTTCGCGCAGGGATGTATAACGAATGTGATAAGTGTAAGGAATACTATAGACAGTATGTAGTACAGGCACATGAGGTGGGTCATTCAAATTGGTATGCTGAATATGTCACCTGGTTCAAGAACAACTACGGCACAACCAGCTTACAGAAGTTTTTTGATGGAGCAGATAAACTAATCAGCCCAGACCCTAATGCAACACTTTCAGAAATGATCCATAGTGCGTTATTTGCGGGAGAGCTTATACCGGTTATTTCGGTTGGCGCTGGCGGTGTAGACAGTATTATGTATCTTTCCGAAGGTGAGTACACCGAAGCGAGTTTAAGCGCAGCTGGAATGATTCCATTTGGAGCTAGTATAAAGGTTAGTTATCGTACGGTTAAAGCTGGCGGTGAGATTGTTAGAGTAACTAAAGAGGTTAACATAGCAGGCATAGCTAGAGCAGACGAAGTTGCCAAGTATGCGAAGAAAACGTGTAACTGCTTTGTAGCCGGTACAAAAATTCAGACGATTCATGGGGAAGAACCGATCGAAGATATTAAAATTGGCGATCAGGTACTCTCTAAAAATGCAGAAACTGGGCAAAAAGACTATAAAACCGTAACAGCGTTATATCGCAATGAAAAAGAGACAACGTATAAGCTACATGTGAATAATGAAGTGATTGAAACAACGGATAACCACCCGTTTTGGGTAGAAGGTAAAGGATGGGTCACAGCGATTGACCTGAAAGTTGGCGATCCGTTAAAGCAAAGCAATGGGCATGTACTGGCGATCGGGCAGATTGAAGTGGTGCATCATGAGCAGAAGGTAAAGGTGTATAACTTTACCGTTGCGGAGTATCATACGTATTTTGTGAGTGATTTGGGGATTTGGGTTCATAATTTGAATTGTGTTGTGACAGCAAATGCAGTCCGCAAATTGGATGCTTCTATTTTGGATAAATCTGAAAATTACTCTTGGTCTTCATCCAGTAAAGCAGTAGGACATTTATTAGATAGACATGTAGCTCAAAGAAATGAAGATTTGATTAAAAGAACTTATGACAAATCAATTCCTGCGACTTCATTTACCAATAAAAATATAGCCAGTAAAGCTATGTTGGAGGTTTTTAGGAAGAACGCAGAAGACATTGCTGAATTTGTAAACAATTCGGAAAATGGTGCGAGGAAAATTATTCATTCGGAGCATTCGATTGCTATTGGTAAAGGTGTAAATGTAAGAGGCGAAAATGGTTCTAGCAAAGTTGTCAATGGATTAAATAAATCTACTTTTATTTTAATAAGAGACGATAAAACTGAAGCAGGCTTTTATATTTTAACAGGCTATCCGACATTTTGAGGAGGAGTTAGATATGGATTTGAACGAGTTTAAAAGATTTGGTTTTTTCTTAGGGGCTTACAGTGTAACAGCTGAAAATTATCAAGAATTGTTAGAAATTGTAGAGGAATTCAGAGACTACGAAGGTGATCCTACAGTCAGTGAACTGATCTTAGAATTGTTAAAGATTCAAGAGCAAAATAAATGGAAAGAAACTCAAGACTTTATTATTGAACATGCGCTTCGTAAGTATGATTTAGAGGAAGTAGAACAATTTATAAATGACATGCTAACTATATTAAAAGGAGAGACAAGTGAAGAAGTATAGGTGCTAGGTTACAAGTAATTATTTTTTAGTAGAGTATCAAGATGTGAATCGTGCTAAGTACTAATCGTAGATTAAACCATAGCATAGTACATACTATGCTATGGCAAACCTATTAAAAATTAGAAAGGCTAATTCGTGCAAAGGCAAGAGTGTACTTAGAAGTCATTAAAAGTCAGGTCACAGCGATTGAGCTGAAAGTTGGCGATCCGTTAAAGCAAAGCAATGGACATGTACTGGCGATCGAGCAGATTGAAGTGGAGAAGGTAAAGGTGTATAACTTTACCGTTGCGGAGTATCATACGTATTTTGTGAGTGATTTGGGGATTTGGGTTCATAATATTAATTGTACATTCACTAATGGGGAGCTTTTCGAAACATCGATTAAATCAAAATCTGGTCTTTTAATAAAGGGAGTAGCAGAAGTTGAAGTCAAGGATAGTACTTTGATTTTAAAAGATTTAGCTATTTATCCTGATGGAGTTGTTGGTAATGCAGCTAAAAATAGTGTGGGTGCTAAAGATTTTGTTGCTTGGAAAAATCAGGTGAAAGAGATGGCAAAGGAGCAAGGATTTAACACATTGAAGATTACTGGAGTAAGAGCACCTAATTTATCTTCTGCTAACCCTGGAAAAATAATTGATTACACATTTGATTTAACAAAGTGATAGGAGTCGAAATCTATGTTTTCTAAAGAACAGATTGAGGAAATCGATGTTTTACAAGATTTATGTGATAGTCTCCAAGTTAACGGAGAACCTTTTATATGTTTTGATATTTTGTCTGATATTGTTCATAGTAATAAAGGATTTTCAAAATTATCTCAAGAAGAACTTTTATTATTAAAGAAACAGCTATTTGAATATAAAAAATTTTGGCAGGATATCGATTGGTTTGATAATCGTATTTTTCTTGAATTGTTACCACAATTCGAAACTAGGATTGAGATTGAGTTATTAAAATATTAATTATGGAAGAGTTATACAAATAAATGGGTGGTGAGAATGGATGAGAGTAATAACTATACGATATCCAACTTCATTGGATAAAATAGAGGACATTCACGTAGTTCGATTAAGTGATGCTCAAATGTTGAAATTCGGATTGAAATAAGGTACTAACATGGATTTAGGATAAGGCGAATACATTGGAATTTCGTTATGTATTTCTAATCCGTACAATTACAAAGATATAAAAAAAGTTATCGAAAATGGATTGGGAGAGCAAGTAATCTTAGAGGAGTGTAGTGGGGCTAATATACATCCGACTAGAGCAATTTATAGGATGTTGTGGGAATGCAATGAATGGATGTCGAAACCGTATCATAGCGAACGATTGGAACAATTCTTTTTAACTTCAATCGACCTTTATTTTAAAGACATTGATCTGCCAGCACGTATAAGTATTCAATTTTCAGATGATAGCTCGTATGAATTCTTAATTTATTTTAACTATCATGATCTGACTCTAAAATACAATGAATGGTCCTTCTTTTTAGAGAATTTATAATTTAAATGACCTAACATTTATTAATTCTCAAACTAAATACCAATCCACTCAGAGCATAGTCCACTCTATGCTCTGATAAACTAAAAGAATGCATTAACACATAGAAAAAATTCATTTATACAAAGGGGTATTACTTTGAAAAAAACGATGATATGGAGCGTTGTGTTGTTGCTATTTTTGATTGAAATCTCGGTTTTTCCGAAGTTAGCTGCTGCTGAAAGCTATTCACCCGCTTCTGGAATCCAACTCGATGGTATTCGCGGTACCAACGGGATTTATTATGGTGATGTCAAACTCAGTTTCGATAGTGGAATAGAATACAGTTTGGATCAAGGAGTAAATTGGAAATTACCTACGTCTACTATCGTTCTTGTTCCTACGAAAGGATATAACATTTGGTATCGTACAACAAATAGTTCGTCAAACAATGAATTAACGATTGTCGTAAAAACAGATACTAAGCCGCCATTAACGACTGCCGAATTGCTAAATAGTACAGATGGCTATACAAAAGACAGCTTGAAAATTCAATTATCTGCTATAGATAACGAATCAGGTGTACAAAAGACACAATATAGTACAGATATGGGTCTTACCTGGATGGACTATAGTAGTACAGTCACTTTAACAGACGAAGCACAACAAATATTTTCTTATCGATCAATAGATAAGTACGGTAATGTAGAAAAAACACGTAAGCTCAATACGCTTATTGATAAAACTCCACCTAATCCGCCATCCATTCAATTATCTCCAATGAACTGGACAAAGGATAATATTACTGTATCGATAACAGATGGTCTGGATCAACATAGCGGTACGGTTCGCTCCGAGTACCAGATCGGTAATAATAACCAATGGACTACATACTCTACACCATTTGTAGTCACTGCAGAAAATCAAGATATATATGCTCGTTCTATAGATGCAGCCGGAAATATAAGTGTAGTCATGCAGAAGTTTGTTCCTATTGATCAAACGCCTCCGTCTTCACCAACTATTGAAATGAGCGAGAAGTGGGAGTGGTTGCCCGTTGATATTGCAATTGACCATAGCAAAGATAATGAAGAAATTAATCGTATTTGGTATGAGTATAAGTTGGGCGAAAATGGGGAATGGAAAGATTTTGTCGAGGATTTGATGATAGACACTCTCGGCGAAACCCCCATCTCCTTCCGCTCCTTCGACGAAGCGGGCAACTACAGCCCGATCGTCAACAAAGTAGCGCGTTTCGACGATATCGCACCTACAGAACCAACCGCTTTCAAAGTATCCAATCTACGCTACAATCGTTTCGATCTATCCTGGTCAGGAGCTACCGATAACATCGGAATTAAAGGGTATGACATTTATACAGCAGATGATCAATATTTAACGACAGTAACAGACGCTACATATCAAATGACCGGTCTTGCAGCCAATACAACGTATACATTCAAAGTGGTTACCTATGATAACGCTTATAACGAATCCGGCTTTAGCAAAACGATTGAAGTGACAACGCATAGTCGTCCTGATTTTCAGTCGGGACAATCTTATAATATGGTCGCTTTACGTGGGGATGGACGGGTCTGGACATGGGGAATAGCTAAAGAAGGTTCATTAGGAGATGGTACAACAGCAAGTCGTGATGTACCGAAACCGATCCCGAATTTTAAAAGTGTGAAGGCTATCTTTAACGGAAACAATATTACACTAGCTCAAAAAGTAGATGGTAGTGTGTGGGGCTGGGGTGGCTATCCGATTAACAGTGCTGTCCCTATAGAAATCAAACCATTTGATCAGGCGAAACAAATTTACGTTAAAGATCATACGATCTTTGTCGTGCAACAGGATGATATGTTATGGGCATGGGGCAAAGGAACGTTGTATGGTTCGGTTAATGCTGAATTGGAGCAACCAACCAAGTTGAATGTGCGAGATGTCAAATATGTAGAAATACAAGCACAGCATATTCTCATTATGACGAATCAAGGGGCATTATGGACGTGGGGGATGCCGTCTTCTGGTCTGTTAGGTGTGTCTCCGCCTGCGAATACGTATTATCCATTTGTCGTTAAATTTTCGAATGCTAAAGTTGCTAAAATTGCGGCGGGTACAGCGTTTGACTTGCTTTTGAATGATGATGGTACGATGCAGGCTTGGGGATATGATCAACAAGGTCAGCTCGGTAACAATCGGGACAATAACTTTTTCCAACCTGCTCCGATGTATTTTTTCCCGGGCGGAACGTCTGTGTTAAGGCAATCGATGTCTGGAGAAGCCGGAGATTATCGTAAAATAAATAATATTAGAGATATCGTTATCGGTGAAAACCATGCGCTGGCAGTAGATCAAAATAACGAATTATGGGGCTGGGGTTCCAATACACAAGGTTTGCTTATGCATAATGCCCAGTATAAAGAAGAAAATGGAATCATCTATCAAGCGGAAAAATTAAATATAAGCCGTGTCAAAGAAATAGTAAAACATGTACCGTATCAAACGGATTCCTATTTCACGCTAGTCATTACAACAGATAATCGATTAATCGGATGGGGAAATAACAAAAATGCCGTCTTAGGCACACAGTCCACAGCCAAAGTACCGCCTGTTGTACTTGCTGATCATATTGATAAAGTGGCTGCTCGTGCGGGTGATGTGATTTATACGAAAGACGATGAGACGTTTTGGATGCTTGGCAATGGTGTTTGGAATGGCAAAGACTATGCTTCTTATGCTACTCCGGTTAAAGTCGATTTCGATAATGGTGCTGTACCGCCTGGTGAAGACACTCCGCTGCCGACGGTAGATGAACTGCCGGAGCAGCCAGCTCAGCTTGAATTGAAACAAAAAGGAGCCGCAACTGCGACGATTAACTGGACACAATCTGAACAAAAATTCCAAATCGAACAATACCGAATTTTTGTCGATAATAAGCAAGTCGGAACGTCCACTACCAAAACGTATACATTAACAGGGCTTCAGCCCGCACAAACGTATGTCGTTACGGTCGAAGCCGTCAGTGACACAGGCAAAGTGTCCAACCGAAGCGAACCATTAACGATCGAAACCGCAACCGATACACCTTCCAAGCCAGCAGATTTAAAAGGGACAAGTTCTACATTGCATACGGTAGACCTGGTTTGGCAACGAGCAAGCAGCGTGTCCCCGATCAAACAATATATCATTTTCCAAAATGAAGTGGAAATCGGTCGAACGTCTGCACTGACCTATAGTGTGAAAAAACTTCGTTCTGCGAGTGTGTACGAGTACACGGTGCAGAGTGTGAATGAGGCGGGGAAAGCATCCGAGTACAGTGACAAAGTTTCAGTATCATTGGAGGCAGATATTCCAACTATACCGAAGGATATAACGATGAGCAAGCCAGTCGACGGAAGTGCAGCGGTTAGCTGGACGGCATCGACGAGTCAAATGGCGATTCAAAAGTATATCGTACGGATCAACGATACAATCGTTGCGGAGACGTCAGAAACGAAATATACGTTGAGTGCGATAAACAAAAACAAACTTTACAACATGACTGTCACTGCTGTTACAGAGGAAGGTTTATCGTCAGCTCCGGGTGTACTCCTATTGACGGCAGCACCAATCAATCTGTCCACTACCGATGTGGACATGTACACTAAAAAACTGAGCTGGGAAATAGCGGATGACCAGAAATCCAGTGTGAAAACGTATAATGTGTATTTGAATGGGAATTTATATAAAGCGACAGCCGATACCCATATTGCGTTGGAATTGCTCATTCCTGGCAAGTTGTATACGGTACAAGTCACAGCGATTAGCAATACGGATACACAATCGCCATCAAGTGAAGCGGTGGAATTTTCCACGATTGCCAGTCCATTGCAAAAGAAATTTATTTTTGCTTTGAATGGTAATGCAGGCTGGATTAAAAATAATGCTAATTTGTTAATGTGGGGTAGTAATATTGAAGGGCAGCTTGGTGATGGGACTATAATTGATAAAACGAATGCTATTCCAATCGATATTCAAAATGTAAAACAACTATCTAGCGGTGGCTATTCAGGCAGAGGGTATTATACACTTGCTGTCACCGATGACGGCAAGCTATGGGGCTGGGGCACATCGTATGATCACGCTATAGGCGATTTAAGCCCACATGCCGGTACGCCCAAACCAGTTACGTTATCTTCAAAGTCCATCGATTCGGTGATGTCGGTTACTAGTGTGTATGATATGAACTATATTCTGAAAACCGATGGCACCATTTGGCGCTTTGGGGCAGCTGCCAGCGAGTTAAAGCAAGTGGAAGGAATTACCTCTGTTGTGCAGATCGTAGGCAAGTACGCGTTGAAAACGGATGGAACAGTATGGAAATATACCGGTGATCAAGTTGTGCAACTCAAAGGGCTGTCTGATATCCAGCAAATTACGTATAGTTATGGCTTGAAATTGGATGGAAGTGTATGGAAATGGACATCCAATGGCAATACCGATGATATTACCGTTAATCAAGTTACAGGGTTAAGCCAAGTCATTCGAGTAGAATCAGGTGGGGGTCATCTTGTAGCTTTAAAACAAAATGGTACGGTATGGACATTGGGAATTAACGATCTTGGACAATTGGGAGATGGAACGAAAACAACTCGTACAGAGCCTGTACAAGTTGCAAGTTTAACGAATGTCGTTGACATAGCCGCCAGCGGTACTTCATCATTTGCTGTGCTGGCAGATGGAACGGCTTGGAGCTGGGGCTTTAATTATGGAGGGCGACTGGGAGACGGTACAACGACAGATCGTCTAGTACCTGTACGTGTAATGGAAAATACACCGCCCGCCGTCACGCTGCTGGAACCAGCCGGGTCAGCTCAAAGCCCTACATTAACAACCAATCCAAAAGTTACTTTCAAATGGGCACAAAAAGATACAGCAGTAGGCACATTATTTAGCGATATACAAATTCAAGTGCTTAATGAAGCAGGGGAGAAAGTGTTTGATTCTGGTACAGTGAGTCAAACCGGTTCACAACTGACGAGTGAAACGAGCAGCTGGATCGCCAGTCAGGATTTTTCGAAAAACATCAAGCTACAAGCTCAAGTACGGGTGAAAGATGGAAGCGCATGGTCAGACTGGTCATCATCCGGCTGGTTTCAAGTGATCGATGAGCCTGTGAATCCAGCTGTATTTAGTATGTATGGTGCAATGGGCTGGTTAAAAGCAGACGGAAGTGTATGGATGTGGGGGCGAAACAATTCGGGGCAATTGGGAGATGGAACGAGTAACGACCAGCCAAACGCGATCCCGGTGAATATTCAAAATGTAAAGCAATTAGTTAGCGGTGACTCGTATACACTTGCACTTAAAACAGACGGATCGTTATGGGGCTGGGGCAGTGCGTATAGCGCAGAATTAGGCGTATCATCTTCATATAAACAGACGCCACGTCCTGTAAGGCTAGCAGGAAAGCCGCTCCAAGATATCCAACAGGTTGTTTGTATGTATGGTTCAAATTATATATTGAAAAATGATGGTACAGTTTGGTATTTTGGAAGTTACGCTGAATTACGAAAAGTAGACAATCTCGCATCCATTACGCAATTGATCCGAGGTTATGCTTTAAAAAATGATGGCACCGTATGGAACTATGATACGAGCTATCCTTATCAAGTACCTGATTTGACAAATGTGCAGCAACTTACATCTGACTATGTACTGAAGCAAGATGGGACAGTCTGGAAATGGTCGCATAATAGCAATTATCCGAAGGAAACGACTTTGACACAAGTATCCGGATTAACTCAGATCGCTCAATTACAAGATGGAATGGCATTGAAAAAAGATGGAACCGTTTGGACATGGGGAGAGAGCTATTATGGACAGCTTGGAGATGGAACGACGAGTTACCGCCAAGCCCCTGCTCAAGTCAAAGGGTTAAGCCAAGTGGTAAGCATATCTTCTAATGGAACGTCTTTAATTGCTCTGCAAGCCGATGGAACGGCTTGGAGCTGGGGCTTAAATGATCAAGGCCAATTAGGAGATAGTACAAAAACCAATCGTTTAACACCTGTACGTGTAATTGAAAATACTCCACCATCAGTCAAATTGCTCGGACTTGGCGAAAACGCTGCAAGCTCAGTCACGAACACAAACCCAAGAGGCGATTTCAAATGGGAGCAAACCGATACGATGGCTAACACATTGTTCAGCGACATGCAAATTCAAGTACTGGACGAAAAAGGCGTGAAGATAGTAGATTCTGGTGAAATAAAACAGGATCAAATACAGATGTCCACCAACACAGGGAGCTGGCTTACAGGTGCAGACTTGCCGGAAAATGTGAAGCTGCAAGTGCACGTACGAGTTAAAGACGGAAGCATGTGGTCAGACTGGTCACAACCGGGCTGGTTTATGGTGGAAGTTGAAGTTCATGCTCCGCTTAATCGTACTGTTTTCAACTTGAATGGTGCTATGGGGTGGATAAAAGCCGATGGCAGTGTATGGATGTGGGGACAAAATTCGTATGGTGAATTGGGGGATGGCACAAGCAATCATCGACTGCACGCCATTCCGGTTGAAATGAAAAATGCAACGCAGTTAGTGAATGGGGATTCATACGTTCTTGCACTCAAAACGGATGGGACATTATGGGGCTGGGGCACTTCGCAAGCAGGAAAATTAGGTGCTGAAAATGTAGTTAAGCAGGGACCTAAACCGATTGTTTTTTATGGACAACCCGTCACAGACATTCAGCAGGTGTCTACCAATGGGTCCACCATCTCTGTCTTAAAAAATAATGGTACAGTATGGTATGTGAATAATGGGTTACGCCAAATATCTAATCTTGACTCTGTTGCTCAATTGTACCAATATTATGCGGTGAAAACAGACGGAACGGTTTGGAGATACAGTAGTTATTCTGTACAGAAAGCACCGGAATTTACGAATGTGTATCAACTAACAGCACGCCATATCCTGAAAAAAGATGGCACCGTCTGGAAATGGACATATGACTCATCGACACAAAAAACAACGTTGACTCAGGTGAGCGGATTAAGTCAGATCATTCAGGTGCAAGATGGAATGGCATTGAAAAAAGACGGAACGGTTTGGACATGGGGCAATAATACGTATGGACAACTTGGAGACGGAACGAACACGGCTCGCGAAACGCCAGCTCAAGTGAGTGGATTAAGTACTGTTTCGAGTATAGCTTCTAATGGATATTCTTTAATTGCGGTTCAGACAGATGGGACGGTATGGACATGGGGGGACAATACACAAGGACAACTGGGAGACGGAACGAAGACGAATCGTTCTGTACCTGGACAAGTGGTGGAAAATACACCGCCCACTGTTAAAATGTTAGGGATGGGACAATCTGCTCAAAATGCTAAAGTTGTAGATACGTTACGTGTTCCTTTTAATTGGGAACAAACAGATAATATGACAGGTACGGTGTTCAGCGATCTGCAAATTCGAGTGTTAGATGAAAGTGGACAACAGATACTGGATTCTGGTGAATTGAAGCCAGAGTACAGACAAAGATCGATTGGCAAAGTGTTCTGGATTGCGAATCAGGATTTGCCGGAAAATGTGAAGCTTCAGGTTCAAGTGCGGGTCAAAGATGGTGCTGCATGGTCAGACTGGTCACAACCAGGCTGGTTTAGTATCAAACTTGAAGTGGATACCTCTACACTGCCTACACCGGCTGTGTTCATGTCTTATGCTAGAATGGCATGGACAAAAGCAGATGGAAGTTTATGGATGAGTGGGCAAAATAATAGTGGTCAATTAGGTGATGGCACAACGGTTGAACAGTTAAAAGCAGTACAAGTTCTTATGCGCAATGTGAAGCAACTAGTTAGTGAAGGTTCCTATACACTTGCACTCAAAACGGACGGGTCGCTGTGGGGATGGGGGATGGCAAGCGATGCTGGCTTGGGCGACAATACGGAAACGATAAAAATGCCTAGTCGAATGATGATAGAAGGTCAGCCACTCAACGATATTCAGCAGCTAGCGAGTATGAACCAAATAAACTTTATATTAAAAAATGATGGCACCGTCTGGTATTTTGGCAAAACAGCTACTTTGCGTCAAGTACCAAACTTGAGTTCGATCATTCAGATTACGCGTGGTAGAGCGTTGAAAAATGATGGCACGGTCTGGGAGTATGATACCAGTTCTGCGCAAGTTATATCTGGTGCAACGAATGTTCAACAAATTACGTCTTCCACTATCCTTAAAAAAGATGGAACAGTTTGGGATGTATGGTATAATGGGTACTCCAAAAAATTCGTAGTGCAACAAGTGTCAGGGCTAAGCCAAGTTACTCACATCCAAACCGGTATGGCAGTGAAAAAAGATGGTAGTCTATGGACTTGGGGCGATAACAGCTATGGACAATTGGGAGATGGCACCCAAAAATATAGACAAACTGCTGCTCAAGTTAGCGGGTTAAAACAAATTACAAGCATCTATTCCAGCGGGAATTCTGTCATTGCTTTACAAGCAGATGGAACCGCTTGGAGCTGGGGCGATAACTATTATGGACAATTGGGAGATGGCACAAAGACCAATCGTTTAGTACCGGTCAAAGTATTAACTTCGAATTGATTCTGGATCGTCTGTTATGTGTATTGTAGTAAAACAACGTCTTTCTAATCCGAAAGACGTTGTTTTATTGTTTTAATACTTATGAGTGATAGGGTTGCTCAAATGGTTACACCAATTGCCCATCTTCCCTTTCTAGAGTACACTGACATAGGAGAATATGTAGTTTAATACGGTGAAATGGGCGCAATGATGCCTGTTGCATGCAGCGTATGATCAAACGTAACCATAACAGCCCTGTTCTAACATCATTATGGTATTGTTCAGGAAGCCAGGGATCATCATCACGAAGTCGGTGAAGCCCTGTTTTAACGTCATTATGGCATTGCTCACCCTGTATAGGCGATGAACGAAAGGATGCTGTTGTTTGTTGCTGTTGCTTAGGCAATGCCGTTCCATACCACTACATGCTGATTATTATGCACATGGCTGATCATGAACGAACCTAGCTAATTACAAATGTAATTTGCACCAAACTATAATCACCATCACCAAATACAGAAAGGCGGAACCCCAATGACAACGATTCAGATTCGTCAGCCCAAATTAGAAAGGCTAGAAGAACCGGAGAAAGGTTTTCTCGGACGTGTAGAGCTTGAAGTAGAAGGGCATGCAGAGCCGTATGAATTGACCTTGTTTTCCAAGCGTGGACATGATTGGGATTATAGTCTGCATTTTTTGGACGCATCAGGTAAAGAAGAAGAAATTGAAGCGGTAGAGCGGATCATTGAGGAAAATGATGACGAGTTTGACCGAATCATCGAAGCGATTTGGGCAGTGTATCCAGGTCCGGATGAGCATAAACCTAAAGATTATCGCGTTTAAGCTACCGGGTTACGAATTGTAAAAAAGATATTACGGTTCCTGTTAGCTGCTCTTGCTGGACTGTCAGTAGAGCAGCTATTTTTGTAAAAAAATACATATTAGAAATAAGGTATAAAGACGCATGTCTAAAGGTTGGATAGCTATTTGTAGCGGTAATAAAGGAACCGTAATGAAACAGCACTTCGTTTAACTTCATATTACACGTTTAAAAGATACTATAATCTGTAAAAATGCTGTATTATGGGCTTTTTTGATTGTTCAAATCGAGTTTTGGTGGGTATATATGACTAGCACTTGCATATATGTGTAGATACAATATGACAAATATCTTCAAAATTTGAAGCTTGGAGTCTTTAGACTCAGGTTTTTGTAGCCTATGCCCTGTATATTTAGTAATACCTGGATGATACACAAAAAGGTCATTATTATGAAATGAGAAGCGATAGCGTGAAATAAGCTTACATGAAGACGATAAAGTAGCCAAATGATGGGCTTGTATTTGCATTCTGCTAGCGGTTATGATAACGAAGGCTTAGAGGCAGCAGGGACAAATGGAATGGATGCCTCGTTGCATGTTCATACTAACCTCATACGGCTATGATCTCGAGAGATGAATGTCTGCAATGCACGAGAGATGAGTGTATGCAATGGATGAGATCGAGGAGACAATCGTTTTCATGTTAGCATAATGTTTCTTATTAAGATTGATGATCATGATGTATTTATCTATGAGTAAGGGATATGGGCGAACGATATTAACGCTGTTATAGATACGAATGAATGGCAGCGGGGGCGATGATCGCTGTCATGATGGAAGCGCGACAAAAAGGGACGTTAAACAATGCCAATCTGATGGATTGTCCAGAGAGGAGATTAGTAATGATCAGTTTTTTTCGCAATAAAACGATTCCGTTAGCGGAGCAATGGAGCAAGCTGCAAGAAGCGGGAATTTATCTCCGTGCTAATATGGGCATCGAGCAAGTTGTAGCTGGCAATTCACTGTCCTGGTATGAGGAAAAACCGTATACGCATTTGCTCATTTCGCTTGGAGAAAAAGTGTGCAAAGATACGATTGATCCGGACTGCATGTATCCGAGTGACCAGCTCTGGTATGTTGATTTGCAGGCGGTAGAAAATACAGATTTGTACAGCCAGCTGGCAGAGCGGATGGTGATGATGACCGATGGGGCGCTGGATATGCGTCATATTCGTAGCTGTCTCGATCATGAGCACAAGCGTGTATTGTTTAGCTTTTTGCATCAGGGCGAACGGATCGAGTGGGATATCCAGTATTATAGTGAATGGATCGACAAATCGTTTTTTGATCGGGTCATTCAGCTTAATCGTCAACGTGGCGATGAGCGCGAATTTGTATATATGACACTTGGTCAACATTTGCTAATCGGTTATATCGACCCAGCACAGTTTAAACTGTTGAACAAGCTCGTTGACCCGAAATTTAACGTATGGACGATGAAAAATTAAGTTTGCTATAAGCCGGATAAGCGAGTAAACGTAGATGCGATCAGCTTGGTGCATGTAGGCAACCAACGGTAACGGAATTTGGATGCTAGCTTTTAAGCAGACATGGACTGGATTTGATATGATTTTGCCGTTCATTAGTTAATGGCGTTTATACTTTAAGTGTGTATTACGATTGCATATACACAGTTGAAATGTAAATATGTATACGTATACGTGATAAGTAGTATTCATGTTTAAAATTAAAGCCGCTACCGAACCAGACTGCATAATGCGGTTCTGGTTCAGTAGCGGCTTTTGTTTTGGTAGATGACATAAAGATGTGTGTTCGCATTCTGCTATGCAATATAGATGCTGTTTATTTTCGTTAGCTGCACTATATTTATGAATTGTTTTATTCTAAATGTGATCTTTTCGACACTGATGAAATGGCAACGATGAGATGTAGAAGACACTGTTTAGTAAGCAAACTTAGTTGCTACTACGGTAAGGAATAAGCAGCTGGACTGCTGTCTCGCGACGGAATATTATTTTTCAGCCGTGCAAGTGACCAGTTCACCTGTAGCTAACACCGACAATTGTACACCTGTCGACATTTGCAGCTGCACCGGGTGGATTTCGGAGACGCGATCAGAGAACAGCCAGCGACGTCCCGCAGGCCCAACGAGCAAATATACATCCTGTTGACCGACAAAATTGAGTCCCGTATCGTCAATCTCATCCGGTTGGACAGGGAATCCGGCTTTGTACAGCAGTTTGGCAGTTTGTTTTACATCTATGGTCGTGATATTCATCTCACCGATTCCAAGCAAATGCGCTGGCGAGAACGGTACATCCAGCATAGGTGCATACTGCTGACGCGAGATCAGTTCGATAATATTACCGGCAGGGTCTTCAATATAACAGGAATAAGCATCCAAAAAACTAAAATACGCTTCGTCCTTGCCATTTTCAGTGAGCAGTTTACCAGCTTCGCTGAGCCAGTGTTTTGCTTCTTGAAAATGATTAGCAGCGATATTAATCGCAATATGATAAAACGGCTTAGTTCCCGTTGTGGCAACACGAAATTGGATACTGGATTGACCGGATAGGATCGTAAAGGCATTCTCTTGTTCTGTAATAAGCTCGGTGCCAAGCAGAAGTGCATAAAATTCGTGCATTCGTTCAAGTTCAGCGGTATATAAAGTAAGCTGTGTAATGGAAGTCATGTTATCTCCTCCTGGCTGTAAATAGTGTAGTATAAGGCGATTATACATAACTTTAAGCACACAAAGCAGAAAATCATCAAAGCTTTAGCAAGTGCTCATATACCGTTCAGCCGATGTTCATTTGGTGAATATAGAGGGTGCTTATGTGCGTTGGTTCCTCATTCCGTGCATTCAGCAGATGTTCATTTGATGAATATGCCGCCAAATGGGATCACTTCACGCAAAATACGTTTGAATAAACCATTGTCTTCCAAATGCTCAGCCAGTTCTCCGTGGTCGTGTCCGCTATGCAGCAATACAGAGCCATGACCGGTCATTGCCCACTGGTAATGCATATGCTGGCTGGCAAGATGGTTGCCGTATACACTTAGCCGCAGATCGGCATTTTCGGGATAGGCGAGCAGGCTGCGTGCATCGACATAGATCGGCTCGTGCGGGTGCAACGACAGTTCGACGACAGCGCCGCGGGTGAGCAGACCGATTTCGCCATCGCCGCCGAATTTGACTTTGATCACATCGCGGGTGATGACGATATTTTTTAGTTTGAGCAGTCGGGTTTGCATCGTAATGCCGGATGTATAATAAAATAGATGGCGGAAATCGTACAATAGATCGCTACCGGCATCAATACGAATCGGGATCAGATTAAAGCCCGGCGGCAATGAGCTAACAAAGCGGCATGGCCCGGTAAAATCGGCACGAATTAAATTGCGTTTGCGATACATCCCTTTTACATCCATCAGCCGATCGTTGCGTCCAGCCGATGCGCCTTCATAGGCGATAATTTGACCCGGATGCAGCATATGTAGCTTTTCGGCATCCGCCAACTTCACGATCACCGCTTGCCCGCCATGCGGGAGTGATGACGATTTTTGCCATTCCAATTGCAACGGGATCGCCTCCTTTGTACAGAGTGTATTTCGTAGCTTGACCAGCTTCAATGTACGATCTGATCGATTTTATCGTATGAACATCTACCTGCATTATACCTTGAACTTTTCTAAGCTAAATGACATTAAACTGCACGTTCAGTGCGGTCAGTCTACTAGTAGCTTGACCCACTTAAATTCAATGTGTGATTGACTACATCTTATAAAAAATATACTGGAATCGCAGCCTAAGAACATCGCTGCTGTGCAATATCCAACTGCATAGTTAACGTGATCAAGCTATGAAGCGATGTCTTCCAACCGTTAACTTTGTCATAGTAGCGGTCGAATCGGTTATATCTCATATGAAATAAATCACATGTATAACAAAGCAACATCGAACGTCAGCGAACCGCATCGCATGAGTTGCAAAACAGTTTGAACATACGCCCTAATTTGTATATCTTACTATGATATAATAACTCCTCGCAAAAAAACCGCCGTCATCTTAACGGCGGCGCAGTCCAAAGCGGACGAGGCGGGTGAAAATAAACCAGAGCAGCACGATTCCAATCGCGGAGAACAGCAATGTTTTCCAAAAACGAGCGCTTGCAGCACGCTCGGCTTCCGCTTGCTGCAATTGCTTGACTGTCTGGGTAAGCAGCTCATTTTGCTCAGCGAGACGCTTATTTTCATCGCGAAACGATTGCATATTTTGCTTCGCTTCATCGAGTTCGGTCATTGCTTGATCGTAGTTTTGCTTCAGTTGCTGGACTTCCTGCGGTAGCTCGGTAAAACTGCGGATGCCATTTTTATAATCTTCCCACCAACCGGCATGAGCGGCGGACGGTTTCAGCAGCAGACCGGTGCTTGTCAGCATGAGTATGACGAGGGCAGACAGCAGCAGGCGTTTATATTTCATTCGGATCGTTGTTCCTCCTTCGGTTAAAAAAACAAGTGGATGATCGAGGTCGAGCGGAAAGGATGCTGGATACATAGACCGTTATCGAGTTGGATCGTTTGGACATATGATGAGTTGCTTGTGAATCAACGTCATTATATACGCAATCAACACGGGAAAGATGCCGAATTTGAAAATTTTATCAAAAAAATAAGTTTGGTAACGTTGACAATATCCATTTTTTGGAGTAAAGTAGATCAAATGTTCCATGCGGTCATCTTTTCTATCATTAGGGTTACATGTATCGACGTTGCGACCGATATATTTGCCCAGTCAAGTTATAATAGATGGCATCATAGCATAGGACTGCCGCCCTTATGTTTAAAGTGGAATAGGGCGGGGTAATAGTTAGTTGTTCTGCACCATATTGTGAATGGCGGTTCGTCCATGCGAGGCGGTTCACACTTAAACGTTTCCTATTTGCGATTCCTGTGAGCACAGGATCAACGACACTATATACAGTCGGATGATCGTAGCGGATGTACGATGATCTATTTTAACAACAAACACAACTATAACAGCAAGGAGTGACACATGATGCAACAAACAAACTTTGAAGCGAATTTCAAAAAAGTAATGATTACCGTTAATGGCGAGCCTGTCGGCAAAGGTCTAGTCATCGACAGCGTAACGTACGCACCGGTTCGCGAGCATGAGCTGACAGCTTCGGTCGTCGAGCAACCATCGACTGCACCTACTGCTTAATGAAGTAGGCGAAGGGTAGACTATACGCAGACTAAGTTAAATTTCAAGTTTGATTGTGTACTGAAATCGTGATCCATGCGGTCTTAAAGTAGATTCAACACTCAAATTAATCTTGGACAAGTGACTACTAGCTTGTCTCAAATACATTTATAGCTTGTCGATCTAACCATTGCTTGATGATGAATAGGTTAAGGTACGTTCAAACACAATTTCCATTTGAGACAGTCTACTACTACTTTGACCCTATTAAATTTTAACTTTGATGATGTGCTTCCATATGTATCATTCAGCATTTGAAGCAGATTTAAAGTTCATATGAATAGCGGTCAACGTACTAACGCGTACCTAAGCTACTTGTTCGCCTTTTTGAGGCAAACGTATATAGAGTATGTAACGTAAGACGCAGGCTACGGCACTGTGTCTTTTTTGTATGTTTGATAGCGGATAGATGATTAGCTAAAACAATGACGATTGGAGTTGTTTGATGAAGTGTTTCAAGTCGCCAGTCTGCGTACAATAGTCAATAAACAGTTTGCTATTGCGACATATACGGGATAGCGGCGTCTATGAACCGAGGCTGGAGGGATAGGATGATGGAGAAGCATGAAACACGTGCACAATTAGAGCAGGAGTTACAGCAGATTACCCAATGGGAAAAGGCACAGCATGGCACATCATGGATGGATAAAATCGGGCGTATTCCGTTTGCGGTACTCGATCGTTTAACACCTAAATTTATCCGTGATAAGCTGGGCATCGCCCTGAATGAAATCGGACGTTTTATTCAAAATGGCGGCGCGTATTTGATCTCTCCCAAAGCGATGATGAAAAAGCTTGCCAAAGCAAGCGGTCAGCCGGATGCTGAGCTAAAACCGAAAGATGTAGCACGCCTACCGCTACGCGTTATGGATAATGCCGCTTTGGATTTATCGCGCAGTCGTTCCAATCTGGCAGCGCTGGAAGGGGCGGCGTCAGGGATCGGAGGAATTTTTACGATTGCGGCGGATATTCCGGCGATGATTGGCATTTCATTAAAAGTGCTACAGGAGATTGCGCTTTGTTACGGTTACTATCCAGCTGATCCGCAGGAAAGGCTGTTTATTTTGAAATGTTTACAGTTTGCTGCTTCCGATGTCGTTGGCAAAAAGGCAGTGCTGCAGGAGCTGTCTAATTTTGAGCAGGCGGATACGGGCAAGGAAGTATTTTCGCAAATTCAAGGTTGGCGTGAAGTGGTAACTAAATACCGCGACAATTTCGGCTGGCGCAAAATGTTTCAGGCGGTTCCAGTCGCAGGCATTTTGTTCGGTTCGATCGCTAACAAAAATTCACTTGATAGCATTGCCGAAGCAGGACGGATGTTATATCGCAAGCGCCGGATTATGGAGCGTATGCGCGAACTGGATGAAGTGGCTGTGAATAAAGCATGATGTGAGTTACAACAGAAACAGCCGTTTTGGTGCCTATACGCACAAAACGGCTTTTTTCTTTTCACAAAAGCGAACATATGTGCTATAATATCGGTAGTTGTCCATTATCCTGCTACATATCATAAATGGCTATACTATTCGCAGTCGTCGCGCGCTGGCAAGTTCAATGAATCAGGTATGTCCCTGCCTGTCCATTGGATCGTAACTAGCAGCATAGAAGTGGTTTGATGCATGTACAATACGTAATGTAAAAGACGGTACCTATTCGTACAGACAGGTTTGTTACGATCATTTTATAATACCGTTTCGAAACGCTCCCATTATAGCAGATTGTCCCCTGCTGTAGGGGGTATTGAGCATATTATCGTAGTATGCTTATGCTATGTTGGACTGCTTATCGTGTTTCAGCGTACATACAATCACATGTCGATAATCTGTCCATACGAATACGATACGCTGACGAAGCTGTATATAAAGCTACCGTATTTACTAATTACTGAATATTGTCGCCTGCTAATGTTAGATTACCGACACGCATCGCCAATATCGTATGATCCGGATATTTAGAATGTTGTTCAGCGAATACGACTACAATCCCTTTATTATGTTTCGTATTCGTCCATAGTTGGCGAAGCTTGCTTTGTTCTCGCTTGCTGGAGGACAATGTATACGTGGAGCCATCTCCACTAAACGCTTGCAATGTATCGAGAAAAGCATCCCAGCTCACTTCGCGTTTAAATCGATCAGACGTTTGAGAGTAGATGAGTTCATAATTTCCTGCTGCAATATTGCCTGGCAACTGTTCCGGTGGAAGTGGATATTCCTGTATGGTTTGCAGGCGAGCTTGTTTATGCGGTGTCAGCTTGATTACAGACAGATGGTCTCCACCTTTACGTGCCAGTTGGCTTTGTTCGGTGGAGACAGAATTGCCGAGCATGCCGCAACCGCCTAGTAGTAGAGCGGATACGATCATAACCGGTGCAATATGCCGCCAGTGCTGTAGTCGATTCATAAGAGACACTCCTTATGTGCCGGGTCGCCTGCCCGGTTATGTAATAGGTATAAATTAACGATACTACAAAACAATACATTAACTATACCATTTACTTAAATTTAATATGACGTTAATGGAATGAAAACAGCGGATTTACAAACGCATAGAAAGGAAGAATGTTGCCTCATGATGGGTAAATCCCACTTCATTATTAGTACCGGTCTGACCGTCTCGATTATGACGATGGCAGATGTCCCCGTTACGTCAGCCGCCGTTGTCGCCGCCGCCGTCAGTTCATTATTACCCGATATTGACGAGCCTAATTCAATCCTTGTTTCCAAAACATTGTCTGAACCGATTTTGCGTGTATTGCAGACGATTATGCTGGTCGCAGTCGTATGGATTTTATGGAAAGGTTTATTTGGAATGCCGTGGGACCTCGGTATTGCGGTCGCGGTCGTATTTATCGCCTTTTTGCCGTTACGTTCATTGCGCAAAGTAGTGATGTGTTTGATCGGGATTGGGATTATTATATACGGACAAGACATATCGCCGTGGAATTATATGGGCGGTAGCTTATTGATTATTTGTACCTTTTTACCGCATCGCGGGTTGACGCATACATTGTATGGAACAGCAGCATGGGCAGCGTTATTGTACGGAACGACCGCTCATACTGGCAACAGCATCTGGATTGCTGGTAGTATCTCGTATTTGCTGCATCTGCTTGCCGATTCACTGACGAATCGGGGCGTACGATTGCTACCACCGCTTAAATGGCGGTTGCGTTTTAACTTGATGAGTACGGGCACACGCAAAGGCTCAGCGGTGGAGAACGTTTGTATTTTGCTGACGATTATTATCGCTGGGATCGTCTTTTTGCCGAAATTGACGGGTGGGTAAGCGAAATGGGTGACACATATCACCTTCATAAACACAACAACCCTGCTACTCCTAACGTTTGATCTGCACAAGCAGAATGGGCATTAGAGCAGCAGGGTTATTTTATGAACAAGGAACATATGTTCGATTAAATGTCAAAAAAATATAGCATTTCCTGTGGAATGCCGGTACGCATCGCAAACGCCTCCAATGTCTCATCGTCACGTTGTTCGCGTCCTGTCGTTAATAAGGTGATCGCAAACGAATTCGCCTGCCGCTCCAGTTTGCCAGGCCAAAAATAAGAATGCTCCTCCAAAAAGAAGCGACTTAGCCCTTTGTGCAGGCGATCATGTCCCAATTCATGAGCACATACGAATCGTTGCCACTGTTCAGACAGCCCTTGATTAATGACGATAAAGCGTCGTCTCAGCTTGGCATAGTACAGCCCTTTGGTCGATTTGCCGAGGTCCATGTAACGAATATGTATGCCGAGCGCTGTAGCAATCTCAAAAGGGCAATTGGTCTGGTATTGATGTACGAGCCTGGCTGCGATATCATCCATCGTTATCATTCACCTCGATTAAGCGTTAGGATTGGAGCATCCGGTAGGGAAGCTGTTGAAATCGTCTGGCATTGGAAACATACCAACAGCCTCGTTTATGAACCGCTCCTTTCTTTGGAAGCAGGAGCGGGTGGCTTGCGTTTGTTCATATGTTTCGCTTCCCAAAACAAGCCGGTAAGCACATCTTTAATCCGCTGGCGGTCGTCTTCATCAAGCGGAACGCCATCAAACATTAATTCGCCGTCTTCTTCCAGCATTTTTTTGAAGTCTCGTTTGTCACGAGTGTTTGCCCATGCCGGAATTTGTGCGTGTTGTTCAGGGCGCAAATAGCCGGCATGATCCATCATTTCGGCATACGAAACGCCCAGCGCACCGGCGATCTTTTCGATCGTTTGCGGTTTGGGAACACCGCGTTTTCCGTTTTCAATGCGCGAGATTTGGGAGGTGCTAATACCGGCTGCATCTGCCAACTGGTTAATGCTCCATTTTTTCTGTTCGCGCATCTGTTTCAAATATAGTCCAAATGAAGATTGCTCCATTGACAAAACATCCTTTCTCCCGGCATCATGCGCCGCAAACTGCAATACGAAAGCTAAATGGGAGCAACTGCATTCGTTACTGCCCCATATCCAATCTTTATTTAACTATACCCCATTATTGCCATTAGGTAAACATTGGGAAATATCTCTTTGCCAAAAGGCATAATCGAGTGAGTAACAGCGAGCAATTGCAGGATTGGATGGTAAAAAATGCTGAATTTGGCGGTTTACGAAATGAGGCAAACATGATATCTTAAATATACGAAATGCGAACAAAATACGAACAAGAAGTAAAAAATGGAATTGAGATGACGGGAAATAGCAAATGGATTGCCGATCATCCAACAAATCACTATGTTTTTTTTGCCAAAAGGCAAAAAGTATATAAATAAAATTTGCTGCTTTTGACCTTTGCTTACTGATAAGAACTACTTTTAAGAGCCATTTTTAAAAGCTATCTTTAAGAACTATCTTTAAGAGCTACTTACACTGATTACACTAAAGGAGTGTTGTATATGAATCCGATGATTTCCTTGCCCGAACTTGACCGCCGCGAAACCCGTACTGCTGTGGAGGCTGTATTTGAAAAATATCGTATTTATAAAACGATCACATTTGAAGTACGCGAAACGTCGGTTACAGCATCATATGAAGCAAGAATGCACGGACCGACTCATATGACTAGCGATCCGACTGCCGGTGCAGCCATTTACAATGTAGATACGCCAGCTGCAAGACGTGCTTATTGCGAGCGGATTGAGGCGATCGTTGCCCGTCTCGGTGAACGGGAACAATTGCTCATTCGTGAGCGTTATTTGAAGCAGGACGATGTGTTTGATTATAAAGTGTACAGTTATTTATTTGATCCGCCGATCAGCAAAGATACGTATGTCAAAATTCGCAGCAAAGCATTTTATAAGCTGGCGCTTGCTTTTGCCGATAACAGTATGATTCATCTCGATGAGCTTGCGCCAGCGAAAAAACGTGTGCGTCGTACGGATATGAGTTGCAGTTCGTTTGCGAATAGGTAGCTCGTTCGTTTTTAAACGTAATCCATTCGACTATAAAATGATAACTCTAACGGTTTACAGGCATCGCCTCATAAACAATATAGCAACCTCCCTAAGCGTGAAAATACAAATAGCTAGAAACGATAACTTATCGTAAGTGAATAATCTCTGTTTGCAGAAGTGAAAAGACTGCTCGTCGATCGGGCAGTCTTTTTGTATAATTGATTCGTAATAGCGATGCTTCGGTTATGTACACATAGGGAGAAGGAACTATATGCTGAGAACGTACTCATTATAGAGGGAGCAATAGCATATTTCATTAGTTTATGTTATTTTATGGTAAATATAGTAGTCGGTATACATAATGAATGAGCGACATACATAATTATTTATAGATAGGGGTTATTGTTCCGTGAAAAGTGAATTTCCTGCCACCACATCATCCGGCGGTTCAGGACGTGTCTGGTCCAAATATGTCCGCCGTGCCTGGTTGTTTGACAGTGCCGTTGTGTCGGTGCTGGTCGGTTTGCTCGGGTCGATCTATTTGAATTTTGCGCTACAGCAGACGACTGTATTGGAGCCGGTTAGTTTACGGGAGCAGCTGATGTTGTTTTTGATGTTTTTGATCCCGATAGTCAGTTATGGATTGGTCATACTGGCACCGCTTAATGGCTGGATTCGCTCTAGTGTACGGCGGGTGTTGTTTCAGTTTCTGCTATTTAATGTAACGGCACTGCTGTTCACACAAATCGTCATCAGCACATTACCGTTGCCGGATGCGTTTGAGTCTTCGATGGTGCTATGGTGTGTGCCGATATTCGGGATGATCTCGTATTTGTATTCAAGTTTGTTTTTGAATCAGACGTCAGCGGCGGTATAAAGTGTTACAGACAGGAGTGCAATCGCTTGGATTGGATGCAGCAGCAAAGTAACATGGCTAGTACTTTGACCAAGTTAAATGTTAATTTTGATTGTGTACTGAAATCCTGATCCATGCGACCTTAAAACAGACTCAACACTCAAATTAATCTCAGTCAAGATACTAGTAGACTGTCTCAAATGAAAATTGTGTTTAAACTTCCCTAAATCGATTCAGCACCAAGCGATTGTTGGATCGACAAACTGTAAATGTATTTAAGACAAGTTACTAGGGATGGAGCGCCCATGATTAACGAATTGGATCAAGCGCATTTGGCATAACCGGTGAATGTGTTAGAGTGCATCAACAGGCATCAACAGTCCATAGAGAAGGCGCAGCGAATAGAGCATACAACACTGATCGTTTAAGCAGATATAAAGCTAGTAGTTATTGGGCAAATGGAGAGAGTTTTCGGCATGTACGCGGCTGAAGGCTCTTTTTGCGTATTTTTGACGCTATAATTCCGCCAAGCTTCGCTTATAATCGTCCTTTTTCCGTCCGGTATGCCGTCTCCATTAGGGGAAAACCGGTGTAAGATTGTATTATCGGAAATGAAGCAAACGAGCACATCACCGAAAGCACCTACGCTAATGTTACAAGGACCTGCTATGAAGCGGTTTTTTTTGATGCGGTCTATAGTGCCAGTGCTTCATTTCTGTTTTGCAGTATAGTTTGAAATGGACGGGAAAGGAGGGGAGTGGGATTCCGAAGATTAGGGCAACACTAAAAGCGCAGCTGGCGCAGTTCATTCCCGAATGGCAAGGCAAAGTGTTCGATCTGCCATCAGCAACAGCTACGTTAAATGCACCGTGCGCGGTCATTACATTTGCTGAAGAAGTACAAAAATCCGCTTGGGCAGGATACCGGCGTATCGTTAAAGTTTCGCCTTATGTTACACCAGCTGCGGGTGGGATGGAGCAGATCGAGGCATGGTGCGCTCTTTTGATCGCGAAGCTGCATCAGACGCGTTTGACTGATTCGACTGGAGCCGCGTTTACATGTGTGTATTTGGGCACAGCCGACAGCGACCAGTTGGATGCGGGCGGACAGCTGCTTACACGACCGATTCGTTTCGGTATTTATGTGCCTGAGCCGACCGGCATAGAGCAGCAAGCAGCATCTGGTTCGGCAGCTGTCTCAACGACAACAGCGACATCATCTGCATCAACAGAGACTGTTGATACATGGCTAGAGGCGTTAAACCGCTGGACGTATGAGCAGCTTGGCGACGAATGGACGGTGTATAACGATGCCTGGCCTTCCGGTTATGTAGCGCCGTCGATGTTGTGGCGTTTAAGCGGTGTCAGCAGTACGGCAGCAGGTACATCAACGTTTGAGCTGCGCAAGCAGTGGATCGGGCATGTGTACGGGGTTAGCGAGCAACAGAACAAACGCATTGCCGCCCAACTGGTAGAGCGATTGAATGCAACAGTGAAATTAAAGCTATCATCGAATACAGCACAGCATCGTTACGTAACGATTGGGGAAGCATCCGCCGATGTACAGGCAGATGCTTTTTTAAATGGGCAAATTCGCCTCACCTTGCTGGCGCGCACATCGCGTGATTTGCCGCAAGCACCGCTAATGCGTGACATTCATCATACATCTATGCTCGATAGCTAAGCATTGTATTTTGGCATTATAAACAGAAACGAGGTTGAGTCTATGACGGCAACGACCGAGCTATCGGCAGTGACAAATGAAGCGCGTTATTCGCTACAAGTGCTGCTGCCGTATGCACAAACGACATTTGGCGTAAAACCGGAAGTGATGCATGGTGTATTCCATGTTATGGCAGAGCGCACCTTTACGATTGAAGAAGTACACACACACATCCAACAATTTATGAAAGCGAAGGTGGAGTAATATGGCAGGCGGAACTTGGGAAAGCACGAATCGACCGGTATTACCGGGTTTGTATATGAATTTTCAGGCGGCAGCAGCTTCAGCTATTCAAGGCGGTGATCGTGGTACCGTTGTTGTGCTCGTCAAAGGTAACTGGGGTCCAACGAAGCAATTTGTGGAAATCGGCAGCGAAACGGCGATTACGACTACATTTTCGGGCGAAAGTACGAATGGTGCAACCGCGTACAGCTCGCTTTATCTTGCCTTGTTAGGTGGGCCGAAAAAGCTGCTCGCCTACCGTCTTGCCGATACGACGGCAGCAGCGGCAAGCGTTAGTCTAAAAGCGGATACGACAGCGGTGTTGAAGCTGGATGCCAAATATACCGGTACACGTGGTAACGGCTTTAGCGTCACTGTTCAGCCAAGCATTGCCGATAGCAGTAAGCAGGAGTTGCGTCTGTATGAAGGTACACGTCTGCTGCGTGCGTATGTGTCGGCAAACGGTACAGCTGCCGATTTTACGGCACAGATCAATGCGGATACGGACAATGCGTATGTGATCGCTTCGGTCATTGGTAATGGCGGCGTCGTATCCAGTATCGCTACCGCAGCATTTACCGGTGGTGTCAGTGGCAATGCAGGTCTGGTCAATGCGGACTATATCGCGGCGCAGGCAGCGCTGGAAGCGGAAGATTTTAATGTGCTGGCGCTTGATTTTGCCGCCGATTCTGCGCTGCTGCAAAGCTTCTCGGCTTGGGTGAAACGAGTGCGTAGCGAAGGTAAAGGCATCACGCTGGTCGTTGGCGGCAATACTGCCGATGATATTTCGTCCAAAGCCGCCACAACCGCAGCAACACGCTCGCTGGCGCTGAACAATGAAGGTGTGATTAATGTCGGCACAGGCGTACGTATCGGTACAATCGACTATAGTTCTGCACAGACAAGCGCCTATGTTGCCGGTTTAATTGCCGGTCAGCGTTTGAATGAATCGACGACATATTATGTGGCACCATTTGACGATGTGACTCGCCGTTGGACGCGTTCGGAACAAGAGCAGGCGGTAAAAAATGGCGTGTTTATTTTCTTTTACGATGGTCGTCAGGTCAAAGCATTACGCGGCGTCAATAGCCTCGTCATTCCAGCTGCTGGTCAAAATAACGCGTGGAAGAAAATTCGTTCGATTCGTGTTATGGATGCGATTAACAGCGATTTGCAGCGTGCGGCAGAGGAGTCGTATATCGGTAAAGTAAACAATACCGAAGAAGGCAGACTGGCGTTAATCGGTGCGATGAAACAGTATTTGAACCTGCTTGCACAAAGCAGTGTAATTGAGGCATCCGGTTTTGACGTCATTCTCGACCCAGCTTATTACGGTGACGCGCCTGTACTGAAGCCGGCGGCAGACCAAGTATTCCTGCAATGGAATGTGAAGCTGACCGATGTGATGGAGCAGTTGTTTGGCACATTTTACGTGCAATAATGGTTTTGCTGTGGGCAAGTGCACGATATAAATAAACCATTCAACCCAAATACTAACGATTCCTGAGGAGGAATAAACGATGCTGGATGCTTCAAGAGTAATTCTTGGTACACATGGACAACTGCATATCGATGGAGTGTGGCAAACACATATTAATAAGCTGGAAGCAAGCGTGGAAATTGAAAAACGCGAGCTGAATCTGGTCGGCAATGACTGGAAAGTGCACAAAAATGGTATCAAAAAAGGGACGGGTACGATGACCGGCTATAAAGTCACATCCGATATGATCCGCCGTGGTTTCCAAAAATTCGATATTATTTCCAAACTGGATGATCCTGAATCGTATGGCCATGAACGTGTGCGTCTAATCCGCTGCATGGCAGACAAAATTCAACTTGCCAACTGGACCGCAGGTGAGGAAGTGCCGGAAGAAACGACGTTTACGTTTGAAGGGTACGAGCTGCTCGATCCGATCGTAGCAAATTAAGACATGCTGAACAGATCGGTGCGATTGCACATGAACGTATCGTTGTGACAAGACGGTAGCCTAACTTGCAGGCAAGCGGTACAGCCGTAATGGACTGACAACTAACGAGTGTGGCAAATAAGTATAAACGATTTGTCGCATTCGTTGTTTGGTCTATAGCTGTACATCATCATTTATTTACAGGAGGAATTGTTGTATGAGTTTGAATGAACATATGTCGGAAGAACAAATTTTGGACAGTCTGTTTGAAGCGGCGGATAAACTGCCGGAGGAAACGGTACGCATTCAACGTCTCGATATGCTGATGACGCTACGCGGTCTGACGTCGAGTAAGGTCGATAGCATTCGCGAGCGTTGTACCGTGCGTAAGACGGTGAAAGGGCATACAGAGGAAAAAGTGGACGGGGAGACGTTCAATGCACTGCTCATTTCGGAAGCGACAGCGCAATTGGAAGTGAAAGGGCTGGCGCTGAACGGCTGGGGCGATCCGCGGATTACGAGTCGTTTGAAATTGTCCGGTGGCGAGCAGGCGGTGCGCCGGATGTTGTTGGCGGGTGAATTGGATGCGGTAGGGGATAAAGTGTTGGAGTTATCCGGTTTTGGTGTGGAGCTTGAAGACATAAAAAACTAATCGATACCGGCGGAATCACGACGATAATGTATCATATGTGGGTACGTCATCATCTCCGACCGGGCGATTTCTGGAATTTGCCAAAAGGCGAGCGTATGCTGCTATTGGCATTTACTAAACAAGAATTAGAATCGATCAATGGATCATCATCCAAATGATATAGCAGTGCGCAATGTAATAATACAAGGAGGTGAAAAAGTGGCGGATTCTAAAAGTTATAAAGTGAATTTAATAACCGATGTGCAAGACCTGATTAAAGGCAATCATGAGTTACGGGCAACGAGCCGCTATATGGATAGCGTAAAACGGGCGACCGAACAATTTGGCAGAGCCAGATACCAGGGCTTGATCAAAGTTAATACGGAATTGAAATATATGGAACGTCATTTAGCCAATATTTATAGTCTGGCGGTGCGTGTAGCACGTTTACGGGTTACGCCAGCCGTTTATTTGATCGATTACGCTACACCAGCGTTAGAACGACTTTTGCAAAAGTTAAAGAAAGTTAGTTCGTATGCTGTCCTGGCAAGAGCGAATTTTAATATGCCGATCCTACCTGCAACAGTGATGACCAAAGTGGATACTACGACCACGACCACGATTGAAGGATGGAATATGGATGCATGGATTGCAGCGCTCAATACAAATACGACTGCGATAACAGGGCTTACAGCTAAATTGGATACTTTAAAATTAGATGGCGGTGGGGAGAAAAAGGAAGAACCTAAAGGATTTCTGGATTCATTGGTTGGTTTTCTAGGCGGAGGCAAATCGGTTGGAGAAGGACTGAAATCGGTTGGAGAAACGCCTGAAAAATGGACTGAAATGGCAAAAACATGGAAAGATTTGAAAACACCTGGCAGTAAAATAGCTAAGATTATCAAAGTAGTACAAACTACAGGAGAGTTTGCGGAAACAGTATTTAAAGCAGGTGAAGGGTTAATTGGTGGATCAAAAAGTCTTTTGGAAAATGGCAAAGGAATGTTTAATAGTTTGGTTGAAGGCGCGGGAGGGATGGTTAAAGGTTTCTCTAAATTTTTGGGACCTTTAAGTTATGCATTTGATGCTACGCGGTTTGCAACTGCGGACAATAACGAACAAAGAGGATCAGCTATTGGTTCAGCTATTGTCGGCGGAGCCGGTACAGCTTTAGGAGGCGCTTTAGGTTCGGCTTTACCGGGAGTGGGGACTGTCGTTTTAGGAGCAAGCTTAGGTGTTGGCGGAAGTATAGTAGGGGATAAGCTTGGCGGAATGATAGGTAAAATTTTCGATTCACCGAATGTACCTACACAGACAACAGTTACGCAAAGTATTAAAAATGGAGCGACTATACCGCCTATAGACTTTTCGCATGTTACCGGCTTTCCTACATCACCACCTAAAATGATGTTAGCCCCTCAACCGACATTTGCCAGTCGATATGTATTGCCGATCGTTGAGAACTATATGAAACCTAAAGTGGAGGCGATGTCTCGACAAAATGCGGCTAACTCTCCATTACTGCCAGCTCCCCTCCATGTCGGTAAAGTACCGCCAGCAGCTACAATTACGACGAAAACAAGCGTTCAATCGGTCGTAAAACTTAGCGACACACAAATGGGAACGATCTCAGGAATGCTAAAAGATTTCAAAACAGAGCTGACGAACAATATATCTGTCAATGTTCCAGCAGGTGCTGTGCAAGTGACCGTTAAGGAAAATAAAATTGATTATGATTTACTCGCTAGCCAAGTCGGGCAGCGAATTATGGTTGAAGTTAGAAAAGCGCTCGAAAATCGCAAACCTCCTGCTCAAGCGATCAAATAACTGTTTTATGTATACTGCTAACTATACATGAAAGGAGGAACCCGATTGGACATCTACCTGATCGATGGCACGCGCAATTTTTTCCATTTTCCCGTTAATCCCGAAGAAATTACAATTTCCCGTTCTAAAGGCTATGAGACGATCAATATGCTGGAGCATGGTGAATTCGATTTTACATTGGGCGATAAAATGAAGGAAATCAGCTTTGCTTCCTTTTTCCCTAAACATTATGATCCATCGTATTGCCGTTACCCAACATTGCCGACTCCGCAGGCAGCGACGAATCAATTGAATCAGTTTCTGATATCCAGACAGCCTGCCCAGCTCGTGATCACCGGTACCGGCGTTAATGTCCCTGTGTATTTGATCATGTACAATACGACATTCCGTGGCGGCGAGCCGGATGATATCGCGTTTGAGCTGACGTTTCGTACATGGCGTGATGCCAAAGTACAGTCTCTAAAAGCAGCGGTTGCAGGCAAAACGACCGGGCAATCCGGGTCACGTACCGATCTGAAGCAAACGAATAAAACGTACATCGTCAAAGCAGGCGATTCGCTCTCCAAAATCGCCAAGCTGGAGCTAGGTGACAGTTCCAGCTGGAATGCTATTTACAAGCTGAATGCGAAGATGATCGGCGGTAATCCGAATGTGCTCAAGCCTGGACAGAAGCTGGTGATGCCGTCATGAGCTACAAAGTGATCGTACGGAACCGGTATGATCTGACCGCACTAGTAGAGACGATCAGTTTGCGTGATTCGCTTGATCAGATCGCTTATCAGGCGAGTATCCGGCTAGCGGTACGAAGCGACTCTGGCTTGCCTAGGCTAGCGCCGGGGATGGACATTCGCATTAGCGGCATTCCGTTTGGCGACAAGCAGTTTCATCCACTGCTCCATCCGGGCGTAATTTGGGAAATCGAAAGTGCTAATAGTGGCAGCAAACGGCTTAATTTGACCGTATATGACCGGATGATCTATTTGGAAAAATCCGAAGACGAATATTTGCTGCCCAAAGACCAGACGGCAAGCCAGCGGCTAAAAACGTATGCCAAAGACTGGAACATTACGCTCGGTACGATTCCGGACACCAAAACGAAGCTAGGCAAAGCGGTGTATCGGTCGCAAACGATCTTTGCGATGCTGTTTGCTGATCTAAAAGAAACCGCCAAATCCGGCGGCCCGATGTTCCATCCACGGATGACGAGCCGCGGCTTGGAACTGTTTGAGCTGGGCAGCAATCGTGAAGTGCAGCAATTGGAGCGCTTGATCGATCTGACACAGCTGCGCACATTGGAAGGTGCGGTTACTAAAGTGAAGGTGCTGGCTGCCAATGAAGCGACGACTGGCAAAGAAGTGCCTTCCAAAGTGCTCGCTGTCGAGCAAAAGGATGCCGCTACTTTCGGAACGCTGCAAAAGCTAGTTAATGATGACCAGATCAAAACCGCAGATGCTGCCAAAAAAGTTGCCAAACAGATGCTAACTGGTGTACAGCAGACATTCAATGTGACTGCACCGGATATCAATACGATTCGTGCCGGTGATGCGGTACTGCTGAGCGGCATGAATCTGCTCGTTATAACCGTCAGCCATGATCTGGGCAATCCGGGCACGATGACACTGGAGCTTGCGACCCGGGACTATGTAAGAAGGAGGTATTATTTTGAGTAAAAAAGACCCGTATGGGCATTTTGCCGATGTAATGCGTTCAACGATGTCGCAGCATACACAACAGGCGATTAGCGGTCTGGGAGCTGTGCTAGGTACGATAACCGCTTCCGGTGTGAAGCTGGATGACTTCAAGCATGAAATTCAAGATTATATGATCGCTGAGCTGCCCGGTTTGCTGGAATTGCCGCAACGTATATACACAGGCAGTGTGCATCCGCAAGGACAAGGTAGCTTTCATGGCGGTGTCTCGCTTAGCGATTATGCATTTGATGCCTCTGCGGTGCAGCAAAGTGTACTGCATGTACAGCATGGCTTGAAGCCGGGGGACCGTGTACTTGCACTGCGTGTGAACAGTGGAAATGATGTGGTCATCGTTTGTAAGGTGGTGAATGCGGGTGGCTAATTTGTTTCCGAGTACAGATGATTTTATTTGGGGCGATGAAGAAGCGGTAGCCGCTGCCGATCGCGGTGAAATTTCATTTGGACGAAGCTGGCGCTATGATTATGATGCTGGCGAATTTGTGATGACACCGAGCGGACGAGTGGCGGTTGCCGCTGGCAAACAAGCATGGGTGCAGTGGTGCCACAAAGCGCTACTCACACCACGCTACCGACATGTGATCTATTCGCGTGACTACGGTAGTGAACTGGATACGTTAATCGGCACCGGGCAGGGACGTGCGGTGCTGGAAAGCGAAATTACACGCATGGTGACCGAGGCGCTATTAGTTGATACCCGTACAGCTGCTGTAGATCAGTTTACATTTGAATGGGCTGACGATCATTGCCAGATGAAATGCCGTGTCATCAGCGTGCAGGATGATATTGAAATTTTGGAAAGTGAGGTGATCTGAGATGGCGGATTTCCCTTATTATTTGGAGCAACAAACAGAACAACAAATTATGCAGCGTATGCTGGACAAAGTGCCTTCGGATATCGACAAATCCGAAGGTTCTTTTATGTGGGATGCCGGAGCACCGGTTGCGTTTATGCTGTCCGAGGCGGCGATTTGGGCGCAGGAGCTGCTGCGGCGTGGTTTTGCCAGTACAGCGGCAAGTACGGATGACAGCTATCGTTCGGAGGAGCTGGATTTGCGTGCGGCTGAGCATGGATTGACTCGTCGTGCGGCTGTCGCTGCTGTCGGAATGATTCGTTTTACGGGTGAACCTGGCAAAACGGTGCCTGCCAGTACGGTCGTCTCGACGCCTGCTGACGATGTATCCGGTGAAGCTTCGCAGGAATATGCAACGACAGCAGCCGTTACGCTGACCGCATCCGGCATAGGCGATGTGCCGATTCGTGCGCTTATCGCTGGCAAAAGCGGTAATGTTGCCGCAGGTACAATTACTATTTTGTCGACTGCCATCAATGGGGGGATCAGCGTAACGAATCCGGCTGCGATTACAGGTGGTACAGATATCGAGACCGATACATCGTTGTTGGAGCGTTTTTATGCAAAAGTACGCAATCAAGGGACTAGCGGCAATAAAGCGCAATATATGCAGTGGGCAAGCGAAATTGCTGGCGTAGGGGCGAGCCGTGTCATTCCGTTATGGAAAGGGCCGGGAACGGTCGGCATCTATGTGCTCGATACAGACAAACGGGCAGCCAATGCCGAGATGGTGACTGCCGTACAAACGTATATCGATCCGACGCAAGATGGACAGGGTGCAGGCACAGCACCGGCGGGACCGATCGTAACGGTTATGCCTGCTCAAGAGGTGGCGATCGATATTAGTGTGAAGTTGACGTTAGCAAGTGATGCGACATTGCAACAGGTCAAAACACTCATTCAAAAAGGGGTAACCAGCTATTTGAAGCAGCTTGCTTTTCATGATTCATTGGTGCGGTATACACGCATCGCTGCTATTTTGCTCGATATTCCGCCGATTATCGATTACGCCAATCTGACCGTAAATGGCACCAGCGACAAAAATATCGAAATTAGCGCAAATCAGGTCGCTGTACTTGGGACGGTGACAGTCAATGGCTGATGCTACTACAAATCAGTTCATTCCAGCAGACGCGGACTTTTTTACCAGTGTAAAAGGAGCCGAGCTATTTTCTTACTTACCTGTTTATTATGACCGCTCTCGTGTCATGCGCACCGACAGCGAGCGCAAAGGTGCCGAAATGGATGCGTTATATGATGCATTGGATGATACATTTCGGCAATTTTTCGTGCGTACTGCTACATGGGGCATCGAGCGCTGGGAAAAAGAACTCGGTATTGTGCCAGATGTGACCAAACCGCTGGAACAACGCCGGGCGGTAGCCGAATCCAAGCTGCGTGGTGGCGGCAAGTTTTCGGGGGAACAGGTTAAAAATGTAGCGGCAGCGTACGAACGCGGATCGGTACAATTGACGTTTCAGCCGAGCGATTGGTCGTTTACGATCACCTTTCTCGATACGATTGGCGTGCCGCCCAATCTGTCCGATTTACAAGCGACGATCGAGCAGATCAAACCGGCTCATCTGCTGGCACGATATGTGTTTCGTTATTTGCGCATTAAAGAAATTCACAATACGATGACGATCCAACAGCTTCAACAACGAAAAATGTCAGATTTCGCGGGGGGAAACGTATATGTCGAGTAATACAGAACAATTGAATCTGCTCAAAGTCGATCCGGTGACGGATAGCCAGCAGTATTTTAATGTGGATACGATGTTAAATGCGAATTGGGATAAAGTGGATGAGTTTGCCGGGCAGATCGCGGATAAGGTGGATGGTGATCTGTTGCCGCGGTTGAATACGGCTGCAACGACAGAGCTTATCCTAAAGCCCGGAACGCAAACGATTACCGTCGCTCGTGATACACCGTTTAACTTCTCCGGTATGTCTGGACGGATGCTGCTAAATTTGCTAGGGCGGAACGGGAATTGCGAAAGTTTGACGGGCTGGACATTTTCCGGCACGGCTACGCTTAATACGGCGAATGTGGCGACAGGTGCAGCTTCCATTCAAATCACATCCAATTCAAACGTTGGCATCATGTCCAGAAATGTAGAGCTGAAAGTGGGCGCGACGTATATACTGGCAGCCTCGATCAAGCTCGGTACAGCTAGCGGAGCTGCCGTTAGTGTCACAACTATTGCCAACGGCTCGCTGGCAACGTCTGCAAGTGACTTTACGACTTCGTATATGCGCTTTACAGCAACTTCATCGGTGCATAGCATTGCGGTGGTGACACAGGCAACACAGGGACAGACCGCGTATGTGGATGCGATTCGATTATATGAAATTTCAGCCGCGGAATATACGCAGCTTGGCAATATGACGGGCACGGATGTAGAGAAAGTTTATCCGTATACAGAAGGGCTAGCAGGTGTAAAAAATCCGTATGCGATTCGCTGGACATCGGCTGCCAAAACCGATGTGGCGGCAATGCTTGCGTTTGACACTGAGCTGCTGGCGGCGCCTGTGCCGGCAAGTGATGCAGAGCGGGATCGGTTGGAACTAGGAGTAGATGGGCAATATTATAAAACGAGTGTTTGGAATAAAATCATTCTGGATGGTAGCTTGCCATGGGTTTATACTCAATCTTGGACAGGATATAAAGCTGTGGCATGGCTAGATGTGCATTCACCTCTTTCCAATAGCGGTTTTATTACAAAGTACGACAAATCTGTGTTATCTCGCTGGGTAGCCGGAAGTAGCGCTACTTCCGCAGACTCGCATGTGCTTGACGGTTCAACTTCTGATCTGTGGATAACGATTTCATCGGCAGATTCCGGCTGGGGTGATAATTATAACCCTAACGATAACGATGTTAAAGCCTACTTCTTCGGTTGGAAAATGTATGACACCTCTATAAGTTCAGACGGTAGTGGTATTTACAATCGGACCGACGGCGCTAATAAAGCTTGGGCACGACGTACAAATGGAGTAGATGGATCAGGAGGCTATGCAGAGGGAACTTTGATCGTTCCTACGACACCGGCAACGAATTTCAGTCCATACGAGATCATTTATCGTCGCTCAAGTTCGGTTAAAGTGCCCGTTGCTTCCGAAGGAGCAATGTCGTTAATTCAAGGCAGTAATATTATAGAAGTCGGGTCAGGGTTAGTTTTACGAGAATCGACCAAGCCGCTATTATATCCCGGCTCAAACGATCGATATATGATTAATTTTACTGGCTATGTAGGTAACGATACATTTGTTAATCCTTTTAGTAAAAGTCCGAGTTCAGTTCTTCAGGTCTATGATAACGGCCTGCCGACATCCTTCAATACGGGTGTTACAACGGATAAGGTGACATGGAAAAATGGAGTGTACGTGGATCGGATCGATGGATATTCACCCGATAAAACATATTCTGTCTCCTATTTTCAGGCGGGCAGATTTCCTGTAGTTGATATCCAGGGAAGAACTTGCGACAACGAACGTGCAATCTTAAATGATCTAGTTCGCGACATAGGGCAAGTTACACGCCGAGTCTCTGCAACCGAACTCAGAAAGCTTGAAAAGGAAAGTGCCACGCCTTGGATAGCTCCAACTTGCCTCAATGCCTGGTCTTCAGACAAAAGCAATCCTGTCGCCTATCGTAGAAAGGATGGCACTGTTACGTTTACTGGAGTCGTTATAAACGGCGTTACTTCAAATGGGACGGTTATTTTCCGGCTCCCTATGGGGTTTAAACCTCTACAGGAGCATCATTTTTCTTGCTACACATACCAAATCTCAGACGGCTCCTATGGCTCTGTTGAGATCGTTATACGAATGAATGGCGATGTGGTTATAGGCCAAGGCGGAAAGTCTTATATCTCTTTTGCAGGGATCAATTTTAGCACAATGTAAGGAGGATACTTTATTTATGAGAGTCGCACAACTTGTAGATAAACAAGGTAATTTTATAGAAGACGTACTCGTTGAAGACTCCTTCGAGAGGAAGTCTACACTGACAGATCAAGGTACGATTATTGCGGTTGCTGTGCCAACAGGTCTATACAAACTACGCTGGAACTTTGAGCAATCGAGATGGGAAGAAGCGCTATCGGTGGAGGAAATCGCTGCCCTGCAACCTGTCATTACTGAAACGCCGGAGCAGAAAATCGCACGGCTGGAGCAGCACGATCTGGACAATAAAGAGTTAATCACATCGCTGTATGAGATGCTGCTCGCGCAAGGAGGTCATTAATTTGAATAGTCTGAACATGAAGTTTGCCGAAGCGTATTGGGTGCTTGTGCAGGCAGGGCGTCGTACAGAGGAGGCAGTGCCGGAGGAATTGCGATCAGAATATGAGGCGATCAAAAATGCCGCTGCGGTGCCGGGTTCGACACAATAAAGGGATAAAGTTATAAACAGCATCCATGTCGCATAATATAGTGCGAAGGCATACCCTAATATCAAGGTAAAATTATGCAGTATTGAAAGTGTATTTAACAGTATGAGTATATGCAATATCGGTTTGAACGTTATGATACGTTTTGGGCAGTATGCCAGGTCGGATCATACGTTTAAGAACGAGAAGTAAAGCCATACCGAGCTAGCGATTCACAAGCGTAGCCATATGTGTACGCAGATTCACACCGGAAGGAGAAGGAAGGGGATGGGGGAGCCGTGGCCGCAAATCATCAAGTTAGTCGCGACAGCAGTGGGCATTGCTGCAGGCTACCTGTTTGGGGGTTGGGATGTGTTAATCAATTTGTTACTGTTGCTCGTTGTGGTCGATTGGTTATCCGGGTGGGCAGCCGCCTGGATGCGGGGCGAGCTGAAAAGCCGGATTGGTTTTAAAGGTATTATCCGCAAAGTAACGATTTTTGTCATTGTGGCGATTGCTCATTTTATAGATCAGGCGCTTGGAAGTTTGCGTTATTTCCAAGATGCAGTGATCTTTTTTTATTTGGCAAATGAGCTGTTGTCGGTCATTGAAAATATGGGCAAAATGGGGTTACCGATGCCGGATGTACTGCGTAATGCGGTACAGATTTTTGAATCGAAAAAGGCGCCGTCGGAAAATCCGAATTTGACCGAAGAAGCGCAGCCAGATGCGGTGAAGGCGAAAGGGGACGATGCAGCGGTTCAAACAGAGCTGCCGCCTGCTCTGGAGGAACAAGCGTCAGATGCGAAGGAGAAGCCTGACATCGTGTTAGTACCGGCTGAAGATGAGCCGACGCAGACGCGTAATCGGGATCGTTAGCAAGCACAATTGTCGTGCATGACTGAGCTTCATTTAAGTTTTGAAGTTGTTTCAATTCAAGCTCTTATTTATCAGCGTTTCAGTACACGATCAAAGTTGAAATTTAATCTGGTCTTCATAGTAATGCGCTTTGTTATTCTAATTTATCGTCTATATGTATCTTATGATCGTTTAACTATGAACAGATGTAGAGCAGTTTGAGCCTTCTTTTTGCTGGAGAACGGACAATGGTCGCTTACTTTACGCTGCTGTATACATGGGCTAGCAAGCTTAGCATCACTTGATTGTAAACGCATATAGGTGCGCCTTTACGGTTGTACAAGTTAGGATAGGAGTAGATCGGGTAGGATCGAGCAAACAATTTCTGCCCTGCTGTTATTTTTGTTATGTTTTATTAAAAACTAATGCCGGAAAGGTGGAAAAATCACGATGCAGACAAGAAATGATGCACAAGCACAAGGGATCGACGTATCTCATTGGCAGGGCAATATTGACTGGAATCGGGTGAAGGCAGCTGGCAAGCAGTTTGTGTTCATTAAAGCGACCGAAGGCAAAAGTTATCGGGATCAGCAATTTTTGAGCAATGTGAGCGGAGCGCGTGCGGTAGGCTTGCTGGTGGGTGCGTATCATTTTGTGAATGCGGTCAATGTTGTGGATGCGAAGCTGGAGGCGGCTAATTTTGTAACTCGTTTGCAAGATGCCGGTGGGACGGCAAGTTTTGAGTTGCCGCCGGTGATGGATTATGAAAGCAATCCAGGCAATTTAAATAAACGGTCGATCAATGCGGTGGCACTTGCTTTTTTACAGGAGGTAGAGCGGCTTGGAGGGCGTAAGCCGATCGTGTACACCGGCAATGCGTTTGCGCAAAATTTCGAGCCCGCGCTGAGTGATTACGATCTGTGGATCGCCCGTTATAGCAATACACGTGTGCCGGATGATGCGCCTGCCTGGAAAAGATGGAGCTTCTGGCAATATACCGATTCCGGGCAGGTGAGCGGCATCGGCGGTGGTGTTGATTTGAACGTATATTGCGGGACGCTGAGTGAATTAAAAGCACGTTATGGAAGCGGAAACGACGGACAGCAAGGAGGTGAACATCAGATGACAAATGATGAGAAAAAAGCGTTTGTCGAGCTGCAAGCGCTCGTTAAAGCGCAGGCTGATCGTATCGCTGCATTGACGGATAGCCGCGATCTGCTCAAGACGAGCCTTTCCACTATAGACCAACGCCTGCAAAAGATCGAGCAAAGCCATGCGATGCCGATTCCAGAATGGGCTAAATCGTCTGTGCAAAAAGCGGCAGCAGCTGGGTTAATTCAGGATAGCGATGGCGGCAGTTATGATTTTTACCGTTTGCTGACGGTGCTGGATCGTAAAGGATTGATTTAAATACAGCTCAAAAAACCGTTTGTTAGGCTATGTACTATTTCATTGTATGATGTCTGAATTTGCATGACAGCAATTTCAGCGATGACTCAATTGAACGATTATGAGCGAAACACGAATGATATAAATAATAAAAAGGCGATCCGTGTCGCTTCTGATTGCGCATTGTTTGTACCGTATAGCTTGTAGCCTAATATCCTGCAACACAGGAATAGCTATTCGCTTGCAGTATACACATTACGAAGCAGAAGCGGCGGTGGATCGCCTTTTTTATTTGGTTGAACGAGATGGATCATAAAGTGCTAGGGCAATAGACAAGTTGCCAACTAGCCGCAGTAGCTTGTATAACAGCAAGGATTACGGATTACATACATTACTACAGTTACCGTTTTACATATACAGTTTGATGTTGTACAGATTCCAGTTCTGGATAAGACATCTAGCAGATTTAAAGCCAATCTTTAAAGCGATCGATGTGCTATACGGCTATACGATCATACCATCAGCTTATCACCTATCCGGCAAGCGATCCTTCCGTCTAGTTCATGGAGCTAGCTCTGCCAACAGCTATCTGTATTCACTGCCCTCTCTCGTCTCTACCCGGCTGCCAGCTGATCCGTTTAAGATGCGGATGGAACTTCCAGTTTTTGCCCCGGATAAATCCAATGTGGATTTTTGATATGGTTTACATCGCGCAACACTTGCCAAGTGGTGCCATACTTTTTGGCGATCGCATACAATGTATCCCCGCTTTTTACGACATACACGATTGGAGGTGCAGTGGTCGTTGGGATAGGGTCTAGCGGTTTAATTGATGCTGCCGGTTTGGTTGGTTGTGATGTGGCTGGTTTTGTAGGTGTAACAGACTTGCTCGGTGTGCTTGTGCCTATACCTTTAGCTGGTGCAGTTGTAGTAGACATCGCCGCTTCCGTAATGCGTTTGCCGGAAGTGAGATTAGTGCTGCCTTTTTGCTGCATATAGTCGATCAGCGCTTCATCCAATGTGCCGTACGTACCGGTTTGCTGTTTGCCGACGAACATTTTGTATTCGTCACCGCCTGCTACCATAAAGTCATTTGTAGCGACATTGTACGTTTTGTTAAGATCGAGCGCTTTGCCGTCTACGGTGACAGAGTGAACGCGGCTACCGGCAGGTTTGGCTGGATCGATTTGGTACGTAATACCGGATACGTGTGCAAATGCGCCTTTTGCTTTTGGATAGTCGGTAGCACCATTTTCCAGCGCAGCCAATATGTCTTTGCCGGTCACTTTAATGGAGATGACCAGGTTACCAAATGGCAGCACGGTTACGATTTCGCCTTTGGTAACTGGACCCGCATCGATTGATGCACGGATACCACCGCCATTCGTAATCGCTGCATCCGCACCGGATATATGACGCATCGCATCGGTGATCAGATCGCCCAGATTCGTTTCGCCGGTGCGCACTTTTTCGCGTGCACCGTTAAGCGCAACCGGGGATTGAGCGACGACTTCGTTCAGGATCGGTTCCTGGGATGCTTTGATGGAATCGATCAGGTTGGCAACTTCAGCATTCGGAGCGACATTTGCCGCCGCTTTTTCATCGATCGTGTACGCTTCTTTTTTGGTCACTGCGCCTTTATCGACCCACAGATCGATCACGCCCAGATGTTCGCTATAAGAGCCAGTGCTGGCGATCAATGTGCCGTTTTCAGTTTGACCGTTTGCTAGCAGTGTATGGCTGTGACCGTCGATAAACACATCGATACCTGGTACGGCTTTGACGATATCGATGCTGGTCGGGTTACTTGATTCATCCATCCCGATATGTCCAAGCGCTACGATCACATCGACTTTGCCCTTCAACTCGGCAACCATTTTGCGTGCGGCTGCGGTTGGATCGGTAAATTCTACATTTTTTACATTGTTCGGATTCGTTTTGTACGCTGTTTCCGGTGTTTCCAAACCGAAAATACCGATTTTCACACCGTCTACTTCACGAATAATAAACGGCTGGAATGGTGCTTTGCCGGTATCTTTTTGCACAATATTGGCAGAGATGACCGGGAAGTTTGCCATTTTGGCAAGTTCGAGCAGACGCTCATAACCGTAGTCAAATTCATGGTTGCCCGGCTCCATTGCAGCATAACCCATTTTGTTCATAACTTGGATCATGCTTTCGCCGCGGACAAGTGTGGCGAACGATGTGCCATGCACGGCATCGCCATCATCAAGCAGCAGTGTATTCGGATTAGCGGCACGGTACAGATCAGCCAGTCCGGCAATTTTCGCCAAACCCATCGATGGAGAATCTTCAACTGCATGAGCATGAACGTCATTCGTATGTAACAGTGTAATATGTGTGCCTGTACCAGCATCTTGCTGAGCTTGTTGCTTGATGCCGTCCACCGTCAACGTAGCCGGTGCAGCAGCGCCTGCTAGACTGGCAGCATTAAAAGTCATAAATGCTGACACCGCGAGTGCAAAAATCGTTTTGCCATTAAACATAAGTAGTATGTGCCTCCTTTTGACTCAATTCCTATTCATTCTAGCAGTTTTGTATTAACGCTGGGAATACATTTATTAGCGTAGTATGTAAAAAAATTGATTTAATGTTGTCTGTATGAAATTTGATACATATTTATAATGAATCCTTTTGCACATAGATTGCTGTATGACTCACTTATTACGTATCGAGGTAGTTTATATTTATTTTTTTTGTAAAAATATTATCTATAAATAGAAAAATATAGGCGAAATATGTCTGAATATGACGTTTTGAGTTATGTTTTAATATTAAAAAATAATATTTGTTAAAAATATTGCCAAATAAAGATATGTAATGTACATTGTATTCACTTATGGTCTATTCCATACATTGGAAACGATACAATATTACATAAGGAACGATAAAAATTGTATACCTCTGATGGATAGGCTCATTCTTTTAAGCTGGAAAGGGGAAAGCAATATTGAGAAAACACGGGATGTTTGGATTGGCACTGGTGTTATGTTTAGTTTTGGTGTTAGCTGGTTGCAGTGGCGGAGATAGTGAAAATTCAGCCGAGCCTGCGGCGGTAAATGAAGGGGAAACTGCGGCAACAGGCGGTACGCTCATTGTCGGGCGCGGTGGCGATTCGGCAGCACTTGACCCAGCGATTGTGACAGATGGGGAATCGATCAAAATTGCGCAGCAAGTATTTAATCCGTTGCTTGCTTACAAAGCCGGCACAACTGAGGTCGAACCGGCACTGGCGGAAAGCTGGGACATTTCCAAAGATGGCTTAACGTACACATTCAAGCTGCGCCAAGGTGTAAAGTTCCATGATGGCACGGATTTTAATGCCGAGGCAGTCGTATTTAACTTTGACCGCTGGAGCGATCCGAAAAGCAAGTATAAGTTTGAAGGGGATTCGTTTGATTATTATGACTCCATGTTTGGTTCCGCCGATGGACGCATCATCGCCAGTGTAACGGCTGTCGACGATTATACGGTCGCGTTCAAGCTCAATCATCCACAGGCACCATTCCTGCAAAACATCGCTATGCCTGCTTTCTCAATTGCTAGCCCAGCAGCCATTGAAAAAGAAGGGGCAGCATTTAAATCCAACCCGGTCGGTACAGGCCCATTCGTGTTCAAAGAGTGGAAACGCAGCGACTCCATCACATTGGACAAAAATCCGAATTACTGGCAACAAGGATTGCCCAAAACAGATCAACTCATTATCCGTTCGATTCCTGATAATACAGCGCGTTTTAACGCCTTGCAAAATGGCGAAATCGATCTGATGGAAGACCTTAGCCCCGATGATCTCGCTACACTCGAAAGCAACTCCGAACTGCAAAAATTCAATCGCCCTCCGTTTAATGTGGCGTATATCGGCTTTAACTTAACCAAAAAGCCATTTGATAATGCCAAAGTACGGATTGCACTAAACCATGCTGTCGATAAAAAGAGCATCATCGATGCCTTTTATGCCGGACAAGCTGAAGCGGCAATCAATCCGATCCCACCGACGTTGTGGGGCTATAATGCAAATGTCAAAGACTATGACTACGATCTGACAAAAGCAAAACAACTGCTTGCCGAAGCCGGTTATCCAAACGGAATTGATCAAGAACTGACTTTTTATGCGATGCCCGTATCACGTCCATACATGCCGGACGGTAAAAAAGTCGCTGAAGTTATTCAAGCAAGTTTTGCCCAGATCGGGGTGAAGGTAAATATTCAATCGCCAGAGTGGGCGACCTATCTAGAAGATTTACGCAAAGGAGACAAGGACGATCTGTATATGATCGGCTGGACTGGCGACAATGGCGACCCGGACAATTTCTTCTATCCGCTGCTGGATAAAGATTCGATCGGCGCCAACAACTATAGTCAATATGCGAGTGAGCCATTGCATAAATTGCTAGTGGAAGCACAGCGTGAAACGAATCAAGATGCCCGTGCCAAGCTGTATGAGCAAGCACAAGTTATCGTAAAACAAGATGCGCCGTGGATTCCACTCGTGCATTCCACACCACTGCTGGCGGCAAGTGTGAAGGTGAAAGGTTATGTCCCTTCACCGACAGGCTCGGAATCCTATGCAGATGTGTCTATTGAACAGTGATTTAATATAGCTAATAAGATGAACTGTTTGGTGAGAAATGCCGTCTCCTCTGTAGGTGACCTTTGTAGCATCATCGCTATTCAGGCAAATCGTTGTTCCATTGTCCAGGCGACATGAGAATGTTGAACGCTTTGGCAATTTACATGTAATGTCCATGTCCATCATAACTGTATGCTATGCAGTACAGTTATGATGGACGATATTGTATTCAGAACATAAAGCGGGTGAACATATCGATATGGGCTCTTATATTGCAAAAAGGCTACTCGTACTCATTCCAGTGCTGCTCGGTATGACGCTGATCGTATTTTCGATCATTCATGCGATTCCCGGCGATCCGGCAGATACGATTTTGGGAGAAAAGGCGACAGAGCAGTCCAAACAAGCGCTGCGCGAACAGCTCGGACTGGATCGTCCGTGGTTGGAGCAATATACCGCTTATTTGGGCGATTTGTTGACCGGTGATCTGGGGCGTTCGATTCGTACAAGAGCGCCGATTACGGAGGAAATTGGTCCTTATTTGGCAGCAACGATTGAATTAACGATGGCAAGCATGTTATTTGCGATCATGATCGGGGTCAATGCAGGCATTGTTAGCGCCTGGAAGCATCGCTCCTGGTTTGATTATATTTGTATGTTGATTGCTTTAGTTGGCGTATCGATGCCGATTTTCTGGCTCGGTTTGATGGAGCAGTGGATTTTTGCCAACAAGCTGCATTGGTTGCCATCGATCGGTCGTATCAATCAGCGTGATCCGCTGGAAAGTATTACTGGCTTTTATGTAATCGATGCGATATTGTCTGGTCAATGGTCGCAATTGTGGACGGTCATTAAGCATCTCATTTTGCCATCCGTTGCGCTTGGCACGATTCCGATGGCGGTCATTGCGCGGATGACACGTTCCAGTATGCTGGAAGTGATGCAGTCCGATTATATCCGTACAGCCAAAGCGAAAGGCATCTCACAATTTCTCGTCATTTATCGACACGGTTTAAAAAATGCATTTATTCCGGTGCTGACCGTCATTGGCATTCAGGCCGGATCATTGCTGGGCGGTGCGGTATTAACCGAGACGATTTTTGCTTGGCCTGGTGTCGGACGTTATATTTATGAAGCGATTAGCAATCGCGACTATCCGGTCATTCAATCGGGTATTCTAATTATCGCGCTCATGTTCGTACTTATTAATCTGCTGGTGGATCTACTGTATGCTTGGTTTGATCCGCGTATCCAGTACAAGTAGAGGTGATTCCATGACACAGGCTTCACTGGGTACAGGCTCGGATCGCCCCGCCCAAACGATTCGCTCCGGGCCGTGGCGTGACGGGATTCGTTTGTTTATGCGTAATCGTACCGCTGTTGTCGGACTGGTGATCGTATTGCTGTTTATCGTATTGGCGCTGATTGCGCCGTGGATTACCCGTTATGAATATACGGCACAGGTGCTTGCGGATCGGTTACAACCGCCATCGGCAAAACACTGGTTCGGTACGGACGATCTGGGACGCGATATATTTACGAGAACGATTTATGGTGCACGCATTTCGTTATGGGTTGGCTTTTTGTCGGTGATTGGCTCGCTTGTGATCGGTACATTGCTTGGCATTGTGGCAGGCTTTTACGGCAAATGGGTCGATATGATTATTTCGCGGCTGTTTGATGTTTTGCTCGCTTTTCCAGGCATTTTGTTGGCGATTGCGATTGTGGCAATTTTGGGACCGTCGCTGCAAAATGCATTGTATGCGATTGCAATCGTAAACATACCGACGTATGGCAGACTTGTGCGCGCTCGTGTATTGTCGCTGCGGCAGGAAGAATTTATTACCGCCGCCCGAGCGATCGGTGTGCGGGATACACGGTTGCTGTTCCGGCATATTTTGCCCAACAGTCTCACTCCGCTGATCGTGCAAGGGACACTAGGGGTCGCAACTGCTATTATTGAAGCGGCAGGACTTGGTTTTCTCGGTTTGGGCGCACAGCCACCGGAGCCGGAATGGGGGAAAATGCTGTCTGATTCGCGCCAATTTATCCAAACCGCGCCCTGGACGGTCATTTTCCCAGGCGTATGTATTTTGCTAACATCGCTTGGTTTTAATCTGATGGGTGACGGGCTGCGCGATACGTTTGATCCGAAGCTGAAAAATCGCTGAGCGGTTAGCAAGCTATCGTACGGTGCGTCGCTGATTTTATACAAATGACGTATGCTCTGTAGGCTGATTATTATGTGCGATAATGCTTTCGGTTGATGCTTTAAAAGGGCAATTTGCTTAGCTGTATTAGTGTGCCGATAAGCGTTTAATTCGATCCGAACCTCTAGGTTCGGATTTTTTTCTACTATAATATAGGGGTAAATAAAGGGGGGCAAATAGACATCATTTGCGCTCGTTAATCGTGCCGAGACGATGGACAAAAGATCATCTTACTGTTCTGCTTATTGGCAGTCTTCAACTGCATACTTTAATAAAAACACAATTGCGTAATCTGCTATGCTAGCCTGCTCCATAAGAGCGGGATCACGAACACCGATTACGTGCGCAATTATCCAAGTCGATCCATCCCTATAAGTTCAGCCGATTTGTGACTTGATCTTTTCGCAGCGACAAAAAGCGTGTATAATCACTCCAACTGTGGGTGTATACGTCATACGAACAAACAGGATACCGAACGGACAGGAGAACGATGATATGGACAAATTTGTACAACTAAAGACGCTGCGCGAGCACCGTCAATATGCTGAAGATAAACATGAAGCTTCACGGGAAGCGTATGAGCGGGATTATTCACGGCTCATTCATTCACCGACATTTCGCCGCTTGCAAGGCAAATCGCAAGTGTTTGGCGCGGGCACTGGTGATTATTACCGCACTCGTCTGACACATTCGTTGGAGGTGGCGCAAATTGCGCGCCAGGCGGCGAAAAGTTTGCTCGCTCGTCATCCTGAAATTAGCGAGGAGCAGGCGGGCAATCCGGGGCTGATCATTCATCCCGAAGTGGTGGAATGCGCATCGATTGCGCATGACTTTGGTCATCCTCCATTTGGACATAAAGGGGAGGAAGTGCTGGCAAGCATTCTCGATGACTGGATTGCCAGCAAAACGACCGAAGCGCTGCGCGGTAAATCGGTAACCGAGCAACAATATGAGCGCATTCATGAGCAGATGCGTGAGAAATACGAGCATTTTGAAGGTAATGCCCACAATTTCCGGCTCATTATGTATTTGGAAAAACGCGAAAATTTGGATGGGCTTAATCTATGTGATGCCGTGTTGCTCGGCATTAATAAATATCCATATTCGGGCTTGGACAACAAAAAAGGATTGTACCATCGTGAATGGGAATACATCCGCAGCATTCGTCAACAATGGGGCATACCGGATGGCAAAACGACGCTGGAAGCGCAGCTGATGGACTTATGCGATGATATTGCTTATTCTGCCCATGATTTGGAAGACGGTATTAAAGCAGGCAAAATCGAAGTGCATGAGCATTTTATGAATGACCCGCATATTCATAAGCTGATCATTGAGAAGATTACGACGCTGGAAGACTGGTTTTGGAAAGGCTGGCAGCGTGACGGGATCGCGGTAAAAGTGGAGCAAGTGTTGACCGCTTATTTGCGTATATGGCGTGAGAAGCTGCCGACATGCGGTAACGATTATTCCCGCACACGGCGTGAAGTAAAAGCATACTGGGTAAATCATTTTGTAAGCCAGCTTGGTGTAATCGATGATGCAAGCTGGAAAAAGATTACGTTTGTATGCGCTGGACGCGAGGACGACGATATGTTGCGTACGGTCAGTGTATTGAAAAGTTTTGCCTGGGTAACGATGATTCGCGATCTGCGTGTACAGCGTCTGCAAAAGCGCAGTGAATGGATTATTCGTCGCTTATGGAAAGCATTTATCGATCAGGAAACATCGATGTCGATCATCCCATCGGATTGGCTGCAACGGTTTCAGCAAGATCAGGAAAGCGAGCAACCGGTATGGACGTGGGAACGGATGATTATTGACTATATCGCCGGCATGACCGATGCATTTGCTGAGAAAATTTATAACGAGCTGTATGGTCTGAAGGTCGGCTCGATCTACGATGTAGATTGAAGGCGCACCGGCAGCGGAAGGAGGAAACAGCATGAACGATCAGCATACGCCCATTCCGCTGGGCATACTGGATATGTCGCCACTGCTGGAGCAAGCATCCCCAGAGGAGGCGCTGGAACGTTCGGTGCAACTGGCGATTGCGGCAGAGCGTTGGGGCTACGAGCGCTTCTGGTTGTCTGAGCATCACGATATCGACGGGCTTGCTTGTACGGCACCTGAAGTGCTGATCGCCCATATCGGTGTGCGTACGTCATCGATTCGGCTCGGAGCGGGAGCGGTATTGTTGCCGCATTACAGCGCGATGAAAGTGGCGGAGACGTTTCGTATGTTGTCGGCGTTATACCCGGATCGCATCGATCTTGGCATCGGGCGTGCACCGGGCGGCTCTGCTCACGCGGCGATTGGACTAAGCGGCAATTATCTTGCCCATGTTGCCGAGATGCCTGCACGCGTGCGCGATTTGCGCAGTTTGCTGGAAGATTGTTATACGGTGGAAGGGACAGCGGTGCTGGCACGTCCACTTGCCGCCTACACACCGCAGCTATGGCTGCTAGGCACGAATCGCAAAAGTGCCACATTGGCAGCCGAGCATGGTGCAGGTTATGTGTTCGGTCATTTTATGAGTACAAGTGATGGACAGGCAGCGATTGCACAGTATCGAGAACAATTCCAGCCATCTCGATCGCAAACGGATGCACGGGTGATACTGGCAGTTAAAGTGATCACGGCTGCAACGGAGCAGCGTGCAGAGCAGCTATATAACGGATGGAAGCGATCGCCAGCTGGTCTGGCGGCGATCGGTGAAGAAATGCCGGAACCGATCGTAGGTGGGCCACATACATTGTCGGCGCGGATGAATAAGCTGTTGTACGAATACGATGCCGACGAACTGTTGCTCATCTGTCCGCTCGATCGTTATGATGATCGAATGCATACGTACGAGTATGTGGCAAAATGGTTGCTGTCTGACGATGTTTCAGCAGCACAGTAGCTGCACGATCGGCATGCTTCGTTTGTAATGGTTTCTCTGTTCCAATGGTTATGTTTACGACAATGGGAGCAGTCGTAAGGAACTGTTTTTATACGGCTACAGTAGTAAATTTGCGGTTTATGTATCCTTGTGTTAGCTGAAGTGAGAGACAAATACAGTGCTTTTCACCTGGTCGAAAATGTAAAATGAACACCTATTCAGCGTTATTATATTTATGCATCGATATGAATGCCGATATAGATGTTTGGAGACGTATATAAATTAAAAACGCCTACTACTTTTACTGCAACAGTGTGGCAGGCGTATACTCACATAAAGCTGGCAGGGCTTTGCTGACAAGCGATTGCGGGAACAGAAGTGATCGATCAGCTTGTCGTTCATATTTAGCCTATGTATTGTATTGCCACCGCTGCTCGCTTTGCCGCTATAATATCTATAGTAATGATTTAAACATAAAAGTGAATAAAAAAGGCTCTTTTCCTGTATAAGGAAAGAGCCCTTTTTTATAATGTTTTGCATGTCTCGTTTTCATTCCAGGTTTATTTATGCACAAGTGAATAGCAATCCAAACCTAATATGAACGAGCGACCGACCGTCTACTGCAATCTCTATTACATTTCAGCGCATCGGTTAATAACCGTTCGAATAGTCCACCAGATTGACAGGCAACTTTTCCCCCTGCTGATATGCTTTCAGATTGGTCAGGAAAATATCGATGACACGCTCGGTGTAATGCTCATTGCTGCCAGCAATATGCGGTGTAATGATGACTTGCTCCATCGACCAGAGCGGATGATCTTCCGGCAATGGCTCAGGATCGAACACATCCAAACCCGCACCGGCGATGTTGCCCCCTTGCAGTGCAGCTACGAGATCGTCTGTTTGTACTGTTGCGCCACGTCCAACGTTGATAAACAGCGCTGTTTGCTTCATCGTCTCAAAGCGACCGCTATTAAACAGCCCGCGGGTTTGCTCGGTCAGTGGCAAAATATTGACGACTACATCCGCCAGTGCTAGTGCGGTGTCCAATTGCTCCATGCTGTACATATGATCAAATTCATCCAGCGGTTGACCGGAGCGGCGTACACCGACCGTTTTCATCCCAAATGCACGTGCCAGACGGGCGGTGCCAATCCCGATGTTACCTGCGCCGACGATCACAATCGTTTTGCCATGCAGCTCGCTAAAGCTGCCGCTCTCATCCCAACGCGCCTTACTCTGATTGCGAATCGCCTGATGCAGATTACGACTAAACGCGAGCAGATAGGCAAAAATTTGCTCGGAAATCGCAATCGTATGCACACCGTTAGCGCTCGTCAGCAGCACCTGCTTTTGCTCCAATTGCGCCAGCGGCATTTTATCGACACCAGCCGACCATGCTTGTACCCATTTGACCGCACAATGCGGAGACAAAATAAAATCCTGAAATTTGCGCGACCAACCGACGATAATCTCGGCATCCGCCAAATCGTGCTCGGTCGCTTGTTTGACCGGAATAGCGATCACTTCATCATGAGGAGCGGCTGCTTGAATTTGCTGTTGTTGCTGCTCATTTAAATGTTGCAGAAAAACGATCTTGGACATAAAACAATCTCCTCCTCGTATTAGGCACGATATCGGGTCAGCGGGTGATCCGTACATAGTGTCTGCTGTCTTTGTCATCATATCAAATTTGGTGTACTGTACCAAACAGAATGGATTACACCGATTCAAGCCCAGTGAAAACTTTGCACTTAACGTCAGATTGTTGTATACTATTTGCATTCGTCAGGAACGTGTGTTCGGGAAATGATTGCCGAATTATGGAAGTTGGAAAATTGGTCGTGTTCCAGCATCTACCTATGGCAAACAGGCGCACGGACATAGGCTGAAGGGAGTGTCGGACAATGGCTACCGGTAGCGAGCAGGAGCGTGTATTTGCTGCGATTGCCGTGAAAGGGGCAGCACAGCAATGTTTGGCAGCATGGAGCGCACAGATGCAGCAACACTATGCTTTTCGCAAATGGACAGACAGTGCCGATTTACATATTACGCTGCAATTTTACGGTGATGTGGATCGCGCCTACTTACCGGAGCTGTCGCAGACACTAACTGCCGCTGTTTCAGCGCATACGCCGTTCACATTAGAGCTGGGCGCTGTCGGCAGCTTTGGTTTGCCAGCGCGTCCGCGTGTGCTTTGGATCGATCCGGCAGGCGATCGGCACGCATTAATGTCGCTGCAAAGTGATATTGTGCGCGCCTGTGCAGCGATCGGGTATCAGGCGGAACAGCGATCGTATCATCCGCATATTACGATAGCTCGTAAATATGCCGACACAGAGCCAATTAAGCCGCTCGTTTTTGACGAGATCGAATGGCAGCATCCAAATTGGTGCGTACAATCTGTCGTTTTGTATTGCACTCGCGTGGGCAGCATTCCAATGTATGAAGCAGCAGGTCATTTCCCACTTATTGGAGATGGCATACTCTAAAATTTCGATTTTGTCAATTTGACAAAAGTAATCAATTTATAATAATATACTTGCTGCTGCAAAAGGCAGTGGATTTTCAGGGGAAACAACATCATTATTGCATCATGTACAGACGTTATCGTTTGGATATTCGGTGAGCGGATATCGATTATTAAGTTGGCTCTTTTTGCGGATACAGGGTATGTCCGCGAAATTCATGTAAATTGCTTATGATTCAAAATTTGGATGTTGGTGTATTCAAATGGAAGGTCTAACGATTACATAGAAAATAGAGTAAGCCAACGTTACTGGAGGAAAAACATGGATTTTATTAGACGCAATCAGTGGATTACGCCTCTGCTCGGCGTGCTTTTTATATTTGTTATGAGCCTTCCATTTTGGATGGCAAATCATACGACACATAACCAAACCTTTACAAAGCTGCCAGCGTGGGGTGCGCAGCCGGCAGGTTCTGTTTCGTATGCACAAAAAGACAGGGGCAGTACGACAGGTACGTTTATCGCATGGAATGAAACCCATACACGTAACCTGATTCAACAAGCAAAAGCGAACAAAGCAACATTAGCGAAGCAGCAGGCTGCACAGGCGAAACAGGAACGCACAGCAATCGCACAGGCAAAAGTAAAACAAGCCGCAGCAATCACAGCTGATGCATCCGTCAGCAACACTACCCCCACCAAATTATACTTTACTCGGACAAAGTTACTTTCCCAGGATAACCATGCACATGCGACCTGGACCTACGCATTGTCTGATAAAGAACGGCTTATGCTTGAACGAATGGTCATGGCAGAAGCTGAAGGTGAACCGTACGAAGGCAAAGTGGCAGTTGCCAATGTTGTCTTAAACCGGCTGCGGTCCGCCAATTTCCCCGACACGATTAAAGGTGTACTGTATCAAAAATATCAATTTTCACCGATCTCCAACGGTCGCTTTGAGCGCGTAAAGCCCAATGCCGATTCGATTAAAGCTGTCCGCGAAGCGCTGGAAGGACGTAAAGAAGTGCCGGATAATACGTATTATTTTGTGTCGCTATCGCTGGCGACTGATTTTTCGGTTCCAAATTCGCAAACGGTCGTCAAAAAAATCGGTCATCATACCTTTTACAAATAAGCGCCAGTGGACGTACTGTACTGCAATTTAGCGGGCGTTAACAAACGTCAATCCGTGTCAGCGGCAAAATATAGGTAGCTGTCGGACTGCAATTCAGCTATGTTCGATTTTGCGCAACAGCCGTCCAAACGAGCCGATCAGTACTCGCAAAGTTACAAACACATCGATTTTGGTGATAAAATAAACGGTAGTGATACGATCTATTTTATTGCGGAGGTGCTTTATCGATGAAAATTACGTACTATGGACAATCGTGTCTGCTTGTGGAAGAAGGCGGCAAAAAGGTCATTATCGATCCTTTTTTGTCCGGCAATCCGCAAGTTGATGTTGATGTGAACGATATTAAAGTGGACGCGGTTATTTTGACGCATGGACATGGCGATCATTTTGGCGATACGGTTGAAATTGCACAACATAACAATTGCCCGGTAATCGCAGTAGTGGAGCTGGCGCAATATGCCGCAGCCAAAGGCGCAGCGGAGACGGTTGGGATGAATTTGGGTGGTTCAAAACAGTTTGACGGCTTCAAAGTGAAATACACGATCGCTTTTCATACTTCATCCAATGAGCTGGATGGGCAAAATGTATATCTCGGTGAGCCAGCCGGTATTTTGCTGACGATGGGCGGCAAAACGCTGTACCATGCCGGCGATACCGCTTTGTTCGGTGATATGAAGCTGATCGGTGAAATGAACGACATCGATGTGGCGGCATTGCCGATCGGTGACTTTTTCACGATGGGACCTGATGATGCGCTATATGCGGCAGAATGGGTACAAGCGAAACATATCATTCCGGTACATTACAATACATTTCCGCCAATCGAACAGGATGGCGATGCTTTTGTCGCTGCACTGGCAGCAAAAGGGATACAAGGTACCGCATTAAAAGTCAGCGAGAGCATCGAGCTGTAAGCTAGCTGTCTGTCTGTATCCGGCTGCACGATAAGCTTTTCTCGTTGTGCCTGATCGCAGTTACCGGTGACCGGATCACGGTAGAATCACCCTGCTTCACTTACTTTATACAGAAACAGACTTTATACATGAACGGATAGCTCTGACAAAGGGCTGTCCGTTTTTGTTGTAGCGGTAAACGGGAGCGCCTTCCCAATGATCATATCACCGATCCCAGTAAAATTTCGACGAATATATTGAATTATTTATTAATTTTAATGTATAATCATACATTGTATGCAATGCGTTACGTTATCACGCTAATGCTTTGACGCAAAATAATAATTTATCGCATATATAAAAAGTTTGAATTGCCATCATGTAAGGTCAGTGTTAAAATGTATAAAACTAACGAAGGTTACAGTGATATCACATCGATAACTAAGTTGCTTGCATGTTAGCAAAGTGGATATTTATTCTTCGCTCTTTACTTCAAACCTATATCCAAATATAGGCTGCTTCCATCACGGTCTTGTACAATATGTACAAATATTGTAGATGATACTGTATGGAATGAGCGGTCTGTTTTGTATACCCTACCCTTAGAAGCATGTATCTTCGTCCGGCCGTCCTCTGGCTCATCTCTTGACAGTCACTTCATAATAGAAAGGTTGCGTATTATGAACATTACAGGTTTACCTCCGAAGCAGGGTCTGTATGATCCGCAGTTTGAAAAAGATGCTTGCGGTATGGGATTTACCGCGCATATTAAAGGAACACCTAGTCACCAGATTGTCAGTCAAGCACTGACCATGCTCGAAAACATGGAGCATCGCGGCGGCCAGGGAAGCGAACCGAATTCCGGTGACGGAGCCGGTATTATGGTGCAGATTCCGCATTCCTTTTTTGTAAAGGAAGCAACAGCGAATGGATTTGAATTGCCAGACAAAGGTCAATATGGCGTAGCGATGGTATTCCTGTCCCGTGACGAGGAATTGCGCGAACGTCATGAAGCGCTGCTCAAAGACATTATCGAGCAGGAAGGTCAAATGTTGCTTGGCGTGCGTACCGTGCCGACCGATGACAGCACACTTGGCAAAACGGCTAAGGCGGCAAAACCGGTCGTACGACAGTTTTTTATCGGACGTGGCGAAGCGTTGCGCAGTGCAGATGAGCTTGCTTTTGAACGTAAGCTGTATGTCATTCGCCGGCTGGCAGAGCGTCATATTCGTTATGCGGAAGCCGCAGGTGGCGAGACGTTTTACGTACCGAGTTTGTCATGTCGCAAAGTCGTATACAAAGGCATGTTGACGACGATTCAGGTCGGTGCGTTTTATCTCGATCTGCGTGACGAAGCGTTTGAATCAGCGATTGCGCTCGTTCACTCCCGTTTCAGTACAAACACATTCCCAAGCTGGGATCGTGCGCACCCGTATCGTTTTATGATTCACAACGGTGAGATCAATACGATGCGCGGTAATGTGAACTGGATGCATGCGCGTCAATCGCTGTTTGAAAGCGAAGTGTTTGGCAATGATCTGGACAAAATTCGTCCGGTCATTAACCCGGACGGTTCGGATACGGCAATGTTTGATAACACGCTCGAATTTCTGTACTTGAACGGACGTTCATTGCCGCATGTAGCGATGATGATGGTGCCGGAGCCGTGGAGCAACCACGATACGATGGATGAGAAGAAAAAAGCTTTTTACCAGTATCACAGCTGTCTGATGGAGCCGTGGGATGGACCTGCTGCAATGGCATTTACCGACGGTATTCAGATCGGCGCGATTCTCGATCGTAACGGACTGCGTCCGGCGCGTTATTATGTGACTAAGGATGACCGTATTATTCTGTCTTCTGAAGTGGGCGTACTTGATATTGCCCCTGAAAATATACTGTACAAAGATCGCCTTCGTCCGGGCAGAATGCTGCTGATCGATACGCAGGAAGGTCGTATCATTTCCGACGAGGAGATCAAAGAACAGATCGCATCCGAGCATCCGTATGCGGAATGGTTGGAAGAACATCTGGTAAATCTGGACGATGTGCCGGAAGCGCCGGAAGCAATTCAGCCTGATCATGATAATGTGCAGCAGTTGCAGCTTGCGTTTGGCTATACGTTTGAAGAATTGCGCAAAGTGATCGAGCCGATGGCTTCGACAGGTGCAGAAGCGCTCGCCTCGATGGGGTATGATGCACCGCTTGCCGTATTGTCCGACCAACCGCAGCGTCTGTATAACTATTTCAAACAATTGTTTGCTCAAGTTACGAACCCGCCGATCGATGCGATTCGTGAGGAGATTGTAACATCGACAGCGACATCGCTCGGACCGGAAGCGAATTTGCTTGATCCGCAGCCGGAAAGCTGCCGTCAGATCATTTTGAATACACCGATTTTGTCAAATGAACAATTTGCCAAAGTGCGTCATGTGCGTCGTCCTGGCTTTAAAGCGATGACGATCCCGATTTTCTTCGAAGCTGCCAAAGGTACCGAAGGCTTGCAAGCTGCACTCGTCAACCTGTGCGAGGCGGCAGATCGTGTCATCGCCAAAGGTCACAATTTCCTAATTTTGTCCGACCGTGGCATGGATAAGGAAAATGCGGCAATTCCAGCCTTGCTTGCTGTCGCTTGTCTACATCATCATCTGATTCGTCAAGGTACACGTACCCGTGTCAGCCTGTTGCTGGAATCCGGCGAGCCGCGCGATATTCACCATTTCGCCTTGCTGCTCGGTTACGGCATTAGCGCGGTAAACCCGTATCTCGTATTCGAAACGATGCAAGATATGATCAAACAAGGCATGTTGCGCGGTATTTCGCATGACAAAGCGGTGAAAAACTATATTAAAGCAGTGACCAAAGGTGTCGTGAAAATTCTGTCCAAAATGGGCATTTCCACGATTCAATCGTACCGTGGTGCACAGATTTTCGAAGCGGTCGGTCTGAAACAGGAGTTTGTCGATCAATATTTCACTTGGACACCATCCCGTATCGGCGGCATCGGTCTGGATGAAGTGGCAGTGGAGACGCTGGCTCAGCATAACCGTGCTTTTACGGATAAAGACGGCAATGACCGTGTGCTCGATTCCGGCGGTGACTATCAATGGCGCAATGATGGTGAACAGCATATGTTCAATCCGCAAACGATCCATCTATTGCAACATTCCGTTCGTACCGGTGACTACAAGCTGTACAAAAAATACGCTGCGCTTGTCGACGGCGAAAACGAGAAGCATTTGACATTGCGTTCCTTGCTCAAGCTGAAACCGAACGGCGCTCCGGTGCCGCTGGAAGAAGTAGAGCCAATCGAATCGATTATGAAACGCTTCAAAACAGGCGCGATGTCATTCGGATCGATTAGTAAAGAAGCGCATGAAAGCTTGGCGATTGCGATGAACCGGATCGGCGGCAAAAGCAACAGCGGTGAAGGCGGCGAAGACCCGGCGCGCTTTATTCCGGATGCTAACGGCGATTCCCGTCGCAGTGCGATCAAACAGGTTGCATCCGGTCGTTTCGGTGTAACGTCCAATTATTTGGTCAATGCCGATGAAATTCAGATCAAAATGGCGCAAGGTGCCAAGCCTGGTGAAGGCGGACAATTGCCTGGCCGTAAAGTATATCCGTGGGTAGCGGAAGTTCGTCACTCTACACCTGGTGTAGGTCTGATCTCGCCGCCTCCACATCATGATATTTATTCGATCGAAGATTTGGCAGAACTGATCTATGACCTGAAAAATGCGAACCGTCGCGCTCGCATTAACGTGAAACTTGTATCCGAAGTCGGTGTTGGCACAATCGCTGCTGGTGTAGCTAAAGGCCGTGCTGATGTGATCCTTGTGAGCGGTTATGATGGCGGTACAGGTGCATCCCCGCAAGGTTCGATCCGTCACGCGGGTCTGCCGTGGGAGCTTGGGCTTGCCGAAACACAACAAACGCTCATTATGAACAATTTGCGTGACCGTGTCGTACTGGAAACAGACGGTAAAATGCTAAGCGGTCGCGATCTCGCGGTTGCTGCATTGCTTGGTGCTGAAGAATACGGTTTCTCCACCGCACCGCTCGTGTCGATCGGCTGTATTATGATGCGTGTCTGTCAAATGGACACTTGTCCGGTCGGCGTAGCGACACAAAATCCGGAACTGCGCAAAAACTTCACTGGCGATCCTCAGCATGTGGTGAACTTTATGAAGTTTGTCGCACAGGATTTGCGCGAAATTATGGCAGAGCTAGGTTTCCGCACCGTCAAAGAAATGGTCGGTCGTCTTGATTGTCTGGACGCTTCGCAGGCGGATGCACACTGGAAAACAAAAGGTCTCGACCTATCCGTACTGCTCCATCAACCGGCGCTTCCAGAAGGTAGCGAGCGCTTTAACGTCCAGCAGCAAAACCATCTGTTGGAAGAAACGCTTGATCTTCGTCAATTGCTGCCATTAGCTGCACCAGCCTTGGAAAATGGCACAGCGGTTCATGCCGAGCTGTCCATCTGCAACGTCGATCGCGCGGTTGGCACAATTCTCGGTAGCGAAGTGACGCTTAAATACGGCGCAGCGGGTCTGCCGGATGATACGATCTCATTTACATTCAAAGGCTCGGCTGGACAAAGCCTCGGTGCGTTTGTACCGAAAGGCATTACACTGCGCGTTGAAGGCGACTGTAATGACTATGTTGGTAAAGGTCTGTCCGGCGGTAAAATTATCGTGAAGCCGGATGCGGCAGCTACATTCGCCGCTGAAGACAATATCATTATCGGCAACACCGCATTGTATGGCGCAACGAGTGGTGAAGCGTATATTAGCGGTATTGCTGGTGAGCGCTTTGCTGTACGTAACTCCGGTGCAAAAGTCGTCGTTGAAGGCGTGGGCGACCACGGCTGTGAATATATGACTGGCGGACGTGTCGTTGTACTCGGCTCGACCGGACGTAACTTTGCCGCTGGTATGTCAGGCGGGATCGCGTATGTGCTTGATCCAAGCCATGATTTTGTCGGTCGCTGTAACTTGGAAATGGTACTACTGGAAGATATCGAAGATGCGGACGAGCTTGCCGAGCTGCGGACGATGATCGAACAGCATGTTCAGTATACTGGCAGTGAAGCGGGCAAACGTGTATTGGAAGATTGGGAACATCAATCGCAGGATTTCGTGCGTATCATTCCGAAAGACTACAAACGGATGCTCGAACAAATCCGCAAAGTTCACGAAAAAGGTCTGACTGGCGAAGCGGCATTGCTCGCAGCGTTCGAAGCCAATATGCGTGAACTGGCACGTTCTGGTGCGTAATTTGTTACAAGCTTTAGGGATGCTGCTGGCGCTGTTTGAAGTGTTTGAATAGCGCTAGCCAGCTCTGAACACATTCATTTCGAACCCGCTCTGCGCAGCGCTATCATCGTAGCTGCTGCGCCAGAGACGGGTTCTTTTTATATCCAATGTGTAGTATGTTACAATGAATGCGCTACAAACAATGTCTGCTTATGTGCGACGGTAGCTTCGTTTTTCCGTTAGAGACGGTATACGAAGTACAATATAAAATCAAATCTGCCATTCTGTTTTGTATCCATAGGGCAGATCGTTCAGCATACGGCATACGATGTAGATGGCTATCGATTTTAATCAACAGCTCAAACTTACAGACAGCTGCCGAATGAGTTAAACCGTAATATGATGAATCGTACGATGATGAAAACGCACTATGATGATACCGTACATACGAAAGCAGGCTGCTCTTGGCTAGACAGTGCAGCGTCAATCCGAAAGGAGTCAACCGATGATGATCCATATTAACCAGCTCAGACCGTACTGTTTGCTACCGGATGGCAGAGCCGAAGGGAGCCATCCGTCCCAACCTGATTCGACGAATGGACAAGCACGAGCGATACCGTCTCCGTCTGACCTTTCCACCAGCAATACGACGACCTACTCCAATGCGCCAACGTCAGGTGGCAAAATGGACGAGTTAACCGCACCTGTCGTACAATTTCGCGGAGTGACGAAAAAAATCGGCTCCAAAACGATTATCGATAATTTGACATTGGATGTACCAGCAGGTTGTGTATTCGGTTTTCTCGGTCCGAACGGCTCCGGCAAAACGACGACGATCCGCATGCTCGTTGGTTTGATGACACCGACAGCCGGAGACATTCGCATTGAAGGGCAAAGCATTCGCACGCATTTTGAACAGGCGATCAGTAAAGTGGGTGCGATTGTGGAAAACCCGGAAATGTACAAATATATGACCGGCTACCAAAATCTGATGCAATATGCACGTATGTCGCCAGGTGTTACACGCGAGCGGATTGCGGAAGTGGTCGATTTTGTCGGTTTGGGCGGGCGTGTGCGCGATCGGGTGAGTACGTATTCGCTTGGGATGAGACAACGTCTTGGCGTCGCGCAGGCGCTGCTGCATCGTCCGCGTCTGCTCGTGCTGGATGAGCCAACGAATGGGCTTGATCCGCAAGGCATTCGTGAGCTACGCGATTATTTGCGTGCGCTTAGCCGCGAGCAAGGCACAACTGTGTTTGTGTCTAGTCATTTATTATCCGAAATGGAACTGATGTGTGATATGGTCGCAGTTATTAATGGCGGCAAGCTCGTCGATGTACGCCATCTGCATGCACAACCAGCTTCTGCTACAGCCGTTGCGGAACAATTGATCACTGTTCGGTTTGAAACCGACCAACCACAGCATGTACAAGAGCTAATTCCAGACAGTTATTTGGAGGGCAGTAGCTGTATAGCACGCGCGACCCGTTCCGATATTGCTCGCTTTAATGCACAGCTTGTACAGCAAGGAATTGCCGTGTATGGAATCATTCCGCTGCGGCAAACGTTAGAGGATCAATTTCTGGCGATGACACGGGAAGGCGGTGGGCGTCATGATTAATTTTATGCAACTCGTCTGGAATGAATTGTTAAAAATTCTGCTGCGTATTTCCAATTGGGTAATGTTGATTTTGCTCGCCTTGTTGTCGCCGGCGCTGCTCATTTTGCTAAAGTTGGGCGATTATCCGGCTGCTGCACCGATGGCGTTGGATCAGTCGTTTTCGATGTTTTTCCTAGTTGTGTTGTTTGCGCTAATTGTGGCGTCGGAATCGGTCGCGATCGAATTTACGACCGGCACGATTAAGCTGCTGCTCATTCGTCCGTGGCAACGCTGGAAAATATTAAGTTCCAAATTTGTGGCGCTAGTCGTTTTTTTGCTCGGGTTGACGCTGTTGTTTACACTAATTAATTTGGCGGTAGCGTATATGCTGTTTCCGGCAACTGTAACGGTATTGCCGGATTGGGCAGCCGCAGCGCCGGATAGCAATTTGTTTTTGCTCGTTGTATATTCGTTTATTCGTGCACTTGTGTTGGCGACATTTGCGTTTATGCTGTCCGCGCTGTTTCGGTCACCAGCATTGGCGATCACCTTATCGATGTTACTTTATTTTTCAGGTACGCTTAGTAACGGATTGTTGCATGCTTTTCTGCGCCCGCAAGATTACTGGATCGTTAAATATTTGCTGTTTACGAATTTAGACTTGACCCAGTATTTCTCTAACCCAAGCGGTAGCTTTGGCATTACATCGCTCGGCTGGTCGCTGTTGATGTTGACGGTGTATGTTGTCGTGTTTGCACTAATCGCCTGGGTATCGTTTTCCAAGCGGGATGTGCGTGCTTAATGTTGTGCGTGCTTAATGTATCGATCGTTTTAACTACTGATGAAATTATTCATTGCATGCGTTTACTAGCAAAGGGGTCTTCTGTTCAATGTGCAGAAGACCTCTTTGCTGTATTTGGTAATACATGTATGCGATATAAATGGTGTAATAATGAGCGCAAGTTCGCGTGTCCATGCTTATCGTTTAGGTGCGTCCACTGTTTCTGTTTGTGTATGTACGAACTCATTTGTATACATAAACCTGTAAATGGCAAGCAAAGTCCGTCTCACTAACATGTCTATCCTAGCCATAATTATACGTACAACAACGCTAATTGTTGATTTAGCCGAAAAATAACAAGTCATTCTTTTGACCATAACAGACGAGATATGTTCATTTTATTATATGCAGTGCCGATCGGTATGACGTATAAACAGTCCTATGCTAAATGGCATTATTTTTATAGCTATATCATTCAACACGATGCTTGCACAATAAACTCATATTCTCAAATAAACTTGATCATAACAGTGTTCATTTGGAACTATACGTTTCTGTATAGCGATCCAGCACATAATCGACTTGATTACGTTGGAAAATAAAAAAACTAAGCGCATAAGCGATATAATAATAACGTTGTTCCACATTATTTCGGTTAAAGCAAAAGACAGGCTGCCTATTTTTAAAAATTGAGCTATACAATCATTCAATACATCTCCCTATGTTTATAGCGAAAATCGATACAGAAGCTGATAATATTACAAATGTAAGCGCTTATATCATATTTTGGTAAATGATGATCGGACGTACATTCCATGACCAACGCATACAAAAGAGGAGGAAATGAATTGTTGAAAAAGTCCAAATTACTACGAATTGTCGGAACAGCCGCTATCGCAGGTGCATTGTTCACCTCGTTTATGTCGGAGTATAGTTATGCCAGCCTCACGAATGGAAACAAATTTCTCGGCAATATTATTGCTGGCAGCGTTCCATCTAGCTTCGGAACGTACTGGAACCAAGTGACACCGGAAAACTCCACCAAATGGGATGCGGTTGAACGTACACGCAACTCCATGAACTGGGGACAAGCTGATATGGCTTACAATTATGCGCAAAGTAAAGGGTATCCTTTTAAATTCCATACATTAGTCTGGGGCAGCCAGGAGCCTGGATGGGTGAAAAATCTGTCAGCAGCTGAGCAGAAAGCCGAAGTGACACAATGGATTCAATTGGCAGGGCAAAAATACGGCAAATCCGCGTTTGTCGATGTAGTTAACGAGCCGCTGCATGTCAAACCATCTTATCGGAATGCGATCGGTGGAGATGGAGCAACAGGCTGGGATTGGATTATCTGGTCATTCCAGCAGGCAAGACAACAATTTCCAAACTCCAAGCTGCTCATTAACGAATACGGCATTATCGGTGATCCTGCACTGGCGGATCAGTACGTAAATATTATTAATATTTTAAAAAGCCGCGGTTTGGTCGACGGTATCGGTATCCAGTGTCATCATTTTAATATGAACAACGTATCGACAAGTACGATGACAACGGTGCTAAACAAATTAGCTGCAACCGGATTGCCGATCTACGTATCCGAGCTCGATATGTCAGGTGATGATGCGACCCAACTCGCACGTTACAAAGAAAAATTCCCGGTACTGTGGAATCATCCTGCCGTCAAAGGCGTAACGCTGTGGGGCTATATTCAAGGACAAACATGGGAACCTAATACCCATCTGTTGAACAGCAACGGTACAGAGCGTCCGGCACTAAAATGGCTTAAACAATTTTTCGGTCAATCCGCACTGACTGAAGGGCAATCGATTATGTTGGAAAAAGATAGCTTGGAAACGGCGGATGCAGGCGCACAGTAACATATACGCTTCAAATCATATCTATGTATTGATAACATACATGTTGCGGAGGACACATAATGGGTGGGATAGGCATGGATTTGATTGCTAGTTAAACGGATTGCTTGCCTAGTTGATCGTCGCCATCCACGATGAAAAGAGCATCTGTGATTCCATTATAGGAGCATAGATGCTCTTTTTCGTGTTATAGAAGCTATTTTCGATTTGAAATGACGGTTTCGTAAACTAGTTTGTCCGCATAACCGACAGAGTGCCTCATTTCAACATTTTAATCGTACATGTACACTCTCTTGAACTTGTTTATACGTAAGATTGTTGTGAACTGCACATAAGTAGGCATGCATCACCACTTAAGTCTGTATACATATCTCCCAATACTTTTACCAACTAAAATGTAAAGACTGATTTCTCTAGCTTTTACAAAATATACGTGCAGCACCAAATGAACTTCCCGCTTGCTGAATCAAATTCTCACCAGATTGGTTATATGGTAATGGCAAGCTGTTGCTAAATAACCATCAGTTTTGGCATCATTTCTGATATGATAGGTTTTGCATAGAGAAGATCGGTGTCGAACAGGCAAGATTCAGAAAGGAAGGAACGTTTAGCATGGTCTGGTTGGTATTGTTCGGTATCGTATTTATTAGCCAGTGTGGCATTATATTGTTATTGGAATTCCGTTCACCGACCAAAGCGGTCGCCTGGTTGTTTATTTCGTATTGCGCGCCTTTTTTTGGCTTTGTCATTTATTATTTTGTCGCCCGTAACTATCGGAGCCGGCGTACGATTCGTAAAAAAGGTACGATTTTGTTCCGTGAAGTACGTAGTCGGTTATGGAGTCAGGCAGCTGTTATTCAGTCGGTGGACAATATGGGCAATCCTGAATTTGCCACACAGACGCGTCTATTCTCATTATTGTCGCATTTAACGGAAAATCCGATCACCGCTTGCAGCGAAATCGAAGTGTTGACCGATGGCGAAGCGACCTATGCGGCGATGCTGCGCGCATTGGAGCAAGCGCGGCATCATATTCATATTCAGTTTTACATTTTCCGCGATGACGAGATTGGTCAACGTTTTATCGACATTTTGATCCGCAAGGCGCTTGCCGGGGTAAAGGTGCGCATGATGTGTGACGGACTGGGCAGTTATCATTTAACAGATCGGTTTGTGCGTCGGTTGAAGTCAGCGGGAATTGAGTTTTACTTTTTCCTGCCGCCATTTACTTCATTTATTCAGCGCGAAGTCAATTACCGCAATCATCGCAAAATACTCGTTATCGATGGGGAAATCGGCTTTATCGGTGGCTTGAATGTCGGTGACGATTATCTCGGTCATGATCCAAAGCTCGGATACTGGCGTGATACGCATTTGCAAGTGCGCGGGGATACGGTTTATTTTTTACAGATCGTATTTTTGGAAGATTGGGAGTTTGCTTCCGGTCAGCGAATTACGGATTCGATTTATTTTCCGGTGCATCAATGTGTCGGTAGCGAGCGCGCGCTCATCGTTGCGAGTGGGCCAGATCGGAACTGGGATGCGATTCAGGAGATGTGCTTTAGCGCACTGGCAGTGGCGAAGCAGCGTATTTGCATTACGACCCCTTATTTTATTCCCGATCAGAGCATTTATGCGGCGCTGAAAACGGCGGCGATTAGCGGGGTAGAAGTCGATATTATTATTCCAAATATATCGGATTCACAAGTGGTGCAGTATGCTTCACTGTCGTATTTGGAGGAATTAATGCGTGTGGGCGTGCGTGTACATCAATATGAAAAAGGCTTTGTACACGCCAAAATTGTCATTATCGACGATCTGCTCGCCTCGGTCGGCACCGCTAATATGGATATGCGCAGTTTTTACAGCAATTTTGAGCTATGTGCGGTGCTGTTTGAGCAGGAGACAATCGAGCGGTTAATGGACGATTTCCGGCGTGATTTGCAAGTTAGCCGCAAAATTAACTACCATGAATTTATTCGCCGTCCACGCATCCAGAAAACGATGGAAACATTATCCCGTATGTTGTCTCCACTGTTGTAAAAATGCGGTGGAAGGCGGAAGTAAGCGGCGAATGTGGTATACTGGAACAAAAGTCAATAAACACGATGCCCTGATCGCTTATGCGGTCGTATGGCATATTGGAGGATCATATGGCACAATCACTGCCTCAGCAGACGGCAAACTTTACGAGCCGCAGTCTGGAGGATACCGAACGACTGGCTGCTTTTTGGGCAAGCCGAGCGTTTCCGGGCATGATGATCACGCTTGATGGCGATCTGGGCGCAGGCAAAACGCATTTTTCCAAAGCGTTTGCCAAGCATCTCGGCGTCGCTGGCATGGTGAACAGCCCGACATTTACGATCATTAAAGAGTACGAGGGTCGTATGCCCTTTTACCATATGGATGTGTACCGTATTACCGAAGATGAAGCCGCCGAGCTGGGGCTGGATGAATACTTTTTCGGACAGGGAGCGACACTGGTGGAATGGTCAAGCCGAATTGAATACCTGTTGCCAGAGCAGCGATTGTCGCTGCATATTACCGTAAATGCGGACGATAGCCGCACGATCGTCTGTACCGGTTATGGCGATCCATATGCAGACTGGTGTGCTGAGTTCAAACAGAATGGAGTTAATGACAATTCATGAATGAAATGAACGAACAGCCGCGTAAGCGGTTTTTAGTTTTGGATACAGCGACCGCTGCACAAGTGGTCGCTGTGATGGACGGCAACAATGTGCTAGTAGCGGAAAGTAGCCAAGCTGATCGCAATCATTCGGTCGGCTTGCTGGACAGCATCGCCCGTATGCTAGAGACGGCAGCGGTGTCGCGCCGTGAACTGGCTGGGATTGCGGTTGGCGTGGGACCGGGTTCCTATACCGGCATTCGAATCGCCGTGACGACAGCCAAAACGCTGGCATGGACGTTACAGCTTCCTGTGGCAGGATTTTCCAGTTTGGCAGCGCTGGCGCTAAGTGGATATCGTCAGGCACAGACAGCTAGCGAATCGATCACACTACCAGCGCAGTCAGTTCAAGCTGACGAAACATCGTTAGACGAGTCTGCTGTTGCCGCTGCTACCAACGAGCAGATGATCGATCCTATCATCGTGCAGGCGCATGGTGCTGACGATACGGCATATGAATATGAGCCTATCGTGACAGCTCGCACAGCTGCTGCTACCAGCTGGATCGTGCCGCTAATGGATGCGCGCAGAGGTCAGGTGTATAGCGGACTATTTGTCGCCGCAGGCAACGGTGAGCCGGTTCGTCTGGAACAGGATCGTATCGTGCTTATGGACGAATGGGTCGAGCAATTGAGCGCGCGTTATGCTGCATTATCAGAGCAGGAGCGCCCGGCGTTCATTTATATAGTCGGTGATACCGCTGTTCATGAGCAGCGTACGAGCAAGCTAGCTGCATGCGTCGGAGACCGTTTACGGTTGCTGCATTGCAGTCTGGAAGCGGAAGATGCAGGGGTGGTTGGAGCGGCAACATTGTTGTCCGGGCAAAGTGAACCTGCGCATACATTATTGCCCAATTATACGCAGCTATCAGAGGCGGAAGCCAACCTGCTGCGCCAATCCTGATGAAAGGACGTGCCGATGTGGCAATGTTATCGGAGCAGGGGGAAGAACATGTCGTTCTTCGCCAGATGAAAATGGATGATTTGCCGGCAATTATGGAAATTGAGCATGAGGCGTTTACACTTCCCTGGACAGAGGAAGCGTTTCGCAACGAGCTGACGATGAATCATTTTGCCAAATATATGGTACTGGAATTAAATGGGTATCTTATCGGTTATGCCGGTATGTGGACGATTATGGATGAAGCGCATGTGACTAATATTGCCGTTCGTGAAGCATATCGCGGCAGACGGCTTGGACAATTATTGCTAATGCGGATGATGGAATGGGCGCTTGAGCTGGGTATGATCCGGATGACGCTGGAAGTGCGTGTTACGAACGAGTCAGCGCAAAATCTGTATCGCAAACTGGGCTTTACGAATGCAGGTGTACGCAAAGCATATTATTCGGACAATAATGAAGATGCACTCATTATGTGGTGTGAACTTTCTGGAGACAGGGAGTCTGAAAACGGGAAGGAAGCGTGAACGATAAATGATACAGCAACAGCACCGGGAATCGGTGTGCAATATACTCGCGATTGAGACGAGCTGTGATGAAACGTCGGTGGCGATTGTGCAAAACGGCAAGCATGTGCTGTCCAATCTCGTATCAAGCCAAATTGAAACCCATAAGGCGTTTGGTGGTGTCGTGCCAGAAGTCGCTTCACGCAAACATGTGGAGACGATTACGCTAATGATCGAGCAGGCGGTACAGCAATCCGGTCTGACGCTGGACGATATATCGGCGGTCGCTGTAACGGAAGGACCAGGGCTTGTCGGCGCATTGCTCGTCGGCATTATGGCGGCGAAAAGCGTAGCATTTGCGCTCGATAAGCCGCTGATCGGTACCCATCATATCGCTGGACATATTTATGCCAACAATTTGACCGCAGAGATCGCGTATCCTGCGCTAGCGCTCGTTGTGTCTGGTGGACATACGGAATTGGTGCTGCTAGAGCGGGAAGGGCAGTTTCGTCTGATCGGCAGTACGCGCGATGATGCGGTTGGTGAAGCGTATGACAAAGTGGCACGAGCACTCGGTTTTCCATATCCAGGCGGGCCGTATGTAGATCGGCTGGCGATGGAGGCGGAAAGCGCAGTTGAATTGCCGCGTGTATGGCTGGAACCGGATTCGTATGATTTTAGTCTGAGCGGTTTGAAGTCGGCGGTGCTAAATGTGGTCAATCAGAAGAAAATGCGCGGTGAAGAACCGATGACGGCTGAAATCGCACGTGGCTTTCAAGAGTCCGTCGTTGAGGTGCTAGTCGAAAAGGCGATTCGCGCCGTTAACGCCTATGCGGTCAAACAGTTACTGTTATGCGGCGGGGTTGCCGTGAATAAAGGCTTGCGTCATACATTGACCGAACGCTGTGAGCGTGAAGGGATTGAGCTGCTCATTCCACCATTTGAATATTGTACCGATAATGCGGCTATGATTGGCGCTGCGGCTTATTTAAAATGGAAAACCGGCGAATTTTCCGATCTACGCATCAAAGGAGACCCGTCGTTATCGCTAGAACGATGGTCAACTGCGGCGATCGGCTAATATAGTGACAGCATTACCCATAGGAATGTCATGTTAAAAAAGACCGTACACGGAGCATGTTTCTCTCTACGTGTACGGTCTTTGGCATGATGAACAGGCACCTATTTACCTATTTACATACGAGCATCATTTGCCCTCATACAGCTAGCGGCTAGCACACGGAGTCCACATTCGCACAAGCTACTGTTCGTACTTTGACCGAGATGAATCTGATTGTTGAATGCGGATCAAGCTGCTATGGATAAAGAATTTAGTACACAATTAAAGTTGAAATTTAACTGCGTCTGTCTATTAGCCTGTCTCAAGCACAAATTAAGTTTGCACGGATGTGGGTGGTATTCATAATCAAGTGACATCCATGTATTGGAGGCAAGCTATTACACGTATATGGCTGTCAGATCGCCATAATACGATCAATAACAGAGCAATTATAGAATATACCGTACACTAATACAGTGCGGGAAAACGGCATTAAATGGTGTAAGCAAGCCGATTACGTACTTAAAGCCGTACCGGGCGCTAGCTGCGTCTGGAATTTTTACTAATATTGGATTTTACAATGCTATGCATCTAAAAGGTAGTTTTGTCAAGATGTTAACAAAGTTATCCACATATCCCCCAAAAAATGTGGGCAAGTCACAAATTGCTTGCTGTATCTGTGTTTTTGAAAATGCTTGTTTAGGGGATAGTTAAGCACAGCTTTTGTTACGTATTATGTGGATAATGTGCATAACTTAGTGGATAAATATGGATTTTTCTTAAAAAGACGATTATACCAACTAAAATTCGCCTATTCATCGTCAATTATTCGTCCAAAAATCACTGTGAATTGTGGATAAGTCTGTTCACAACATTACACTATTGGTTTACAAAAAAAGTATGAACTTTTACAATTCCGTGGATACGTATTGACAGGCGTTTATTCAGCGGCTAAAGATTCCCACTCCTCATACGCTTGCTCCAATGTCTGCTGATTGGTGGCGATTTCTGCCTGGCGCGTTTGCACGGCTGCATAATCTTGATAAATGTCCGGCAATGTCAGTTCCTGTTCCAACTCGGCAATCCGAGCTTCACGAGTGGCGATTTCACTCTCTAGCTGTTCCAGACGGCGCTTGCGATTACGTTCCTCTCGTTTCGCCTGTTTGCTTTCTTCAAACGAATTGGTAACGGCACGGTTTGAATCGGTCGACGATGTGTCCGACTTTGCCGTTTTACGCGCATTGGCAGCTTCTTCGGCAGCCATTTCCAGCAACTCCTGCTTTTTGGCTGTATAATCATCAAAATTACCAAGATACGTCGTCAGACCATCCGGACGCAATTCCAAAATGCGCTCTGCCATTTTGTTGAGGAAATAACGGTCATGGGAAATGAACAGCAGTGTGCCTTCATAATCCATTAACGCCGATTCAAGCACCTCTTTGCTAACGAGATCAAGATGGTTCGTCGGCTCATCCAAAATGAGCACATTCGCTTCCAGCAGCATGAGCTTGCTGAGCGAGACGCGCGCTTTTTCGCCGCCGCTTAAGGCAGACACCTTTTTGAGCACATCTTCGCCGCTAAACAGAAAGTTGCCAAGTACGGTACGAATACGCACTTCTTCCAGATGTGGAAAGCTGCTCCACACTTCTTCCAGCACCGTATTAGTTGGCGTCAGATGTCCTTGTTCCTGATCATAATAACCGATCTTCGTTTTGGCACCCCATTCGATTTTGCCGCTGGCTGGCACATGATCGCCGATAAGCGCTTTGAGCAGTGTCGTTTTACCGGTTCCGTTCGGGCCGATTAATGCGACCATATCGCCACGCCACAGCTCGAATGAGATCGGATCAAATAGCCGCTGTTTGTCCGCATAAGCAAGCGTCAAATTGTGCACGCGCAGTACGTCTTTGCCGGATACGACGGACGTCTCGAACGTAAAGCTCGCTTTTTTCAGATCACCGGCAGGGCGATCCAGTCGATCCATTTTCTCCAATGCGCGTCGGCGGCTCTGGGCACGCTTCGTCGTGGAGGCACGCACGATATTTTTTTGGATAAACTGCTCCATCCGGGCAATCTCATCTTGCTGTTTTTCAAATTGCTTCAGCTCTGATTCGTATTCCGCCGCTTTAATATCGATATAGCGGCTATAGTTGCCGGTATACCGTCTGGAGCGATGACGTTCGATTTCGACGATGCTTGTCACCAGCCGATCGAGAAAATAACGGTCATGTGAGACGATCAGCAATGCGCCGGAATACGCGCGCAAATAATCTTCGAGCCAGGCGAGTGTGTCTAGATCGAGATGGTTCGTCGGCTCATCCAGCATGAGCAGATCAGGTGCCTGCAATAAAATGCGGGCGAGTGCAAGCCGTGTTTTCTGACCGCCGCTAAGTGTAGCTACCGGCGTATGTTGCGGAAAATCGGCAAAGCCCATCCCGTGCAAAATGCTGCGAATTCGCGTCTCCATCTCATACCCACCGCGCTCGCGGAAAAAGTCGGATTGACGGGAATAACGCTCCAGCAGCTCGGCATACGCTTTCTCATCGCCCATATGCACCGGATCAGCAATTTGCTGCTCCATGACACGTAGCTCACGTTCGGTGTCGATCAAGTCGGCATAGACGGAGCGCATTTCTTCACCGATCGTATTGCCGTGATGCAAACCGCTATTTTGCGCCAAATAACCGAGCGTTACTTCTTTGCTGCGGAATATTTGCCCGCCGTCATGGGACATTTCGCCAGCGATAATTTTGAGTAATGTGGATTTGCCGGCACCGTTAACGCCGACGAGACCGATACGCTCACGTTCTTCAATTTGTAAATTGATGCCTTCAAGCACCGGAGTGATGCCGTATAATTTCGTAATGCCACTTGCTTGCAATAACACTGTCCATCCATCCTTTCCTGCAAGAACAACTATACGCGAAGCTGTTCGTCTGTCTGTTATGAAGTGATGTACCGTTTCTCCGCCATGCTGATTTACGTATGATCGTCGTTGACTTCGCATAAGCGTGATCTTGAATCATTGGAGTAAACGGTACGATATGACGTAATAGTCAAGCGTTATATTTCATCGTTATATCGTATAGGGATGATTATGAATGCGTAGGGATGCGCAATCCGCCCATCCTGTCTAGTGTACATGAAAAGCGGTGATTTTGCATGATTTAATCCGGTCTGCTAGCCGAAAAAGTGCACGATGATACCGCGCGTAAGCGCAGAGGAGAACGATAAATGAACCGGAAAGGGAAATTGGTTTTTTGACAGGAAAGTGTTACACTGTCAATATGAATGACCTATGCCTTTTCGCTATAGGGATATGGTCTGTGTACGGGAGGCTTGAAATGGAACATCAGATCGATAAACGGCGGCTGCGGCAGCAGCTTCAACAGCGAAGACGCGAGCTTGAACCAGAGCAGCGTATTCAGCAATCGGCGGAGCTGTGTGCGGTTGCAACGGAGTTTGTGGATCATTTACGCACGCAGACACGTACTAAGCCGTTTACGGTGTTCAGTTATTTAGCCTATCGAGATGAGCCGGACACACTGCCGCTACTGGAGCATTGCTGGAAGCAGGGGGATCGTGTACTCGTACCGCGCATTCAGCGAGCGCAGCAAGGCATTTTTGAACTATACGAAATTAGCGGTATCGCTGATGTGGAATCCGGCATGTACGGCATTCCCGAGCCGAAGCAACATCTGCCCCTTTACGGTGTCGAACGCTGGCAGGAGATTGATTTAGTTATCGTACCAGGGCTTGGATATGACCGTGCTGGTGGGCGTATCGGCTATGGCGGTGGGTATTATGATCGCTTTATGGCACAGCTTACCGTTTCCGCCAATGCTTGTCCACTGCTTGCTGCACCGGCATTTGAGTTGCAATTGTTGCCTCATATTCCGATGGAGCCGCATGATTTTAAAGTTCAGTTTTTATTTATGCCTTCCGGTGTAATAGTTACGCATCCATGACGGTGTATGCCGTCATTTGATAAATGAAGCAAGCGATGAAAGTTGGGATGGCATTGAGTGATGAACAACATAATGAATATGAAGGTTTGCCCACCGCAAGCGGCGCACTGACTCATTTTAATGAACAGGGGCGAGCGCGAATGGTTGATATTTCCGGCAAACAGGAGACGGTGCGCATAGCAATTGCAACGAGCCAAGTGACGATGCAGCCGTCCACATTACAGGCGATTCGTTCTGGCGCAGTAGGCAAAGGCGACGTACTGGCAGTCGCTCAGGTGGCAGGTATACAAGCAGCCAAACGTACGTCAGACTGGATACCGATGTGTCATCCATTGCCGCTGACCGGTGTAAATATTACATTTGCTGATAATGGCATCGATGAGCTGTATATCAAAGTGCAAGTCAAGACCGAAGGCAAAACCGGCGTTGAAATGGAAGCTTTGACCGCCGCTTCAGCCGTAGCGTTAACGATTTATGACATGTGCAAAGCGTTACAAAAAGATATGGTGATCGGTCCCACATTGCTGCTGTCCAAAAGCGGCGGTAAAAGCGGAGACTTCACGAGAGACTAAACCTAACCGCCATATGATGCATGAACACACAATGCAAGCGATCATATACAGAACAGCCGAAATAGGGATGGCATAGAGATGGGAGGGTGAGCGTATGGTTTGGAGAACGGCTATTTTAACAGCTAGTGATAAAGGGGCGCGCGGTGAACGCGAGGATACAAGCGCACAAGTCATCCGCGAACTGGTAGAGGAGGAGCTTGGCGGTAAGATTGTAGAATATCGTGTCGTACCGGATGAGCCGGATGAAATTATCGCCGCATTGATTGAGATGACCGAATATTTTAATGCGGATTTAATTTTGACAACAGGTGGAACCGAGCTTGCCCAACGTGACGTTACCCCGGAAGCGACGCGGCGTGTTATTCAGCGCGAAGTGCCTGGAATGGCGGAAGCGATGCGAGCGACCGTGATGCACAAAAATCGTTCGGCTATGCTATTTCGCGGCATTTGCGGCATTCGTGAGCGCAGCCTAATCGTCAATTTGCCAGGTACGCCGAAAGGTGTGCATGAGCATCTGGCAGCGATTATGGATCAATTGCCAGAAGCGCTGTTGATGATTACCGGTCAGTATCGACCTGGTGATGAGCGCTAAACAAAGTTGCTGCCCTATTCAACAGATGGCATCGTTTACACCGTATACATTCAAGCTGGTATATCGATCGTTTACCTGTCCGCAACAATGTGCTAGTACGCTGTCTCAAATAAAAATCAGGTTCGCACATACCTAAACGTATTCATTGTCAAGCAATTATAAACTAGGCATACCGTGAGTTTATCTGAGACAAGCTGCTAGTAGTCTGTCTCAAGTGGAAATTGTGTTTGAACGTACCTTAACCTATTCATCATCAAGCAATGGTTAGATCGACAAACCGTCAATGTATTTGAGACAAGCTACTAGGAACAGTTTGTCGGTAATATAAAATGAGTGGCTTCTGCCATTTTTTGGCGGAAAAACTGGATATATGGGTATGCAAACGATGAAGCTATGTTCATGTGATCCGATAGTGAAGCCGAGTGCGTATGTATGCTATGATAGGAGCACGATCGACGGATGCTGTCGTACGATGAAGGAGGAGTTTCAATGCTTAGCGGTATAGGCCCAACCGGCTTTATTTTGCTAATTATACTGGCGCTTATTTTGTTTGGACCGAACAAGCTGCCTGAGCTTGGGCGTGCGGTAGGACGTACATTCCGTGAATTTAAGGAAGGTACACGTGATATGATGAAAGATGACGATAAATCGAACAAGCCACCAACGGCAGAGCCTGTTCAGTCTGTACAACCCGTTCAGACGAACCAGCCCCAGCTTCATCACGAGTCCAAACCGGACGACAAACAATAACACGACGGGTGCTTCGTTCAGAATTGGACATGATCACCGTTCACCTATGCTGGAGGCTCTATCGATGGAGCTTCCGAATCCCTTCCTTTCGGAAGGGATTTTCTTTTCGTATATGGTAAAAGAATGCAGCAGTCATCTGTTTTACAGGTGAGGACGGGCATGAAAAGTGAGGGAACCTATGAACAAATCGGAAAAAGAAATGTCGCTGGTTGATCATCTGACCGAGCTGCGGCGCAGGCTGATTATCGTCATTGCGGTGTTGTTTTTCGGAATGATTTTGGGCTTGTTTGTTGCCCAGCCGGTATACCAATATCTCGTAGCAGCAGAAACGGCGCGCAATCTCGTCTTCCACGTCTTTTCATTCTGGGACGGCATCGGATTATATATGAAAATTGCGATGGTTGTCGCGCTCGCATTGACGCTGCCATGCGCATTATATCAGGTATGGGCATTTGTTAGCCCCGGCTTGTTGCCACAAGAACGACGCATGGCACTGCGATACATTCCGTTTGTGTTTCTGATGTTTATGATCGGTGTGTTGTTTGCGTATTATGTCGTCTTTCCGATGGCGCTAGCATTTACGTCACAGGTGACCAAAAGTATGGGGCTGGAGGAGACCTATGGAGTTGTCCAATATTTTACGTTTATGTCCAATATCGTTTTCCCGGTTGCCGCGCTATTTGAATTGCCGCTGATCATTATGTTTTTGACCACATTGCGGATCGTCTCGCCTGCTCTGCTGCGCAAGTTGCGGCGGATCGCCTACTTTGTGCTTGTATTTATCGCGATCGTCATTACTCCACCGGATTTTATCTCCGATACGCTCGTTGCCATACCGTTGATTGGCTTGTATGAGCTAAGTGTGTTTTTGTCTGCGATCGTATACCGTAAGCAACAAGCTCGCGATCGTGAGCAAATGGAACCATAATAGCGTATATAAAAATGTCGACAAAACCAGAAAAGTAAAGATGATTATAACGAAATAACCCACATTTCGAATAGCGAAAAATGAATATTGTTTAGGTTGCGCCATTCGTTTGCATCCTCACCTTGTCTTCCTAACCGCTCATGGTGCTTTTCCAAAGTCATTCAATAGTACAGGCAAATGGCTGTACTGACTGGAAAAGCATTTTTTTTACTTAATTATGTATTAAAACACTATCTTTTTTTAGCATAGCCGATTATAACTAGTAAATAAGGACTGATTCCAATTTGGCTCGTTTGTAGAATAAAGACGACAAACACAGGTTACTGGAGATGCACGGGTGAATGGGGGGGAGGGCGAATATATAAACGGGAAGCATACAATGCAATATATCGCTTGAATGGCTTGGTAACGGGATGCAACAATTCGCAGCGCATTTGCTTCAAGCCAATAAGCAAACATGTTTAGTATAAAGATAAAAGGGGTTAAGACGTTGAAAAAAATAGTCGCTTTGCTTATTACGTTTGGTTTGATTTTTTTGTTGCCTACGCTTGGCAGTATGGTGAGAAACGGTGCGGATGGAATACTGTGTAAATTTGAAAAAATTAATAAGCATCTACCGTGCGGTTATGGCATATTTCCGGCACAAAGTGTAGCCGCCCCTCCTGGTTTCAATTTGACCTATTTTATTGGCGCTTCTGTAGTCGCTGCTTTTATTGTTATGTTCCTTGTTTTTCCGAAATTGTTCGGCTTTAAAAAGCCATTGCTGCAAACTGTTGTTAGCGAAAAGGCCAAGTTTCCATATTGGTTTTGGGCAGCATTACCTGTATTGATTTTTTGTTGGATCATTATGTGGACGCGTGCCAAGCTGCCGCTTGATCTTGAACCGTTAACATCGTTGCCGATTTCTTTTTCATTAGAAAAATATACATTTGTGCCGCTATGGTGGGCATTCATTTGTATTTTAGACGGATTTGTATACAAACGTAACTATGGCATATCGTTGATATCGAGTAAGCCTAAAGTGATGCAATTGCTCGCGGTTGTTTCCTGTTATAGCTGGTTTGCCTTTGAATATCTTAATTATTTTGTAATGGAAAACTGGTATTATCCTAATGGAGAAGTATTAAGCAATTTTGGGAATATTGCTTGGTTTTCCATGTCGTATACGACCGTATTGCCAGCGATTGTGGAATGGTATTTGTTACTCAAAACGTTTCCGCGTATGCGAGGACGTTACAGCCAAGGTCCACGTTTAAAAATGGGCAAAATCTGGATGATCGGTTTGTATATTGTCGGCATTGTACTTGCCTTTTTGATGGGTTATTATCCATACCAATTGTTCTGGGTATTGTGGGTCGCATTAGTGCCGTTGCTGTCAGCAGTTATGGGTTTAAACGGTTTGTGGACACCGTTCAAACCGATTAGGGAAGGTAACTGGTCACCATTATTGCTCATTGCGATCGCTACGCTAATCAATGGTTTCTTCTGGGAGATGTGGAACTTTGGTAGCGAATGGTTCAAGGATGGCATTCCACTCAATCCGAACTATTGGCAATATTCCGTACCTTATTTGGATAAATTTAAAATTTTCTCTGAAATGCCGATTTTGGGCTATTTTGGATATTTATTTTTCGGTGTAAACTGCTGGATTTTGTGGTTGACGGCAGCGTACATTTTCAAATTTGACCCTAACTTTGAACTGAAAGGCAGACAGGATGAAACGAGGGGACGCTAATGATATGGAAAGATCAAAAATACACCGTGATAGAGGAAATTGCCGATCATGGCAACAAAGCCATCTATCGCTGCATTAACAATCTTTCCGGACAACGTGTAATTGCTAAAGTGCTAGGGGCTAAAGTGTCCACGTACGAAGCGATTATGCGCATCAAAAAAGAATACAAATTGTTATCCGAACTTAGTCCGACGATCACAGGCATTATTCGTCCGATTCAACTTGAAGAACGCGGCGGTTATATGGTGTTGACATTAGAGGACATATCCGGCGAATCGCTGAAAAGCATTATGAACAAGCAGCGTTTGGATACACAGACGATTTTGCATGTGGCGATCAAATTAACCGATATTATCGGCAGCATTCATGAACGACAAATTATTCATAAAGACATCAAACCTGCCAATTTGATCTGGAATCGTGAGACAGATGAGCTGCGTTTGATCGATTTTGATCTGTCGGTGCGCTGGCATAATGAAAAGTCCGACTATATAGTAAACGGTGTGATGGAAGGCAGTCTCGGTTACATTTCGCCGGAGCAGACCGGACGTATTAACCGTACGATCGACTATCGTTCCGATTTTTATTCGCTCGGTGTAACATTGTATGAGATGTTGACAGGCAGTCGTCCGCATCCGATGTCTTCTACGATGGATCAGATTTACGCCATTATTGCTAGAAAGCCGGTCTCGCCGTATGAGCAGACAAGCGGCAAAATCCCACAATCATTGTCCAATATCGTGATGAAATTGTTGGAAAAGTCGCCGGAGGATCGTTATCGTAGCGCCTACGGCATTCGTGCCGATTTACGCAAATGTCTGGCTTCGCCAGTGAATTATCATTTTAAAGTCGGACAGGATGACCGGATGACCTTTTTCCGTATTCCACAAAAGTTGTATGGACGTGATCAGGAAATGGCATTGCTGGAAAATGCGCTTGATCGCAGCATTCAAGAGCGCGTACAACTTGTGCTCGTCGCAGGCGAAGCCGGTGTTGGTAAAACGGCATTTGTGAATGAGTTGCAAACATCGGTCTCGACTCGTAAAGGCTATCTTGTACAAGGCAAATTTGAACAATATAACAAAAACATTCCGTACAGTGCGTTTATTGAAGCATTGCGCTCCCTGCTTAGTCAGTGGATGAACGGCCCAGATGAAGAACGAATCGGCTTGCAGCATGCGTTAAAACTTCATCTTGGTGCCAATGCGGGTTTAATGACTCGCTGGTTGCCAGAATTGGAGCAGTTAATCGGCTCGCAGCGTGAGCCGGATCAACTGTTGCCAGTGGAGGAGAACAATCGGTTTTTCATGTCAGTACTGCGTTTGCTGGAGACATTGGCAGGGCAGCAAAAGCCGATCGTACTGTTTTTGGACGATGTGCAATGGGCGGACGGATCAAGCATACAGCTGTTTACGCGGTTGCTGGAAAGCAAAACGTTAAAACGAGTAATGATGATCGCCTCTTATCGACCGAATGAAGTGAACGAGTTGCACCCGTTAACGATAGCGATGCAGCGTGTGCAAGAGCAAGAGTTTATTCATCAGCTGCATTTGCTGCCGCTGAGCGAAGCGGCGATACAGCAGTTTATTAGCGATACGGTGGAATTGAGCACTCAACTGCTGCGATGGATCGCGCCGATCATTTATCGGCAAACCGGTGGCAATCCGTTTTTTGTGCAGGAAATTTTGCGGGATTTATATAAACAACAGGCGCTTTATTTTGATGAAGGTACCGGGCAATGGAATTTGGATCGTTCGCGTATTCATGCACTGACATCGAATGAAGACCTGATCGATTATTTGATTCAAAAGATGAAAACCTTACCATCGGAAACACAGCTCATTTTGAGCACGGCTGCACTGATTGGGCGCAGTTTTCACTGGCGTGTGCTGCAATTGATCGGGCATGCCGACAAAAATCAGTTATTACCTGCATTGCTGCAAGCGGTAGCGCAAGATATTTTGTTACCACAGCAAGCGAGTTATCATCTGCTGGATGAGTCGTCTCTGTCCACAGAGGAGCTGAATCGGCTCGATATTCAATTTACATTTCAACATGATAAGCTTCAACAGGCGTTATATCAGATGATCGATCCAAAATTACGCAAAAATTTGCATGTAAAGCTCGGTTGGCTATTGTTAAACCAGCATCCTGAAAATGGAATCAAAACCGATATTATGGATATTGCGGGTCATCTAAATCAGGGGCTGGAGCTGGTCGTACGCGATGACGATCGGGAACGTATTATCGAAGTGAATTTGCAAGCAGGACGACGTGCGAAAAAGGCGTTTGGTTATGGAGCAGCATTGACATTTTTGGATGCAGCGATCGGTTTGTCGACTGTACATCACTGGTCTACCCATTACGAACGTATGTATGAGCTGCATTTTTTATATAGCGAATGTGCGTATTTGTTACAAAAATGGGATCAAGGCGATCGGATTAGTATGCTGCTGCTGGAAAAGGCGGAGACCGATCTGGAGCAAGCTTCCATTTATGAGATGCGATCAAGTCACTATATGTATCTCGGTATGATGGAGGAGGCAATTGCTGCTGGGATCGACGGGCTTGCCTGTTTTAATTTCAAAATGCCCAAACGATTTACAATGGCAAATGTAGCCAAAGAATTGATCGCCGTTAAACTTAAACTTGGCAAACGCAAGCCGCAGGAATTGTTGGAGGAACCGGAAGTTAAAGAGCCAAGAATGAAGATGATTATGCGGCTGTTGCGAGGATTTGCCGCACCATCATTTATTACAGGGAAGAAGGAACTTTTTGCCTGGTCTGTGCTCAAACAAACTGCACTCTCTGTCCGGTATGGCAATTCGCCGGAGTCGGCAGGTGCTTATGTCGGTTATGCCATGTTATTGTCCGGTCTTGGTGATTTCAAAGGGGCGGAGGAATATGGTCGTCTGGCGGTTGAATTGAACCGCAAATTTGATGATTTGCAATGGCGTAGCCAGATTCATGTATTGTACACGTTATTCTGTTATACATGGAGTCATGATTGGGAAACACTGGAAGAAGAATATAGCTTGACGATGGAATATAGTCTACAATCCGGAGACTTGCTATATGTATCACATGCGTATTATTATATGAATTTATGGAATCCGGGTATGGAGATCGATACGTATTTGCAGGAAAGCGACTATATACTCGACAAGATTGAAGATACCAATTATATGCCAACACTGGCGACCGCTCGTCTAGCTCAACAAAAGTTCAGACTGCTGGCAGGTAAGCTGGAACGTACAGATTCGCTTGATGAAGGCGCATTTAGCGAAAAGGAATATTTAGAGTTGCTGCATAAGGCACGTTATTATTCAGGCATAGCGATCTATTATGTGACCCATTTGCAAATTTCCTTTTTGTTTGAGCAAAAAGGACGATCCAAAGAGCTGCTGCAACATGCCGATCCTGTGATGCCAACCCTTGCCGGCTCGGCTTTTATGGAGGAAGCGAGTTTTTATACGCTAATGTGTCTGGCAGCGGATTACGATCTGTATACCGCCAAAGAAAAAGGACGCGTACGCCGCAGAATGAAGCGTGAGCTGGGCAGAATGAAAAAGCTTGCCAACCATCATCCGCATAACTTTTTGTCACAGTACGAAATGATGCAGGCGGAATGGCTGCGTGTCAATGAGCGTTACCGTGAAGCAGAAGGGCATTATCATCAGGCATTGCGGCATAGCGAGCAAGGGCATTTTACCCGCTATAAAGCGATTGCTAGTGAGCTTGCCGGACGTTTTTATTTGGAGCGCCAATTGCCGGAAATTGCCGCTTATTATGTAAAGCAAGCATCGTATTATTATTCCGTCTGGGGCGCTAAAGCAAAAGCGATGCAGCTTCAAAGCGCATATGAAGACTTAATGGGACATATTCAATGGCTGCCGCTACATGGCGATCAGACGATGAGTATCTCTACCGAAAATATCGATATTCATTTGCTGCTCAAAGCATCCCAGTCGTTTTCACGTGAGATTGAGATCGATCAATTGCTGCACAATATTATGAATGTAGTACTGATCAATGCAGGCGCTCAGCGTGGCTGTATGATTATGAAATCCGGCCCTAGCCTGTGGGCGGAAGGCAGATATGACGAATATAGCGATCAGATCAATGTGCAGGTGTATCATGATCAGCATACATTGGGAACGGAATTTCCGTGGCTGACACTGGAAGAAGTGGCGACCGATAAGGAAACGCTCATTTATAGTGACGCACGGCTCAGCAATCGTTTGTCCGATGTCCGTTATATGTCGGATCATCAGCCTAAATCGGTATTGTGTATGCCGCTAGTGAATCAGGATCGTGTAATCGCCGTCATTTATCTCGAAAATAACTTGATCACCGGTGCATTTACCCGTGAACGGCTGAATATGATCAATTTGCTGTCACGCGAAATGGTGTATGCGATCGAAAATGCCAGCCTGTACAGTGAACTGGAACATCTAGTCACACAGCGCACCGAAGAACTTGCCATCAAAAATGATCAACTGATCAAATACCTCGATATCGTCGATAAAAATGTCATTATCGCCAATATTGATACGTATGGTCGTATCGTTCATGTCAGTGAGGAATTTTGCTTTTTGACCCGTTACAAACGTGAGGAATTGATCGGCAAGCCGCATCAGTTGTTTAAGCTTCCGTCGGAGCGTAATGATGTGTTGGAACCGTTTGTAATGAATGCGAGCAAAACATGGCATGGGGAACTGCTGCAATTTTGCCGGGATCAAAGCAAATTATGGCTGGATGTAGTGATCGAGCCGGAATTTGATGGGAAAAAGCTGGTCGGTTATACATGCATCGGACAAAATATTACGGACAAAAAGCAGATTGAACGCCTATCGATTACCGATGAGCTGACCGGTCTGTACAATCGCCGTTACTTTAATAGTCAAATTGCCTACAAGCTAGAGCAGGCAGCCATTCAACAAGCTAGCATCACGTTTATTTTGCTCGATATCGACCATTACAAAAAATACAATGATATATATGGTCATTATGAAGGCGATAATGTGTTGCGGATTATGGGTTCAACCTTGCTCAAACAAACCGGAAACGAAAAGATGGCATTCCGTCTTGGCGGCGAGGAGTTTGCGATTTTGTACATTGGCAGCACCTATGATGAATCGTACGAGCATGCCGAACGGATTCGCGATAGTATTGAAGCATTGCAAATTCCACATGCGCAAAATGATGCTGCTCCATATGTGACCGTATCGATCGGTGTCGGCTTTATCGAAGCGACGACGCAAAGCCTATCGGAAGAAGAATTGTATCGTCTGGCGGATGAAGCGCTGTACGGGGCGAAAGATAATCGTCGTAACTGCGTCGTTATTCATACGGATCAAGCCGCATCGTCGCCATCCAAAGCAACGGTTAATCGTGGTGCCTATCCAGAGGCAGAACGTTGAGACAGTACGATATTTGTACAGTAACAGGAACAGAGCGTTATTTTTCTGAAGCGCCCGTTTAAGCGGGTGTGCTGACTGGAAAATGATTCTCTGTTCTTTTTTATAGGACAGCAAGACGATTTTTACATAAAGGGACTTGAAATCATCGTCCAAGTTGAGTATCATAAAGTTGGTTGTTAGCACTACACGTTGTCGAGTGCTAACACATAGGTGCAGATGAGCTGCACAATGTAATTATTCAAATTAAGGAGGCTATTTTTCATGATCAAACCTTTAGGTGAACGTGTATTGGTAGAAGCGAGCCAGCAGGAGGAAACAACTGCATTCGGTATCGTGCTTCCGGATTCCGCCAAAGAAAAGCCACAAGAAGGCACGATTATCGCTGTGGGTAGCGGACAACTGAAAGATGGAGTTCGTATTCCGCTTGAAGTTAAAGAAGGCGACCGTGTGCTGTTCTCCAAATATGCCGGTACAGAAATCAAGTTTGAAGGCAAAGAATACCTGATTATGAAAGAAAGCGATATTCACGCAATTATCGGTTAATTCCGCGATCTTGCCTATACATCGCCTGGACGATTGACGTTCAAGCAACGCTTTTCCCAAAATGAATTTCCAACATACTGAGGAGGTACTTTTCAAATGGCTAAAGACATTAGATTCAGTGAAGATGCTCGTCGTTCCATGCTGCGTGGTGTGGATGCACTGGCAAACGCAGTAAAAGTAACACTCGGACCAAAAGGTCGTAACGTTGTTCTGGAGAAAAAATTCGGTAGCCCGCTCATCACAAATGACGGTGTAACGATCGCCAAAGAAATCGAGCTGGAAGATGCATTCGAAAACATGGGTGCACAACTCGTTAAAGAAGTAGCAACGAAAACAAACGATGTTGCCGGTGATGGTACAACAACAGCAACCGTGCTGGCTCAAGCGATGATTCGCGAAGGGTTGAAAAACGTAACTGCTGGCGCTAACCCGATGGTAGTGCGTAAAGGGATCGACAAAGCGGTTCGTGCTGCCGTAGAAGAACTGCAAAAAATTTCCCGTCATGTAGAAGACAAACAATCGATCGCGCAAGTTGCTGCGATTTCCGCAGCTGACGATGAAGTTGGCCAACTGATCGCAGAAGCGATGGAAAAAGTCGGCAACGACGGTGTAATCACAGTGGAAGAATCCCGTGGATTCGCAACTGAACTGGAAGTTGTAGAAGGTATGCAATTCGACCGTGGCTACATCTCTCCATACATGATCACAGATACAGATAAAATGGAAGCCGTTCTGGACAACCCATATATTCTGATCACTGACAAAAAAATTAGCAATACGCAAGAAATTTTGCCATTGCTGGAAAAAGTCGTACAACAAAGCAAACCGCTCGTACTGATCGCTGAAGACATCGAAGGCGAAGCGCTGGCGATGCTCGTTGTCAACAAACTGCGCGGTACATTTAACGCGGTAGCTGTAAAAGCGCCTGGCTTTGGTGATCGTCGTAAAGCGATGCTGCAAGATATCGCTGCATTGACTGGCGGACAAGTAATTACTGAAGAACTCGGTCTTGATCTGAAATCCGCAACGATCGACCAACTTGGTACTGCACGTCAAGTACGCGTAACGAAAGAAAATACAATCGTTGTTGACGGTGCTGGCGACAAAGCCGACATCGATGCACGTATTAGCCAAATCCGTTCGCAACTGGAAGAAACAACTTCCGAGTTCGACAAAGAAAAACTGCAAGAGCGTCTGGCTAAACTGGCTGGTGGCGTAGCTGTCATCAAAGTCGGTGCAGCAACTGAAACCGAACTGAAAGAGCGCAAACTGCGCATCGAAGATGCCCTGAACGCAACTCGCGCAGCGGTTGAAGAAGGTATCGTATCCGGTGGTGGTACTGCACTTGTGAACGTATATAACGCAGTAGCAGCTGTAAATGTAGATGGTGACGAGAAAACAGGCGTTAACATCGTCCTGCGCGCTCTGGAAGAACCAATCCGCACAATCGCTGCAAACGCTGGTCAAGAAGGCTCTGTTATCGTTGAGCGCCTGAAAAAAGAAGAAGTAGGCATCGGTTACAACGCCGCTTCCGGCGAGTGGGTAAACATGTTCGAAGCAGGGATCGTTGACCCTGCCAAAGTAACACGTTCCGCTCTGCAAAACGCCGCTTCCGTAGCTGCAATGTTCCTCACAACTGAAGCTGTCGTTGCTGATAAGCCAGAACCAGCAGCACCTGCCGCTCCAGATATGGGCGGTATGGGTGGAATGGGCGGTATGATGTAAGAAGGGGTTAAACCCTTGCTGCATCAGCAATCCGGTAGTGAAACAAAGCTATCATTTAACAAATAAGTAATATAAAAGCCGCTCAGGAGATTTGCGAATCCCTGAGCGGCTTTTATATGTTTGATCAGTAATCGACGTAACAACCAAAATAAAAGCTGACACTCAGGGGAGAATGTCAGCTTTTTATATAGGTACTTATTTGGCAGATAAGCACCTGATCTATATTATTCGGTCGATTGTGAAAGGGGGACTTTCAATCGTGTATGGATGATGTTGTTCACTATTGGCTTGTATACTGGTGCTTCTGAGTTGATGGGGAGCAATTCAGAAGCGTATACCGGCAAATGGTAAGACTAGTTTAGCGTTTGCAGCTATACGTTACAATACTGCTTATTTTTGTGGGATTTTCAATTCAAAACCAACAGGCAGCAAGTTGTTGGCAGCAACTAGCTCGTCTACAGTTACACCATATTGAGCAGCAAGTTGAGTCAGGCTGGCACCTTGTGGAACGACAACAGTGATCGTTTTGTTCGTTGCATTAGCGGCTGGCGCTTGGGAGTTGGCAGGCTCCTGTGTCGTTGTTGCGCTATCTTGTTGTTCTGGCGTACCGAACATCGCTTGGAATTGAGCTTCTTGTGCAGCTAGGAAAGCGGCGTTGTTAGCGATCCGTTCTGCTTTGTCTTTATTTTTCTGATGGTTCGATTCGTCGGTTGCCGCGTACGCATGACCGCCTCCGATTGGGGCGATGGCAACGGCACCCAGACTTGCAGCTAAAGTGGCAGACAACAGGATTTTGTTAAATTTTGTATTCATGTGTAATGGCTCCTCTTAGTTTGGTTTATTTGGCTCATGATCGTAATACCGTGTTGTTCTTATAAACTAAATATAACATACATTTAAGATGATTGCAATACTAAATAAAAGCAAAACTATTTATTAGTATTGCATCGAATAAAGTGAGCGAAAAAAACTGCACCTTTATTGTAAAAGGCGCAGTCACGATACGAATTCAACATAGATGTGTATCGTTTCGCTTACCTGATTGGTGTATAGCTAGTATACTGCGGCTATATGTCGGTTTTATGTCCATAGGAATATTATCAATATCGATACCGTTTCACCAGCAACTACATAACGATTATGAACGACATCGCCATTCATAACGCGAAGAAACGCTTTTACCGACTACTCTGGTGAATAATTTCAGCAAGGCGATCAGCGACAACGTGAGCACCGCGTTCAAGCTCACTTTTACTGAGGTCAAGCCAACTATGTCGTTCATCCATTTCAAATGCATTGGCGAAAAAGCCGCTCAATCCGCGTCCACGCCGATCGACTTCCACCAGCACTTGCAGACCGTCTCCACGGAAAGCCATCATCAACTCCAACTCACTCACACGACTATTAAACTGGGGGCCTGGATAAAATTCAATCTCTTGTACATACGGAACACCAAATGGAGCACGGGAAGCATACTCAACTGTCGAATCTTTAAACCGGAAACCGAGCAATTCGGTGGCGTCCAGCACAGTGCTCATATACGGATGCGGTCGCACGGAGATATAGTCCTGATCGGTTGGGTCTACACTCATTTCGATATCCAGTCCGGTATGTAACCATACTTTTTGATGTTTGAGTGTGAGTGGGGTTTGCGCAGGTAATAGAAAGGAGAATGGAACGTCCACTTTTTCCCCGCTTTTGATCAACCCGCTGTCAGCGACACGGTGACGTGCGATCGTATAATTGACTTCCTGCTTTTTGTCATCCTGCTCACGTGTATAGCGGGTCATCACTTCGATATAAATACTACCAACTGCCTGATCGACATTGCCGCCTTCAATATACACGACACCACGTACCTCACTATTTGGCGTATATTCGTTTTGCTCAAGCACCGTATCAATTTTGGCTGCGCCTACACCTACACGCGCCAGCATTTTGTTGAAAAATGACATCATACATTTCTCCTTTAATAAAGTAGGATAGCTTTACCAAGGCATAATATTTACAAAATGAACGACCTAAGCCATGTTTCAGGTCGATCCATTTGCATCGTATGTCTGCCTTAGTTCAGTTATGTTCAATATACGAAGTGAACGGAATTTACGTTTCTTTAAATATGTAGCAACAATGAAACTGCGCAAAATTAGTTGCATTTTGTCGAATTTTGACTTAGTAATCTATCAAAATCGAATCTTCCAACCGATATAGAAGGATAAGGAAATGTAATTTATGAACCTATATAGCCAGGAGGCAATCCAATGAATATTAAAATGAAATTGTACAGCGTTTTTTCGGTTATGACTTTGATTGTGCTTATTGTAGCAGGGGTTAGTAGTTATGCTGCACATTATTTGAATAACAGTTATGAAAGTTTGCTGAATGGCCATGTCGAAAATATTGCGGCGATTAAAGATTTAAAATATTACGCTGCTGACGAAACGAAATATATGCGTGGCTATTTGTTGACAGGCAGAGAGGATCAGCTTGAGTCTTTAAAAGAAGCTAAAAAGAGCACAACTGAGCAAATTAAAATGCTGGAACAGTTGCTGTCAGGAGACAGTGAGCAATTGCTTAAAAAATTCGAAAGCGCACAAACCAACTATGCTAATTTGACAGATCAACTCGTTGTTTTGAAGCAGCAAGGTAATGAAGCTGCATATAATGAAATAGTTTCTACCAAATGTGTGCCGATAGCGCAAGAACTTGCTAACAATGCGGAAGCGATGGAAAATTATGAGCGTCAGCAATTAATACAAGCGCGTGCCGATAATGCGCACACGGTTAAGGTAGTCAACTGGACGTTGATTATCGCCGGTGTAATGGGCGTATTGCTTGGTATGATTATCGCTACTTTTGTCGTGCGTATGTTTTCACGACCGATTAAGCTGGTGGCAGACTCTGCCAAAGAAATCGCGGAAGGCAATTTGACGATTCCAGATATTGAACTGAAGTCACACGATGAGCTGGGACAGATGGCAACTTCATTTAATCTGATGAAAAATAAGCTGCGTGAGCTGATGAATGTAATTGCCGGTAGCTCGGAGCAGATGGCAGCCGCTTCGCAACAATTGTTCGCTAATGCCGAAGAAGGTATTAACAGTTCGTCTCAGACAGCGGTAGTCGTTGGCGGCATTTCTGACTCGGCAACACAGCAGCGTATGCAAGTGACCGAAAACAAAGCACGACTCGATCAAAATGCTAGCAGCATTGCCAATATCGTAGCGGCAACTTCCCAAGTATCCCAATCGTCCGAACGCGTATTAAGCGAGGTGGAACAGGGCAATCGCAATGTACAACATACGGTTACACAGATGAGTGTTATCGACAATACTGTACAGGAAACCGCTGCTTCGCTCTATAAGCTTGCCGAGCATTCACAGGAGATTGCGGCGATTGTGCAGGTCATTCGCGATATTGCCAGCCAGACGAATCTGCTGTCGCTCAATGCATCGATTGAGGCAGCACGCGCAGGCGAGCATGGCAAGGGCTTTGCTGTCGTGGCGAGTGAAGTCAAAAAGCTGGCTGATTATTCCAGTCAATCCGCCGGTCAGATTAGCACCAAAATTGAAGATATGATTCAAAATATGGCTTATACGGTATCTAAAATGGAAGAAGGCGCACGTCAAGTACAAAGCGGTACAGCAGCTGTACAGGAGATGGGAGCTATTTTTGATACGGTACAAGAAACGATACAGATCGTTTCTATTCAGGTGAAAGAAGCATTGCAAGCATCTGATGTGCTGTCCAGCGCAGCTACAAGCATTATGGACGCGGAGAACCACATTGTCGGTATGGCAGAAACGATTATGGACAATTCGCATACCGCAACCGATGCATCAGAGCAACAAGTACGTATGATGGAAGAAATTTCAGCGGCAGCGGATTCGCTTAGTCAATTATCGTTTGAACTGCAAACTGAGATTGGCAAATTCCGCATTTAAATGGCGAGTGGTATGGTCGTTACGTGGCTGCTGTTATGATTTGAATTGAATTTGTGTCTTGCCTGTTTCAGCTAAACGTATGTTCCCATCTTGTGCAAACCCGTTTATACTTATAATGTATAGCGGTGTCCGACTTGCTAATTTGGCGGGAACGGGCACAAGGGGGAGGAATTGAATGTCATCGAAGAAAAGATGGGCTGCCTTAACGGCGTTGATTGCAGCGATTCTTATTTATTTGATTACTGGCAAGCTTGATCTGTCGCATGTGCTGGGGGAACTGCACACCGGAACAGGCAGCGTACAGCAGCAACAACATCAAGATGGGAAAGCGGATTACACACTACAGTTTCCGCTTAGTCGTTACCCGGAGACTGGCGCACATATTCGTGAAGCGATCGCTGCTGGCAAATCAGCGATTTGCACGATCGATCGTTCTGGTGCGGAGGAGAATCGCAAACAATCGCTTAAAGGTATACCTACCCGTAAAGGGTATGACCGGGATGAATGGCCGATGGCGATGTGCCGTGAAGGTGGCACAGGTGCGGATATTAAATATGTTACTCCAGCCGACAATCGAGGGGCGGGATCATGGATTAGTAACCAATTAGACAATTATCCGGATGGCACCCGCGTATTAATTGAGGTAAAATAGCTAGTGTATGGTTATTTATAATCAATGATGCAAATCGATAAAGGAGGAACGAGTGTGGAAACAGCGATGACGGCTCTATTGCCTTTATTTACGGAATTTAATGCACATACACCTTATATTCTGCTGTATGCGGTTATGATCTTGGGCGCGAGCATTTTGTTCGGAATTTGGATTAAAAAGCTGAGCGATCATAAGGACGATTCAGACAGCGGCATGTAAGTCGGAATGCGGCATATATGTACAATGAAATGATGCGGAACAACTCCAACATCATCGCTTCATGATGATGTTGAAACTGTCCGCTGAACGCAAAAGGCGCTTCCTGCTAAGGAAGCGCCTTTTGCGTGATACCACCTGCGTGATACCACCTGCGTGATACCACCTGCGTGATACCACCTGCGTGATACCACCTGCGTGATACCACCTGCGTGATACCACCTGCGTGATACCACCTGCGTGATACCACCTGCGTGATACCCTATGTGAACTATCGATTACTGTTGATCTTTCAGTTGTTCAATCGAGCTGACATTCATATAAGCTGGAACGACCAAGCCTACTTTGACGCCTTTCATATTCGCGCCAAGGTCTTCCAATTGATTTTTGTATTTTGCCCAGTAGTCGGCATGGGTGAGTGGCAGCCATGCGGCTACAGTTGCGTCTGCATCGCCTTTGGCTACACCGGTAAACATCGGGCCGGCTTCTACTTGAAGTGCGGTTACTTTGTAGCCGAGTTTAGTTTCAAGAATGTATTTGAGCAGATTAGTGCTGGCGATTTCGGAATCCCATGCGACATAGCTCAGTGTGAGCGATTTGCCGTTTGATGGACTTAAGCCTTTTGTCCATTCGTTTACGCGATCCGGATGCGCTTCAGTCCATTGTTTTGCTGCGACTGCTGGATCGGCACCGTCTTGGATTGCGACCATCATTTCGCCCATTTCATCGGACGTCCAGGAGAAACGGTCAAGAAATTGATAGGCGGTTGGGTCTTGTTGTTTAAGACCTTTACGTACAAGTGTATGAATTTCTTCGGCATCACCGTATGATTTTTTCGGATCGTCCAAGTATTTAAGATCGTATTTGCTAAACATCCAGTGTGGTGTCCAGCCGGTTACGATAATCGGTTCCTGATTGCGAATCGCTTTATCGAGTGTGGCGGTCATTGCGGCGCTGGAGCCTTCGACCAATGTCCAGTCGCTTAGACCGTAATCTTCCATCGCTTTATGGGTCGCTTTCATAATGCCAGCACCGGCATCAATGCCGATAATTTGGTGATTCACCTGTGCACCGACAGGATCGGAACTAGTCGCAGCAGTGCCGCTGCCAGGAAAGCTTGGGAATGGCTGGCGTTCCGGGTTACATGCCGAAATAATCAGAATCAGCACGATACAGCCGGAGAGAAGCCAGTTTCTGTATTTTTTCATAGGTGAATTCGCTCCTTTTGCAGTTGTAGTTGTATATAGTGGCTTGCTCCAAGATAAGGATTTAATTCGTTCGCTATCTTAATCGGATAATACAATCGTTCAACATATTAACTTTACATAAAATAGGCAAATGATACGCAAAATATGAGCTATATAGGTTGCGCATGCAGCGGTACTTTATATGTTTAGGCAATGAATCATATATTAGTAGTAAAGTTTTGAATCATTGCCTTATCGCAATGGAAAAGCGGCTGTATTAAGCCGCTCGTTTGCTTTTGCCATTGAAAAAGCTTTGGGACAAACGATCCAGCACGATCGCCAGTACGACAACAGCTAGTCCAGCTTCAAAGCCTTCACCGATTTTAAGCTGACCTACCGCACGATAAACGACTGCACCGATGCCTTGCGCACCGATCATCGAGGCGATCACGACCATCGACAATGACAGCATAATCGTCTGGTTGACGCCTGCCATAACGGATGGCAACGCGAGTGGCAATTGTACTTTAAACAGCTTTTGTCCGCCAGTGGAGCCAAATGCGTCAGCCGCTTCAACAAGTTCACCAGACACTTGCGTAATGCCAAGATGGGTCAGGCGAATCGTTGGCGGAAGTGCAAAGATAACAGAAGCGACTACCCCTGGCACTACGCCGAGGCTGAAAAAAGTAACAGCCGGCAGCAAATAAACGAATGCAGGCATCGTCTGCATAAAGTCAAGAATAGGCGTTACGATCCGGGCTACGATTTTGCTGGACGCACACCAAATACCGAGCGGCACACCGATGATGATCGAGATGAGCGCTGATGTGACGACCAGACCGAGTGTATTCATCGTTTCAGTCCAATAACCGAGGTTATAAATAAGTAGAAAGCCGAGCGCCGAAAATAGCGCCATCGTCCATCGTCCTGCCATATAACCAAGTAGTGCGATAATGATCACAAACAGAAATGGATGTGGCAACATAAACAACCAAGTGAACACATCAACGACATACGTAATAATGTTGGACATGCCTTTGAAAAAGGCTGCCCAGTGAATGCTGAGCCACTCTACAATGACATCAACCCAGTTTGCTACAGGAATTTTAGGCATTTAAAGCAACCCCCTCATTTTCAACTTCGCCAGCGAGTGCGCCGAGCAGTGCACCGCGTACGATTACGCCAGTCAGACGTTCCCGTTCATCGACAACTGCAACCGGCAACTTCGCTGTACTTACGAGTTCAAACAGGTCGTTCAACATGCGCTCAGGCTCAACATGCGGAACCTCTTTAATCAAAATATCATCAAGTTTCATTTGCTGACGAACCGCATTAGCAGCATCTTCGGCGGTAATAATGCCGAGCAATTTCTTGGAACGATCAATGACAAACAAGTTCGAAATGCCGCGTTCACGCATCAATTCTAGTGCGACACGAGGGCCGCGATCGAGTGTGATCGTTTCCGGTCTGCGCATCACATGGGCGGCAGTCAGTACTTTGGACAGATCAACATCTTCAACGAAGCGCTCCACATAAGAGTTGGCTGGTTGGATCATAATTTCTTCCGGTGTGCCGATTTGCACGACAGCTCCGTCTTTCATGAGTGCGATGCGATCACCGATACGCAATGCTTCGTCTAGATCGTGGGTAATGAAGATGATCGTTTTGCGCATTTTCTCTTGTAGTTCTAGCAATTCGTCCTGCATATCGCGGCGAATCAACGGGTCAAGCGCACTAAACGCTTCGTCCATTAGCAGCACTTCCGGATCGTTGGCAAGCGCACGCGCCAGACCGACACGTTGCTGCATACCCCCACTGAGTTCATCCGGCATTTTGTCACCCCAGCCTTTCAGACCGACCAGTTCGAGCGATTGTAACGCTTTTTCGCGGCGCTGTGCTTTGGCAACCTTTTGGATTTCCAATCCATATTCCACATTGTCGAGTACGGTACGATGCGGGAACAGTGCGAATTTTTGGAACACCATGCTGATCGTTTTACGGCGCACATTGCGTAGTTGTTCTTTGTTCATTTTACGTAGGTCTTTGCCGTGGACAAGAATTTCGCCGGATGTCGGTTCAATCAATCGATTAAACATGCGCACGAGCGTAGACTTACCGCTACCGGATAACCCCATAATGACAAAAATCTCGCCTTCCTTGATCTCCATATTGACACGGTTAACACCGACAGTGATCTGCTTTTCTTTCGCCATTTTCTCTTTAGTCCAGCCTTGCTCTAGCATTTTGACACCTTGCTCGGCATTGGGACCAAACAGTTTGCTGACATTTTTAATTTCCAGAATGGTAGACATTCCATCGTCACCCCTTATTAAGATGTAGAATTTTGCACATACAAAACGATTTTTCATTAAAACGATTGCTAAAATTATTCATACTGTCTGCACTGCTGCACAGTTTCCATATGGCGGCGTGTTGATGAACATTACCGCAGCATGGAAAGCCTCTGAAGCGAAGCAGAACGCAATGCTTAATCGGTTGCTTGCTCAATAGTAACGTTATTAACCAGTTGTTAGCGAAATGAAAACAAAATTTATTTTCATGTGGATGAATAATTTTCATGGCTTGCATAACAACGGGATTAATTGTAACAAATCCGATTTTGCAAATCAACCGTAAAATCCGTATAATAAGTTTGTACAGAAAAAACTGTACAGTATTTACGATTAGAATACTGCCATATGCTAGATGATGCTCCGCATTGCTCATCTTTACATTTAGTCGCAATTTTTTTAAAATGGGAAAAGTCAACTATGTTCAGATTATTTGGTACAAACTGTATATATAGAATGGAGTGGGCAAGCATGAGCTTGAGCCAATTGGATGAAAATCAACTGGAAATTGTACAAAAATTAAGAAAACGAGTCATCGAGGTAATCGGTCGCAATATGGATTTATACGGGATTTCACATTCCACAGGTCATTTATATGGCTTGCTTTTTTTTGCGGATCGTCCGATGACATTGGATGATATGGGACGCGAAATGGCGATGAGCAAAACGAGCATGAGCACCGGCGTACGTAATTTGCTTGATTTGCATATGGTTAATAAAGTGTGGGAAAAAGGGTCACGCAAAGACTTATATGAAGTGGAATATGATTGGTATCAAACGTTTACCGATTTCTTTGTCATTAAATGGCGCAAAGCGGTGGAGAGCAATTTGCTCATACTGCGCAAGTCGGTCAAAGAGATCGATAAACTGATTGCCGAGCAAGGACAATCGCCTGTGCGCGATGTGTTGATGCGTGACAAAGAGAAAATGCAGGAGTCGATTAAATACTATATTTGGCTGGATCGATTGATTGATACGATGGAAGATGGTTCAATTTTTGAATTAGTGCCACGGGAAGAATAATAATCTACGGCCATTCGGAGAAAACCTAACATAAAGCATTTATTCATTGTATTTATAATTATGCAATGTAATGAATGCTTTTTTAGTTGCATATAATGAGGAAGATGCTTGTTATAGATAGGCTTTCAATGTTTTTTAGTCTGATTAATAAAAGTTAGTATATTATTTATACGTAACAAAAAATTTGTCTATACAGAAATAAATGGCTAGCCAATAGCTAATTAAGATGCTAATATAACGATATGTAATAAATGCTTCCTTGATTTTAGGTAGCAAAAAGAGGAGGTGGTTAACTAACCTAACACTTAAATGAAGTTTCTAAATGTATGGACGATATTAGGGGTAGGCTCATTCTATTTGGTGTACGACTACATTATATTTGAAATGAGGGACGTCTTTTGGTGAAAACATCATTTAAGATTTTGCGTAAGTTGTCTATGGTTTCATTTGCCGTATCGCTGACGGTAGGAACGGTTTGGGCTCCGAGTGCTGCCCATGCTGCTGAATTGGGAACGGCACAAGCGCCGTATATTTTGGAGCAAAAGACACTGCCTGATCATCTGTTTAATTTGCATAGTACCGATCAGGAACATATAATCTCACCTAATATTAATACATCAAGTACAGCAAATATTCGTGTCATTGTACAGTTAACAAAGCAACCGGTAGCTGTAGGGGAATACGCAGCTACGCTTGGCTTGGACGCTATTGCCGAACAATCTACCGAAAGTTCGATTAACAACCAACAAAAGAACTTAATCAATCGTGCGGCAGCGGCAGGCATTAAGCTGCGGGTCAATTATCGTTACAATACAGTATTGAACGGATTGGAAGTTACCGTTCCCGCCAATCAAGTGCCTAAGCTGGCTGCATTGGATGGCGTAAAATCCGTCTATGAAAATAGTACGTATTATGCGACTCCCGTACAGGACCCACCTACACTTACCGCAAGTCAGGCTACATATGATGCGGTTCCACTGTCTTTAATCGGCGCTGAAAAAGCATGGCAAAAAGGACTGACCGGCAAAGGGGTCAAAGTCGGTGTAATTGATACCGGTATCGATTATGATCATCCTGATCTGAAAGGCGCTTATAAAGGTGGATATGATTCGTTTGACAAAGATGATGATCCATATGAAGCGCCTCCAAGTGACGGGTTTGCAGGTAGCCTACACGGTACACACGTATCCGGTACGATTGCAGGACGGGCTGCCAATACACAAAGCGAAGTGGTGCAAAAAGGCGTTGCCTATGGAGCGGATTTGTACGTATATCGCGTATTGGGACGCAGTCCGGGATCATCGAAAGTTTCCGGTTCTTCTGCACAAGTAATTGACGGAATTGAACATGCGGTCAAAGACGGGATGGATGTGATTAATCTTTCATTAGGTACGGATGCAGATAAAAATGTAAATTCTCCAGATTCGATTGCGATTAACAACGCTGTATTAAGCGGTGTGACCGCAGTTATTGCAAACGGCAATTCAGCGACACGAGGCTATTATTATTATTCGATGGGTTCACCAGCAAGTGCGCAGCTTGCGATCTCGGTCGGCGCATCGTCTATTCCTTACACATTGTACAATGCAAGTGTGACCGCTTCGGTCTATGGTGACGGAACAGCCGCTAAATCGGAGGGCGATGTATCAACCGTAAATGAGCAGGTATACGGCGATTCAACGTATGGACTGAACATGTTGGCATGGACGACCGGACGCGAAGATTTTGCATCGGTACTCGGTACGTCTGCTCAAGAAGGCGTTTATGTTGGATTAGGAGCAGATGACGATTATGCAGGCAAAGATGTGCAAGGGAAAGTTGTATTGATTTCTCGTGGTGTTATCACATTTGCGGATAAGATTACGAATGCCCATAAACATGGTGCGAAGGCAGCGATTATTTTTAATGGTAATTCAAGTCCAAGCAATTCGAACGAAGCGGATTTATCGGATAGCATTAGCGGACGTGACGGTCATATCGGCGCGGCGGCGTTTATTGGAGAAGGATTTGACTATGTGCCAGCTTTTGATATGAGCGGTAAAGAAGGACGAGCATTGGCGCGTGCTGCACTGGAAAGTGCGAACGGAAATATAACGTTCACCTTTGGCAGTGACTATCCAAAAACGTCAGTGTCCGGCGATCATATTGCTTATTTCAGCTCACGCGGTCCAAATCAGGACGGGTTGCTCGGCATTAAGCCGGATATATCGGCACCAGGTGTAGGCATTCGTTCCACCATTCCAGCGTATGGCAAATACTTCCCGGATGCTTCGTACAGTCAAGCCTATGAGCGTGAAAGTGGTACGAGTATGGCATCACCGCATGTTGCCGGGATGGCAGTGTTGCTCAAGCAAGAACATCCGGACTGGACACCGTTTGATATTCGCGCTGCACTGGCGAATACTTCCGATACGCTGTTTGATGAACAAGGCAAACGATATGATGTGTATTCGCAAGGAGCAGGACGCGCCAATGTCGGTAATGCGATCGATACACCTGCTATATTGGAGACGGTAGAAGATATTACGATTTTGGATAAAGATTGGAACAAAACGAAAGTGACCAACTATAATCCATCCGCCGCTTTTGGATTGATTGGAGCGGGTGACGAGGCGGTAACAAAGCAATTGCAATTGAAAAATACATCCGGCTCTACCGTTACGTATACGGCAACTGTAAAGCTGCATCCATCGGTAACGTCCGATCCGTACAACCCTGTGGCAACGCCAGATGTGAACAATGTTACGGCTACACTTGAAGGTGTTGATGCCAATGGCACAGTAACGGCAGCGCCTGGTCAGGCGGCGAAATTTGCACTGTCGTTTAAAGCAGCTGCAAATGCAGCTGATGGACCATATGAAGGTGATGTTGTATTGACGGCTGCCGGTTATCCGACATTGCATTTGCCATTCGTGGCACAGGTCGGCAAAAGTCAGCCAAACAGCGGCTTAGGTTTGCAGGAATTGACGGTGAGCAATCCGGTCATTCGTCTGGATGGTAAACAAGATTCCACTAATATACGGTTCCACATAGTGGACAATAAGTTTAATTTACTTGAATTGGATGTCACTGATCTGGATGGAAATTCTATTGGTATCCTCGGACAAAAGGTATTGACGCCAGAAGCAGGCGCTACAACATATCCAACCTTTACGCCAGGCTATTATGAGTTTAATAACATCGACAATGTGTATATGACCTATGACGATAAAAATCAATTGGTGTATAAACCGTTGGAAAAAGGCAAATATAAGCTTGAGCTGTACGCAATATATATCGCTCCAGGCGGATATATTGACTTTGATTCATTGAAATCTGCTTCGGCTGTGTATCGTATTGATGGTACGGAAAGCGATCGTGTGAATACGGCAGCCAAAGCATTCAATTACATTATTGATGGCAATTCAGTACTCGGAAAACCGGTATTAAATCTGCCGAATGATGGACGTTTGCAGTATAAAGTATTGTCCAGCAGTGATACAGACTATGTCGATAACAGCGGTATACTGATTAAATATCCAAACTCCAGTTATCGGATCGCCCGCTTGCAAGTTCAAATTAGCTCCATTGCTGATCCGACTGTTACACGCACTGTGCAGGCGTTGGTAAAGATCACAAAGCCTCAATAAAATGATCATTATAAAATGCGAGCGGATCGAGTGTTGCAGTTCCCAAAGTGGAAACGACGAACCGATCGCTTAGCTGGCAATGTATAAATCAAAGTACACAGCATAATAGACCCTTTGGAAAGTAGGCTGATTATAGTTCAGTTTACTCATTCCAAAGGGTTTTTTTTATGTTTATATGTACACTTGTATTTTTGAATACGTGTGAAATTATAGGGGTTTAGATTTTTGGTTCATGGTGCTAAAGTCTATAATTTTATACCATTTAAGCTTGAAAAGGAGGATTATAGTTGCGAATTACTTTTTTTAGATACATAAACAGTGATTTCTAACGCTTTTTAGTTGTTTAATAAATAATATTTTTAAATAAATAAGTATCGTAAAAATAATCTATAGTTGGATAAAATATCTAGCCAGTGGTTAATTCAGATGATAATATAATGCTATGTAACAAAATCTACCTAAAAATAGGATAGAAGGAAAAGGAGGTCAATTAAACTAACATATGTATTTTTTTGATTACAACAGGGGTATGTTGAGGTAAGGTATACACTACTATTGGAAATGAGGGACATCATTTGACGAAGACGAAATTTCACGTGTTACGCAAGCTGTCTACCGCATCTTTGGCTGTGCTGCTTACTGCAGGAACGATTTGGGCACCAGGAGCTGCTTATGCCGCTGAGCAAGGTACGGCACAATCGCCGTATATTTTACAGCAACAAACACTGCCTGATCGACTGATTGGTTTGCATAGTACGGATCAGGAGCATGTGATCTCGCCTAACATTAATACAAACGGTAAATCGAATATTCGTGTCATCGTGCAGTTGACCAATCAACCCGCAGCTGTAGGCGAATATGCTGCCAAGATTGGTTTGCAAGCGCTTGCTGCGGAGTCTACGGAAAGTGCGGTTAACAACCAGCAGAGCGATGTTGTTAGGCGTGCACTGGCGGCAGGTATTAATTTGCATGTTAATTATCGTTACAATACGGTTCTGAACGGGTTGGAAGTTACGATTCCTGCCAATCAGGTGCCTAAGCTGGCTGCATTGGATGGCGTAAAATCAATCTTCGAAAACAATACGTATTACACCATTCCAGTGCAAGACCCGCCTTCATTGACGGCAAGTCAAGCTACATACGATGCTTCTCCATTATCTTTAATCGGTGCGCAAAAGGCATGGCAAAAAGGATTGACTGGCAAAGGGGTCAAAGTTGGTGTGATCGATAGTGGTGTCGATTATGATCATCCGGATTTAAAAGGGGCGTACAAAGGCGGATACGATTCGTTTGATAAAGACAATGATCCGTACGAAGCGCCTCCAATATCTGTTAGTGAAGACCCATACGGCATCGGTTTCGCCGGCACATCGCACGGTACACACGTATCCGGTACGATCGTAGGTCGCGCTGCCAATAAGCAGAGCGAGATTGTGCAAAAAGGTGTTGCCTATGAAGCTGATCTGTACGTATATCGCGTACTCGGACGTAATCCGCAAACAGGTCGCGCTTCCGGTTCTTCCGCACAAGTAATCGATGGTATTGAGCATGCGGTCAAAGACGGCATGAATGTAATCAATCTGTCACTCGGTTCCGATGCGGAGAAAAGCGTCAATTCCCCGGATTCGGTAGCGATCAACAATGCGGTGCTGAGCGGTGTGACTGCGGTCATTGCCAACGGTAATGCTGCTAAAGCAGGTTACTATTATTATTCGATGGGTTCGCCAGCAGGCACACAGTTGGCGATTTCAGTAGGTGCTTCCACCACACCGTATAATCTGTATGAAGCGAGTGTGACCGCTTCGGTTTATGGCAGTGCAGCAGCTACGGATACGTCTGTACGTACTTTGGACGATCATACAGCTAATGTGAACAATAACGTATATGGTGATTCATCCTATGGATTGAGCTTGATGGGCTGGTATGCAGGGCAGGAAGATTTCGCATCTATTCTCGGTACATCGGCACAGCCTGGTGTGTATGTTGGATTAGGTACGGATGCTGATTATGCAGGCAAAGATGTGAAAGGGAAAGTGGTATTGATGTCACGCGGTAATTTGACATTTATCGATAAGATGACGAATGCTCGTAAATACGGTGCCAAAGCTGCAATTATTTTCAACGGTAATACAAAGCCAGGCAATACAAGCGAAGCCGATTTGTCGGAAAATATTAGCGGACGTGACGGTCATATCGGGCCATCCGCTTTTATCGGTGAAGGCTTTGATTATGTGCCAACATTTGATATGGCAGGTAAAGAAGGACGCGCGCTTGCACGCACTGCATTGGGGAATGCCAATGGTGAGCTGACATTTACATTTGGCAGTAATTATCCAAAAACTGAAGTGCCAGGTGACAATATGGCAGATTTCAGTTCGCGCGGTCCAAACCAGGACGGTCTGCTCGGCATTAAGCCTGATGTGGCTGCACCGGGTGTAGGTATTCGCTCGTCTGTACCGGCATACGGTAAATACATTAAAGATGCTTCGTACAGCGAAGCGTATGAGCGTCAAAACGGTACAAGTATGGCATCACCGCATGTTGCCGGGATGGCAGTATTGCTGAAGCAAGAGCATCCAAACTGGACGCCGTTTGATATTCGTGCCGCACTGGCAAACACTGCCGATACGATTGCAGATCAGGATGGCACACCATATGATGTGTATTCTCAAGGTGCCGGACGTGCGAATGTTGGCTCGGCGGTGTACACACCGGCTGTGCTGCAAACGGTAGAAGATATTACGATTCTCGATAAAAACTGGAACAAAACGAAAGTGACTAACTACAATCCATCCGCAGCATTCGGTCTGCTTGCAGCAGGTGGCGATGCAGCAACAAAGCAGCTGCAATTAAAAAATACGTCTCGCGCTGCTGTGACCTATAAGGCAAGTGTGAAGTTGCATCCGTCAGTCACCTCTAATCCGTACAATCCTGTTGCCACACCGGATGTGAGCAATATAACGGCGACGCTGGAAGGCGTTGGTGCAGATAGTTCCATCACTGCGGCAGCAGGTAAAGCAGCCAAGTTTGCACTGTCGGTTCAAGCATCCGCAAATGCAGCCGAAGGGCCGTATGAAGGTGAAGTCGTATTGACGGCAGCAGGTTATCCGACACTGCATCTGCCATTTGTGGCGCAGGTTGGCACAAGCGATCCGGATAGCGGACTTGGTTTGCAGGAAATTTCCGTCAGCGAACCGGTTGTGCGTCTGAACGGTAAGCAAGATGCTACAGATGTTCGTTTCCGCCTGCTGACCAATGATACAAATGTGCTGGAATTGTATGTATACGATCTGAATGATGAATATGTAGGCACACTGGCGCAAATGGTGCAGCCGCCAAAAGAAGACGGTTATCCGGCATTTGCGCCAGGCTACTATCAATTTAGCAATATCGACAATGTGTATATTAGTCAGGATGAGAGTGGCAAGCCGGTCTTTAAAGTGCTTGGCAAAGCCGGTTACAAGCTAGAATTGGTCGCTTATCACATCAACCCGGACGGCAAAGTCGTCGATAGTTCCATTAAGCGTGCCTATGCTTCGTATCGTATTGACGGTACAGAGCAAGATCGTGTAAATACGGCAGCACGAACATTCAATTATATTATTGACGGCAATACCGTATTAGGACAATCGGTACTGAATTTGCCGCAAGATCGACGCGTGCAATACAAAGTATTGTCCAGCAGTGACGTGAAATATGTGGACAATAACGGTGTATTGATTAAATATCCGAGCGCAAGCTATCGAATCGCCCGTCTGCAAGTACAAATTAGCTCGTTAAATGATCCAACCGTACAGCGTACTGTACATGCACTCGTCAAAATTACAAAGCCTAAACATAAATAATCGCGCAGCACAAGCACATGAAATCGATCATTGAGTGGACAATATAACACATCGGATCGTATAAGATGACAACCGATACCCTTTGAAGTAGAGCGATTTCCTTCTATGAGGAAGCTCACTTTAAAGGGTATTTGTCATATAAGCGTCTCGCTTGTCTTATGTATGGATAACAATCGATAACAATCGATAACAATCGCAATTGTTGAAGCTAACTAGCTTGGCTTACTGAGTTGTGCGGCTACATCGGAAGATTGGCTCCGTTTATGATCTATTTGCAAATCAGACTTTATGAGGACAGATCAAAGGATATTGATGTCAAACTATATTTGGTTCAACACGCATAATATTGAACAGGGAAATGTTTTTAAATGTCGGGTACGAATAGTTCAGTATACTCATTTTAAAGAAAATTTTCAGAAAAGTATATTATATATAGTCCTTTATACTCGACATTTTTCTTTATAAATAGTCTTTTAGTCTCTAATATTATAGGTATTTAGAATTATTTTATGAAAAAATCAACATTGGAAGAAAAAAATATTCTGCTTATAAATTACTTTTGTTGGATAAATAAAGGTGATTTTCAGGCGGTTTTTGCTGTTTGATAAATAATATTTTTTGATAAATAGGTATCGCAAAAAAAATGCTATCTGTGAAAAAAGTCTCTATTCAACAATTTAAAGACGGTGGTAGGATAGCACTGCTTTACTATAATCATCTGAAATGAGGGAGAGCACTTGAACACAAAAACAAATACAAAGCGTAAGCAGTTGCTCACATGGTCCATTGTAACTATGTTGACAGTTAGCATAGGTACAGGGCCATCCACCGCTGCGGCTGCCGCGCAAGGAACGGCACAATCTCCGTATATTATCAATCAAGCTGATACAGCAGGTTCCATCTCCGGATCGCTTCATGAGCAGGAACATATGATTTCACCGGATATTGATACGTCTTCCAGCAATCCGGTATCCGTTATCGTACAGATGACAGATCAGCCTGCTGCTGTACAAGTAAACGATGATAACGAGCAAGCCGAGCCGCATGATCTTCTTTCTGATGAGAAATTGGCAACTTCTCAACACACTGTTTCCTCACAGCAAAATGATGTTTTGCAACAAGCGAGCAATGACAATATTTCGTATAAAGTAAATTATCGCTATAATACCGTACTTAACGGGTTCGAAATGACACTTCCGGCTAACCAGATTCCAGAGCTTGCCAAATTGCCGGGCATTAAGTCGATTTACAAAAATAAAAAATATACGATTTTGCCGGTTCCCGACAATCAGGATACAGCGACTAAGGCTACATATGATGCCGTGCCTTTATCGCTCATTGGTGTGCAGACGGCATGGGCGAAAGGGTTAACCGGTAAAGGTGTAAAAGTCGGCGTGCTTGATACCGGTATCGATTACGATCACCCGGATTTGAAGGGAGCGTATAAAGGCGGCTATGATTCGGTCGACCACGATCGTGATCCGTATGAAACGCCACCGGTGTCCGCTGCGGACGATGTATACGGAACAGGTTATGCCGGTAGCTGGCACGGTACACATGTATCCGGCACGATTGCTGGACGTGCGGCAAATACGCAAAGCGATGTCGTGCAAAAAGGAGTCGCCTATGGAGCCGATCTGTATATGTATCGGGTGATGCACCGCGATCCACAAACGAATTCTGATACCGGGGACACAGCGACGATTATCGATGGCATTGAGCATGCTGTCAAAGACGGCATGGAAGTGATCAATATGTCGATCGGTACGGATGATGACAAGGATATCAATGCACCGGAAACGATCGCGGTTAACAACGCCGTTTTGAGTGGGGTAACGGTCGTGATCGCTAACGGTAATGCAGCGACCCCTGACTCTTATTATTACTCGATGGGTGAACCGGCGACATCACAGTTAGCGATTGCAGTAGGCGCATCCACTGTACCTGTTACCCATTACAGTGCAACAGTACGTGCCGATGTATATAGCGCAGATGTGCCGACTGATCGGGTAACAGCGAATACGTACGGTCCTAGTAATACAGCTGTGGCGAATACGAACAATCAAAATTCTAATTCTGTCAATCGTGCGTATGATCTGAATATGCTCGCTTGGGAGACGGCACATGATCAATTTGCTTCGGTGCTGGGCACCAATCCACTGCAAGGCGTCTATGTTGGTTTGGGTGCTGATGCGGATTATAACGGTAAAAATGTAACCGGTAAAGTCGTGCTTGCTTCACGCGGCGGGCTGACTTTTGTACAAAAGGTTAAGAATGCGAAGCAACATGGAGCATTGGCACTGATTTTGTTTAATGGCAATTCGGATGCCAATGATCCAAACAAAGCCGATCTGTCCGATAGCATTAGCGGTCGTGATGGCTATATCGGTTATGGTGCTTTTCTAGACGACAGTTTTGACTATATTCCAACCTTTGATATGAAAGGCGCAGAGGGACGTGCGCTTGCGCGTGCTGCACTCGCCCATACCGATCAACCGATTCAGTTTACATTTGGTGCAAATTATCCACAACAGGATGTGTCTGGCGATCATATCGCTTCATTTAGCTCACGCGGTCCGAACCAAGATGGCGAGCTTGGCATCAAACCTGATCTGGTAGCACCAGGTATGTATATCCGTTCAACCATGCCGGAATACGGTAAATATATTAAAAATGCCAGTTATGCCGATGCTTATGCACGTGAGAACGGTACAAGTATGGCAACACCGCATGTGACAGGAATGGCTGCGCTGCTCAAGCAGGAGCACCCAGACTGGACGCCATTTGATATTCGCGCAGCGCTTGCCAACACATCAGTTCCATTAGTGGACGAATCCGGTCAACCGTATGATGTGTATTCGCAAGGAGCGGGACGTGCCGATATCGGCGCAGCAGTAAATACACCAGCGGTGTTGGAAACGGTAGATAATATTACCATTTTGGACAAAAAGCTGAACAGTAAAGCGGTCACCAACTATAATCCATCCGCATCGTTCGGTGTGATGCAAGCAGACGGCAAGCCGCATGACCAAACATTGCAACTCAAAAATACGTCCGGCACGGCAGTTACGTATCATGCAAGTGTACACATGCACCCATCGGTCACATCCGATCCATTGTCACCTGTACCGACACCGAATGTGAACAATATTCAAGCTGTGCTGCAAGGTATCGGTGCCGATGGTACGATTACGGCTAATCCGAACGAAGCGACTTCATTTACGCTTTCGGTTACACCTTCCGCCGCAGCGGCAGACGGTGTATATGAAGGTGATGTACAGTTGACGGCTGACGGTTATCCGTCGCTGCATCTGCCATTTGTACTCCATATCGGTCAAGATCAGCCAGATACTGGCTTAGGCATTCAACAAGTGCAGATCAACCATCCGGTCGTTCGTTTAAACGGCAAAGAAGATGCGGCTGATTTGAGTTTCCGTTTGATGTCGACTAATATTAATGCGCTTGAGTTAGATGTGTTTGACATCAATGGTGATTATGTTGGTACACTGGTGCAAGAGATTAAAACGTCGCCAGATACGTTTGCGCCTGGCTATTATGATTTGAGCGGACTAGACAATATCGTGACGTATTTGGGTGATGACGGCAGCTCGCAAGTACAAATATTGCAGCCAGGCACGTATCAACTGCGTCTGAACGCGTATCATCTCGACGAAAATGGCAATGTCGTACAAAGCGCTACCAAAATTGCCAACAGCATTTACCGTATTGCCGGTACAGAGCAAGATCGTGTCAAAGCTGCGGCTGCGGCATTTCATAAAGTAATTACAGGCAATCAGACGATCGGACAGCCTGTGATCACATTGCCGCAAAGCAATCGTCTGAACTACCAGATTTTGTCCAGCAGTGATACAAATTATGTGGACAATACCGGCAAACTGTTAAAACTGCCGACTTCATCGCACCGAATTGTGCGCCTACAAATTAAAATCAGCTCCATCAACGATCCGTCTGCATCGACTACGGTAACAGCACAGATCAAAATTCAGCGTCAGCAATAAATAGTCATATCGTCTCATCGTTTGAATAACTTGTTCATTACTTTGGTGAAGATGTGCACAAATGGTCGGCTGTGCATTCCACACTGTGAAAAGCAATAAGGAGGCGGAGCGGATCATGCGCTTCAATACGCATACTCTCCGCTTCATTTCTTTTCCGTAATGGATGATCGCTTGTCTGATCTAATGGTGAGCATGCTCTAAATAGCTTGCCTAATTCTGCTTCAGACTAGTTTACGAAACGATAACACCAAAAAGGCATCCTTTCCCGTTTGGGTAGGATGCCTTTTTGGTGATGCAAAGCCGATTGTTTTATCGAGAGTATGTTGCGCTCTACAGAATAAGCTTAGCCATATAAAGCGTATCGGTGCAGTGGCAACTCATTTGCGACAAATGGCAAACCTATCAAGCATATTCGCACATTGGCAACTATAACAAACACCAGTCATTGCTATCGATGCCATTTCAGCCTTCCAGTCGGGTCACCGAGCCTATATGCGTTTGTAATTTCTTGGTTAAACAGTCCGTTTACTGCTGAACTTCTTACTCTTAAACTTTGCGCTGCTTTACGCCAAGCTGACGATATACAAGCGACTGTTGTTGCACCGCTTCAGCATATTGATCATGCTCTGGCTGCTGCAATATAAAGGTCAGATCATCGTGAAAATCTTGCAGCATATAACCTTCTGGTAAATCTTCAAACAGGCTATGATAGTCAACCGTCGGCAGTGGCTGCTCGCCTTGGGCACAGCGCTCTAACCAGTCGATCCAATCGGATACGGTAAGGATGCCGCTCATACACAAATCTTCCTGCAAACTGATAATATCTTGTAGCTGTTCATACGTTTCCGGCTTGTTATAGCGCTGAAAAGCTTCAATGACGATCGTATACAGCGCATCAGCTGCGGCAGCGAGATCGCCGGTCAAAGCAGACTCCAACTGCTCGTGAAAATCGTGCAGTTTTAATTGCCCGCCTTCATCATACAGCAGCGGCACGACCGAACATTGATGCAAAATATCGATCAACGTATCCTCTGCTAATGTTCCTTCTACAAACCATCGTTCAAGTTGATGTGGTGACATGGTAATCCTCCGGCTTCGGTTTCGGCAGCTTGTAAGCTACTTTAACCGTCGTTGATTTCTGTTCATATGATCCGTAACGATTATACACTACATCACCGCGCTATAGTTATGCTTTGCACAAATTGCGCGATTACCGCTCCCATTGCGAACCGGCAGGCGAAGGGCAACGGCTTGCTTGTAAACGGGTGCGAATATGCACAAGGCAGCCGCAATGTTTACACGTTGTGCCAAATTGCAGTGAAGGGCAGACCATGCAGCGCTGAAAACGTTCCTCCTGCACCACGGCAGTTGCCAGTTCTTCTGCCTCTTTGCCAGCTAATGCAAGCTGAACGAGCTGATTAATTTTGTCTTCTGACAGCACAGGGCTGCGATTACAGCCTTTGCAGTCATTGTTAGTGTTGGGAACGTGCTGCTGCGTTGGACGGGGGATTGCACTCATCGGTTATGCCCCTTTCACAAGTATTAAAAAAGTAAATTAAGCAGGTATTTAAGCTAGGTAGCTTGTATCAAATACATTTACGGTTTATCGATCTAACCATTGCTTGATGATGAATAGGTGAAGGTACGTTCAAACACAATTTCCATTTGAGACAGACTACTAGGGCGTATACGCAAACCTGGCGTGTTGTTGCAGCTACCACTGCGGTACGGAATAAGGGGACGGACTCCCGTCTCGCACAGGAATCTACGGAGTAGGAGTAATGGTAGATTCCCATGCTCAAAAGTCCGTCGTTCCCCCTTATTCCTTCCCTCCGCTCCGTGCTGCTCGCATCATACAAGTTTGCTTACACAACTTAGTAGCTTGACCAAGTTAAATTTCAATGTTGATTGTGTGCTGATATCCTAATCCATAAGGGCTTGATCCAGCGTTAAAAATCAAATTCATCTCGGTCAAGGTACTAGCCTAGAGCAGTTCGTAGTGTGCTGTAAGTATATATTCATACGATGGAGTCGAGCAGACAGCATATGTAAGCTAAATGGGTCAGTCTACTAAACAGTTGGCTATGACATGGGACTAGTTAGCATATAACGATCACTGCTCCAATCGTTATACGCTAACTAGTTTGTCCAAGTCTATTCCGAGCATGATGCTATGACCGTATCAACTTTTGACAAAGCAATATGACCGTTCGCTCGGGCAGTTCATCTGTTATGAAGACAGTGTGATGCGTGCAACAGAAGCTGGTGGAAGCTCGAAGCTTAGTACACCTGCTGCCGACAGGCTAACGTCGAATGCTTTAGGTGCTACACGCTCTGGTTGCTCAAACGTATTATGCGCATCCAGTGCATCACCGGTCAGTATGATTCCGTTTGCGCTGTAAGAGCCGCCTTCGATCTGACAGCTAAACGTTTCGGATTCATGATGGCTTAAGTTACATACGGTAATATTCACTTCACCGTTTGCATTTTTTGATGCGGCAGCGCTAATTTTCGGAATTGATTGTGCGCCAACTACGTATTCCGGGCTTTCCCATTGCAGTTTCAGACGCTCGCTATCTTGATGCACCTGGTACATATGGAACACATGATACGTTGGCGTGAGCAGCATTTGGTCGCCTTCGGTCAATACCATCGCTTGCAGCACGTTTACCATTTGCGCGATATTTGCCATTTTGATGCGATCCGCGTATTTATAAAACAAGTTCAGGTTCACCCCGGCTACAACCGCGTCGCGCACTGTATTTTGCTGGAATAAGAAGCCTGGATTAGTGCCTGGTTCCACATCAGTCCAAATGCCCCACTCGTCGATAATCATGCCGACTTTTTTCTCGGGATCGTATTTATCCATAATTTTGGCATGTTTGACGATTAATTCTTCCATAAACAATGTGTTTTTGAGTGTACGGAACCATTCTTCGGCAGCGAAGCCGGTTGCAGAGCCTTTGACCGGGAAAAACTCGCCGGACGGAATCGTGTAATAGTGCAGACTTAAGCCATTCATCAGATGGCCTGCTTCGCGCATGAGCACTTCCGTCCATTTGTAATCGTCCGTATTGGCACCACAGGCGATTTTGTACACTTGATTGTCGCCATAGTTACGTACATACGTTGCATAGTGACGATACAGATCGGCATAATATTCTGGACGCATATTGCCACCGCAGCCCCAGTTTTCGTTGCCGACGCCAAAATAAGTCAACTTCCACGGTTCATCACGTCCGTTGCGTCGACGCCAGTCCGCCATCGGAGAAGCGCCGTCCTGTGTCATATATTCCACCCATTGCTGCATCTCGTGCACCGTACCACTGCCGACATTACCGCTAATATACGGCTCTGTGTTAAGCAGCTCGCACAATCGCAAAAACTCATGTGTGCCAAAATGGTTATTTTCCTCTACACCGCCCCAGTGGCTATTGACCATACGGGCGCGTTCTTCCGGTTTGCCAACGCCATCTTTCCAATGATATTCATCTGCAAAACAGCCGCCTGGCCAGCGCAGTACCGGAATATTCAACTCGCGCAGCGCTTCCAGCACATCATTACGAATACCGTCTGTGTTTGGAATTGGAGAATCCGTGCCAACCCACATGCCTTCATAAATACAGCGTCCAAGATGTTCAGCAAATTGTCCATGCAGATGACGGCTTAGCGTTCCAGTCGTTACAGTTGTGTTCACATTCATATTAATCATACGTACATTCCTCCTTATAATGGTAAATGCGCAATGATAGCGCTATTTGATGTGCCACAAAGAGCACTTTAAAACTTACCGATAAACGTTTGTGTTTTTGTTAACATAAGGATATAGTGAAAAGATAAACAAAAATGTTACACACTCGCTAATGGAGGAGCTTGCCCATGAATCTGGATATTTCGGACAAATCATTGCCTGTGTACGAAGCCCTTGCCAGCAGTGTACGGCACAAAATTATTCAACTGCTCGCTGATAAACCGATGAACATTCGCGAACTAGCGGAAGCGGTCGGTCTAACTAGCGCGATCGTCTCTATGCATGTCAAAAAGCTGGAAAAGGCAGCGATCATTTCGACCAATATGCAGCCCGGTAAAGGCGGCGTACAAAAGGTTTGCTATCTTCAGGTCGAAGAAGCAACGATCTCATTTCCGAACAAAATAGAGCAAGTGCGCTATTATCATGAAAGCGAAACTTCGATCGGTCATTATACTGATTTGGCTGCTGAGCCAACGTGTGGACTTGCTTCAACCGAGAAGTTTATCGGTCAGATTGACGATACGCGCTACTTTTTTGATGCTGAGCGTTTCCAAGCGAAAATTTTGTGGTTTAGCGAAGGCTTTATCGAGTATAAAATTCCGAATTTCCTGCTCTCCACCGAAAATCCGTTGGAACTGATCATATCGATGGAAATTTCTTCGGAAGCTCCGCTAACCGACAATCGTTTTCCGTCCGACATTACATTTTATTTAAATGAAGTCCGACTAGGCACATGGACAAGCCCAGGTGATTATGGTGACAAACGCGGCAAATACAATCCTGCCTGGTGGCCGGAAATTATTAACCAATACGGCTTGCTCAAACATTTACAAGTTACCCGTGAGGGCACTTTTATGGATGGCATTCAACTGTCCGATGTCACACTGGATCAAGTTAACGTACGTGATCGGCAGTGGACATTGCGCCTTGCTGTAGAAGCTTCCTCCGAGCATATCGGCGGGCTGACTTTATTCGGACGCGGCTTTGGCAATTACAATCAGGACATCGTATTCCGTCTGTATTACGATAAGCCGCTGCGCTCGACTGCATCGCCTGCTCAACAGGAAAAGCAAGCGCAACGTTAACCGCTGCCTACTGAGCCCGATACAGGAATATGATCGGCTTAGCAAAGCGTTGATAACGCTTGCAAAAGTAGGCTACATATCGTTTACTCCAAGCGAACAAGCATCGCAACATATGTTGCTTTGACCGAGATTAATTTAAATTTTGAAGTTGGCTCAAACTGTTATCGCTGAGCATATGAGCACACAATAAAAGTTGAAGTTTAACTTGGTCTGCCTAGTATTCCGTTCTGATTGGTCATACAGCCGGACAACCGTTGGCTCATCCATTATAGCTGTTACGGTTTATTGCGATCATGGAGTATAGTGAGTCCAACATACGAATCATACAGCAGAAAGGGAGCGATACAAGTACAGTTTCGATCCCTTTTTGCTATGTTTCTATCCGACTACCTCGGCAAACAAGATTGCTTACACTTTAAAATAACAGCGATCCCCTGCGCGACATTACCCTTTACGCAAACGAATCACATTCCATGACGCTTTGCTCAAACGCGCGCTCAACATTCCGCCATCCAGCGTAGATTGACCACGGTTATGCGGTTTTACCGCTTCATGGTCAGCAGTGTTCACCGATTTCAAATCATCATTTTCCAGCACGATATGTTCTTCAATCACATAGCCTTCAAACGAACGAACATCACAGTTTAGATCAAGCGCATCGGTCAGATGGCGATTGACAGCAAAAATCGTCAAATGATCGTTTTCCTCATCATGTACAACCGCACTGTCCAAATAAGGTACATCAGTGTAATCTTTGGCATCATATACAGGGGAATCGATGACCGGCTTTAGCGAGACACCGCGACCGTATACGGAAGCATGCATATATGGATAAAAGATCGTCTGTTTCCACGAACGTCCGCCTGTCTCGGTCATAATTGGTGCAATTACGTTTACGAGCTGTGCCATACAAGCCATTTTAACGCGATCGGCACGACGCAGGAACGTAAGCAACATGCTGCCAACGAGCAATGCATCTTCAAAATTGTACACATCTTCAAGCTGTGGTGGTGCAATGCTCCACGGATCGATTTTGCTGTCCGATTCATTGGAGTGATACCATACATTCCATTCGTCAAAGCTCAAGTACATATTTTTTTTGCTGCGTTTTTTCGCTTTAATATAATCACAAGTAGAGATAACGGTATGAATGAAATGATCCATATCGACCGAACGTGCCAAATAATTTGCCGGATCATTTTCCTGGTTGCCGTAATACTGATGCAGTGAAATGAAATCGACCTCATCATACGTATAATCAAGTGTTGTCGCTTCCCACTGTGGGAAAGTAGCCATACCTGTATTGGAGCTGCCGCAGGCGACGAGTTGAATCGACGAATCGACCAAACGCATCGCTTTCGCTGCTTCCAATGCCAGTTTGCCGTAATCTTCAGCATTTTTGTGTCCGATCTGCCACGGCCCATCCATTTCGTTGCCAAGACACCATGTCTGGATACGATGCGGATCGGCATAGCCATGCTGTTTGCGCAGATCGCTGTAATATGTACCGCCCGGATGATTGCAATATTCGACCAGATTACGCGCCGCATCGATGCCGCGTGTACCAAGATTGACTGCCATCATCACCTCAGAGCCAACTTCGCGTGCCCAGTGTGCAAACTCATTCGTGCCGACTTCATTAGGTTCAATCGTTCTCCATGCTAACTCCATCCGCTTCGGACGTTGCTCGACTGGCCCGACACCATCTTCCCAATTGTAACCGGATACAAAATTGCCGCCCGGATAACGAATGATCGGCACTTGCAGCTCCTGAATGAGCTGTTTCACATCATTACGATACCCATGTGTATCAGCGAGTGGATGCCCTGGATCATAAATACCGCCATATACCGCCCGACCGAGATGCTCGATAAAGGAGCCATAAATTCGTTTGTCTACCTCGGCAATACGGAACGATTTGTCGACAATCATTTTGGCTTTGATGCTTGTTTGAGACATAATACTCATCCTTTCATTTTCAATGTGAAGGTGGTGCATAGATTGAAAGCGGGCAGCCGTATGTATAACCGAGAAGCAGGTGGCTGCCAAATCATGCTTTTATAATTTGAATGTATCATATCGTTCGGTTATAGGTCAATCATAACATTAATAATTAACATTTTTATTAACTATAAAAATATAAAACTTTATTCGTCCCACTCGTCTCCTGACGCCCCATATTTTGTTAGTTAGCGTAACCTTTTGAACGAAGGAATTTGCTATAATTTGTGTATGTAAGCGTTTCAATAGATTGTGTAATGACGTGAATTGTACATTTGTATGAACGATATGCCAACGCAATCTCAATCCAAAATAAAACAAGGGGCTGAATAACAGATGCAGACGCAACCGATTTTTCCTCCTTCCGTGCGCGAAGTGATCGATTTTATTGAGCATGGAGCTTTATTGAGCGAACCTTATCAAGGACAGTTACAAACGATTAGCGTCACCGCACAACTACCGGAGCGCTATGGTGGCGAAATCGAGGTGAGCGTGTCTAATCTGCTGTTTACCGATTTGCAGCAAGCGTTGGATTTTTATGGGAATGAAGATGTGGAGCCGCCTTATTATTTTTTGCTCGATATGACGGTGGAAGCGTCTGGGGACATTCCGGCTGCGGCAACGGAGGCGCAAAAGCAACTTGCACGTGCGCTGATTGAGTATGAAGAAGAACGTGATTTTTATAACCTTATAAAGGAAAGAATCGCGGCGCTTGCAGCCGAGCTACAAATTGAGGATGAACATATCGCTCATGTAGCAGATATCATTAGCGGCGATTTGTATCAATGTGCCAAAGCGCGTTTGTTACTGGAGGAGCCGCATCCTTATTTTGAACAGATGCTAACGATTTACCAAAATCAGGGCATGCCTGTCGGCTGGTTCGGCAGTGAACGTCTGGATGAAGGACAGTTCATTATATATGCACAGCGTTTTTCGCTAAAATAAGCGCGCATCGTTTATGTGTCCTCCAAACCGGTTGGCGGATTTGGTTGTTCCTATTTACAAGTACATTCGGTTCCGATATTATATATTTATAATTATTCTAAATATAAATACAAATTGTAGCTACCGATAATCTTTTAATATATTGGAGTACGGTATTGTACCGCGTGCGTGACGATACAGACATCAGAGTTCATTTCAATTATGGTCGGTATGTGCATGTATGAATCGGCATATGATGCGGATTAGATCGTTGTAGCATACCGTTTGAATAGATAACGAATATGCAGGTGAGCTGCCAAACTGAAACGATAAAGTTGAAACGTTACTTGGACAGAATGAACAAAATCAACCGGAAGGTGTGAGAAACATGATGGTGCTGACGGAACAGGTAGACCGGATTAAAGAGCGTTTGAAATCCAAAGGCTACAAACTGACGCCACAGCGTGAAACGACAATCCGGGTATTGCTGGAGCATGAAAAAGACCATTTGAGCGCAGAGGAAGTATTTCTGCTCGTTAAAGAGCGGTTTCCGGAAATCGGCATGGCAACCGTATATCGGGTACTTGATCTGCTAAACGAACTGCAAATTGTGCAAAAAGTAAATTTTGGTGATGGTGCCGCACGCTTCGATTTGCGTGCCGCCAATAGCCCGCATTTGCATCATCATCTAATCTGCACACGCTGCGGTAGTGTAGAGGAGATTATGGAAGACTGGCTGGTCGCGTTAGAAAAGCGTGTCGAACGTGAATACGGCTTTACCGTAACCGACCACCGGCTCGATTTTCAAGGCGTCTGCTCCGCTTGCCAGGCAAAGGAACGGGAGAAGAACAAAGGCGGCAAAAACTGCCAGGCGGTTTCTTAAACGGTAGATGTTGTGAAGCGATAATTTGAAACGATCGGCGTAAGTGTATGTTTTGTGAGCATATGGAGTTGAACTTGCTAAGAGCAGCTTATTATGAGGTTATAGTTGTGAATAGGGTGCTGTAAATACGGTTATGGAAAAGAGCCTGCAAAGGCTCTTTTTTGATGGGCGGGTTATTAGCTCGGTTTGCGACAGTACACTCCTTCAAATGACAAGTGCAAGCCTAACTTTTCAATATGTAGGCTTTATGACAGTTATAAAATGTAACAATGAGAAGCTGTGCATATTGATCTTTCTGTATATTGATCATAATTGAAATGAAAAAAGTGAAATTTTAAAAAGCAGCGCGCAACATCCCTGTAAACAGTACAACTATGACGGTGCAATCGGCACTCGCACCTGATTTCAGAAACGATAATGATGCCTTTTCGTCGAAGTATGTAATTTGCAAAATGTCCGCTTCTATTCTGAAAGAAGCGGGTAAATACTACAAACAAGGCGAAACCGAACAGAATGATGCTGGACGGCTGTTCGCCTTTTTAAGGTGTAATTATATATAATAGGATTATGTCCTTCATTGCCGCGCTTCCGGCATACGGAATGCTCTGCCTTGGACAGCGGTTTATCCGAAGCGGTCTCGCCTTGTTTTAAGATGCTGCAATTGCCTTTCACAGCGTTTTGAAGTTCGTTCGTAATTGACAGTTGTCCGGCTTCCGCATTAACATAGTTGTATTGCCCGGATGGGCAAAAACGGATAGAAGGTGACTGTAATTGCAAGAGCAATATCGACCAACAAGAGCGGAAATTAATCTGGATGCGCTGCGGGCGAATTACGAAGCTTTTCGGAGTGCATTACCGCACACAACCAGACTGATGCTTTGTGTAAAAGCAGGAGCGTATGGACACGGCGCCGTCGGGGTAGCCCGCGAGCTGGAGCAGCTCGGAGCGGATTATTTGAGCGTGGCTTTTCTGGATGAAGCGATTGAGCTGCGTCAACATGGCATTTCGTTGCCGATTTTAGTGCTCGGTTATACGACACCTGAAGCGGTCGCGGCAGCTTATGAGTATGACGTTACTTTAAATGTGTTTACAGAAGAAGTGCTTGAAGCGATTGCCGGACTGTCTGTGGAACCTTCCGGTCGCAAGCTCAAGGTTCATATCAAAATCGATAGCGGAATGGGCAGACTTGGTTTGCTTCCAGATGAAGCACCTGCATTTGTCGCAAAGGCGTTTGCAGTGTCGACATTGGAAGTGGAAGGGATGTTTACTCATTTTGCAAGAGCCGATGAGCATAATAAACAATATACACTGATGCAATACGACAATTTTCAACGTGTAGACCGCGAAGTGCGAAATATGGGTTATACTATCCCTGTTATACATACGGGGAACAGTGCTGCCGCGATTGATGCTCCCGAATTGTCCCCACAGATGATTCGGGTAGGAATTGCACTGTATGGGCTGTATCCTTCGACCGAAGTGAACCAGCAGGTGATAGCATTAGCCCCTGTCATGGCTGTTAAAACCAAAGTGGTCTATGCCAAAACGCTGCCGGCAGGTGCGGGTATAAGCTATGGTACCCGCTATGTGACCGAGCAGCCTGAGGTCATCGTCACATTGCCAATCGGTTATGCGGATGGATATTCGCGCTTACTTAGCGGAAAAGCCGAAGTGCTATTGCACGGACGCAGAGTACCGGTCGTTGGCACGATCTGTATGGATCAGTGTATGGTATCACTTAAATCTTTTGCCAGAGCGGCAGAAGAAATCCAAATCGGCGATGAGGTTGTCTTAATCGGCCGTCAGCAGGATGAATATATTCCGGCTGATGAGCTTGCTTCCTGGCTCGGCACCATCAATTATGAAGTGATCTGCATGATTGCTTCCCGCGTCCCTCGTCTCTATTACCGTGACGGCGAAATCGTTAGCCGTTTGAACCCTTTGCTGCGTTAATACTGCGTCAAAAAAATTTTCGCAGGTGGAAGGAAACGGAAAATGTTGAGCGAATCTTACATAATGTGATGAAAAGTCTGTACTCATACTGTGATTGTAGTTTATAATGAGGGCAGCAAAATGGCTTTATGTATTGTGCATAGAGTCAGACCATAAACTTGGATTCGCATTATGAAAAAATGCCGTTACAACAGCTAAGGGGTATAGCTGAAAAGGTTTTGGGGGTGCTGGATAGTTGGACAACATGCAGAACGTGCAAGGGATTATGGTCCATTTACCGGATCAGCTTTTGCAGGAAATCGATGGGATCGCAGCCTTGGATAATTCCGACCGCAATGAGTTAATCAGAAAGGCGACGAAAGTGTATCTGACGGAGCGTAAGAAACGGATTGTCCGTGAATCGATGCAGCGTGGATATATGGAAATGGCCAAAATCAATTTAAGAATTGCTTGTGAAGCATTCTATGCGGAGGAAGAAGCGGACATCACTCTGGACCGCTTAGTTAGCGGGGTGTAGACATTGATCGTAAAGCGTGGCGATGTATTTTTTGCAGATTTATCGCCCGTCGTCGGTTCTGAGCAGGGTGGCGTGAGACCGGTTCTGGTGATCCAGAACGATATCGGTAATCGCTTCAGTCCGACGGTCATTGTGGCGGCGATTACGGCGCAGATTCAAAAAGCCAAATTGCCGACACACGTGGAGATCGACGCGAAGTCTCATGGGTTTGACCGAGACTCCGTCATTTTACTAGAGCAGATTCGTACCATTGATAAGCAACGTTTGACTGACAAAATCACACATTTGGATGAGGATACGATGCGCAGGGTGCACGATTCTCTCCAGATCAGCCTCGGCCTGGTGGACTTCTAAAGGCTTTCGGCAAGCAAGTGAACCCGGTGACTGCACCGGGTTTTTTGCGTCCCATAAGTATAGCTTGCGATAGCGTTTGAGATCATGCCCAAATTTTGAGATAATACAGCTATTGATGACAGGGTTCTCTGCATGAACAGAGAGCGGAAAGAGGGATTAGATTGTCTGAACAAAAAGTAATTCATGAAGCACAAGCCCAAGACAGTGAGCAGCAGGTACGTCAGCGGATCGTACGCCAAATTGCCGATGAACTGCATATTTCGCAAAAACAGATTCGTACGACGATCGACTTATTGTCGGAAGGAAATACGATTCCGTTTATCGCCCGTTACCGTAAAGAGATGACAGGCGAGCTGGATGAGAATCAGCTACGCGATATCGAGGAGCGCCATCAATATTTGCGTAATTTGCAGGAACGCAAAGACGAAGTGCTGCGCATCATTAGCGAGCAGGACAAGCTGACCGAACCATTGGCAGCCGCGATTCAAAATGCAAGCAAGCTGCAAGAAGTTGAAGATTTGTATCGCCCTTACCGCCAGAAACGCAAAACACGCGCTAGTGTAGCACGTGAAAAAGGACTGGAACCACTGGCAGAGTGGATACGCAGTCAGCCTAAGGCGCCTGAAGCGCTCGTAGAGGCAGCCAAGTATGTAGACGAGGGTAAAGGTGTAGAAGATGCGTCACAAGCGCTGCAAGGCGCGATGGACATTATTGCCGAGGAATTGTCGGATGATGCGACAGTACGCGCCTGGATTAGACGTTACACGCTCGATCATGGCATGCTCGTGACCGAAGCGCGTAATGCAGATGAAGAAACGGTATACGAAATGTATTATAGCTATCGTGAGCTGGCAAAAAAAATGCCGCCGCACCGCATTTTGGCAATCAATCGTGGAGAGCGCGAAAATGTGCTCAAAGTTCAACTGGAAGTTGACCCGGAACCGATTTATCGCTATATGGAAAAGCAGCTTATTCAGGGATCATCCGCTGTGCAAAAGCTGCTGAGCGAAGTGATCGAAGATGCGTACAAACGTCTAATTGCACCGTCGATCGAGCGTGAAGTGCGCACCGAGCTGACTGAAAAAGGCGATGAACAAGCGATTTCCATTTTTGCCGGTAATTTGCGTAATTTGCTGCTGCAAGCGCCGATCAAAGAAACGCGCGTGCTTGGCGTTGACCCTGCTTATCGTACCGGTTGTAAATTGGCAGCGGTTGATGAGACGGGCAAGCTGTTGGAAGTGGCGGTAACGTATCCGACACCACCGGTCAACAAAAAGCGTGAAGCGACCGAAATTTTCCACCGTATGATCAACGAACACGAAATTGAACTGATCGTCATCGGTAACGGCACCGCATCGCGTGAAACCGAGCAATTTGTAGCTGAATTGATTCAGGAGATCAATGACCGCCAATTGGCGTATTTGATCGTCAGTGAGGCGGGCGCGAGCGTCTATTCCGCTTCCAAACTAGCACAGGAGGAATTTCCTGAGCTGGACGTAGCACAGCGCAGTGCGGCATCGATCGCCCGCCGTGTACAAGACCCGCTTGCCGAACTGGTCAAAATCGATCCAAAAGCGATCGGTGTCGGACAGTATCAGCATGACGTATCGCAAAAAAATCTGGAAAGTTCGCTCAAAGGCGTCGTTGAATCGGCGGTTAACCATGTCGGTGTCGATGTGAATACCGCCTCGCCATCGCTGCTGTCTTACGTAGCTGGTGTGAACGCCACGATCGCCAAAAACATCGTCAAATACCGCGAGGAAAACGGGCGCTTTGTTAGCCGTAAACAGCTGCAAAAAGTGCCGCGTCTTGGTGCCAAAACGCTGCAACAATGCGTTGGCTTTTTGCGCATTAAAGGCGGCGACAATCCGCTTGATTATACCGGCATTCACCCGGAATCGTATGCGGCGACAAGCAAGCTGCTGCAATCGATCGGCATTCAGCCGGAACAACTTGGCAGCGCGGAAGCGGTAAGTGCGCTAGCGAGCGTAGATGTAGAGCAGACAGCAGTAGCGCTTGAGCTTGGTGTGCCGACATTGCGCGATATTTTGGATAGCCTTCAGCGCCCTGGACGCGATCCGCGTGATGAATTGCCATTGCCGATTTTCCGGACCGATGTTCTCAAAATTGAAGATTTAACACCAGGCATGGAGCTACAAGGAACGGTGCGTAATGTGATCGATTTTGGTGCGTTTGTTGATATCGGCATTAAAAACGACGGGCTTGTCCACATTTCCCAGCTTAGCGAACAATTCGTCAAGCATCCGATGGACGTTGTGTCGGTAGGGGACAATGTGACCGTCTGGGTACTGAATGTGGACGTCAAAAAAAGCCGTGTCGGCTTAACGATGCGCAAATCCTCCGCCCAGGCAGCAGCCGGTCAATAAAAGCGCTACAAACGAAGCTGGACAGCCAGCAGGTGTAAATAATACCATTTGCTAGAAGCAGAAGCAGCGATAACGTAATAACAGCCCTGTAGAGCGCTCTACAGGGCTGTTTGCGTACTAATCTGCTACGATCTGGATTGAAGTGAAGCATAAAGGCATTATACGTAACACAGCCAAAATACAGACAACTGCATCCATTCAGCAGCGTCATAACACAAAAGCAGCCTAATCAAACGCCATCACATACTAAACGCAGCTAACACTATAATTTGCATACCAATATAGCAAATGAAGCCATTCAAAACGCCTGATCGATTCAAGCCAGCAAATCAATGGTAGTCCACTTGTAATGAATGCCATGATTCAACTTTATATGCCAGCATCATCACATGCTGATTAACGTTAGTACAAGCGCTCAATATTGTTCTTCGTATTCTTCATACCATTGTTCAAGCTGTGCTTGTAATGCACGTATTTCCGTCAGTAATGAGATCAGCGGATACTGCTGCTCCTGCAAACGGGCAAAAGATTGCTCCAACTCATTAATATAATCCAGCCCGCCAACCGTTTGCGCACCATCTTGCAGCAGCTCCAGCTCACTGCATTCCGCAATCGCATACGGCAGCGCAGGCACGTCAGTAGCGGTCAATTTGCTAATTTCCTTATGTAATCGTAAATTAAGCGCGCTGAGCTGGTAAGCATAATCGGCAGGCATTTCCACATAGTGGAGCTGGTTGTCCTGTTGTAAAATTACGTAGCGCATCGGTGAAGTGCTCATGATCATTCTCCTTAAATCGAATTGCCGGAAGCCCGGTCAGCATGTTCACACATCCAGAAATGCTCGAACATGCAGTTTGTACTTGAAGTGTAGCGCATAACAAAGTTAAAATTCAAGAGAAGATGCTGATTTACGCTGCTTTTCTGAAAAGACGATATATTATATACAAGCACAGTCCATTCGGAACAATCACGTCAAAGGAGCAGAATACGTTTCATGACAAATGAAGAACTGCAGACATGGGTAGAGCAATTATCGCTCCAGCATTTTGAACGTCCATTTGTGCACCAAGCTGTATTTAATACGCGTCTGCGCACAACGGGAGGACGTTATTTTTTAAAAAGCCACAATATCGAGATCAATCCGCATCAACTTGTCGCCTTTGGTCACGATGAGGTGGAGAAGATTATTAAGCATGAGTTATGCCATTATCATCTGCATATTCTAGGCAGAGGTTATCAGCATAAAGACGCAGAGTTTAAACATTGGCTACAGCGGGTGGGCGGTGGACGCTATTGCCAAATTCCGCCGCATATGCTGAACACTAAGCGTCAGGAGCTGTATCGATATCGGCTAGTATGCCGTGATTGCGGTACGCAATATTTGCGTAAACGTCGTATGAACCCGAGCAAATATCGCTGTGGCAAATGCGGTGGAAAACTTACATTAGAATCGCTTGACTTGCCTAGAGAAACATGGTAAATTATTTTTTGTATTCAATAACGTTCCCTGATAGCTCAGTTGGTAGAGCACTCGACTGTTAATCGAGTTGTCACAGGTTCGAGTCCTGTTCGGGGAGCCATTTCTTGGAGAGATACCCAAGTGGCTATAAGGGGACCCTCTGCTAAGGGGTTAGACTGCGTAAGCGGTGCGAGGGTTCGAATCCCTCTCTCTCCGCCATATGAATATTATAATCATATAGCGATCATTAGCAATGAGCATACATAAGCAAGTCAAGAGTCGGCGCAGCCGGCTCTTTTTGTTTTAAGATGGCTTAAAAATGCAGTGAACTTCACTTCTAAAGCAAAGCGTATGGCAATAAATATATAGTAGCTGTTTAAGCAGCATAGATGCGCTGACTATACCTTTACACAACTACACAACTACACAACTACACAACTACACAACTACACAACTACACAACTACACAACTACACAACTACACAACTACACAACTACACAACCAACTTATCAATCATAGACATATGCCAAAAAGATCATCCAATTCGTACCAAGGATGATCTTTTGCCTAAATAAAATAATAATGAATAGCCTAATCTTGTGCACAAACAGAGGAGACGAGCAATACGACTGTTTGGACAACTAAAAAACTTCCCTTAAATCATTTTTTCGCTGCTCTAATTCTGTTCCATGCGGACGCCTATACGAATGTACGCATACAGCTTGTAATCAATGTCTATATCTCAACAACGAGGCAATGCCAACGGCTCATCAATGCAAAGCTAACTATTCATACGAGCGGCACATTCATCCCCAGCGCCTTATAAATCGCATGAGCTACGCCATCCTGCTCATTCGTCAATGTAATCTCATCTGCGATCGCCTTCACTTCCAGTTCGGCATTACCCATCGCGACACCAAGCCCGGCAAGCTGGATCATCGAAATATCGTTAAAATTATCACCGATCGCCATCGTTTGCTCTAGCGGGATATTGTAGTGTGCTGCCAAATGTTGTAATGCCGTGCCTTTGGAAGCATGTTTATGCTCAATCTCAAAGTTCATATGACCCGATACAACCATCGTAATATCTTCACGACCGTCAAAATGCTTCCGTCCCACTTCCAACTTATCCTGTTCAAAAGACAGCGCCAAAATATTATAAAAATCAGTGTGATCCGGAATCTCATGATACGTATGCACACGGATCATTTTCAGCTTAGCGCTCATACTTTGCATCGCTTCCAGCATTTGCAAATAGCTCGGATCGGGATTCGTACTTAACAAACGATCGATCTCAACCGCAAGCAGTTGATGACCAGTGCTGATCGTATAAATGCCTCTGCTCGTATGCACTTGATAGTAGTAGTCATTCTTTTCCAGCCAGTCCAACACTTCTAGCGCCTGATGGCGTGCCAGTGGTAGCGAAAACATAGGCTGTTTCTGTTCATCATGAATGACCGAACCATTAGAGGAAATAACCGGTGTGACCAGCTCTGCCGTTTCCAAAAATGAGCGCACATTGTTATGCTCACGTCCGGTTGCGATTGCCACAACAATGCCTGCCGCCTGAGCAGCACGAATAGCGGCTTTGTTCGTTTCATTAATATACGTATGTCCGCTTAACAGCGTACCATCCAGATCGATGGCGATTAATTGGATCGTCATACATTCAACTCCTTGGAAAATGATTGATCGGCAACCCACAATTCCACCTCATGCTGATCAAGCAGTTCCAGCATTTCAGGGGTAGGGGAACGATCGGTAATAATCAGATCGACTTCGGACAGATCGGCAAATTTGTAAAACAGCTCACGACCAAATTTGGAATGATCGGCAAGTACGATCGTCATCTCGGCTTGCTGCATCATTTTGTGTTTAATACGGCCTTCTTCTACGGTGAGCGACGTTAGCCCTTTGTTAGAAATGCTGCCCACCCCGATAAAAGCGCGTTCGGCAAAATAATGCGATAATGCTTCAACGGCGGCTGATCCATACACATAACGATGTTGGGATTGCAATTGCCCACCAAGCAAATGGACGGAGATGTCCTGTTTGTTAGATAATATGTCCGCCTGATTAATTGAATTGGTGACGATCGTGCCGCCAGGTGCATCGATAAATTCGGCGCAAGCCTGGACGGTAGTAGAGGAATCGAGGATGATGCGTTGCCCACTCTGAACAAGCTGTGCCGCCCGGCGACCGATTTGCTTTTTCGCGGCAGAAACGGTGTTTAAGCGATCATTGTAACTTGGAATAATGATCGGTCCGGCAGAAAGCAATGCGCCGCCACGTGTGCGTACGATGGAGTTCTGTTCTTCCAAACGTACTAGATCGCGCCTTGCCGTATCACGCGATACTTGAAAAATACGGCAAATGTCTTCGACCGTAATACGCTGATGCTTGCCGAGGTATTCCAAAATGTGCAACATGCGTTCTTCCTGATACATAGACAGTCTCCTTTGGCACAAGCAAGGTTGCTGTGGCACTCATCATGATTAAATTAGTCTATATAATAAGCACAACAAGTATACGACACACCTAAAACACGATATTAAGCAACAAGCCCAGTTCAAACGTATTTCTTAAGTGAAATAAGCTTTTAATGCTTTTTATTAAGTTTATATAAGTGATTATAAGTATTTTTAAGCGAAACTACAAGTTATTATTTACTCATTGTATTTGACGAACAGAGTGGAAACATGATGTTAAACCAAAATATGTACATTTATTAGTAGCTTAGCGCGATCAAATTGTAGGTGAATTTAGCTCTTGGATGTTGATGCTGAATACGTTTAAAAGAGTCCAACTTACTATTAAAGTGAGACAGCCTGGCGTATATGCAAACTCATATGTTGCGAGTAGCACTTCGCTGCGGGAAGGAAATGAAGTGTAAGGACGGACTTCTACTGTTTGTGATGCTCCAACGCAATAGTTTGTGTACACGCTTTAGTGAATTGACCAGCTTACATTCAGTTTCTGATTCACTCCATCTTCTGAAAGATACACTGGAATCGTAGCAGGAGAACAGCGCTGCTCTGTAATAGCAAACTGCCCATTTAACTTGGATTGTGTACTGAAACCCTGATCCATGCGATCTTAAAACAGATTCAACACTCAAATTAATCTCGGTCAAGCTACTAGTAACTTGTCTCAAGTACATTTATAGTTTGTCAATCCAACAATCGCTTGGTGCTGAATCGATTTAGGGACGTTTAAACACAATTTTCATTTGAGACATCCTACTAGTAGTACTTTAACGAGCTTACATGTAATGTCTGCTATACTTCACCTAAAAATCATCGCTACAATTGCAGCCATCTAAGCATTCGCAAAAAAACGAAAAAAAGTGCTTGCAATGTAACTCTGTACTTGATATAATAATTTTTGTTGTTGAGAAAATGAGGCCCGTTGGTCAAGGGGTTAAGACACCTCCCTTTCACGGAGGTAACAGGGGTTCGAATCCCCTACGGGTCATCCCTTATTTGATGAGTGAGAGCCATTAGCTCAGTTGGTAGAGCACCTGACTTTTAATCAGGGTGTCGAAGGTTCGAGTCCTTCATGGCTCACTTTTTATAGTACATGCGGTCGTGGTGGAATGGCAGACACGCTATCTTGAGGGGGTAGTGGGTGTATACCCGTGGAGGTTCGAGTCCTCTCGACCGCATTATGCAATACGTAAAAGTCCCTGTTTCGCGACAGGGACTTTTTGTTTGCAATTTGTAGAATAAAATGGAATAATTTGAATAAATAAGGTGATCTTGCGCATAACCTTGTTGAATTCCGTTCCAAACCATACTATATTAGTAATCATAATTGTGTTTTGGTTTGAAACTCGACAGACTACATAATTCTTGTGACAGGCGGAGCGATGATCATGATCCGAAAAGCTGGAATTGGTAGTGGGGAAGCCGATTGTTTTTGCTTTATTATGTACGTTCTGAAGCGAACGTAAACAGCTAGTCATTGCGGTTATTCGGGAATATCAAGTATTTCAGCCACTTGTTTGCGGTATCGTACTGCCTTGCGTGTGCCATTGATTAAATTGGATAACCGAGACGGCGGAATCCCGTAACACTCGCAAAACGTTTTTTGATCCATTTGTAGCTCTGCCAGCCTTTGTTTAATTGCCCAACCAAAGGAGGTAACAGGCTGCTTGCGGTTCAACGGTATCACCCCTTGCTTGCCAAAGTGTAACATGCCATACGTCTAACTGACCGGTACCGGTTCCTAGTCAGCATAGTGAATATGGTATAATGTTTCAGGAAAAGAAGTAAAAAAATGTCGTTAGCTAAATTATATACTTAAATGCGATTTTTATCAATATTAAATTACTTATAAAAGTGTTATTGGAAGCTTTAGATGACATGGTCGGGGAGTTGAAATCATATGCAGTCGCAATCGATTTATGAACGCATTGAATTACTGATCAAAAATAAAGGCATTACGAAAAAGTCTTTCTGTGAACAACTCAAAATTAGTACCGGTAATTTTGGAGACTGGAAACGCGGTAAGTCGACACCGGGTACACATAAGCTGATTGAAATTGCAGCGTATTTTGACGTTAGTCTGGACTGGCTGCTCACGGGTAAAGAACGCTATGCAGAAGCAATTAACGAGCAGACGAGCCCGTATTTTTTTGAATTGATGGGGCAATTGAATTGCCAGGATGAAGTGTTGTCGGAACGGGAAAAAGACTTTATTAAAGAATATATTGAGTTTTCGGTATATCGCAAAGCGAGACAGCAAGACAGTAATCGCTAAAGTGATATCTCTTATAGCGGATTGAACCGGAATTCGCTTGAAATAGGGCATATTTGCGAGCGGTAAAAATCGTGTAGGGTGCGGAGCAAGCTGACGTGTTCGTCATGTTTCGATTGGAATAAAGGATGCGCGCAATGCGATCAAGTTGTACGGGCTAGTATACGATCAAGTGCGGCAGTTGATGCGGTACACAAACTCGGTTACCGTGGCATCATTGTAGATCGTATACGATGAAGTGCGGCAGTTGATCATACACTTATGTTTATAAGGTGATAGGATATTGAGCAACGATGACTGCGTAAGTATGTGCTGATGCATCCCAGTTCACTAATGTAAGTTTGCACATGTATGAACGAGCTGCAACATAGACAGGCTGATCCTCACGTCTAGTGACGAGAGGATCAGCCTGTTTTTGTATAATTATGTTGCGAGTTGCGAAAGTTTACAGCATCGGTAGTTCATCTGATGCTAGACGGTATAACGTTTAAGCGCCTCATCATCTATAATCGCTCAATACAAAGTCTAGCTATAGCGCGTACTTTTAAACAGTCATTACGGTCATTCGGTTGCCATTATGACAATAGCCGATTTCGTCCGCACTCAGTTGCCAGACAAGCTGGACGAGAACGGGACAGAAGGATACAACGGATCGGTAAAAGGATGCTCTTGTTTATGAACGATATGCCGGAGTTGTTGTAACCATTGCTGCTCCATTTGCGACGATAATTGGTCGGTAAGCAGATGGGCTTCCTGAATCGTTAAACTAAGCGGAGCGGCGATCCGGCTTATGCAGCAGGACAATAACGTATAAAAATAACATTCGATCGCTTGCTCCCGTTCCATCCCCAACTGTATATTGATCCAGGCGTGCAAAACAGTGAGCGATAAAATCGCTTCATATTGTTTCATCGCTTGCTCTAACAGCTCAAAGTCCATCCACGGATACAGTGTATGCGCTAATTTCAGTAAGCGCTTACCTGTTTTTCGGGCTTCCTCCATATTAGTCGGCTCGATAATTTGTTGAATGATCGCATGATCCATCTGTGCAAGCATTTGGGCATCTTGGTGGATGGCAGCATAGTATACACCATAAATAGCAGGAGCTTCCCAGCGAAATAAATGTGGCTGTAAATGGTCACTGATGTAATGCTCTAACGCGGCAACATCGGTAATTCGACCTGCTCGCACATGTCGTTCCAAATTATGAGCATGCGTAAAACTGGCCGTAGGCAGCTTGGCTTCCAGTAGTTGCACATAGGCAAGCAACTTCTGATTGCTGTTCATTTGGTATCCTCCTCCGCAAGGTAGGGTTATGAATTTGTATTTGCATGTCTATATATATTACATTGTAAGCTGAATTGAAATGATTTGATGATTTTTTGTGTTTATTTGTTAACTATAGTTACATAATTGTAGTATTCGTGTCAATAATATTAACCCAAAATGCGAAAATGAATAAAATGATAGAGTAGATGAGTACTTTAGACGCTCAATAGGATGTAAACCGATTTAAAGTATAGATGCCTATAGTGAGAACAGGGGCAAGTGAGTTTTAATAAAAGCTAGAATAAGTAAGCATGTTAGTATACATTGATATATCACTATATTGCTATGAAAAGTGCAATAGCGGTTTTGGCTAGATCGACTTTGCTTGTCTTTGCTTGCTATTGTAAAATAGGCATTTACAAGTGGAATAGAAGATGGTATATTATAAAAGTTGCTGCGGATTGTTGATTTATTTGGCAAGTTAGTAGCATTCATACTGTCTGCGCGGTCGTGGTGGAATGGCAGACACGCTATCTTGAGGGGGTAGTGGGTGTATACCCGTGGAGGTTCGAGTCCTCTCGACCGCATTTTGCATTGTATAGTGAGTTTATAGTCAAAAAAGCAAGCAACGAAATCTAAATCAGATTCGTTGCTTGCTTTTTTGTTGTGAGCGCAACATAGACTATGTTGAACGTGATTCATTTCAGTGTTGACGTTAGTTCGCTAGCGTTTTAAAGCTGCTTGCGGATATCGTCTTCGATTTTGTCGGGTGTCGTTTGTGGGGAATAACGTTTGATTGGTGTGCCATCAGGGCTGATCAGAAATTTGGTGAAATTCCATTTGATCGCTTTGGAGCCGAGAATGCCAGGTGCCTGTTCAGCCAAATATTTGAATAGAGGATGTGCTTGTGAGCCATTGACATTAACCTTTTCAAACATCGGGAAACTGACACCGTAATTCAGTTGGCAAAATTCAGAGATTTCTTCGTTGCTACCAGGGTCTTGATTAGCAAACTGATTGCTTGGAAAGCCTAAAATTTCAAAGTTTTGAGCTTTGAATTTGTCATACAGCTCTTGTAGACCGGAAAATTGAGGCGTTAATCCACATTTGCTTGCCGTATTGACGATTAGCAATGTTTTGCCATTATATTGATCGAGCGAAACTTCTTCACCGCGTATGTTGGTCGCTTTAAAATCATGCACGTTCATTCGTTATCCAGCCCCCTTTTAATATAATGATATCAAATTAATTTTAAAAAATTAAAATGGTAAAGTCAATTTTAGTGTACCTATATAAATTCTTAAAAAGGCGTTTCAATCGTGGAACAGTGCTTTACAAATATAGTGTTGGTTCAAAATCATGACGTATAAAGGAGCTGAATGATAATGGCATTGTATACGGCAACAGCGAAAGTTCACGGTGGACGTCAAGGTAAGGTTGAATCCAGCACAGGTGCTGTAGATGTGAATCTGGTTATGCCGAAAGAACTCGGTGGTGGTGGCGGTAACGGCACGAATCCTGAAGAACTGTTTGCGGCTGGATATGGAGCATGTTATCAAAGTGCACTTGCGAATGTAGCGCGTAAAGCGAAGGTGAATGTGACCGATACGCTCGTCACGAGCCATGTGATGATCGACAAAGACCCGACAGACGATGGTTTTAAACTGTCTGTCCGTCTCGATGTCAGCATTCCCGGTTTGTCGCATGATGAAGCGTTGGAAATTGCTAAACAGGCACATGAATTTTGCCCGTATTCTAAAGCGACACGCGGCAATATTGATGTTGAGCTGAATATTGTGTAATAGAATAGATCGATATGGAATAGATCGTTGAATGACAGCGATAGGTGTCATCGTATGATATAAGGTACACCATGCTGCCGAGAAATGGATGGGCAGCTGATCGCTGTACTATGAACGATGCGAAAATACCTTCTTTGTGTATGCAGAGAAGGTATTTTTGTTGATTGTTATCAGGATAGATATAACGATGCGTATATGCCATTAAAAGTATATGTTTATGTGTACGTAACCTTGATTTAAGTAGAGCTATCATTAGGATGAAAATGATATTATTTGTTGTCACAATGATCGCAACTTTGCCTATCTAGTAGACTGTCTCCATTAAAAATCAGGTTCGAACGTACCTGAATACGTTCATGATCAAGCGATGATGACAAAGACATATTTTGAATGTACTTAAGACAAGCTACTAGTAGACTGTCTCAAATGGAAATTTTGTTTGAACGTACCTTAACCGATTCATCATCAAGCAATGGTTAGATCGACAAACTGTAAATGTATTTGAGACAAGCTACTAGTACGTTGACTGCTTTCAATATTGGATTTCAATCCGCTGCCTCTCCTTATTTATAAAGGGAATCTGTGCAGCATCAAACTATATATTTAAAACGGTCAGAGTATTAGCACCTTGACTGCTTTAAATATTGGCTTTGAATCCATTGTATGTCCTTATTTGTAGCGGTAATCTACAGCTACACCTTTTCAACCTATATATTTAAAACGGTCAGAGTGCTAGCCTAGCAGAACATAATATTTTTCACTACGATCCAATCATGCGTATCGATCGGCAACTGGCGACTTTTTGCATGAATGGCGATTAAATTTATGCGTTACGGGTAAGGTTTACATAATAGAACATGCTTTAGCATCGTTTGATAAGACAATTTTAACTGGTGATCATCTATCCGACAAATCATGACAATCAACGCAAAATTGCTCGTTTCGCTCTGTATTTGTGCTCCCCCGCGCACATACGGAGTTGACACATACCCTAAAATTCTTTAATATGTCATATGTCGTATACACAAACGGAGTAGCCGATTTCGGTAAAGCGCTGCTGGTAGCACGGATTTTGATTGTTGGTAAATAGAAAGTCAAAATGATCGGTGCGGCTTGGCAGCTACAAACTTAGTTTGTCGATATAGCGCAGATGAATTGGAATTGGCTATGAAATTTTAAGGATAACGGGTGATGATAAAATGGCATATAGACCGACGATTACGAAGCTCAAAAAAGCCGGTATCAATGAAAAAGAAGGACTGTACGAATTTACGGCAAAACTGGTAGATGGAACGGAGTGCCGTATGTTCTACAATCGTTTTCCAGAATGGAAAATGACCTATATTAACCGATTGCTGACCAAGCCATGTCCAGTATGCCGCAAAGATTTTATTTGCAATTGCTTTAATGCGTTTGCAGGCGAAATTGATCAGCAAATTAAAGATCGTCAACTGATTGACGAAGCACTGGCATAAGCTATTTGTCACAACGCTATAACAATCAATCATAGGCAAAGCGCGGGGGAAATCTTCTTCGTGCTTTTTTGCTATTTTGAATAATAGGCTGATTTTGGGTTATAAAAGGAAGTAGGGGCAAATGACTTTGTATAAAGGAGAGTGACCGAAATGGTAACTGCACATGCTCCGGTATCCAGACCGGGTGAACGAACCGAATTGACGGATCAACAGATTGAACAGCTCATTCATGGCGATCATCCGATCGTGCTCGTAGATGGGGTTTGTCATTTTTGTCAAGGAGCGACCAAGTTTATCATCAAGCGCGATCCGCAAGGAATTTTTCATTTTGCATCATTACAGTCCGAAGTCGGTCAAAAGCTACTGCAAAAAGGCGGTATGCGCAACGATGTGATGGACACATTTGTGCTGATTGAAAAAGGAACTTTTTATACACGTTCAACTGCTGCGCTGCATATTGCCCGCAAATTGCGGTTTGCGTGGCCGTTGTTGTACGCTTTTATTATCGTGCCACGTCTGTTGCGAGACGGAGTATACAATATGATCGCCCGTAATCGGTATCGTTGGTTTGGCAAATCAGATCAATGTATGCTGCCTACACCGGAAATTCGGGAGCGTTTTTTGGAATAATTTGATCGTGTAGAATTAGGGATAATAATGCGAGTGTTCGTTGGTTATAGTGTAGGCGGTTGACATGATACGATAAATATTGCAGCAAAAGCCTGTTGTATGGCAGATGCTCGCTCTAAGCTGTATGGGAATAGCATCCGGCAAGGCGGCATATCATACGAACAGGCTTTTTGGTGTTTGAGTATAGCGATGAAGTTTGAATTTTTATTATGCAATTATATTACATTGACCGAGATTAATTGGAGCGTTGAAGCTGGCTCAAGCTTTTATTCATAAGGAGTTTAGTACAGAGTCATCGTTGAAATTTAACTTGGTTTGCGTACTAATACCTTGACCGTTTTAAATATATCGTTTAAAAAAGTGTAGATTATTGCTACAAATAAGGACTTAAAGTGGATTCAAAGCAAATATCGAAAGCAGTCAAGCTACTAGTACCTTGACTGAGATTAATTTGAGTGTTGAGTCTGTTTTAAGGTCGCATGGATCAGGATTTCAGTACACAATCAAAATTAACATTTAACTTGGTCAAAGTACTAGTAGGCTGTCTTAAATGGAAATTGTGTTTAAACGCACCTAAATCGATTCATCATCAAGCAATGGTTAGATAGACCGTAAATGTATTTGAGACAAGGTACTAGTGATTTTATTTTGAAATTACATATTTGTGCAAAATCCCTTTGTTTTCGTCTGTGTAGATGGCATCGTTAGCATAATCAAACATCGCGTCTGCGGGCGTTCTGTACCACGCCTCAACGATAGATAATGTAGCTGGATTTAAAATATATGTGCGATCCAGCATATTGACCATTACATTTCCATCCAGCGTACGCACTATCCATGTATAATCGGCTGGTGTACCTTTTAATGTAACTATAGCTGATGGTTTGGTAGATGTAGCAGTGTACAATTTAAATGTTCGATTTTCATACAAAATATAGCTATTACCGGTCGCTTGGATACGATAATCATCTGCAACTTTATGTTTCCAGATTAGCTTGCCTTTGGCATCAAATTTGAACAACATATTACCGGCGGCAACTTTATTATACGTACCGATGAACACGGTGCCGTCATCAAGTGTAACAATCTGATCATCATACCGGTCAAATTGAAGTAATGAGGAATGACTGTACAAACGTTTCAAATCGAGTCCGTACGCTTCGAATTTGGCATGTTGTAATGAAGTTTGATTGTTGTGATATCGACTCGTATCGACGATAATGCGGTTACCGCTTGCGCTCATCACATAGGCTGGAATGGTTTGCTGTTGAAGCAGTTTACCGTTGCGATCATACCGTTTCAACATCGATTTTACATTGCCTGCTGAATCGGTAGGAATCGTAACCGCTACGAGCAGTGAGCCGTCTTTCATCAGATTGGCAGTGTACGGAAAAGCGTTTGCCAGTTTAGGTAGCTTTATTTTCCAATTCGGCTTTCCAGATGAATGGAGGGACGTTAACCAATAATGACCATCTGTATATAGATTGCAAAAATAGACGGTTCCATCATTGGTGTACAATGTGTCGCCTAAATCCCCAGATTCCCCCAGATCGTTATAGCTCCATTGCAGTTTGCCATCGTTTGCACTGTAAGCCTGAAACGTATCTGTTGATTTATTGCTCGTATAGTTGGTGGAATGTGAAGATTTTACATACACAAGTGCTTTGGACGGTATTACTTTTACCGAGTACACTACAGAAGAATCCGGATTATAGGTGGAAGCTGCAAACAATGGTGCAGACCATGCAGCGGAATGGAGCTTGGAAATCGTCTCTGCTGCATACGCTGGCAGTGTGATGTTAATGGACATGCTAACGATCACTGTAATTAGCAGTATCGTCCAGCCATAATGGCGATAGGAATGCGATTTGTTTTTCGTCATAATAAGATTACACCTTTCCGATGAGTATGTTGAAGGGAGCTGTAACATATGTATGGACAGCGATGGGCAAAATAAGCTAACAGCGACAATGCCTGCGCTTACGAGTAATGTCTGTTGCAACGCTGCGTTTATTATAAAATAATAATGCACGGAAGGTATGAATACATGGTAACAATATGTAACAGAATAGCCTGATTTACACACAAAAAGCCTCTCTTGTAACCGACCATTATAATTCTGTTCTCTATGCCGTTGTGCATAGCATAGAGCGGAATCACGGTCGTAATACAGGCAGGCTTTTTGTGCATTTGCAAATGAGGAGCACAGCGGGATTTATTTTTTGAGCACGTATTTGTACAACATATCATCCCTTACCGAGTAAACGGTACGATGAACATAATCCAGCGGTGATCCTAGATTGGTCGTATCGATCGTCTCTACGATCGCAAGCGTAGTCGGATAAATTACATACGTACGATCAGCCAAGTTGATCATTAGATTGCCGTCGCTTGTGCGGAGCAGCCATGTGTAATCGTCGGGATCACCTTCCAGTGTGACCGATGCCAGCGCTTTGCCGGATGAGGTGTTATACAATTGGAGCGTTTTATTTTCATAGACGACATAGCCGGTTCCGGTTGATTGGGTGAGCGAATCGCCTGGAATCATTCGTCCCCATAGCAGCTTGCCTTTGGCGTCAAAGCCGAACAGTTTGTTGCCAACGTCTTGAATATTGGCACGAATGAGCACGGTGCCGTCGTTGAGCACAAACATGGAATCACTGCCGTCGCCATAAATGTTGGCATGGGCTGGGAATTGATAGCTGTACAATCGTTTTAGCTCCAATCCGTACACATCCATGCGTGGATTGGAAACCATTTCCCACCCGTTTTGATTTTTGTTCAGCTTGCTGGCGGCGATCAAAATGCGGTTACCTTCCGCCTTGAGCAAGGAGCCTTGAATCGACTGCTGGTTGAGCAATTTGCCGTTATTGTCATAGCGGGTAAGGGTAGAGCGAATAACCCCTTCGGAATTTACCGTACCGCGACTCGCTACGAGCAATGAGCTATCTTTCATTAACGTAATAGTTGCTGCCTTGCTGAGCGATTTTTCCCAGTTTAGTTTACCGGAGGCATGGATCGAGTATAGCTTGTACGTACCGTCCGAATATTCGGCATACAGATAGACGGTGCCGTAATGAGTATAAGCAGTCTGTGTCGATAATGTATAAGCGCCGGCAGGCTTATGCAAGCTATAGCTCCATTGCAGTTTGCCTGTCGCCACGCTATACGCTTTTAATGTGTCCAAATACCAGCTATTTTGTGTTTTGCCGGTTGTGTTCGGAATATCTTGCTGGGTATGTACATAAACCAGCGCTTTGGACGGTACGGCATGTACATCTGTCACTCTTGATGCAAGTGCATTGTCGACATGATCAGCAAGCAGCGGTGGCGATGACCATACAGCCGGGCTAAGTCTAGTTACCGTATCTGCTGCAAATACAGGTAGGGCGATAGACATGCCAAGCACGCCTGCAAGCAGTGCTGAAATCCAGGCGTAGCCGCGATGTGATCGTTGTGCATTGTTCATCATTACATTCCGCCTTTCTGGTAGTGGGATCGATAAAGCGATTCCGTGCATATCCTTATACTTTTTAACCTGAATTGGGAATGACGCAACAATGATGAATGAAATGTCATCGTTTAAAAACGAGCATACACAACCGTACGACGATTGTATTGCCGTTTGCGGAAAATTCGCAAACATAGTCTTGCAGACCTATCCATTCTATGCTATTCTTACGTTAAATTATAGTTATTTCAACGGAAGCACCGTTTAAGTTACGCATCTGAAGTGCGTAGTTTAAACGGTGCTTTTTTGTTGTGTTTATCCAAAAGGGGGATGCCGATGGCTCCGATTCAAATTGTAGTTTGCGTTGAGGATCAACAATATATTGAGCTATTGCTGCGCTATATTCGTTCCAGCGAGTATGCAGCCAAAGTGACGATTCGTGCCTTTTCGGAGGTGACGATGTTTATGCAATATATTGCCGAGGAGCGACAGAAGCCGCTGATTGTTGCTGAGGAGGTATTTTTGCAAGCATGGCGTATGCATGAATCGCTTTCCTACACACGTTGGGTACGGCTGGGCGAGTTGGATGAGCTGAATGCAGATGAGTATACCGTTGCCAAATACCAGCCATTGCATCATTTATTAGAGCAATTGTGCAGCTTTACCGGTAGATCAGCGCTGGAATCGCCACGTGAGTCAGGGCGTGCAATGATTACGTGTCTATATTCTGCTGTTGCTGGAAGCGGCAAATCCGTAACAGCGATGAATATGGCGAAGCAGCTTGGACTGCAAGGGGAATCGGTATTTTATTTAAACCTGGAGGCGATGAGCAGTAGCGGTTTGCTAACGTTTGCTCAAACGAATAATATGCCTGAGCTGTCACGACTGCTGTACGATTTACAAGCAGCCACGGAGAGCAAGCAAACGTTAGCGTATCCGATTCATACGTATACGATCCGTGCTGAGGAAATTCGTGCGGATACGTTTATGCCGCCAGCGAATGTGAATGAATGGTTGCGTATGACCGTGGAGGAGGCATTAAGGCTGATCCACTATATCGCTGACAGCGGCGTATATGATCATATTATTATTGACAGCGAGTCCGGTTGGACGGAGCGTGTACAGGCGGCTTTAAAGTGTAGCGACCGTATTGTGTGGCTATTAACAGACGATTTGTTATGTAAGGTCAGAACGGAGCAGTGGCTTGCGTATTTGCAAAACTATAATAAACAGTGGCTGGAACGGTTGGAGCCAAAGCTTTCTTTTGTCATGAATCGGTACAAGGGAAGTATAATGAACGCTTTGCCAGCAGGCATACAGCCAGACGCGACATTGCCTGATGTGCCTTCTTGGAAGCAGGTGACAAGCAGTGAGTTGTTATGGTGCTCGCCTATTTTCCAGCGTGCTATTTTGAAGCTATGCCGTCTGGATCGAGAGCCGATGCACGATGCGCAACAGTCTGCTGGCGGGGTGGGAATGTGAATGAAGAACTGTTTGTTGCGCTGCGTAATGAGGTGCGTTCAGGGCTGGATGTGACGTTTGCGGTCGATGATCGCGAGCTGATGAGCCGAATTGAATATAAAGTGCTGCATGAAGCGCGTTATCCTGGGCTGACGGCAGGTGAGCGTCGCAAATTGGTGCGGCAGGTGTTTGATTCGTTTCGCGGGCTCGATATTTTGCAGCCGCTTGTCGATGATCGCAGTGTGACGGAAATTATGATTAACAGTTATCAGGATATTTTTATTGAGCGTCATGGACAGGTAATACGAAGTGAAGCTGTATTTGAGTCACCGGAGCGACTGGAAGACATTATTCAGACGATCGTTGCCAGCGTGAACCGTGTCGTTAATGAATCGTCACCGATCGTAGATGCCCGCCTGCCGGATGGTTCGCGTGTCAATGTAGTGTTGCCGCCTGTCGCGCTCAAAGGACCAACGATGACGATCCGTAAGTTTCCCGAACAGCCGCTAACGATGGACGATCTGGTGCGGATCGGTGCGCTTGACCGGACAGCTGCGGAACTGTTGCAAACGCTAGTACGCAGTAAATTTAATATTTTTATTAGCGGTGGAACCGGCTCTGGTAAAACGACTTTTCTGAACGCATTGTCACAGTATATTCCGCCGGATGAACGTGTGATTACGATTGAAGATTCAGCGGAATTGCAAATTTGCACTGTACCGAATCTCGTTTCGCTGGAAACTCGGAATGCCAATACGGAAGGCAAAGGTGAGATCGGTGTGCGTGATTTGATTCGCTCATCGCTGCGCATGCGTCCAAACCGTATTATCGTCGGTGAGGTGCGTGGTGCGGAAGCGCTCGATATGTTGCAGGCGATGAATACAGGTCATGATGGATCATTCACTACAGGTCACAGTAACAGTGCACGCGATATGCTAAGTCGGTTGGAAACGATGGTATTAAGCGGAGCTGAACTGCCGATTCAAGTGATCCGACAGCAGATTCGTTCGGCGATTGATATTTTTGTACATGTGGCTCGTTTGCGCGATCGTTCACGGCGTGTAGTCGAAATTGCGGAAGTGCGCGGGATGAGCGATGGCGAAGTGATTTTAAATCCGCTGTTTGTGTTTGAGGAACAAGCAGAACGGGATCGCCAAATAATCGGCCAGCTCAAACCGACAGGGAATTTGCTGCTGCATACGGATAAATTGCGTGCTGCCGGGCTGGAAGAATGGAGACAGCTAGCTGCGATCGTAGATATGGATAATTGTCTGAAAGACTGAGCGGAAAGGAGTGAACGGTCATGAATAGCGATCTTCGTTCTTCGATCGCAAAGCAGCAACAGCAGCAGACGGTGCAATCCGTTACTACACATCATTTGTCCGAGCAGCAGGACAGGTATAACGATGTACATCAGCAGACGGCTTCATCGACTGGGCTTGCCGATTATACGACATGCGAGCTTTGTATCGCACAGCGTGTAGGATGTATGATCATGTGCGGAGCGATATTTGCGGTGATCGGATATTTGTTTTATCACAATTGGATAATGAGCATCGTGCTGGCATGTTTGACATCGTTTACGCCGCGTTTGTTGCGCAATTATTTGCTGGAACGCAGACGCAGCGCATTAAGCGCTCATTTTAAACAGGCATTGTATTCATTATCTTCGTCACTGGCGGCAGGACGGTCAGTGGAAAATGGATTTCGTGAAGCAGCACAGGATTTGCGCATATTATATCCGGATGGAGATAACGATATGATCCGTGAACTGACGATCATTACGACACGTATGGATTATGGACAGCCGATTGAACAAGCTCTAGAAGACTTTAGCGTGCGGGCTGCTAATGAGGATATTGCCAATTTTGCGGATGTATTTATTACATGTAAACGTACTGGCGGTGATTTGGTGGAAGTCGTGCGCAAAACATCGACCATTATCGGTGAAAAGCTGGATATTCAGCAAGATATCGCGGTGATGATTGCGCAGAAGAAATTCGAGTCTTATCTTTTGATGGCGACACCATTTGTATTTTTGATCTTTTTGAATATGGTAGCTGAAGATTTTATGAAGCCGTTGTATGGCAATCCGCTCGGGATTGTGGTGTCTACATTATGCTTACTGGCGCTGACAGGCTGCTTTTGCATGATTCGTAAATTTATAAATATTCGTGTGTGATCGGTTTGATCGGTTTGATCATGATCATACGGAAGGGAGGTGAAGCGATTGATAGAGGCATGGTTGGAGGGAATCGTTGCCATTTTGCTGATCGCAGGCTGGTTTGTATTATATCAAAGTGCCGAAGAAAAGCATAAACAGTTGGCACAGATGCCATTTGACGTTATTAAGCTAAGGCGGTTTACACCTGCATCGTTAGTGCTGCTTGAAAAGGTTCGATTTGTAGCTCGTTTTCCCGGTATATTTTATCGTATTCAAAGCTATATTCAAAAAGGATTCGGGGTCCATTTGAGCGGAGAACGAACATTGTTGTACATTGCCGAAATGGTAGGTTATTGCTGGCTGCTGCTAACAGGAGGCTGTGTCGTGTCAGCGCTGAACGATGGTAGTGTAAACTGGCTTGTGCTCTGCACTTTACTGGCGCTCGTCTTGTCTGCTTCGCTTATACGTGATTTGCAAAGAAAAGTGCAAGAGCGTGAGCAGGAGATTTTGATGGAGCTGCCGGAGCTGCTTAACAAAATTGTGTTGCTTGTGGGCGCAGGCGAAACGGCTCAGCGTGCGATCATACGCTGTGTACAGCGTAAGCAAGGAAGCGCATCCACCCATCCGCTCTATCGCGAGCTGTTCCAGATGTTAAATGAGCTGGAGAACGGATATCCGTTTCAACAAGCATTAGAATCATTCAGCAAGCGCTGTGGCGTACAGGAAGTGTCGGTATTTACAACGACTGTGTTGCTGAATTTCCGCCGTGGAGGCGGTGAGTTTGGACTGGCATTACGCGAGTTATCCCGTACGTTATGGGATAAACGTAAAGCGGTTAGCCGTATACGTGGAGAGCAGGCATCTTCGAAGATGGTATTACCGATGGTAATGATTTTTGTAATAGTAATGATTTTGGTCGGAACGCCGGCATTTATGATGATGAATATGTAAGGGGGATACGAAATGACATCTGTATTTACACTCGTTGGTAATGGAATGAAAAGTTTTTGGCAGCAGGAAGATGGTATTGGCACGCTGGAAATGGTGCTCATCGTGGCGGTTATTTTGATTATTGCGCTTGCTTTTAAAAACAAAATTACACAAGTCGTTACCACTATGCTGAATTATATGGATAGCCAAAGTAAAGAGTTTACCGAATAATACGATGACCAAACGATCCTTTTGGAGCAGTGCGCGCGGAAGCTTCACGATTGAAGCTTCTGCCGTATTTCCCATCATCCTGTTGACGACACTGCTCATGATGCTGTTTTGCATGTATTTGTATCAAAATACGATGTTAAAACAAGCCGCTGCCAAAACATCGGAGCGTGCAGCTTATTCGTGGGATAACAGTTACAAAAATCCGTATACCGGTGCATTTGCCGAAGGTGAACACGATGGGCTGTATTGGAGGCTTACCCAAGACGAAATGCTGAGCAAACTATTTGGCTGGGCGGGTACGGCAAATGAGGCTAAAGTTTTTATTCCAAGTGGAGGTGGCGGATCATTGCCTGAGAAAAAGCTGGCTGCGGCTTCCACATGGGTTCCTCGTGGAATGAATGGAACGGTGCAATACAACAATGGAATGTTAGTACGTTCGGTTGAAACGACATTGTCCCGTCCGCTGTTTGTGCCACCGCTGGAACGAATGCTGAACCGCTCGCTTCATTCGCAAATTCGTGCGGGCGCAGTCATTGTAGAGCCAGTTGAGTATATCCGTAATGTAGAGCTGATGCGTTATTATGCAGCCAAAGCGAAAGGGGGAGCAGGACCGGCATTGCAATTGGATAAAGCAGGCGCTATTTTGCAATGGTTTGGTATGTAAGCATGATGCTAGTACGAACGATTATACGATGCAGATGTATGAATGATGGAAATATGCAGTGGAGGGATTATGAATACAATAAGGCGTACAGTTGGCACGAACGTATGGCGTAGCCGGGTGAGGTTGTTATGGCATCGAATGGCTGATGCCCGTGGTGCGGTAACGATTTTTATGATTGTTGTGCTTGCTGGTGTGTTTATGTTTACGGCGGTGTTTATCGATTATGCCCGGATTGCGGCGATGCAGGTGCAAGCTGAACGGTTAACTCATACGTTGGTGCGCTCGGTGATGTCTGCTTATGAGCCTGAGTTTCAGATACGATATGGGTTATTCGCTTTTGGTGCAAGCAATGCGGCGAGTTTGCTCGATACAGCGGTAGCCGACAATTTGAGTTATACCGATATCGACAACAGCTTCAATCTTATTCCGTTACAAATAGATAAAACTTCAATCGCGATGAGTAGGCCGCTCGGTAAATATGATGTATTTAACGGACAAGTACAGGAAGAAATGAAGTATAAAGCGCCGATCGACTTTACCGTTGAAGTGGTAGAAAAGCTGCGCGGTATGTCTGCGATTATGAAAGAGACAACACAAACGGTCGATGTGCTGAATGCGGTGCGTATCCCTTATGAAAAAAGAGAGCAGGCGATCAACGATTTGATTGCATTACAGAAAAACACAGCGCTAGATGTGCATGTATTGGCAAAGATGGTCATGTATCCGGCATCAAACAGCATCGCTTCCCGAAATATCGGCTCGATTCAATCGCTTGCCGATATTGCCGCTCAATTTGCTGATTATGCTTCCAAAATCTCTGAAGATCAAAAGCGCAAAAAGAAAAAAAAATCAGCGCTCTATACCGAAAAGATAGCCAATTACCAAAGCAATGCTGCATCGTTAATCGATAAAGTAATGCCCAAAACGAATGCGCTTATGATCACTCATGAGTCTACATACAAACAAGCCGTTCGTTTGATGCAAACGATCCGCGAACAAAATCAAAAAATCGCGACGATTATTAAGCAAGCACGAAGTCGTTCCGCAAATGCTTCATATGATCGGGTTAGCACGACCCGCACACCAGGCAGCACAAATGGGTCAGCAAATGCTTCGGCAGAAGCTCAGATTGCCGAGCTACGCAAAAATTTGGATCAGCTTGTGTTGTCCGACGAATTGATGCAGCGAATGGAAACAAATTATACGAGCCAGCATGCCGATTATGCGGCGATTAAGGATGCGATACGAATTGCCGTTGGAGAAGCACAGCAGCAGATTAGACGCACATCCGGCAGTACGTCAGTATTAGCATCCCGAACGATAGCGGCAGCCCATTTGCTGCAAACGTATAGGCAAGCTTATATGGGCAAACCGGAGTCGCCTTCAGGGGCGCTCGGTAAAATTGAGCACGATATCGATACCGCTCGCGCCGGTACGGATACGGTTGCCGCCAATGAGCAAAAGGCGAAGCAATCGATGCAAAAAGCAACTGCACTAATCGCGACGATCACCGCGCTTGGAGCGGGCGCAACAGCCGCTAACGTAAGCTTTGATGAGGTCGATCGTTATTATGAATCGAATCTGGAATTTAATAAGGGGACAGGTGGCACTACAGCCACTACTCAATCGCTAAACAGCGATCCTTATGATGAAAGCCAGCAATCGATGGGTGCGATGGATATGATGTTTGGCGGTGTGTCTGATGTGCTGATGAAAAGCCGGAATGAGTTTTTTATGAATGAATATGCGATCCATTATTTTGAACCGTTTGATGTGATGATGTGGGGCAATTTGCTCGATTCTGTCAAGCAACGTGATGCGTCATTGGCAGGTGATTTTCCGATTAACGATGTGTCCAACAGCGGTAGTGCACAAGAGGCGCTAACGATGCTTACGATTGATCAGCAGCAGTTGGAATATATTATTTACGGTTTTAATGGCCCGGTCGCTAATCTGACGGCTGCGTATAGCGAAATTTTTGGTGTGCGACTGGCGATTCGTATCGCAGAAGGGTTGGTGAAAAATGCACGTTTAGGACATCCGCTCGCTGTGCTGGCGGCGGGAATCGCTTATGGCGCTGAGCGCGCCGTGCTCGATATGATTGATCTGTTTAGCAAAGGTTATACGAATTTGTCGGATTATTGGAAAGTGGAGTTTGCCTATCGTGATTATTTACGCTTGTTTTTGTTACAAACGAACAAAGAACAGAAAATGTCCCGTATGCTGGCGCTCATTCGCTACAACACACAGATCAATCCGCAAGAACGAGATACGTATGCGACAGCATCTGTACATACAGGGATGAAAATATGGTTTTTGCCGGGCATTACTAATATGTTGCAATCCGGTTATAGAAACAGTTCAGTAGAACAGGGTGTATATTATGCGGATCAACAGGCAGATTACAGTTATTAAGCGCGTAAAAAAGCTGCGTCGCGAACAACATGGCAGTATAGTGCTGGAAGCGGCAATGGTCATGCCTATTTTTTTGTTTGTGGCTATTTTCCTAGTATACATCGTGCATATGACATTGCTATCGACAGCGCTTAACAGTGCTGCTTCAGACACAGCAAAATATGTGGCAACCCATATGTATCCGGTCAAGACAGCTGCACAGGCGATCGATAATGCGCCGCTGATGCAAAAGCTGAGCCTTACCGATCTTGCCGCTCAATATGGCTCCACGTTTCCACCGCCGCTAAGCGACTGGATTCAAGATGTTGCGAGTACAGGTGATACCCGTCTGCGTCAGCTTAAAAATCAGGCTGCTGCCGCTGCGCTGGATTCAGCGATCAAACCGCTCATCCAGCACATTTCTGCGGATCATGGACTTGATTATGAACTTATTCATGTGACCGAGGTGACGGTGCCTGATTTTACGGGCGATCCTTATTTTGGGGTCGAGCTGAGCTATGAGCTGCCATTTCGTATACCGCTCATTTTCAAACCGATCGTGTTGCAGGCGCGAGCGACAGAACGATTATGGATCGGTGATACCGGAGAAGGAGAAGCGGCATCCGGTGATGATAGTAAAGAGGAGACAGGCGTACGGGTCGTATCGGTGCCTCATCCTGCTCATCCCGAATCGCTCATTTCGATTGCGGCGACAGCACCGGCAAATGCCCGTGTCAAGCTGGAAGTGCATTACAAAAGCGGTGTTAGCAGAGCGCAAGGACTAGGCGAAGCTACCGCTGATGCAAACGGAAATGTGATTTGGACATGGAAAATTCCATCCTCCGCTTCTGCTGGTTGGGCAACGTATGTGTTGACGACAGCAGATGGGCAAAAGATTCGTGGTACATTTGAAATTGCGACGTATGATGGTCGCCCGGTCATGCCTGCTCCTGCGAGCGGCGGAGCTTATCCGTCACGATAATATGAACAGTAAGTTGTAGCTATTTGGAAAAAGCGAAGCAACACAATGGCAAACGAGCCTGTACTGTTTGTATCGCCCATAAAGGAGTTAGCTGAAATGGAAATGATATTTATAGGCAGTGGGATTTTTATTTTATGGGCATGTTGGACGGATATCTGTACCCGCAAAATTCCGAATCTGCTTAATTTGATCTTTGTGCTAAGCGGGCTTTTGTATCATATTATGAATGCTGGCTTGAACGGGATATGGTTTGCTAGTAAAGGCATTGTGCTTGGGTTTGGCATCATGCTGTTATTGCATATGATGCGGGCAGTTGGAGCGGGCGATGTAAAATTATTTGCTGGCATTGGTGCATGGTTTGGGATCGCGATGACAGCGCAAGTGATGATGTATTCGATTTTGTTTGCCGGGCTGATCGGAATTGTCATTATGATCTGGCGGCGGGAAACGATCGTGCGCATGCGCACCGTATTGTGGCGGATCAGTGGAGCTTTGTTATGGAAGCAGCCGCTTCGTCCGGATCAGATAGAACAGCAACAATATTTAACATTCCCGTTTATGACGGCTGTATTGCCAGGTGTAATTTTTTGTTATCTGTATGTGTAAATTTGCTGTATTACGATGTATATGATATAGGCAAACGGCGAACAAATCGCTAATAGTATCGAGTCCATTTCATTTCGCTGGAATAGTTAGAGCTGTAACTTTTATATTCGATACATGATGTCGTTTTACTTTAACAGGCGAATCAGTTTGCGTACACATGTTAACCGATTGCAAAATCGGAACGGAGCAAGGAGGGGATTGCGTTCATGGGCAGCATATTGGTGCAGGATTTTATCCAAGATGGTAAAACATTTATGATTATCGATAGAGAGCAAGGCTTTCAGGCAGCTGAGCTAAGTCGCACGCAAACAGGTATGATGTTGTCCAGTCGTATACAGGGGGTATTGCAGTTGCATTTGCATGATCTGAATATGATGTCGCAACTTCGCTACGATATTACAGGTAAACGAATGCTAAAACATTGTTTGCAAAGTGAAGCGATCGGGATTGCCGAATATTTAGGTTTGCTGCTGCAACTCGTTACGACGCTTGAGGAAGCGAACCAGCATATGCTGTCATTGCCCAATTATGTATTGAATGAAGACTATATGTTTATCGAAGGCACATTACAAGCAGGACGATTATATATAACGTATGTGCCTGTGTTGGAGTCGCTGACCGATACGTCGGTACAGGAGCAGATCAGTCAGCTTGCTTCGCAATGGATTATTACGGTACGCGAACTTTATGGCAATGTAGTACAGCAAATTTTGCGCCATTGTCAGCAGGAACAGTTTACACTTGCGAGCCTAAAACAACTATTGCTAAGCGAGCTTGCTGGAGAGCAGCGGTTTAGCGACGGACAAGATAGATTAGCCGAAAAGCCATATTTGTCGCATACGGATGATCATAATTGGACATATGAGCCGATAGAACGTTCAATGCACATGCATGCCAATACAGATGTTCCATCCAATATGAAAACGGAGCTTTATAGCTTCTCCGGTAATCCTCCGCCTGCATCACACCGGTTCGATTCGTCAACAGATAGAGTAACCAAGCCAACAGATAATGCCGTTACCGGGCAACCGATACAAGCTGGTCTAACGATGTCTCCCCATACAGATGCTTTTAAACCTACAGGGAGGATAGCAGGTCAGTCGTCCACTGATCAAGCTGCTTCCGCCAGTAGAAAAGCTAGTACTGCTGCATCTTTATTTTTCGCAAACAAAAAAAAGCAAGTTGCACCGAGCAGTCATCCACATGACAAGCCTACAGACCAGATGGAAACAAAGGCTAACAAGCTGCCATCCTCCTATCGTACCTATCTTCTGGCAGGTAGCTTACTGCTGATTGCGATGATCTGGCGGTATGGATATATGGAGCATGGCAATGAGCTGATGTTATATGGATGTTCTGCACTAACACTTGCGGTCATACTGATCTTATATTTGCTGATTAAAGGGAAGCTCTCAATAAAGCCACAACTAAAACCGCAAGCAGAGTCAACAAATGCAAGCTTTGCTGCTCCACTTAAACCGCTGCAATTTGGGAGTAAAGCTAGCCAACAAAATGAACGATCTGTACAGGAACAATGGCGCTGGAACAAGGAAGTTACAGTTGGTACTAGCGCTACTACCGCAAAAGGTATGCCTGCAACTACACAGTCTGGGAGAGAGTACAGTGCTGCGCCTATTGCTAATACTAATGCACATCCACGTTCGTCGCAGGAACAAGCATCGCAAAGAGAACGAAGTGTGGCTGAGTTGTTTGGCTCTTTTACCCGATCAACTTCCGGAAATATGCCTGAAATGCATGAAAGTCATGTTGCATACGACGATCCAGAAATGATGGATGATCGTTTGCCAGACAGGAAAGCAGCATCGTACACTAGTATGCAGCATGGAACCGCTGCTGTTGCAGCTAATGTTCATCGGTCAGAGCAGTCTACGATGTATAGTGAGCCTTGGAGGGGAGTAGGATATGCTGAGCCGGGTGATGTAATGTTTGGCGACGCATTTACAGAAACATTATCTTCACATATGGCAACTGTACTGCTGGATGCACATCAAGCACCTCCGCAGACAGCTACAAATGGTGAGCAGTTTCGCGGCTATCTGGAACGTCATGACCAAGAGGGAGACGGGCGTGAGTCGATTCGTTTACGAAATGGAAGCTTTATTATCGGACGAGCGGAGGATGGAGTTCATTATCGCGAACAATCGCTCGGAACGTCACGCAACCATGTGGAACTGGAAGTGCGCAGTGGAAATGTGTTCATTAAAGACCTCGGTTCACGTAATGGCACTCAACTCAAAGACGAATCGCTCGTTCCTTATAAAACGTATCCTATACAGGATGGAGAAAGCTTTACAATAGCAAGAACGGTGTATACACTTCGGCTGAACGGCTGAACGGCTGAACGGCTGAACGGCTGAACGGCTGAACGGCTGAACGGCTGAACGGCTGAACGGCTGAACGGCTGAACGGCTGAACAGTAGGACACATGGATGCAGCTAATAAATTATAGCTTGGAGAATAAATATGGAGTAGTTTTAAATACTGTTGTCTAGTATGGAGTGATGATTATGTACGAGCTGAAAATGAACAGTGTTATGTCCACAATTTATAGCTCTACCGTCTGTACCTATACAACTTTATACTGCAATTGTTTATGTTGAGTGTCTATTCCATACAGGAATAACAGATGATAGAGTGTCCATACAATCAGCCAATCATTACATTAGTCTCAACAATTATAGTAAAGCATAACGTAGCAATTTTAGTTTGAAAGTAGAAGCGTGAAAAGTAAAAAGTCAAACTAGAAGTAACTAAGCATATACGATAACAATGAAGCAATAAAATAAGCAAAATTGAACGATAGCAATATGGAAACGAGCAATAAAGAAGCCTTGAGCAAGCATTAAACAAGCACCAACAAGTAGTAAAAAAGCAGTAGAACAGCATTACACCAACAATTACAGAAAAGATCATATAGCTATACCATAATTAAAAGTAGCCCTTTCAGCTTACACAAACTTTTGCAACTGTATAGCATTCACACCAATGCCCGCAATTTGAAATCCATTCTGTTACCTTAAAACACAGGCACTGGAGCCTTTCATAAATTGCGGGTCATTGTCATTACAAACAGTCACTAAATCGTTATGACGATTGCGTTTTGGCAATGCTCATCTTCAACAACTGTTAAATAATGTAATTTTCGTCTTCTCAAACGATCAAATGATTAAACGCTCCACTTATCAAACGATCTATTGAACGTTTCAATACATTTGTGCATACACTAACGTTGACTATTTTGACCATACTTAATTTAAATTTTGCGGTCATTTCAAATTCGTATTCACAACAGTATAAAAGTATATATGAAAAGTGGAAATTAATATTTAAAGCGTTCAACCGCTTACAAAAACTATAACTTTATAACATTCAAACTATAACTTCATAATAAAATGCCGTTACGTCAACATAAAAGGCTGCTACATCAAGCCCGTTTATTCTCGTGCACTGCCACTTCCTTGCTTTCCAGGTCAGTAATAGCGGAGCGCAAATCCGGATAACGGAAAGTGAAGCCGTGATCCAATGCTTTTTGTGGGATCACTCGTTGACCTTGCAACAGGATGACTGACATTTCACCTAGTACAGGCTTGATCGCAAATGAAGGCACATGGAACCAGTGTGGACGGTGCATTACTTTAGCCAATGTAGCGCCAAATTCGCCATAACGTACAGGGCCTGGTGAAGATGCGTTGACAGGACCTTCTACTTGTTTATTTTTAATGCAAAAATCAATCAATCGTACCATGTCATGAATATGAATCCACGATACCCATTGATGACCAGAGCCTATTTTACCGCCAGCATACAATTTGTAAGGCAGGCTCATCAATGGATAGGCACCGCCATCTTTGCCAAGTACGAGACTGATCCGTAGTTTGATCAGACGCACATCTTTAATGCTGTCTGCTACAGCCTCCCATTGCTCTGCCAGGCTAGAAGGGAAATTCATCGTCCGGCGCTCACTGCTTTCATCAAATGTTTCATCGTCGGACGTCCCATAAATCGCCATCGCACTTGCTTGTACGACAACTTCAGGCTTATGCTGCAATTTTTCCAGCGACTTCGATACGATGTTGACGGTACGCATCCGCGATTCAACCAAATCCAGCTTCGTTTTGGTCGTCCAGCGTTGGTTTAACGATTCGCCGGACAAATTGACAAGCGCATCGATTCCTTCAATTTGTTCCGGATGTTGTTCCAGATCATCCCATGTGATGTAATGAACTCTTTGTGCTGCTGAACGTTCAGGTGTCAACTCACGGGTCACAATCGTAATTTCATGCCCTTCATGAAGCCAGTGTGGAACGAGATGTTTACCGACAAAGCCGGTACCGCCACATATTACAATTTTCATAACAATTCCCCCTTGGTTGGATGTTGGATTTTAATAATGAATATGGTCTCAATTCAAATTGCTAAAAATGTTTGAATTTGCATAGGTACGATAAACGTTTGGAGCATCGTGTTTGAAACGTGGCAAAGTGTATACATGAAGTTATATGATGCCTGAAATTAAATATACATGTATACAATATGTGCAAACCCGAGAACATGTCTTCGAACTGGTTTATGAACTGCTCGATGTAGTTTATTGTCATTGGAAGATGCTGTGCATGCAGCTCAGTTCACTTAAAACTTGACCATTTGAAGCGATTGTTAGATAAACAGACTGTAAATGTACTTACGACAAGCTATTAGTAGATTGACTGCCTTCAGTATTGGCTTTGAATCCACTGTATGTCCTTATTTATAGCGGTAATGTGAATGATTTTAAACTATATATTTAAAGCGGTCAGATTATGAGTAGGCTGACCGCACTAAATGTGGAGTTTACTGTCATATATAGGCTAGAGAAGTCTATAGTACGATGCAGACCTATGTCATATGATGGTGGCGATCAAACAGCACCTATAAGTTGGTCGAGCTACTAGGTAGTGTCTTCAAACCTTCAGCATTGTCATTTTATTATTCAAGTGGGTCGCGTTTTAAGTGAGTTGAGCTGTGTATACAAGCGTAATCTAATGAAAAAAGCGCATCGAACTGACTATGAAGCCGTTTGAAGACACGCCGTAGTACCTTGACCAGTTTAAATTCAGTGTCTGACTGACTACACCTTACGAAAGATACACTGGAACCGTAGCCTGAGAACATCGCTGCTATACAATATCAAACTGCTTATTTAACGCGGTCAAGCTACTAGTAGCTTGTCTCATATACATTTACGGTTTGTCGATCTAACCAGCGCTTGGTGCTGAATCGATTTAGGGACGTTTAAAAACAATTTTCATTTGAGACAGCCTACTAGTAGATTGTCTCAAATACATTTACGGTTTGTCTATCTAACCATTGCTTGATGATGAATTAGGTTAAGGTACGTTCAAACACAATTTCCACTTGAGACATCCTACTGGTAGCTTGTATCATATACATTCAGGTATGTCTTTGTTATCATCGCTTGATCATGAATGTATTGATGTACGTGCGAACCTGATTTTAATGGAGACAAGCTACTAATCCAAGCTACCCTATGATGTATTACCCACGAATGCCCCTTACTGACCTGCCATAACATTTATCATTTATTCATGGACGATTTCTGGCTTTCTGGCAATATTCACGTTAAAATAGGTGAGATTCGACTGATGCTTTCTCTAAATGAAGCTTAATCAACAATCGATCGGTCATCAGCAAGGACAGAGTTGCTTTCATCAAGGAGGAAAAGAACGTGTTAAAAATAGGTTCTCATGTATCATTTTCAAATAAAGGATTGCTCAGTGCAGCGAATGAGGCGGATGAATATGGCTCGAGTTCGTTCATGATCTATACCGGAGCACCACAAAATACGCGCCGTAAGCCTATGGACACGATGTTTATCGAAGAAGGCAAAGCGAAGATGGATGCGATGGGCGTCGAAGAAATTGTCGTTCATGCTCCGTATATTATTAATCTTGGTTCATACAAAGAAAATACGTACGAACTGGCTGTAAACTTTTTGCAGGAAGAAATTCATCGTACCCATGAAATTGGTGTACATAATATTGTGCTGCACCCAGGTGCATTTACCGATATGGATGCCGAGTATGGCATCAAGCGGATCGCGGCTGGTTTGGAGCAGGTGCTGGCTGGTGTACGTGAAACCGATGTGAATATCGCGTTGGAAACGATGGCTGGAAAAGGAACGGAGATGGGGCGCAGCTTTGAAGAAATCGCTCGCATTATGGAGCTTGTGCCGCATAATGAGCGTCTGAAGGTCTGCTTTGATACTTGTCATACGCATGATGCAGGGTATGATCTGGTGCACAATCTAGATAGTGTGCTGGAACAGTTTGATCGGATCGTTGGGCTTGATCGCATTACGGTTGTGCATGTGAACGACAGTAAAAATCCGGTCGGTGCAGGTAAAGACCGTCATACACCGATCGGTTCCGGTTGGATTGGTTACGAGGCGATCCAACGTATCGTGCACCATGAGCAGTTGCAAGGACGTCCGTTTATTTTGGAAACACCGTGGATTGGAAAAGATGTCAAAAAGCAGCATCCAATGTACGAGATCGAAATTGCGTTACTGCGCGGCGATGTTGCCGGGCGTTTTGGCAATGAGTTTGTCGATGATGTGGGCAAGCTGCATCATTTCTTTGACGGAAAAGACATTGATGCGCGTACGTATGTGCTGGACACATGGGCGGTACTGAAAAATGATGCCAAAGCACGCAAAGCCGATCCGCGTGAGCCATTGGAGCGTTTGTATGATCTGGTTGCTGAAGCTGGACTGTTTGCTACGTTGCGCGAGGAACAGATCAATGCACGTTTGATCGCCTGGCTTGCAGGTAAGCAGGCGCTTTAGTGAAAGGTCTTAATATTTACACGTGGGATTCATCATTACGCTTATACTTATGCTTGAATGGATCACTGTAAATATGGATTCGCAATGACTTCAACATTCAAATGAACAATGGGTTAGGGTATGTCTGCAAATTGCGTTACAGACTATGCGATGCGTTTAGTTTATGTTAAACGATGTTCTAGATATGGCTCATTCAATTTGCGTCATGCCTTATTTTGTTTAAGGCAGCACGATCGTTATGCGGTTATTCGTTGATTAACTATTGCTTCTATAAACAGCAAATGACTTAGTACTAGTAGCTTGTCTCGAATACATTTACAGTTTGTCGATCCAACAATGGCTTGGTGCTGAATCGATTTAGGGACGTTTAAACACAATTTTCATTTGAGACAACCTACTAGTAGATTGTCTCAAATACATTTACGGTTTGTCGATCTAACCATTGCTTGATGATGAATAGGTTAACGTACGTTCCAACACAATTTACATTTGAGACAGACTACTAGTAGGCTGTCTCCTATACATTCAGGGTATGTCTTTGTCATCATCGCTTGATTATGAACGTATTCAGGTACGTTCGAACCTGATTTTTAATGGAGACAATCTATTAGGCAGTGTCTTCAAACTACTTTACAGATCGTTCGATCCGGGTAATTTGCGTCAGACTAAGCTGCACAGGGTCTTATTTCTAACCTTTGTGAACAATAAATAATATGTAGGACAGTTGGAAGACACCACCTAGTAGGCTGACCGCGTTAAATAGGCAGTTTGATATTGCAGACCAGACATATTCTCCTGCTACGATTCAGTGTATTTTTCATACGATAGAGCCAATCAGACATTGAATGTAAGCTGGTCAAGCAACTAGAATTCACTCCTCCCGGCTATTGTCGGGATTATTTTTGCTTGTGTTCTTTTTCGCTTTAATGCGGTATATTAAAATAGTTGATTTCTGGCTAAACGGCAAGAAATCTATTTACTTTGCGTGGCATATCACATAGATTGTAATATAAGATATTTTGCCATATGGGTGAGGGCATGTGTTCAAACTGCTTTACACACTGTTCGATACAGTTTATTTACGTCCGACTATGTTGTATAAGTCGAATCAGTTGATATGCCCGTGGTATAGCTATTTAAGGAGGAAATGAATGTATTATGGAAGTACATGTTAAACAAAACCGATCTGCACGCGAACCGCAGGATAACCGTGCACGTATGCTAATTTCTTGCCCGGACGGTCCGGGTATTGTAGCGGCGGTGTCGCAGTTCCTGTATGAGCATGGAGCAAATATTGTGCAATCTGATCAATATACGATGGACCCGGATGGTGGCATGTTTTTTATGCGGGTAGAGTTTGATCTGCCACAGCTTGCCGATAATTTGGCATCGCTGCAACAAAACTTTGAAGAAATTGCCGGACGTTTCCAGATGAAATGGACGATCAATCAAGTAAGTCGCAAAAAACGGCTAGCGATTTTCGTTTCCAAAGAAGATCATTGTCTGGTTGAACTGCTCTGGCACTGGCAAGCCGGTGATTTGGATGCGGAAATCGCTATGGTGGTGAGCAACCACAACGATATGCGCGGTTATGTGGAATCGTTTGGCATTCCATTCCATCATATTCCGGTTACTGCCGATACGAAGCAAGAAGCAGAGCGTCGTCAATTGGAAGTGATCGGTTCAGATATCGATGTGATCGTGCTAGCGCGTTATATGCAAATTATTTCGCCATCGTTTATCGAGCATTATCGCAACCGGATTATTAATATTCACCATTCGTTTTTGCCTGCATTTGTTGGCGGTAAGCCATATGCACAGGCATACGATCGCGGTGTGAAAATCATCGGCGCAACAGCGCACTATGTTACCGAAGAACTGGATGGCGGGCCGATCATCGAGCAGGACGTACAGCGTGTTAGTCATAGTGACAACGTAAACGAACTGAAGCGCATCGGGCGTACGATCGAACGTGTTGTGCTGGCGCGTGCTGTGCAATGGCATGCCGAAGACCGCATTCTCGTTCACCAGAACAAAACGGTCGTATTTAATTAAAATGTCATAACAAAACCTCCTGACATACGGCAACGATCGTAGCAGGAGGTTTTTTGTTTATCGTTTTGTTTGATTGATACCGCAATAGCAGGATCGTTTACGAACAAACAGACGAGTCCAAAATCACAAATCAAGTATACCGTCACAAGCGAATACAATGTCGCAACCAATTATCAAATTACTATTAAATGGTGCATATTACGGCTCTCGATAGATTATTCGCTCAACGACGGATCATTTTAATACCTGTTTAACGTTAATATGTTACTTTCATAATGCCGTAAGTTCGTTCATATAGACTCGGCGTTAAAAATAGAGCTGCCGTTGCATAAAATGTTTGCAAATTCACTATCCTGAAATTAAAATTTTGCAGACTCGCAGACTCGCAGACTCGCAGACTCGCAGACTCGCAGACTCGCAGACTCGCAGACTCGCAGACTCGCAGACTCGCAGACTCGCAGACTCGCAGACTCGCAGACTCGCAGACTCGCAGACTCGCAGACTCGCAATTAGCGTATAATCGTCCGTCCCATCATACCTAGCACAGCGCCATACACAAGATGCCCTGCTAGCCAGTACATATAAGCGGTCATATCCGTTATCTCAGGCACGCGGGTTGATAGCATAGTCAGCGGAAAAAACAGCAATGACGAAGCGGCGCCGATCGCGATGCCGGCGAGCCACGGATGGCGCCAGTATTCGATTCCAAATCGGTATAGCACACCGAGAGCTAGCGCAACAACTAGATGAAGCGCGAATTCAAATGTCTCCGGCAATCGTTGAGGCAATAGTGGTACGAAATCGATATTTAATAATAGCGTATACACCAGTGCACCTGTCGCATATTGTACCGCTTTGAGCAGCAAGCCGAGCACGATTCCACTTACCAATCCAGCGAGTAAACCTTGTCCAATCATTCGTTTCAAAATGGAATCCTCCCTTTTAGCGTCTGCAATATTGGGTATAAATACAAAGAGTGAAATAACGATATGGTAAACTTCCGCAACAAGTGTTACAATGGACAAAGGGTTAATAAGTCAAATTGAAAGACTCAAGGGACATATTTCATTTGGAACTTACTCCAACGGAATAAACGATCTTGTTTCAGATGAAATAAGAGCCGAGCACCTCGCTTTACCAAGAAGAATGAGGAGGATTAACATGACTGACAAGAAACAAGAGCAAGAACAAAGCATTAGTAAATCCGAAAACTCTAATGTGGACAATCTGTCGATTTCCACAATTCGTACACTTTCCATCGATGCAATCGAGAAAGCCAATTCTGGACACCCTGGTATGCCAATGGGTTCCGCTCCAATGGGCTATCAACTGTTCGCTAAAACGATGACACATAATCCGGCAAATCCGACTTGGGTCAACCGCGATCGTTTCGTGCTGTCCGCAGGTCATGGTTCCATGTTATTGTACAGCTTGCTGCATCTGTCCGGCTACGGTCTGGAAATGGACGAAATCAAACAATTCCGTCAATGGGGCAGTAAAACGCCAGGTCACCCAGAATACGGTCACACAGTAGGTGTGGACGCAACGACTGGCCCACTCGGTCAAGGTGTAGCGATGGCAGTAGGGATGGCAATCGCTGAAGCGCATCTGGCAGCTACTTATAATAAAGGCAACGCTAACGTAATCGATCATTTCACTTATGCAATCTGTGGTGATGGCGATATGATGGAAGGCGTAGCAAGTGAAGCAGCTTCAATGGCAGGTCATATGAAACTGGGCAAACTGATCATGCTATACGATTCGAACGATATTACGCTGGACGGTAAAGCGAATCTGTCTTTTTCCGAAAACGTGGAAGCTCGTTACAGCGCATACGGCTGGCAAGTGCTGCGTGTAGAAGACGGTAACGATCTGCCGGCAATCGAAGCGGCATTGGCGGAAGCTAAAGCTGATACATCCCGCCCAACGCTGATCGAAGTGAAAACGGTGATCGGTTACGGTAGCCCAAACAAACAAGGTATCGGCGGTCATGGCGGTACACACGGTAGCCCACTCGGTTCCGCAGAAGCAAAACTGACCAAAGAATTTTACAAATGGACATATGAAGAAGATTTCTACGTACCGGAAGAAGTTCGCGAACATTTTGCCAAAGTGAAAGAACGCGGCGTAGAAGCGAACAAAGCGTGGGACGATATGTTTGCTCAATACAAACAAGAACATCCGGAACTGGCAGCTCAATTTGAGTCCGCATTTTCCGGAAACCTGGCAGATGGCTGGGATAAAGAACTGCCGTTCTATAGTACAGAAGACAAAGCGGTATCTACACGCGTCGCTTCTGGTAATGCGCTGAACGGTCTGATTAATGGTGTTCCTCAGCTGGCAGGCGGCTCTGCCGACTTGGAAAGCTCCACGATGACTCACCTGAAAGGTCTTGACAACTTCACACCGGAAACACGCGCTGGACGTAACATCTACTTCGGCGTTCGCGAATTTGCGATGGCAGGTGCAATGAACGGTATCGCTCTGCATGGCGGTATCAAAGTATTCGGCGGTACATTCTTCGTATTTACCGATTACCTGCGTCCAGCTGTACGTCTAGCTGCGCTGATGGGGCTACCAGTAACGTATGTGCTGACTCACGATAGTATCGCTGTCGGTGAAGATGGCCCTACGCATGAGCCGATCGAGCAACTCGCTTCCTTGCGTATCATTCCAGGTCTGACTACAATCCGTCCTGCGGATGGTAACGAAACATCGGCTGCATGGGCACATGCGATCGAAAACAAAGGCGGCCCAATCGCGCTCGTGCTGACTCGTCAAAACTTGCCAATTTTGGCAGGTACAACAGAAGGCGTACGCGAAAACATCAAAAAAGGTGCTTATGTTGTATCCGATGCAAAAGCGGGTCAACCGGTAGCGCAACTGATCGCAACAGGTTCCGAAGTGCAACTGGCTGTCAAAGCGCAAGCAGCACTTGCGGCTGAAGGCATTGAAGTGCGCGTCATCAGCATGCCAAGCTGGGAACTGTTCGAAAAACAAGATCAAGCATACAAAGATTCCGTACTGCTGCCTGACGTAAAACCTCGTCTGGCGATTGAAATGGCACAAACATTCGGCTGGGAACGTTATGTTGGTGATAAAGGCGCGATCCTCGGTATTACTACATTCGGCGCTTCCGCTCCTGGTGACCGCGTAATCGCTGAATACGGCTTTACAGTAGACAATGTTGTGCAAAAAGTAAAAGGCTTGCTGTCTTAATTTGCGGACAATCGCTTAAACGGTTGCGGAGTCGTATCGCTTCAAGCGATCGATTCGATCAAATGTCTGTAACGGACATTTGATCGTCCGCATTTGGGTATAATGAATTGCTTACAAGGCGTAGGAGTGGCGAAGCGCCGTCCTGCGCCTTTTTGCTAGGGCGTGTACGAAACTTCGTATGCTGCGAGCAGCACTTCACTGTGGGAAGGAAGAAGGCGGAAGGGCGACTTTAGTGTTTGTAGTTTCCAAACACAAGGTGTAATGAACAGAGGGTTTTGCGCAGCAAAAGACCTTACCTCTTTTGAGCACGGCAATCTACCTTCTCTCCTACTCTGTAGATTTCGGTGCGAGACGGGAGTCCATCTTCTTATTCCGTAGCGCAGTGGGAATGTCTCAATACGCCAAGTTTGCGTACACGCCTACTATTACCTAGACCAAGTTAAATGTTAATTTTGATTGTGATTGTGTGCTGAAATCCTGATTAATACGACCTTAAAACAGATTCAATCCTCAAATTAATTTCGGTCTAGGTACTATACTTTGGGTGATCCTGAAGGCAATGCCATTATGAATGCAGGGAGCGGAATGACCAATGAGCCAATTCGAACAGGTGACGGTAATCAAGCAAGCGAATGTATATTATGACGGCAAGGTGACGAGCAGAACGGTATTGTTGCCGGATGGTAGCAAAGTCACACTGGGCATTATGCTGCCGGGTTCGTATGAATTTGGTACAGACAGTCATGAAACGATGGAAATTTTGGCAGGCAAGCTGTCTGTGCTGCTGCCGGATAGTGAACAATGGCTGCATATCGATGGTCAAGCGACATTTGAGGTGCCTGCTAATACACGCTTTAAGCTGGAAATTAGCACGGTTACCGATTATTGCTGCTCCTATTCCTAATTCGTCCGGCAGCTGATACATTTAGCATCATGCCGATCATTGTGATAACGACTACTAAGTGGGATACATCGCTGTAAGCGCGCAGGCACCTGCTTGCATTGCAGCGTGCATCGCGTCATACTTAACATTGGGTTTGCCCCGTACAGTCGGCGTGAACGAGTTGACTGGCTGTACAGGGATACGATGCAGCTTCAGGCTACATACAGTTTAGGCTGCATACAGAATGTATTCGCGGGAGGGTATTGATTATGTCTAACACAGTAAAATTTGACTACAGCAAAGCACTTTCGTTTGTTGCTCAACATGAAGTGGATTATTTTGCCGAGCCGATTCGTCTCGCGCATGAACAGTTGCACAATGGTACAGGCGCAGGTTCTGACTACCTCGGCTGGATCGATCTGCCAAACAGCTATGACAAAGACGAGTTCGCTCGTATTCAAAAAGCGGCAGCTAAAATCCAGAGCGATTCCGACGTATTGATCGTGATCGGTATCGGTGGTTCGTACTTAGGCGCACGGGCAGCGATTGAAATGCTGAGCCATTCGTTCTACAATGTACTGCCAAAAGACAAACGCAAAACGCCGGAAATTTATTTTGCCGGTAACAATATTAGCTCCACGTATGTGAACCATTTGCTGGAAGCGATCGAAGGCAAAGATTTCTCGGTCAATGTCATTTCCAAATCCGGTACAACGACTGAACCGGCGATTGCATTCCGTATTTTCCGCGCTGAGTTGGAGAAAAAATACGGTAAAGAAGAAGCGAGAAAACGTATCTATGCAACAACTGATCGTGCCAAAGGCGCTTTGAAAACATTGGCGGATGCGGAAGGCTACGAAAGCTTTATTATCCCTGATGATGTAGGTGGACGTTATTCCGTACTAACTCCTGTCGGTCTGCTACCGATCGCGACCGCAGGCATTAACATTCAGGACATGATGGATGGCGCAGCAGCGGCAGCCAAACAATACAGCAACCCGAATGTAGCTGAAAACGAAAGCTACCAGTATGCAGCTGTACGTAATGCACTGCATCGTAAAGGAAAAGCGATCGAAATTCTCGTGAACTATGAGCCATCCTTACACTTCGTATCTGAATGGTGGAAGCAGCTGTATGGCGAAAGTGAAGGGAAAGACTACAAAGGCATCTATCCAGCAGCGGTTGATTTTTCGACTGATTTGCATTCGATGGGTCAATTTATTCAGGACGGTAGCCGTAACATTTTTGAAACGGTCATCCAGGTGGAAGAAGTGGCAAGCCATATTACGATCGAAGAAGACGCGGAAGATTTGGACGGTCTGAACTTCCTGGCTGGCAAAACACTGGATTTCGTTAACAAAAAAGCGTTCCAGGGTACACTGCTGGCACATACAGACGGACAGGTGCCTAACTTGATCGTAAATATTAAAGATCAAACGCCGTATACGTTTGGCTATCTCGTATATTTCTTCGAAAAAGCTTGTGGCATTAGCGGATATTTATCCGGTGTAAACCCATTTGACCAAGAAGGCGTCGAAGCTTACAAAAAGAATATGTTTGCTTTACTCGGCAAACCGGGCTTTGAAAAGCAAAAAGCGGAGCTGGAAGCGCGTCTTTCCGAATAATCGAACGACGATTTGCTGGAATTTGCGGAAGAAGCTTTTGTAAAGGTCTTTTCGACCGGGCTACTTTTGATGTAAAATAGGATAAACTTCATGAGGAAAGCAGTTCTCTGACCGGGGTGTCGGGGGGCTGCTTTCTTGATACCTAAATATATTGTATGATATCTTTAGTAACGATGAAGCGATGAGCGCCGGAATGCGGGTCTACTATCGGCATTTGTGGATGAATATATACTACTATTATTTACTGTTTGTTCTGCCTCATACGATCGGCAAGAATGATCTTGTACAAGGAAAGGAACATCATGACAACAGACAAACCAGAACGCTACAAAACGATACAAGAAGCCGGTGAAAAGGAAATTGTGATCAAAAAATCACGATTTATCGGTCACTCCAAGCCGGTCGCTACAGAGGAAGAAGCACTCGAATTTATCGAGCGCATCAAAAAGCAGCATTGGAATGCCACGCACAATTGCTCTGCTTATCTGATCGGCTCACGCGGTGAACTGATGCGTCAGTCGGATGACGGAGAACCAAGCGGGACGGCGGGCAAGCCTATTTTGGAGGTGATCAAAAATCAGGGATTGCAAGATATCGTCATTGTGGTCACCCGTTATTTTGGCGGCATTATGCTGGGAGCGGGCGGTCTAATCCGTGCTTATACGGACGGTGCGGTAGCGGCAATCGAGGCAGGTCAAGCGATCACCCGTGTGCTTCATCAACAAGTACGGGTCGAGATTGATTATACTTGGCTTGGCAAACTGGAAAATGAGCTGCGTAATCGTGACATTCGCATGGGGGAAACGGAATTTGCAGATAAAGTCATTTTGAATTGTCTTCCGGTAGCAAGTGAAGCGGAAGCGTTTGAAGCATGGATGACTGATCTTACCCAGGGACAGTCCGTTATTACGCGGGGAGAACAGCGCTATTTTACAGAGTAAATGATCCGGCGGGATACTGGATAAGAAACAATCGATGACGTCATGTATCTGTTCATGACAGCAGTGCGATTGGGGAATGGCAACTGGGATATGCCATTGTAGACGGATAATGGCAAGTTGATTACCATTACCGATACCGACTGCACGGGACGGATCATGCAAAATGCTTGCTTGAAGGGGAATCACACTATGGCGCGTAGAGCGGTTGAGCAGGAGTTATCAAGAGAGAGAATTTTGGAAGCTGCCAGGCATCTGTTTGTGACAAAAGGATACCGGGCGATATCGATGCGAAGTATTGGTCAGCATCTGGGCTACAGTCATGGTTCGCTTTATTATCATTTTAAGGAAAAAGCCGAATTGTTTTATGCGATTGTGATGGAGGATTTTGATCATCTCTGTCAATTGCTCAATCAGGTGAAAGATATGCCGGAACAGGGCGAGACCGGTAAAGTCGAACGGTTGCTGCTGGAATTTATCCGTTTCGGGTTGAACAATGCGCATCAATATGAAATTATGTTTATGATTCGTGATGAAGAATTGCTGAGCTATTGTCGTGCTGAGCAAGCGCGTTGTTTTGAAGTGTTTGCGTCCATCGTAAGGGGCAATATGGACTTGAATGAGCATTCGCTAGAAGCGATGCATACGGTGCCGCTGAGCTTGTTTTTATCTATTCTTGGCTTTATCTCTTATTATATTCAAGATCGAGTTACGTATGAAGAAATACAAGCCGCTGCAGTTGCACATGTCAAAACGCTTTGCCGGGTATTGTGAGCGCAAGCGATAGCCAGCAAGGAGCAAAGTTACCCTTGTTCAGCTACTCGCTCGCGGAATCGTATCGATATCGTATAGTCAAGCTATGCCGTATCAAATCCATACCGAAAAAGGATGTAAAGAATGGACTTTGTGCCTCTGCACGCTTTAAGACTTTCCCTTGTCAAAACGTTGAATCCCTATAGCAGACAAAGGAAACAAAGCAATGATAACCCTACCGGTTACGGTAATCATCATAAAAGGCGGCTCCCCTGAACATAACGATCAGGAGGCCGCTTTTTGTTGTCACATTTTGTTATATCGTGTGGCAAGCTGCTAGGGCGTGTCTTCAAACTATTTTACAGATTGTTCGATACGGGTAATTTGCGTCAGATTAAGCTGTACAGGGTCTTATTTCTAACCTTTGTGAACAATAAATAATACGTAGGACAGTTTGAAGACACCACCTAGTAGGCTGACCAGCTTACATTCAGTATCTGATTCACTCCATCTTATGAAAAATACACTGGATTCGTAGCAGGAGCACATCACTGCTCTGCAATCTCAAACTACTTATTTAACGCGGTCAGCCTGCTAGCCAGTATTGCCATATTCATATATTATCGTCTAGCTATATTTTCATGTTACAGCCTATTTTCATAGTACAGCCTATTTTACGATCGGCAAAATCGTATACAGTTAGCCTTCCATAATTTTCACGATGTATTCGCGTGTACGTGGGCCATCGAATTCGCAAAAATAAATCCCTTGCCAGCGTCCCAGCACCATCCGTCCGTGATCAATAATGACCGTTTGCGAAGGCCCGGTCGTGATCGATTTTAGATGGGAGGCGGTATTGCCTTCCATGTGCCGATATTTGGGATGTTCCCACGGATACACTTCATCCAGACGCATGAGCACATCATGTTTAACATCCGGGTCGGCATTTTCGTTAATAGCGATGCCAGCTGTTGTATGGGGGCAATAAACAATGACGATTCCGCTTTGTACACCGCTGCGACTAATGAGCGCGGCGACGTCTCGCGTAATATCTCGAATTTCATCGCGTTTTTTCGTTGAAATTGTAATCGTTTCCAGCATAATAATCCCTCCTGATGAGCTTTTTGTCAGTCTGGTGCTTACATTTGATTCGATTGTGTACATAGGGACGAAAAAGGTAATTTTTTCGCTTGATTCTGCTCTCATATTACCCGATTTGCTGGATCATTGACTACAGTCGTTTATCAGTGACTGTTACAAATGCAGTTTCAACTTGTCCAAACATAATTCCACGGCATAGTTGTTTGTTAGGCAAAATCGCTTGGATTCAGCATCATACAGGCGATTTTCACCTTGAAAAAGATAAATTTATCCCGTGAACAGCAAACTATTAATCATTTTGGCAAAAAGTCGACGGAATATTGACGCAAATGTGACGATTTTGCTAAAGTATGGCTAAGATTTAAAACCGAGTATACAAATAGGGAATAAAGGTTAAAACTTCGCCATATGAGCAAACTTAGCTTATAACAGTAGTTAATGCTTGTAATCGTTACAGGCGATTTGATGCAATCCATTTATCGTTAATGTAATCCACATGATGTTAGCCAATCGACGCAATTCGATCTGCAATTGAATTAATGCAATCTATCATGAGCTGCCTCGATCGACGTATTAAGGGCGAGCAACTTGGTCTTTATGTTATGAGCGGTGAATAAGTACAACTATTAATGGTCAACGGTAAAGGGGTCATGGCGTGAATAATACGTGGATTCGACACAAAGGCTGGACCTGGGGCTTTCGGACAACTGTATTGCTCTATTTTTTAATACTGATCGTACTGCCGATCGCTGGTGTGTATGTAAATTCATTGTCAGATGGCTGGACAGCGTTTGTGCAAAATATCGCTGATCCAATCGCCTGGAAAGCGGTGTTGCTCACTTTGCAGCTTGCACTGGTGGCGACGCTGATCAATGTGGCGATCGGCACGATGAGCGCATGGGTACTTGTACGTTATGACTTTCCTGGCAAATCGCTGCTAAACAGCATTGTCGATCTGCCATTTGCATTGCCGACTGCGGTAGGCGGATTGATGATTCTCGTGCTGCTCGGCCCGCATAGTGTAGTGGGACGGCTCGCTTCGTCGCTTGGCATTGATCTGGTGTTTCATCAGCCGGCAATTGTAGTAGCGATGGTGTTTGTGACGTTTCCGTTTGTTATTCGGGCGATTCAGCCGCTATTGGAAGAACTCGATACGTCGGCAGAGGAAGCATCATATACGCTTGGTGCTTCGCGGGCGTTAACGTTTTGGCGGGTTATTTTACCAGCGATGTTGCCAGGCATTTTGAGTGGCGCGATGCTTGCCTTTTCACGCGCATTGGCTGAATTTGGTGCGGTAGTCTTGGTAGCTGGTAATATTCCGGGGCGGACGCTGACGGCATCGGTTTACATTTTTGGTGAGGTGGAGAGCGATAATGAAGCAGGTGCGGCGGCGGTATCGATTTTGCTGCTGACATTATCATTCCTGATTCTCTGGCTTATTAATCTCGTACAAACAAGGAGAGCGGACAAATGAAAAGACTATGGATTACGCTCACCTGGCTTGTATTCAGCATTCTGATTCTCATTCCGCTTATCGTACTGGCAACCGGAGCATTTAGCGAAGGGACGGGCGGTTTTGTCAAAGCATTGGCACGACCGGAAGCGCTACATGCGCTGAAAATGACCGGTTTGATCGTAATTGTCGTCACATTGCTAAATGGACTGTTTGGTATTATGATGGGCATTTATCTCGTACGTGCTCACTGGCTTAGTCGCCGTTTACGTCAATTGTTTAATAGCATCGTCGATCTGCCGTATGCGGTATCACCCGTTATCGGCGGGTTGATGATCGTACTGCTGCTCGGACCGGATGCAATTGTGGGTGCTTTTTTTGAGCGGATTGGCTTTCAGGTCGTTTATGCGTTTCCGGGGATGGTCATTGCGACGCTGTTTGTCACTTTTCCGTTAATGGTACGTGAAGTGATGCCTGTGCTACAGGAACTGGGCACCGACCAGGAGCAGGCGGCATCTACACTTGGCGCATATAGCTGGCGGACGTTTTGGCAAGTGACCTGGCCGTCGATTCGGTGGGCGGTCATTTATGGCACGATTTTGACGGTGGCGCGCTCGCTCGGTGAGTTTGGTGCGGTGCTCGTCGTGTCCGGCAATATTATTAACAAAACGCAAACGGCAACTACACTCGTTTATCAAGATATGGAGAACTTCAATGTGACCGCAGCTAACGGCGTTGCGCTCGTGCTGGCTGTATTCTCGATCGCTCTGTTATTGCTAATGGAGCGTGCGAAGAAACGAAAGGAAGTGCACTGATATGCATATCGAAGTTCGCAATCTAGACAAGCATTTTGGTCAATTTCACGCGGTAAAAGATGTAAGCTTTTCGATCGAAAAAGGGCATTTGATCGGACTACTCGGCCCAAGCGGTGGCGGCAAAACGTCGATTTTGCGCATGCTGGCAGGGCTGGAAGCGCCGGATAGCGGTGATATCGTGTTTCACGGTGAGCGGGTCAACAATTTGCCACCCCAGGAGCGGGAGATCGGTTTTGTATTCCAAAACTACGCGCTGTTCAAACATATGACCGTATTTGAAAATATCGCGTTTGGGCTAAAAGTGAAAAAGCTGAAAAAGCAGGCGATTCGCGAGCGTGTACAACAATTGGTCGAGCTGACCGGATTGTCTGGTTTTGAGCATCGGTATCCGCATCAGCTGTCCGGTGGGCAGCGGCAACGGGTTGCGTTTGCAAGAGCGCTGGCACCGCAACCGCAATTGCTGCTGCTTGATGAGCCGTTTGCTGCGATCGATGCGAAGATTCGGCAGGAGCTGCGCACATGGCTGCGTGAGCTGATCGAACGTGTCGGCATCACATCGATTTTTGTTACCCATGATCAGGATGAAGCGATTGAAGTGGCGGACGAGATTATGATCATTAATGGCGGACGAGTCGAGCAAAAAGGCACACCGTGGGACATTTACAAACAGCCATCAACACCGTTTGTCGCTTCATTTATCGGGGAATCGACGATAATCGACGAGGTTAATCGGCTGAAAGGGTTTGAAAATAGTTCGCATGCAGCGCGTGCGCTCATCCGTCCCGAATATATCGAAATCGGACATGCTAGCGAATTTCGGCTGCTGTCGGCGACGGAAAAAGGGATCGTACGTCATTTGCATTTTCGTGGCAGTCAGTGGATGGTCGAGGTGGAGGTGGGCACAAGCCGCCTGATCACCTATCGTTCGCTGGAAAAGGAAACGCTGGAGATTGGACAGGAAGTGCATGTGCTTGTACACCGTGCGTATTTGTTTAACGATGATGAAAGCTGGATCGCTGAAAATGCATTGAAGGCGGATAATGTATCGATGTTTATTTAAGTCGCCTGATGAAAAGAGGAGGAATCCGGCGTGAGCACAATAGGCAATAATACACGGTGGAAACGATACGGCGTTGGTGGACTGGCAATTTTGCTGCTGTTTACGATGCTGCTGTCCGGCTGTGGGCAAAAGGGCAACGAATCGTCCGCATCGGCAACACCGACGAATAGCGCAGACGTCACGCTCGTTATCGGTGCGTACAGTGTGGCAAAGGATGCAATAGGCGAGATTTTGCCGAAATTTCAAGCGTATTGGAAGCAGAAGACCGGGCAGACGGTTAATTTTCAGGAATCGTATGAAGCGTCAGGCACACAAGCGCGAGCGATTGCCGGTGGCTTTGAAGCGGATGTGGCGATTTTGTCGCTGGAAGGTGATGTTGATAAACTCGTCAAAGCCGGTCTAGTTAATAAAAATTGGAAAAAGGATGCACCGGATAACGGAATGATCACACGCTCGATCGTCGTGCTAGGCACACGTAAAGGTAATCCGCTCGGTATTCACAGCTTTCAAGATTTGACCCGTCCGGGTGTAAAAGTACTGTATCCTAATCCCAAAACATCAGGCGGCGCACAATGGGACATTAATGCGATCTATGGCGCAGGATTGAAAGCATCGGAGCGAGCAGAGGGCAAAAAAGACCCTGCTGCGGCAAAAGCATTTCTAGAGGCAGTGCATAAAAATATCGAATCACTCGACAAAAGCGGACGCGCTTCGATGGCGGCGTTTGAATACGGTGTTGGTGATGTGATCGTCACGTATGAAAATGAACTGCTGGCACGGATCGCCAAAGGTGCTGCTTATGATCTGGTCGTACCGAACGATACGATTTTGATCGAAAATCCGGCGGCTGTAGTGGATGCGTATGCCGACAAACATGGTACACGTAAAGTGGCAGAGGCGTTTTTGCAGTATTTGTACAGCCCGGAAGCACAGGAGATTTTCGCGCAAAATGGGTTCCGTCCGGTGGACAAAACGGTCTTTAAAGAGCATGAAAAAGAGTTTCCAACACCGCCGGGATTGTTTGATATTAACTATTTGGGCGGTTGGAGCAAGGTGCGCAGTACATTGTATTCCAAGCGCGGGATTTGGTATCAGGTGTTGGCAGGAATTTAGAGTTCAAGCGGACGGTCATTATCTAGTCCGTGCGTGCTAGCGATCTTGCATACGAATATGCCGGGAACAATGGATGTGCGGTAAAACCGCGATCAGATTGAAACCGCGTTGGAATGGATCAACATATGAGGTAGTTTGTCCGATGATAACGATATATGGCAATCAACAAGGGAAAAGCCGTCAAACGCGCTTTTCCCTTGTTTATGATATGTTATGCATCGATTGTATAGGCATATCGATACACGGATGGAAGTTTACATGATCACATATCGCAAATTTCGCTAAAATGGTATAATGTAATGTATAATCGTATGGATACAAATAACTATGAATCAATCTGAACAGCCTGACTTTTACATTCGCTATGACGGCTGAACAGGTCGCCTGATGCCACTTGACTGGCTAGCGCAGACCGGCAGAGCGATTTTTTGTTGGCAGGCACGGTAATCCGGTAATGAAGCGATGTGTTGACACGGATCAATGAGCTTTATCATCCGGTAGGATCGATTAGCGTGTCTACCTGTACCACACAATCGAAGCGAAGCGGTATACTTACGGATATAAGCTTGCCAGTACGGATACTGTAATCTTGACGAGCAAAGACGATATCAACTAGGCGCAAGGAGAGAAAACGGAATGAACGGACGCATAGTGGACCGATTAACTTTTTTGGGTACCGGAGATGCGATGGGGGTTCCCCGCGTATATTGCGATTGTGAAGTATGCGAGGAGGCACGAAGCGGAGGTAGCAATCGCAGATTGCGTTCTTCGGTACTCATCGAAGGAAATGGTGGCGATTTCCTGATGGATTGCGGTCCTGACTGGCGATTGCAAATGGAAATGATCAATCGTCGTGCAGATATTACAGATATTGTGATTACACATGCCCATTTTGATCATATTGGCGGTTTGCCGGAATGGGCGGATGCTTGTCGCTGGCAAGAAAAGCGTGGACGTGTATTTGCGCCGCAGGAAGTGCTTGATCTGATCATGCGCCAGTTTCCGTGGATTGATCGCCATCTGGAGCTGACCGCAAATGATGAAGGGATGCTGCTGAGCGGCTGGCGGCTGACACCTTGGAAAGTGAATCATGGGCAAAATGGGTATGCTTACGCCTACCGATTGGAAAAGCAGGATTTTAACTGGGTGTATTGCCCAGATGCGATCGGTATGACTGAGGAACAAAAGCGTCCGTTAGAGCGACTTGACCTGCTTGTGCTCGGCACTAGTTTTGTCCACGAGCAAGCTGAATATGCGACACGCTCGGTGTATGATATGCATGAAGCTGCCGTTTTGATCGAAGAAGTGTCCCCGATTCAAACGATTTTTACGCATATGTCGCATTATGTGGATGTGCGGCAAAAGTTGCCGTTGCCAGAAGGCGCGACAACAGCGCGCACAGGCATGACGATTGATCTGGGTAATTATTCCGCTCTGTTGTCGGAGGAATAACAGGCAGTTGTTCATCGCTAACCGCGTTGGAGGTAGACTTCAATTGGAGTCGCATACGAGTAAAAGCCGAAGCGATGGTGAATAGGCTTCGGTTTTTAATGTGTAGCTAGATTGCTGTATAATAGTACGAATGATGTATTAAGTTACATAGCAATGGCATAGTTTGTAGAGGAATCGGTATCAAATGATACCGGTTTCTTTGTGTTTTTTGGATGATTATTTAGACAAAATGTTTTATTTTTAACGATGTGAAGTCGGATTACGTAGTATTATGTAGTCTTGCTTTAGGATTATAAAAAATGTCATTATTCCTTACAACATAATCCTAATAAATGGCTATTTTGTACATATGAGAGGAGGAGTAAGATGATTACCTTCCATGAAGTTAACAAATTTTATGGTGATTTTCAGGTATTAACGGGCATTAATCTTCATGTTGAACCAGGTGAGGTAGTCGTCGTGCTTGGACCTTCCGGTTCCGGTAAAAGTACGATGCTGCGCTGTATTAATCGGCTGGAAGAAACGAGCAGCGGACAGCTGACCGTTAATGGTGTAAGAGTGGATGAACGCAAAACCGATCTGAACAAGCTGCGTCGCAATATCGGGATGGTGTTTCAGCATTTTAATCTGTACCCGCACAAAAAGGTGATCGATAATATTACACTTGCTCCGATCAAAGCGCTCGGTGTGTCCAAAGCAGAAGCACACCAAACGGCAATGCAGTATTTGGAAAAGGTTGGAATCGCTGATAAAGCGCAGGCGTATCCGTCCCAACTGTCTGGCGGGCAACAGCAGCGTGTCGCAATTGCACGCGGGCTGGCGATGAAACCACAAATTATGTTGTTTGACGAGCCGACATCGGCGCTTGATCCCGAAATGGTCGGAGAGGTGCTTGATGTAATGAAAGCACTCGCTCGTGAAGGGATGACGATGGTCGTAGTTACCCATGAGATGGGCTTTGCGCGTGAGGTGGCGGATCGGGTTGTATTTATGGATCAAGGTAAAATTATCGAAGAAGCGCCGCCGGAACAGTTTTTCTCCGCTCCACGTGAAGAACGTGCCCAGTTGTTTTTAAGCCGTTTGCTTAACCATTAATGATTATATTTCAGACGAAAAGGGGAAATACAATGACTAACAAAAAGAGATTTTCATTCCTGCTCGTATGTTTGATCGCACTCGTAACCGTACTTGGAGCATGTAGCACAACGACTGCTCCAAGCGCAAGCAATGGTGCAAACGGCACCGATAACGCCAGTTCGGTGCTAGATCAGATCAAACAGCGCGGCAAGCTGATCGTTGGCGTGAAATATGATACAAAGCTGTTTGGATTGAAAGACCCGGCAAGCGGCAATGTGGAAGGGTTTGATGTCGATATGGCACATGCGCTTGCTAAAAGCATTCTTGGCGACGCAAGCAAAGTGGAGCTAAAAGAAGTGACTTCCAAAACACGTATCCCGATGCTGAACAATGGCGATGTTGATATGGTCATCGCCACGATGACGATTACGGATGAGCGCAAAAAAGAAGTCGACTTCTCGAATGTGTATTTTCAAGCTGGTCAATCGCTGTTAGTGAAAAAAGGCAGCCCGATCAAAGGCATTGAAGATGTGACCGCTAATACAACGATTTTGGCAGCCAAAGGCGCTACTTCGATCAAAAATATCGAAGCCAAAGTACCGGGCGTCAAAGTACTGGAATATGATAACTACCAAGATGCATTCAATGCGCTCAAAGCGGGACAAGGTGATGCGCTGACGACGGATGATGCGATTTTGTACGGTATGGCTGCACAGGACCCGAACTATGAAGTAGTCGGTAAACCATTTACAGATGAGCCGTATGGCATCGCTGTGAAAAAAGGTCAAACCGCACTTGTAGACGCGATCAACAAAGGATTGAGCGAGATGAAAGCAGACGGTTCGTACAATGAAATGTACAAAAAATGGATCGGTAAAGAGCCTGAAAGCAAATAAGTAATCCGGTATAAACCAAATGATCCGGCATTGCTCACAGAGCAGATGACAAAGGGTGGGCGAGTCGTGCCCATCCTTTTCATTCTAGTTCGATTTCAATCATTGTAGTGAACATGAAAAGCTGAAGGAGGGATGCTGGATGATCGATTTTTCGATTCTGGTCAATTATTTCCCCTATTATGTGGAAGGTTTTTTAAATACGATTTTGGCGAGTGTGCTGGCGTTGATTGGCAGCTTTGTGTTGGGCGCGGTGTTGGCGGTATTTCGGATTACCGGTATGAAGCCGCTGCAATGGATCGGCACTGCTTATGTAGAGTTTGTGCGTAACATCCCATTATTGCTGATCGTATTCTTTTTCTGGTATGCATTGCCGACATTTGGCATGCGCTTGAATGGATTTCAAGCGGGTACGGTTGGATTGACGGTCTATACTGCTGCTTTTATTGCAGAAGCGATTCGTGCCGGCATTTTGTCTGTACCGAAAGGGCAAATGGAGGCGGCACGTTCGTCAGGCATGACGTATGTACAGGCGATGGTGCATGTTATTTTGCCACAAGCGATCAAACTGGTCATCCCGCCGCTTAGCAATCAGTTTATTAACTTAATCAAAAATTCCTCTGTTTTAACCGTGGTGGCGGGTCTGGATTTGATGTATTTTGCCGATAAGGTGAATGGTGATAGCTATGCAACGGTAAGTGCGTATGTGTTTGCCGGGTTGTTTTATCTTGTGCTGACATTGCCGATGAGTTATGGCTCGCATGTGCTGGAACGTCGATTGGCGAAAAGCTCCTGATGCGGTGTATGGAATAGGAATAGATGTGTACAGGGATACAGTAGTCGTGTGTGACATCTTTCCGGTAGCTTGGCTTGATCCATGTGATCATATGAATAGCTGATGTTCGTAGAGTGTGGATGATCTGAATACAAGCTAACGCTACGGACGATACATAGCAGCTTGTTGGATCACCTGCATACATATTCGCTCGAAAAGCCCGATAGCTGATACCGGCACAGAGGAAGAAGGAGGGATCGTATGGATTTTGCGGGAGCTTATTCAGCCGATAATTTGCGTTTTTTAATGGAAGGTTTGGAGATGACGTTATACGTCGCGTTTTGGGCGATTTTGTTAAGTTTTGTGATCGGTTGTATTATTGGGGTTATTCGCTATATGCAAGTGCCTGTACTGGCGCAGGTGTTGGCGGTTATTGTAGAAGTGCTACGGAATTTGCCGCTACTGCTCATTATCTTTTTCATCCAATTTGCAATTCCACAAATTTCATTTTTTGGTTTACAATTTAAATTTACGATTCCAGCAGGGGCGATTATTGCGCTAACATTGTTTGAAGCGGCGATGATCTCGGAAGTGGTGCGTGCTGGTCTGAAGTCGATTCCAAAAGGGCAAGTAGAAGCGGCACGTTCGTCCGGGCTTGGCTCGATCCGTACATTATGGCATATCGTGTTGCCGCAAGGTTTGCGCCGGATGGTGCCGCCGCTCGTCAGTCAATTTATTTCGCTGCTCAAAGATACATCGTTGGCGGTAATCGTCGCACTGGCTGAGCTAATGCATAATGCACAAATTATTATCGGTCAAAGCCCGAATTTTTCGATTCCGATTTTGCTGCTTGTCGCGATGATCTATTTTGTTGTAAATTATACATTATCACTAATCTCAAGACGGCTGGAGACGAGAACGGTTTGACGGTTACTCACACGATGTGCGAATGATACGACTAGCGTATTACAATATCATTACAACTATCGATTGCGATACGATCTATTTTGGCATAGTGAACAGTAGGAAGCCGGTTTCCGGAAGGAAGCCGGTTTTTGCTATATGCGTAGCTGTCGTCGTACACGAATAGCATTGTATTTTTGCGATCAAAACCGCATGAGAGGGACATTTTATGGTAACATATAAACAATTTCAAAAATCGATGATTGTCGTGCTGTCCACATTCCGGAAGCCTGTCGCCCGCTTCCGCCGCAAGGAGGCTGAAGGGCGGATGCCTGCATTGTTTAGAAACGAAAAAATTCAGATGTTCGTGGTGGCGCTTGGTACGGCTATAGCAGGGGAGTTCAAAATCAATCCGGTGCCTGGTGATCTGTTTCGCATTGGTCTTGGTGGCAGTGCGTTTTTGCTGTTTTTGCTGTTGATGACACGACTTCCGTATATACGTACCGGTTTGTATACGGCAGTGACGGTAATTGTATTTCGGATGGTGCTTGACTATGTGTTTACACCGGACAGCTTTTCTCTGCTAAACAGTTTGCAAATTCATACGTCGGCAGGGCTGTATTATTTGACATTTGCGTGCGGGATGGCGCTTATTCAAGGTCAGATTGAACGGATGCATTTGTTGTTGCTTGGTGTGGTGGCAACTTGTATCGATTTTGGCTCGAATACGGTTGAGATGGTATCGCGGTGGCTATTAAATGGCTCGGATATCGTTAATCCGGCGACATGGGGCTATATTGCGCTCGTAGCGGCAATCCGCGGCTTTTTTGTAACCGGTTTGTACAGTAGCATCGCGGTCAGTCAAATTCGCGCGCTCTCGCAGGAGCAAAACAAGCGCATGGAGCAAATGCTATCGATCAATTCGGGGCTGTATGGTGAAGTGTTTTATTTGCGCAAATCGATGGATACGATCGAGCGCGTGACGAGCAGCAGTTATCGGCTCTATACCGATTTAAAGCGTGCCGAATTGAAGGAATTTAGCCAGCGCCAGCTTGGTATTACCCAGGAAATACATGAGGTAAAAAAAGATTCCCAGCGCGTTGCTGCCGGCTTGCTCAAGCTGTTTGATCAGGAAACGAAAATGGTGCTCGCGCTGTCCGAAATTATGGATTATGCGATTCGTGGCAATCGTAAATATGCGGTTATGCTCAAAAAGCAGGCGTCTATTAGCGCTTATCTGGATGAAGACTTTGTAACTGCGGATTATATTCCGCTGCTGACGCTGCTTAATAATTTGCTGGCGAATGCGATTGAAGCGCTAGGGGATACCGGTTCAATCGAGTTGCGGATCGAGCAGGAAGGCTGCTGGACAGTCATTACGGTGTCCGATTCAGGCAAAGGTATTCCGGCGAAACACCGAGATACGATCTTTGAGCCTGGCTTTACAACGAAATTCGGTGAAGGCGGCAGCGCAGCGACCGGAATCGGGCTATCGCATGTGCATGATATTATCGGCTCGCTTGGCGGTACGATCAAGTTGTATACGGATAAGCAACATGCACCGTGGACAACGATTTTTCGAGTCAAGCTACCGACCGGAACGTTAAAAAAGGGGGAGTAGTATGGGATTGACTTTTTGTATTGTGGACGATGATCCAGCAACACGAGCAATGCTGGAAAATATTATTCAGGAAAGCCGACTCGGGGAAGTGACCGGTACAGCACGCGGTGGTGAGGAAGGCATACGCATCATTTTGGAAACGAAACCGGATGTGGTGCTCATCGATTGGCTGATGCCGGATCAAGATGGGTTGGAGACGATTACGCAACTTAAACGTCAAGGTTTTGACGGCAAATATGTGATGATCTCGCAAATTGAAAATCAGGAAATGGTCGGGGAAGCGTACCAATCGGGAATTGAGTTTTTCATTCGTAAGCCGATTAACCGGATCGAAGTAGAATCGGTGCTAACACGGGTGAGTGAACATGCGGAAATTCGTCGCTATTTGCATGAATTGAAGTCATCATTGTCCAAGCTGGATACGCTCAATTTGTTATCCGCTGATCGGCAAACAGTCGCTGCGGTTAAGCCGCGCAGTGTGAGTGAAGTGATTCGTCCGATTTATATGAACCTCGGTATCGTGGGCGAAGCCGGGTGCAGCGATATTACGGCAATTATGGAAATGTTGTTGCAACATGGGCAAAGCGGGCCTTTTCCACCACTGAAACAGCTGTATGAAGGGGTGGCGGCAGGATATAAAGCAACACCGCGCGAGATCGATAAAGAAGCCAAAGCGATTGAGCAGCGGATTCGCCGCACGGTAACGACAGCGCTGACACATCTGGCTTCAATCGGGCTGACTGATTACGGTAATCCAAAGTTTGAGCATTATGCACCGCTCTATTTTGATTTTGAAGACATTCGGGCGAAGATGAAGGAAATCGATGAAGAACGTGATGATGGTAAGAGTAAGGTAAGCATTAAAAAGTTTTTGCAGGTGTTGTATTTGGAAGCGCTGGATCAGATGAAAATGGGATGAAGCAAGGGTATACAAAAAGCACCTTGCGGTGAGTATAGGATTATCCATCCGTTAGCTAAACGGGATGATCCTATACTCTCTGGCAAGGTGCTTGTTTGCATGGGACAAAACGAATGAAGCGATGCAGTTGGAACGGGTGGAGCCGACAAACACATAAATGAATACTACATGCAGCCCTGTCTAGACCGCATCTAAGCGGCTACAGTCTGGCTCCTTCACGTCCGCTTTCCCATTCAAGCCTGCTGCTGCTGAATCATATTAAACGGAAGCTTGCTCCGCATTCAAAATGAACTTTTCGATCACTTGTTTTACACCGTCTTCATTGTTGCTAGCTGTAATATAATCAGCGATCGCTTTCAGCGGCTCGATGGCATTGCCCATCGCTACGCCAAGACCGGCAACTTCCAGCATCTCATGATCATTCCATGAATCTCCGACAGCGATCGTATCTTGCAAAGCGCAGCCGAAGTGGTTAGCAAGAAATGTCAATGCAGCACCTTTAGTGCCTTCATGATGCATAATTTCGAGAAATTCCGGCTTGGACTTCGTAATATGCACGCTATCGCCAAGCAGTTCACGCAAAATTGGTTGCAGCTCATCGAGAAATGCCGGATCGTCAATAATGAGCATTTTCGGTGTTGGCAATTCCATCAATTTGGAAAAATCAGGCTCGATGTAATACGGTGTACGATTGAGTGTAGTGTAGTCGATCAAATGCTGGTTCAACTCGCGTGCATACAGCTTATCGTCGATATATGTTTGCAGATGCAGATTGTGTTCGATACAGTAGTCATGCAGTTTGCGTGCAGCTTCGACCGGAACATAACGCTCGTACAGTACTTGTTCATCCATCAGATTTTTCACGAGTGCGCCTTGATACGTAATGATCGGTACGTTCAGCCCGGTTTGACGAGCGATCGCTTGTGCGGAAGCATAAGCGCGACCGGTAGCGAGTGTAACGACTGTACCTTTCGCTACCGCTTGTTCTAGTGCCTGCTGGGTAGCAGGGGTGACTTCTTTGTTATCGTTAATGAGTGTGTCGTCAATATCGATTGCAATCAATTTGTACATAGGGTTTACGCTCCTTCAATCCAATTGGGTATGTTTCTATTTATAAAAATTAGTCTTCCAGCAGCACCAGTCCGATAAATTCATCCAGCTCGATATTGCCAAAATAATGCTTGATGTCTATGCCGCTCATCGCCTCGCGTACACTGATCTCCTCATAACGCTTGCCGCGCAGACGATCTTCAATATCAGCTACATCGCCAATGCCGAAAAAGTCGCCGTAAATTTTGATCTCCTGAATATGCCCGTCTTTAATATCCATCCGAATATCGATAATGCCGACCGGGAATTTGCGTGTATGTTTAATATTCGATGCTGGCGATTGCCCGTAATTCCAATCCCAGTTGCGATAACGTTCGGCAGAAATGTCATGGATTTTGTTCCAATCCTGCTCTGTGAGCACATACTGCGGCACATCAGCTGGCTCCACGCCAAAAATATGGCGCAAAATTTCGTCGCGGAACTGCTGCATCGTCAGCGGCGCTTGCAAAAATTCGGAAATATTGGCGACACGGCTGCGGACGGACTTGGTGCTTTTTGATTTAAACTTTTCCGGGTTGACCTTAAGTGCGGATTGCACATTGTCCAGCTCAGAGTCGAACATAAGCGTACCGTGGCTAAACATTCGTCCACGGGTGGAAAATTGAGCATTACCGGAAATTTTGCGTTCGCCTACTTGCAGATCATTACGTCCAGACAGATCGGCAGCGACGCCAAGCTGGTGTAATGCTTCAACGACAGGCTGGGTAAATTTGCGGAAATTGTGGAACGACTGTCCGTCATCTTTGGTCAAAAAGCTGAAGTTTAAATTGCCGTGGTCATGATATACCGCGCCACCGCCGGACAGACGACGGACGACATGAATATGGTTCGCCTTCACATATTCGGCATTGATTTCTTCAATCGTATTTTGATGTTTACCGATAATGATCGATGGCTCATTAATGTAAAATAGCAAATAGCTGTCATCCATCGGCAAATGCTTGAGCACAAACTCCTCAATCGCCAGATTGATGGTCGGGTCATGAATCCCCTGGTTATCAATAAAAAGCATGGGACGTTCCTCCAGTATCATTTTACGTTGCCGGTCAGTTGCGAGTGTGTGCCGCTGCGACGATCCTGGCGGAAAAGAAGCGAACGATGAACTTCGTTTCATGCTGATTCGGTACGGTTTGTTGCTCTGGTCGGTGACCGAGGGGAGCGTACACTATACGGCAAACAGAAGCATACAGGGCATACTGCCTTCTTGTCCATTGTAAACGAAACCGTCTGTAAAACCAATTGAATGTTGCAAAATGACAGTATCGATCACTGGCAACGATCATAGTAAATTCCATTAAAATCCATAATGTCGTTTTACAGGAAAAAGGGAAGGGTAATAAAAAATAACGCTTGCAAAAGGAGGCAAATCATCATGAATGATCAAGCACGACAATTGCTGAAAAGTAAGCAGGAGAAGGATGAACACAATCAGGATATGAAAAAGTTTGTGGAAGGCAAAGAGCAGGCGCCTGATTTGGAACAGGCAGTGTCCGATCAGAATCGTCAGCCAGATCAGCAAAATCGGATGAAAGACCAGGAAAATCGAATTACCTGATAGTGAATAACACGATATATGAAGCTAATAAGCGTGTGATGGTGCTAGTTGTCGAGCTAGTAGTTTGACCAGCTTACATTTCATGTCTGATGGACTACATCTTATGAAAAATACGCTGGAATCGTAGCCCCAAAACATCTCTGCTCTGCACGATCAAACTACCTAATTTAACGCGGTCAAGCTACTAGTAGCTTGTCTCAAATATATTTATAGTTTGTCGATCTAACCATTGCTTGATGATGAATCGGTTAAGGTACGTTCAAACAAAATTTCCATTTGAGACAGACTACTAGGGCATAATGGTGCATTAATGCTGACTTAATATTCAGCGTATTTAGATTTATTTAGATTAAGATGATACAAACAATGATCCCCTCCGGGCAAATAGTGAACAAAGCTCATCGCTTGATGAGACAAACACTGTAGACCGGAGGGGATTTTTGGGCTGCGATATACATATCATGCAAATGCAATTGTGACAATCATCATTATGCCCTATAATCAGGGGGATTGTATTGGTGTTGACCGAATGTGATCTAAGATTATGCATATGCCCAAAAGGAGACTTAGTGATGAATTTTAACGCTTCCAAACTGCGCTGGATGTATTCGATCCTGATTACAGCCGCGTTATCGATGCTGCTATCTGCCTGCGCACCAACGCAGCCTGCGCCAGCGACTGAGCAATCTGCATCTGAAAGTGCAGCAACAAACAACAGCAATTCCGTAACATCCACTGAAAGCAAGACGACTGATGAACAGACGACCTATCCGCTTACGGTTAACGATGCGACCGGTTATGCGTTTACGTTTACACAACAGCCACAACGCATCGTCTCGATTTCACCTGCCGAGACGGAAGCGCTATTCGCACTTGGACTTGATAAGCAAATCGTTGGTGTATCGGAATACGATAATTATCCGGCAGGGGTGAAAACAAAAGCACAGATCGGCGGTGTGAGTAAACCGGATGTGGAAGCGATCGTGGCGCTGCGCCCGGACGTCGTATTTACCGGTATTTCTTCAAGTGAAGCATTGGTGAAAGAACTGCGTGCAGCCGGTATTCCTATTTTCAAAACGACGCCTAAAACGATCGCTGATGTCATCAGCAATATCGAGCTGTACGGCAAAATTACGAATCATCAGGCGGAAGCAAAACAAGTTACCGATCATATGCGTCAGCAGATGAAAACGGTCACCGATGCGGTCGCTTCATTGACACCGGAGCAGAAGAAAAAAGTGTATATCGAATTTTCGCCAGGTTGGACGGTCGGTAAAGGCGAATTTATGGATGAGATGATTACACTGGCTGGCGGTATCAATATTGCGGGCAATACGACCGGCTGGCATGAAATTAATGAAGAAGCGATCGTTGCTGCTAATCCAGATGTAATTTTATATTCCAAACAATCAACCGATCCGACGACTAAACAAACGCTCGATCAAATTATTCGCGCACGCAGCGGCTGGAACAAGATCAAAGCGATTCAAAATGACCAGCTGTTCGGACTTGACGATGATCTGGTCAGTCGTCCCGGCCCGCGGGTAACTGACGGTCTAGTTGAGATCGCACAGGCGATGTATCCGAATTTGTTCAAGCAATGAGTCGCCGATATGTATTGCCGTTATTGATATTTCTGCTGTTGCTTATCGTTAGTGTTGTGCTGAATACAGGCATCGGCTCCGTGTATATACCGGGTAGTCAAATTGTACGCATGTTGCTGCATCATCTGCCAGGCATGCAGCGCTGGACGACACCGGATTGGAGTGAGGCAGCCGAGCAAATTATGCTTTATATTCGTTTGCCGCGTGTGCTGCTGGCGCTGCTCGTTGGGGCGGCGCTAGGATTGGCGGGAGCGGCGTTTCAAGGTGTACTGCGCAATCCGCTTGCCGATCCGTTTACGCTTGGTGTATCGTCCGGTTCGTCGGTTGGGGCGGCGGTATTAATTTTTACCGGTTATCAGTATTCGTTGTTTGGCGGCTGGACTTTGCCGCTAATTGCCTTTGTCAGCGGGGCGATGACGCTGTATATCGTACTGGCGCTGGCGAGAGAGCAGGGCACTATTCCGACAGGCAGCTTGATTTTGGCGGGCGTCGTGATGCAGTCATTTCTCGGTGCGATCGTCTCGTTTCTGGCGTCGATGTCAGAAGGTAGTGTAAATGAGATTATTTTCTGGACGATGGGAAGTTTGAGTTTGCGCGGCTGGGCGTATGTGTTGGCGATGTTGCCGTATGTTACGGTCGGTCTGTTACTGCTATGGAGCCAGGCGCGTACGATGAATGTGTTATCGCTCGGAGAACGGGAGGCAGCGCATCTAGGCGTGAATGTCGATCGTACGAAGACGATTGTACTGATGATTGCGACACTCATCACCGCTGCGGCGGTATCGGTATCCGGTGTCGTTGCGTTTGTCGGTCTTGTCGTGCCGCATATGATCCGTTTGCTGCTCGGACCCGATTATCGGCTGCTCATTCCATTGTCCGCACTGGGCGGCGGTATTTTTCTAATGTGGGCGGATACGGCGGCACGCACGGTGCTGGCACCTACGGAAATTCCGCTCGGTGTGGTGACTGCGTTTGTAGGGGCACCGTTTTTTGCTTATTTATTGCATCGTAGTAAACAGAAGCAGCGCGAGATGATGTGATGGGCTAGCCAAGTTCGTAGTTTGACCGGGATGAATTTGAATGTTAAAGCTGGTTTAAATTTTGAGCGATAGAGATACGTGTGTACAATCACAATGCATAGTTAACTTGGTCTAAGTATTAAGGCGTGTACGCAAACTCGTAGGTTGCGAGTTGCAGTGGTTACTGCCTTAACAAGCTATGTTTGCGTACACGTTTTAGTAAGCTGATTGCGCTAAAGGTGAAGTTTAATGTCATATAGCCTAGAGAAATTTATAGTCTGATGCAGGTATATGTGCATAGGATGGAGTCAATCCGATAGTGTATTTAAGCTGGTCAACGTACTAGGGCGTGTCTTCAAACTACTGTACAGATCGTTCGATCCGGGTAATTTGCGCCAGATTAAGCTGTACAGGGTCTTATCTCTAACCTTTGTGAACAATAAATAATACGTAGGACGGTTTGAAGACACCACCTAGTTGGTTGGTTATAGCACGGTGCGAGCTGCACAGAACGGAGGTGAACGATGCTGCCCAAATGGAAGAAACGAACTTCCGCTCCATCGCAACATGCCAAGCAGGGAAATCAACCGAGCAAACTAATAAACTCAAGCTGGTCGCTATCTGATCGTTCAGCGTCATCGTTTACAGCTACGAATGCGAGCAGTCCGCTCTTGCAATTAAACGATGTTGCCAAATGTTATGGCGAACGTACGGTGCTGCACGACATGAACTGGGCGGTGCAGTCTGGCGAATACTGGGGTATTATTGGGCCGAATGGTAGTGGCAAAACGACGCTGTTGCAGTTGCTCGCTGGCACTGAGCGTGCAGAGCGCGGCACGATTATGTTGCAACAGCGTCCGCTGCAACAATATAGCCGTCGTGAGCTTGCCAGACATACCGCTGTACTCGGGCAGGAGGGGTTGGCACCACTGCATTATCCGGTCAAACAAGTGTTGGCGATGGGACGATATCCGTATCAGAACTGGCTCGGTCATGATGAATTGGAAGCGGCGGACATATTGCTGGAAACGATTATGGAGCGGCTGGATTTACAGGAGCTGGCGGAGCGCCCGCTTGATCAATTAAGCGGCGGGCAGCGCCAGCGGGTAGCATTTGGGAAAGTGATGGCACAACAACCGAAACTGTTGTTGCTCGATGAACCGACTACGTATTTGGATATTGCGTATCAGGTTCATTTTATGGAATGGTTGGATGCATGGCGTAAGGAAACGGGTATGACGGTAATCGCTGTGCTGCACGATCTGAATTTGGCGGCGCGGTATTGCGATCGTTTGCTAGCAGTGCAGGAAGGGCGAATAATGATACAAGGGACACCGGAGCAGTTGATGGAGGAATCGGTACTCAAACAGTTATTTCGCATTCGTCCGGCGATTGTACGCCATCCTGAAATCGCTGTGCCACAACTGTTGTTAAAGCGTCCAACTTCTACATTCACTCCTTATCGGTAGATTATAGTACGAGGCGGAAGTCCGTCCCCTTATTGCGTACCGTAGTAGTTGTTATCCTAACATGCCAAGTTTGCGTGCACATCCTAATCTACGAAAAACCGCCGCTCTCTGCTCTAAAGCAAGAGAACGGCGGTTTTGGCAATTATCGCTTTGTTATGGTAGAGATTACGCTTATTTCAACGTAAACTTGCTAACTGCATCTTGTAGTGAATGAGCTTGCTCGTTCAGCTCTTGCATAATGGCAGCATAGGCTAACATTTCGGATGATTGACGATCCGTATTTTTGGCGATGCCTTGAATATTGTCGAGTGCTCTTTGGGTAATTTGAGCTGTTTCATCTACCGATGCGCTCACCTGCTCGGAGCCAGCAGAGATTTCTTCGGTGGCAGCAGACGCGGACTGTACGGTCATATTTACCTGCTGTACAAGCTCTACAAGCTGATCAAATGATTGTCCGGCTTGCTGCACGAGCTGCGCACCGGATTGTACTTCCTGGCGCACCCGATTCATCGATTCCGTCGATTTCAATGATTCTTCGCGAATGGATTGTAATGCCGATTCGATCTGCTGCGCTGCACCGCGCGATTGATCTGCCAGCTTGCGCACTTCGGCAGCGACAACAGCAAAGCCGCGTCCATGTTCACCAGCGCGTGCTGCCTCGATCGATGCGTTTAACGACAGCATTTGAATTTGTTTCGTAATCTCCCCAATTGTGAGCAAAATCTGGCTGATCGCTTCTGAACGATTGATCAACATTTGCACCGATTCGCGTGTGTCGGAAACGACCATTTCCACCGAATGCATTTGCTCGATCGCATGTTGCGCCATTCCGTTACCAGATACAGCTTGCTCGGATGCTTGTCCAAGCTGATCGGAAATGTCAGCAGTAGAAGAAGCGATATGTTGAATACCGTTGGTGATTTCTTCCATAGCACGCGCATTTTCGGTTGACGAGGATGCGATCATCGTGCTGCCGTCTTTGATCGTTGTGATCGAGTCGACCGATTGGTCGACCATAGTTTGCATTTTGTTAATTCGTTTGCTGAGCGCTTCGGTGCCAAACAACACTTTGTCCGAGCTGTCGATCACATGATTGACCATCATACGCAGATTTTCGGTCATAATACGGAAACCGCGCGCAAGCTGGGCAATCTCGTCGCTGCCGGTCATTTTGATATCTTGTTGCAAATTACCTTCAGCGACAAGGCGCGTATGGCGCACGAGTCGGGCGAGTGGCAATGTGATTTTGCGGCTAAATCGATAAGCGACAAACAGACATACCGCTACCGACAAGATGACGACGACAAGGGTCGTTATAATCAGATTCGTAATAATGCCGCCGACAAAGCTTGCATCCATACTGGCTGCGATTAACACATCGCTGCCAGGAATATGATAATAATACGTCATATCCGTACCGTGTTCGGTGGAATACAGGTCGGTCAGCAGCTTGCCTTGCTTCATAGCGATTTGCATATTGTCGCTTAACGGAACTTCCTGTTTGTCTTTAAAGTTTTTGGAACTGTTGGCTGTTGCCGCGACGACTGCTTTGTCGTTATCAATATGCAACACATACAAATTGTCCAACTCATATTTCGTAAGCTGTGTATTCAAATACGATTCAAGCTTCATAATTTCGCCGTTATTGCCCTGTGCAGCGAGCAGCACCTGTGTGTTATCCAAATCTTTCAAAATACCGTCCATCGCAATGTTAAGCACCTGTCGAAATTGAGGCACCACATTATCGTTGACCACTCCCCTGGTCATAAAATAAAAAAATGTGCTCATCACAACACAAACGACGATAATTAACAGTGCAAAAGTGAGCATAATTTTACGGCTAATCGATTGATTCATGCGAAACATATACAATCTCCTTCCTGTACTTAACACTATGTGAGGTCCAAGCGGCAATTTCGACGATTTGCGCTATCTTTGACACAAACACAGTTCCCCTACGTAAAAATAATTGACGCAAACAGTTAACTAACTTACATTATAAACAATAACCGAAAAAGAGAGCAGTTTTGTGACTTCAGTCCCCTGTATGATCAGTAAATAATCCGACTCCCTTCAAGCTTCCGGAAAAACATAATCTGTTAGTAGCAGTAAATATGTAAACCCAGGCTTTATATACGCTTAATGAACTAAGCAAAAAGACTTAAATAATTATTTATATTATATCAATTGACCGTTGTTTGAATAGTTTTTTGCACACATAAATTTGAAAAAAGTTAAAAAAATATGAAAAAAAGTTTATTTTTTGTGAAAATGAACGACATAAATTACATATAGCTAACATGAATTTTTATAAATTAAATAAATTCATAGTTGGCCTATTGGGCAATGAACATTTAGCTAGCTAGGTAACTATTTGCATCATCATTCCGGTTAACCTGATCCCAAGGTGAGTTATACGTGTACATGACTGCTTTTAACAGCAAATCAATGTAAGGTAGCATAAATTGGGCTTGTCGAGTTAGGGTTACTATGATAAAGTAAAACAGTTTTCAGCATGTTTCGCGGTTCGTAGACCATCCCGCGTTAGCAAAACTAGGGGGAAATTGGATTGTTTAATCTATGGTGGGGCATATTATTCGTGCTTGTTACGTATACATTGTTTGTATTATGTTATCGATTGTTCGGTATTAAAGGAATTTATGGTTGGATTGCGATTGCGGCGATTCTTGCCAACATTCAAGTGATCAAAACGATTGAGTTGGTCGGTATTGTTACGACGCTTGGCAATACGCTATATGTGAGTATGTATTTGGCAAGCGATTTGCTGAATGAACGGTTTGGGCCTGGAGTGGCGCGTCGTGCGGTCTGGTTTGGATTTTTGACATTGATTGTGACGACGATTGTGATGCAGATGGCGTTGCAGTTTGATGTTGCGCCAGGTGTGGACATTTCGGCGGATGCACAGCGCGCATTGGAGCTAATTTTTGGCCAAGTGTCCATTTTGCTAATTGCCAGTCTGACTGCATATCTAGTTAGTCAGCTACTTGATGTGCGTCTGTATCGCTGGTTACGCCGTTCGTTTCCGAAGCCGGAACAGCTATGGATTCGCAATAATGGCAGCACGATGATCAGCTCATTTGTCGATACGTTGATCTTTTGCACGATTGCGTTTCTCGGTATTTACGAATGGTCGGTCTGGCTGCAAATATTGTTTACGACCTATATTTTGAAGTTTATGTTGACCGCTGCTGGTACGCCGTTTTTATACTGGGCGCGCACATTTAAAGTTCCGCCGGAAGATCAGCCACTATTGCTGCGTCACGGTTCTTCCCATAGCGAAGCCGAGCGGGAATGGACATAATAAGCTGTACGTTTATTATACAGGAGAGAGTTGCAGTTTTGCTAGTTTGACGATAGCCGCACTGGTAGCTGGTCAAATCGTAGCCTATGAAAATAAAACCACGTCGTTTGCAGCGCTTAATATGCGCACAGACGCCGTGGTTTTTTTGTAGTTTGAAATTTGTCCATGACAGGCTGATCGGATTGATCCAGCTTCGATCGGTGGGTGAGTCATACGCGGACAATACGATGCGTTTGGGCACACAAGATGTGCTTAGACAGCGCTATACGGTCAGACAGCGCCAGATGACTCAACCTTATACGATAGCGTGAAAAAGCATCATCAACGCCAAAACGTGCACAATTAACCGATCACAGTTAACTCTTTCGGGAAAGAGGAGAGCACATCGATCCCGGTCTCCGTCACAATCACATCATCTTCGATGCGCACGCCGCAGTGACCCGGAATGTAAATGCCTGGCTCTACCGTAAACAGCACGCCCGGTTCCAGCACATTTTCATTACCGCCATGCACGGATGGGTATTCATGCGTATCCATACCAAGTCCGTGTCCGAGACGGTGGATAAAGCGATGCCCATAACCTGCTTCAGTAATGACATCGCGTGCCGCTTTATCGATCGAAGCAAATGTTACACCTGGACGTGTCGCCTGAATCGCCGCTTCATTGGCTGCCAGTACGGTATGGTAAACACGCGCCGTTTCTTCATCAATATCCCCGATAGCAAACGTACGTGTAATATCAGAAGCATACCCATTGTAAAACAGCCCCAGATCGAACATGACCAGCTCGCCGGTTTGCAGTTTGCGTTCACCAGGCACACCGTGCGGCAATGCTGTATTCGGGCCAGACAATACCATCGTGTCAAAAGCGGGCTTTTCCGCGCCGACCTTTTTCATTTGATATTCCAGTTCGGCAACGAGATCAAGCTCGGTCATACCGACTTTGACGCCGGAAATGCAGCGGCGCAGCACTTCTTCGATCTTGTAGATCGATAAGCGCATCCGTTCCACTTCGTCCGGCGATTTGCGCGAGCGCATGCTGTTCAGTATGCTCGTTATATCATGATACGATTCCGCATGCAATACCGAACAAAGCTGCTCAAAGCGCGCTACAGACAAATGTTCTTTTTCCACGCCTAGTTTGCCGATTTTACCGCTGCCGATACACTGTTTTAGACGAACATACGGATTATCGGTATCGAGATGGGTTTCAATGCGTTGTACGCTGGATGTGCTGCGCGCTTTGTCTTCATCGAGCGCAGGCAGCAAAATAAACGGCTCATTTCCTTCCAAAATAAATAAGCCGAGAAAACGTTCATGCGGATCACTGGCGAAGCCGCTCAAGTAATATACATGTTTAGGATCGGTAATTAGCAAACTATCCAGCTCTGCTTGCTTCATCAATCCGCGTACGGTTGCGATTCTGTCGTCCATTATTACAGCTCCTTGTCGTTATAAAATAGAGGTAATTACATTAACTCTATCTATTGTAGCGGTTATTGCAATTTAGGAAAAGTCGGTTGCTTATCGGTTACACGTCCGTATACATGTTACAGCATACAGGGGATATAATGAACACCATTCAGCGCTAGTCTGAAGTGAGAGCACTCAAGCAAATTGAACTTAACCTACATGACTTGCGAGAGCAGTAGTAAATATGTGCATAACAAAGCCGCTTCATTTCCCTATAGAAAGGAAGCGGCTGCGATGATCGAGCTAGCTCAATCATTGCGACGAATCATAGTTAACGTATTGGGCGAAGTGGCTAGCTCATTTTAATGGTGAGTTTAGACATATTTGCACTTGTTTATCGACAGCGGATAATCAACAGTATGTTATTTATCCATGCGCCGCCGTCAAAGCGGATTGAATTTCCTTCATCTGTTCCAAATGGCGCTGTTCATGCAAGCCGATAAATTCGACCCATTCTTCCAATGTCATCGATCCGAACACAGGATGGTTCATCGTTTTGCTCTGTAATTGCTGTACATTGGTCGTTTGCAGCAATTGCTCCAAATGGGTGCGTGAACGTGACAGCCGGGTATGCAGTTCCTGCCGGGTCATATGTTTATCCGCAGGTGTTAGTTCAGCGGGCGCTTCGATGCGGCGCGAACGATCCGGTGTCAGACGGAAAGAAGGGGCATCGCTATGCTGAGACATGGGCGCCGGTGTAGGCTCATTTTGCTGGAGTACTGCCCCCATACGTGTAGTAATCGCTGTTTCCATTAAATATAGATGCTCTAGCACTTGGGCAATGCTCCATTGTCCAGCGTGAGCATGTTCGTTCAGTAGCGTTTCGTCTTGTGAATCCATAAAATCTCGAATATGCTGACGAATCGTAACGGTATGAGGATGAATCATAACAAAACCTCCTTACATGGTCGTTTGCCTGTTTCAGGCATGGGCACTGTGCATCCATGTCCAAAGCGGTTATAATTGCAGAGTACCCCGCTAAGCACGGGTTTGAAACGAAAGCGGTGTATGCTGCCCATATCCCAAATTATACACTATTTTGCAGTCGCACCGGTATGAGCAGATTGGCAGCAGGATAGCGATGCCCGGGAATGGTACATAATTCGGCAGACGGTTATAGGCTGTATCGGTATGTTTTGCAATGATGAATGGTTAACGATGTATTGTTGGTTTGCTGGCTTGAGCGCCAGTGTTTTATTCGTTGCTATACAACTATTCGTTCAGAAATGCTCTAAACAGGGTAATAAAGAGCAGCAAGCTAGCCTCGTCATTATATCAGTTGCAGGATATAAGCAGCCTGAAGGCGAACATAATGCTGAAGCGCAGCAACGATTTGCTGTAGAGGCTAGTATGGATTGCACAGCAATATACAGACTTCGTTTGAAAAGGAAAGGAGCTTGATGAGACGATGACATCCATGCAACCCGGTCAACCGGACCCAGAGCAACAACGTGAAATGGAAGATGATTATGGCTACGCTCCCATTTATACGGCGCAGTTATTATATAAGGAAAAGCCTGTGATTGATCATGAAGCATTATATGCCAAAATTATCGAATATACCGGCCCGATCCGCACATCCGACGATTTTGCCGATGATACGGAAGAAACGTTAGCGGTATGGGAAGCGCGTAGTGAAGCCGGGCATGAGGAAGATGAAGATCATTATCACTTTTTTCATCTGAATCATACGCTCAATTATCAGGAAGGCGCGATGCCGGTGCAAACGGTATTAATGCCAGTCACCGATTCACCGACGGTCGATCGGTATGAGTCATCGCTTCAGCAATCGTGGCATTGGCTGGAAGCGGCGGCTACAGTAGAAGCGTGCCAGCATGAATGGATGCTGACCGATATGATGGCGCGAGGTATGCCACCACAGCGTAGATTACCGTTGTTTAATAGTGTATTGCGCGCGATTTTGGAAGTTGCTCCATGTGAAGCGGTTTATTACAAAGCTAGCGATAAGCTGGTCCCAGCAGCAGAGCTGCTGCAATCGCTTCAGCAGGAGCAGCCATTGTATGGTGCGCTAAACATTCGTCTGTATCAAATCCCTGGCGAAGGTGAGCGCAAGGAAATGGTCATGGACAGCTGCGGGTTGGCAGCGCTTGGCGTGCCGGACGTACAGTGTCATTTTTATGATATGGAGCCAGGCGAAGTCGCGCAGTTTCTAATGAATGTGGCGGATTATGTGTATCATCAGGGCGATATTATCGCGGATGGCGAAACGATCGGTTTGCATGAAAATCAGCGCTGGCGTGCCGAACATCAATATTCACTCGTCATGCCACGTCGCGTTGTGCTTGATCTAGACCCCGGAGCGCCGTACTATGCCGGACATCAACAAGCACATACGTCCAACGGTGGACAGGATCAGGTTGAGTAATGGAATATTACAAGTTGCGCTTTGAGGAAAGCAACGAGAATTACTATTTTGAAGTGGACGATGAGCGCACTGTACTGCGTCAAGTTATTGAAGATGAAGAACGCTGGGTCGTATCGTGTCGTCCGGATGAGGAATTGCATTTCTGTCTGTTTGATCAAGTATTTGATCAAAGTATGGAGGATGCGGAAGGACGGGACGTTACCGCCGAACAGTTTGAAGATGTATGGGCGGCGGCGACACAGCGGTATCGCAAATCATGGGAGCGTACGAAGCAGCGTTTTGCGCCCGGAGATCAGGTGTCCGGCATTGTGGAAGTATTTTATCCGCAGGGCACTATTCTCAGTCTGCCGAGCGATGCTTATGGCATATTAGCTGATCGCGAATGCAATGGATCGGTAACCGTGGCAGGACGTGCGCCGGGTTATATGCTAAAAGCGTATGTGATCGGATGGGATGAGATCAATATGTGGCTCAAACTATCGTGTATGAAACCACATGCCATGAAATAAAGGAGGCTACAGCATGCTGGATACGATCGTTCCTTCATTGCAAGCGAAGCTCGAAAGGCAGCAGCTATTGCCGGCAAACTTGTGGGAACAGCTTGATGAAGGGGCATACTTGGACTATCGTGATAGTACAGACTTTGATACCGCCTGGATTGAGGCGTATCAAAAGCTGCGTCGTGAAGGGCTGACGCCGACCGAACAAGAGCAGGTGCAACAATGGAGCCGCCTTGCATTTGACGAGGTGATTCGCGCTTCAGGTAGCGGTGATCTGGCGGCATATGTGAGCGATGATATCGATTTGATCTGTTGTGCGCATCTGCTCGGGCTGGACGATGAGTTTGTAAACTGGCTTGCCGGTTGTTATGCGGAAGGTCGCTTGCCGTCCTGAACGTAGCTAGCCGATGCATCCGCATGAACATATGGAATATCATCCAAGCGGATGTACAGGTATAGCAGATTGTCGCTATGATTTGCTTACTGCCTCACTTTGCGCTGGATTATTTCACTTAATATAAGCAGACCAAATACGCCGTGCACCCGTTATCGGGCAGCACGGCGTATCATTTGGTTAAACACTTCAGACAGTACAAGCCCAAGCGCAATCGAGCCGGACAGCATCGCTGCTTGAGCGGCAAGCGAAGTGGCGGTAGCATAGTCATTTTCGACGAAATTACGCATCGAATTGTAGGCAAGTCCACCCGGTACGAGCGGAATGACACCTGCCACGCTGAAAATAATAATCGGTGTTTTGTATATGCGTGCAAAAATTTGGCTAATTCCGCCCACGATAAACGTAGCGATCAGCGTAGCCACAATCGGATTAATATGCATATAGAGCAGCACATAAACCATCCAGCCGAGCATACCGGCAATGCCGCATTGCAGCAGCGAACGCCGTGGTGCATTGAAAATAATGCCAAAGCCGACGGAGGCGATAAAGCTCGTAATTAACTGAGCCAGCATAACAGCATTGACCTGCCTTTCTGTGCTTACATAAATGTTAAAATAATCGCTACACCCGCGCCAATCGCAAAGGCGGTTAACAACGCATCCGCACCTTTGGAAATGCCGGATACGAGATGCCCTGCCATCAGATCGCGAATCGCATTGGTAATTAACAGTCCCGGCACAAGCGGCATCACCGAGCCGATAATAATTTTATCCAGCTCACGCCCGATATGAAATTCGATAAAAATCGAGGCGAGCAAGCCGATACAAAAGGCAGCCGACAACTCGGCAAAAAATTTAACCTGTACCCATTTATGCAAATACAGCATCGTCGTATAGCCGAAAAATCCGGCGATGATCGACGGCAGAAAATCATTCCAACTACCTTGAAACATAATCGTAAAGCAGCCGCTGGCAAGCGCTGCAGCAATCATTTTCATCCACGGTCTATATTCTTGCGGGCCTGCTTCAATCACTTTGAGCAGTGGATACGCTTCATGGGCGTTCAGCTCACCGTTGCTAATACGCCGCGAAATATCGTTAACCTGCGCAATTTTATGCAAATCGGTCGTGCGTTCATCGATCCGTACAAGCCGTGCACTTTCCGCACCAGTCGTCGAAAACATAATCGCCGTCGGCGTTACATAGCTATGCGCGCCTGGCATGCCCGCAGCGACGGCGATACGTGTCATCGTATCTTCAACACGATACGTTTCCGCGCCGCTTTGCAGCATAATTTGCCCCGCCAGCATACATGTATCCATAATTTCATTAATCGCCCGGCTGAACGTTGACGGTTGCTCCAAACGTATTCTCCATCCTCTCCTGAACATTCATCTCTCACATTATGCGTGATCTATGAAAATCATTCAATCCTAAAATGTTATTTTGCAAAAAAACAGCAGTTTGCAGAAATCGTAGCAAACATCATTCGATCAGATAGGAGCAGCTACAAACCCAAATCCGGCAAAAAATGTTTATGCTGACCGTAGAGCGCATGTTTTATTCTTGTGTATGAAGGCGTATAATATGATGTAATCTACTATCCAGCGGCTGGTATGAGCAGCGTCATCGCATATACGTTCGACCTCACCACACGCAATAGTGGGATCGGCATGATCTCTGTGAGCGCTGTCGTTACTCGGTGCAAGCGATCCGGTATACAGTCAGCTTCTCCTAAGGTGTTGCCGAACTACCGTTTTGTCGGCATGCATATGATTCTACTGCTAAGGGAGGAAAAGAGGATGGACAAGGTATTACATGAAAGTCAAGTACTGGAGGATGTGTTCAAAGAAGGATTTCATCTGGAACAGGTCAAATTCTGGCGAGGGCAACGACGCAATCTTGCTTTTTATACCGAGTCTATCGGGGAACTGCGCGTGACGACCGGTAAAATTGTTGCCGATGATCCGTACAGTCTGATTGAATCGACCCCTTTTGTGCAGGAGTTTCCGCAAGGTTCGTTTAAGTTGGAGCTGGCGATCGCTCGTATTACTGATCCTCAGTCTACACATGAGATCGTGGCGGACGAGCGTGTCGCTTTTGCACGGATCGTGTTTAGCGATGCGCCGGTGGCAACATGGAAAGGTGCTGAACGTGAATTTAGCCCTGAAGTTGACCCGAATCATTTGGATGAACAAGCACGTTGGGGCTTTGCCGTCGATTCAGGCACCGGCAGCTATTTGGATGCTAGAGGGTATTACTGGCTGGCAGAACAGCAGGAGCTGGACGATCCGCAGCTTGCTCAGGATTTGATGGACGCTTGGGAAACCGCAGCGATGGAGACGTTTCGTCCGAACCGGAGCTGGCTCATGACCGAGCTGCAAACCGGCGATAATATGGCGCTATTTTCAAGCGGTTTCGGCAATGGCGTGTATCATAGTTATATCGGTTATGCGGCGGATGGAAGCTGTGCACAGCTTGTGACTGATTTTAATGTATATCCCGATTAAGCTAATCGTTAGGATGATCGTATAAAGTGATAAAGTTGCTGCGGAATGGATGACAGTATGCGCAAGTAAGCGTTGATAAAATAAACAACAGCCGGGTGGACAGATTCATCCGGCTATTGCCGTGTAATAATACATAAAGCAAGCATGATACCGGCACTTAACCGTTGTACCGGATATTGGATGGGAAGTGACACTAAACTTCCGATGACTGAGAAATGGAACAGGCACTAGACGATGAGAGGAGAGAGCAAGATGAGTAATTTGGACAGAGCGATTATTTTGGCAACACGAGCCCATTCAGGACAGGTAGATCGGGCGGGACAACCTTATATTTTACATCCGCTGCGTGTGATGCTGAAGATGAGTTCGGAGGATGCAAGAATTGCGGCGATTTTGCATGATGTGTTGGAAGATACCGAAGTGACGGCACATGATCTGGCGGCGGAAGGTTTCACAGAGGAGATTATAGAGGCAGTGCAGGCGCTAAGTCGCCGTGATGATGAAGATTATGAAGCATTTATTCAACGTGCTAAGCAAAATTCGTTGGCACGTACGGTTAAAATGGCGGATATCGAAGATAATATGGACCCTTCCCGCAATGCAGAGCCATCGGTCAAAGATATGGAGCGATTAAGCAAGTATGGGCGTGCGCTTGATGAGCTGATGAACGAGCAGTAAAACAGCGATTCGATCGTCGATACACGACGAGCTCATAGCTAAACATAGGAAGCAGAATTGCCGTTGTATGCGGCAGCTCTGTTTCTTTTTTTAATAACTAAATGCAGATCATATTTATGTAATTTCATATGGATTATGCTTCATGTAATTTATTAAAAATATTTCGATTATATTCGTCAAATACCTAACTGAAACTATGTTAGTGACCGATAACTAAAAGAATACTTGTTTATTCAAGTAATTTGACTACATCTTTCAAAGGGGTTATACACTGATGATCAAACAAACGAAAGATACAGCAAGCGCCAAAAAGATCATTCACTTCGCAGGCACATCGATTTTGGCAACCGGGCTTGTCGCAGCACCCGGTGCAACGCTAGCTGCAAGCCATTCGCCTAGCTCGCTACAAACGCCCCCTTCCTATCAGATGAATCATGATGCGCCTGAAGTGTATGCCGGCGACTCGATCGCTTATTTTAAACAGAAATTTTTTAAAGGGCAATCTTCATTAACGGTTGGCGAAAGCGGTTCTATACCGATCGCGCAAAGTTTAAACTTTACTATCAAAAGATCAGTTGTTTTGTCCAGCAAGTTGCAGGCGACCGATGAGGATGAATTGGATACGCTATCATACCAACTGATGAGCCAGCCTAGCAGTGGCATATTAACATTGGACGGGAAAACTGGGGAATTCACATACATCGGTCATGATGAGGGCACATATACATTTTCCTATCAAGTCATCGATTCACAGGAACATAGCTCTGACCCGGCAACGGTTACAATCATCGTCGAAAAAGATAAAGAGAAAAATAAAAACAAGCAATCTGCAACTTCAGCACCAACAGAAATACCGGCACAACCTGTTGAACCGACAGTTCCGGTAGCAAGCGGCGACATGACGATTGATGCGGTGCATACTGATAATGCTCCAGGCACACCGAACAATTCAACCGGACGCACACGCGGTGTGGCAACCTTGTCGGCAGCTAGCACCGAGCAAAAGGTTGTGTTAAACATACTGTCTGAGCGGATTGCGAATACAATCAAAGAGGCACAAGTAAAACAAAATATTGCGATCGATGCGACCGTATTAAAGGATAAGCAGCAATATCAATTGAATTTCACGGGTGATATCGTCCAAAATCTGCTGAATAAGCAAAATGGCTTAACTTTGCAAACCGGCGACCTGCAAGTACAGCTCCCATCTGCCGCACTTAGCCGGATGACACAGCAGCAAAATTTGGGCATTACCGATGCTGCAAAATGGACATTAACCGCGCAAAAAGTAGCATTACCTGCTAACTCTAACTGGAATGGCGCAGTCATTACACCGCTATCGAATACCGCCTATGAGCTAAAGCTTGCCGTAAATGATGCCAACAATACAACCAATCCGTCCAGCTACGAAAACCGGTATGTGAAACTCGGCTTTATCGTGCCGGAAGCGGTCAATGATCCTGGCAATTATATTGCGCTCGCTACCGATCCCGCTGGCAATACGTATATAGTTCCGGTTACGTTTGATGCACAATGGCAGGCGACGGTGCACACATTGGAAGGCAGTACCGTACACATTGCCAAAGTGACAACGCCAGCAACAAGCGGCGGTTCATCAGCAGTTGATCTGCTGCAACAAAAGCAAATTATTCCGTTTATTGATCGTGCACCTGCACAGTCGGATGCGTCGTTAACCCGTGGTGAACTGGCATTGTATTTGTCCCGTGCGCTTGGAGTGAATACGGCGAACAGCTCGGGTAGCGCATTTACCGATCTGGATGCAAATTCTGAACAGAGCAGAGCGATTGCAGCGCTCTCCAAAGTAGGGGTGCTGAAAGGAATTAGTATGACCACATTTGCGCCGGATCGCGTCATTAGTCGTGAGCAACTTGCTGTTATTTTGACCCGTGCGGCAGCGGTTTACGGTTTGAGCGAAACAGGCACTACCACTATAAGCACCGATACGACAAGCAATTCTGCCAGCAAATGGGCACAGCAAGAATTGCAGCAAGAGCTGGTACAAGGTAATGATACCGGCATTCGCTCATCCGGCAATCGATCACTGAGCGCTCAACCGGATATGAGCGAAAGTGAAGGTGCACAGATGCTAGTAGACTGGCTGCAAAACGCGAAACTGCTGAACTGAAATGACTGAATTGAAATCGTTGAATACAAATGACTGAACTGAAATGATTGGACGAACATTGCTGAACGAAGCAGACAATTCCGGCTCAAGCGCAATTGCTAGTAATAGTAATAGTGAATGTATCGGTGGTAAATGCAACAGTGATCATCACACAATCACATAAAGTTCGGATTACGGATGAAGCATGGTCATCTCATGATCCGTAAACGACAAACAGGAGCAGCGCATCGATGTGAAGGTGTCCTATCGTTAGATATCTGTCTAACATGGGCACAGTCATTCAGAGGATGTTTGCTCTTGTTTGCTTTGTATGGAGAAATAACATGTCCAAAATTTGCGTGTTTCCATATCATATCGTACTATCTTGTCTCATTCTACTTTAGTATATGCGTATGTCCGGAGCGCTTGATAATGAACAAGTTTAGCTGCATTTAAATCTGATTTTGGATGGGGACAAGATCGTAGCCCCATCCAAAATCCATGCTGTCCCATTTAGAGTTGATTTTGGATACAGACAGCTGACACAACTACCGTTACGATAGCTCTGTCAGCGATACTAGTACTGGACTAGCGTCTTCGCCGCCGGTATTCATCACCGTGACGATTGTTGTGCCAGCGATACCGCATACGGAATCGCATATTTGGCAACTTCAAACGGATGGAAGGAATTACCGATCCGATTAAAGTTGGCTTCAAATAACCAGATATTTTGCTGTTTGTCGATGCCTAGATCGATCGCAATCTCGGGAAAGCGACGTTTAAGTAGCGGCTCTACATAAGTGGCGATAGTAGCTGCCAGCTCGCGAATCGTACTGTCAAGCGCGTCGCCAGGCTGTTGACCATATTGTGTATGAAGCAACCAGCTCCATTTGGTAGACAGACGTAATGTTTGCTCATGATTGGTCACTTTCCGATACGTCGACACCGCCACATACGGCTGGATAAAGACGACTTCCCAAGAACGATCCGCCTTTTTCATCACATGGACACGCAGATGAAATGGATGACCTTCCGAAGTAGAACTTTCGACAAAGCGCTGTAAAATATAGCCTTGTCCAATCGTCATCCCGACCAACTGGCGCAACTCATTGGCACCTAATGTATGCAAATACGACTGATCATACACTTCATAGCCTTCAGCCTGCCGCTTTATATTAAAAATATGCTGTCCATGTGATCCGGTATCCGGCTTAAGCACCGTATTATGATGTTGATCGATAAACGATAATACATCGTCCGCACGATTGGATTCGTAAAATGGAATCAGCACAGCACGTACCGATGCAGGCGCTTGTTGCAATAAGCGATAAATATGCAGTTTGCTCATTGAGCCGCTTTTTAGTTCATGGGTAGCCGGGATATGGGCGAGTTCGCTATACAGTCTAGAATAAGCGGCGATACCGCGTTTTTTTAAACGATCAAATAGCACATCCGGATATGGACAGCAGTAAGCGACCCATTGTGACTGTTCCCATACATAACCACGCAAACGTTGCTGTGCATAAAAGATGTCGTCGGCATCGATCCGCACGACAATCGCTTCATGCAGCCGCGCAACCGCCGAACAAGCTTCTACAAAAATCAGCTCGCTTTCCTCGGCATTTGGAATTGCAAGCAAACCAATCACCGTTTGCTCGGTTTGCAGTTGTGGCAACTCGTTTAGCAGCAAATGACGCTGTGCCAAATGCTGTGCATAGCCGATCGTATGCACCGCCCGCTCGGCTTCATGTTCCCGTGTTTGCGGAGCTGTATTCGCTTCGTAAAACCACCATTTGCCCGCTGCATCGACAGCCAGATCAATGCCAAGCTCATCGAGTTGGTAATCGTACAAATCGTCGATATAACAAGCAAGTCGAATGCCAAGCTCCGGCAATTGCGCAATCGATTGTTCCGCGATATGAGCGCGATATCGATATAGCCATTCCATCCAATCCGCCGTCTGTCCGCCTTGTTCCAAATTGCTTGTGACAGCATCCGGTTGCCCATACCGTACATAAATACGGGTGATGACAAACTGACCGTGTTGGTCGCGCTGAATATGAAGCCGACAATCAAATGGCTGTCGCTGTTCAGTCGTACTGTCAATATAACGCTGCACGAGAAACGGCTGCTCTCCGATCAATGATTGTGCTAGCTGCTGTAATCCGTCCGGCGCCACTTGCAGTACGGTATCCCCGGAGCGCCATATTAAGCTTTGTTTATCTGTCTTTGTAATGCGCACAATTTGCTTGCCTTGACGCCCTTGATCCGGCTTCAAAATGATGTCTTGCTCTTGTGTCAACATCGTGAGCAAGCTATCGCTGCCTGTATAGGCAATAGTAGGGATAACGAGTGACGACCATGCAGTGGATTGGCTTAGTTCATGTTGAATCCGCATTTTGCTATGGATCGAGTGGGACGTAAAGGTGACGAGCCGATTTAGCTTTTGTTCAAGTACGGAGCGTTCAGCGGGAAGTTTTGCCATTTCATTAATGACAATGTCTGGCAGTGGATGAGATTGCACAAGCCAGTGATCGGACAGATCGGGATCGGGAACCATCGCCTGTACGGTGCGCTGTTGCGCATCAAAGCTTGATTCATCAAAAAACAGCAGGCGTACATCGCGCTGCTGGGCGGCATCGACCAGCGCACGAATGCGGGCGGGTGGTAACGTTTTCAATGGATGGGCGGCATGATATACCCCTATATCGGTCATACACAACCTCCTTATTGGATATCGGCAAAAGTAATGAATGATCATAAAACTACACGGAACAGCTCAGCCCGCATGGAAAAAGTAACGGCTGGATCGACAGTGGCGATCCAGCGCGATGTGGGTAATTGGAAGAATCGTAATTGACGATCCGATCTATATCGTACAAAGCGATATCGTGCAAAATAATGATCGAAAGCTCTAGTAGGCTGACCGCGTTAAAGAAGTAGTTTGCTCGTGCAGAGCAGCGATGTTGTCCTGCTACAATTCCAGTGTATTTTCATAAGGTAGAGTGAGTGAGACACTGAATTTAAGCTGGTTAGCCTACTAGTAGCTTGTCTTAAATACATCTACAGTTTGTCGATCTAACCATCGCTTGATGATGAATCGATTAACGTACGTTCAAACAAAATTTTTACTTGAGACAGCCTACTAGTATCTTGTCTCAAGTACATTTACAGTTTGTTTATCTAACCATCGCTTGGTGCTGAATCGATTTAGGTACATTTAAACATAATTTTCATTTGAGACAGCCTACTAGAACGTGTACGCAAACTCGTATGCTGCGAGCAGCGGTTGATGTTCCAACGCCATAGTTTGCGTACACGCTCTAGCTAAGGAGTCGGACATCTGACTTTATATGGTGATAGGCACAATCAGATGTCGTTAACAACATCTGATTTGGCTGCAAATGCATATAATAAGCGGCTACTGCGATGTTTTTGCATCGGCAGGATAGACGAGTCCAAGCTGCTTACGTGCTTCTTCCATCATCTCGACCGTAATTAATGAATTTTCCCAGGAAGCGACCTCGGACTGCTGCCGACCTTCAGCGATTAGATCGAGAAATTCACGGATTTCATAATACATCGGCGGTTCATACTGGGTCACATGCAAATCTTCCTCATAGCCGCCGCGATACGTCATAACGATTTGGTTGGGCTCGCTAATTTTGTCGATCCGGATGCTGCCCAGCTCGCCTTGAATTTCGGATGGCAGCGAGGAGTCGGTAATTTTGGAATACATTACGACTGCATCCATATCGTCATACGAAGCGACGATGCTGCCTTCGCCGTCAACGCCGGATTCCAGCATTACGCCAGTAGCTTTGACCGCATTTGGGCGACCAAACATGACCGCCAGCGGATACAGACAATACACACCTAAGTCCATTAAGGAGCCATTGGAAAATTCTGGGCGAAACGCATTTTGCACATTGCCTTCTTTGTATGCATCATAACGTGATGAATACTGACAATAATTCGCAAAATAGCGCCGGACTTGTCCGAGCTTAGGCAAACTTTGCTGTAATGCGCGCAAATTCGGCATTAGTACCGATTTGATCGCTTCCATCAGCGTGACACCGTTACGCTGTGCCGCTTCGATCATCGCTTGCACTTCTGCGGTATTGGAAGCAAGCGGCTTTTCACACAGTACATGCTTGCCATGATCCATACATAAAATCGCTTGCTCTGCATGCAGTGAATTTGGACTGGCAATATAGACGGCATCGACATGCCCGCTGTCCAACATCTCTTTTAGCTCGGTAAACAGATGGGGAATATGATGCTTTTGTCCAAATTGCTGTGCACGCTCCCCGGTACGCGAATAGAGCGCAGTCAATTCAAAATCGTCATTACGTTGAGCTGCCTCAATAAAACGTTCAGTAATAAAATTTGTGCCAATGATACCAAAGCGGACCATACCATCGCCCTTTCCTCGTCAATAAATTGGAGTACATCGCCGTCTCAAACACGTTCAGCGATCAATAAAAACCGATTCTGTTTTACATCAAAATAGCCATGTGATTCGATATGCAAATGAATGGCATACAACTGCTCCATATAATGCGCAGGCACAAATCCAGGAATTTGCCATTCAATTGCTTTTAAATAATAGATCAGCGCACCGATATCGTAAAAACGCTGTATCGGACATTGCTCTTGCTTACGCACGATCCGAAAGCCATGCTGTTCCAGTTGCTGCGTGGCAAACGTCAGTGTCCAATGACGAAATTCATCATTATGTGGTGCGCCAAGCGCGTCATTTATGTCAGTACAATCCGTGCCACCTACCTGTTGTGTGATTAGCATCGCTCCGGGTTTCATAATCCGCCATAGCTCTGCGGGATCGTACGCTTCATGACGATTGCTAACCAGATCAAACTGCTCATCCGCAAATGGAAGCTGATCATCACGCTCCAGCGCTTTGACTGTAATGCCAAGCGGTTCCAGACGCTGGCGCGCAATCGGCACATTCGGTGCATACGCCTCGGTGGCAAACACCTGTTTTGGCAAAGGGCGCAGCATCGCCAACAACTCCCCACCGCCTGTGCCCATATCAAGCATACAATCGGCAGCTACCAGTCGGTTCGTCAGCAAGCTGACATACGACCAGTCGAGCGGTTCACTAGCGATACGTCCTGTAGCGGTAATCCAGGCAAAATCCCAGCCGGCAAATGTCTGATCATAATGTGAAAGATACTGTGTAAAAGCAGTCGGATACGTCGTCATTCAGAAAAGCCCCCTAAATGTAAATAAAATACCTTTGTTCCTGTGATTGCGCGAATCGCCATCATAGGTGGGCCTCGCTGCCTCGCTGGATGACCGACTGTTGGACAGCGTTGTTATATCGGATGTGTCGCAAAAGGAAGAGCCTGTTTGTTCATCGCTGTCTCTCCTTATTCACAAAATAAAAATCATGCCCCGTGTACAGCCTGCTTGCTTCGGTCTTGATCATACGGATCGGTGTCTTCAAACCGTCAACATCGCCATTTTAGCAAGCGAAAGCATCGTATTTCAAATCAAAGGAGTGTTTTATATAGCTTAGTCTGACACCAATAAACGACATTAAACAGGATGCGAAGCAATTTGCAGACACGCTATAGTAGCTTGACCAGCTTAAATAGCTGTCTGATCGACGCTATCGCATGAACATATACCTGCATCACATTATGAACTGTACTTCTCTAGGCTAGACGACCTTAACCTCCATATTCAGCACGGTTAGCCTACTAGTCCACAGCGAGTAGCATCGAGACCATCGCTGTCAAAATAAAGCGATGGTCTCGATAGACGGTTCAAGTGCAGTCTCATTTATTATACCTGAGTATGCAGCAGGCTGACAAAGTGTTATTTGATAACGTTTCCTTTTTGTTTTGAACGGAAGGTCTTTTGCTGCGCAAAAAACCTTTTTTCATTGCACCTTGTGTTTATCGCTAGCAGAAAGGGGTTGTCAATTCCCTAAATGAGCATTTCAATAGAAAATTATGATTTAAGCTCAATTTGGATCGTAAAGTTCGATCGATGGAACGGCTGCAAATAGCTGTTTTCATATTGAATAAATGGTGCAAAGTTGATAAAGTTCATTCATAACTTAGTAATAAGGTAGGAATTGTTGGTTAAAGGGATTCGTAACGATTTTTGAAAGTATGTTCAAAGCATTTATTTGCAAACAAACAAAGATGGGGTGTTGGGATTGAACAATCGCAAACGAGGAAGCGCACAGAACAGATCAACTTATGCAAACGGACAGGCGGAACGTCAAGCAGAACAAATGATTTCGAACCGAAGAAAATATCGCTCGAGTATGCTTGTTTTGTCAGCGGTACTTTTGTTCAGCCTGGCTTTAAGTGGATGCGGCAACGCGTCTTCAAACGCTTCTTCGGCAGCTGAAGGCGGCAAAGGACAGGTGGAATTGCTCAACGTTTCGTATGATCCGACCCGTGAGCTGTATGAGGAATACAATACCGCTTTTCAAAAATATTGGAAAGGGAAAAGCGGGCAAGATGTAACGATCAAACAATCGCATGGCGGATCAGGCAAACAGGCGCGTGCGGTGATCGATGGGCTGAAGGCGGATGTGGTCACACTTGCACTCGGTTATGATATCGATGCAATTGCCGATAAAGGGCTACTGCCAACCGATTGGCAAAGCAAATTCAAGCATAACAGCTCACCGTATACTTCCACCATCGTCTTTCTCGTACGCAAAGGCAATCCGAAAGGCATTAAAGACTGGAACGATCTGATCAAACCGGACGTGCAGGTAATTACACCGAATCCGAAAACATCGGGCGGAGCGCGTTGGAACTATCTCGCCGCTTACGGTTATGCACTTCAGCACAACAACAATGATGAGGCGAAAGCAAAACAATACCTCGCCGAGCTGTTCAAACATGTACCTGTACTCGATACCGGAGCACGCGGAGCGACGACTACATTTGTTGAAAAAGGCATCGGTGATGTGCTGCTCGCCTGGGAAAATGAAGCATTGTTATCACAAAAAGAACTTGGTCCCGATAAATTTGAAATCGTCTATCCATCGATCAGCATTTTGGCAGAACCACCTGTTGCTGTTGTCGACAAGGTAGCAAAGCAGCACGGTACGGAAGAAGTGGCAAAGGCGTATTTGGACTATCTATATTCTGATGAAGGACAGCAGATTATCGCCAAAAATTACTATCGTCCGATCAATGAACAAATTGCAGCCAAGTATAAAGATGTATTTAAAGATATGAAGCTGCTGACGATCGATAAAGATTTTGGCGGCTGGAAAAAAGCACAGCAAACGCATTTTAGCGATGGTGGTGTATTTGACCAGATTTATACACCAGGCTCCTAAATGATAGCTGGTACTTGCAAAGGGGCATCGTTCGTCCAAGTAGCGGATGATGCCGCCTATTGCGCTCGGAAAGTCGAGCAGTTACATGGCGAAAGTGCTTGTTAAGCCAAGCACCAGATCGTCCACAACAATAACAGCAAAGGAGCCGTTTACGATGAGCATACATGCAAAGGAGCCGACCGATCGCGTGCCTCGTTCTTATAGGCGCAAACGAAGCGGACGAAATGGTGAGCGCGGCATTTTGCCTGGCTTTGGATTATCGATGGGGTTTACCATTTTGTATATGGGGTTGATTGTGCTAATTCCGCTGGCAGGGCTAGTCGTGAAAGCGACCGGTTTGAGTTTGAGCGGATTTTGGGAAGCGGTAACAGCGCCACGGGTGCTCGCTTCGTATCGGGTTAGCTTTGTGACGGCATTTGCTGCTGCACTCGTCAATCTTGTATTTGGTCTGCTGCTGGCGTGGGTGCTCGTCCGGTATCGTTTTCCAGGCAAACGACTAATCGACAGTTTGATCGATCTGCCATTTGCGTTGCCGACGGCGGTGGCGGGCATTGCCCTTAGTACGATTTATGCGCCAAATGGCTGGATCGGTCAATTGTTTGCGCCGCTTAATATGAAGATCGCTTATACGCCGCTTGGCATTACGCTCGCATTGATTTTTATCGGGGTGCCGTTTGTTGTACGTACGGTGCAGCCGGTATTGCATGATTTAAATCGGGATACAGAAGAAGCGGCGGTCATGTTGGGGGCGTATCGGTTACGCGTATTTGTAAAAGTGATTTTGCCGCAGCTATTGCCTGCTTTGTTGACCGGATTTGCGCTCGCTTTTGCACGTGGTATTGGCGAATACGGATCGGTCGTGTTTATTTCAGGCAATATGCCGCTAAAAACAGAAATTGCGCCGCTGCTCATTATGACCAAGTTGGAGCAATATGATTATGCCGGGGCAGCAGCGGTGGCATTGGTGATGTTAATTATTTCGTTTATTTTGCTGTTGCTGATTAATATGTTGCAGTGGCGTATGAATCGTCATGCGGTTTAGATAAGTTATGAATACTGTGAACGTAATTTGTATGCGTGTTGAAGCTGCTTTGATTCATCATTTAGAGCGAGCTCCATTATAAATCAAAGCTGCTGTTTAAAGCGTTATGCTACTAACGTATAGTTGTAAAATTTCATGTTTGACGCTTTCATTTAACAAATGATTGCAGCGGGCTTGTCGGATCGTAAGCTTGTTAGTTTATGCGCTGACATGGTAGGGATTTATTAGTACATGCGCATAGAAGTTTTAGGAGGTGAGCGGATGGCTGAGGCAGTTTGGCAAGCGGCACAGCTACGTCGACCGGCACAGCCGCAGCATGCGACTGAATCGGTAGCGGTACGGGTGTTGCTCATTACGGTAGCATTGTTATTTTTGAGCGTCATCGTTGTGTTGCCGCTTGTCTGTATCGGTATTGAAGCATTTCGCAAAGGTTGGGAAGTGTATGTCGCTGCGGTCGTTGATCCGGATGCGTTATCTGCGCTGCGGCTGACCGTACTGGTGACGGCGATTGCGGTGCCGCTGAATACGCTATTTGGACTGGCGGCGGCATGGGCGCTTAGCAAGTTTAGCTTTCGTGGCAAACAAGCACTCATTACGCTAATCGATATTCCATTTGCCGTATCACCGGTCATTTCGGGACTTGTGTACATTTTGCTGTTTGGTGCGCAAGGTTTTCTTGGGCCGTGGCTTGATGAACAAGGGATTCAAATTGTGTTTGCACTGCCGGGGATGGTGCTGGCAACGATGTTTGTCACATTGCCATTTGTCGCGCGCGAATTGATTCCGCTAATGCAGGCACAAGGCATTAGTGAAGAAGAAGCGGCGGTCAGTCTTGGCGCGCGTGGCTGGCATATTTTCTGGCAAGTGACATTACCGAATATTAAATGGGGATTGTTGTACGGGATCGTACTGTGCAGCGCACGCGCGATGGGCGAATTTGGCGCCGTCTCGGTCGTATCCGGTCATATTCGCGGCGAAACGAATACGTTACCACTGCATATTGAGATTTTGTACAATGAATATCAATTTGCTGCCGCGTTTGCCGTATCATCGATTCTCGTACTGCTGGCGCTGATCGTGCTGGTGTTAAAGTCGATTCTGGAATGGAAAATGGAACAAAGTTCGCAGCAATTATAAGCTGCTGCTTTTACGATGTCGATTGGGTAGTGCATCATTTGTAAGCGGTTATAAAATAATTGTGCCGATTGACGTTTTAACGATAGGCAAGCCTCTGCTAAATGGGTAATAATTGGATAATGCCTGTTAGAAGGAGGGAATTGACATGAAGGTAGAGCAAGCGGGAGTGAACACCGTTTCATGGGATGAACCGCTACGGCGCATAATGGAACAACTCGCCCGTTCGGAGCCGACGCCGGGTGGAGGTAGCGTCGCTTCCATCGTCGCTGCTCTTGGCGCGGCAATGACCTCAATGACGGCAAACTTTTCCCAAGGTGAAGGCTATGAGCATATCGAGCAACATGTCGCACAGGCACTGCAAGATATGGAATATATTTCGTCAGCCTGCGAATGGTTGATGGTGGAAGATATCGAGGCATTCGGTCAATATATCGAAGCATTGCAATTACCCAAATTAACCCCGCAGCAGCAGGAAGAACGACGGTATATGATTGATGAGCTGCGTATTCAGTCGATTGATACACCGTTGCGGTTGATGGAATGCTGTTTGTACGGGATGTATAGTGCAGCGCCATTGATCACAGTGTGCAACCGGACGGTGCTGTCCGATGTTGGCATTGGCATTATATTGTTTGAAGCGGCGGCACATAGTTCGTTGTTAACCGTCAACATCAATCTCGTTACACTGAAAGACGAGCAGCATAAGCAGACGTATGCCGGTTATGCGACCGTATTGATGAACAAAATTATCGATCGCAAAATGGAGTTGCTGGAACAAGTGCAACGCCGGATTTATGAAAAAGATTAACTGTTTAGCCTGTTTAGCAGATTGAATTTAATCGATAAAATGTCCATAAAAAAGCCTCTTACCCTATACAGCCGATTCAATGGCTACATAGTGTAAGAGGCTTTGGTTCGTTAATTTTGTTGTTGCATTACGTATATAAGCATCGTTATAAAGGAGTTTGTTCGTTAGTCATAATGTTCAACATTCAAACTACATATGGAAAGCGGCGGGCAGCCTAATCTATTTTATTGCCAAACACATAATTACCGGCATAGCCACGGTAATAATCTTGTTCCCGCCACGCTGGCAGCATTTCACAGCTACCGACATACAAAATTTCATCCCCACGAATAAGCCATTCCAATCCATGCTCCGGTTCCCATTCACATTCCAATTCCAGATGTAGCACCGGCTCGGCATTGTCGGCATTGTACGCTGTCGGAAAGGGTGTAATTTCCATGCTCATCGGAGCGATATAATGTAAAATATGTTCCAGTTGCCCAATCGGCGGCGGCGTCTCACCGACATAGTCGCAGAAATCGATACAGTAGTCATAGCTATATTGACACAATTGCCGCAGCAATGACGGATGCAATGTATTAAATGCCTCTGCACAGCGCTCGGCATAGGCAAGCGGAATGTCCGGTTCCAGCCACTGTACACGAATCGGCTGTTGAAATAGCGTGCTGTCCAACATAGCGATTAGACAGCCTTGTTCCTCTGTAATTTCTTTTAATAAAGCAGCTTGCACATTCGTTCACTCCTTAACCTATATTTTTGGCATAATAAATTTCGTTCATCTCCCGTGTTAAACGGTCGGTAATATGCTGCTGTTCTGCCGGGGACAATGAATCGCTCGTATAACCGAACAGATAGTTATCCAGATCAAACACATTGCGTTTACATTTAGTATGGAAAATATTTTCCTGATAAATATTCACATCGATCATTTGATACAACTCTTTGACTTCCTCGGGAATAAAATTCTGGATTGAGCTAATATCATGATCGATAAACAGTTTATTGCCTTCAATATCGCGTGTAAAGCCGCGTACCCGATAATCGATCGTCATAATGTCGGTATCAAACGAATGGATCATAAAATTAAGCGCTTTGAGTGGCGAAATCTCACCACATGTCGACACATCGATATCGGCGCGGAATGTACTAATGCCTTCGTCAGGATGATATTCGGGATACGTATGCACAGTAATATGGCTTTTATCCAAATGGATAAGCACATGCTCTGGCAGCGGTCCCGGCGATTCTTCAAATGAAGCATTCGGCGCCGTCTCCACCGGGCCTTCCGAAATGAGCATCGTTACGCTCGCACCTTGTGGCACATAGTCCTGTTTGGCGATATTTAGCACATGCGCGCCGATAATATCGGACACATTGGTCAAAATATGACTAAGCCGATCCGCATTATACTGTTCATCGATATATTCCAAATACGCTTCACGCTCCTCACGTGTGCGTGTATAACAAATATCGTACATATTGAAGCTAAGCGACTTGGTTAGATTGTTAAAGTTATGCAACTGGATACGTTGCTGTCTAGTCAGTCCCATACCGTTACCTCCTGTTGTTCGGTGAAATAGGTAAGCAGGCAGAATAATGTAGCACCATTCCGCCATCCTGTCCCGGTAGCTAACGTCTGCGCTCAGCCACTTCTTATACTTTTACCCGTACAGCTTTTGCAAAAACAATGTCTGTGCAGTCGCCCGATCGTGGTCATTGATGCAGCCATATGCTGCAAACTTCTGTGCAGGTTAGTGCAACCTATGTAATTGCGCCGGCTTGTTTGTCATTATTAGCATATTTGCGAAGCAATCCGCCTATTGCTGCCAGCTGGATATCTATCCGTTTATCGCGCCATCGATCGCATAGTCACATATCTACCAGCCTATTGCTGATGGTGCATTCGCATCATTCCACTAGTAGCCTGTCGCTGCCCGTCAGTCAGCATCCAGCGTCCGCTGTGTACCTATGACTCGTAACACTGCACTATAGCCCCCGCCGGGGAGGGGGCTATAGTGCGCATGATGACGGAATGAACGGACAGGATCATAGCACCGATCTTATCAGCAATGCTAAAGCTGCGACTTGCGGCGTTCCTGCGGTGCATCCTGCCAATGCGATTTGTTCAGCACGGTAATACGATCACCGCTGAGCAGCAAATACGTATCCGTGCCGGTCTGAATCATTATGCGTTCTCTCGTGCCATACGGCGTTTGGAGCAGAGCAGCATGGCAATCCGGCAGCGGGTGATCATGATCCAGCGCTACGTAGACAGCTTCATTCAGAGGGATTTCCAGCTTGGATTGCTGCCAATCGATGACTAGTTGATCTTCGTCACGGGCAATCTTAATACTAGACATATCCATTCCTCCTTACTTAGCGTAGTCACGCTGAAATAAATAGAGACTGCTTCATTACTGCTTATGCGCCCGGCGTCTAAACAATGATGAACAGTCTCTATACATTTAGATTACCCAACCTGAATAGGGTGTCAAGCACCTTTTGCATTGTTTGCAGCCGGCTCTGTCGTATAATGGACGATACTAAAGCGCGCTCCGCCGAGCGGTGAATCATCGTAGACCAGGTCGGCATGCAGGCGGGTAGCAATCTGTTTGCTAATCGCCAATCCAAGCCCGGTGACTCCATTTGTACCCGTATAAAAGCGTCTGAAAATATGCTCACGTTCACCTTCTGCCAGTCCTGGGCCATTATCATCAATATGCATCATCCAATCGATCCCAGCCTCTGTTTCCGATGGCAATTCCACCGTAATACTCACTGCGGATTGGCAATGCCGAATCGCATTTTGCAGCAGATTAAGCAAAATTTGAAACAGTTGCTCACCGGCAATTTCCACCGTATGAGAAGTACCATGCGCTTGCAGTTCGACCCCTTGTTGCCGTGCCGCCGGTTGTAGCAAATACACGGCTTCTTCTGCCATACTTTTCAGATCGACCGGAGTGAGTGGCCAGTCTTCATCTACACTTTCCAATCGTGTCAGTTGCAGCAGCTTGCCGACCATATCGGTCAACCGTTGCGACTGAACCGAAATAATATCAAGCCCTTGTTCTACCGGCATCACTTGATCTTGAATTGCATACACATACCCTTGAATCGACATGAGCGGTGTTTTTAGCTCATGTGATACATTTTGCAAAAATTCTAACTGATAGCGATGATGCTGCTCCAGCCGTTCCGCCATCAGCCGAAACGTGCTCATTAGCTCACCGATTTCGGTATGATCCGCCTGCAAAAAAGCTTGTCGATTCATCAGATGCGGCTCATACTGATTCACCGCTTCTTTTAACCGATTAAGCGGTTGTACCGTCCGCCACACAGCGAACAGACCGATTAACAAAATGACGATAAAGCTTGCCGCAATCGACAATAATGTAGTACGCAGCAATGGGATATACAGCGCGCGCAGTGAGGAGAGCGGGGAATACAGAATGATACGAAATGGCTGATGCGCCAATCTGGCTTCGCTGTATAACACCTTGCTGCCGTGAAGCTGCATGATGCCTTCGCGATTGGTTGGGAAGTCCGCCATCGTTTTGCCGACTTCTTGCGCCGTGCTGGAAGCGACGATCCGATCATTCGTATCAAGTACAAAGTAATGCGCATAAAAGAGCGTGTCCTTGATAAAAAAACGGAAACTTTCACTGTCCAGACTGTCCAAATTGTCTGCGGTCATCATATGCACAGCCTTAATCGTCTGATCTTTCAACTGCAGCTTGACCTGATTCAGTAAAATATCGTCAAGCAAGCGGATGAAAAAGAACACTGTAATCGCCACGGTCACGATCATGCCTGCGAATAGCGCTAACAGCATTTTGCTGCGTATGGTGTTCATGGATTATGCACCGCCGCCTTGTAACCAAATCCCCACACCGTATCAATCGTTAACGTAGAATGCTGCTGTGACAGCTTTTTGCGTAAACGTTTAACAAGATCGTCAACGACACGAACTTCACCAAAAAAGTCGTAATTCCACACTTGTTGAATTAACTGCTCACGGCTAAACGGGCGATCAGGATGCTGAGCTAGAAACAATAGCAGTTCAAATTCGCGTCCGGTAAGCGACAATTCATGCCCTTGCACAATGACGCGCCGAAATTCTTCGGACAGTTGCACATTACCGACATGAATATATGCAATCGACTGTTGGGACTGCGTCGTGCTGCCAGCAACCGCAAACGGTTCGACCGCACCGGTTTCACCGACGGCGATCCGGGTGCTGCGAATGAGCCGCAGCATACTTTTGACACGGGCAACAAGTTCACGTGGATTAAATGGCTTGCTTAGAAAGTCATTACAACCGAGTTCCAGACCGTTTAACCGATCCACTTCTTCACCGCGTGCCGAAATGATAATAATCGGCATTTCTGTAAATGTACGCAGCTCGGTCAGTAGTGTTAAGCCATCGATGCCGGGTAGCATAATATCGAGAATAAGGCAATCCGGATGCTCAGCGTGTACTTGTTCAACCAAATCACGTCCGTGTCCGAAAGTTGTTACCTCATATTGTTCTTTGCGCAAATACCCCGTAATAAGCTGAGCGATATAAGGATCATCATCAACGACAAAAATCCGGGTCATGGTGTCCACCTCTATTTTATGAATGACATTGTACTTCTCTAATGTAGCAGACGCGACGGGTTCATTTCAAAGCATTATTTTATAAACGAGTTCAGTTATAGAAGAACAAAAAGACGGAACCTCCGTAGAGTATTCCGTCTTTTTGCAGCAAGTTTTTGCAGGAGGGAGGGTGTACTCCCGACCGTCAGTTTTGCCCTGGATCAAAACTGCGGCATTTGAATCAACATGAACGCAGGAGTTGAAGCATGTGCCGACCGAATATTTCTGGTCAGGCTGGCTGATTCTGGGGGAGAATCAATCCGATATTTTATTTGTGGGAAGTTGTAGCCGCTTTTTTAGTTGTTTTGTGAGTCACTTTTTTATGAGCCGCTTTTTTGTGAGTGTTTGTTTTGTGAGCCGCTTTTTTATGAGCAGCAGTTGCTTTGTGAGTCGCTTGTTTTGTTTTGTGAGCAGCAGCTTTTTTAGCTGTTTTAGTTTTGTGAGTTGCTTGTTTTGTTTTGTGAGCAGTAGCTTTTTTAGCAGTTGCTGTTTTGTGAGTCGCTTGTTTTGCTTTGTGAGCAGCAACTTTTGTAGCTGTAGCTTTGTGAGCAGCAGCTTTGTTTTTGTGAGCAGCAGCTTTGTTTTTGTGAGCAACTACTTTTGTACTGTGAGTTGTCGCTTTTTTAGCGGATGTTTTGTGAGCAGTTGCTTTTTTGCTAGTTGCTTTTGTAGCCGCTTTTTTGTGAGCAGCAGTTGCTTTGTGAGTCGCTGCTTTTTTAACAGTTGCTTTGTGAGCAACCGCTTTGTTTTTATGAGCGACTACTTTTGTTTTGTGAGTTCTTGCTTTGTGCGATGCTTTTTTGTGAGTCGCTTTTTTATGTGTAGCCTTTTTGTAACCTGCTTTTTTGTGGGACGCTTTTTTAGCGGTTTTTTTGTGAGTTGCTTTTTTGTGAGTCGCTTTTTTAGCTGTACCTTTTTTAGCAGTTGCTTTATGTGTCGTAGCAGCTTTTTTCTCTGTTGCGGACTTGGTTGTTTTAGCGGCTGTGCTTGTTGCAGACTTGGAAGCTTCTACTTTTTTAGTTGGAGTAGTTGTTGTTGCGGAAGCCGCGAATACACTGCTTGCTCCACCCAGTACGCTAATTGCTGTCAGTAATGCTGCTACGTTTTTTGTCCATTTGTTCATTTCTATTCACCTCATTATAAGTTTGAGCAGTTTGCATGTTCCCGGCTTACCGTATGCGCGTCCGGCGGATGCTGTCGCTTCCGGACTCGGTAGCTTTTGAGTGCTCCCTGCTGATGTAAGTTCATCTTAACAAGGGAATATGTGAGAACAATGGAATAGATGTGTGAAAAGTGTATGAAATGAATTAATGTGATTTGGCGCGTTGACGAGTTAGCAACCAGAACAAAATCGTAATCGCCACCGGATACAAAATCGCCCATCCGGTAAACGGAAACACGATCAGTGTGAACAAAAAGGAGATGCCGCTAATCCAGCGTCCGAGTCGTTCCTTCCATAATAGACGCACCCCGGCAGCACAGCCGGCGAGATAGGTCAAAATAAAGGCGGAGTTAGGCAGTTGCAACAGCAGTTCCAGCTTCAGCCAGCCAGTTGCATACAATGATAAAATCAACATAAAGCACATTGCCAGAAAGCCGATTCCTACCGTCGGTGTTCGAAAACGCGGCGATAGATGGCTGAAACGACGTGCTGCATACCCATTACGGGATAGTGCAAACGCGACACGCGAAGCGGCGCCGATATAAGCGACCGATGTTGCGGTACAGATGAAGGCGGCGGTCAGACCGGACAGCACCGCACCCCAAACACCGAGCCGACTACCGATTACATGCACAAGTGATGCGTCCGCATTGTTCATATAACTCTGTGTGCCAATCGTCACGATGGCAGTCAGCAAATAGAGCAAGCCAACGATCGCTGCCGCGATCATGACGCCGCGCACGGCTGCTTGTTGCGGGTCTTTAAATTCCTCGGACAGATGCGATACCGCTTCCCAGCCGATAAAGCACCAGAACAGCATCGCTGCCGCTTGCCCGACTGGCACCCAGCCATGCGGCATAAATGGAGTGAAATTCGCCGCCCGTACATCCGGTATGGCGACGACGATCGCCACGCCAAGCACCAAAATGATCGCACCGACGATAATGACCTGAATTTTGCCAGCAAGTTGAAAACCGATCCAGTTGACGAGCAAACTGAACAGCAGCAATACCGCAGCGATGACTACACGTACCGGCTCGCTCCAGCCGAGCGCAGCGGTCAAATAACCGGCACCAGTCAATGTTGCCACCGGCGCACCAATCGGTACAGACATAAGGAAAAACCAGCCGATTAGCGCACCGAGTTTAGGCCCAAACGCGAGCGTCACAAAATGAGATACACCGCCTGCATTCGGATAACGAGCCGATAACAAGCCCATTGACAGTGCTAGTGGCAAAATGAGCAATGCCATACAGCCCCAGGCAATCAATGCAGATGGGCCAGCCATACGAGCGGTAATGCCTGGTGTGAGCAAAATGCCGGAGCCGACAACCGCTCCGATATACAGCGCTACCGCTTGCGGCAAATTAATATGACGACCAAGCTGAGCGGTCTCTGTTGCCGCAGTGGCGCTACCTGATGTGCCGGAGGCGGGAGCTGAATCGGACGTTCTCGCTGAAGCGGAAGGGGCTACTGTAGCTTGATTAGCATTGGAAACGACGGATGCGGATACATTGCCGCTAGCTGAAACAGGTTGTGAAATCGTGCCTGATGTGCTGGCTGAGTTGCCGCCAGCAGCGGAATAATGTGAACTTTTCATTGCATTCCCTGCTTTCCTTGAGATTTTGTTCAGCTTAACAGATAATAGGTTCATCGGTAAAACGGATTATTTAAATGTTATCTATCGGTATTTCCGATGGGAAAAGGAGAGGATAATGATGGAGTCGCGACATCTGTTTACATTTTTGACCGTAGTAGAGACAGGTAGCTTTACGGCTGCTGCACGTAAGCTGGATTATGCGCAATCGAGCGTGACCGCGCAAATGCAAGCATTAGAGCAGGAACTGGGCACACCGCTATTCGACCGGATTCACAAACGCATTTTGCTAACCGATGCGGGACGGCGCTTGCAGCCGTATGCGCAGGAAATTGCGCGGATGCACAATCTGGCGCGTGCAGCGATTGGATCGGGTGATCAGCTTGGCGGGGTGCTGCATATCGGTGCACCGGAATCGCTGGCGGCTTTCCGTCTGCCGCCGATCATCAAAGAGTTCCGGCAACAGTATCCATCGGTACAAATTATTTTGAAGCCAGGCGCATGCAGTGATCTGCATGAGAGGTTGCGACGCGGCGAGTTGGATATTGTATTTTTGCTGCAACCGCATATGGAAGATTATGAATTAAAAGTCGATCTGCTCGTCGAGGAACAGATGGCATTGGTCGCGCCGCCGGAGCACAGACTGGCGACATTGCCGGTAGTAGAGCCGGTTCATTTGCGCCATGAGACGATTTTGAATACCGAATCCGGCTGCAATTATCGTGTACTGTTTGAAAAGGTGCTGAATCGGCATGGCATTTTCCCTGATCCAAGCATTGAATTTTGGAGCAATGAGGCGATTAAACAATGTGTGATGGCAGGGTTAGGATTGGCTTTTCTACCGTTCATTACGGTGCAGCGTGAGTTGGAGGAAAGGAAAATGACCGCTCTGAACTGGGACGATACCGACCAGCGTGTATGTACCTACATTAGCTATCATACGAAAAAATGGCAGTCCCCGGCACAAAGTCGTTTTATCGAGCTGACGCATCGGCATGCCGAACGCTGGCGGCAGCCCGCGGTATTTGCGCATAGTCAATTGTAAGAAAAGAATTGTAAGAAAAGAATTGTAAGGAAGTACCGGAGTAAAGGAAGTAAACGAAGGAGAGGAAGCGGGCGGCGTGTTTCCTCTCCTTATATTGATAACATCTTTCCGTATTTTTTTATTGTAAACGCTTCCAAAAATAACTAAAATGAGTGTGAAAATGATCGTGATCGATTTCAACCGATCTCAAGGGGGCGTATGATGATGAGTGCAGGCAAATGGGGTTCGCGTCAAATGTTGGCAATCAGTGTTACCTTTTTACTGCTGCTAACAGGTTTAGGCTGGGGCGGTCAGCCCGCAAACGCGGCAAGTGTGACGATTACAAACGGTACCGATTGGCAAGATACCGCAGGCAATCCGATTCAGGCGAACAGCGGCAATATTCTCAAAGTAGGCTCCACCTATTACTGGTATGGCGAGCATGCCACTAACGGCACATTTGATAAAGTAAATGTATACATATCAACCGATCTCAAAAATTGGACGTTTGACAATAGCATACTGACCAAAAACTCCGCTGCTGAGCTAAATTCTAGCAAAATCGAGCGTCCCAAAGTCATTTATAATGCAGCGACCAAAAAATACGTATTATGGGCGCATTACGAAAATGGCTCCGATTATTCACTGGCACGTGTAGCGGTCGCTACGAGTGATACGCCGGATGGCAATTTCGTCTATCAAGGCAGCTTCCGTCCGCTCGGTTATGAATCACGCGATATGACTGTATTTGTCGATACCGATGGCATAGCGTATTTGATTACAGCGTCTCGTCAAAACAATGGCGGTGCCAACAATACGATGGCGATTTTCCAATTGAATGCGGATTATACGAATGTCGCTTCGTTTGTCGGCTGGGTATTTGATAATGCTTATCGTGAAGCGCCAGCGGTTGTGAAAAAAGGCAGCACTTACTACTTGTTCACTTCCCAAGCGTCCGGTTGGTATCCGAATCAAGGTGCCTATGCAACCGCATCTTCGATGACAGGCACATGGTCAGCATTGTCGCCATTTGGTGATCCGTCTGCCTATGCGACCCAAATTCATTCGATTGCGACGATTAGCGGCAGCTCAGGTACGAGCTATATTTATATGGGCGATCGCTGGAATCCGCTCCATTTAAGTGACCATAAATTCATTTGGCTACCGTTGACACTGAACGACAGTGCACGCACCGCCACACTCGATTGGTATAGCAGTTGGTCGATCGATGCCGCTGCCGGAACGATCTCCACTCCGGCACGTACGAATCATGCACTTGGCAAAACGGCGACAGCGATCTCGGCAACGACCGCCAATCCAGCCTCCAATGCAAACGATGGTAATGCGCAAACGTCATGGGCAGCGACTTCGTCGTCATGGCCGGCATGGTGGCAAGTTGATCTTGGTACGGTGAAAGCGATCAATGAAGTCGATATTTCTTGGTTTATGTATAAAGGTTCAGAAGGTTACTATAAATACAAAATCGAATACAGCACAGATGGGGTCAACTATACGACGATCGACCGCACGAACAATACGACTTATGGTTTTACGACGGATGCGGTTTCATTTAGCGCACGTTATGTACGTATCCATATGGTCAATGCTTTACTGCACAACAATCCGCACAACTGGTATACGCCGACATTGTATGAAGTGCGGTTGTTTGGGAATTAAGTGGATTATAGCTGGCGGTGATCGTGTACATTCGGATTATAGATCATATCATAGCTGTACATGATGGGTCATCATTATGTGCCTGTATGTGCATTTAAGCGTTATGCAATCAACGCTCGCAATCGACATTGGAGCTTTACCATCCAGTGCCGATTGCGGGCTGTTTGCGCTTTTTTTCGCCCTGTTATACAAAATTTCTATAACCGATTCAGCACACAGCCGTTTACAAATAAACAGTAATCATCTAAACTACGTTCACAATAAAATGACATCGTGAGACAGAAAAAGCTGTCTGGTGAGCGCCATAACTTTATAGTTTGAAAGGAGTAAAGCATGAATCTTATACACAATATATTAAATGACTACCCGCTGATCGTACTGGATGGAGCGATGGCAACCGAGCTGGAAAAGGACGGTGCTAATCTGAATGATGAGCTATGGTCAGCCCGCTTATTGCTTGATAATCCGGCGGCGATCGCTGCGGTGCATCGCCGTTATTTTGAAGCCGGAGCGGATTGTGCGATTACAGCCAGCTATCAGGCGACGGTGAGCGGGTTTATGGAGCGTGGATTGTCACAGAGGGACGCGACAGCGCTTATTGCTCGTGCGGTACAATTGGCAGTGCAGGAGCGTGATGCTTTTTGGCACAGTTATTTGGATAGATCGTCTGGTGTTGCTGTGCGTCCCCGTCCATTTGTGGCGGCATCGGTTGGGCCTTATGGAGCGTATTTGGCAGACGGCTCGGAATATCGCGGTAATTATGGGCTAAGCGAGCAGCAACTGTATGAATTTCATCTAGAACGGATGCGCATATTGATCGAAGCGGGTGCAGATATACTAGCATGTGAGACGATTCCGTGTTTGATCGAAGCGCAAGCGATTGTGCGTGCATTACGGCAATTCCCACATATCTATGCATGGATTAGCTTTAGCGCGCGTGACGGTCACCATATTAGCAGCGGTGAAACGGTGGCGCAGTGCGCTGCCTGGCTTGATGATCAGCCGCAAGTTGCTGCACTTGGCATTAACTGTACTGCGCTAGAGCATATTCCTTCGTTAATTCAGCAAATGGGCAAGCATACGTCCAAACCGATTCTTGTTTATCCGAACTCTGGTGAGCAGTATGATCCGGTCACCAAAACATGGCATGGCACCGCATGTGCTGGCAGCTATGGCGAACATGCCCGCACATGGTACGAGCTGGGCGCGCGTTTGATCGGTGGCTGTTGTCGTACGACGCCACAACATATTGCCGAAATCAAAGCTGCATTGCAGTCATAAGTATGAACATCATCTTGATCATTATGGAAAGTGAAAGGTAGGAGTTCGATGTCGGTACAGCAAGATCAGGGACACCCGGAATCGTCGGGGGGAGAATTTCAACGCAAAATGAAAAGCCGTCATTTGGTCATGTTATCACTTGGCGGTGTGATCGGCACCGGGCTATTTCTCAGCTCAGGTTATACGATCAATCAGGCAGGCCCGCTCGGTACGATTATCGCGTATCTTGTCGGCGCGGTGATCGTGTATCTGGTCATGCTCTGTCTGGGCGAGTTATCGGTACATTTGCCGGTAACAGGGGCGTTTCATACGTATGCGGCACGGTTTATCGGACCAGGCACAGGCTATATGATCGCCTGGATGTACTGGCTAACGTGGGCGGTGGCGTTAGGATCGGAGTTTACGGCAGCCGGATTGTTAATGCAGCGCTGGTTTCCGGATAGTTCGGTCTGGCTATGGAGCGCTATATTTGCAGTATTGGTATTTTTGCTGAACGCCTTTTCGGTACGTTCGTTTGCAGAGGCGGAATTTTGGTTTTCCGGTATTAAAGTAGCGGTCATTTTGCTGTTTATCTTGCTTGGCGGTGCGGCGGTGTTCGGACTGTTGCCGCTGAAAGATGCGGCAGTAGCGCCGCTATTGAGCAATTTTACGAGTGATGGTGGTTTGTTCCCGAACGGGCTATTGCCGATCTTTATGGCGATGCTGTCGGTGAATTTTGCTTTTTCCGGCACCGAGCTGATCGGGATTGCGGCAGGAGAGAGTGTGGAGCCGGAGAAAACGATTCCGCGTGCGATCAAAGCAACGGTCGGACGGCTAATTATCTTTTTTGTCGGTACGATCTTTGTCTTATCTGCGCTCATTCCGTGGCGGCAGGCAGGTGTGATCGAAAGCCCGTTTGTTATGGTCTTTGATCGGATTGGCATTCCGTATGCAGCTGATCTGATGAACTTTGTCATTATTACCGCGCTGTTGTCGGCGGCAAACTCCGGGTTATATGCATGCTCGCGGATGCTCTGGTCGTTATCGTCGGAACAGTTGTTGCCGCCAACATTTGGACGCCTGACTCGTGCCGGTATTCCGCTCAATGCGATGATAGTGAGTATGTTAGGCGGCGGTCTGGCACTGCTAACCAGTGTAATCGCACCGGATACGGTGTATATTTTCCTCGTTTCGGTATCCGGGTTTGCCGTGGTGGTCGTGTGGATGGGCATTGCAGCTTCACAGTATATGTTCCGGCGCCAATATGTGCGAGAAGGCAAGCGAGTGGAAGATTTGAAGTATCGGGCACCGTGGTATCCGTTTGTACCGATTGCCGCCTTTGTGTTATGTCTTGCTTCATGTATCGGGATTGCTTTTGATCCGAATCAAAGCTTGGCATTTTATTGCGGGATTGCGTTTATGATTGTGTGCTATGGGGCGTATGCGATCCAGCGTATGTGGAAGAAAAAATAAAAATAAAAATACCCTTCACGATGCGTATGCGAACACCATTCAGGTGAACTTATACGATGTGAGGGGTATTTTTATGCTTATCGACGTCGATGCTTGTCGGTATCCGTTAGTGCAATGAAGTGACTTTGAAACGACTGGTCGGCTTGAGGTTGACTACTTAACTATACTAACAAAAACAACGCATCGATCATGCTTATTAAGCACATACGGCATGTACAGCTATCCATTAGCTAATTAGCGAATGCTATACGCATAATGATACAGCGAGTTAATATCCGCATTTAACTGAATGCCCATATTGCTGAATGTGATCGGAATAATATCATAATAATGCGTCGATACCGGGCCGCGATACGTATATTGACCTGCCGCAGCGCCGATGCTCAGCGGGATTGAGAAGTAGCCGAGGCTATCCGTTGTGCCATTTTGTTCAAAGACACTGTTGCCAACGCGTGTTTGTACTTTGACCGACACGATGCCGCTCGCGACCGGATTGCCTGTTTTATCAAAAGCGCGTCCTTTGACGACGATGTTATAACCGACACGCCACTTCTTGCCCTGACCATAATCGATAAAGCCTTGTACGCCACGGTCGGATGTAATCTCACTTACCGCTACACGGGAGATCGCTGGTCCAACGCTTAATGTGTACGGTGTCGTCAGATCGAATTTGGATGGGGCATACACTTGTGTGTAATAGCTGCCTGCTGGCAACGTGATTTGTCCGAGTTGATTTTGTTTCAACGAACCGAGGTTTTGCAGATTGGCATCTTTAATATATACAACATAGTCGCCGTTGGCGGATGGATTGTTCAGACGCACATTCAGCGTCGTTTCCTTCGTTAACGTAATTTTGCTCCAATCTTCGTCAAGCACATTGTCGATATTTTGCTGACTGACAAATGCTGCACCACGATCTTTGGCAAAATACGGATTATCATCCGGTTCGCTCGAATCGTAACTGTCGGACAGTACGGTAGCAAGTGTGAACGGATTGCTCGTATCGGCACCTTGGTAAGACGTTACACTAATAAAATAATAACCTGGTGTCGCCACCTGACTAAGCAATTCATAGTGCCCTGCTCCATACGAGGAATAGGAAACGAGCTGCAATGTGGAATCAGTTTCATTGTAACGGTACAGTTTCAAATCATAATCAAGATTCGCCTGACTGACTGTCATAAATGCCGTTAATTTGAGTGCACTGCTTATATTCGTATAATACCAGCGTGCACCGCCCTGTTGATCGATATAACCGGAAACGGCAGTAGGCGTCGTACTCGACTGGATCAATAGCGCCGTATCTGGGGAAGTGTTACTGCCATATGTATTATCAGTGGCGGTCGCAAGCATATTGGCAGCGAATAAGCTGTGCTGAGCAGGCAGATGGGATAAAGGAATGTTTTGAGTTGATACGGTCTTTTCGTTACGCACAGTTACAGGTTGAACATGAGTCGCCAGTGGCAGTTCGGACTGCTGCTTGGAGAATGAGTTAGCAACTGAACTGCTTTGTGCAAGTGCACTTGGGCTAATGCCGGCGATGCCGATTGCCATTGTGAGTGCAACTACACGTAAAGATTTAAATTTCATGTAAAAAACTCCTTTATATGGTTTTGTTGACGATTTTAGTATAAATCTAAATGACTAGATGTCAAACTGTTTTTTATACTTTTAGCCCCTTGTTATCCGATTTATGGAATTATGCATAATTCTTTTGTAGTGGTTAAAAAGGTGCGAATCGTTTCCGTGACAAGCATACAGCCCATTGTAATGCGTGTAGTAACTTTTATAATGGATGTGATGTTCATTATTGGTTAGCTTGAAATCCTATGCTTGAATCACGGTAAAGGCTGGGAAAATTGTTGTGCATCGGTTATAATAAACATAAAGAAAGCAGACCAGGCAGGTACTCCTACTTACTGGGCTGCTTTTTGCCGTCTGCACTGCTGTGTACTCGTTATGCGGATGCCGGCAGACAGCATTTTAGATCGTAATGTAGATACATGACAGCCTGGATGATGGCATGACATGTTGACTTGAATACGTACTAATGAGAGCTGGTCAAGTTTAGATAGACAGGAGTTTTGCATAATGAGCATACAGGCGCCTGTAATGCAGCAGGCACAGCAATTGCTGCAAAAATATTTCGGGTATGAAGATTTTCGCGAAGGACAGCGCAAAATTGTCGGCAGTCTGCTCGATCGCCGTGATACGCTTGGCATTATGCCAACCGGGGGCGGTAAGTCGATCTGTTATCAGATTCCGGCGCTCGTCCATGATGGCGTCACACTCGTCATTTCGCCGCTGATCTCGCTAATGAAAGACCAAGTGGACGCATTGGAAGCGGCAGGTGTGGCAGCCGCTTATATTAATAGCACACTCAGTGGACGCGAGGTTAATCAACGCATTAATGCGGCGCGGCGCGGGGAATTGAAGCTGCTGTATGTGGCACCAGAGCGATTGGAGCTGGATTGGTTCCGCGAGGAAATGAACGGTGTGAATATTACGTGTCTGGCGGTAGATGAAGCGCACTGTGTTTCGCAATGGGGACATGATTTTCGTACCAGCTATTTGGAAATTGCACCTTTTGTCGATCAATTGCCACAGCGACCGATTGTTGCCGCCTTTACAGCGACGGCGACTCCGGAAGTGCGCAGCGATATTTTACGGCTATTGCAATTGAAGCAGCCGGAAGTGTTTATTACCGGGCTAGGAAGGGATAATTTATCGATGTCCGTTCTGCGTGGTACAAAGCGCAAAGAATTTGTGATCGATTATGCGCACACCCATGCCAATGATTCCGGCATCGTATATGCGGCGACACGCAAAGATGTGGACGATCTGTACAGCCGTTTGCTTAGCAGTGGCATTCAGGCAGGACGTTACCATGCCGGGATGAGTGATGAGGAGCGCGATCGCAGTCAGGAAGCGTTCCTTTACGATGATATTCGTGTCATCGTAGCGACCAATGCGTTCGGAATGGGGATCGACAAATCCAACGTACGTTATGTGATCCACTACAATATGCCCAAAAATATGGAAGCGTACATTCAGGAAGCCGGACGCGCCGGGCGTGACGGCGATCCGAGTGAATGTATTTTGCTATTCAGCCCGCAGGACATTATGACGCAAAAATTCCTGCTTGAACAAAATATGAATGAAGGCGATCGCAAACATAACGATTATCGCAAAATGCAGCAGATGATCGACTACTGTTATACGACCAAATGTTTGCGCAATGCGATGCTTGATTATTTTGGCGAGCAGCATTCCGGTGAACATTGCGGTCAATGCAGTTCCTGCCGCGATAACCGCGAACTGGTCGATACGACGATTGAAGCACAAAAGATTTTTTCGTGCATTTACCGTTTGCGTGAACGCTTTGGTGTCTCGATCGTCGCGCAAGTGCTCAAAGGCTCACGCAACAAAAAAATACTGCAATACAAATTCGACGAATTGCCAACCCACGGTCTGCTGTCGCACTTGACGGAAAAAGAAATTTCCGAGCGCATTAATGTGCTGGCAGCGGAAGGCTATCTGCTGCTCACTGAAGGTCAGTACCCGGTCGTCAAATTGCAGCCACTTGCCGCCGAAGTGCTCAAAGGCCAGCATAAAGTGATGCAACGCGCCCCATTGCCAGTCACCACACCAGCAGCGGCAGGACGCAGCACATCCGGCAGCCGCGCGCGTGCTGGCGATGATGGGCTATCTGCCGTTAACGAAACGATTTTCGAGCAATTGCGCCTTATTCGCCGTGAGCTAGCATCCCGTGAGGGCGTGCCGTCGTATATCATTTTTAATGATGCGACATTGCGCGAAATGAGTGTAGTCGAGCCGCAAAATGAAGGCGAAATGCTGACGATCAAAGGTGTCGGTGAAGTGAAATATCGCAAATATGGCGAGCCGTTCCTTGCTTTTTTCCAAAAGAAGACGATGGAGGAAAATAGCACGTACGGGGATGAGTATTAACACAAGCGCAGAAGATGAAGGCAGACTAGCTACAAGCAAACAGCATATGCCTACATGATACATGATGCGTGTGAACATCATAACAAGCAAAAATAAAAGGGAACCCCGTCCGTGGAGGTTCCCTTTTGCGATTGCTTAAGTCTGTCCAAAAGTCAGGCGGATATGAGCTACACATACTACGAATTAAATTGACAAAATATACAAGTCTGCTCGGCATAGCTATTGTTATCATTGACCTTCACAACAGCTACACGCTCGTTTTAAAATGCGGATGAAGATTGGACGATATCAACTCGTCGTTTACGATATTACGCCGTTTTACGACGGAACAACATCTGATCGAGCGAGAAACCGGTATTGTTGCTAACCGCCAAATACAGCGCAACGAGAATAAATGCCAAATCAAGTTCATAACCAGCCATTTGCCCATTGCCCATCAGCCCGGCAGACAATTTGACCGTAAAGATGGCGCCCAGCAAAACGATAATGAGTAACACCGATACATAACGAGTAAACAAGCCGATAATGAGCAAAATGCCACCAACGAGTTCAATTGGAGAAACGACATAAGCGAGAAAGCCCGGAATGCCTACACTTTGGAACCAGTCCGACACACCTGCCAAGCCCATCTGAAATTTACTAATCCCATGAGCCAAAAATAAAATACCAAGTACCACCCGCATAATCGTCGATACTACTGTTAACTTCATCATAAACCACTCCTTAAATAATTTGATTACTAAAAGTAATTTACAACCTGTTTGCTAGTTGTGTCAATAAAAATATTGTTAGTAGTTATTTAATATTTTCACAGGTAATATTTGTTGGAGTAAGCAATTGGATGAACACGAAAAGAAATGAGGTAACAAAATGCGCTAGACAAGTGCGATGAATATAGCAAATGAATACAATAAAATTTTAAAAAATAGACAATGGTCTCATTTGGATTCGTAATCCGGCTCGTTCATGCTATTTTTATTTGTACATAGGCATTACAAGCAGTTTCAAGATAGTTTGTCTTTGTTCTTTTTCAAAATCTCTGTCAGCTCCTATGTTGATACACAAACATATAAGCTAGCCAGCACCAATTTCATTTGCGTCATTACACCGCCCGCCTGTATGATGGAAACTACTAGCAACACGCTAATTTTATCGATGCAAGGAGAACGATCACGATGGAAATCGGTTCGATGATTCGTGCCATTCGTAAACGTAAAAACATAACGATTGCCCAAATTTGTGAGCAGACCGGTCTATCGCAAGGATTTATGAGTCAATTGGAAAATAATAAAACATCGCCTTCACTCGCTACATTGGAAAGCATTGCAGCCGTATTAAACGTTTCGCTTGCCTATCTACTGCTGAGCCGTGAAGAACGCATCAATGTAGTGAAAAAAGATGAGCGTCCACTCACTTCGATCGGCAAGCAGCCGATGACGGTATACGAACTCGGCATTACACGCAATATGCGGGTCACGCTCGTGGAACTGCCGCCCGGCAAATCCAGCTCTGAGCAGATGGTGGCGCATGAAGGAGAAGAAATTCATACGGTCGTACAGGGACGGGTACGCGTAGAATACGGCTCCGAATTGACCGAGCTGGATGCGGGTGACAGCTTTAGCTGGAATGCGGTCGTACCGCATCGGGTGACCAATATCGGTGCAGAGCCGGCAAAAATATTAATCTCGGTCTATCGGGAACGGGAGTGGATATGAATGAGCGGCAGGCGACCGCTATTTGCCACCTATGTTGGCATCGATTATTCCGGCGCAGACAGACCGGATGCACGTATTAAAGGACTCGCGGTTGCAGTAGCGCAGCAGCACAAACCGTTTCGGCTGCAATGCCCGCCATTACCGCGTCATCGTTCACTACAGTCTGTTCAACTATCCAAAGCAAATCTATGGTCAAGGCGCCTCGTCTATGAGTGGTTATTGCATGAACTGCATCATAGCCGTGAGCGGATGATCGTCGGGTTGGATCATGGTCTATCGTATCCAAGTGATCAGCTCCAGCGGCTTGGGTTAAGCAACTGGGCTGAATTTTTACATTGGAGTAGCCGTACATGGAAAACGACCTGGCTGACGATGAAGCAGAGCAAAGAACAGGCGGCATACGTCAATTCCGTCGCCAAACGACTGGTGGAGCGCGATTTTATCCCATCTACTAAAAGCGTCACCGATCTGGATCGTATATCCGGTATGCAAGGGGCGGTATCGTATTCGACCCATACCGGTTTGCCGTGGATATATCGATTGCGCCAATGGCAGCGGCGCGGGTTAAAGGTGCATTTTTGGCCGTATGATGGATTACACGTACCAGACGATTGCCATCTAATTACCGAAGCCTATCCAGCGCTATATCGGCGGCGCATAACCGCTACAGCATCGTTTGAGCGACTGAGCGAGCATGAGCGTGATGCCGCATACATTGCGGAGTGGATGCAGGCGCGCGATCAGAGCGGTACGCTTGCTCCGTATTTGGAACTCGCCACATTAAGTCAGGCAGAACAGCAAATTGCCCTGCTGGAAGGCTGGGTACTGGGCTGTTTATAACATCAAGCAAAGGAGCGGATCATCCATGAAGGTTGTTCTGTCCACATTAAATGCGAAATATATTCATACGTCACTTGCCATCCGTTGCCTGAAAGCGTATAGCGAGCACGAATTTGAGATTGAACTGGCGGAGTATACGATCAAAGACCCGGTGATGAATATCGTATCCGATCTGTATCGCAGACAGCCGGAGGTGATCGGCTTCTCCTGTTATATTTGGAATATCGAAGAAACGATTCGTGTAATCGAAGTGCTGAAAAAAGTGATGCCACATACCCGCATCGTGCTCGGTGGGCCGGAAGTATCGTATGATACCGAGCAATGGATGCAGCGTCTGCCGCAGGTCGATTTTATCGTGATCGGTGAAGGGGAGGAGACGTTTCATCAACTATTGCAAGAGATCGAAGGTGCCGGCAAATACCATTTCATTTACGGTGTCGCTTATCGCAAAGGCGATGAGATTATCGTCATGCCAGGCAGACCGAAGCAGGATTTGAATGAGCTGCCTAGCCCGCATCGTTTTGCGGAAGATATTCCGCATTTGGCGAAGCGGGTCGTTTATTTTGAGACGAGTCGTGGCTGTCCATTTAGCTGTCAGTTTTGCTTGTCCAGTATTGAGGTAGGGGTACGATATTTTGATATCGAGCGTACGAAAAGCGATATTTTGTACTTGATCGACAATGGTGCCAAATTGATCAAATTCGTCGATCGTACGTTTAATATTAAACGAGACTATGCGCTGGAAATGTTCCGCTTTTTAATTGACAATCATAATGGCTGTACATTCCAGTTTGAGATTACGGCGGATATTATGCGGCCTGAAGTGCTCGATTATCTTGCTGCGCATGCACCGCCAGGGGTGTTCCGGTTTGAGATCGGCGTGCAGTCGACTAACGATCCGACCAATGAGTTAGTAAAGCGTCGGCAAAATTTTACGAAGCTCAGCCGCACGGTCAATAGTATTAAACGATCCGGCAAAATCGCGCAGCATCTCGATCTGATCGCCGGGCTGCCGCTGGAAGATTATGCGACATTCCGCAAAACATTTAATGATGTGTTTGCACTGGAACCGGAGGAATTGCAGCTTGGTTTCCTCAAAATGCTGCGCGGCACCGGATTGCGTCTAGATGCGGACAAGTATCAATATACGTATATGGATCATGCACCGTATGAAATTTTGGGCAGTCATGTGTTGTCATTTGAAGATATTGTACGGCTCAAACGGTTGGAAGATGTGCTCGAGAAATATTGGAATGCCCATCGGATGGATCATACGCTTGCGTATTTAATGCGTTATGAATTTCAGTCGCCATTTGATTTTTTTCAGGCGTTTGGCGATTATTGGGAGCAGCAAGGTTGGCAAAAAATCGGGCATCAGCTTGAAGATTTGTTTACTCGTTTGCAGGCATTTTTACAGCAGCACGGACTGCGGCAGCCGGATAGGGTGCACGGTTTAATGAAGCTTGATTATTTGCTCAATCATCGGCAAAAACCGCGCAAAATCTGGTGGGATGATGCACCGGATCGCGATGCAGTCAGTCATTATTTGCAGGCGATCATGCAGCGTCCAGATGAATTGCCTGCCGGGTGGACAGGCGCAGGCATTAACGAGCGCGAGTTGCACAAGCATATTATGCTGGAAACATTGCCGTTCCGCTTAGATGCGATACTGGCAGGTGAGCCGGAGACGGCAGCGGACAGCGGAAGCGTGCTGTTGGTGAGCTATCGCCAGCAGGAGCAGGCGAAGCCGGACTATGTTATTTTGCAAATGCAGTCGTATGAGGTGTGACAGGTTAGCGGGAATAGGGAGTTAACAATATGACAGCACAGCATACTTGATCATAAGCGGAGAGTGACAGAGGAGCTGATCGGCATTGCGCAGGCATCGTATGTATTTCAATCCACACGCTCGCACGGAAGTAATGAAATCGGTTTGATACTGTTTGCAGAAATATACGGATGGAAGCTGTCTAATGTTTAACGGCAACGCTGGAGGAAGCAACAGAGCAACAGATTTCGTCCACTATTTAAGGTATAATGGGAACCGGCAGTTTAACTGCACGGTTCTTTTTGCCTGTTAGTATGGAGCGGACAGATCAGATTGTATATTCAAACCGTCATACACGTCCTTTACGATCATTCAGCACTTACAGCAGATTTAAAGTTGAAATTGATCTCGGTCAACATGCTAATGTGCTTGAGCTGCTTTGCACCGGAAAACGGTGTGCAACTGAGCGGATGTGATAAGGTATTCTTTGCCCTGATGTTTACTGCCGAACGGTCTGCTGCCGAACTAGCTGACAGACAGGCATCATTGGCTTGAATAAGCGGAACGGTGCTGGATGATGCGCATCGTCCATGTTTGGTTACCGATAGCGATATGAATAGGCAGGCAAGTATTTGGCTTATGCTGCAATAGACAGGTGTAACGATACATCAATACCGAATAAGGAGGATGGCGGATGAGCTATAGCTGGGTAGGCAGTCGATATATGTTTTTGGATGAAATTTCGGTCACAGAACAGAAAGGTATCCATATCGGGCGTTATGGCGGTAATACGCTAAGTGGGGCGAGCAAAAATGAAGATGGATTGATCGTGCTGCAAAATGAAGCGGGCAACTGGCGGCTGGCTGTCGTGCTAGATGCACATCATAGCGCTGAAAGTGCAGAGTTGGTCGTCGATCAGCTACTTCATCATAAAGAGGAATTGAGCGCTTTGTTGGAGCAAGGCGATGCTTTTGAACAACTTCAATCGTATGTCGTTAGCTTATTGTCCGCGGAAAGTTTTCGCGCTGCCTGTCGTCACGTAAAAGGCGAAACCGCGCTGCTGATGTTATTTCAGCATGAACAGTATGTATGGTGGTTGTCAGTGGGCGATTGTGTAGCTTATGTGCTGCATCCAGAATTGGCACAGCTCGGTCAATATGCGCTAAATCAGCGACAATTTTACGAATGGATCGGTCAGGTGAATACATTTGACCAGCCGGTGCCTTGTTACAGTAGCGGACGGCGCCAATTGCGTAATGGACGGAATGTGCTTGTGCTAGTGACGGACGGTATTGTGGAAGGAGCTGAGCGGCAGTATGAGCAGGGGCAAGTATTGTATGACGCTTTGTACAATGAACATAGTATGAGTTTAAATATGCATCGGTTGCTTAATCATCTGCATACGACCGGCTCTTATGACAGTGCGACGATGATTTGTTGGGAATATGATTATGCAGGTGAAGCGGATATGCCGTCCGATCAGAAGGCAGCTGTGCACAATGATGGACAGTGAGGAGGCTTTTATACATGCCGATCCGATCTGACAGCGTTGCCGTGCAATTTACATGCACAAGCGAATTGATCTGCCGCTGCAATTATACCGATCATACAATCCAATATAGTGCAGCAGAGGCAGCTCCATCATATGCCTGTCCGATAAATCCGAATATAAGACGTTCATAATAGCGGAAAGGAACGATTACATTGACAAACAATCATCATACCGAGATGGCGACCGGCAGTTTATCCGCTGCGGCAAGCGATGAACAAACACCACAAACACCACAAGCATCGCCAACACTACAACCATTACTGCCAGCCGAACCGTTATCCGCAACAATAAACGAACATACCGATACCGACACCGCTATTCCAGCAGCGCCAATAGCGGAAATACATACGGATTTGCCGCTAGCACAGCAGCAAATTCTGGCGGCTACGTATGCGTTTGTCAAACAGGAGCTGGGCGGCGAGACGAGCGGGCATGATTGGTGGCATATTCATCGGGTCGTGCAGATGGCACGTCGACTGGCATTGGCGGAAGGGGCGGATGATTATATTTGCAGCATGGCAGCACTGCTGCATGATATCGCTGATGAGAAACTTAATCCATCCAAAGAAGTGGGGATGCAGCGAGTTGCCGACTGGCTGGAACGGCAAAAAGTAGAACTGGAAGAACGAGCGCATATTACGTTTATTATTGCCAATATGTCATATAACGGTGGCAACAATCCGCCCTTGCCTTCCATCGAAGGCAAAGTCGTACAGGATGCGGATCGGTTAGATGCGATTGGCGCGATCGCGATTGCCCGTACATTTGTGTATGCCGGGCATGTAGGTGATATGATGTATGATCCCGACTTGCCGGTGCGCCAGCAGATGACGGCGGCGGAGTATCGCACTGGACGCAGCACCGCGATTAATCATTTTCACGAAAAACTGCTCAAACTTAAACACCGTCTCAATACACAGTCTGCACGCCAAATTGCGGAAGATCGGCATCGGTATATGGAGGAATATGTGCAGCGTTTTTATCAGGAATGGGAAGGGCGTTAAGCATACGTATGTACGGTTATTCATCATAGTTGAACAGCTATTATAAACAGGATAAGCAATTTAGCCGCCCTGGCGTTCGGGCAGGAATGTACACCTGCGCTATCGTTTCGCTTTAGGGCGGCTATTGTTATGCGCTTATTTATAGGGGGAAAGGGAATTTATATTTTATGCTGTATACAAAAAGCCAATCATGTACATTAACATAAATCATGATTGGCGGATATATAAAATTACAATCTAAGCAAGTGAATGAGCAATAGATGCAATTGGGCAAGTGATTTATAATTTTACAGATTCATGGATTCATGGATTCATGGATTCATGGATTCATGGATTCATGGATTCATGGATTCATAGATTCATAGATTCATAGATTCATAGATTTACAGATTTATGGAGGAACAGGCGATCAATCTACTGTAGTGACTGCAAAAACTAGACGATATCGTATACTTTGCGTGCCTGCACATCAAGTTGCTGTGCGGAAGAAGCGAGCAAATTGAATTCTTCCAGTGCAGTTGCGATCTGTTCGCGGCTCTGCTGTACATTTTGATCGACATCGGTCGTGCCGCTGGAAATTTTTTGGATTTCTTTGGTGATAGCATCGGCGTTGTTTTTAACTTCGATGATCGACGCTTCTACAATCCCTGCCAGCTTACGTACTTCTTTGGCAACGATATCAAAGCCGCGTCCAAATTCACCTGCATGGGCTGCTTCAATCGCCGCATTTAGCGCCAGCAATTGTGTTTGTGAAGAAATTTCGCGGATCGTTTTGACTACATTTTGAATCGCTTGTGCCTGTTGTTGTAAGCTGTGCAGCACTTGCGTATTTTCCGACGAAACGATAGCGATTTTTTGAATGCTGGCTAGCAGCTCGCTATTACGCTGGATACCTTCTTCAGCACGGCGTGTCAGATCGTCCGCCATCTCCTGCATATCGGTAACAACATTCGTAATATTGATCTGACGGGTCGTAATATTGGTCGCGATTTTGCATATGCTAACGACACGGATGCCTGCGTCATCATAGATTGGCATATACGTCGCTTCAAGCCAGATCGGATTGCCATGAGCGTCTTTACGCTTGATTTTATCTTGATAGCTGCGACCAGTCAGCAACCCTTTCCACATCGTTTCGTATTCCGGGGTTTGCGTAAATTCAGGAAAGCAAAATTGCTTATGATTCAAGCCGATCATTTCATCCGTACGATAGCCCATCGCTTGCGCGAAATTTTCATTAACATAAGCGACTTCACGGTTGTGGTTAAAACGGATAATTGCCAAATTCTGATTGAGTGCCTTCATCATTAATTGATCATTAACTTCATAATTGGATGTAACAGGAATGTATGTGGACATATAGAGCCTCCATCGTTCAATCTCTAAACTAAGTTATATGAGAGCAAAGTGATAAATGATTATATTGTTATAAATAATATAGTGAGTTAATATACTGTATACTTATATATCGTATGCGAACCAATTTTTGATTAGGTATTTTAACATATCTTCATAAAAAACATAAATTTAATCGGTATAAATTAAATTTTGAGTAAAATAATGGTTGTAATTAGATAAAGATATAATTTATAAAGAAAACGGATTCCTACATTGCGCTTGTAAGTCGGAGTGACAAGCGTGTTTATAAGCTGAAATTATCAACTAGTAATTGTGGCGTAGCATAAAGCGAAGTGTACAGCATCTATACAGTTACCTGCTTGACGAGTCATCATACGGTGTGTGTATATATAGCATAAGAAGTATGCAAACAAGAGAAGTATGCAAGCAAGCATTTGGCTGTGATTATAGCTGCTTTCGCGCGTTATAAACCAAACATAAGCAGCGGTCACCTCCCTGCAATAATTATGATCGTTTGCTTTCAGTCTGCGCTAGGAAAATGAACGTTAATATAGCAATATAGCAGCGATTATAATGATGAACATTAGACGGAAGCGATTGATGTTGAAGAAAGGACAGACGATTAAAAACAGCATCGTTCATACAGCTTAGTTTCTTAACCTTGTAGTACGCTAAAATGTTAGCTATGGGTCACTTTACACAATATTTTATTTCATATGTGTTATTGTATTCAAGTTATACGAAGCAGGTAGGAGAAAATAATCTCTCCGTATAATTGAGACGGAGGTCTGGTTGTTCTCATCCAATGGGAACGCTATACTTAAAAGTAACATCCCATCGTAGCGAGCCTGCTGTAGCAAATAGCTGTCGTGCAAACTACGAATCAGTAATACCGGGATGAAAGCATTGCATTCTACATATAGCAGGTGTTCACAATGTAATATACCCGATTGAAAGTATGTTAATCGTCACTCGTCTGATAACGGTTGCGCTGTATGTAATGGAAGCTTATCCGAAACCGTGCGGATACGCCTTCAGCATCGTATGCCGGTGAAAGGAGGGTCACTATGAAACGCTTTGTAGATGTAAGTGGAGAGCCGTATGCGATGTGGTCTATTTTGCGAAGCGGCAATTCGGTTATGGTCAGGTGCACATGCGGCAGTGAAGCATGGATTCGCTCTGACAACGATCAACTAGTGCTAATATGCAAAAGCTGTATGCAAAAAAAGGTGTATGAGCAAGCAGCGGTTTACCGTGTAAGTGGAAACTGCAACTATTGCGATCGCTGGTTTAACGAACAATTGCATGAGCAGCGACAATTTACACAACATATGCTGAATTATCCGTGTCCGCATTGCGGGACGGTTCAAGCTATGCCTGTGCAGAAACGATTCGACTGTATCTATTATGCGCCTGAAATTCGGCAGGGGCGAGAACCTTATTTTGGCATGGAACTGTATTTTATGGCTACTTATCGCGGGAAACCAGTGTGGGCGCTGAATCGGGAACATCTTGATTATTTGTTGCATTATATCGCTGCCGATCAGCGTCAACGTCCAACGTATGCATACACACGTACCGCTTCCTATCGTGTGCCACGTTATATGAAAGCAGCGAAAAATCGCGACGGCATCGTCAAGTTGCTAACACGGATGCAAAATCAATGGTGAGTGATGATGCGATAGTCAGCGGGTGACTGTAGCAATGCATATATTATGCCGAAGGGGTGAACAGAGATGAGTCGTTATGAAGATCGATTGAACGATTACAACCATCTTCAGCATGCGGATCGTCTGACATTTGCTACATTGGATCAACTGGTCGCGATGTGTGGGAAGCTGCACAACAACTGGCTGTATACTAATGTGCAGCATTGGGAGCATGATCCGCTGCATACGCCGGTATATTATTTTGACGAGGATTGGCTAGCAGAGCAGGAAGCACAGGGGCAAGCAACCGAAAATGAACGCGGTGATATCGTTCCTAATGATCTGCTAGAAGCTGGCGTGCAAACTTGGTTTGAAATGGCAACTTTTGAAGATGTAATCGATGTGTTGTATGAGGCAGAGCAGCCGGTCACATTGCCGATGATTGTGATCGCGCTTAAATATTATTACGAATATGATGCTTTTTTGGATTATGACGATGTGGAAGCACGTTTGCAGCTGCATAGTGTATTGAAGCAGGTCAATGAAGCACAGTCCGAATGAAAGCAAGGCGCTCAAGCATGATGGGGGCGCATAGAAGTGGCAGCTATGACGGTGTAGTTTGAACAATGACGGATGATGTTATGCTCTGGTGTTACGGATGCAGAGCGATATGCGGTAGAACAAGTGTGTCACTTCTGGACGAAATGACCGACTTGGGGGCGGTATGAAGTATACAACATACAATGCCAATGATAAGACGACAGTTGCAATGATCACGAACAATTATATTTAAGCATGCTTATCCAATGAGCGAGACGAAAGGATGACCGATTATGACGAACCAAGATACATACCGCTTTCAGGTCAATCTGAGCGGCATGATTAATATTTTATCGAATCATCTGTACAGCAATCCACGGGTATTTCTGCGTGAAGTGATGCAAAATGCGGTCGATGCGGTGACGGCACGCACGCAGCTACAGCCCGAACATAGCGGGCAAATTCATATCGAGCTGACCGGTGATGCTACAAACCGAACGCTCATTATTGAAGATAACGGGATCGGTTTAACTGAGGACGATATTCATGAGTTTCTGGCGCAAATCGGTCAATCGTCCAAACGTGGTGAAGCGGCATTTACCGGTGAAACGTCATTTATCGGGCGCTTTGGGATCGGGTTATTGTCCTGTTTTATGGTTAGCAATGAGATCGTTATGGTCACACGCTCGGCAAAAGGCGGGCCAACGCTGGAATGGCGCGGTCAACCGGACGGTACGTATAGCATCCGCAAGCTGGATACCGAATTGTCGCCAGGCACGAAAGTGTATTTGCGCTGCAAACCGGGCAGTGAGCTGTATTTTGAGCCGGACTATTTGGCGGAAGGATTGTATTATTACGGGGCGTTGCTGCCGTATCCGATTACGCTGCATGATGGGCAGCAGACAAAGGTGATTAATGATCATCGTCCGGCATGGCTGCATGAGCCGGAACTGGCGCGCAGTCATCGCGATGAGGTGCTGGCGTTTGGCGAGCGTCTGATGGGCGAGCGTTTTCAAGATTTTATCCCACTACGCACGTCGTCCGGTCGGACGGGCGGGATTGCGTTTGTATTGCCGCATGCGGTCAATCTAAACGCTAAACGCTCGCATCAAGTATATTTGAAATCGATGCTTGTGTCGGATAAAGCGGAAAATATTTTGCCGGATTGGGCGTTTTTTGTTAAATGTTTGATTTGGACGGATGAGTTGCAACCGACCGCATCGCGTGAACATTTTTATGAAGATGAAAAGCTGGAACATGTACGCGGCGAATTGGGCGATTCGATTCGTAGCGAATTGATGCGCATGGCGGATTATGATCCGGATCGGTTGCAGCATATTATCCATTTGCATGTGTTGTCGATGAAAGCACTCGCTACCGAAGATGAGCAATTTTATCGTATTATTCATCGCTGGTTGCCATTTGAAACGACGTATGGTCGTCGTACATTAGGCGATATGTTGAAAGAGCATGACGAAATTTATTTTACGCTCACATTGGACGAGTATCGCCAGATTACCCATGTCGCTGCGGCACAGGCGCTGCTCGTTGTAAATGGTGGCTATATTTACGATGCCGAGCTGATGACGGCGTTGCCGCTCGTTAATGATGAAGTGCGTACAATTCGGTTGCAGCCGGAAGATGTGTCGCTGTCATTTGTCGATCTAACGCCGGATGAGCGGCGTGCGTATTATGAGCTGACCCGTACTGCCGACATGGCATTACAGCGCTTCCGTTGTCAAATTCAATTGAAACGGTTTAAGCCATCTGAGCTGCCTGCATTGTTCACATTGTCCAAAGAATCATCCGATCTGCGTTCACTGGAAGCCGCCAAAGAAGTGAGCACAGACGCGTTAGCTTCGATTCTTGGCAGCCTTGGCTCGGCGCTAGAGCAGTCCGCCTATTCGACACTGTATTTAAATTTGGACAATCCGGTCGTAAGCAAAATTTTCATGCCTGGCAATGAAGCGATGATGGTCGTAGCGGTAGAAATGCTGTACGTCAACGCGCTGATGATGGGGCATTATCCGATGAATCGTCAGGAGCTGGCGGTGCTGAATCAAGGCATTTTACGCTTTATTGAACTCGGTCTGTCCGCAGGCGGAAGCGGGGAGGCACGGTGAGCGGCGTTTTTGCGGATGAAGAATGTAAACGATTGTTCTGGCAGTCACGTGCACTGCCTAACGGAACTGCCAAGCTAGAGCTGCTCGAACAGGCTGTCCGTATTGCCGATGCGCTCGGCGATGTGCAGGGAGCCTATATGATCCGTGAAGATTTGGTGGAAGCGGCGGTATTTAGCGGCTTTGCGCTTAAAGGGATCACTCATTTCTCCTGGCAGCTCGGTCAGTTTGATATCCATCCGGCGCTCTACAATGAACGGGAACTGTTATGGTCATACAAATGGATCATTAGCAATTCGATGCATTTTCCGCAAATTAGTCGCCAACAGTTGATGGAGCTGCTGGCGGATATGCGTGATCGGTATATGCGTGCAGGTTATAGTGAACGTACGTATTATAGCAATCTGTTTACGCTGCATATGCATACCGGCGAATTCGAGCAGGCGGATGAATATTATGCAATCGTCAAAAAAATGAAGCGTGAAAATATTAGCGATTGCCGCGCCTGTGATCAAAATGAGATCGTCGAATATTTTGCCCGCACCGGACGGTACAAGGAAGCGCTCAAAGCGGCAAAACCGATCGTAGATGGCAAAATGCGCTGTACCGAAATTCCGCATTTGACGCTGGCGGAATTGTTAATGCCATCGTATCAACTTGGTGAGCATGGGCAGGCGGCAGATTATCAACATCAGAACTATCCGATGATTCGCAACAATCGCGATTTTTTGCGCAGTATCGGACTGCATATTGCCTATCTCGCCCATGCCGATCCATTTAAAGGATTGCAGCTGTATGAACAGCATGCCACATGGTCGCTCGACTCTGAGAGCCCGCTCGATCGAATGTATTTTCACGCTTCGGCAGCGGGCTTGTTCCAAGTGCTGTCACAGGAAACGGTAGCGTTTAACGTACGGTTACCAGACGGTTATCCTTATGGAGATGATCGCCATCATATGTCGTCATTGTCGCATCATTTACAGGCGATGGCATTGGAGCTTGCCGAGCAATTTGATCGCCGTAATGGTACAGCGTATTATGTCGATGCAATGCGCAAATTATCTGCTGCACAACCGTTATAGTTCATTTGGTCTTCACGGTAAATGAACAGGTAGCCGCATTGTATGTCACGATAAATACGTATGTACATGAATGAATAAAAGATGAGCGTGTTACTTCAACAAACGCAGACGCGGAGTGTACGGTGTGCACTCTCATTGCATACATCCCAATATAGAAATGATCGCTATAGGAGGAATAAATGATGAGCATGGATACAGAACAAAGTTATGAGGAACTGTTAAATGAGGCGTATGGGATGCCCAACGGGCGCGCCAAGCTGCAATTGTTAGAGCAAGCAGCACGAATTGCCGATACGCTTGGTGATGTGGAAGCAGGTTATTTTATTCGTGAGGAAATTGTGGAAACGGCTGCGTTTAGCGGTTTTCCGCGTACAGCGCTCGTTGCTTTTTCATGGCAGTTAGGACAGTTTGACCAAAATCCGGAACAATACGATGAGACAACATTGCTCTGGTCATACAAATGGATTCTTGGCAATGTCGCAAGTTTTCCAGAAATTGAGCGTGCGCAAATCGAACACTTGCTGGAAGATATGCGTCGTCGCTATTTGGAATACGGGTACAGCGATTATACGTACCAATATTACCGCTTTGTGCTGGCGCTGGATTTTGGCGAGCTGGATGCGGCTGAACAGGTGTTGGAGCATGTCAAACATTTGGAACGGGACGATATGAGCGATTGTGAAGCGTGTGAGCAAAATGAATTTGTCGATTTTTGGTCACAGCGTCAAAATGATGAGAATGTGCTAACGTTGGCGGAGCCGATTTTGCGTGGTCGATTGAGCTGTGCCGAAATTCCACATTTGACACTGCCTAAAGTGCTTATGCCGCTGTATCGCCAAGGCAATCAGCAACAAGCGGATCAGTATCAAAAGAAAAGCTATAAGCTGATTTATGACAATACCGACTTTGTGCAAAGTATCGGTGAGCATATCGGTTATTTGACTGTAACTGATCCGTATAAAGGGTTGGAATTGTTTGAAAAGCATGTGCACTGGACAGACATTAATGAAGCACCGATCGATAAAATGCTGTTCCACGCCTATGCCGCCGGTTTGTTCAAGCGTTTGAGCGCAGAGACGGTGCAATTTAATGTGAAGCTGCCTGCATCGTACCCTCATCCTGAACATGCTACCGATGTGAAGCGACTGGCAGCATATTATGGCGAACTGGCGCTGAATGTGGCGCACCAGCTTGATCGTCGCAACGGGAACACCTATTATAGCGAGTATATAACACGGTTGATGGATACAGTTTGATCGGGGGAGGGAGCAGATGATCCGATCGGTTCTGAAAAGGGGACTAATTAAATCTGATCGCATCCCGCGCCACGTGGAGTCCAGATGATCCGATCGATTCCAGCCGTGAAAGCTATACAGGCAGCCGATTAACACCAACTGAAACGATCCGGTTTGCGCCAGTTCATCATTTACATGAACAGGCAAACCGGATCGTTTTTTTAACTCCATTCGTTATGATCATCACTTGACCGAGCCGATCATACGTGTACACGCTGTACCGCTTCACTCATCGCGTCGGTCTGTTGACTCAGCTCGGCAGAGCGGTCGGTAATTTTGTGAAACAAAGACGCTTGCTCATGTACGAGCTCATAAATTTCATCCGCATAATCGGACACATCGGATGAGACACGCGCGATCGTTTGGACGGAGGCAGCGGCTTCTTCCGTACCGGCGGTAATTTGCTCGGCGGCAGCCGAAATTTCCTGAATACGGTCGCTTACCGTTACAAAGGCGGCGATCACCTCTGTAAATGCATGCTCTGCGGCGGCGGTAATTGTTACGCCTTGTTTAATTTCGTTGGCGGTTTGATCCATCTGTGTCCCGATGCCAATCGCTCCTTGCTGAATGCCAAGCAGCAATGTAGAGATCATCTGCACCGATTGATTGGAAGCTTCAGCCAGCTTGCGCACTTCATCAGCTACGACAGCGAAACCTTTACCATGCTCACCGGCATGAGCTGCCTCGATCGATGCATTAAGGGCGAGCAACTTCGTCTGGGCGGCAAAGTCTGTTACCGTATGCAATGCACTACCAATCTGTTGCGAATAGTTGTTTAATGTGCTGACCATCACTGAAACTTGATCGGCAGCTTGGGAAATATGATCCATCTGGTGTTTGACATGCGTTATGCTCTGTTGTCCGGTTTTTGCTGTTTGCAATGCATCGGTTGCGGCATCTGAGACGGTAGCAGACGATTCCGAAATATCGTTAATGCCACGGGCGATTTCTTCCATCGCATTGGAACTGTCTATAACCCCTTGTTTTTGTGTATGGGCGCCATGACGGATTTTGTCCATCGCCTGATTTACGGTTGTACTCATCTGCTGCATGCCGTCCGCATCTTGTTTGAACTGTACTGCGGATTGTGTCAGTATAGACGTCGTTGAAGACACACCGGTTACCATATCACGCACCATTTCGTGCAAGTTACCGGACATATGCAGCATCGCGTTATACGTGCTGCCAATCTCATCTTCATTGCGTACAGTACGTGTGGACAACAGACGATGTGCTTCCGCTAACTGACCGTCTGCCATCTGTAGCACACTTGATTTTAATGTATGGAGTGGACGTAGTGCACGTATAATGACGAACATGACCGTAGCGATGCCAATTACGGTCAAAATGAACAACAACAAATAAAATATCCAGCTTGATTTCAATACATTGGCTTTAACATGATCGATTACCGCTACCGATGTATCGATTCCGATCACACCGAGCAGCTTACCGTTTGTATCTAGAATGGGAGCATAGGAGGAAATATATCGTCCGTATTCCTTATTATTAATAATGGAGGAACTGGCGCTTTGCCCGGCTAACAGACGTTGTACCGCAGCAGGAGGAATATCGGTCACTTCATTGATGGCGGAAGCTTTATGCGGGTCTTTCATCCCGTCTACGATCATGAGCGGCGTGCCTTTGGCATCGATTTTGACAAAATATACATACATGGCACCAATGCGCTGACGAAACTGGTCTAGCTCATCACGAATCGCCATAAAGTTTGCATTTTGCTGCGGATTTTGCGCAAACTGGATATAGTTTGCTTTATCGATCTGTTTGACATAACTTTCGGCAATCTGAACATTGTAGCTAGAAATCGATTCCTCTGCCGCCAGTTTCATATTCATCCATTGCAACAATAAACTGCCAGCCGCAACGACCATCATCACAAGCGTCACCATAGCTACAATACGAATGACCAAGTGATTTTTGAAAAAACGAACCATCCCATCATCTTCCTCTCACGCACACACCGTTGTAATAAAGTTTAATATAGACTAAAGACTCAGGCTTATAGAACTATTATATTATGAAAATCGTAGCTGAATTTGTCGTTTTTTGCAATAGAATATGCTCAATTTTATGACTATTATTGCGTTGTTTTCCGGTTGGAGTGAGTAAAGTAATTAAGAGGGGGAAGATGGATGAACTATGGAATAGAGCGGAATTTTTGGTGAATGTATAAATAAAAGTGCGCAGGTGAGGCATTGGAAGGAAATACAATAAAACAGGTGGCATATTGTGCATAACCTCCATATCACTGAATTGTATAATAACTGTACATCGTTTGTTGTGCTTGCCGATAGTTGCTACGCAATATTATACATATACATAACGTGTTGTAAGCGTACTTACGCTGGTAGATACATAAAACCCACTCTTGCGAGTGGGCATGGGCTGTTTGAACCGCTACATTGTTAGTCGAAAATGACGGATTTGTTGTATACCGAAACGATCAGCATGTGTATACTTTTGATGCGTGATGCGTGATGCGTGATGCGTGATGCGTGATGCGTGATGCGTGATGCGTGATGCGTGATGCGTGATGCGTGATGCGTGATGCGTGATGCGTGATGCGTGATGCGGCGATACTTATGATGAACTATGCCGCTCCATTAGCGATCAGACGTCGTATCCGAATCTGAACCCGATAGGGTCTGCCCAGCAATTCGCCAGCGTTTGCTAAATTTGCTTAGACGTGGATGTAGCTGATCCGGCTGCTCGGTGAGCACGAGGCTGATTTTGCCAATCCATTCCTCAAAGATCGCAAAAGAAGCAAATCGATTCGCCATCTCCGGTGTCAGCAGCAAAAAGTACGGTGATTCATAATGATCGATTAATGTGCGCAGTGCAGCTTCCATCGGCGTATACTTTTTGCGCTTGCCATCCCAGCCTTCCACAGTGACTGCGCGATGAGCACCATCATGCTTCCATGCTTGTAAGCGTCGTTCCCGTTCGTAAAAGGGGGCAACAGGCTCGTTGGACATCCGTCGTACCGTTTGCTCATGCAGCGGATAGAGCACCAGTCGTGCGAAGTTCATTTGCTGCATCGTCATGAGCGCCTGCTCCAGCTCGGCATTGGAAATATGCTGAAACGAATCATAATAGATCAGCGTACCGCGTGCATAAGATGGCGGCGGTTCATAACCGTAAGGGACGTGCTGAGTAGGTTGTGACATGCGGTATGCTCCTTTGATCATATCGTATCGGATTGCGTTTATTGCGTTGCTATCCGTATTGTACTTGTCCTGATACACAAATGACTAGTAGCTTGTCTCAAATTTATCCAGGGATTACGTTCGTCTGAATGCTGCACGGTTCAAGCAGGGTTCAGATGGACGCAACCTTACATCTTCCTGAGACAAGTCACTAGCGTATTATTGCGTATGTGTTGATGAAACGCCTTTAGGACGGGCATGGCTCATAATAAAACGGCTCGCCGGCAATGCTGGCATACGCGACAAATCGATCGATAAGTCTTGCTCTGGCACCTCATAGTCCAACTGACCCGCCAGAAATTCCAGACTAATGCGCATGACATCAATCGTCAGCCACTCGCCGGCACAGCGATGATCATGACGATGATCACCACCACCTTGTGGAATCAGATCGAACGGACTGCCATCCCAATCTGCGAATCGCTCCGGGCGGAATTGCTGCGGCTCATCCCATAGTTTTGGATCATGTGTCGTCCCATACACATCAAGCAGGACGGTCGTGCCTTCTGGAAAATGATACCCTTTCCACGTAAAGTCTTTGCGCACACGTGCACCGAGTATTGGCGTAAATGGGTACAGTCGCCGTACTTCCTGTACAAACCATTGGTTATACGTGTGATCCCCATTTTCAAATGATTCGATCAGTTTTTGATGTGTTTGCGGGTGCAAATGCAAAGCATGGGCGCTAAATACGACATAATACGAAATCGCTACGATCGGACGGATAATATTGATCAGCTCGACAGCGGCTAATTTGGCGTCTAGCAGTACCCCGTCCAGATCACGGTGCCAGGAAATCGTATAGGCTGCCGTCTGTTCAGCAACTTGCACGCGACCAGCACGAATAAGCTCCACCAGTTCGGTGACCCACTGCTCGGTACGCTGCCTTGCGTCACGACCTTCTTGATGACGCTCACCGATCGCACCAAACGCTTCAATCATGCTGCCAAGATCATGGGCAATCGTCTGCACATCTTGTTCGCGCAGCGGTACGCCTGCCCACTGACAAGCAGAACGACACATTATTTGTTGAGCTTCGTCAAACAGTTCCAGTTGCACCGTACTTTGCCAGCGCATCGCCGCAGCTTGCCATTGCTGATGCACAATTTCCTGTACCATCTGCAACCGATCTGGTGTCATTAACGACATAAACATTTGCTTACGATGAGCATGTGCCTGACCGTCTAACGTCTGTACGCCTTTTTCGCCAAACAGCGATTTTTGAATCCGCTTCGGAATCGCCCCGCTGCGCTGGAAAAGTTCACGATCATAAAATAACTCGGCTGCCTCTTTACCTCCAATACAGATCGCCGTTTGCCCAAGCAGACGTGTCTGAAAAATATCCGTTTGCAGCTTTTGTCTGCGATCCAGTACATACGTATATCCTTCCGCCAGCAAATTGATGCTACTGTCAATCGTATGATCGTGAGGAATGTCCAGATTTTTCATAGAAATCGCTCCTTTGGTATCGTTTATTGGATGACATTAACGGAGGCAGACTTGAAATTATGTACGCAAATGAACAAGCAGACGCTGTTCCAAACGTGCTTCCGCTGCCACAATCGTTATTCCGTTTAGTTACAAATGATATGTCTAACTCGCCTTAACTCATAAGCTTGCGTACATGCCTGCTTTGTTTGTTATACTGAGCAAGACTAATGATGACAGCGTACTGGAATTCATTACCTCTAAATACGACAGACATAACACGATCGCTATAAAATGATATTTATTCAAGCATAGTAAAACGTATATCCCTCTGCAAACTCAAGCAATAGTAAAGCTCAAATAACAATGATTTGGACAAAGGAGCATATGATGTCGTTTACATTCATTCCCTCTACAGCACAACATATGACCGAGGAGTTAGCAATTTTAAATTCTAATCCGTACTACAACCGTCTTAACAAAGGCAAAGAGCATATAACCGCATCGGAATTACAAACAGAACAAGCGGAAGTGCGCAAGCTTGGTGCCGAACGCAGGCTCATTTGCTGGGACGATATACCGATTGGAATTGTCGAATGGCTGCCACTCAATCCGGAAGACGGTTATCCGTGGCTTGGCTTGTATATGCTGCACAGTCGTCTGCACCGTACCGGTTATGGCGCAGCAGCATTACGTGAGCTGGAACGATTGTTGCTAGCAACCGGCATGACCGAGCTGCGACTGGCAGTACTATTAGAAAATGAACCTGCACACGCATTTTGGAAAAAACAGCAATTTAACTATGTAAGCCCATCCGTAACAGAAGATGGGCAAGCGGTGGTCATTTATGAGAAACAGTTGGAACGATTTTAACGATTTGATTGTATTGGAGTGATTGGAAGGTCAAGATAAGAGCAAGAGCAAGAGCAAGAGCAAGAGCAAGAGCAAGAGCAAGAGCAAGAGCAAGAGCAAGAGCAAGAGCAAGAGCAAGAGCAAGAGTAAGAGTAAGAGTAAGAGTAAAAGTAAAAGTAAAAGTAAAAGTAAAAGTATAGAGTCGTAAATCAATCTATAAACGACTTAACAAAGTTCATATAACAATATATTCATAAAAGATACGAAACGAAATGTCAAAACTAACATATCGTATAGGACACTTCATAATAAATTAACAAATGATCGAATTTTTCGATAATATTTTACAAACTTAGCGATTGACACCTGTAATGGCTGCCCTTAAAATTTGGATAAACCACAAGGTTTATTCATTATTCAGGGGAGGGACCCTTATGCTGCAAACCATTCAAAAGGTGTTCGAATGGCTATTTGTTCACCGTAACGGCGTATATCAGTTCGGTGATGTGTATTGTGAAGATAGCGGTTTCATCGTCTACATCCCTAGAGAAGAAGAATAACTTCGGCGTATAGACTATATGACCTTATCCATAGGCTGCATGCACGGTAATTCCGTGTCTGTGGCTTTTATTTTGTGGATGGGAGAGATGAAATGGCTACTCTAGCCGTTTGTTTCACGTTCATTCAAAGTATACGTATCTGATCATTTGATCATAAATACGTTTAGATGCGTTAAACTTGGTTTTTAATTGAGACAACGTACTTGTACACACAACATAGTAAAACGCACATTATATCTACATAGATTAGACGATCAAACCAAGCTATAATAGAAAAGACAGCCTATCACAACAACGCATCTGCCAGCAGCAATGAGCAGTGCACTTCATTTGAAACTACAGCTGAAAGGATGCATCACTATGACACAATTGCAAAAAGCTACATTTGCCGGCGGTTGCTTCTGGTGTATGGTCACACCATTTGAAGAACTGCCAGGTATTCATGGCATCGTCTCTGGTTATACAGGCGGACATGTGAAAAATCCGACCTATGAGCAGGTGAAAACCGGCAATACTGGGCACTATGAAGTGGTGGAGATTACGTTTGACCCGGAGCTGTTTCCGTATGAACGTCTGTTGGAGCTATATTGGCCGCAAATTGATCCGACCGATGATGGTGGACAATTTCAGGATCGTGGCTCCCAGTATCGGACAGCGATCTTTTATCATAATGAACAGCAGCAACAACAGGCGCAACAGACCAAAGCGGATGTTGCCGCCAGCGGACGGTTTGGTGATAAGCCGATTGTGACTGAAATTTTACCGGCAGATGTGTTTTATCCGGCAGAGGAATATCACCAAGATTATCATAAAAAGAACAAACAGCATTACAAAGAAGATCGGGAACAGTCCGGCCGTGACGAGTTTATTCAGGAACATTGGCAAACGGAAGCTTGATCTAGGGAAGTACAGAGTGGACGTGTACGGCTATGCTTTGTTGTCGTACTTGACCGAGGAACAGTACAGGGCAGACGTGTACGTCGATGTCATGCCCAGATTGTACAGTAGCGCTTATGTAGCTTATATAAACAATGACCATCCGATATAATGGCAATTCGGATGGTCATTTTATATGTATTCCATCATCTATTTCATCATTTATGCCATTACTATACTGCCCGACTTGACAGCATATAGGTGTGTGGACTAATCTGGCTACATAACAAGTAACTAACGAGTAACACCGGATTCAAAACATGTCGCTTTTAATTTAACAGTAGAGAGGATGAGAGACGATGGCACTGCGAAATCCGATATTGTATGGAAGTCGATTTGATCGTGCGTCAGATCAAGGATACAGAGAATCGATGACACTGGCAGGTACAGCAGGCAAGGCGCTAATTTTGACAGTATTGCTCGTTGCTTCCGCTGCGTATACGTGGTACTTGTTTGTAAATGGTAAAGATGTAGGCGGATTTCTGAAAGTCGGTGTGATCGGGTCGCTGTTGATTTCATTGCCGACGATCTTTTTCCCACGTATCTCGCCTGTGACTGCGCCATTGTACGCGATCGTTAACGGTTTATTGCTAGGGGCGATCTCTGCGATCGCGCAATCTTCATATCCTGGCATTGTGATGAATGCGATTTTGATTACGTTCTCGCTGTTTCTGATCACTCTGTTTCTATATGCGACTCGTATTATTCGTGTGACACCGGGATTGGTGACAGCGATCGGGATTGCTACATTAGCGATTGCGTTAACGTATTTGCTGAATTTTGTGTTAGGTATATTTGGTATGAGCGTGCCGTATATTCAGGATACAGGCTGGATCGGGATCGGCATTAGCGTATTTATTATCTTTGTCGCTACCTCGAATCTATTGATCGATTTTAGCAATATTGAGCAATATGCCAATGAAGGCTGTCCGAAATATATGGAATGGTACGGTGCATTTGGTCTGCTAGTAACGATTATTTGGATGTACTTGGAAATTTTGCGTTTGCTGACCAAACTTGCCAGTCGCAATTAATGCTAAAAGGAACAATAAATGAACGATAACATGAACTGTACAATCATGCCGTCTGTCCGCAAGCTGCGGCAGGCGGTATTTTTGCTATATGCCCAAATGCGTAGTGGCAATCGAAACGATCCGCCAAAAAAGGATAAAAAAGCTAGCTGACTCTCCTTATTTGCGATATAGTATTTGTCATATTATTCGTTCATATCGATAGGGGAGGAAGAAACATGATACTTGAAGTTGCCATATTAAATGTGATTCCAGGGCAAAGCGCAGCGTTTGAACATAGCTTTAAACAGGCGGAGCGCATTATCGCGAGCATGAATGGATATATTTCCCATGAATTGCAGCGTTGCTTGGAGGTGGAACATCAGTACATTTTGCTAGTACGCTGGGAAACGCTAGAAGATCATACAGAAGGATTCCGTCGTTCGGCGCCGTATCAAGAGTGGAAAAAGTTGTTGCATCATTATTATGATCCGTTTCCGGTTGTGCATCATTACGAGCAGGTGTAAAGCCGTGAGAGGATATGAGGCAGAAGGCAGCGCCTTATTAGTTTAATTGTTCGCGATTACGAATACGTGCAGGTGCTGGGCAGTTTGATAAGCGCTCGCTTCAACTGACTGGAATCGACAGTAGCAGGCGTTAATCTAATCGATGAACGACATACTGCCTATAAACTAACTAATGGTACATAAATGAGTACAACCCTATACAAAATACAAAGGAGCTGAATGTCATGATTACGATCGAACATTGCACCGCAAAACATGCCGATTTGCGCCAGTTGATTAGCGAGCTGGATGCGGATTTGTTGTTGCGTTATCCGGCAGAGCGAATTTACGGTCTTGATTTGAATCATCCGGACATACATAAAATTACGTTTATGGTCGCTTATGTAGATGGTCAGCCAGCAGGTTGTGGGGCGATTCGGCAGTTGGACGCACAATATGCGGAGTTAAAGCGATTTTTTGTACGTGCTGATCAGCGGCGTAAAGGCATTGCGAGTCGTTTGCTGGCAGCGCTGGAAACGGCTGCTTTTGCGCAAGGCGCGACCGGTATGCGATTGGAAACAGGGGATGGGCAGCCGGAAGCGATCGCCTTTTATGAGCGTCATGGCTATGTGGCGATTGAGCCGTTTGGACAATATGTTGGCGATGAAGATAGTCGCTGTTATGAAAAAGCATTACCATCGGTGACGGCGCAAGGAGAACGACATGTGGGGAATTGAGCACTACTGGTTATTTGTATTGTCAAGTGTGCTGCTTAATATTACGCCAGGTAGCGATACGATTTATATTTTAAGTCGGAGTGTATTTCAGGGCAGACAGGCAGGCTTGATGTCGGTGTATGGCATTATTGCCGGTTCATGCGTACATACGCTGCTGGCAGGGCTGGGGTTGTCGCTCATTTTAATGCAGTCGGCGCTCGCCTTTAATTTGCTCAAATGGATCGGAGCAGGTTATTTGATCTGGCTTGGTATTCGTTCGCTAATGGCGCGTCAGCAATCCGGCACAACGATAGCGCACGCACCGGGGCAGTCGCTGCGCAACGTGTTTTTGCAAGGGATGTTGACCAATGTGCTGAATCCGAAAGTGGCGTTGTTCTATCTTGCCTTTATCCCGCAGTTTGTAGATGCGACGCAGAGCATGGGCGCGGTGCCGTTTTTGCTGCTTGGTTTTACATTTAGCGGCACCGGATTATGTTGGTGTTTGCTGCTCGTGCTCTTTTCCAGCAAAATGGCACGTCAACTGCAATCGAGCCGCATCTCCCGTTATATGAACCGGATTACCGGCAGTGTATTTGTACTGCTAGGATTGAATTTGCTGCGGACGACACGCACATTGCCTTAAGTGGAGCGGACATAATTTTCGCTGAAATTAGGTGGTGTCTTCTTTTCATACAGCGTATAAGTAGCAACAGATTGCTTGAGCATAAATAAATAGTTTCAGCCATCTTCAAATGTACTATAGGACAACGATAGCCCGGTATGCACCATCATCATATGCATACCGGGCTATTCATGCTATGCGCATACGATGTAGTTGCAGTCCTATCTGGATTGCTGCTGTGCATAAGTGACTTGTGCAGGTGCGGTGCAATGACGCTCTAACCAGTGCAGCAGATCAGCAGTCACTTCGTCACGGTTAATATCGTTTAACGTTTCATGCCGTGCGCCCGGATATAATTTAAGTTCGACATCGGACAGTTGCAGTTTTCGATACTGTTCATACAAACGCCGCACGCCTTTACCATACAGTCCTACCGGATCACAATCGCCGCTGAACAGATAGATCGGTTTATGTTTCGGAATACGGCGCATATGTTCAGGACGATGAATTTCCATCAGCAACCGAAAAAAATGCACATAAAAGCGCACACTGACCGGCTTAGCACAATATGGATCATTGACGTATTGTAGCACTTCTTCCGGATCACGGGATAACCAGTCAAACCGGGTCGCCAGCGGACGCGGCAAGCCGCGATTGTACGCGCCAAATACCAGCGCATGCAGTAGCAGACTGCGATGAAGTGGGCCGTGCAGCTTATGCTCCAAATCGGCAATCCGTGCGCCGGTGGACAGCAGTCCACGCGCGCCACTGGAACCGGACAACATAAATCCGGCATAATCGTCCGGCTCACTATACATCAGTTGCTGCACGACAAAAGAACCCATACTATGTCCAAACAAAAACAATGGCAGCCCCGGATACTGCTGCCGAATCCATTTTGACAGCTGGGATAAATTTTGCCCCATCCAATAAAATCCATCTTCGCCCGGATCGCCCAATTCGTGCACAGAAGCAGCCGTTTGTCCATGACCACGATGATCATTTCCATAGACCGCATAACCTTGCGCGGTTAAAGCGGAAGCCAGCCGTGCATAACGTGCCGCCGTTTCCGACATCCCATGCGACAATTGCACGATCCCACGCAGCCCGCGCTTAATCGTTATGTCATGCGGGAGCCATTCGTACACATGCACCGCAATGCCCTGTGGGTCGATCATTTGAAATGTACGTTCCTGCATGAGATCATCTTCCTTTCCATCAAAAGCGATCGTGTATACGCTACATCCACCATTTAGATCATCCCATTATTAACCATAATCAGCCTATAATCTTACAGTTTTAAATGGTTTTTTTGTGTTGATCGATAAGCCCGAGTACATTATAACGTGTTCCAATGGACATTGCTTGCTCGATTCGCAGCCTGTCAATTTATAATTCAAATTGACGAACGTTCCAGAGACTGCTAAATTAATTGTAATCTTGTGATGGAGGCGGTACGTTCATGAATTTTGTGTTTTTCTCTCCTCATTTTCCGAGCAGCAGCGGCGAGTTTGCCATTCGCTTGCATCAGGAAGGTGCAACCGTGCTTGGAATCGGTGATGCCGCATATGAAAGCCTGGAACCTCGTTTACAGGCAGCACTGACAGAATATTATCGGATCGACAGTATGGAACAGCAGGATGACATTTTGCGTGCCGTTGGATTTTTTACTCATAAATACGGCAAGATCGACCGCTTTGAATCGATGAATGAATACTGGTTGGAAAGTGATGCACAAATGCGTACCGATTTTAATATCGAAGGCACAAAAGCTGATTTTGTCGATAACTTGAAGCAAAAATCAAAAATGAAAGACTTTTTCCAAAAGAGTGGCGTTGATACCGTCCGTTTTCTCAAAAATCCGGATAGCGAAAGTGCGGCTGCCTTTATTGAGCGTAATGGCTTTCCGGTCGTCGTTAAGCCTGATCTTGGCTCAGGAGCGAGTATGACCTACAAGCTGAACGATCAGGAGGAGCTGGACTACTTTTTACATACACGTCCGCCAGAGATCGAATTTATTATGGAAGAATTCGTGGATGGTATTATTTTGACCTATGATGGGCTGATTGATCGTGATGGGGTCGTGCGCTTTCAGGCGAGCCATCGTTTTGAACAGAGCATTATGAAAGTGGTGAGCGATGACGATCATCTGCGTTATTTTTGCCTGAAAACGGTCGATCCTGACGTGGAGCAGGCAGGGCGAAGCATTTTGCAAGCTTTTGATATTAAAGAACGATTTTTCCATATCGAGCTGTTTAAGTCGAATAAAGATGGCAGATTGATTGCGTTGGAAGTGAATATGCGTCCACCTGGAGCGTGGATGACCGATGCGATTAATTATGCGTACGAAGTCGATGTCTATTCCTTGTGGGCGAGCATGGTTGTACACGGCGGACAGGGCGAGCCGCCAGCCGGACATTATTATACCGGTTATGCTAGTCGCAAAGACTGGAAAACATACACTTATACGCATGACGAAATTATGCAGCAATTTGGCGATGGGATCGTACGTTATGGAGAAATTGAAGCGATTTTCAGTCGTGCTAGCGGTAATCGGGCGTATCAGTTCCGTGCGGATACGCTAGAGCGTGTACGCGAGATGGCTAATTATATTCAGGCAGAGCGCTAAACATCACCCTAATCCGGTAGCAGCATAGCGAATAGCGTTACAGCAGATCGCTGTTGGAGCCGGATCGCAGGTGATTCTATATAGAGAAGCAGAAGGGCGGAAAGCGTGAATATGGTAAGTGTACAATACCGAAAAGAATACAGCCCGGCACTCGGCCGCGAAATGGAGTACAAGATTTATGGTGATCGTGGCAAGCCTATGCTCGTCTTTCCGACATCATTAGGGCGTTTTTATCAGTATGAAGATTCAGGTATGATCGATGAGCTGGCTGAATGGATCGATGCTGGTAAATTGCAAATATGGACATGCGATAGCATCGACGAGGAAACGTTTTTCTCCTCACACTGGAATATCGACGATCGTATCGGTCGTCATGAACAGTACAATGCGTATATCGTCAATGAACTTATTCCACGCATTTTATGGGAAAGTCAGCATCATAACGGCGGTCACGAACAAAAAATTATGATTAGCGGCTGCTCGATGGGCGCGTATTACAGCGGCAATTTCTTTTTCCGCTATCCGCAATTTTTCGATACATTGTTAGCGTTAAGCGGTGTTTATTCTGTACAGCACTTTTTTGGCGATTATCGAGCAGGGGCAGTCTATTACAATTCACCACTTGATTATTTGCCCAATCTGCACGACGAATATGTGTTAGATCAATACCGCCGCAGTCGAATCGTCATCTGCTGCGGACAAGGCGCATGGGAAGACGAGATGCGCTACGAAACCGGACGCTTGCAACAACTACTCCAACATAAACATATTCCTGCCCGCATTGAATTTTGGGGCGATGATGTCGATCACGAATGGTACTGGTGGAGACAGCAGATTCGTTATTATATGAGTAGTCTGCTGTAAAGGAAAGGTTTTTCATCGTGCATTTTGCTAAAGCGTGTCTTCCAATAGTTTTATAGACTGCTCCGTTGTATGCGGTTAGTTTGCATAATGATAAATAAACATAAACAGCCTGCATCGCTGCGCTAAGTGAAGCGCGGATGCAGGCTGTTCGTTATGCCGCTAGGCAGGCAGTGTTCATTTGGTATTTGTGCTTTATTTAGCTTATTCAGGCTCCATCCAAGTGGAAGGGGGGATGAGCGCAAATTGTTATGATGCGAGCAGCACTTCACTGCCTCCCCCCTACAAATCGGTTAAGGCAAGTACGAGCGAATGACGGTGCAGTGACCGTCCAGCGTATAGCTGCCCAGATTCGCTGGCAGCAAGAAGCATTGTCCACCTTTAAGCGGTGTGCTGCCGCCATCCCAAGCTAATATGCCTTCGCCGTCCGCAACGACTATAATCGTAAAACTGTCCGGTGTAGTGGACAGTTCCCACGCCTGCTCCACAACGCCTTTTTCCACGATAAAATAAGGCGAGCGAGCCAGCTCCAACCATTCGCCTGCTGCCAGTCCATCGGTCTTCATCGTCGTAGCGCCGGCACCTTCGTAGGCGATAACGTTTAACGAATCGTCGATATGCAGCTCGCGTGGCTTGCCATCCAGACCTGGACGATCATAATCATACAGACGATACGTCGTATCGGAGTTTTGCTGGATTTCGGCAACAAGTACACCTGCACAGAGCGCATGTACCGTTCCTGCCGGGATATAAAAAGTATCGCCAGCCTGTACCGGCACTTCTTGCAACTCGTCCATAATACGGTTTTCGTTAATCGCAGCCGCCAAAGTTTCGCGTGTAACGCCTTCTTTTAGACCGTAGATAATTTTGGCGCCTGGTTTGGCATCAAGCACATACCACATTTCCGTTTTGCCCAGCTCACCTGCCGGCAAAGCCGTATACGCATCGGTTGGATGCACTTGTACCGACAGATCATCATTGCAATCGAGCAGCTTGATTAGCAGTGGAAAGCGACCGTTCGTTTCGGATACGCCTTTGGTGCCAAACCAGTCACGTCCTAATGTTTCGCGCAGTTGATCCAGTCCTATGCCGTCCAGCTCGCCGCCGATGACAGATGTAGTACCGTTTGGATGATCGGCAATCATCCAGCCTTCACCGATCACGCCGTCAGGAATGTTCCAGCCGAATTGTTCTAATGCGCGTCCACCCCAGACACGTTCTTTAAATTCAGGTTGAAATTGCAGAGGGTATGGCTTTGTCATAATATTCTCTCCTCCATACAGATGAATAATAGTGTGCCGCAGTATGTATCGCAGTCAAGCAACTAGATGGTGCTTCCCATCCGGTCAGATAGCGAATGACTGCATCTAGCCTAACGTGCGGATTGGAAAAATTCCAGACGCTCTCCGTCTGGACCATCGAAAAAGAAATAACGACTTCCGTTTGGTAATGTCGTAATGTCCGCATCCAGTCCATGCGGCTTTAATTCACCAATGCGTGCAAATTCCGCTTCCACATCATCGACCGTAAAAGCGACATGATGCACTCGTCCTTCTGCTGGCAAATGGTCGCCAAAACCTTGAATCAGTTCCAGTTCCGTGTCGGTATGTCCGGGAAAAGCAAGAAAGGCGAGCTGAATGTGCTCATTAATATGACCGGTCGTTTCCAAATGCTGCAAGCCGACCACCTGCTCATAAAATGCGATCGATCGTTCAATCGAAGAAACCATAATACCGACATGCTCGATTTTGCGTACTGGCATAATGAGGTTGCACTCCTTTTACGATAATAAATGTCCGCTGTTGCTGCGATTGCGCACAGCATCTAAATTATAAGCGCAGCCGCAGCAAAATGCATCCATGCCGTAGTCCCTAACGCGAAACAATTTGCAGTTTGAACACGCATCCGATCCAGTTGAGTAAACAAATGGTAGGCATAGCAAAAATTACTGCACTCCAACGACTAACTGCGCATTCACGTTGCTCCTAGCGATCTACACGCTAGCAAAGAAATCACCTGTTTATGTAGCAGCACCAATATTCCATTCGACTTGGTGCATTCGATGGACATATTGTAGTAGCATCCGCATCAGAGCGAGCGCTGTGCCAGCAAGCTACACCCATCGATGTAATTAAAAATTGCGCTCCTATCGTCAAATTATTACGATCGCTCATCGTTATCGATCATTTCCGCTGATGGTTGCCCTTTTTTTCGCTCAATCGCAATCAAATAAGGTGCATCCGGTCGTTGTAGCTGACGGTACACGATACATTGCGCACGCCATACCGGCAGTGAGGCTGCCCATTGCTGCACGAGTGCCGCTTCTTCGGCACCGCCGGCATGACCCGGATACAGTACAATCGTCAATATGCCGCGCGGCGATAGCAGCTCAAGCGCCAGCTCAAGCGCAGGTAATGTGGAAGCCGGCACCGTAATAATCGAATGATCCCCGGTAGGCAGATAGCCCAGATTAAACATAACCGCTTGTAGCTTGCCGTGCAGCGCAACCGGAATATGCTCCCTCATTCGCTCATGGCTGGCAAGCACAGGCGTGACCGTAGCGAGCGGCTCGCCTGTATAACGACTCAACCGCTCCAATGTACGATCAAGCGCCGCCTGCTGAATGTCAAAGCTAAATATATGACCTTTAGGCCCCGCTGCACGTGCCAGCATTAACGTATCGGCACCTGTCCCAGCGGTCGCATCAATCGCGACTGCGCCGGAGATCGCCTGCAACCGTTCGGCAGCAAGCTTATGAGCAAAGCTTAGTACGGACATAAATCCCATGCTAGTTGCCCCTCCAATATTTGCCTTGCCAGCTATCCCGACGTGTTAGTTCAGCATCGATGCCGGTCAATACTTCCCATTTGTTCAAACTCCAGAGCGGCCCGATTAGCAGATGACGTGGCGCATCGCCAGTCAGACGGTGAACGATCATTGCTGGCGGCAGCATTTCCAGTGTGTCCGCAATTAAACGGATATATTCATCCTGCTCCAAAAAGCGCAGCAAACCAGCATCGTATTGTTTGACCATCGGCGTTTTGCGCATGAGATGTAGCAGGTGGATTTTGATACCTTGTACGTCCATATGGGCGACCGCACGTCCGGTTTCCAGCATCATCTCATGCGTTTCCAGCGGCAACCCATAAATAATATGCGTGCAGACACGAATGCCACGCGCACGCAGCTTGGCGACCGCTTCTTCATAACAGCGTGTATCATGGGCGCGATTGATCAACGTCGATGTCGATTCATGGATCGTTTGCAAACCCATTTCTACCCACAAATACGTACGCTCGTTCAGCTCCGCAAGATAGTCGATCACATCATCAGGCAGACAATCCGGGCGAGTCGCAATCGATAACCCAACTACACCTAGTTGCTGTAAAATAAGCTCATAACATGCCCGTAACTCCTCAACCGGTGCATACGTATTCGTATACGCCTGAAAATAACCGATATATTGCGCCTGCGGCCATTTGCGATGCTGTCGATCACGGATCGTTTCAAACTGGGTCACCAGATCATCACGTCGCCAGCCTGCAAAGTCACCCGATCCACGCGCACTACAAAACGTACAGCCGCCGGTGGCGATGGTGCCGTCCCGATTCGGACACGTAAAACCTGCATCCAACATCACTTTGAACACTTTGCCGCCAAATTGCCGTTTCATCTCCGTATTCCACGTATGAAATCGTTTGTCGCCCCAAAGCAGGGGCTGTTGTCCAGCATGAATGACTTCCATAATAAACTCCTTTGCGTGGAAAATGTAAATATAATACGACTACATATGCCTCTATAGCGCAATGTTAGTCAAATCGTCTGCTATCATCCCAATATCGTTACGTTGCTGACAAATCCGATCTGTACTGCATACCCCAAATGGTCTCCATCAAAAAACAGGTTTGAACGTATCTAAACTGTACACATATTCATGATGAATCGATCATATGCTAGCTATACTAGCAGTTCAATAACCATCATCATCTGCTGCACGATTGCACAACATGTATACATATGGCGATAGCAATGGAACAAGTAGTACAGCCACAGACAGCCCTTATTGTAACAAAAATGCACAACCATTGAAAATGAACCGATCCGCTGATTCATTTGCCTACTCGATGGTTAAAAAATAGTTGCTGAGTAAAATACAGCCTGTTCATAGTTTACATGTACAATACGATTGCATTTAGACGCAAAAATCGGTAGACTAGGATAGCCTAAATATTGTTGGACCCCAATTCCAAATATAGAAAAAAGGATTTTTTGCATTCATTTTGAGTGCAGAGAGTCCTTTTTTCCTTTTAAGTCTTTACATTTTACTGTTTCTTCGTCAAAATAATCCCGTACAAGCGATAGAGCATATTAACGGGTGAGCCTGCAACCGGCAGTGAAAAGCGTGCCGGACGCACGAACTTATTTGAAAATCGGAGGAAGAAGATGCGTTTAAGAGGAAGAAAAGGGATTCGCGAGGAACTGGAGCAGCAACATGAGCTGGTCGTATTGAATCCTGAACTGCATAAAGGGAAATGGCGCGAGCGTTTTCGCAATAATTATCCGATTCATGTTGAATTCGGAATGGGCAAAGGACGTTTCGTTAGCCAGATGAGCGTACGCAATCCGGAAGTGAACTATATCGGCTTTGATATGTATGATGAGCTGGTGCGTCGTTCAGCGGAAAAAACGCGTATCGCCTGGGCAGAAGCGGAGAAGGGTACACCGACAAGCATTCAGTTGGCACTGGCGAATATCGAGAATATCGAAGATATTTTTGAACCGGGCGAGATTGAGCGGGTGTACTTGAATTTTAGCGATCCGTGGCCGAAAAAGAAACATGGACGTCGTCGTTTGACACATCCTCGTTTTTTGGAGAAATATTGCCGTCTGCTCAATGAACATGGTCAAATTCATTTTAAGACCGATTCCGAGACATTGTTTGAGTTCTCGATCAACTCGTTTGCGGATTATGGTCTGCAAATGACTAATATTAGCTTGAACTTGCACCGTGATGGCATCAATGAACAACATGTGATGACCGAATACGAAGCCAAATTTATGGGTAAAGGGATGCGCATTCACCGCTGCGAAGTCATGATTGGTCAAGCAGCGCTTGCCGAATACAACCGGGTACGACTTGATCAATATTAAGCGAGCGGCTTATGGAAGCAAGCATACGGAGTCTACGGTTTGGCAGCGATCGTGAACCGCTATCGCGATAACCGAATATAGCGTGACCATAATAAAACAAGGTCTTAACCGATTCAGGTTAAGACCTTGCTTTGTTCTACCATATCCATAATGCTACGCGCGCATTCTGTCGGGTTGTAACGGTCGATTTGCTCTAGCTTGAGTTGGCGCTGTGTGACGACCGCTTCATAATCATGAATGAGCAGATTCATCCATTGATGCACGATGCCCGGTGATGTGATCGGCTCGCCCCAGCCTTGTTCGGTAAAATATTGCGAATTTTGTTCCTCTTGCCCTGGCAATGCATTGTAAAACAGCATCGGTATCGCTTTGGCAAGACCTTCGGTGCAAGTCATACCGCCTGGCTTCGTTACGAGCAGATCAGCCACTTCCATCAGTTTGTCGATTTCTTTCGTGTAGCGAATCAGATGAATATGGTCATGATTGAAGCGCCAATCCTGTCTGGCGCGTTCATACGATTTCTCATTGCTGCCAAAACAGAACAGAAACTGCACATCATCGGCATAACCGATTAACTGGCTGCTAATCGATTCGTCCGCCATCCCCCAGCCACCGCCCATAACGAGTACGGTCGGCATATCTTTCAGCCCAAAGCGCTTACGAATTTCCGCTTTGCTCGGATGTTCCCAGAAATTCGGATGTACCGGGATGCCGGTAATATGAATACGGGAGTTTTCAATACCGCGCAGCCGTAATTTGGAACGAACGCCATCGGTAGAGACGAGATAGCGATTCACTTCCGGAATAACCCATGTTCCATGTGCATCGTAATCGGTAATGACCATGCATAGCGGGACTTGCAGTCCGAGACGCTTTAACCGGGCGATAACAGCACCCGGGATCGGATGTGTGCATACGATCACATCCGGGCGCAGTTGACGAATAACGTTATGTGTATGGGTATAAAAGATACGATGAAGGGCAAGTGTAGCCAGACGATTGATCGATTTTTTATATTGGCTTTTGTACATCATCCGTATCAATTTAGGCTGCGATATAACCGTTTTTTTGTAAGCGGTGATAATGAGTGGCGCTACTTTGGGATTGAGGAAACTGCCAAGCTCCAGCACACGTGTCTGGATATTCGGCGAGATTTTACGTAAGCTACTCGACAATGCATAGGCAGCTTGTGTATGACCTGAACCAAAACCTTCCGACAGAAGCAGCACTCTGTATTTTGTCACGTTCATTTCACCTTTTCTAAAACGTATTCTATGCATCATTATAGATAGCTTGTTGCTAGCAAGTCATTTCAGCGAATATCTGTAATATACTTGTAACATATTACTGTAATGTTACAATAACCCCTTTATGGCCATAATGCAACTGTACCATAGGCGACCCCAGAGCCAATCAGCATTCCGACCAACACATCGGACGGATAATGAAGCCCGAGATACATACGAGATATCGCTACGATTAGCGCAATCGGTAACAACCACGGAATCGTGCCCGTATGCGTTAGCATAAACGGTACAGTAACCGAGAAGATCGCTGTCGTATGCCCGGATGGGAACGAGTGATCGGTGAGCGGATTGCGAAAGGTGATCGTTTCCGGTAGCGCCAAATAAGGACGGATGCGCGGATATAGCTTTTTGACGATCGCGACAGGAATATGGCTAATCGCCAGCGCCACTGCCGCTTGCAGACCGGTCAATCCCCATGAATGCGGTGCGAACAGCCAGATCGCCAGCGTTGCAATAATCGTAAAGGTTGCTCCGCCCAGATTCGTCAGATAGTAGAAAAACAAGTTTAAGAATCGATTATGAAGTCTGGTGTTAACCCATCTGAAAATATACTGCTCCATCGTTTGTAAGCGGATAAGAAAATGACGCATGAGAGACCCCCGTATATATTGCCGTTTTTGGCTTAAATTAATCATATTTTTATTCTTTAACCATTTCAAGCATTATAACGTTAAGTAGCGGTTAAATTACCGTTGTATAGGTGTTATTCGTGCACATATGCGGTCAATGTCTGCCAATTGTGGAAACGATAGCTGCCTCCTTATTTAAACTTACCCTCTAACCGCTGCACTCATTCACGTTTGCGCTTAGACTATGCTAGATGTAATCGCAGCTGGATAAAGCGACCATATTAACGATCGATAGCTTCAAGATGGAGTGGAGGGACGCTGGACAAGCGTAATGATGGCATCATAACTAGCATCGTCGTTCACAAATTTGGTTGATTCAAGCGAAATTAAAACGTTTATAGGATTGGCAGACAAGTGCAGTGACGCTTAGCCGCAAATGATCGTTCTTCATTTTCCTTCCTAACAGAGCTGAAGTATAGACCAATCTTAAATACACATCAATCGAACCATAAATCACAATAAAAATGATGTAAATATGCGACTAAAGATTTAGAAAGCGAGCAAAACAGCGATAACGGGCGAGAAACGGATATTAAATCATCTTCTGCAACATTCCTGTAATATATTACGTCTATATTACAGAGTTTTCACGAAAGATTGAAAATTCGCGCTTTGACAAACGAATCAAAAGTGTGCAAAATCTTAATGGCAGCATCAATAGGTGCTATAGTTTCGGCAATTTGCAAAGTTTGCGTAAGGAACACCGTTCCTTCATAATGAAACACGCACACACTGTAACATAACTGAAATATGAAAATGAAATGGCAGTTCAGTTAAGCATACTGCAATCTGACAAATGGACTCAAATGAAACAGAACGCTTACGTATGAATGAATTCGTTTGGAAAAGGGTTTACCACTGAAGGGGGTCACACAAACTCATGGGCAATATATTGGACACAATCTTTATCGTATTACAAATTGTACTCGCATTTGTTGCGGTGTATCAGTTCGGTTTTTCATTATTCGGTATTTTAAAGCGTAAACGCAGACCGGATCATGCGCCACAAAAATCGTTTGCGATTTTGGTAGCAGCGCATAATGAGGAGCAAGTTATCGGCGCACTGATGGAAAATTTAAAGCAGATGGATTATCCGCGAGAACTGTATGACGTATTCGTTATTTGCGATAACTGTACAGACAGCACTGCTGACATCGTACGCAGCCACGGCATGAACGCATGCGTACGTGTCAATCCGAACCAACGCGGTAAAGGATATGCGATTGAATGGATGCTGCGCGAACTATGGAGCATGGAGCGTCAATACGATGGGATCGTTATGTTTGACGCCGACAACCTGGCTGCACCGAACTTCCTGAAAGAAATGAACAATGATATGTGCGAAGGCGCACGTGTTATTCAAGGTTATATCGATACGAAAAATCCGGAAGATTCCTGGATTACGGCGGCTTATGGTGTATCGTACTGGTACATTAACCGTCTGTGGCAGCTGTCCCGTCATAACTTGAATATGGCTAACTTCCTCGGCGGAACAGGCATGTGTTTTGAAAATGAACTGCTCAAAGAAATCGGCTGGGGAGCAACAAGCTTAGTAGAGGACTTGGAATTCACAATGCGTTGTGCTGAAAAAGGCATTTATCCAAAATTCAGTTATGATGCTAAAGTGTTTGACGAAAAGCCACTCACATTCAAAGCTTCTTCCCGTCAACGTCTGCGCTGGATGCAAGGTCACTTTACAGTAGCACGTCGTTATTTCTTCCCACTGCTCTGGCAAAGTATTAAGCAATTGAACATTATTAAGTTTGACCTTGCACTGTACAGTGTGAACGTATATATCGTGTTGGTTACGTTCCTGCTCACTGCTGGTGTATGGATCGATACCGCTATTTTGGGCGGGCCGCATATTTCGTCGATTTATAATTATTTGCCACTCTGGGTTACTTACGCTGCAATTGCAGCGAACGTTGTCACTTTCGTACTCGCGATGATACTGGAAAAGGTCAAATCGTGGAAAGTATACATGTACCTGCTGCTGTTCCCAATTTATGGTCTGTCCTGGTGGCCGATTACGTTTTATGCCTTTTTCACTCAGAACAACAAACAATGGAGCCACACACAGCATACACGTGTCGTACGCATCGAAGATGTACACGGCAGCAAGCAAAGCACGATGTAAGGGATTCAACATCATCAGCGCTCCGCATGCCTAATACCGGTTCAGGGGCGGGTTGCATATCATATAACAGGCGCAACGCTCGGAAAATGAGTGTTGCGCCTGTTATGTGAATAAGGCGGATCGTTATTATGCAAAATTTGCAGCCGATTTAAAGTTAACATCAATCTTGGGCAAAACGCTAGTCATTAACAATATGCATTTTAATAGCTTGCATCATTTGTAGGGGAGCTTTATATCGGATTACGAGTCGTACTGTACCTTTTAACTTTTAAGAAGGCGATTAGTGTGAGGGCATAGGTGACGATAATAAAATATAATAATGTGTTGACATACCTATACAGCCATGATATACTAATCAAGTGTTTTTGGAACGAGTAATGAATAAGTAGAAGCTTGACTTCTCACCTGACCGATTGGAATCGGCTGGTTCATTGATCTTACTTTGATGACGATGTTATTGTCATGAATAGATGTGATGATCAAGGGATGCGGGTGATGAGGCCTGCATCCCTTTTTATTTTGCAATACCGCTGTCTATCATAATGTGGAGGTGGAAGTTATTAGTAAGGAACATATGATCAATGATGAAATCCGGGTCAAGGAAGTGCGCCTGGTAGGTCCTGAAGGTGAACAAATCGGAATTAAGCCAACGCGCGAAGCGATGCAAATGGCGATTGATCTGAATCTCGATCTCGTTAACGTAGCACCGCAAGCGAAGCCGCCTGTATGCCGAATTATGGACTATGGCAAATTCCGTTACGAGCAACAAAAGAAAGAAAAAGAAGCGCGTAAAAATCAGAAGATTGTTGAACTGAAAGAAATACGCTTCCATGCCAATACGGAGGAGCATGACTACCAAACGAAGCTCCGCAACGTAGTAAAGTTTCTTAACAATGGCGACAAGGTGAAATGCTCGGTCCGCTTTCGCGGTCGCGAGATTGCACATGCAAATATTGGTCAAAGAGTCTTAGAACGCGTAAGAGATGAAGTTGCAGATATCTGTACTGTTGAGCGCCAGCCTAAACTGGAAGGCCGCAGCATGATTATGATCTTGGCGCCGAAAAATAACTAAGGGGGATATTCAAATGCCTAAAATGAAAACTCATAGCAGTTTGAAAGGTCGCTTCAAAATTACAGGAACAGGTAAAGTAAAACGCCATAAAGCGTTCAAAAACCACCTGTTGTCCCACAAATCCAAACGTCAAAAACGCGTACTTGGTACTAGCCCATTGATGGCTGCTGGTGATGTAAGACGTTTGAAACAAGGTCTGGCTAATCTTAAATAATTTAATTTTCCGGGAGGGTTTATAATATGGCACGAGTTAAAGGCGGATTCGTCACACGTCGTAAGCACAAAAAATATCTGAAACTTGCAAAAGGTTACTTCGGTTCCAAACACCGTATTTTCAAAACTGCAAAAGAACAGGTTAACAAATCCCTGGTCTATGCATACCGTGACCGTCGTCAAACAAAACGTAACTTCCGCAGACTGTGGATCGTACGTATTAATGCAGCCGCTCGTCTGAACGGTCTGTCCTACAACAAACTCATGCACGGTCTGAAACTGGCTGGCGTGAACATTAACCGTAAAATGCTGGCTGAACTGGCAGTTAACGATGTAACTGCGTTCAACTCCCTGGCATCTGTTGCAAAAGAAAAAATCAACGCTTAAATTTGGGCGTGATTAAGAGAGTCTCTGTATATGCAGGGGCTCTTTTTTTGAGGATAAGCGTAGATTAATCTTTACGACCGCATAAGCTTTTTGACGAGCTTAGCTTAAAATGAGACTGCTGACAATAGGATGCACATAACGCATCGTATACGTGGCTATATGCTTATTTCGTTTAGTAAAATGACTGGCTTTTGTATAGTTATCGGTTGCTATATATATAAGGAAGCAATTGGTGTAACAGCGAGCGATTGTACGGATTATGAATTCGTCAGTATAGGTGCAACTGGAAGCGATTACGTAAATGATGGATTAAACCTAACATATAATATGTCGATTTAGCGCGTTAAATGACGAAAATTAGAATGATCAGATAGTTTAGCTGACATTTAAATGACATATGTTCGGAAGAAATAACAATATGAAGCGCTTTCTTCATATAAATTATAAATTAATTGACCAATTGTTATTAAAATAGTAGATTTTCCTACCACATGATTGTATAATCGGTTCAGTGACTATTGAATCTGCTCATAAAACGAACATTTTGGTGTTTATTTGGGTAAAATGTTCGTCTTTTACAGACAGAAGCAGATGTATAGTTGATACTTTTAAGGGGGAACAACATACATGAAGAAAGTCTATTCACTTTCGCTGATCATGGTACTGGCACTGTCTGTCTTTTTGGCAGCATGCGGTAACAAAAGCGACTCCACAAACAATGCAGGTAGCGGTACATCAGGAAAAGGTGGTTCCAGTGATGTAAAAATCGGTATGGTTACTGACGTAGGCGGCGTGAATGACAAATCCTTTAACCAATCTGCTTGGGAAGCATTGGAAAAAGTACACTCCGAGACTGGTGCTAGCGTCAAGTATCTGCAAAGTAAATCCGATCAGGACTATATTCCAAACCTGAATCAATTTGTGAAAGACAACTATAATCTCACTTGGGGTATCGGTTTTAACTTGGCAGATGCCATTAAAACGGTTGCTCAGCAAAACCCAAATGCTAAACTGGCGATCATCGATAGCGTTGTGGATGAGCCAAATGTAAAATCGATCACATTTGCTGAAAACGAAGGTTCGTTCCTCGTAGGCGTTATCGCCGGTAAAATGACAAAAACAGACAAAATCGGTTTTGTTGGCGGCGAGAAAAGCCCGCTGATTCAACGTTTTGAAGCTGGTTTTAAAGCGGGTATCCAAGCGGTTAACCCGAAAGCTCAACTGCTCGTAAACTACACAGGTGCATTCGATAAGCCGGATATCGGTAAATCCGCAGCTGCTACATTGTACAATGACGGTGCGGACATTATTTTCCAAGCTGCTGGTGCAACAGGTACAGGCGTATTTAACGAAGCTACAGCTCGCGTAAATGCTGGACAAAAAGTATGGGTTATCGGTGTCGATAAAGACCAATCGCTGGAATTTGGCGACAAAGTGACACTGACTTCCATGATCAAACGTGTTGACACTGCTGTTGAGAAAGTATCCAAAGAAGTCATCGATGGTACGTTCAAAGGTGGTACCGAAACACTTGGTCTGAAAGATGATGGTGTAGGCGTTGCTTCCACTTCGAACAAAAACGTTCCTGCCGATGTACTGAAACTCGTTGATGAGTACAAAGAAAAAATCATCAAAGGTGAAATCAAAGTACCGGATTCCGTTCAATAATATAAGTTCATTCCAACTGCTTCAACTATAGCAGACTCCAACACAAGGCTGGTTAATCACTAGCCTTGTTGTTACGTCTACAGGTAAAATTGCTGACCATTTGCCAGTTGTCCAAACGGAGCGAACAGAATGGACGGATTACGATTGGCGTTATACAAAGAAGCTGATCGTAATGCCAAAACGTATTGCTATACTGGTGGTTGCAAGGCTTCCACGATCCATAGCTACATCCAATCCAGTGTGAAGTCTTACCAAACGGATAATCAATTTGCTTATAAGGGTGATTTCATGAATACAGCAACCCCTGTGGTAGAGTTAAAACAAATTACGAAACGTTTCCCTGGAATCGTCGCCAACGATTCGATCAGTCTCAAGCTGTTCAAAGGTGAAATTCATGCTCTGTTAGGTGAAAACGGTGCCGGCAAGTCGACGCTGATGAATATTGTGTTTGGCTTGTATCAGCCTGATGAAGGCGGAATTGAAGTGGACGGCAAGCCTGTTATGATCGATGGACCAAACAAAGCGATTGAGCTTGGCATCGGGATGGTGCACCAGCATTTCAAACTGGTACAGCCATTTACTGTTACCGAGAATATTATTCTGGGCTCCGAGCCGAAAAAGGGTGCCCGAATCAACTATAAAAAAGCGACGGAAGAAATCCGCAAGCTGTCTGAGCAATACGGTCTGCGCGTTGATCCCAATGCCAAAATTCACGACATTTCGGTCGGAATGCAGCAACGGGTTGAGATTCTTAAAACGCTATATCGTGGTGCTAATATTCTGATTTTTGATGAGCCGACTGCGGTGCTGACACCACAGGAGATTTCCGAGCTGATGGACATTATGCAGCGTCTGATCAAAGAGGGCAAGTCGATCATTTTGATTACGCATAAATTGAAAGAGATTATGCAGATCGCTGACACGGTAACGATTATTCGACGCGGTAAAGTGATCGATACGCTCAAAAAGAGCGAAACATCCCCGCAGGAACTGGCGGAAAAAATGGTCGGTCGCAACGTCAATTTTAAAGTCGATAAAATCCCTGCTAACCCGGGCGAAGTTGTGATGGAAATGAAAGATGTCGTTTCCAAAAACAAAGATGGAATGGCGGTGCTAAACCAGCTTAGTTTGCAGGTGAAAGCAGGCGAAATTCTAGGGATCGCTGGTGTTGATGGTAACGGTCAAAGCGAGCTGATCGAAGCATTAACCGGTCTGCGTCATGTAGATGGCGGACAAATTACACTGCATGGCAAACCGATTACGAATTTGACACCGCGTAAAGTGACCGAATCCGGTATCGCACACATTCCGGAAGATCGTCATAAATACGGTCTTGTGCTGGATTTCTCGGTTAGCGAAAATATGGTGCTGGAAACGTACTACAAACAGCCTTATAACAAAAATGGCTTTTTGCAGTATGATGAGATCGATAAAAAGGCACAGCGTCTCGTCGATAGCTTTGATGTGCGTACGCCAAGCATTCATACGATGGCACGCTCTCTGTCCGGTGGTAATCAGCAAAAAGCGATTATCGCCCGCGAGATTGACAAAAATCCCGATCTGCTCGTAGCGGCACAGCCGACACGTGGTTTGGACGTCGGTGCGATTGAGTTTGTGCAAAAGCAATTGATTGCGCAGCGTGATCAAGGAAAAGCCGTATTGTTGATCTCATTTGAGCTGGATGAAATTTTGAATGTATCCGACCGGATTGTCGTTATTTATGAAGGTCAAATTGTAGGTGAAGTGCTGCCGGAACAAACCAATGATCAGGAATTGGGCTTAATGATGGCGGGAAGCACCGTAAAGAGAGGTGCAGCGCATGAATAAAGTATTAAAACTATTTACGAAAGACTCGGTGACATTGCCGGTCGTTGCGATTATTCTCGGTCTGTTGCTCGGAGCGCTCGTAATGCTGCTGGGCGGTTATAACCCGATCGATGCTTATTCTGCACTAGTTGAGCGTGTATACGGCGATTCGTATGATTTTGGCGAAGCGATTCGGGAGATGACACCGCTCATTATGACCGGTCTTGCGTTTGCATTTGCCGCGCGTGCAGGTTTGTTTAATATCGGTGGTGAAGGTCAGTATTTGATCGGTATGACTGCGGCATCGATGATCGCGATTCATGTGCATGGTTTGCCTGCCTTTATTCACGCTCCGCTGGCGATTATTGCGGGTGCGGTATTTGGCGGTCTATGGGCGGCGCTGGCGGGTTATTTGAAAGCGGCGCGTGGTGTGAACGAAGTTATTTCATGTATTATGCTGAACTGGATCGGTTTGTATTTGTCCAATCTGGTCATTAATACATTTGCACTGCAGGCGGGAGACACACGTTCGGTTGCTATTGAGCCGTCCGCGTCGATTGCGATCGGTTGGTTGTCGGAAATGATGGGCAATGCGCGCGTGCACTGGGGTACATTAATCGCGCTGCTGGCAGCGGTATTCTTTTATATTTTTATGTGGAAAACGAAGCAGGGCTTTGAGCTGCGTTCGGTCGGTTTTAACCAGGACGCTTCCAAATATGCCGGTATGAACGTTAATCGTAATATCGTGAAAGCGATGTTTATTAGCGGTGCGTTTGCTGGTCTAGGCGGCGCTTTTACGGTGCTCGGTGTATTTGGTTACCAGTCCGTTATGGCAAGCTCACCAGGCACCGGCTTTGATGGGATCGCGGTCGCGTTGATCGGGATGAACAATCCGTTTGGCGTCGTGCTCGGTGCGATCTTGTTCGGTACGCTCACTTACGGTGCGGCAGGCATGAGCTTTAGTGCTGACGTGCCGCCGGAAATCGTACGTATCGTTATCGGTGCGATTATATTTTTTATCGCAGCACAGGGAATCGTGCGCTGGTTGCTTAAACCGTTTTATGCGAAGCGCAAGAAAGAGAAGGTGTCATAATGGACGTATTAACAATTATTGGTCAGCTTCTTAATACGACGCTGGTGTTTGCGACAGCGCTCATCTTCACTTCGCTCGGCGGTATTTTTTCCGAAAAATCGGGCGTGACTAACCTCGGTTTGGAAGGTTTAATGGTGTTTGGCGCATTTGCTGCCGGCGTGTTTGGTCATTATGCACAGGCTGCCGGGCTGGACGGCTTTGCCGCTGCTTCAATCGGTCTGTGTGCAGCGATCGTACTCGGCATTATCGTATCGCTCATTCATGCGGTGGCATCGATTACGTTTAAAGCGGATCAGGTCATTAGCGGGATCGTCATCAACTTCCTGGCAGCAGGCAGTACGCTATACATGGTCAAGCTGCTGTTTGATGGTGCTGGCGAAACCGAATTGATCTCCGGTTACAGCCGGATGCCGATTCCGGGACTGAGCAAAATTCCGCTAGTGGGAGACGCGCTGTTTAATGCGTATCCAACGACGTATTTGGCGATTATTCTTGTGTTCATTTCGTATTTTGTATTGTATAAAACACCATTTGGGCTGCGTTTGCGCTCGGTCGGTGAGCATCCAAGCGCTGCCGATACGGTCGGCATTAAAGTCAATCGTATGCGTTATGTAGGCGTAATGATCAGCGGTGCATTAGCTGCGGTCGGCGGTGCAACGATCACGCTGACTACGACAGGCACATTCGCGCACAATACGATTTCCGGTCAAGGTTATATCGCAATTGCAGCGATGATCTTTGGGAAATGGAATCCGATCGGTGCGTTTGGCGCGGCGGTATTTTTCGGACTGGCACAGGCTGTACGTAACTATGTACAGTTATTTGCCTGGACACAAAGCATTCCGCCAGAAATTATCTACATGCTGCCTTACCTGCTCACGATCATCGTACTCGTCGCTGCGGTCGGACGCTCCAGCGCCCCATCTGCACTCGGTCAACCTTACGATCCGAGCAAGCGATAACGGCTAGTAGGCTGACTGCACTAAATAAGCAATTTGATATTGCATAGCAGCGATATTCTCCTGCTAGGATTCCAATGTATTTTTCATAAGATGTAGTCAATCAAACATTCAATGTAAGCTAGTCAAGGTACTAGTTGCTGTCTGTACGTACACTGTGTTGTTATAAACGGTGGAAGATTTGTATGAGAGTAGCTTATACGTAACGATCCAAGTCGGTACTCCTGCGGGAGTGCCGACTTTTTTGTTGGCAGCGGTTCAGCCAATCAAGTTTACATTGCTTGTCCACATGTGTCGAATCCGACAAAAATACAAATCATATCGATAGGTTCATTTGTGCATAGAAGACAAAATCAAATCGGCAGCTATGTAAGATATATGCACTCTAGCTTTATAAATATAAAGCGATATCAACAATGGTTACGGTTACATTACATATTTGCTGTATAAATGTCTTATTCGCCATCATAACGATTGTCCAAAAGTGCAAAAAAAATTAATGTTGACTCTGTTTCAAATGAATCATATAATGTTCCTAAATCAGCGGCTGACAACAACTTGAAATGTTGCGGTCGATATTGTGAATATCCATGATCGGCTATGATGAGGACGAAGTTTTAAGGGCTATTTTGTTCAGAGAGTGAAGCGCATTGCTGAAAGCTTCATCAAAACCCCTTTTATACGAGCTCACCTCGGAGCTGTTTTCCTGAAAGGCATCGGTTGATCGATGATTATTAGGGAAAATCGTACTGTCTACGTTACAGACAATAGGTAAGACGTATAAGTCTTACTTGATGAGGCATATAGGCTGTGAGGCTGTATGCGAATCTGGGTGGTACCACGGAAGCTATAACCTTTCGTCCCTCGAACAGAGTTTTTCTGTTTGGGGTGGCGAAAGGTTTTTTTGATTATATTAGCCTGAGCCAGTACGCTTCAGCAGAAAATTGTAGCAAGCATCTGTCAATGGATGCGTCGGCCTGTCATACGTATTTTATGTAAGATCGATGTGAATTTTTGGGAGGAGGAACACAAATGAGCGCGCAAATACCGAATGTGCAATCTACTGAACAATTACGTGAGAAATGGATGAAGCCGGAAGTCATTACAGGTTCCGAGATGCTTCTCCGCAGCTTGCTGCTAGAAGGTGTTGAATGCGTCTTTGGTTATCCGGGTGGAGCGGTATTGTACATTTATGATGCGATGCACGGATTTGACGATTTCAAACATTTGCTCACGCGTCACGAACAAGGTGCGATCCATGCCGCCGATGGTTATGCACGGGCAAGTGGTAAGGTGGGCGTCTGTATTGCTACCTCGGGCCCAGGAGCAACCAACCTGGTAACCGGGATTGCGACCGCTTATATGGATTCGGTGCCACTCGTTGTCATCACCGGTAACGTAGCGACAACGCTGATCGGGACGGATGCGTTTCAGGAAGCGGACATTACCGGTATTACGATGCCGATTACGAAGCACAGTTATCTCGTACGTGATGTAGAGGACTTGCCGCGTGTCATTCATGAGGCGTTCCATATCGCCAACACCGGTCGTAAAGGCCCGGTATTGATCGATATTCCAAAGGATGTATCGGCAGCCAAATCACTGTTCAAGCCGCATACGGAGCCGGTTGTGATGAGAGGTTACAATCCGCGTGTCGTAGCGAACAAGCTGCAATTGGATAAACTGCATCAGGCGATTGCTAATGCGGAGCGTCCGTTGATTTTGGCAGGCGGCGGGGTCGTTTACTCTGGTGGACATGAGGAATTGCTGAAGTTTGTTACGGCAACCGGCATTCCAATTACGACCACATTGCTCGGTCTGGGCGGATTCCCAAGCGGTAACGATCTATGGATCGGGATGCCGGGGATGCACGGAACGTATGCGGCAAATCAGTCGATCCAGCAATCCGATCTGCTCATTAGCATCGGCGCTCGCTTCGATGACCGTGTAACTGGCAAACTCAATGGTTTTGCACCTCATGCCCGTATTGCCCATATCGATATCGATCCAGCCGAGATTGGCAAAAACGTAAAAACCGACATTCCAATCGTCGGTGATGTAAAAACGGTGCTGGAGCAATTGAACAGCGATACGGTATACAGTGCCAAAGCCGATGCATGGCGTCAGCAGATCGCTGAATGGAAACGTGACAAGCCTTTCCGTTATGACGACTCCGAGGAAGTGTTGAAACCGCAATGGGTCGTGGAAATGCTAAATGATACGACTAACGGTGAAGCGATCGTAACGACAGACGTAGGGCAACATCAGATGTGGGCAGCGCAGTATTATCGTTTTAATAAACCGCGCTCTTGGGTAACGTCCGGTGGACTCGGTACGATGGGCTTTGGCTTCCCGTCCGCAATCGGTGCGCAAATGGCAAACCCGGATCGCCTTGTCATCTCAATTAACGGTGATGGCGGTATGCAGATGTGTGCGCAAGAGTTGGCAATTTGTGCAATTAATAATATTCCGGTTAAGATCGTCATTTTGAACAATCAGGTACTCGGTATGGTACGTCAGTGGCAGGAATTGATCTATGACAACCGTTACAGCCATATCGATCTGTCCGGCAGTCCGGATTTTGTAAAGCTGGCGGAAGCGTACGGAGTCAAAGGGTTGCGTGCTACGAACAAAGAGGAAGCACAAGCAGCATGGCAGGAAGCGCTGGACACACCGGGACCTGTCGTAGTGGAGTTCATCGTCAACAAGCACGAAAATGTGTATCCGATGGTTCCGCAGGGAGCTACCATTGATCAAATGTTAATGGGGGATAAGGAATGATAGCGACAACGTTCAAACACACCATCGCCGTATTAGTTAACGACCAGCCAGGCGTGCTGCAACGGGTTTCCGGCCTGTTCGGACGCCGTGGCTTCAATATCGAAAGTATTACTGTCGGTCAATCCGAAGAAGCCGGTCTGTCCCGCATGGTCATCGTGACAACGGGTGACGAACACACATTGGAACAGATCGAAAAACAATTGTACAAAATTATCGACGTCATTAAAGTGATCGACCTTAGTTCCCGTCCGATGGTCGCGCGTGAGCTAGCATTGATTAAAGTCAAAGCCGAGCCGTCCGAACGTCCCGAAATTATGGGAGTTATCGAAACTTTTCGTGCAGCAGTTGTCGATATCGGGCCAACTAGCCTGATCGTACAAGTCGTTGGCGATACGGAAAAGATCGATGCAATGATCGAGCTGCTGAAGCCATACGGCATTCGCGAACTGTCCCGCACAGGCGCGACTGCGATGATTCGTGGTAACGTATAATCACGTTAAGCCGATTGACAGCAGTAATGCAGATAAAGTTTATAACTATGGAAGTCTGTTTAGAACATGCGAATCAGGCTGCAAACCGGCAAGCCATTCGTCTGCTTGGGGCAGGATCGAATTCATGATTAGCCTCACCTTTCCTGAAAAGGCGGGGATTTGAAAGGAAATCGGACGCTGTTCACCTACTCCGTGTGGGCGAACTGCAAACACAGTGTGCAATGAGAGCGGTTTGGCACAGCTAAAGAGCATACCTTTTCAGTGTTTATGAACTTCGAATGTAGTGTTTATAAACTTCAAACACGATGTACGATGGGAAAGGTGTTTGCACAGCAAAAGTCCATACTTTTGCCCACATGCTGGCGGAATGGATATAATGGTGATATTGCCGATATTGCCGATATCGTGTTGCTGATAGCAGCGTCGCTTCCTTTGAAATACCCGCTCTTTTCAGGAGGGTTAAAACAACCATCGGCAGTGCCGGTACAACGTTTCATATATTAAAGGAGGAAGAAAAAAATGGCAGTAACGACTTACTATGAAAACGATGCAGAATTGAACGTATTAAAAGGTAAAACAATCGCAATTATCGGTTACGGTAGCCAAGGTCATGCACATGCACAAAACTTGCGTGACAGCGGTCTGTCCGTTGTGATCGGTCTGCGTGAAGGTAAATCGTTTGACAAAGCGAAAAACGATGGTTTTGAAGTATTGTCTGTTGCGGAAGCGACCAAAAAAGCGGACATCGTTCAAATTCTGATGCCAGACGAAACACAGGCGAGCGTATACAATAGCGAAATCGCGCCAAACCTCAAAGATACGGCTGCACTGCTGTTCGCACACGGCTTTAACGTTCATTTCGGTCAAATCGTTGCTCCAAAAAGCAATGACGTACTGCTTGTTGCTCCTAAATCTCCTGGTCATATGGTACGTCGTACATATGAGGAGGGATTCGGCGTACCTGGCCTGATCGCGATTCATCAAGATGCTACCGGCAATGCCAAAGAAATCGGTCTGGCGTATGCAAAAGGGATCGGCTGTACACGTGCAGGCGTTATCGAAACGTCCTTCCGCGAAGAAACCGAAACCGATCTGTTCGGTGAGCAAGCGGTACTGTGTGGCGGCGTAAGCGCACTCGTTAAAGCAGGCTTTGAAACGTTGACTGAAGCTGGCTACGCTCCTGAAATGGCTTACTTCGAGTGTCTGCATGAGCTGAAGCTGATCGTTGACCTGATGTATGAAGGCGGTCTGGCAACGATGCGCGATTCCATTAGTAACACTGCGGAATATGGTGACTATGTAACTGGTCCACGTATCGTAACTGAAGACACGAAAAAAGCGATGAAAGAAGTGCTGTCCGATATTCAACAGGGCAAATTCGCACGCGACTTTATTCTTGAAAACCAATCCGGTCGCGCGTTCCTGACAGCAACACGCCGCAACGAATCCGAGCATCCGTTGGAAGTCGTTGGCGGTCAATTGCGTGAGATGATGCACTGGATCAAAAAATAATCATGCAATGATGTTTACATCATTTTGAAATGAGATCGGGAGACAGGTTGAACATGCTTGAATTGGAGTTGATCGAGTGAGGGGATCAGGTTTTATTTAAAGTCTGTTCAGCCTTGTTAATCCTGTAAAGGTATAGCTCGTTATAAGTTGCAGTTTGAATCATTGGATCGTTATAGATAGTTTAATGAGTTTCGCCAAGCTAATTCGTAATGATGTACGATGATGCTAGTCTAGCTGCAACGATCATGTGAATCATTTGCTTTACCTAAAACGATAAGGAGGTGCGAGTATGCGTAAAATTTATATTTTCGATACGACGCTGCGAGATGGAGAGCAATCGCCAGGAGTTAATTTGAATACTCCCGAGAAAGTTGAGATTGCGCATCAGCTTGAGCGTTTAGGTGTCGATCGAATTGAAGCTGGATTTCCGGCGGCGTCGCCTGGTGATCTGGCAGCGGTGCATGCTGTGGCGAACGCTGTAAAAAATGCCAGTGTGATTGGTTTGTCACGTTCGCGTGAGCAGGACATCGATGCGGTACGCGAGGCGCTGAAGGGGGCGCAAGACCCGTGCCTGCATCTGTTCCTGGCGACTTCACCGATTCACCGTCAGTACAAATTGCGGATGGACAAAGATCAAGTGCGTGATACCGCACGCTCAGCGATTCGTTATGCGCGCAAATATTTTGAAAAAGTTGAATTTTCGCTTGAAGATGCGGGTCGTACGGAGTTGGAATTTATCGCCGAGATGACCAAAATGGCGATTGAAGAAGGTGCATATGTGGTCAATTTGCCGGATACGGTCGGTTATTTGACACCATACGAATACGGTAATATTTTCAAATATGTTAAAGACAATGTGCCTGGTGTGGAAAAAGTACAATTGAGCGCCCATTGTCACGATGATCTGGGCATGGCGACAGCGAATGCGCTGGCAGCGATTTTGAACGGTGCCGATCAGGTGGAAGGTACGATTAACGGCATCGGCGAGCGTGCTGGCAATACGGCGCTGGAAGAAGTGGCGATGGCGCTGGAAACACGTCAAGATTTTTACGGGGCAAAAACATCGTTTACGCTGTCCGAAATCGCGCGTACGAGCCGTCTTGTCAGCAAGCTGACCGGTATGGTCGTGCCGGGCAACAAAGCGATCGTAGGTGCGAACGCATTTGCCCATGAATCCGGCATTCACCAGGACGGGATGCTAAAAGAAAAATCGACGTACGAAATTATGACGCCGGAAACGATCGGACTGAAAGAAAGCAAGCTTGTGATGGGCAAGCATTCTGGTCGCCATGCGTTTCGTGAGCATCTGATCGAGCTTGGTTTTGAGCTGGATGAAGAAGCGGTCAACCGCGCGTTTACTAAATTTAAAGTGCTGGCTGACAAAAAGAAAGAAGTGACCGATGACGATCTGTTTGCACTGCTGGAAGAACGGCTTGCACAGACGCCGGAGTTTTTCCAATTGGATTCGCTGTTTGTATCGTTTGACAGCGAGAGCGAGCCGACCGCGCGTGTACGTTTAAGCACGATCGACGGTGGTGTGCGTGAGGAGCAGTCCAGCGGTAACGGTGCGGTCGATTCGATCTACAATGCGATCGATAAAGCTTCCCAAGAGGACGTAACGCTATCCGATTATTCGATCAAAGCGGTTACACAAGGCAAAGATGCGCTTGGTGAAGTGCATGTAGCGCTAACACAAGAAGGCATTACCGCTCAAGGGCGTGGCGTAAGCACCGATATTTTGGAAGCAAGCGCGCGCGCATATGTGGATTCATTGAATCGCTTAGTAGAAAAGCGTAAAACAGGGCGCCGTGATAATATTTCGATGATTTGAGCGGTTTGGTGATGGGTTAAATACAATTGTGATGGGTTAGATATAGTGATCATAGGTCGGACATAAAAGTAAGCCTCTGGCTTTGCAGTGAGATCGCTGATGTACGAGACTGGATATTTCTGTAGTGGAATATTTGGTGCTTGCACGTAAGTGGATGTCATGCTGCAAGGTCAGAGGCTTTTTGATGTAGGTGGAACAGAATGGAATGCCTACAAAAAGCCTAGTATGTAATATGTGATAAAAAAATCACAGATCAGGTAGTGAAACGATCTGTACGATATTGAACAACGAAGTTTACGCTTGATTTCACTTATAGCGATTCGTTTGTGATTGCGGGTGAAGATCGTACCGCTTATTATTTTTTAAAATGTAGTTGTAAAAAGACGGTTTATTTTTACTTTATAGATGAACCCCGCTTCTCAGGCGCAAAAGCAATACTAGCATTGACAATCCGTTAGCGGCGGAAGCTTGGGAAGTGCGGGCAAAATCAGCATTTAAGGAGGTCATACAAATGACAAGCAGTGGACGTAATTTGACGATTGAGGCAGTGAATACAACAGGTGTGGTGCAATTTGATATCGCTTCGGCTACGCGCGGCGGTACCCGTCGTCTGATGGTGAGCGATAACCCGGAGACATTGAACGAAACGACTTTTTCGGTGACACATGGTGTGCTGTGGCATGATGTAGTGCGCAGTAATGAGGGACAGGTCAAGCACCGTATTTTTGGCTGGCATTATAATGTGCTGCCCAATCCGGTGAAAATTGGCATCACGCTCGAAAATCGTGCTAACCACGGTGCGCTGCGGCTGGAAGATGTGCAGCGCGAATACCGGATTGGTGGCGATGAAGTAAACTGGATTACCGATATTGGCGGCAACATTTCCCGTGCGGTGCTGGCGGGTACGATGGATCAGCGTACAGCGGATCAGCCGTTTATTCAACAGCAACAGTCCGGTCAAATCGAATCGTTTATCGTGCCGTCTGGTAAGCTGTTCGGATTTGTGTATGATTTTACGGTGAAAAGTACAGACAGTGGCGAGATGCTCTATACGGTGCGTACGGTAGCATCGCGTGATACGGCGTATGATCTGACACTGCTGAAATCGGAGCCGTTACCGTTCGCTGCACAGGCACATCCGCGAGGCAATTGGACATTTTCAGAGACGAATGCAGTTACGCCTGTCTATACGGCAGGTACGGATCGTGTCATTTATCCGACAGCCGCTAAGCTGAAAAAGGATGGTTCGATCCCGGCGGATCAATTGTTCACCGCCGCTGCCAGTGAGCAGCCGCAACAGTCGCTTGATAATCGCGCTCAATTTGGTGCCATTTATAATGTGACCGTGCCTGTACACAATCCGGGTCCACAACAACGTACGGTGCAAATCTCGCTTAACCCGCGTGGTGGCAGCTATGGCGGCGCAGTCAAAATCGGTGATGAAGTGTATGGCGTGCCCCTGCTGCGCACGAATCAGCAAAAAGCGCCTGTGTATGTAGCCAGTGTGCCACCCGGTACGAGCCAGTATCGTTTTAGCTTGATGATCGCTGGCGCTTCATCGACGCCGCTTGGTTTGCTAGTGGAAACGCTATAATTGGAAATGGCATGATCGTATCGTATACGTATATACCGCTGCCAGTCAGTAAGCCCTATATCAACATAGCTAAAGTGCCGTACATTTGATTCCATATGATCATGTGTCCAAGTCTAAGCGTACGATATAATAATTTACGAACGCATGTTTGTATATATATTATATAGTCTAATACGAAAAGGAGACATGATTATGAGTAAACAGGAAATCGATGAAACGATCGCCCCTTTTAAATGGGTAGCTTACGACGGTGGTGAAGGCGCATCGGTCATTCTCGTCGCTGGGATGTATAAACAGCAATTGTTTGACAGCCGTGCTGATGAAGGCTTTGAAGGTAGTGGTTATGATTGGGCAGCGCTAGCAGCGGTATATTTGGCGGAGAAGATGCCGGAATTGGAAACGATCGTCCGTTTTGATCCGGAGGCGGATATGTTTTGTGCTTATTCCAGTGACACCGAGGCATTGCACAAATTTATGATCGGATTTCACGCAGCCTGTGAACAGCCTGATGTAATTGCGAATTTGTTTGCACAGGCAGAGCTGGATTAAGCATGAACATAGCATCGTTCCGTTTCTATTGTCGTTCTCGTATCGCTGTTTCGTCTAACGAGCAAGTTGGGGAGTGGCTAGCTTTATTAGACTGATGATGGCTGATGCGGTTGGCAAGGAATGGGAAATAGATCGTCATTACGATACTGTGTTCACACTGGATACAAAACGTAATGAGTGACGAAATATGCTCACAGCGAATACAAATGATAAACAATGTAATATAAAAAACCTCTGCGGATAGTATCATTTATCCACAGAGGCTTTTTTGTCTGCTTAATTATTTGCTCTTAAACTATTAATCTTAAACTGAACATCAACTTACCACGCGTACGCCATTGGAGCCGGTTTGCCAGGGCCGGGGAAAATTTCATCTAGGCGCTGCATCGTCGCTTCATCCAGTTTCACATCCAAAATGCGCAGTGAACTTTCAAACTGCTCGGATGTACGGGGACCGATAATCGGTGCGGTCACAGCCGGGTTGGCGAGTACCCAAGCGAGTGCAACGACGTCTTGTGGCTCGCCTAGCTCTTTGCATAGCTTGTCAAACTGTTCCAGTTGTGTACGATGCTTTTCGACGCGCTCGGCATTGCCGCCGCTACGGGAGCCTTCGATTTTTTGCAGTGCATTACGACCGAGCAGACCGCCATCGAGCGGACTCCACGGAATCACGCCCAGACCAAGCTGTTTGGAAGCAGGCAACACTTCAAGTTCCGGCTCGCGGCAGAGCAGGCTATATTTATGCTGCTCAGATACGAGTCCGAGCAAATGGCGTTTCTCCGCTTCTTTTTGTGCAACCGCGATATTCCAACCGGCAAAGTTACTGGAGCCGACATAGCCAATTTTGCCTTGATTCACCGCCACTGCAAAGGCACCCCATAATTCATCCCAGCTAATTGCCGGATCGACATGATGCATTTGATACAGTTCGATATGATCGGTCTGCAAGCGTTGTAAGGAGCCTTCCAGATGCCGACGGATTTTGTAGGCGGACAGACCGTTTTCATTGTTCGGACTGTCTGGTTCGTTATTCATTTTGCCGTATACTTTGGTGGCAAGGATCGTGCGCTCACGTCGTCCGCCACCTTGCTGAAACCAGCGTCCGATAATTTCTTCGGTTGTACCGGATCGACCGCCACCAAACCCACCATACACATTGGCAGTATCAAAAAAGTTAATGCCTGCATCAAGCGCAGCATCCATAATCCGAAATGATTCCTTTTCATCGGTCACCGGGCCAAAATTCATCGTGCCCAAACAAATACGGCTCACCTTTAAACCAGACTTGCCGAGATACGTGTAATCCATCAATCATCGCACTCCTTTTGAGTATAAAGTAGACGTCTGTACAAACGAATCGGGACGATTACAGCCCAACGAGCGACCAAGTCCAGCCTAACGATTGCACAGGCGCATCAAGCCATTGCTGATGCACAGATGATAGTTACGATTGTACACCCTTGTACTTATTGTATTCGTTGCCAGCGTTCACTTCAAATTCAATCACCTATTATATGGGAATCCTGCTTAAGATGATATAATATATAAAAATAACGAAACGATAAGTATAGTTATAGTTATAGTTGTAGTTGTAGTTGTAGTTGTCGGATCGTCATAGAGTAGCTATAGCCGCTTTAGGACAGTTCGAACACACGTTATCATGACTTTGCGGACAATGTTTGGCTGTTTGGGCATACTTTATGATCGCTTTACGGATGCTGCCGAATTGCTTCCTAAATGTTCCATCAGATTGGGCAAATACGGATCACTACTCCAATGTAGCTCTATTATGATCCGATGACTATGGTCATTGTAATCGTACATGTACTGTTGTGCTTATTTCGTACCGTAGTGGTGGTTGCCCTAACACGCCAAGTTTGCCTACACGTCTTAGCGGAATCGTCCTCTGAGCAGTTATAGGTTATGCCTATAACGATCATAGTTTGTATATCTTGGATATGAAACGGATTACGTGTTAAAACTGAATATAGAGCAAATGAGCGAATGCACATCCGCATACGTAATACGTACTGACAGCGATGTACATAAATGGACTAATGATGCAGACCTTGGCACGGAGCAAGGCTGCCCAAAGGAGAGCTATATATGAGCGAAACGAAAAAAATTGCAGTCATCCCTGGTGATGGAATTGGCCCTGAAGTAGTAGCGGAAGCGGAAAAGGTATTACGCCGCGCGGAAGAACTGTATGGCTATGCTTTTGAAACAGAGCACGCATTGTTTGGTGGAATTGCGATCGACGAAAAAGGCACTCCGTTGCCAGAAGAAACATTAACTGTTTGCAAAAATGCGGATGCGGTATTGCTCGGTGCGGTAGGCGGTCCAAAATGGGACAGCAACCCAAAAGAACTGCGTCCAGAAACAGGCTTGCTCGGCATTCGTAAAGAGCTTGGTCTGTTCTCAAACTTGCGTCCGGCAGTTGTGTTTGATTGCTTGAAAGAAGCATCGACCTTAAAACCGGAAGTGCTGGAAGGCACTGATTTGATCGTTGTGCGTGAGCTGACTGGCGGCATTTATTTTGGCGAGAAATTCAGACGTCAAACAGAGCATGGTGAAGAAGCGGTAGACACATGTGCATACAATGTAGCGGAAGTGGAGCGCATCGTGCGTCAAGCATTTGAAATCGCTCGCGGCCGCCGCAAAAAGCTCGCTTCCGTCGACAAAGCGAACGTGCTGGAAACGTCCCGTCTATGGCGTGAAACGGTAAACCGTATCGCTCCCGACTTCCCGGATGTGGAGCTGGAACATGTGCTCGTCGACAATTGTGCGATGCAGCTGCTGCGTCGTCCGGCAAGTTTTGACGTCATCGTCACCGAAAATATGTTTGGTGATATTTTGAGTGATGAAGCGGCGATGTTGACCGGATCGATCGGTATGCTTGCTTCCGCATCGCTTGGTGAAGGTAGCTTCGGTTTGTATGAGCCTGTACACGGCTCCGCCCCGGATATTGCTGGACAAGGGCTGGCGAATCCAATCGCGACGATCTTGTCGTTGGCATTGATGTTCCGTACGACATTCGGCTATACGGAAGCGGCGGATGCGATTGAAGCAGCGGTAGCAAAAGTGCTGGACGAAGGTCATCGTACCGCTGATATCGCGGTTGACAAAAGCAAAGCGCTATCCACTTCACAAATGGGCGATCTGATCGTAGCAGCGATCCAAAAGTCCTAACTTTAATGATAACCCCTTTTCGATGCCGTTTTGGTAAAGAAAAGGGGTTTTGTCTTGCCAAAAAAAGGTGTAGAATGAACACAAGCTGGTTAATAATCTTTCACAAACATGTATACAATGTTGATGCGAAGTCACTTTGACGATTATAGAATCATGTCTGGAGGGAGAACACGATGAGCTTTTGCTGTGGCGGCAGTATGATTGGAACGAAAGGAACCCTCAAACATTTTAGAACCCAGGTTCACAATGTTCCCCTTCTGGTGTGTCCTGTATGCGAACGTATCGAAGTGCATTATAAGGTTGAGAACGAATATGAGATTCTAGCCGAGTATGCGCATGATGATGGCACACCGGAAATCGACTTCCAGGACTATGTAATGGAAGAAGAAGGTACGATGTTTGAAAACTGTGTTAATGTTGAAGAAGATGACCCGATGGATATGGTGCAGCGTCAGATTGATATGAGTCTCGATTTGCTCGCAGTAGCCAAGGAGATCGGTGATGAGAAATGGGAGCGCGATCTGAAAAAGCGCCTCGCTGTCATGAGCTTGCGCCGTGCCCGTCTTCAGCATAAATAAGCATAATACGGTTCGATTGATATACGGATCATTATCCGAGCGGCAGGGGAATTATTCTCCTGCCGTTTGTTGCCGAGATCATGAAAGCGCTATTTTGGAACAGTAGCACGAATCGTGCTGCTTTTTTATTTTCAAATGTATTCATTGTATGATAGACGAGAGCGCATACATAACGAAAAGGGGATGATGGCATGATGAATATTGATCACGTACAGCAATTGACAGAGCGGTTGGAAAAGGGAATCGGTCAACGGATTGTGGGCAAAACGCGTGAGGTGCGGCTGCTGCTGACCGCGCTGCTGGCGTCTGGACATGTGTTGATGGAGGATGTGCCGGGCACAGGTAAAACGCTGCTTGCGCGCACGCTCGCCCAGTCTGTCCAGTGCCGTTTTCAACGTATCCAATTTACGCCTGATTTGCTGCCTTCTGATTTGACTGGCGGCTATTTTTATAATCAGAAACAATCGGAGTTTGTGTTTCGTCCGGGGCCATTGTTTGCGCATATCGTGCTGGCGGATGAAATTAACCGGGCAACTCCACGTACACAGTCTAGCTTGCTGGAATGTATGGAGGAACAGCAGATTAGTATCGATGGTGAAAGCCATCGGCTAGGCGATCCGTTTATGGTGATCGCCACGCAAAATCCGGTTGATAATCAAGGTACATTTCCGCTGCCAGAGGCACAGATGGATCGATTTATGCTAAAGCTGTCGCTTGGTTATCCGACGCAAGATGAAGGGGTAGAAGTGCTGCGCCGTACGCTTGGCGCACAGATGGAGCGGACAGAGCCGCACAGACATACTGAAACAGTGATGAAATTAAGTGCAGATGAAAATGCAGAGCAACAGCCGCCTACGATCCCATCTACACGTACAGATGACACAACTATACACGATCAAACGGCAAATGAGCCGGTTACACGGCAGCATATTATGGAAGCACGCCGCCTATGCCGCGCCGTAAAAGTACATGACGATCTGCTGCATTATGTGGTACGGATCGCGGAGGCGACGCGCCAGCACAGCGATACAGCACTTGGTGCCAGCCCGCGTGCTACACAGGCATTGCTACGTGCTGCCCAGGCGTATGCGGCGATTCACGGTCGGGATTATGTGCTGCCTGACGATGTACAATCATTGGCGGTGCCGGTACTTGCTCACCGAATCGTATTTCGCAGTCGGCAGCGCAGCGGCAGTGAAGCCGGGCGTGAACTGCTGGAAGCGATTGTTAGCGCTGAACCTGTACCGACAGAGCCAAATGTTGTAAGTGGAGCGCATTAAGATGGCATTATTTTGGTTAATGGTGGTCGCTGTGCTCGTCGTTGCGGCGCAGGCGGTATTATTTGGCAAACATGCGCTGACCAAGCTATTGTATACACGGCGTTTGTCTGCTGCTCAATGTCATGTGGGCGAGCCGCTAGAAATGATCGAAGAACTGGAAAATCGGCGTGCCTTGCCATTGCCGTGGTTGCGTCTGGAAGCGATGCTGCCGGTAGCGTTTCAGTTCGCCGGGTCTGCTGATCTGGTCATTAGTGAAGGAACGGTGTATCAAAATCATCAAAGCCTGTTCAGTCTAGGACGCCAGGTACGTATCGTTAGGCGGCATCGTATGCTAGCACGACAGCGTGGTTGTTACCGGCTCGATAGCGTGTCGATGAGTGTTGGTGATCTATTCGGTCTCGTACGAGTTACGCGACCGCTGCAATTCCAATTGGATGTGAGCATTTATCCAGCGTATTTGCCGTCATATCATATGCCGGAAGCGTACAGCAGCTGGCAGGGTGAGCTTGAAATGCGACGCTGGATCAATGAAGACCCGTTTTTGATGACAGGTGTGCGGCAATATCGTACCGGTGATCCGATGAATCAAGTACATTGGGCGGCAACGGCACGGACGGGTGAATTGCAAGTGTATCAACATGGCTATAGCGCTGATCCGGAAGTGATGATCGTGCTTAATATTGAATTGAGTGAGCAGATGTGGAACACCGTTACCGAACCGGTCGCAGCGGAATATGCAATTAGCTGTGCCGCGACGATTGTTGCCGATTTGCTCGGACGGGGGATGAAAGCGGGCTTTGCCCATAATGCGATCATTCCGTATGAGCAGGAGGAACGTGCGTTTATTACGCCTGCTTACGGTACAGAGCAATTGTATGCGATTTTGCAAATGATGGCGGAGTTGCAGCTCAAAATCCGGCGTCCTTTTGCCCAGTTTATCCGAAGCTTGATGACGGACGATGAGCGGAGTATTCCGACTGATATGTTATTGATTACTCCGTATGTATCGGAAGCGATGGAACTAGTGATCAGCGAACTGCGTGCGCTAGCGATACGGGTGGATGTGCTGTTATTGCCAGAGTTGGACGAGATGAAGCAGCAATACCGCTTGCTCATGCAGCAAGCAGGGGTGGCAGGCACAGGAACTTAGTGTGGATCGTATAATTATAGGTTACACAAATGATGTGCACGTATATATTTGTTCAACTGTGCTAGCGGCTTGTTTCGATTTCATTCGCGGTAGGTATAGCGCTTACTCGCCTTAGTTGTAAATCTACAAATAAGACCGTGCAGTAGTTTCAACATAAATAGTTGACTTTGTGTAGATCACGACTGGTATTTATTTAAAAATTGCCAATTATCTGAGTCTATGATCGTAGCCGTATTGCATATACACGGAAAGGGGGAAAGAGCATGAATGAAGATCATCCTGTTAGTAGCCGTACAGTCGCCAGCATCATCCATATCGTGATGGAACTAGCGGCGATTTATCCGCTGCTTGTGTTACTGGATGCGTATGTGCTACGAACCGGAATGTCGTGGAATTGGGTGCTATTGTTGTTTGGCAGCGCTGGAATCGGCACATTGCTGCGCCCAATGCAGCGCTTGAATGGGCTTGTGACTGGCATTTCGTTTGCCATGTATGCTGTACTCGTTAGTGTTGCACTATATGGCATACTGGCAGCGTCATCGATCGTCACCATATGGCTCGCAGTGAGCGTGCTCGCTGTATCGGCACTACTGCGTGGCATTATGATCGCGCGCGGTAACATGGAGCGACTGTTTCCGATTCGTTGGCAGCTTGTCGCGCTGGGCTTAACATGGATTGTATATATCGTTGCAGGCAGCAGTTCATCGATCGATGATGGGCGCGCAAGTTTATATGTTGCAGGTGCGTTTACGCTGTTTGCGCTGCTGTTTCGTTTTGCCGGTCAGCAGATTGAGTATATTTCGCTAGATGAAGGATTTTCATTTGCTTCATTGCGTGCGGTCATTCAGCGTACACGGCGCTGGACATGGCTAGTCGTCGTATTAATCGCCATTTTGGGAGCGAGCGATCAGCTATCATTGTGGCTGGAACAAGCGTGGAAAGCAGTAGTCGCTTGGCTTAGCAATACGTCAGCACCACCGCCAGCACTGCCAACCGATACGTATACACCGCCACCGCTAGAGCCGCTACAGTTACCGGAAGCAAGTAGCTCCACAACCGATCCGTTTTGGATTGAAAAAATCGCCCAGTTGATCGTGTTGCTGGCAGTTTGCGCATTTATCGGTTGGCTCGGCTTGGTGATCATTCGATTATTGCGTCGTTATGCGCCTAAGCTATATCGCTGGTTGCTGTCATTATGGGAGCCACAGCAGTTGCGGCAAGAAGTTGTCGCCACAGTCGCTTATACGGATGAAGTACAGCAGTTAAACGAACCTGCACGTCATACACGTCGTTGGTTTGCACGTACATACAAACCGTCACAACCGGATGAGCGTGTACGTTATTATTATCGTCAGCTGTTAAGTCGTGCAAGTAAACAAGGCATAACGATCGCTGCTTCGGCAACACCTGAGCGGGTAGGGCGTCAACTTGCGCCAGAACAATATGCAAACCGGTCTACGCTTGTTATGGATGAGAGTGCAAGGCAGACACGCATAGCTGACACTACAGCAGGCACCAAAGAACTAATCGAGCTATACAATCGTGTTCGCTATGATGGGCAACCGGTAGCGGAGCAGGAGTTGGCACAGTGGGAGCAACGGCATCATAGCAGCAACAAGCGGTAAAATGATCGTAATCGTTTCGTTAGGGCTGGACATTAGGCGTAGTAACGTCTATCATAGAATGTAAATAGCTGTGATGAATTGATGCGTTAAAGCGTGTGAGGATTTTTTCTTTACTTTAAACTAGGCGTACAGTATCATGTAGAGAATGAACAGCCTGAAAGGAGATCAACAATGAAACTCAATCCATGCAAGATTGTAGACTGCACGATTCGCGATGGAGGTCTCGTTAACAACTGGGACTTTAGCATCGAATTTGTACAGGATTTGTACAATAAACTGAATGAAGCGGGCGTCGATTATATGGAGATCGGTTACAAAAACTCTCCAAAACTGCTCAAGGGAGCAGAAAGCGCCGGCCCGTGGCGTTTCCTTGACGACGAATTTCTACGTGAAGTTATTCCGCACAAAGGTCATACGAAGCTGTCTGCACTCGTAGACATCGGACGTGTGGACGAAAGTGACATTTTGCCACGTAACGAAAGTATGCTTGATCTAATTCGTGTAGCATGTTACATCAAAGATGTAGACAAAGCGTTACAACTGGTAGAAACATTCCATGAACGCGGCTATGAGACGACGCTGAACATTATGGCATTGTCCAACGTAATGGAAAATGAACTGATCGAAGCGTTCGAACTGATCAAAGAAAGCAAAGTAGATATCGTGTATATCGTAGACAGCTACGGTAGCTTAGATTATAAAGACTTTATTTACCTGGTCGAAAAGTTCAAAAACTATTTGCCAAACAAACGTCTGGGTGTACATACCCACAACAATATGCAGCTTGCTTTCTCCAATACATTAGTTGCAGCCGATAACGGTGTGGAACTGTTGGATGCATCCGTATACGGTATGGGTCGTGCGGCAGGTAATTGCCCGACTGAACTGCTCGTTACCCATTTGAAAAATACGAAGTACACGCTGCGTCCAGTACTGGAAATGATCGACAAGCATATGATCAAGCTGCGTGAAAAAGAAGAATGGGGCTATATCATTCCTTACATGGTCACTGGTACACTGGATGAGCACCCACGCTCTGCAATGGCATTGCGCGCTTCCGATGATAAAGATAACTCGGTCGATTTCTACGATAAGCTAACTACACCTGAAGTGAGCTTTGGTAAACCAGACAAAAATGCATAATAGGCTGCAAACCGGTGTGCGCTATGGCGTAGCACCGGTTTTTGGCTATTGTTATAATAAGATCATCCGTTGTTTTTAATTTATACAAAACAATAGAGATTCTTTTTTAATTCATCTAACTATAATAGAGAAAATAAAAAAGGGTTTACGATGAACAAAAGGAGAGTGAGCTCATGGACGTTCAGGTTTGCTTTAATGGTGAACAAGAAGCAATGCGCAAAGGTGAAATTGATATTTTTTACCAAATATCGGAAATGTAATGGTTCTGGCAATGATTTGTAATAGTTGCGGTGAATCCGTCATACATGAACGCGAAGTTAAAGTTTTGGAAAATGTAATGAGAGCCGTTCAGGAGCAAACGGTAGGAGCTTAAAATGGCTCCTATTTAGTTTCAACGGGAAGGTGATAAGCTCATATACTGTGGAACAATAATGTTTGCTGGAGAACAATCTGCTTGCCAGTTGCTCCAATAATCTTCCCTGTAGGTATGGACTTAGCGGGTAGTTATGTAAAACGCCAACAAATTTTACTTGCAAGCTAGCACGGGATGTGATATATTAATTTTTGTCGCTAAGATTGAATAACTGATTAACGGGATGTAGCTCAGCTTGGTAGAGCACCTGGTTTGGGACCAGGGGGTCGCATGTTCAAATCGTGTCATCCCGATATTTTATAGGCGGGTGTAGTTCAATGGTAGAACTCCAGCCTTCCAAGCTGGTAGCGTGGGTTCGATTCCCATCACCCGCTTTCCAAACAAATGTATAAAAACAAGAGCGCTGTAAACGAATAGACGTTTACGGCGCTCTTGTTTTTGGGTAAAGATTCGTTAGCAGATTGTAACTAGGCTAAAATACCTGTTACATTGCTTGGATGTGTAGGCAAACTTATAGTTTCGAATCAGGGTTTATCCAAATACGAATCAGAATCATGTCAACGAAAAACAAGCGATTGTATCGTATTGGGCAACTCATTAAGCAACTCATTATTCGTTTGGATGCCTATCATAGACCGTTGATTTTTGCGATTGTGATTGCACTGCTTCTTACAAGCTATTGAGCGAATGTTTACGCTACGGATTATGCCGATTCATACCAAAACCGGTCAATCTGTAATAACGGTTGCACATAAAACCCGCAACAGCATCATACGCATAATGCATAAAACATACATTATGTGTTCACTCATCGGAAAAATCATAGATAATACCACTGAATCCAGGAAAAAAGTCCTTATTCAGTGGATCGTAATTCAAGATTGTTTGGGGAAAGGTGAGCCATGAGTAAATATTCCTTTTTTAATGATGCGGTTGAGGCGGCGGGGCATATTACCGATGTGCTCGGCAATCTGCTGAAGGTCAATACGATCTTTGTCGCTAGTAATGATGGGAAAAATAACCGAATTTTGAAGGCGTTCAATCGAGAGGAAATGCTAGTTGGAGAAGGATTAGTACTGCCGCTGCGAGATACGTATTGCAGCCTCGTTTCCGGCAAAGCGGTATATATCCCGCATACGATTGATCATCCGTCTACTTGCCAATTACCGGTAACAGAAGGGCTTGGTGATCATTCGTTTATCGGATTCCCGGTCATTAAGCAAAATGGGACGCTGTTTGGCACGGTGTGTGCATTACATGCGCCAGGTTACGTATTTTCCAAACCCGAAATTCAGGCGTTACATTCGATGGCGATCTTTATGAGTTATGTCGTTGAGCTGGAAAAGCGCATCGATCAGCAATCTGAAATAATCGAATATGAGCAGGAGCGCAATGAAGAACTTCATCGTGATAAACAGCAAGTGGTGGAACGGTATGATGCATTGCAGCAAGTTAAAGACCAGCTTGATTTAAAGCTGCAACACAAGTCCGATACACTCGCTGTGCTCAGTCATGAAATTCGTAACCCGCTCAACGGAATCGCCAGTGTAATCGAATTGTTGGAGACGACCGGATTGTCTCCAGAGCAGCACGCCTATATTCAAATTATTAAAAAAAGCAGTCATACGTTAATGGACCTGCTGAACAATGTGCTTGAGCTAAGCAGGCTGGAATCCGGCAAAATGACGGTCGAAAGCGAACTGTTCGATCTGCCTACCCTTGTGGAGGAGGCGGCGTATGTGTTTGCAGCGAAGGCGCTGGAGCGCAATATTGAGCTGATTATGGATATCGAAGAAGAAATTCCTTTGTTATATGGCGATACACGCAAAATCCGGCAAATTTTAATTAATCTAATTAGCAATGCGGTGAAATTTACCCATGCCGGCGATATTTTGATTCAGGCGGCGGTTGTTGCAGAAGATGATATGATCGTGCCGGGCATCGCATTGGAGCCTAGCGTATCGTTACAGATTAGTATTACCGATACCGGCATCGGGATGGAGCCCAAACAGCTGGAACGTCTGTTTGAACGTTATTATCGTGCTGGGTTAAGGGAGTCGAGTTATAATGGTACCGGTCTTGGACTCGTAGTGTGCAAGCAGTTGATCGAGCTAATGGAAGGGTCGATTGAGGTGAAAAGTGTGCCTGGCGAAGGTAGTGTATTTTCGTTTACATTGCCGGTGTTGCGGCATGAGCTGACAACGCCGTCGCTGCGCCAGCCGCTGCTGCAAGATAAGCGGATTTTGCTAATCGATGATAATGAGAAAGTGCAGTGCTGGATCGGACGGCTAGTGGACGATTGGGGCATGCGACTGCTCGCTACGCATGATGAACAGGAATCGTTACGTTTGTTAAGTCATCCGCAAGCGCTTGATGCGGTGCTAATTGATTATGAATGGATGAAGCTACAGCCGGAGTCGGTACAAGCAACATTACGCCAGTTAAAAACATCGCGAGGTGTGGCGGTGATCTTGCTAGCTTCGCTCGGTACGATGATTGACGATGCCGCCCGCGACTGGTCGACCGGTGTGGTCGTGAAGCCGATGCGGCGTATGTATTTGCTAAATGCGCTCATTTTCGCGCTGACCAATCAGACCGATCCGACAAGCAAGCTCGTTTAGTCAGCTGTCTCTATACAAAATCGGGTCTGGATTTTTCTAAAGCTGCTTATGATCAAGCGGTAACGGATATACGTATTATGAATGAAATGGACACAAATTATTAGGGCGTGCATGCAAACATGGCGTGTTGGGGCATCCATCACTGCGATAAGAAATAAGGTGGCGGGCTCCCGCCTCGCACGGGAATCTACGAAGTAGGAAGAAAGAGTAGATTTCCGTGCTCAAAAGCAGTCTGGTATTTTGCTACGCAAAAACCTTTTTGATTGCACTTCTGCTTGGAGAACGTAAACACTAGAAGCAGTCTGGTATTTTGCTAAGCAACAACATCTTTTCATTGCGCCACATGTTTACAAATCGCAAACAGTAAAGTTCGTCCTTGACTCTTATTTCCCGCAGTGAAGTGCTGCTTGCAGCATGCGAGCTTGCGTACACGCCCTAGCTGCTGCTTAGCGGTTGGCAAGCGCTGTCGATTCTGCTACAATAAGGGTGTCTATGCGCTAGCGAATAGACGATTCCGCAGATAAGAGAGGTAACCATTTGACCAATGAAGTAACGATACGAACGTCCCCATGTACAGAATATGATGTACAGGCAGTTAGCCATTCGTGGCGATGCAGCGGGATTCGTATGCGTATTTTCATCGATAGGACAAATGGGAACTTTAAAGCTGAACGCTGAACTAGTAGCTTGTGATCCAAGTGTGGATTAGTTATAGCTATGAAGTGTCAGCACGGCAAAAGCAGCGGAATGGGCATATTTGCAGTGGCAATAGTATAACCGTATGTACGGTTGATTGCGGTATGCAATCGATAGGGTGAGCTGCCTTTTTTGCACATAGAAGCGATGGGATCGTGTCGAATCGGACATGTATTGCCGTATTAATTTTCCCTTTGTGATCGTTTGAAATGGAGTGCATATCCGAATACATGCTAATCGACCGCGTGGCTGCTGCTGCGCGGTTTTTTGATATGTTCTGCAAGCGGCAGAGGGAGGATGATGGATATGACAACATTGGCAAGTGTGCGTAAGCTGGCGAAAGATTGGAACGGTAAACATATTTTCGAAGCGGTCGATTTGCAGATTGAGAGTGGAGCACGATTGGCATTGCTCGGGCCGAACGGCAGCGGCAAAACGACGCTTATTCGTATGTTGATGGGGGAGGAAAGCCCAACAGCAGGTGAGATCGAGCGCTTTTTACCGTTAGAGCATTGGGATTGGATGCGTCAGGAGGAAGGCGAAGTTGATCCGCATGTGACCGTGCTGGACATTGCCCGACAGGCGAAAAGAGAGCTATGGTCGCTGCGCCAACAGCTGCATGAGCTCGAGCGACAATTGAATAGTGACCATGCTGCACATCAAAATGAATTGACGGCATCGTTAGAGCGATATGGGCGTTTATTGGAGCAATATGAACAACAGGCTGGCTTTCACTGGGAAACCGAAGTGGAGCAACAGCTTCAGCGTTTAGGCATCGGTGCAGAGCTATGGTCGCGCCCATATAGTAGTCTGAGCGGTGGGCAGAAAACGCGTGTACGACTTGCGGCTGTGCTGACGCGTGATACGCAATTGCTTATTTTGGATGAGCCGACTAACCATCTGGATGTGGAAACGATGGAATGGTTGGAGCAGCGGCTGAAACAGTATACTGGAGCGCTGTTATTTGTATCGCATGATCGTGAATTTGTCGATCGGCTGGCGACAGCGGTAGCAGAGCTATCAGCTACAGGCATAACGGTGTATAAAGGCGGTTATATGGCGTATCGGGAACATAAACAGCGTGAGCTGCAAGCGCAAGAAGCACTGTACAAAAAGCAGGAACAGCAGCGACAGGCGCTACAGGAATCGATTCGGCGGTATAGCGAATGGTTTAAGCAGGCACATCATGCAGCGTCCAAACAAAATGAAGTCAAAATTACGGCGAGCTTTTACAAAGCGAGAGCGAACAAAAACATTTCCCGTTATCATGCCAAACAAAAGGCGCTGGAACGACTGGAAGCGGAGCGGGTAGAGCGTCCGCGCGAGGCGGACAAGCTGCATTTTGAGCTGGAAGCGAGTGAATTTCGCGGCAATACGCTGTTGGAGTTGGAGCATGTCTATTTTGGATATGAGCATGCGTTGCATGAGTCGAATACGCTTGGTGTTAAACAGGAAAACGCTCCAAAACGGTGGTTGCTGCACGATCTTAGTTTGCAATTGCACCGGCTGGATCGCCTAGCTGTAATAGGACCAAATGGAAGTGGCAAAACGACATTGTTACGTCTGCTGCTGGACAGCTTACAGCCGCTAAGCGGTCATATTTACCGACATCCGGCGCTGAAGATCGGTTATTTCTCGCAGGAGCTGGAAGGGTTGCCGCAGCAACAGACGCTGCTCGATAGTCTGCTCGTGCTGCCAGGTATGACACGGACAGAGGCGCAAACGATTCTCGGTTGCTTTTTGTTCCGACGGGAAGATGTGCACAAGACGATTGCGCATTTGAGTATGGGGGAGAAATGCCGTGCCGCGCTCATTCGGCTCTATTTTGGCGGTGCAAATGTGCTCGTGCTGGATGAGCCGACTAATTATTTGGACATTTCTGCACAAGAAGTAATCGAGTCGGTGCTACAAGATTTTGGCGGGACGATTGTGCTTGTATCGCATGATCGGATGCTCGTACGACGGCTGGCGAATCGTTTGTTATTGCTCGATGGGACAGGTGGGCATGAGCAGTTTGCTGGCGGAATCGATGAATATGAGCAATTCCGAATGCGCAGACAGCAACAGCAGCAATCCGGTGGCAAACAAGGGGATGATGAGCGGCTATTGTTAGAGCTGCGACTTGCCCAATTAATGGCAGCTACCGAGCAACAGGGGCGGCACAAAACCGGTGTCGCTACCGATTCAGTAGAGCGTGCGGAGAGCGAACGGCAATTGCAGGCGGAGATCAGTGCACTGCGTCGTGAATTGGAACCGTACAAATTCGGCAACAATCGTTGACGGCAAGCAGGGAAGTTTGTACAATGAAATGTATCTTACGAGTCGCTTGTTGAACGATTGGATTAGCTGTTGCACAGATTGTGAACAGAGCGCCAATATGTTGAACGTCGACGTTAACATGCTCGTATCATGTCGGTATGATGAAGCAAGCGACGTTTCGTTGCTGAAACCGCTTGATCGTATCCCGTAATCGATGGAACGATAGGTTGCATGTTTAACGCTAGCGCACTTTGCCGTTACAGGTAGTAGCACGATCATCGCTGGTGAAGCATATGGATATGAAGCACATGGATAGCTGCAACGATGGAGACAAGTACACAGCACTGCCTGACAGGGAGCAAATGCCATAGATTGAGAGCATTTGACAAGGAAAAGGCTGTTGAAATTCACTCCGGAGCAGCTTGTTGAACGATCACATACCGGGCGTAGAGGTTCGTCTGCGCAGACTGACGATGTTGCAGCCGGAATGGGGTTCAGTAGGACAAGCCGGATTAACGATCCGTTATCATCGTTTTGAGCGAGAGACAATGTTTGTGAACCGCTTGCCTGTCATCGTAAGGTGGAGGTGCAGTCATTTCATTTGTCCGATAGCCTTATATGGGGTGAACAGGATGATGATGGAATACGCTGGCAGCAGTTGCAATATTGTTTCTAACAAGGGTGGTACCACGGTCTTTTCGTCCCTTACGGGAGAAAAGGCCTTTTTTTGTTGGTTTGCGGGGCTTTTATACGACTAGGCAGCCAGCAGGATTGTACAAGCACGCTGAAAGGGGAATTTATAATGAGCGAAATAGTTCAAATGCAAGAGCAGTTGCTGGCGCTAAAGCAAGAGGCGCTGGACGTGTTGGAAAAGGTTGAGACTCCGAAGGAACTCGCTGATCTGCGCGTTAAATATTCCGGTAAAAAGAGTGCACTGACCGAGATTTTGCGCGGGATGGGCAAGTTAAGTGCAGAGGAGCGTCCGGTCGTCGGTCAAGTTGCCAACGAAGTACGCGAAGCGATTGAAGAAGTGATCAATCGCAAACAGGAACATTTTGTACGCGCCGAGACGGATGCACGTCTGCAAGCGGAACAGGTCGATGTTACATTGCCAGGTCGTCCGCTAGCACAAGGCGGTATTCATCCGCTAAACAAAGTGATCGAAGAACTGGAAGATATTTTCCTTGGCATGGGTTATCGGGTTGCAGAAGGCCCGCAGGTGGAGACCGACTATTACAACTTTGAAGCGCTCAATCTGCCGCAAAACCATCCGGCACGCGATATGCAAGATTCGTTTTATTTGACCGAAGATTTGTTAATGCGTACGCAAACGTCCCCGATTCAAATTCGGGCGATGGAAGCCGCCAAAGGTCAAGCGCCGCTAAAAGTCATTTGCCCAGGTGCTGTCTATCGCCGTGATGATGACGATGCGACCCATTCGTTCCAGTTTCATCAGATCGAAGGGCTTGTGATCGATAAAGGGATTCGGATGAGTGATCTGAAAGGTACGTTGCTGCAATTCGCCCGCGAAATGTTCGGTGAGCAGACTGAAATTCGTCTGCGTCCAAGCTTTTTCCCGTTCACCGAGCCAAGCGTTGAAGTTGACGTCACATTTACAAAGAAAAATGGCGAGCGGATTTGGATCGAAATTCTCGGCTGCGGGATGGTGCATCCAAAAGTGCTCGAAATGGGTGGCTTTGATCCTGAAGTGTACAGCGGTTTTGCTTTTGGTATGGGCGTGGAGCGGATTGCCATTTTGAAATACGGGATCGATGATATCCGCCATTTCTATAGCAACGATATGCGTTTCTTGAAGCAATTTTCCCGTATGTAAAATAACAATATAAATAAACATGGAACGATAAATGATGCAGATTAGGTTCGTTTGCGACGGTAGCTATATAGGTTGCCGCAGCGAATCGGAACGAATAAGATGATGGGCAAACAAGTACATGATTGATGTTAAAGGAGTGGACGGACTGTGAAAGTATCAATGGATTGGCTATCTCAGTATGTGTCGCTGGAAGGCGTACAAGCTGAAGATTTGGCTGAGCGCATTACACGCGCAGGGATTGAGATCGATAGTGTACAATCGCGCAATGAAGGCATTACGACCGTTGTTGTCGGCTATGTGAAAAGCAAGGAAAAGCATCCAGATGCGGACAAGCTAAACGTATGTATCGTTGACGCAGGACAGGGAGAAGACGTACAAATCGTCTGCGGCGCCAAAAACGTCGCTGCCGGACAAAAAGTACCGGTCGCACTCGTAGGCGCCAAACTGCCGGGCGGGCTGCATATCAAAAAAGCCAAGCTGCGCGGCGTGCTGTCTCAAGGCATGATCTGTTCAGCAAAAGAGCTTGGCATCAATGACAAATTGCTGCCCAAAGAGCAGCAGGAAGGCATCCTCGTGCTGCCGGAGCAAACCGAAATCGGTACGCCGATCGTCGATCTGCTCGGTTTGAACGATCAAATTCTTGATTTCGATCTGACACCGAACCGTTCGGACTGTCTGAGCATGATTGGTGCTGCGTATGAAGTAGGCGCGATTCTCGGTCGTGATGTGAAACTGCCGGATGTGCAGCTCGTAGAAGCAGGCGATGCGGCAAGCGACCATATTTCGGTCACGATTGAAGCGACCGAAGCGTGCAGTCATTTTTCCGCGCGTTATATTAGTGGGATTACGATTGCCGCTTCTCCACTATGGCTGCAAAATCGTCTGATCGCTGCCGGTGTGCGTCCGATCAACAATGTAGTCGATATTACGAACTTTGTAATGTTGGAATACGGCCAGCCGCTGCATGCGTATGATGCAGACAAGCTGAACGATGGTGCGATCGAAGTGCGTATGGGTCGTGAAGGCGAAGTGCTGACGACGCTGGACGATCAAGAGCGCAAGCTGGATGAGCGTATGCTCGTTATTGCCAGCGGCGGTAAAGCGGTCGGTCTTGCCGGTGTGATGGGCGGCGCAGATAGTGAAGTGTCGCAAGGAACGGTCAATATTTTACTGGAATCGGCACGTTTTGATGGCGGTACAGTACGCAAAACATCCCGTCGCCTCGGTCTGCGTTCGGAAGCGAGTCTTCGTTTTGAAAAAGAAGTGGATGCAGCCGCGGTTGTACCTGCGCTTAATCGTGCGGCAGAGCTGATCGTGCGTTATGCACACGGTATGATCCATGAAGGTGTGATCGAGCAGGTCGTAAGCGAGCCGCAAGCGCAGACGCTTGAGCTATCGCTCAGCAAGTTAAACGGCTACCTGGGCACCGAGCTGTCGCTGCTAGAAGTAAAAACGATCTTCGCTCGCTTGCAATTCCCATGCGGTGATGTGGCACATGATCTGATTGAAGTGCGCGTACCGACACGCCGTGGCGATATTACACGCGATGTTGATCTGATCGAAGAAGTGGCACGTCTGTACGGCTACGACAACATCCCGACGACCCCAATCGAAGGGGCAACAACGCCGGGTGCACTGACTGCACCACAGCGTCTGCGCCGTACGGTTCGCCATTTGCTCGTGCATGGTGGCTATCAGGAAGTAATCAGCTATTCGTTCACACATCCGGACAAAAACAAACAGTTCCCACAGCTGCGCGGTCAGCATTATGACGTTGCGCTGGCGATGCCGATGAGTGAGGAGCGCAGTGTGCTGCGCACTGGTCTTGTAGCGCAGTTGCTGGAAATCGCCACCTACAACCGTAATCGCAAGCAGGACAATCTTGCCTTGTTCGAGATCGGCATGGCATTTTTCAGCGAAGAAGAAAAGCTGACACGTCAGCCGCATGAAATTCCGCTGCTTGGCTTGCTGCTTACCGGTCGCCGCCAACCGGCACAATGGAACACAACCGCCGAGCGCGTCGATTTCTTCGATATTAAAGGTGCACTGGAAGGCGTGTTCAGCTATTTGGGCATTCAGCCGCAGGTGACATACAAAGCGGATCAGCCGGAAGGTTACCATCCGGGTCGCTCGGCATCGGTTTATTTGCACACAGGTACACAGCAGCTACGCATCGGTACAATCGGTCAAATTCATCCAGACATTCAGCGTGAAGCTGATTTGGAAGATACGTATGTTGCCGAGATTGAGCTGACGCCGTTATATGAGCATGTGAACGGACAGATTACGTATCATGAGTTGCCGCGTTATCCTTCCGTACAGCGTGATATCGCGGTTGTCGTAGATGATGCAATCCCAGCTGGCGATCTGATCGCTTCCATTCGCGAGTCTGCTGGTGAACTGCTCGAATCAGTGCACGTATTCGACGTATTCAAAGGCGAGCGCCTTGGTGCAGATAAGAAAAGTGTAGCGATTGCACTCGTTTACCGTCATGCCGAGCATACGCTGACCGATGAAGAAGTAACGGCAGTACATGATGGCGTACTGGCTCGTCTGTCGGAGCAATTCGGTGCCGAACTGCGGAAATAAACGCAGTCTATCGCTAGAATAAAAATGCTAAAATATACCAACTTCCGTGAGTTGTCAGAACTGCCTACAGACAGTTGCAAATGAAGCAGGAAATAAGAGGAGCCACATCGAATTATTCGTCGATGTGGCTTTTTTGTTGCACGAGCACTAGAATATACAGAAGGACATTTTGTACAATGGGATCAGAGACATCATGTTTAACATACTACCCGCAAGCTAGGCTCACATACATGCGCAAACATCATACCGATGCGCATTGAATAGGAAGCGATACGAGACCATTCCGAGGGATGGCAGTATGCGATAAGGATGCCAAATGTTGATGGGGAACGCTGATGCTCCGTCAACATTTTGTGCTTATAACGGTATAAACTATCAGGATCACGCATAGATAATAGCATCAGTGCAAAGGAGGGCAACGCTGTGACAACACCTGAACGGATTCGAGTGAGTGTAAATATTTACGGTACGACATATAAGCTAGTAGGCAGCAGTGCCGACTATATGAAAAAAGTAGCCGAGTACGTCGATGAGCATATGCATAATATGGCGCAGACACATACGCATTTGGACACGACGAAGCTTGCCGTTTTGTCGGCGGTACATATGGCGGAAGAAGCGATTCAGGCAACGGTCGACCGCTCCGAGCTGGACGTGGCGATCGATGAACGGGATCAATTGCAGCAGGAGTTGGAGCGTCTATATGAAGTGCAGCTTCAGCAGAAGGATATGATTCGCCAATTGCAGGAAGACGCGGCACAACAGCAGGGGGAGCAGCAGCGCCTAACCGCTGAATTGTCGGTAGCGACCACTGAATTGACGCAAGCGCAAACCGAACTTTCGACAACGAAGCAGCAAAATGAAGTGTTGGAGCAGCAAAGCGCCGACTATCGCGAAACCGGTAGCCAGTTGCAAGACGAGCTGGAAAAAGCGCGCAAACAACTGCAAGCTCTGCATGATCAATATTATAATTTGGAAAAAAATACGCAGCAGGCGACCGAAGAACTTCAACTAGAATTAATGCAGTCAAATGAAAATGAGGAGATGTATCGTCTGCGCAGCGAGCAATTGGAAGAAAGTATCCATACTTTGCAGCAGGCGCATGATTTGGCACAGCAACGGGTGCAAGAACTGGAGGAAGATAACGACTTTTCACATGCACAATTGGAGGAGCTGCGCATCAAACAAACCGATTTGGAACAGCAGCTTCGCCAGCTTCAGGAAGATGCCGATACATGGCGCGAGCGATCCGGGCAACAGGAGCAAGAACAGCAGCGACTGTCTGTCGAATTGTCCCTTAACCTTACCGAATTGGAGCAAGTGCGACAGCAACGAGGCGAGCTGGAAAGCCAGCTTCAGCAGCGTGAATCAAGACTTGCCGAGCTGCAAACCGAGCAGACGGAGCGATTGGCAGAAATTCAAACGTTGGAGCGGCGTTATGACGAATTGCAGCAGCAGACGAACGCCACACAAGCCGAATTAAGCGAGCGCACCGCTGAATTGGAGCTAGCGCTACAGCAAAATGAACAGCTGCAACCTGAGCTAAGCGAGCTTAGACAACAGCAGCAGGAACAGCAAACCCGTCATACCGAGACGTTGCAGCAATTGGATTATATGCGTCAACAACTGGAACAGGCACAAGGCGAAAATGAACAGCTACGTCCTGAATTGGAGCAATTGCGAGGGCAGTGTCACGAACTGGAAGCTTTGCATAGGCAAGCACAGCAGCAGCTTGGCGAGCAAGCGACACGCCTGGAAGCGCTACGCGAAGAAAATGGGCAAGTATGGACGGAACTTGGCTCATGGCAAGAGCAGTACAGCAGTTTGCAAGAGCAGCATCGCGAACTGCAAACAAGCATTGTGCAGCGTAGCGAGGAGCTGGAACGACTGCAAACGACTAGCGAGCAGTTACACGCCGAACTGGAAACAGCGGAGCAGCGTTATGGCGAGCTGGAAAGCGAACAACAGCAGCTGCGTGAGCAATTGGCAGCGCGCCAAATCGAACTGGAACAACTGCGCAGCGAACATACACAAGTATGGAGCGAATTGGAAACATGGCAAACCCGCTATACCGAGCTAGAACAGCAGCGCCAGCAATTGGAGCAGCAGTTGAGCATAACAACTGAACAGCTGGCAGTCGTACAAACCGAGTTGAAGCAGGCAAAAGCACAAGTTGGCACATGGGAGCAAGTGTCAGGCGAGCATGAACAGCATATTCAACAACTTGAAATGCGCCTAAATGAAGCGCAGCAGCAGCGCCAACAGTTGGAGCAACAGCTAAGCGACACGAGCGAACAGTTGCAAATCGTGCAAACCGAAGCGAGCGAGGCAAAAGAAGAAATCGCCAGATGGCAGCAGTTGTCAGGTGAACACGAACAGCATAGGCAAGAGCTTGAACTGCGCATGACGGAAATGCAGCAGCAACGCCAGCAATTGGAGCAACAGCTTAGTGAAACGAACGAACACCTGGCGACCGTGCAAACCGAGGTCAAACAGGCAAAAGAAGAAGTCATCACATGGCAGCAGTTGTCAGGTGCGCATGAACGGCAAATTCACGAGTTGGAACAGTATTTGAGCGAAATGCGGCAACAGCGCCAGCAACTGGAGCAACAATGGCAGCAGCGGGAAGCCGAGCTGGAACAGCAATTGTCCCTGCAGACCGATCAGTTGCAGCAGCAACGTCGTGAAGTTGCAGACATTCGCGAAGAAGCGGACAATTGGCAGCGATTGTCCGAGCAGCATAAGGAAGAATTGGCTTCGCTGCAAGCGGAGATGCAGCAGCTCAACGAGCTGTATGATGAACAGCAAGCAGAGGCGGAAGAAACGTTGCAACTGCTGACTGCGGAACGCGATGATTTGACCGAACGTATCGATCAGTTGCAGCAGCAGTTGGAACAATTGACAGTTTCGGCGGCAACGATGCGTGAAGAAGCGGATACATGGGAGCAGCTATCGCAGCAGCGGGAAGCGGATGTGCAGCAGCTGGAACAGCAGTTGTCGACGCTGGAAGCACAGCATCATAAACAAGCGCAATTGCTGGAAGCAACACTCCAAGATATCGAAAACTGGAATGAACGCTACGCCCACTTGCAGGAGCAATATCAGAACACATGGCAAAATGAACAGGGACAGCTAGATGAGATCGAAAGACTGGAACAGCAAATTACCGGGCTACATGCCGAATTGGAGCAACGGCAAGCTCGCCTGACTGAATTGGAGCGCATCCAGCAGCAACAGGATGAGCAGCTGCAACAACTGGCGGTAAGCGAGCAGCAATGGCGCGAGCAATACGAACAGTTGCGTTCATCAGAGCAGGAGTCTAGCGAGGAATCGCAAGATATGTTAAACCAGTATGAGATGCTTACCCATCAGCTGCGACTTGTACAGCTTGAAAGCGATACGCAGCGACAAGAAAAGGAACATATTCAGCGCGAGCTGGAACAGCTCCGAGCACAACATCAGCAACTTCAAGCTGAGCTTAACGAATGGATGGAAATGATCGATCATGATCAAAAGTAAACGACAGGCGTATGTATAGCGGTGTGATTAGTTTTGCCCATTCCCTGCTAACCGTAATATGATACCTAAATACGGTCAGCGGAGCGACATATGTTACATTAACCCCGTACTGAACGATTCCGCTGACTGTACCTATATATTCAGTAACGATAATATGCCAAAAAGCACCGACAATACTGTGCAATGCCGCCTCACTGCCCATTAGTTTACCGTATAGGTTTGCTAATGAGCATTTTAAAAGGGCATTACACCGTCATTGGCAGTGCTTTTTAACGTTTGCTCTATTTAACCAACTTGCTTACTACCGCTCATCAACCGCATCGTCCGCAAATACCCATAAGACGAAATAAAGGCGAGCAACGCCATCACCATTAATCCCCAGAAAATATTAGAGTAGGCGGCTGCCAGCGATAGCCCTTTTTGCCATTCCATCGCACTGGAAGCGAGCGCGACACTGAATGCACCACTGAAAAATTGCATCAGTTGAAATAGCCCCATGCCCGATCCAACTTGCGAAGCTGGCAAAATGCGCGAAATTTCATTAGACACACTGCTGGACAGCATCGCAAAGCTCAAACTGTTCAGCAAATAAATAAACAAAATCGACAGCCACGAATTGCCTGCAAACAAGGCAAACAGTACAATTGCGAGCAATACGAGCAATGGCGCATATCGCAAAATCGACGAATTGCCATGCTGATCAATAATCGAACCTATTTTACGTGAAGCAACAATCGCCAGCAGCGAGCCAGGGAAAATAATAAAGCCAGCATGACTCGCACTAAAATCGAACCGATGCACAAGAATTTGCGGAATCAAAAACAGCGTGGCAAAACTGCATAAATACGACAAAATGCCAACGAGCGATAATGTGACATAAGCGGAGTTGGCGAGCAGAGCAGGCTGTACAAACGGCTCGGCAGCTATCCGAATCCGCACAATGAACAATGCCAAGCCAATCAGACCGATGCCTAGCGCCAACCAGGAATGATTAGTCAAAAATAACAAAATGCCACTTGTGCCTGCCGCCACAAACAAAGCGCCAGCAGTATCAAACACACCGCGCTTCGGCATTTCTTTGGGCAAAAATAAATAAAACAGCGGCACCAACACCAAGCTAATCGCCGTAATCAAAAACAAAAAGCGCCAGCCCATATAATCAACAATCGCCCCACCAACGACCGGCCCAAGTCCTAGACCAAGCGATACGGCAGACATAATAAATGCCATCGCCTTGCCGCGTCGTTGCAGCGGAATATACCGAGTAAACAGTACCATCGCTAATGAAATGACCGCGCCAGCCCCGACCGCTTGCAACACCCGCATCGCTAGCAACCAGGCAAAACTAGTACTAAACAGCCCGCCGACCGCAGCCAAGCCCAGAATCGCCAGACCGATCACAAGCAACCGTCGCAATGGCACAAAGTCAGACAGCCGACTATATGTAATGGAAGAAATGGCAAACATAATCGAATAACCGGTCACAATTAACGAAGATACCGAATCAGTCAGATGAAAATAAACGGTAATTTTGGGTAGCGCTAGATTGAACATCGATGTGTTCATAATCGCCAACACGACGGCGAGTCCGAGCAATACGGTTAACAGACTTTCTTTGTGCAAATGATGCTGTTGTGCATTGTCGGTATCGGAAGCAGCAACATCAGTTGATGCGGTAGTCGACATTCAGATTCCTCCTAAAACAATACGTTTTGTTGTTCGATATTCGTCGAACAATTGAAATATAGCATGCAATCATTTAAAATTCAAGGAGCACATCGTTTGGTCATACGGTCGTTGTGGGATGGCTGCCGGATGGCAGTAACATCATCAATATATGCTGCTTACCATAAAGGAGACCTAGGGATGAAAATGTTGTATCACCCGGATCGTAATGATATTGAATTGACATCTGTGTTGTACGCGTTGAGTGACCCTATTCGACTGCACATTATTTTGCAGATTATGAGCGAGGGCGAAAGCCCATGCAATGCATTTCAAGTGCCGATTGCCAAATCGACATTATCGCATCATCTACGCACACTGCGCGAAAGCGGGATTGTGTTTACACGTAGTCAAGGAACACAGCGGCTTATTACAGTACGCGAGGACGATCTAAACGATCGCTTTCCAGGCGTATTGGAAGCGGTATTGCGCGCTTATGCTGCCAATACCGCTTCCATTACCATTGCCGCGGCTAATGATCCGTCTGTTTCGCCGTTAATGGCTGACACAGCTACCCCCGCTATTACCGCTCGCAAAGAGTAGGCAAACGCGTAAGAAGTGGGCACATAGGACAATATACAACTGTAGCAGCGCAAAGCGCAGGAAAGCTTCATTGAAGCTGAATCGCCAGCTAAAACAAAAAAACACGCAGTCGTTATTAGAACGACCGCGTGTTTGCTTATGCTTGTAGTGTAATTATGCAAGCTAGATATAGGTTTAAGTTCGGAATAGCATAGACTGTGCTTATAAAAGTAATTTTTTGTAAGCAAGCATGAACACTCATTATTTATGCTTCATCAACGATCAGCTTTGCGACCATCGTGCTGTGACCGGAGCCACACATAATCGAGCATGCCATATCAAATTGACCAGCTTCTTGCGGAGTGACCGTCACCGTAGAGTTGCTGGAATTCAGCTTTACATTCAGCGCCGGAATGGCAAGTCCGTGGTTGCCTTGTTCATTTTCAAATACGATCGTGACCGGCTGTCCTTTTTTGACATGGTATTCTTTTTGATCAAAAGTATAATTGGTCGCTTTGACGACGAGTTGTTCACCGCTGGCGGCACCGTTTTCGGATGTGGCTACACCTGTATCGGTGACACCGCTTTGCCCGCTGGAACCCGTATTGCTCTGGCTCTGTCCGCCGCATGCTGTTGTTAGCATCAGCATAGCAGCAGTCATGCCGATCAGAAGATATTTTTTCATCGTATAAGCCTCCTCATTCGTAATGGTGTCGATTGCAATCCCTTTCATCATAGCGTATACTGGCAACTCCTGTCATTCAAACCTTTTGTGAAAATTCGGTCACGGTGTATAATAGAATGGAATTGTCGCATCCAACCCTGTGTACAAAACTGAACGGGGAAGCGTAACCCATATCGTGTATACAGTGGATTGCAGCAATTGTAGGACTGCTATAGGAGACAGTTTATCATTTTAACCGAGATTCATTTGAATTTTGAAGCTGATTTAAGCTCTTTGAAGCTGGCTTAAGCTCTTATGTATAAAGGTTTTAGTACACGAGCAATATTGAAATTTAACTTGGTCTGCGTACTGTTAGCTTGTCTTACGTACATTTATAGTGTGCCGATTGAGTCATCGCTTGATTATGGATGCATCCAGTTATGTTTAAACTTAATTTTCACTTGAGACAGGCGGCTCTGTTATCGATTATGTTTGCATCCTAGCAATCGATCCGCTATGCAGCCAGTACGATCTGCCGTCATATTGAACCATTGAACCGGACAGGCTCTGTCTTATGTCAGTTCCGGTATATAGAGGAGTGTCATCACGTTGAACGATAAAATATTCCATACGATGCAGTATGGGCATATTCTGGACATGCTTGCCGGTTATGCGGCAACCGCGATCGGCAAGCAGGCAGCACTTGCCTTACAGCCAGACACCGATCTGGATTATGTCAAAAAAATGTTGCAATTTACCGATGAGGCGGCAACGGTCGATCGTCTCAAAGGAACACCGCCATTTGGCGGGATCGTGGACATTCGTCCGGCAGTTAGCCGCGCACGAATCGGCAGTACACTTAGCCCAAGCGAGCTGCTTGGCATCGCCAATACGATTATGGGCGGACGCCGTGCCGCACGCCATGTAGAAAGTGTGCATGAAGATGAGCCGGTGCCGCTGCTCGCGGATTTGATCGAATTGTTATCCGATCAGCGTCCACTGGAAAAGTCGATCCGTGCTTGTATCGATGAATCGGCACATGTGATGGATTCGGCAAGCGGTGAACTGGCGACGATTCGTCGTGAGCTGCGTTCCGGTGAATCGCGTATTCGTGAAAAATTGGACGGGATGATCCGCTCACAGACGGTCGCCAAAATGTTGCAAGATCAGTTGGTGACGATTCGTGGCGACCGTTTTGTCATTCCGGTGAAGGCGGAATACCGCTCGTATTTTGGCGGGATTGTGCATGACCAATCCGGCTCCGGTGCGACGCTATTTATCGAGCCGGAATCGATCGTAGCGATGAACAATAAGCTGCGTGAAACGAAGCTGCGCGAGGAGCGCGAAATTGAAATCATTTTGCAAAAGCTGACCGCGCAGGTGGCAGAGCAAGCAGAATTGATCGGCTATGATGTCGAAACGCTGGCGCAGCTTGATTTTGTATTTGCCAAAGCTCGGCTGGCGCATGCGATGCGTGCCAGCAAACCGATGATGAATGATCGCGGTTTTCTGAAGCTCAAAAAAGCCCGTCATCCATTGATCGCGGCAGATCATGTTGTGCCAACCGATTTGGAGCTGGGCAATTCGTATACGAGCATTATCGTGACCGGGCCGAATACAGGCGGTAAAACGGTATCGCTCAAAACGGTCGGTTTGCTTAGCTTGATGGCGATGTCCGGTCTGTTTGTGCCTGCGGAAGATGGCAGTCAAATGTGCGTATTTGATGCGATTTATGCCGATATCGGTGATGAGCAAAGCATCGAGCAAAATTTAAGTACATTTTCCAGTCATATGACGAACATTATCTCGATTCTCGGCAAAATGACACCGAAAAGCCTTGTGCTGTTTGACGAGCTTGGCGCAGGTACTGACCCGGCGGAAGGTTCGGCGTTAGCGATTGCGATTTTGGAGCATATTCATAGTCAAGGTTGCCGTATGATTGCGACGACGCACTATAGTGAGCTAAAGGCGTATGCGTATGATCGCAAAGGCGTCATTAATGCAAGCATGGAGTTTGATGTCAATACGCTTAGCCCAACCTATCGTCTATTAATCGGTGTACCAGGACGCAGTAACGCATTTGCGATTGCTGAACGACTCGGTTTGCCGTCCAACATTCTCGATCATGCGCGCGGCGAGGTGAGTGAGGAAGATCAACGGATCGAGCATATGATCGCCTCGCTCGAAAGCAATCGTCTCGGTGCCGAAGCGGAACGTGAGGAAGCTGAGCGTCTGCGCAAAGAGCTGGAACAACTGCGTGCACGTTATGAACGCGATCTGAGTCGTCTGGAAGAACAGCGCGACAAACGCCTCGAAAAAGCCGAAGATGAAGCGCGCACCATTTTGGACAAAGCCCGCGTCGAAGCGGACGAAGTGATTAGTTCACTGCGCAAAATGGCGCAGGAGGAAGGCGCTTCGGTCAAAGAACATCGTCTAATTGCGGCGCGCCGTCAATTGGATGAAGCGGCACCCGCCCAGCGCCAGAACAAAAAGGCAGCTGCCGCTGTCGCCAAAAAAGCGAAGCCGATCGGGCCTGGCGACGAAGTGATGGTGCACAGTTTCAAGCAGCGTGGTCATGTAGTTGAACTGTCCGGCTCCAAAGAAGCGCTTGTGCAGATGGGCATTATGAAGATGAAAGTGTCGCTTAACGATTTGGAACTTATCGAATCTGCCAAAACTGCGACACAGCCGCAGCGCAAACAAGTTGCTACCGTCACCCGTTCACGCGACGATCAGACACGTTCTGAACTTGATCTGCGCGGTACGAATGTGGAAGAAGCATTGCTTGATGTGGATCGTTTTCTGGATGAAGCGTTTTTGGCGAATCTAGGACAGGTGTACATTATTCACGGTAAAGGCACCGGTGTGCTGCGTACAGGCATTCAAGATTTCCTGCGCCGTCACAAGCATGTTAAAAGCTTCCGAATCGGTAATTATAATGAAGGCGGAACTGGGGTAACGGTAGCCGAGCTGAAATAAGCCGGCTACTCGATCCCGAATCCGTTTGAAACCATTACAGTGTTCATGCGTACACACTAGGATGATCTGTAATGATTTCACTACCGGAAGGAGTTAGAAAGTGGCGTGAAGGACTATGTTGATCCGTTGCTGGCGCATCCGGTCGGAATGATGGTCGGTTATTTTTCCGTAGCTGTGCTGCAATTAATTGTATTTTTATGGTGCTTTGAACTGGTGACGAAGTATAAATGCTGGGACGAAATCAAGCGCGGCAATATAGCGGTCGCGATGGCAACCGGCGGCAAAATTTTTGGCATCTGCAATGTGATGCGCTTCTCGATCGAGGCGCATAGCTCGGTGTACGGAAGTTTGGGCTGGTCGGTGATCGGCTTTCTGCTGCTGATGGTCGCTTATTTTCTATTTGAGTTTCTGACCCCGGTTTTTAATATTGATAAAGAAATCGCTTCGGACAATCGGGCGATCGGTTTAATTTCGATGATTATATCCATTTCGCTATCTTATGTGATTGGGGCTTCCATTTTGTAGCCAGCATAGGACGAGCATGGAGCAAACGGCAACAAATTTGCAATTCAGAAAGGAACGGAATAATGGATACAACAGTATGTCCGTGGTGTCACAGTGAGATCGTATGGGACCCGGAACTTGGTCCCGAGGAATTTTGCCCGCATTGCGGGAATGAATTGAGCGGATATCGCACACTTAGCATCGAGCTGGATGATGAAGATGAGCAGGAACATGCACCTGTGGTTGCCCGTGAGCAAGCGTTGGAGGCAGCGGAGATGGCACAGATGGCAGATCGTCAACAGGGCGGTTTGGCAAGCCGTGCGGCAACATTGCTAGACGAAGCGGAACTGTTTCAGCAACCGAACTTAAGCTCGCTCAAAACGGTCGAAAGTTATGGCGATGACAGCTTTAATATGGTCGAGTATGAGCAGCAGGTTGAACAGTTGTTGGATGGGCAGGAGGAAATTCCACAATGCCCGCATTGTCAGGAATATATGTTACTGTCCGGCACCCAGCAGATGGGTACAAGCGGGTTCACTCCGGTGCAGATGACAGCAAACGCAGCCTTTTTGCCTGTACCGTATACGGTAAATGTGTATGTGTGCCCAAGCTGTTTTCATGTGCATCAAAGTTTGGATGAAGCAGCACGTCTGCATTTGATCGATGCGCTATCCGGTGCAAAGGAATAAGGCGAATAATCGCTGTCAGGCAAATTTGTCTTCTAATTAAAATAAAAAGTCAGACGTTCCATACGAGCTGTAGCGGTTTCTCTCCATTAAGCATAGAGAGCGAAAGCGAACGAGCGGTATGAGAGTGTCTGACTTTTTTGTCATATAGTACAGGATCAAGATAGGATTAAGCTGATCAACGAGTCAGCTTGTTTGTTACGCTGTAATATCTTTAATTTCAATTTCAGGCGCATTTGCCGGTGATGGCTTGGCGCTGCGTGTCAGGCTGAACAGTTCCAGCTCCGGGCGGGTAATGCCGGTCAGCTCGTCTGCGAGCAACATGGCGGCGATAGCGCTGTAGACCGTTCCGTTACCGCCATAACCTTCCACAAAATAACATTGCGGATAATCCGGATGAGCGCCCATATACGGCAATCCGTCACGACTGGAGCCAAATGGTGCCGCCCAAGCGGAGTCGATCGTCAGCGAGCCGAGGCGTGGAAACAGCTGTTCGACGGCAGCGAGCAGACGTTGGGCTTGATTGATTTTGCGCACTTCCATATTTTCGATGCTCGTTAGCGGCTCGTCCAGTCCGCCCGCGATAATACGATTATCGGCTGTAGTCCGAATGTATAAATACGGACGCGCTGTTTCCCACAACATACTGCGGTTATGCCAGCCATCCCAGTTGCTAATCGGTGTGGTTGCGATTGCATACGTGCTCATCATAAAGGCGCCGCGATCTTTTTTGATCTCCTGTGTTTCATAGCCGGTGGAAAAGACGACTTTTTGCGCCCGGATTTTATGTTCGCCCACATAATGGATCACGCCTTGCTCGGTAAACGTTTGTCCGGTCACTGCCGCGTCTTCGAACACACGCGCTCCATGTCGGCATGCGTCCATCATCAGTCCGTGCACGAGTCGATACGGATTCACTTCGGCATCGCCATGTGTATAAATGCCGCCTGCTTTGCTAAAAGAGAAATGTTTGGCAATTTGCGCTTCATCCCAGTAATCCGCCGCAAAACCATGTCGCTTCAAATTTTCATATTCCTCTTGCAGTCCAGGCACATCCTCCGGTGAGCTGGCAAAATACAAACTACTACGCGGGATCATCTGTACCGGAATCGGAAGCTGTGGAGCGGTGTGTAACAAATATTCCATCGCATCACGGCACAGGCGATAAAAAAGCACACCATTGTCTTCGCCAAATGTGTTAATGCATGCGGTTAATGTTTTATCATTCGTATATTGCAGCAAACCGGTATTGGCAATCGAGCTGCCTTGTCCGACTTTGCGTTTCTCGGCAACGATCGTACGTAGCCCCCGTTTGGCGAATTCTCTAGCACATAATGCACCGCCCATCCCTCCACCGATCACGAGCACATCACACTCCAGATCATCCTTTAGTTGTTCATAAACAGGTGTTCGAGGCATCGTATGTCCCCACATTGTATCTCTGGTGTGCAATTTCATGTGTATTCGCTCCTTTGGAAGTTGGGTAACAGCGTTTTAACGAACCTAATGTCGTTTTAGTTAACCTAATTAGATATATTAACCAAAGAAGATGTATAATGAAGCAGTACATGTGCTGAAAAAGGTATAATAATATCGAAAAATTTTATCGCTTGTCCGCATTAACGCAAAAATTCGCCCAGACACTTGGCAGAAATGTACGATTCGTGTAATATTTATTATTAATCTTTCGCACTTGGAGGCTATATCGTTATGAAGGAACTTAGCGAGCTAAAGCTGCAAATTTTGGATTTGCTTAAGGAAGACGCCAGACGCACACCACAGCTCATATCTACATTGCTGGGGATCGAAGAAGCCGAAGTTAAACAGGCGATTCAGCAACTGGAAGACGACAATGTGATCGTTAAATATGCAACGGTCGTTAACTGGAGCAAAGTGGATGACGAAACCGTTACCGCATTGATCGAAGTACAGATTACACCGGAGCGCGGACGCGGCTTTGAAGGCATTGCCGAGCGCATTTATTTGTATCCGCAGGTGAAATCGGTTTATTTAATGTCCGGCGCTTATGATCTGCTGGTGGAAGTGGAAGGGCATAACTTGAAGGAAGTGGCGAGCTTCGTTTCCGAACGGCTGTCTCCGATTGAATCGGTATTGTCAACCAAAACGCACTTTATTCTCAAAAAATACAAACAGGACGGAATTATTTTTGAAGATCATGAAGATGACCGCCGCCTGATTATTTCCCCGTAAAGGAAGATGAATGCTATGATTGTCAACCGAGATCAGACTGCCGGCGAGCAGAAATCGATGGAGTCGTATTTGTCCCCGCTCGTTCGTGGCATCCAGCCTTCCGGTATCCGCAAATTTTTCGATCTGGTGAGCGCCAGCAAAGACATTATTACGCTCGGTGTGGGCGAGCCGGATTTTATTACGCCGTGGCATGTGCGCGAAGCGTGCGTCTATTCGTTAGAGCGTGGCTATACCCGTTACACGTCCAATTCCGGTATGCCAGAGCTGCGCGAAGCGATCGCCGGTTATTTGGAAAATGAATTCAAAACAGCGTATGATCCCAAAGACGAAGTGCTCGTAACGGTCGGCGGCAGCGAAGCGATCGATCTGGCATTGCGTGCATTGATCGCGCCGGGCGATGAAATATTGATCCCTGAGCCTTGTTATATTTCGTATTCTCCGATTACGGCGATCGGTGGTGGTGTGCCGGTCGGCATCGAGACGTTTGCTGAGAACAACTTCAAACTAACGGCAGAAGCGTTGGAAAAAAGCATAACGCCGCGCTCGAAAATTTTGATTCTTTGTTACCCGAGCAATCCGACAGGTGCGATTATGACATACGAAGATTGGTTGCCGATTGCCAAAGTGGTAGAGAAGCATGATCTGATCGTCATTTCCGATGAGATTTATGCCGAACTGACTTATGGCACGAAGCATGTTAGCTTCGCTGCGATTCCGGGTATGAAAGATCGTACGATTCTTGTGAGCGGCTTTTCCAAAGCGTTTGCGATGACCGGCTGGCGGATGGGCTATGCGTGCGGACATTCCGATCTGATTGCCGCCATGCTCAAAATTCACCAGTACACCGTCATGTGCGCCCCGGTCATGGGTCAGGTGGCAGCGCTGGAAGCTCTTACGAACGGACTGGAAGAAAAGGACAAGATGGTGGAGTCGTATAACCGTCGTCGCCGTCTTATCGTAGACGGATTCCGCAGCATCGGGCTGGAATGCCATGAGCCACAAGGCGCCTTTTATGCATTCCCAAGCATTAGCTCTACCGGTCTTACATCCGAGCAGTTTGCCCAGCAATTGCTCGTGGAAGGGCGCGTAGCTGCCGTGCCAGGTACGGTATTCGGTCTCGGCGGCGAAGGCTTTATTCGCTGCTCGTATGCGACATCGGTCGCTCAGCTAACCGAAGCGTTAGAACGGATAGGTTCATTTTTGCACAAAATAAAATAATTTCCATCCCAACAAATTTCTGCTTCCATTTCGTTGCACCTGTGCTATAATAGGTCTTCGGAAGCAGGAATTTTTTGTTTATAAGGAGGGAATTACTTGTATTGTGCTGAATATTCGGTACCAATGTACCGAGGACTTATGCTGTCGGAAACGAAAACAGCCTGGCTACAGCAACCGGACGACGCGAGGCAATTCATTTCTCTGGAAAATGAGATTCATATGCTTCGCACACGGATGGAGCAAATGTTTATCGAAAAACAATCGTTTACTGTGGAAGATGTACTTGAAGTTAGCATGTTGCTCGATATTAAAATCAATGAGTACATGCATATGCGTTACCATCGCCAACCAGGAAATTAGCTTTCATCGCACTCTAACTACAGACATGGAATCGATATCAGAACAGTAACAGTAGCAACTAGAGGCAATTTTATACATAACATAATAACGGCACTGGAACGTTAGCAGTTGGAACGGGTAAGCTAGATTAGGGAACCCGATGTAATGGCTTTTTTGCGGATGAAGACCCTGGTGAAGGGTCTTCTTTTTTTGCGTGTTATGGATATGGTATGATGAGAAATAGTTACGTTGAAGGGGGAACATCGGTGAAAGCATGGGTAAAAGCAATCGTTGGCATACTGGCGATAAGTATGATCGCCATCTTGGCAGGCTGCGGTAGCGACGAAAGCGCTACCGATCCGAATGTAGTGAACATTTTTATTATGGGCAAAGACGGCTTTCCACAACAATATGCCGATGCGATCGGCAAAAATTTGCAGCAAAAGCTAGGCGCTAATATGAAGGTTATCGTCAGCACCACGCCGGTTTATTCGGCGGAAAAGCTCGTGCTGGAATATGTAGATCGTAAAGACGATATTATTATTTTGCCGGAAGCCGATATGAAAGGTTATGCGCTCAATGGCGGTCATATGGTGCTGGATCATGATTTTGATGCGAAAACGTACAAAGGCGGTGTTACGAAAGGTGCTGCTAATGAAAACGATACCGATCAAGCAAAACAGACCGATCATCTGTTTGCGATTCCGGTAAGTCAGATGTCCGCATTTAAAGCGATCGGCTATAAAGGCGATGATCTGTACGCGACCATTCCGATTTTTGCGAATCATGATAAAGCGGTCAAGGTGCTGAAGGCGCTGACGGAGTAGGCTAGATGTAGAAAGCAATATGTTAGAAGCGCTGTCGTAACTATAAAATTGTGGTGCATAGTAGTTCATATTCGTATGAAGCGAGATGATCTTATGATGCTTGGCAAATTATTGTTAATCATAATGCTCGTAGTCCAGAAGGTAATTACTGGATTGATTTTGAAAATAAAAAAAAGTTGTTGGAAGCTTCTTATTCTAAACTAGACCTTACTAGCAAAGAATTGATCAAAAATAATTTATTTAAATCAAAAACTTCTTAACCAGAATCTGTTATTGGTCTTAAATAAAACGATCAACAATATGTTCTGTAAAGCCACAAAAATGTGCAGATCGTATGCTCATATAGTGGCTTGTTTTGCTTTAGGAGTGTAAAACTTATATCATTTCACCTATAAGAGACAGTGAGCAAGCACGCAAAAGCGCGAGCATAACAAAAGGAGGCTCAACATGAACATTTACACACGTACAGGGGATGAAGGGCAGACGTCAGTCATTGGCGGGCGTGTACGCAAAGACGATTTGCGGGTGGAAGCGTATGGTACAATCGATGAGTTGAATAGCTTTGTCGGACAAGCGGCTGCGCTGGCGGTGGAGCAATCATTGTCGGATTTGCGGGACGATCTGATTCATATTCAGCAGGAGCTGTTTGATTGTGGGTCTGATCTTGCGTTTGTAGAGCTGGCGGAGGATCGTTACAAAGTGGACGCTGCGCTGGCGACACGGTTGGAGCAATGGATCGATCGTTATGAGGAGGAAAATCCGGCGTTAGAGCGGTTTATTTTGCCTGGTGGTAGTGCGCTTGCAGCTTCGCTGCATGTATGTCGCACCGTTTGCCGCCGTGCGGAGCGACGTGTCGTCACACTAGCGGCAACATATGCGATCAATCCGGCAGTACGGCAATATTTGAACCGGCTGTCGGATTACTTTTTTGTCATTGCGCGTACTGCTAATGTACGTGCCGGTGTGGCGGATGTGGAATATGTGCGCAGTGCGCGTGTATTTCGGCGCGATTAAGTTAGTAGGCTGACCGCGTTAAATAAGTAGTTTGCTATTGCAGAGCAGCGCTGTTCTTCTGCTACGATTCGAGTGTATGTTTCATTAAGATCGAGTGAATCAGACACTGAATGTAAGCTGGTCAGCCTAATCGGGCGTGTACGCAAACTCGTATGATGCGAAGTATGTGAGAATCTATATTCATTCCTCATCCGTAGATTCCGGTGCGAGGCGGGAGTTTGTTCGCTTATTTCGTACTGGAATGGCGTCTGTCCCAACACACCAAGTTTGCGTACGCGCCCGTCACATTGCAGTATAACGCCGCTTGTTATGTTAACACTAGCGAGATCGCAAGTTATCAGGCTCATTATGATGCCGAATGCAGCAATGAAGGAGAGGGATACCGAGCAATATGAATAAACATGAACAACAGCAGTGCTACAGCCATCCGAGTACAGACGATTATTATCCGCCCATCGTCTACACAATCGAGCCTCAAGATGAAGGCATGCTGCTCAAAACGATCCTTAATCGTCGGATGGGCATTTCGCGCAAGCTATTGTCACGGCTGAAAATGACGCAGCACGGTGTCGAGCTGAACGGACAGCGCGTCTATGTTGATCATAAAGTCAATGGCAATGATGTGGTGGAAGTGCGCATGTTGCGTGAAAGCTCGGACGATATTTTGCCGCAGCCGATGGAGTTGGATATTTTGTTTGAAGATGAGCATTTGTTAATTGTAAACAAGTTTGCCGGGGTGATCGTACATCCGACACATGGGCATTATACCGACACACTCGCAAACGGTGTAGTACATTATTGGAAAGAGCAGGGCGTGCAGTTCCGCTTTCGTCCAGTACATCGGCTTGATCAGGACACGTCCGGTGTGCTGGCAATCGCCAAAAACCCGTATGCCCATCAGCATATTTCCGAACAGATGATTCGTGGCGAAGTGTTCAAATCGTATCAGGCCTATGTGCATCATCAGCCACAACCGTTATCCGGTCGGATTGAAGGAGCGATCGACCGCCATCCTGAACATCCCCATATTCGAGTCGTGACACCGGATGGTTATGATGCGGCGACCCGTTATGTGACGTTGGAGTCATTTGCGGAGCATGACGCGGCGCTTGTATCGCTAGAGCTGGAAACCGGGCGCACGCACCAAATTCGCGTGCATATGAACTATATCGGCTGTCCGCTAATCGGTGATCCGATGTACGGCTATGCCGCAACCAATGAGCTGGCACCACAGGCAAATGCTGCCGATGCGGGACGTATGACAGCGCTCGATCGTATCGTAAATCGTCAGGCATTGCATGCATATGAGCTGGGATTTACGCATCCGGCAACTGGGAAATCGCTGCTGTTTAGAGCGCCTTTGCCAGCCGATCTGGCGCTGCTAGATCAGCGACTGCGCGAAGTGAAGCAATAGCGGTAAAAGAAGCCCAACAATCGCTGGAAACCGAATGACTTAACATAATCTATATTGTAATTAAAGTGTACGGTAATAAAGGATATGCAAACTAAACGATATCGAAACTAATGTACAATGAAACGACTAACTTGCCTTCATCCAATAGTAAGTGAAACGGTTAGGATATGTTCATAATTCACGTAAATGAGATACCGCAACCTATCTATTCACAGATTTTTATGAAGATCATACACCACTTTACCGAGTTATCTAAAAGGAGATTAACGCCATGAGCCAATTAACCGTCTATCAATATCCACCATGCAGCACGTGCCGCAATGCCATCAAATGGCTAAAAGAGCAAGGGCATGAACTGAATTTGATCCATATCGTCGATGAGCCGCCAACCGCTGAACAATTGCGCGAGTTGGTGGAACATAGTGAGGTGGAGTTGAAGAAGTTTTTTAATACAAGTGGTGAAGTGTATAAAAGTCTCGGCTTAAAAGACAAACTGCCTACGATGAGCGCAGAGGAACAATTGGAATTGCTATCGCAAAATGGCAAGCTAATCAAGCGTCCAATCGTGACCGACGGTGATCGGGTAACCGTTGGTTTTAAAGCAGACATGTACGAACAGACGTGGAAAGCCTAAATCGTTTCCATATCGACGAATAGCAAAGATGAACGATCCGCCAGTAAACAAAGCGTGTAGATGATCATAGTTGTGTCCGCATATATGCTTTTATTCGATTAGCAAGACATGATAAACTCCTCCTAAACTATGTGGAGGAGTTTTTGTTATGTCCAATGCCGATTCATATCTACGATATCGCCTGCAAACTGCTTCATTGGCAGATGCAGACTGGATTGCCGAACTGCGTGCGATCGTATTAAAAGCAGACCTGACACGTTTGCATCGGTATGATGAAGTGCGGGTACGCCAGCGTTTTTTGAGCGTATTTCAACCGGAATATACACGGCTCATTATGGTCGATGAAACGCCTGCTGGTTGTATCACTTTGCGTCCGGGGGATAATGCCGATTATATTTTGGAGCATTTTTATATCGATCCAGCCGTTCAAGGCAAAGGCATCGGCAGTCATGTGCTTGCCGAAGTACTGTCCGATCCGAAGCTGCATGGACGATCGGTTATGCTTAATGTATTGCAAGGCAGCCCAGCGCGTCGTCTGTATGAACGTTATGGTTTTACGCTTAGTGAACAGGATGAAGTGGACGTGTTTATGAAGTTACACATAAAACGTTGTGAATAGTTGTACAGCTTCAACCAAATTCGGTATGATAGAATCAAACTCGGTTTACACGTATAGGGGAGAATGAAATTGACACAACCGAAACAACAAAAGATGATGCTCGTTGACGGAATGGCACTGTTGTTCCGCGCTTATTATGCAACGGCGCAGACCGGCTATATTCGTCGTACGAAGGCGGGTATTCCGACCAATGCGATCTATGGATTTGTCCGTTATTTATGGGATGCGGTTAGTTTATATGAGCCGACACATATCGCTTGCTGCTGGGACCTCGGTACACAGACGTTTCGGCGCGAGCAGTTTGCCGATTATAAAGGCAATCGGACAGCTGCACCGGATGATCTGATTCCGCAATTTGATCTGATTTGGGAAGTGACCGAAAGTATGGGCATTCCGAATGTAAGCGCACCAGGCTATGAGGCGGATGATTGCATCGGTACGCTGGCGCGTGAGCTGGAACCGGACATGGAAGTGATGATTTTGACGGGTGACCATGATATGTTGCAGCTTGTCGATCAACGCACAAGCGTCATCATTATGAAAAAAGGCTATGGCAATTACAAAGTGTATACACCGCAATCACTGCTAGAAGAAAAAGAGTTGACGGCGGAACAGATGATCGATATGAAGGCATTAATGGGTGATACGAGCGACAATTATCCAGGTGTCAAAGGCATCGGTGAGAAAACGGCGGTCAAGCTCGTCAAACAATACGGCTCGATCGAAGGCATTTTGGACAATTTGGAGCAATTGACTCCATCGGTGCGCCAAAAGATCGAAGCCGATCTCGATATGTTGCATCTGTCGCGGCGCCTCGCGACCATTCATCGTGAAGTACCGGTCGTATGCACAACCGATGAATGTTTATTGCTGCTCGAAGATCACAAAATTATCGATAAATTTGAGGAGCTTGAAATCAAAAGTTTATGCTCCATGCTGGGAGTTGGCGTATTTTGAGCACACAATCATTAATAGGGAGACACAAGCGTCTACTAGCGTTGCTGCTTGTGCTGATTATGCTGACCGGACTAGTGTCGATCGCTCCCGCTGTACCGGTACAAGCTGCCGGCAGCGCTCTTAGCGCCAATACCGTCACCGTTAAAGCGGCAGGGCGCAGCTTTGCAGTTAAAACGGTGCGCATTCCGAAAGGAACTGCCACTGCGATCGGGCTTGCCGATCATCAGATCGGTCATACCGCTTCGCTGGCGGCGATCGCTTCCTCGTATGGGGCGAAAGCAGGCATTAACGGTGCCTTTTTTGACTCGTATGGCGGGCCGCCTGATCCGTACGGGACGTTAATTTCAGGCGGTCGCTTGCAGCATATCGGGCGCTATGGCACAACGATCGGTTTTACAGCAAACGGTACGGCGATGATGGATTCACTGCGTATTGAGGTGTCTGGCAATGTATCCCCACCACAAGGGCGTTCATCTAGCTGGTATGCGGTGTGGTTTAATCGCACACCGTCCACTACAGCGACCGGCACATCGATTGTGTACACACCGGATCGCGGTGCGACTACCGGTTCGCATGTCGGTGTGGCGGTAACGGTGCGTCAAGGCAAAGTCGTTGCCAAAGCGAATAATACGAACACTGCGATTCCATCCAACGGTTATGTGCTCGTATTTACCGGCGATATGAAATCGATGGCAGACCGCTTTGTCGTCGGCGCTCAAGTTACGATGGATATTCGTTATACCAATATCGACGGCAAAGCAATTCCGTGGGAAAATGTAGTTACTGCGGTTGGCGCAGGCCCAAGGCTCGTAACCGATCGTAAGCTGACTTTGAATGCCGCCGCCGAAGGGTTTCAAGACCCGAAAATTTTAAACGCTTCTGGCGCACGCAGCGGAATTGCGATTATGGCGGACGGTTCGGTCATGATCGCTACCGTCTCCGGTGCTACGATGAAGCAATGGGCAGCGGTGATGCAAAAGCTGGGCGCAGTACAAGCGATGAATTTGGATGGAGGCGCTTCCTCCGGCATGATCGCTGGCGGTAAAGTCGTCACTTCACCAGGTCGTTTGCTCAGCAATGCACTTTTATTTGGCGGTAGCGGCAATTAAGGCATAATGTTTCATGCGGGCATCCGCACAGTCTACACAATCTGGATTGATTGCATACAGAGTCTGGCAAATCATCGTTCGGTTGCTGAATTGTGGCGCTGCACGCATCGTTTTATTCCGGTTCACATGTTACGGCTCTTGGCATTATCGCATCGTATGACGGTTTGACATCCAGTCGACATATAGATGCGTTATGCTAAAGAGCCTGCACATACTTATTATTGGTCATCCATAAGGATGATACAAAGGAGACGCATGATTGATGAGAAAACTTGGAGCAATTGAAGCAGGCGGTACCAAATTCGTATGTGGAATCGGAACAGAGGACGGGCAAATTTTGGAACGTGCCAGCTTTCCGACCGAAACGCCGGAAATTACGATGCAAAATGTCGTTTCCTTTTTTGCAGGCAAAGGTATCGAAGCGCTCGGGATCGGTTCGTTTGGACCGATCGATCCGATTGTGGGCAGTCCGACGTACGGATACATAACGACGACGCCAAAGCCACACTGGGGTCAGTTCGATTTGGTGGGGCATCTGCAACAGCATTTTTCAGTGCCGATGTCATTTGATACCGATGTCAATGGTGCGGCATTGGGCGAGTATACATGGGGCGCTGCGCGTGGGCTGGACAGTTGTATTTACATTACGGTCGGTACAGGCATCGGTGCCGGTGCGGTTGTAGGCGGTAAAATGCTGCACGGTTTGTCTCATCCAGAAATGGGACATATTCTCGTGCGTCGTCATCCGGATGATACATTTGAAGGTTTCTGCCCGTATCATGGTGACTGCCTAGAAGGTATGGCTGCTGGCCCAGCGATCGAAAAACGGTGGAATATGAAAGGCTCCGAGCTGACTCCCGATCATCCGGCATGGGAAATGGAAGCGTATTATTTGGCGCAGGCGCTGATGAATTACGTCCTGATCTTGTCTCCGCAAAAAATCATTATGGGTGGCGGCGTGATGAAGCAGGAGCAATTGTTCCCGCTCATTCGCACTAAACTAAGCGAGCTGTTAAACGGTTACGTTCAGCATCCAAGCTTGTCGCAGCAGCTGGATCAATATATCGTTTATCCGGAACTTGGCGATAATGCAGGTCTATGCGGCGCAATCGCACTGGCGAAACTCGCACTTGAGGGAGAGGAAGGTGCAACGATTGGCTAAGCCAACTCAGAAAAAGAAAGGCAATCCCGAAATGAAGCGCCAGCAACAACAGGCGTACAAACAACAGGAACAAGAGCGTCAGCGCAAAACGATGCGTAACCTTATGATCGGTACGGTAGTCGTTATTGCCGTCGTCGTTGCACTCATTATACTTATTCCGAATAACAAAACCGAAGGCATTCGCACGACATTTGATTACAGCCAAATGCCGATGAAAGGCAATGCCAACGCCCCGGTCAAAATTGTGGAATTTGCCGATTTTAAATGTCCGATCTGCAAAATGTACAATGAACAAATACTGCCCAAAATCGAAGCCGATTTCGTCGATAAAGGCGTTGCTTCACTGTATTTTGCCAATTTCCCGTTTATCGGTCCGGATTCCACGACGGCTGCACTTGCTGCGGAATCGGTCTATCATCAGAAAAGCGCTGCATTTTGGCCGTATCTAAATGAAATCTATACCCATCAAAAAGATGAAAATACCGAATGGGCAACACCCGATTATCTCGTTAAACTGGCTGAAGATGCCAAGCTAGGCATCGATACGACCAAGCTGCGGCAAAATATCGACAACAAAACGTATGCTGATCAAGTGAATGCTCAGTTTAAAAAAGGGCAGGAGCTGAACATTCCGGGTACGCCGTCCATTTTTATTAATGGTGTGCAGTATACCGGTGATTTGGGCGACTATAATGCACTGAAAGCAGCGATTGAAAAAGCGCAGGCTGACGCTGGCAATCAAACCGGATCGGAGGGCTGACCGATATGGAGACGAGCGGCTTTAAGCTGTTTTTGTCGAGATATTATTTGTACATCGCCTGGATTGTTGCTATTATCGCCACTGGAGGCAGTCTGTTTTTGAGTGATGTACTCCACTGGGAACCGTGCAAGCTATGCTGGTATCAGCGAATCTTTATGTACCCGCAGGTTATTCTGCTTGGTATCGCCGCATATCGTAACGATCGCCGCATCGTAGGCTATGCCATCCCCATGACCATCATCGGTGGTGTGATCGCAATTTATCACTATGCCAAGCAGCACATTCCTGCACTGGATGAAATCGCCCCATGCACCGGCGGCGTATCCTGCAGCAAAGATTATTTCGAATTCCTCGGCTTCATCACGATCCCATTCATGGCAATGGTCGCTTTTGCCATTATCACTGTATTGCTCTGGCTAGGCAGCCGTGCGTATGATGAAGTCGAAGGCACGGAAGATGCGGAGTAGGCAGCGCAGATGAAATAAACTAGTACTAGCCACATTGAAATAATGTGAGCGATCAATGTTAAAAGTAGCTTTATAACGAAAACAGTTCCTTATTTTATCCAAATAGGGAACTGTTTTTGTTTAAGATTGTTGTTCGATTGCTCCTTCCTCTTTGAAGTGCGCTAAAGAATCTACATTCCGTCCTAAGCGGTAGATTCCTGGGCAAGACGGGAGTTCGTCCCTTTATTCCGTACCGCAGTGGTGTTTGTCCCAGCACGTCAGGTTTGCATGCACGCTTTAGTTACGATCGGTGCATACTCTACCTTTGGGCAACAAAATTCATTCACCAAAGCGCTTTTCCCCTTTACTCAACTATACAATCTTCCACCGATATTCCACTTTAATTTCGCTATTAAACAAGTTAATATTTTTTGTAAGGGCTTTCCACTTCAAAATGTGGTTAATAAATGAATAGCACCCGTATGACCTTCAACAGGACGATATCATCAGCACCTTGTCCGGCAATGCCGGAGCGTGGCGGTGGTCAAATAGCATCGATAATAATCAAGTGATAACAGCACATCTACCAGCTTGACGAGGAAAGGGGAATGACCATATGAGAGAAGGATCAACTATTTATGAGGTGGAACCGTGGGTAATCCGCGAGACTTCATTCAATCCGCAATACAACCGTAGAAGTGAAACGGTATTCACCGTTGCCAATGGCTATATCGGGATGCGCGGGCATTTTGAGGAAGGCATGGATGTGCCGGAGATCGATACGCTGAACGGTACATACCTGAACGGGTTTTACGATTCAGCTGATATTATTTACGGTGAGGAAGCGTACGGTTATGCACGCAAGCGGCAGACGATGCTCAATGTAACCGACAGCAAAATTATCGAGCTATGGATCGAAGGCGAGCGTTTTAATATGATGGCTGGGCGGATTATCGATTACGAGCGTGTGCTTAATATGCAGACAGGTATATTGACACGCCGGATGACATGGGAAAGCGGGCGCGGCAAATGCATCTCGATCTGCATCGAACGCCTCGTTTCATTTGAAAATAAACATATGGCGATGATCCGTTATACGGTCAAACCGCTTAATTTCTCCGGTGAGATTACGCTTGTATCCGCGCTGAACGGCGAAGTACACAACGAGATTAGCGAAGGTGATCCACGTGCAGGCGCAGCATTTACCGGACAGGTGTTGCAAACGATTGGCAATTTAAGCGGAGGCACACGGATGGCGCTGGAGCAGCGCACATCGGAGACAGAGTTCAATCTGTATTGTGCTGCCGATCATCGTGCCAATCACAAATATGAACTAAAAACCGAACAACAAGAGCAACGGATTGAAAAGCATTTTGTGTTTAACTTGAACCAGGATCAGGAAGCGGTGCTGGAAAAAAGTATCGTCTATTATACATCCCGTGACTATGAGCCAGCGCATTTGCCGATTCTTGCTGAGTCTACGCTTGACGATATGCGCAAAGACGGCTTTAACACACTCGCCAAGCTGCAAAAAGAGCATTTGGATGCATTCTGGGAAACAGCGGATATCCAAGTGGAAGGCGATGAGAAATTACAGCAAGGGTTACGCTTTAACGCCTTTCATCTGTTTCAATCGGTCGGTCGTGACGGCAAAACGAATATCGCTGCCAAAGGGATTACCGGTGAAGGGTATGAAGGGCATTATTTCTGGGATACGGAAACGTATATTATGCCATTTTTCCTGTATACACAGCCGGAATTGGCGCATCAGTTGCTTGAATTCCGCTACCATACGTTGCCAAAAGCACGTGAGCGTGCGGTGGAGATGGCGGCGCTTGGTGCACTGTATCCGTGGCGGACGATCGGCGGTGAAGAAGTGTCCGCTTATTATCCTGGTGGCACCGCACAATACCATATTAATGCAGATGTGGCGCATGCGGTCATTCAATATGCTGAAGCGACTGGTGATGAGGAATTTTTGCGTACTAAAGGGCTGGAAATGCTTGTGGAAACATGCCGCTTCTTCCTGTCGGTAGGCGACTGGATTCCAGGCAAAGGATTTTGTATTAACGGCGTAACCGGGCCGGATGAATATACGGCGATCGTTAACAACAATACGTACACAAATATGATGGTCAAAGACCAATTGGAATTTACGGCACGTAAGCTGAAAAAATGGCGTGAAGACGATGCGGCAAGCCATGAAGCGATGATCGGCAGCCCGATGGGACTGACCGATGAGGAGATTGATGTGTGGGAACGCGCTGCTGATGCGATCTATATTCACCGTCAGAGCGGGTTGATCGGTCAGGACGATTCGTTTTTGGACAAAGGCATCTGGGATTTTGAAAATACGCCTGCCGATAAATATCCATTGTTGCTGCATTACCATCCGCTCGTCATTTACCGTCATCAGGTGTTAAAGCAGGCGGATTTGATTTTGGCGATGTATATGTTAGGTCATCGGTTTACAAAGATTGAAAAAGTGCGTAATTACGCCTATTATGAGCCGCTTACGACACATGACTCGTCCTTGTCAGCAGCGATTCATGCGATTATAGCTGCCGAGCTGGGCACGATGGACCCTGCCTACGAGTTTTTTATCCAATCGGCACGGATGGACTTGGACGACTTTCACAGCAATGCCAAAGACGGTATTCATGCCGCTTCGATGGCGGGTAGCTGGCTGACGATTGTGGGCGGATTTGCGGGGATGCGCCAATATGATGGTATGTTGCATTTTGAACCGAAATTGCCGCCTAATTGGACGCGTTATAGCTTCCGTGTACAATTCCAACATCGTCTGCTTGAGATTAACATTGAGCAAAATATAACGACTTATCGTGTCATCCGTGGTGAGCCGCTAATGATCGGTCATTATGACGAGCACCATATGGTAGCGATGACAAAGCCGCTGGAAATTAAAAACCGGGTGCTAAAAGCGGTCATTTTCGGGCTGGAAGGCGTGCTTATTCCGATGCCAACTATGGAGGATACAAGCTACGCTGAAGCGTATGCGCCGGATGCTACACCAGTCGCATCGTCGGAAACGGCTGCACAGCAGGAAGCAACGGTGGCAATAGGGAGCGCAGCGGCGGCAGCCGATGATACGCACGATGCCACCAATGCACATATGCCGAGTCCATCCATTGCAGCACAAGCTCAAATAGCTAATGCGACTGCCAAAGAGCATACAAATGAGCCAGACGAGAGCGACCCGTCTGCCGGGACGACGCATCATAAAGCAGCGGATGCAGCTACTCGCCATGCTGATGCCAAACAGAAGGAGGCGAGCGGTGCCGGTAAAAAACGGCTGAAAAAGAACGATGCTGCCGATCAAGAAGCGGTTGCCGCTACAGCCAAACAAGAGGAAGCAGCACAAACCGCAGCCAAGTCGGACCAGATCGTACATGCCGACCCTATTCAAGCGCCGGTACTACGTGTGGAAACGATGGATGTAGAGCAGTTGAAGCGCGAGTTTCTGCTGCCTGGTGTAGAGGAGCTGCTGATTCAACTACGCGAACAAAATGTAGCAGTACTAATGACATCAGATCGTCCAGATGCACGACGCATTATGGAGCGGCTGGAAATGGATCATTATTTTGCTTCCATCGTCCAAGCACAGGATATTACCCATCCTAAACCGGATGCAGAAGGCTTTATTCTCGTCGCGGAGTCGGTCGGTATCCATCCGTATCATTGTATGGTGATCGAAGATTCAGCGGATTGTTTGCAGGCGGTACGCCAGGCAGGGATGAAAACGATCGGTGTGAGCTTGCACCATATTATGGATCATGCTCACTTTACCGTTGCGAGTTTGGAGCATTTAAATGCGGAGACGATGGAACGCTGGATGGAAATTCCGTAATAAATTACACATTAATAGTTATGAAAAATGAACAACATTAAAGGTGTTATATCGTATTAAAATCTACCCCTGAAGACCCCTCTTTGCAAATAAGAGGGGTCTAATAAATTAACAAGCTGAGAACAAATAAAGTTTATTAGCATTGTGTCCGTGCTATTTGACTGCTATTGCAAAAATTGGAGATGTATCTCCTATTGAATCCTTACAGCACAATAATTGCGATTAAAAGAAAAAGCGATAAAACATTTTTTTTATTTGTGCACCTTTTAATGTAGTAAACGTATTTTATGTAAAAATGTTGATTTAGTTTTAAAATGCAATCATCATCAGCATACATATTTTATAATTAATTGATTTTAAATTCCCTGTTACTGTGTATATGGTAGAAATGATAATAACCCCAACTTTTTTAAGTTGGAGTTATTATCATTTGAATCCCCTTTTTTTACTAAATTTTTTCATCAATGAGTATATATGCTCAACAGATGAAAACAATCCTTAAATCCAATCCTTTTTGCGAAACGTAAAAAACATCGTCAGACCGAGCACGATCATAATGCCGATTACCATCGGGTAGCCAAACTTCCAATGCAGCTCCGGCATATTTTCAAAGTTCATCCCGTAAATACCAGTAATAACGGTCAGCGGCATGAATATCGTCGTAATCGCGGTAAACACGCGCATAATTTCATTCGCCCGGTTAGCGATACTGGATTGATACGCTTCACGTAAGTTACCCATCAGATCGCGTAGCGTATCAAACATCTCGGACACTTTGACCGCATTCTCGTACACGTCGCTAAAATATTTTTGCAATTGATCATCGATCAGCCGCAAATCTTTTTTGTTCAGTGTATTAATGACTTCACGCTGTGGACCAAGCACACGTTTGAGCCACAAAATCTCACCGCGCAAACCGATAATTTCGTTCAAATGCGACTTTTTTGTACTCATCAAAATACTTTCTTCCAGCCGTTCTATCTGATCCTCGATTCGATCACCGACGGTAAAATAGTTATCGACGACCAGATCGACGAGCAAGTACATAAATTTATCGGGACGGCTAACTTCTTCTTCCCACAAAATCGGCTTGAGCGCACGCAGCTCACTAATCTTTTGTTTAGTAATCGTAATGATAAAATGCCGTCCGAGGAAAATATTCAGTGCGCGCAAAAAAATCTCCTCATCGTCGAAACGAATACTGTTCACGACGATAAAGTAGTGATTTTCGTAAATTTCAATTTTTGGCCGCTGCTCCTCATCGCCCATCATGTCCTCAACCGCCAGGTCATGCAGCATAAAGAGAGGTTGAAGCAAGATCAGATCATCAAGACCAGCGTCAATCCAGTAAAACCCTTCCTCCGGTGCAACCAGTGTTTCGTTAACATCTTCAACCAGCGTGAAATTGCCGGCGTTTACGTGCCGAATTTTCATAGTATGCTCTGCTCCTTTTTCATCGTAAATGAGTAGGAAAAGAGACGGCAATTGTACACACTTTTGTAAAGCCTCGCTATTATATGAAAATTATCTTTTCAACATGGCGCGCTCCTTCGGTATCCTATTGTCGTTCCATTCCTTTAACCGTGTATAGTGCCCATGTAAGCTCGTCCTCGGGTCGCCTTCCATCTTGAAATTCACCTCTTTATCATAAAATTCGAATGATATCGTATACGCAATGTTTTATGAAAAACATGAAAATACGTCAAATACTTGTTAAGTATACCGTGGAGACAGCAGGCTTTCAAGTTTAAATCATTCCGCTGCTGCATAACTTATTTATCGGCGTCACACCCCCTTGACGATAGGTGTGAAAGTAGTATAAATTATGGTATAAGTAATTCCATTCTTTCAGTTTTAACCCACAATCAAATACAGCGAATCTTATCAAGAGCAGGCGGAGGGACTAGCCCTATGAAGCCCGGCAACCGGCAGTCATATACTGTACGGTGCTAATTCTAGCAGAGATACAGGTACATCCTACGATGAAGTATCTGGTATCTGCTGACAGATGAGAGAGGCGCTATATAGACGCAACTTGTTTGCGGATACGACCTTTCTCAGCCTGCATGGAGAAAGGTCTTTTTGCGTATTTGCGCAGCTCCTTTCACAATCCGGGCACGCTGTTCATTGCATGACCAACTACTTACAAGGAGTGAATGACAATGCCAATCAAAATTCCAGACAGTTTACCGGCAAAGGAAATTCTAACCGGAGAAAATATTTTCGTAATGGACGAATCGCGTGCCTACCAGCAAGATATCCGTCCGCTGCGCATCGCCTTGCTGAACTTGATGCCAACGAAGGAAACGACCGAAACGCAGTTGTTGCGCTTGCTTAGTAACAGCCCGCTGCAAGTCGATATTTATTTGCTGCATACCCGTTCCCATATTTCCAAAAATACGTCGGCAGAATATTTAAATGCTTTTTACAAAACATTTCCTGAAGTAAAACATCTGCGCTTTGACGGTTTGATCGTTACCGGTGCGCCGGTCGAAACGATGGAGTTTGAAGATGTGAACTATTGGGAGGAAATTCAGGAAATTTTCGATTGGAGCAAAACGAATGTAACGTCAACGATGCATATTTGTTGGGCGTCACAGGCGGGTTTGTATCATCATTTTGGCGTGCCTAAGGTCGATTTGCCGGAGAAATGTTTTGGCGTCTTCCCGCACACATTGAACAAAAGCAATGTGCCGTTGCTGCGCGGATTTGATGAATGGTATTATGCACCGCATTCACGCCATACCGAAGTGCGGCGCGAACATATCGAACATGTGCCTGAACTAGAAATTTTGTCGGAGTCTGAAGAAGCTGGTATTTATATCGTAGCGACGCAGGATGGCAAACAGATTTTTGTGACCGGTCATTCGGAATATGATCCGTTATCGCTCAAATGGGAATATGATCGCGATATCGCCAAAGGCATGGATATCGCCGTTCCGAAAAATTATTTTCCAAACGATGATCCGACCCGCACGCCACCATCCAAATGGCGCGCTCATGCTAATCTGCTCTTTTCCAATTGGCTTAACTATTATGTGTACCAGGAAACACCGTACGATCTGGAAAACGAGAAAGTGGAAGCTGGGCTGTATTCGATTTAACAGGCTATCTACCATTTGAAATGGTATACAGTACAGATGCTGACGCTTGCAGCGGATCGCTCTGTTCGTAACAATAGCGAGCGTTTGCAATCGATACATGGTTAACAGTCGTAGTAGCGATTGGATTACATTTAGTACATTGAAGTGAGATATCGGAGGAGGACGTAACGAATGACGTACAGAAACAATCAGCAATCATCGCTTACTATTGAAAGCCGGCTGGCTCAGATCGGATCGGTGGAGGAGCCGGTAACAGGAGCTATTAATTTCCCTATTTATCAATCGACCGCATTCCGTCATCCAGAGCTTGGCAAAAGCACCGGTTTTGACTACATTCGTACGACCAATCCGACACGCGCAGTATTGGAGCAAGCGGCAGCGGAATTGGAAGCAGGCGATGCCGGTTTTGCCTGTAGTTCCGGTATGGCAGCGTTGCAAACGATCTTCGCGCTATTCGGTCAGGGCGATCATCTGATCGTCTCGCTTGATCTGTATGGTGGCACGTATCGTTTGCTGGAACGCATTATGTCCAAATTCGGCGTGAGCGCTTCGTATGTCGATACGAATGATCTGGAAGCGCTGGAACGTGTACGGCAGGACAATACATGTGCTGTATTTATCGAAACACCGACCAATCCGCTTATGATGATTACCGACATCGCTGCGGTGACCGGTTGGGCGAAGCAGCATAAACTGCTGACGATTGTGGACAATACGCTGCTGACGCCATTTTTCCAGCGTCCGCTTGAGCTGGGAGCGGATATCGTCATTCACAGTGCGAGCAAATATCTTGGCGGTCATAACGATGTGTTGGCAGGACTGATCATTACGAAAGGCACCGAGCTATCGGAGGAGATTGCTTTCCTACACAACTCTATCGGCGGCGTGCTATCGCCAAGCGATTCGTATCAACTGATGAGAGGGATGAAAACGCTGGCGCTGCGAATGGAGCGTCATGAATACAATTCGCTTACGATCGCCAAACATTTGCAACAGCATCCGCAAATTGCCGAGGTGTTCCATCCAGGCTTGCCGGATCATCCGGGGCATGAGGTACAAAAGCGGCAGTCGAGTGGCAATACCGGTATTTTCTCATTTAAAGTGACCGATGCGCGTTATATCGCACCGATTTTGCGTCATATTAAGCTGATTGCGTTTGCGGAAAGTTTGGGCGGTGTGGAATCGTTGATGACGTATCCAACCGTGCAAACCCATGCGGATATCCCGCAGTACATTCGTGAAGCGATCGGTGTGGATGAGCGTCTGCTGCGTTTCTCGGTTGGGATTGAACATGTCGATGATCTCATTGCCGACCTGGAGGCAGCGTTGGAAGCTGCTCGCCTTGAAGTCGAAGGAGCGTGAATGAAATGAGTGAAAACAATACCAATCAGCCTAACACAGGAACAGATACGGACGCAACAAATTCGACTTCCGATGCTACAGCGGCTGCCACTTCCGGCAGCACAGCGCCTAAACGCATCCTTCCACCGCGCAGTTTGGAAACGAAGCTGATTCATTTTAACGGTTCGTATGATCTGGCGACAGGTGCATCGAGCGTGCCGATTTACCAGGCGTCGACTTTTCACCAAGATGATATTTTGAATCCGCCAACACATGATTACAGTCGTTCCGGCAACCCGACCCGTCAGGCGCTGGAAGATTATATCGCGCTGCTGGAAGGTGGAGCGCGAGGGTTCGCTTTTGCGTCCGGCATGGCGGCGATCTCGACCGCCTTTCTACTGCTGTCGGCTGGCGAGCATGTGATCGTCACCGAAGATGTGTATGGCGGCACGTATCGTTTGCTGACGACCGTGCTCAATCGGCTGCATATTGAGATTAGCTTTGTCGATATGACCGATTTGCAGCAAGTGAAAGCGGCGCTGCGTCCGAATACACGTGCCGTATATATAGAAACTCCATCCAACCCAACGCTGAAAATTACCGATATTCACGCGGTCACCGAATGGGCGAAGGAAAACCAGTTGCTGACGATGCTGGATAACACCTTTATGACCCCGTATTACCAGCGCCCGATCGAACTAGGCGTCGATATCGTTCTGCATAGTGCAACGAAGTTTCTCGGCGGTCATAGCGATGTGCTAGCTGGACTTGCGGTCACACGCACGCCCGAATTAGGCAAACAGCTCAAACATTTGCAAAATGGACTCGGTACAGTGCTTGGCCCCCAAGATTCATGGCTGCTTATGCGCGGTATGAAAACATTGGCAGCACGGATGGCGCATAGCGAAAAAAGCACCGCACGCATCGCTGAATGGCTGCAAACACGCACCGATATCGCAGCGATCTATTATCCGGGCTTGCCTACCCATCCAGGGCATGAAATACACATTTCCCAATCGACCGGCTACGGCTCGGTCATCTCCTTTGACGTCGGCTCAGGCGAGCGCGCCAAACACGTACTGGATCGCGTGCAACTTCCGCTGGTGGCGGTCAGTCTGGGAGCGGTAGAAAGCATTTTGTCGTATCCACCAACGATGTCACACGCCGCAATGGGCGCGACCGTACGTGCCGAACGCGGCATTACAGATGGACTGCTGCGGTTGTCGGTTGGGTTGGAGGATGTGGAGGATTTGATTGCGGATTTGGAGCAGGCGTTGGAGGAAGAATAGAAATAAAAGCAGATATAAACGTCAAATTCGTTTATATCTGCTTTTATTTTGTTTAAATTGATATAATATACATAGTATAAACGAATTATGCGTTAGGAGGTTATAGACTAGTTATGAAAATTTTAAGATTTACGGTGCATGGATTAGATTTATTTCCAGAAGGGTTTGATTTCAATTTTGTTGCTCAACAAAATGTAACCGAAGATAACAATGAAGGATTAGAGCATTTATTTGCTAATATGTATACGCATAATGCGCTAGCTTTAATAGGAATTAACGCATCTGGAAAAACGGCATCTTTAAAGTTAATATCTGCTGTTTTGAACATTTTTTTTACACATGACAGATTAAATATAGACAGGCATAAAGAAGTGTTAAAGGGGAAACAAATTACCATTACGAGTTATTTTTATACGCAAAATGAATTTATTTTAAAATTAGATTCATCCATTTCCAAAAATGAAAAAGGTGAATGGTATTTTGCAGAAGAAATTTTATATAAAAAAAAGATAAAAAGTATCAAAAGCAAACTCAAATTATTTGAATTTAATGAGCGCGATTTTATTAAAAAAAGATCATTAGAGAATCATGAGTATTTAGTAGATGATTTAAGTATTTTTGTGGCTGAATTAAAAAAGGAGCAAAGTACGCCAGAAGTGTTTGCTGTTACCGGGTTTACGAATTTTAATTTTATGAATATAGCTGGAAATGTTCCACTTGAAGTTATACAATTTCTTGATCCTAGTATTGAATATGTTAAAGCTGAAAAAATGCGTGATACCGATGTTATTCGGCTGAAATTTAAAAGTCAAACTAGTGAAATTGAAGTCTATCCAATAGTAGCATTAGAAAATTATCTCTCGTCAGGCACAATTAAAGGTCTAAATTTGTTTGCTTATATCAATCATACTTTAAAAAAAAATGGCTATCTTATCGTAGATGAGCTTGAAAATCACTTCAATAAAGCGATCGTGCGGACGATTATCGGCTTTTTTAGAAATGAAAAAACAAATCCTAACGGAGCCACGCTTATTTTTTCAACCCATTATCCCGAACTATTGGATGATTTTGATCGCAATGACAGTATCTATGTTTGCAGAAAGCAGAATGTATTATCGATCATTAATCTCATGTATTTGTTAAAGCGTAACGATATGAAAAAAAGTGAGGTTTATCAAAGCGATTTTATTGGCGGAACAGCGCCTGATTACAATGCTTATATATCGTTAAAAGATCAATTTATAAAATTGCATCACACGGACTTCGTTAAATGAGAGAAGACTGCTTAATTGCATGTATCTGTGAAGGTTCTTCTGAACGCGCTATTATCGACATATTACTCGAACATGATAAGTTAATCTTCTCATTAGATCAATTGCTAGAGCGAGAAACGATAAAAATCCGCAATGCGAAAAAGTTCGAGACGATGTATTTAGATAAAGCGACCGCTCAAAAAGTCAAAATTTATAGAATACTTGATTCTCGAAATGAAAACTTTAAGCTGAGTAAAGCGTATGCAGCAAAAGTTGAAGTGATCAATATTATTACCGCTCCTGAAGTGGAATTACTGCTTATTCACGCTGAAAATCAATACGAATAATACGTAAAATCCAGAAAAAAACCGAGTGAATTTGCCAGCACTTTGTTTAAAGGTGAAAATATTAAAAGTTACAATTTTATAAAAAATTATTTTGGTCATGTTGAAATTTTAATTGCAGCTATTGAGATGTATCGCTCCAAAAAATCGATTAAATATAGTGATTTAACATTACTTGATATTTTAAAGTGAATCGTTCTGTTAAGAGACTGAGCCGCTATGAATGTGGGGAGTCTTTTGTTCAATTTGATCCGTTTGAATAGTAGTTTGGCTGTTATGTCAAAGTTTACTTTCCCCCTCAACGGGTAATGACCCTACATGTGCAACAACCGTGAAGCAACAACAGCGTGTAGCTAGTTTGTTTCTCAAATCATCACATGGAGGTTCGATCTATGACACATAACACGTATCCGTTTGAAGATGCTGTCGTACTAATTACCGGTGCTAGCGCAGGAATTGGGCGTGCGGTAGCAACTGCTTTTTTGGAAAATGGCGCCAACGTCGTGCTGGCGGCACGCCGTGAAGACAAGCTGTATGAAGTCGTCGATCGTTACAACAATGACCGTTATCTCATTGTGCCTACCGATGTGCGCGTGCGTGCGGAAGTGGATGCACTCGTCGACAAAGCGGTCGAACGTTTTGGCAAGTTAGATGTGGTCATTAGCAATGCCGGGGTAAATGTAGCGGGACCGATTGAGGAATTAACCGATGAAGACTGGGAGAATATGCGGGCGACCAATGTCGATGCGCAAATTTATTTGGCGCGTGCGGTCACGCCACATCTCGTCAAATCGCAAGGTTCGCTCATTGCCACTTCGTCCGTATCGGGGCTCGCAGGCGATTGGCCGCATCCGGGCTACAATGCGACCAAAGGCGCTGTCAGCCTACTTGTACAATCGCTTGCCTTGCAGCTTGGTGAAAAAGGAGTGCGTGTCAACGCGGTCGCACCTGCGTTTACGATTACCGAAATGACCAAGCCGATGATTGAACAAGGCGGGGAAGAAGTGGTCGAAAAATTCAAATCCCGTGTGACACTACAACGGATCGCTGAAGCTGAAGATGTCGCACCGGCGTATCTGTTCCTCGCCAGTCCGGACGCGCGTTATATTACCGGTGTTATTTTGCCGGTTGATGGCGGTACGAGCGCATCGAACGGACAAGGGAACTCACCGCGCGAATTTGGGAATGAATAAGCGATATCCGATCATAAGCAGCATAGGGCTGACGATTCAGACCGGCTAACGTTCCGGGCAACGATAGAGCGCTTATTTTACACGTATCGATCATAAATATAAGTTTGAGCGAAGCAGGCTTCCTGATATGGAGCCTGCTTTAGCTATAGCCTTTTGGATTATGGCGAAGTTTGGCATAGCAGGAAAATGGGCTGATGGCATAAGCAATAACGGATAGCGATTCTAACCGAGGCTACAAGGTAGTTTGCCTACGCATTGCTCGCCTGTATGGCATGATTCGTCACGTTTATACTTGTGCGCACTTCCATTTTCCACTGTATTAGTTCTAGATTGCCTTCATGCGCCGGCTGCCACAAACGAACTGCAAAAAATTACTAACCTGCCACTTCCATGCCTGTTTTTAAAATGTGAAATATGTTACGATAGTACATGCCGTCATGAATTTATTTTAATTTTTAACTATCGTGTGCTATGCAATGCGCTGGCACAGCTAGGATCAACCTATACTCAAATGGACTGTTCGACATCAACCTTTGGTGCCTGAATCGATTAGGAGGCTATCATATGAATACAGTAGATCGTATCCTGGACAAAGCGCTGCAAGGCGGACGCCTGGATGTGGAAGATACGATTGCATTATATGAATCGGATGAGATTGAGAAAATGGGCCATGTGGCTAACCAGCTCATGCAACGCATTAATCCGGACCCGATTACGACATTTGTGATCGGACGTAACGTCAATTATACGAATGTATGCGATGTGTTTTGCCGTTTTTGTGCCTTTTACCGTCGTCCTGGTTCACCGGAAGGCTATGTGCTGCCAGACGAAACGATTTTGCAAAAAATTCAGGAAACCGAAGATGTAGGCGGAACTGAAATTTTGATGCAAGGCGGTGTTAATCCGGATTTGCCGTTTGAATACTACTTGAACATTTTGCGTAAAATTAAACAGCATTTCCCGAACATTACGATGCACTCCTTCTCCCCAGCGGAAATTATGAAAATGCAAAAGCTGTCCGGGCTATCGATGGAAGATACGATCCGGGCGATTCATGAAGCTGGACTCGATTCATTGCCAGGCGGTGGCGGCGAAATTCTCGATGACCGTACACGCCGTAAAATCAGCCGTCTCAAAGGCTCATGGCGCGACTGGATGGACGTGATGCAGACCGCACACAAAGTCGGCATGAATACGACCGCAACGATGGTGATCGGGTTTGGCGAATCGTTTGAGGAACGTGCACTGCATATGATGCGTGTGCGTGACGCACAGGATGAATGTATCCGCAACGGCTACGATTCGGAAGGCTTCCTCGCCTTTATTTCGTGGACATTCCAGCCGGACAATACGAATATGAAGGCGGAAAAACAAACGCCTGAGCAATATTTAAAAAATGTAGCGATCAGCCGCATCGTGCTCGACAATATTAAACATTTCCAATCATCATGGGTAACGATGGGACCGGAAGTGGGCAAACTGTCACTACAATACGGTTGCGATGACTTTGGCAGCACGATGATGGAGGAAAATGTCGTTTCCGCCGCTGGTACAACGCATAAAGTCAATATCGAACAAACGTTGGACATTATCCGCGCCGCTGGCAAAATCCCGGCACAACGCGATACGAAATACAATATTCTCAAAGTGTTTGACGATGAAAACTTTAAAATACAGCGTGATTTTATTATGCAGAACTAAGCGACCAACAACGAGTACGCTGACTGCGCTCAATGCGGAATTTAATATCGTATAAACCAAAGAATTTCATCGTGTGATACAGGTATATGTTCATATGGATGTTATCATAATCGAAATCAACATAAAGACGCTACCGTTCCTATACAGGCATAGTAGCGTCTTTTGTTATGTATTGGAATGGAGAATGCAACGTTTATTCCGATCAGCCCAACCTGGATTTTAATTAAGAAAATATAGTGCATTGACTGAAATTAATTTAAGCTTTGAAGCCGACTAAAGCTCTTATTGATCAGCATGTAGGTACATCATCAAAGTTGAAATTTAACTTCGGTTGCATGCTCGTTTATGCACGCCCACCGTATCAAACGTCAAACGAATACGTGTGCTCCACTTTGCATATTTTGACCGTATAATGTTCATACCATTGCTGTTTTCCTTGCTGTTGGGCAAGCTGATGTACGGGATTGTCTTTCCAATTCCGAATATGTTCGAGATCGCGCCAGTATGAGATCGTAACCCCTGCGCCGTCGGCATTGCGATAGCTTTCCACACCGAGAAAACCAGGCTGCTGCTCAGCCATTTCTACCATCGTATCTGCCATTTTGCCATAACCTTGATCTGCTGCTGTTCGTTTGCTGGTGAAAATAACGGCGTAATACGGGGTTTGCTGCTGCTGGAGTGGAATATGCATCGACATGCTCCTTTCTAGTTTACAGTACTATACTGTTCAATTATAAAGCGATTTGCCTGCTAAGGAAACCGTAACATTACAATCTATATTAAGCACAACTAGACCGCTCTTGACGTACATGCAACACACTTCTATAATGATGAAAGTAAAGTTAAAGTTGATCATATTTGATATATGCAATGACAAAGACATGAACATCAATACAGTCCGGTACAGAGAGAGGAAAAGGTTGGGCGCTGGAATTTCCTCCGGTTGACGGTTGTTGTTTACCCCTTTGGAGCAATGATGTTGAACCCGGACTGTGCGATTCAGCGCAGCAGGCAGTAAGCATGATCGGTTCATCCCCGTTAACGGATGTGCAATGAAGGATTCTGTATACGGTTGGTGTAATCGTGCGGATGCCAGCTTACACGAAAGTGAATGCTGGATCATGATACCGTAGCTCATTTACAGCAGCGTAGCCGCCGTCAGTACAGAATTGAATCAGGGTGGAACCACGTGTGTATATAACGCTCGTCCCTTTGCCGGGACGGGCGTTTTTTGCTGTCTAGCGCAGCTTTTATCCAATATGAGAATGAGAGAGGAAGATTTGTGATGGCAATCGAAATTAAACTACCTGACGGCTCACTTCGTCAGTATGAGGAAGGCAACACTATTGGCGATGTTGCCAATTCCATCAGTAAAAGTCTGTTTAAAAATGCTGTTGCCGGCAAGCTCGATGGCATCGTCGTTGATCTGAACACTCCACTGCACAACGGTGCGCTCGTTGAGATCGTCACCGCAGACAGTGCAGACGGGCTGGAAGTAATTCGTCATAGTACGGCTCACTTGACAGCACAGGCGGTCAAACGTCTGTTTGGCAACAAAGAAGTGAAGCTAGGTGTAGGCCCGGTCATCGAGGACGGTTTCTACTACGATATGGATTTGGAACATCCGCTCAACCCGGAAGATTTGCAAAAGATCGAAAAAGAAATGGAACGCATCGTCAACGAAAACTTGCCGATCACACGCCGCGAAGTGAGCCGTGCCGAAGCGCTTAACATTTTCCATGAGCTGGAAGACCCTTACAAAATCGAACTGATCGAAGCGCTACCGGAAGACAGCATCATTACAATCTACGATCAGGGCGAATTTTTCGATCTATGTCGCGGCCCACACGTTCCGTCAACCGGCAAGCTGAAAGTGTTTAAATTGTTAAGTGTAGCTGGTGCGTACTGGCGCGGTGACAGCAAAAACAAAATGCTGCAACGTGTATACGGCACCGCTTTTAACAAAAAACCGGAGCTGGAACAGCATCTACACTTTTTAGAAGAAGCGAAAAAACGTGATCATCGCAAGCTCGGTAAAGAGCTGGGCATGTTCACCTTCTCCAATCTGGTCGGTCAAGGTTTGCCGATCTGGTTGCCAAACGGTGCCAAGTTGCGCCGTACGCTGGAACGTTATATTGTCGATTTGGAAGAAAAGCTGGGCTATAGCCATGTGTACACACCGGTACTTGGCAATGTGGAATTGTACAAAACATCCGGTCACTGGGAGCATTACCAGGAAGATATGTTCCCGGTGATGGCGATGGACAATGAAGAACTTGTACTGCGTCCGATGAACTGTCCGCACCATATGATGGTATACAAAAGCGATCTGCGCAGCTACCGTGATCTGCCGATCCGTATCGCTGAATTGGGCATGATGCACCGCTACGAAATGTCCGGCGCGCTAACCGGTTTGCACCGCGTACGTGCGATGACATTGAACGATGCGCATCTGTTCGTGCGTCCGGATCAGATCAAAGACGAGTTTGCGCGTGTTATCAAGCTCGTTCAGCAAGTGTACAAAGACTTCGGCATTAGCGAATATCGTTTCCGTCTGTCCTATCGTGATCCGCAAGATACTGAGAAATATTTCCCGAACGACGAAATGTGGGAAATGTCCCAGCGTATGCTACGTGAAGTAGTTGAAGACTTGGATTTGCCGTTTTTTGAAGCGGAAGGCGAAGCGGCATTTTACGGGCCGAAGCTGGACGTGCAAATTCGCACCGCACTAGGCAAAGAAGAAACATTGTCCACTGTACAGCTCGATTTCCTGCTGCCGGAGCGTTTTGAGCTGGAATATATCGGTGATGATGGACAGAAACATCGTCCGGTCGTAATTCACCGTGGCGTCATTTCCACGATGGAACGTTTCACTGCCTTCCTGTTGGAAAACTTTGCGGGTGCATTGCCATTGTGGCTGTCCCCGGTACAGGCGAAAGTCATTCCGGTATCGACCGCATTTGACGACTATGCACGCAAAGTGGAAGACGAATTGCGTCTGAGCGGCGTGACGGTTGAAGCCGACCTGCGCAACGAAAAGCTTGGTTACAAAATCCGTGAAGCACAGCTGGAAAAAATTCCGTATATGTTCGTTGTCGGTGAGAATGAAATGAACGCTGGCAGTGTATCAGTGCGTAAACGCGGTGAAGGCGATATCGGCTCGATGTCGCTTGAAGATGCGAGCAAATTGCTGCGTGAGCAAATTGCGGAACGTACTATTTTTTAAACAAATTTCCAAATAAATGTTTATAATAAAAGCATCGGTGTACTATGCCGGTGCTTTTATTTGTGCCTGTCTATCGGTCGCTGGACGGAGAACGATTTCATTCTGTTGTCGCTTGGGCAAGCGGTCATGTTCGTTTACACTAGGTTTATAGTACACATCGGTAACGGCAAGCAGAAGGCAATCGATGCCTTGTCCGGGCTGCCGAATGCAGAAAGTGAGGAAACGGCATGAATAGACATATGTTCCGCAAGGCGTTTTGGGGACTCAGTCTGATTGGCGTTGGACTGGTGTTTTTGCTAGACTGGTTAAACATTATTGATTTTAGCGTACGGGATGTTATTTTTCTGTTATGGCCTTTAATTTTGCTGGAAATCGGTTTGAATGAGCTGTTGTTCAAATGCAAGCGTGATATCGGCGGCTGGATTATGACGATCTTGGGCACGTTTTTTCTAGGACGCAATCTGGGGCTTTATGATTATTCGATCGGTGATCTGATTCGGTTAACGATTCCGATCGCATTTCTGTTCATCGGCTTCCGGATGATTACCGGCAAAGGCAAACGGGAGAAACAGCGTCATCATCGCGATTATGCCGATATGAACGGCAATGACGGGGTACGCGGTCAAACATACACACCTCCGCCGCCAGCACCTTCATCGCTGGATGATTTGTTCGATGAAAAGTTGGGACGCAAAGCGGTTCATGATCAGGCACATAGCGAATATGGTGCCCATAACGAAACGAGCCATCACCATACATTTACGAACGATACAGCCCAAGATACACGGTTCGAGCGCGCTTCATTTGATCGGCGTGCGGAATCGGGGCGAGGACCGAATTTGCGCAAGGAACCATCGCATTCGCAGCGCCCGGAACAACAACCGCTGTTCGATCCATACAAATCGATGCATGAACAGAACTGGAAACAGCATAAACAACATTTCAAAGACCATATGCGCCATATAAAGCAACAGAAACAATGGTATCGTGATGAGTGGAAAAAACAGTTTAAAAGCGATCACCAGTCATCGTATGATCACAACTATCGTAACGGTTACGATAGCAGTTACAGTGCAGTTGGCGATACAGAGGAACGTTCCAGCTTTATCGGTGATTTGCATATCGGCAAAGATTATTTTGAGCTGAAACCGCTGAATATTTCGCATTTTATCGGGGATACGATGCTTGATCTGACCCGTGCACAAATTCCGTATGGCACGACGCGGATTAATATTTCCGCTTTTATCGGTGATGTGAAAGTGTTTATTCCGAGCGGGGTGGAAGTCAGTTTCAAAGCGGAAGGCAACTCGTTTATCGGTGATATGGACATTTTGAACCGTCATGGTGACGGCATGATGAACCGTCTGAGCGGCGAGACGAGCGAAGCCGATTCCACAGGTAAACGGGTCGAGATTACGGTGAATGTATTTATCGGAGACATTCGCATCAACCGGGTGGGGTAAACGACAATGCGGACAAAGTGGTTTAAAAATATCAAATGGGAGCTAATCGGCTTTTTTAGTACGGTTAGCATTTTAACGACCATTACGATCTACATGATGTTGAGCGCTGATTATCAGCTGCTGCATTTGCCGGAGAAATGGTATTACTATCTTGTCGGTCTCATCGCGATGTGGCTGACCGCCGGTTATGTTGCCGGGCAGCGCGTGCAGCGGCGAATCGACAATGTGCATTTAAAGATGACACAGGTCGCCAAAGGCAATTTTGGTACACGGTTGGAACCGATTGATGATGAATCGTTTAACCGGGTACATGAACAATTTAACGAAATGATGAGCACGGTGGAGCGCAAAATGCGCATTTTGCAGCAGCTTGGCGAGCGTGAAGTGATGGAGCGTGAGCGCGAGGCAGAAATGGCGGTGCTAGAGGAGCGCCGCCGCATGGCTCGCGATTTGCACGACTCGGTCAGCCAGCAGCTGTTTGCAATTCATATGTCCGCTTCCTCGCTGCCCAAAGTGCTGGAACTGAATCCGACACAGGCAGGTATCGTGATGGAGCAGCTGATCCAGATGTCCCAGCTTGCCCAGAAGCAAATGCGAGCGCTTATTACGCAGCTGCGTCCGATAGAGCTGGAGGGACGTTCATTGTCTGAGGCGCTGGATGCGTGGTTTCCGGATTATTGTCGTCACAATGGCTTAAAAGGAATACAGGATGTTGAATTGGTAGGGAAATTGACTGAGGCTAAAGAGCGTCAGCTTTTTCTCATTATTCAGGAGGCACTGGCAAATATCGTCAAACATGCTGAGGCTTCGATCGTCAGCTTGTCGCTGCAGGAGGAGTCTCATCATGTAGCTGTACATATTAGTGATGATGGACGCGGCTTTGATATGAGCGTACACAAGCAAGGCTCGTACGGATTGACCATTATGGCGGAACGTGCCGAAAAGCTCGGCGGACAGGCGGAAATTATTAGCAAACCTGGTGCGGGCACAACGATTCGCATTCATATTCCGAAGTTTGACATATTGTATAAAGGAGCGGATGAGCGTGGACAAGATCAAAATATTGCTGGCGGATGACCATGATATGGTACGGATGGGTCTAAAAACGTATCTGATGCTGGATGAACGATTTGAGGTCATTGCCGAAGCTGCCAACGGGCAGGAAGTGATCGATTTGTTGGAGCAAGGAATAGACGCGCAGCAACCGGATTTGATTTTGATGGATATGATGATGCCGGTCATGAATGGGGTGGAAGCGACGCGGCGTATTTTGCAACATTATCCGCAGTTAAAAATCGTTATTTTGACGAGCTTTATCGAGGATGAGTTGGTCGTAGAGGCGATTGAAGCTGGTGCGGTTAGCTATATTTTGAAAACCGTATCCGCTGAAGAATTGATCTATGCGCTGCAAGGTGCGAGCCGTGGCATGCCGGTGATGACCGGTGACATTTCGCAGGCGCTTACACGCGGTATTCGTCAGCGTAGCACAGCGCAGGAGGAAGCGTCCGATCTGACCGGGCGCGAGCGTGAAGTGCTGATGCTGATTGCGGAAGGTTTGAGCAATAAGGAAATTGCTGAAGAACTGCATATTAGCATCAAAACGGTCAAAACGCATGTGAGTAATTTGCTGATGAAATGCGAATTGGAAGACCGAACACAACTGGCGATTTTTGCGCATCGTAAAGGGTGGGTCAGTCCGGCTTGAGCTGATTGTACATGTGTTATGCGATCCGGTTTCGTTCGTTTTACATACGGTTAAACCGCCTTACTTGGCGGTTTTTGCTGTTTTTTTGGCTCGTTTTATCGTATTGCGATCCAAGACGGCAAGGATTTATTTTCTTTTTAATTGATTTTAATGTGAAGTTAAGGTTAATAGGCGAATATAACAATGTACCAACTGAGTTAAACACGGCTTATACTAATGCAATTATATCATGGGAATCTGGGAGGTTTTCTTCATGGAAGAGAATAACAAAAACGGATTTAGCAACGGCGTGTCTGGAGACGGCCAAAACAATCATACAGCAGACTCTACTCCGAACGGACCAAACAACGAACAAGCGCATTATTATTCCTACGGTCCATTCCAATCGTTGAATCAGGACAATCGCGACAACAATGAACAGCGTCCAACATCACCAACATCTTCTAATCCACAAGTTGAAGTAACGCCTCCTGCTCCGGTTCGTCCGATGTACAGCTCGGACTCGAACCTTACTCCAAACGGTGCACAGCAAGACCCGCTGAATCATCTGCAAGGCTCAGGCAACGGTAACGGCGGTTACAATGGCTATAATGGTAATGGCACTGGCGGTAATGACGGCAACAATCGCAAACCACAATTCCAGTATAACAAGCCGAAAAGCCCGGTCAAAACGATTATAGCTTCTGTGCTCGCTGGGATGATTATCATGACCGGCGGTATGTACGGAGCCGATCGTGCGAACTTGTTTACCGGTGGCAATGCGGCAGCGAATGAAGCTACAGCCGCTACGAACGATAACACGATCACACAGGCAGCACTTCCCGCTGGCGCGGCTGACGTTGCCGATGTGGTGAAAAAAGCAAGCCCGGCAGTCGTCAAAATTGAAACATTCTCCCGTGGAAGTGACAATAACAGCGGTGGCAATAGCGGCGGTAGTAACAATCCATTTTTTAACGATCCGATGTATCGCTACTTCTTCGGTGATCAATTCGGTAACGGCGGTGGCGATGGCGGCGGCTCTGGCTCCGACAATGGCGGCAGCAGCAGCGGTTCTTCCAATTCCAATGCATTGACACCGATCGGCATCGGTTCTGGTTTTATTTTCGATAAAAACGGCGATATTCTTACAAATGCGCACGTTGTAGGGAATGCCGACGTGATCCAGGTTACACTGGAAAACGACAAAACTCCATACGAAGCCAAACTGATGGGTAAAAGCACTGGTCTTGACCTCGCCGTACTGAAAATTCAACCAAAAGAAGGTCAAGCGAACTTCCCTTATATTTCGCTCGGCAATTCCAGCAATATGGAAATCGGTAGCTGGGTTGTAGCGATCGGTAACCCGCTCGGCTTCGACCACACCGTCACAGCCGGTGTGCTGAGTGCGAGAGGACGTAGCATTACCGCATCGGATGAGGAAAATGGTCAATCGACTCATTATTCCAACCTGTTGCAAACCGATGCTTCGATCAACCCTGGTAACTCCGGTGGTCCGCTGCTTAATATGAACGGACAAGTTATCGGTATTAATACAGCCGTAAGTGAAAATTCGCAAGGTATCGGTTTTGCGATTCCGTCCAATGAAGTCGCTAAAGTGCTCAACAATTTGATGGAAGGTAAATCGGTACCGGCTACTCCAATTCCGTTTATCGGTGCATCGTTGATGACATTGACACCTGAAATTTCGCAGCAACTCGGTGTGAACACAACTAGCGGTTCTGTCGTAACTAATGTGCTGTACAGATCGCCTGCTTATCAAGCTGACCTGCGTTCATATGATGTAATTACCGGTATTAACGGTACACCATATTCCAACAGCCAAGACCTGGTGGCGGCGATTCAAAAACTGAAAGTTGGCGATACCGTTACATTGAATGTCATTCGTGACGGCAAGAAAATGGACTTGCCGGTCAAAATCGGTGACCGCAACCAGTTCAAAGATTCGCTCGACAACTCGACTAATCCGGATAGCGGAAACGGTCAATAACTTCGTGCTGGATTCGTGATGGTGATGCCGATTCGCATGGCATTATCATCCCCAGTTTATATACAATAAAAGGCGGAAAGGATATCCTTTCCGCCTTTTATAGTTGTTTGCAGCGCGTTTGTGAGCAAAACAGAAGCGGATATAGTGTAAAACCTATTTCGTTGGTACAATAGAACTAGTAATCCACCTAAGAACGTTGACCAAAGGAGAAGCAGCGATGAGACCAACGATTTTAATTATTGATGACGATGAAAAAATTATTTCCATGCTTCGGCGTGGGCTAGCTTTTGAAGGTTATGAAGTGCTAACCGCTTCCAATGGAGCGGAAGGCTTGAATAAGATGCTGGAAAATGATCCTGCACTGATGGTACTTGATGTGATGATGCCACAAGTGGATGGATTTGAAGTATGCCGCCGTGTGCGTGAAGCCGGCATTTCCGTGCCGATTCTAATGCTGACCGCCAAAGATGAAGTGGAAAATCGTGTGCGTGGACTGGATGCCGGAGCAGATGACTATTTGGTGAAGCCGTTTGCGTTGGAAGAACTGTTGGCACGGGTGCGTGCATTGCTGCGCCGTAAACCGGATGCTGATTCATCGAATACGAACCGATTATCGTTTGAAGATTTGACGCTTGATGCGGATGCACGGGAAGTGACCCGTGACGGTAAACGACTGGAACTGACCGCCAAGGAGTTTGAGCTGTTGTATCTGTTTATGCAAAATCCGAAACGTGTACTTTCCCGTGATCTGATTATGGATAAAATATGGGGCTATGACTATAGCGGCGAATCGAATGTACTGGAAGTGTATATCGCCATGCTGCGCCAAAAAACCGAAGAACATGGCGGCAAGCGCCTCATTCAGACGATTCGGGGGGCAGGCTATATTTTGAGAAGCAACACCTAATGAAAGGGCTGACAGTATGTCAATACGCTTAAGACTAACAGTATGGTATTCCGGCATATTAGCGGTGACGTTAATGCTGTTCAGTGTAGCGATTTATGCATTTGTTTATTTTAATACGTATCAGGATTTGCGGATGCGGCTGCTTGATCAAGTGTATCGAATCCAGGTTTCGACAGGTGTGCCGGATCGTCAAGGTCATGTCGATCTGCTACCATCGGTCAAAGATTATTATCGGCTAATGGAATCCGGCTTTCGGATCAAAATCGGCAATTATACCGATGCAGCGCTGGAACATTCCTATAACGGCAGTTTTCTTAAAGTTCCGCCGCCCGATAAAATTCCGGGCGATCTGAAACAGGTCGATTACAATGGGCGCTCGTATCTCGTTGCGTATGGAGCGATTTATTCGACAACGAATCCAGATCAATTGCTCGGTGTGATGATTATTGCAGCTGATATGACCGATTCCAATCAACTGTTTGACGATTTGCGAGTGACGCTGATCGTCGGCTCGCTGGCGACGTTGTTTATCGCATTTACGCTAGGGCTATTTCTGGCGCGCAAATCGATGGCACCGATCGGTAAAGTGATCAAAGCTGCCAATCAAATTCAAAACGGCAAAGATTTAAGCGTACGGATCGATTATGATGGTCCATCCGATGAAATCGGGCAGCTAATTAGCACGGTCAACGGTATGCTTGGACGTACTGAAGTATTTTATAAAGAGCTGGCAGAAGCGTACACGGCACAGCGCCGCTTCGTCTCCGACGCTTCGCATGAGCTGCGCACACCGCTGACGACGATTCGCGGCAATGTTGATCTGCTGCAAAAAGCATGGAACAAAAAGCCGGATGAAGCGCCTCATCTGGACGAACATATGCTCAAAGAGCTGTCGATGGAGGCGATTAACGATATCGCTGATGAAGCGAAGCGGATGAGCCGACTAGTCAATGATATGCTCTCATTAGCACGCGCGGATGCGGGGCAGACGATCATTAAGGACAGCTTGCCTGCCGGTGAATTGCTAGAAGAAGTAGTGCGCCGTGCCCAGTTTATCCCGCATCGTGCCGAGTGGCAACCGGCGGATATGGCGAAGCTGCATGAATATTTTATATACGGCAATAAAGATTATTTACAGCAAATGCTGTTTATTTTTATCGAAAATGCGTTTAAGTATACGCCAGACGGCACGGTCACACTCGATACGGTCATTTATCCCGAGCAGATCGGTGTACGTATTAGCGATACCGGGATTGGGATGGATCAGGAGGAAGTGCCGCATATTTTTGAGCGTTTTTACCGTGCGGACGAATCGCGCGGTGTTACGCCAGGCACTGGGCTTGGACTATCGATTGCCAAATGGATTATCGATGCACACGAAGGTTCGGTCGAAGTTGTGACCGCCAAAGGCAAAGGTACAACGTTTGTCATTTGGCTTCCGCTGGCAGCTGTGCCGGTCGAGGGCGAAATGTTGCCGGAGAGCTTGCCGGACAGCGAAGAAGTGCTTGATCTGCCTGATTTGAAAAAGGAACAATTGAACAAAGAAACGAACAAAAATATACTCAAGCCTGTCAAAAAGCAGCCGGACGATGAACAAAATGGCTCTGGTGGCAGCTCGGGCAACGAGTAGCTTACAAATTAGCTCTGTCAGGCACAGCCAAGCGGAGTCGGCACAACGTTACCGGCTGCGTGGGCGGTGCCTTTCTGTTGTTGTCAGAATACGTTATAATGAATAAGTATAGCTACTATGAGCAAACCCGAGAAAGCAGGTGTCTAGCCCAAATGGAAATCGTAAAAATTGCGCCACGTGGATACTGTTATGGTGTCGTTGACGCTATGGTTATTGCACAACAGGCTGCGCAGAATCCTGATCTGCCGCGCCCGATTTATATACTTGGCATGATTGTTCATAACAGTCATGTGACCCAAGCGTTTGAAGATCAAGGCATCGTGACGCTGGATGGTCCGAATCGGCTCGATATATTGGATCAAGTTGATAGCGGCACGATTATTTTTACCGCGCATGGCGTATCGCCAGAAGTGCGCAAAATCGCACGCGAAAAAGGGCTGACCACGGTAGATGCAACCTGCCCTGACGTTACCCGTACCCATGACCTAATCCGCGACAAAACGGCTGAAGGCTATGAGATTATTTATATTGGCAAAAAAGGTCATCCTGAACCGGAAGGAGCGATCGGTGTCGCACCAGAGCATGTGCATCTCATCGAACAGGAAGTCGAAATTGCCGAGTTGAATGTACCGGCAGAGCGTATTCTAATTACGAACCAGACGACGATGAGCCAATGGGATATTCGTCATATTATTACGAAGCTGCTGGAGAAATTCCCAGGCGCTGAAGTGCATAATGAAATTTGCCTCGCTACGCAGGTACGCCAGGAAGCGGTTGCCGAGCAAGCTGGTCAAGCCGAACTGGTCATCGTTGTCGGTGATCCGCGCAGTAACAACTCGAATCGACTCGCCCAGGTGTCGGAGCAGATCGCCGGCGTAAAAGCGTACCGGATTTCCGATATTACAGAGCTTGATCGGGAATGGCTGCAAGGCAAGTCCAGAGTGGCGGTAACTGCAGGCGCATCTACGCCGACACCGATTACCAAAGAAGTGATCGCTTATTTGGAAAAATACGATAACGATGACCCGACAACATGGGAAATTGTGCGTACCGTTAATCCGAACCGCCTGTTACCGCCTGTGCGCGAAAAAAAGGGTAGAACGACCAATCAACCAGTACGCCACTAAATAGCGCTCATATCGCTGCTATGAGCGTCTCATAAGGCTTTAACAGCGTATGGGCAGTGTGGATCAAATGTGATTCTTTTATTTCTATTATAAAGAAATCGGTAATAGAGCTAAAACGCTAGTTCGGATCGATAATGTACGAGCTTGACGGGATGATAAACTAGCCGGGCAATATGCTGCTGAAAGGCTGCTTAGAGGCGATTTGTAAGCAGCTGCTACATCCAAAGCGATATAGTCAATTGATGATAAGAATTTAGTTCATTGTAAGGACGTTGCTGCACTAATTAGCGACGTCCTTTTTTGTCTAGCTGCGGTTCACTATAGTGTATATTGCACCACCGTATTTCATTTGAAAATAAGCCTAGTACTTTGACCGAGTTAAATGTTAATTTTGATTGTGTACTGAAATCCTGATCCATGCGACCTTAAAACAGACTCAACACTCAAATTAATCTCAGTCAAGGTACTAGTAGGCTGTCTCAAATGGAAATTTTGTTTGAACGTACCTTAACCTATTCATCATCAAACAATGGTTAGATCGACAAACCGTAAATGTATTTGATACAACCTACTAGTGGCTTGTCTCATATACATTCAGGGTATGTCTTTGTCATCATCGCTTGATTATGAACGTGTTTAGTAAGTTCAAACCTGATTTTTACTTGAGACAAGCTACTATTACCTTGACTGCTTTCAATATTGGCTTTGAATCCACTATATGTCCTTATTGGTAGCAGTAATCTACACGGGTTTAAACGATATATTTAAAACGGTCAGCCTACTAGTTGTGGCGTTACTGCGCTGAGCAGGGGACGTTGCGGATGAAGATCGTAGTTGCTGTTTACGATATTAATCGGTATTTTGGCGACGGTTGCCTTGACAAGTAAGCACAAAGACGTTATATTTGCTTTAGTGATTAAAAGCTTAAAAGCTTAAAAGCTTAAAAGCGTGTAAGCTAAAAAGCGAACAAGCGTTAAAGTGAAAATAATTTTATGATGTAACTGCCAGCCCGCTCATTCGGGACAGACCTATACGAGCTAAGCTTATAACTGTATAAAACGATACAATTTTTAAATAAAGGGAGAGAATAATTATGATCGCAAAAGTATCCAAGCAAGCTTCACAAGAGCAATTAAACGCCATCGTTGACCTCATTTTGGAAGCAGGTGTGCAGGCACATCTCGCGCATGCGGCTGACCATATTGTCATTGGCATGATCGGCAACGTCACACCTGCACTACAGCAGCGTCTTGAACAGCAATCGGTTGTACAGGCAGTGAACAAAGTGTCCAAATCTTACAAACTGGCAAGCCGTGAATTCCATCCTGAAAATACGGTGATTGAGATCGGCAATGTGCGCATTGGCGGTGGCGAACTGGTCGTTATGGGCGGTCCGTGTGCCGTTGAGTCGGCAGAGCAAATCGATGAAATCGCGCGGCTCGTTAAAGCGGCTGGTGGTCAGGTGCTGCGTGGCGGTGCATTTAAACCGCGTACCGGCCCGTACAGCTTTCAAGGCGTTGGTGTAGAAGGTTTGATTATGATGGCGGAAGCCGGCAAAAAGCATGGCTTACTGACGATTACGGAAGTGATGACACCGGAATATGTAGATATTTGTGCAGAATACGCCGATATTTTGCAAGTTGGAACACGCAATATGCAAAACTTTGATCTACTGCGCAAATTGGGTGAAATTCGCAAGCCGGTATTGCTGAAACGCGGCTTTAGCGCGACATACGATGAGTTGCTAAATGCGGCGGAATACATTCTTGCTGGCGGTAATAAAGATGTGATGCTCTGTGAGCGCGGCATTCGCACATTTGAAGGTTACACACGCAATACGCTCGATTTGGCGGCGATTCCGGTGCTGCAGCAGCTTAGCCATTTGCCGATCATTTCCGATCCAAGTCACGGCACAGGTCGCCGCGAATTGGTCGAGCCGATGACACGCGCTTCGGTTGCAGCAGGTGCGGATGGGCTCATTATCGAGATGCACACCGATCCTGACAATTCCATGACCGGAGATGGTGTACAATCGCTGTTTCCAGATCAATTTGCCCGTTTGCTGCGCGAGTTAGAGCAATTGGCTCCGCTGCTCGGCAAAAGCTTTCATACCGCCAAAGCGTCGGCGGAACAGTTTGCCGTCTCCACGCACGTATAAGCTGCATCCCTATTCGACATTCAGCAGCAGTGTTCAGTTTGTACAACTGAACACTGCTGCTTCAAATTGAACAGTCTGCTAGCTGCCGCTAAGCTATCCTTTCATCCTTTCATGCAAACAGTGCAAAAAAATGAACATTAATCACAAATTGGCATTGCAAAAAGCCGTCGTATCAAGTGTTGACGGCTTTTTTGGCATAGATGTTTAGCGCTATTTTGATAGTGAATAGTAGCATAGTGAGGCGAAACGAACGGAACAGGGGTTGTAGTTTCGGATTGAAAGGAGTAATATGCCATTTAAAATATCATTTTCGTTTGCCGGTGTGACGCTTTAAAGCATGGATAGTGAGTAGTATGGTTTTATACGACACTGTGCTTTTAGCTTGCTGTGCAATCGTTGATTGACGAAGCGATTTATTTTTTGGTAAGCTATGAAGTGTAAGCATTTCTTACATTTCAGCCAGAAATATATTACATGGCTATTGACGATGTTAGATTTTTGGTTTTATAATGACGACAGAAAAAAAACGAGAACATGAACATTTGACATTAGGAAAAGTTGCAATGTTCGGAAATTTGGGGAGGAAAGTACAAATGCCGGTAGAAAATGTATTGAAGCTCGCACAGGAAAACAATATTGAGTGGTTCGATTTCCGTTTCGTGGATTTGTCGGGACGCGCACACCATATTTCATTGCCGTCTAGCGAAGTTGATGAGGATACTTTTGTGAATGGCGTCGCGTTTGACGGTTCTTCCATTCCAGGCTTCCGCGGTATCGAAGAATCCGATATGGTGATGATGCCAGACCCGGAATCCGTATTTATCGATCCATTTACCGCTCACCCGACAATTAACGTAATGTGCAACATCTACACGCCGGACGGAGAGCGCTATGAGCGTGACCCACGCGGTATCGCTGAGAAAGCGGAAGAATTCCTGCAATCGAGCGGTGTAGGTACAGCGGCATTTTTTGCTCCAGAATCCGAATTTTTCATCTTTGATGATGTTCGCTATCAAAGCGATGTAAACGTATCGGCTTATTCCGTAGATTCCAATGAAGGTTTCTGGAATACGAACCGTAAAGAAGACGGCGGTAACCTCGGCTTCAAAATCCGCAAAAAAGGCGGTTATGTACCGGTTGCTCCAGTTGATTCCCAGCAAGATATCCGCAGCGAAATGTGTCGCCTGCTGGAAGAAGCTGGCTTGAAAATCGAGCGTCATCACCATGAGGTAGCAACTGCCGGTCAAGCGGAAATCAACTTCCGTTTTGATACGCTGAAATTCACAGCAGACAACCTGCTGAAATATAAATATATCGTGCACAACACAGCGGTACAATACGGCAAAACAGCAACATTTATGCCAAAACCACTGTTCGGTGACAACGGTAGCGGTATGCACGTTCACCAATCGATCTTTAATGGCGATACGCCTCTGTTCTACGAAAAAGGCGCTTATGCTAACCTGAGCGAAATGGCACTGCATTACATCGGCGGTATTCTGTACCATGCACCTGCACTGATCGCGCTGACCAACCCAAGTACGAACTCGTTTAAACGTCTCGTACCTGGTTATGAAGCACCGGTTAACCTCGTATTTTCCAAAGGTAACCGTTCTGCAGCGGTACGTATCCCGGTAGCAGCTGTAACACCTAAAGGCTGTCGTATCGAGTTCCGTACGCCGGACTCCACTGCTAACCCTTACTTGGCGTTCTCCGCTATGCTGATGGCTGGTCTGGACGGCATCAAAAACAAACGTGATCCACGCGAACTAGGCTATGGTCCTTTCGACAAAAATATCTACGAGCTGTCTGATGAAGACAAACAAGGTATCCGTAGCGTACCGGCTTCCCTCGACGAAGCGCTGGATGAGCTGGAGAAAAACCATGAGTTCCTGCTGGAAGGTGACGTGTTCACAGCAGACTTTATCGCGAACTACATCGCGTTCAAACGCGCTGAAGCAAAAGACGTGGCGATCCGTGTACATCCACACGAATTCAGCCTTTACTACGATTGCTAATCGGCTGACTGCCGAATGCAGCTGCAATACGAGCCGTCAGGCTGAAATGATCCTCCGGAATGACTGTTCCGGAGGATTTTTTCATAAACGAATTGTAAATCGATTAACGCAATGTAAATGGTTTGTTCGGAAATAGCCATCATTAAGTGCAAAATGATCCATGATGTAAAATGGATCGCTTTTGTAGTGAGAATGACAAAAGACACTTGCTCACCTGTTGAAATGCTGATATTATAGCGATAATTACCATAAACCTGACATCACCTCATTACAGAGCTAAAGATGTCATGCCGAATCTGAAAGGATGGAGTAAGAGATGACCAAGAGAGCTTATAATTTCAATGCCGGCCCGGCTGCATTGCCGCTGGAAGTGCTGGAGCGCGCTCAGAAGCAATTTGTAGACTATGAAGGCACCGGAATGTCGATTATGGAAATGTCGCACCGTGGAGCCGTATACGAAGGTGTACATAAAGAAGCCGAGCAACGTCTGTTATCTCTGCTCGGTAACCCGGACGGATTTAAAGTGTTGTTTCTGCAAGGCGGAGCAAGCACACAGTTTGCGATGATTCCGCTGAATTTACTCGGTGAAGGTCAAGTAGCCAGCTATGTGAATACCGGAAGCTGGGCAGGCAAAGCGATTAGTGAAGCCAAGCTGCTCGGTGAAACGCAAGTTGCTGCTTCTACTAAAGAAGATAACTATATGCGTGTACCAACAGCTGATGAGCTAAACATTGCTCCTAACGCGGCTTATGTACATTTAACTTCTAATGAAACGATCGGCGGAGTACAGTTTAAACAGTTCCCAGATACCGGAGATGTGCCGCTTATCGTTGATATGTCGAGTGACATTTTGAGCCGCCCACTGGATATGAGCAAATTTGGCATGATTTATGCTGGCGCGCAAAAGAACCTCGGCCCTTCCGGCGTAACCGTTGTTATTGCGCGTGAGGAGCTGGTGCATAATTCTCCAAAGCATATTCCAACGATTTTCCGTTATGACACACATCTTAGCAATGGATCGCTGTACAATACACCGCCATCGTTTGCGATTTATATGGTGAATGAAGTGTTGAAATGGATTGAGGAACAGGGCGGTCTAGAAGGTGTCGAGCGTCTGAATGAGCAAAAAGCGAACTTAATCTATGATGCGATCGATAATAGCAATGGTTTTTACAAAGGAGCCGCTCATCATGATAGCCGTTCCCATATGAACATTACATTTAGGTTAGAAACGGAAGAACTGGAAAAAGCCTTTATTAAGGCATCCGAGCAAGCAGGTTTTGTCGGTTTGAAAGGTCATCGTAGTGTAGGTGGGCTGCGAGCATCCATTTATAACGCTGTACCGTACGAAAGCTGTAAGGCATTAGTAGAATTTATGCAAGATTTCCAGAAAAAACATAGTTAATTGAGCAACTTTTAGCACTCGTTTGCGTTAAAAGTTACAAGCCTTCCCGTTTGGGAGGGCTTTTTTTAAAAATATTTAACTATTTTTTGTCAAAAGCTGTCGCAATTTACCGAGATAGGTTATAATCAAAAAGAACTAGATAAAAGGTGGAAACAGAACTATGGCACTACACATTGTATTGGTCGAACCAGAGATACCAGCAAATACTGGTAATATTTCGAGAACATGCGCAGCTACGGGCATTCACCTGCATCTTGTGCATCCGTTAGGTTTTAGAACAGATGATGCTACTCTCAAAAGAGCAGGTCTTGATTATTGGCATGCTGTTAATATTCATTATCATGATTCATTTGATGAGGTTCAAAAGTCCTACCGGGATCATCGGTTCTTTTATGCCACTACCAAGGCTAAAAAACGATATTGCGATTTTACGTTTCAAGATGGCGACTTTTTTGTGTTTGGTAAAGAGACTAAAGGTTTGCCGGCTGAGCTGATTGCAGCCAATCCGGAAACAGCGATGCGTATGCCGATGTCTGGTGATGTACGCTCGCTAAACTTATCCAATTCAGCAGCGATCATCGCCTACGAAGCTTTACGGCAATTGGATTTCCCTGGTTTAAGCTAAATACAGCATAACCAATTCAAATGAAAAAAGTATCGTTTCTAAAAGAAAGAGCAGAAATCATTAAAAGTTAGCAGGATTAAACAAGTAAGTGAAGAATATACAGGTAAGTGAATATTATAGAATATATAGTTTATATTCCAAATTTTATAACCCTGATGTTCTTCCTTCACTTGTGAGCGAGTATTTGTATAGGTTGCAAATACTTTAGTATCCATTACAGAGAGGTGTATGATTGTATGAAACCGGCAGGCGTTGTACGTAAAGTTGATCAACTGGGAAGAATCGTGTTGCCAAAGTCACTGCGTAAAAGATACCAAATGAATGAGGGAGACCCGGTTGAAATTTTGGTACAGGGTGACCATATTATTTTGGAAAGATACCGTCCGAAATGTGTATTTTGCGGTTCGATGGAAGAAGTTAGCGAATTTAAAGAGCGTTATATTTGCGCCCAATGTGTAACTGAAATGAACTTGATTCCTAAAAATGCCTAATTCATTTAATGAGTAACGTTTAAGGGGATGAGCGACCGGGATAACGCTTGTACACTAGCAAATGGACAGCTCGCCTATTGTGCCATCCATCATCATCGGTCCTATACAAACATGAATCATCTCCCGTCGCTTTGATCCTAAATATAAAGACCTTCCAGCTTACCAATGAGCTGAAAGGTCTTTTTTGCATACATCGATCGCTGCATCTGAATTGTTGCTAACTATTACTGAATATTTGGCAGCAATATAGTCGTTATTTAAAAAACAGAAAGTTCGTCGCAACCGGACGCAATGAGCCATCGGACGGATGGTTGATGACGCGTCCATTTAAAATAAGCGAGGTTGAGCCGCCGCCATCGAGGTTATACGCATCGATAACGCCCCATATTGTACAGCTTGTTTTGTAATTCTTGCAATGTGGCGCCAGAGCTGCCGTTTTCATTGTAGCCGTCTGCGGCGATAATGATCAATTGATCGTCCTTATATTTGCCGATAACTGTGCGTGGCGCACGTAGCGGCGTTTTTTGCCATTTGTCTGGAATCGGCGTTTTTTGTCCATTTTGAATCAGGATCGGGACAAAGGAGGCGCCAAATGAAGGCGCAAGTGCGTCCAGCTTTTGCTGACTGGCGAATTTGCCGCCGATTAATTGCCCGGAATGATTCATGCCGACAAAAAACAAATCTTTAAAGCTTGGCTGAAAGCCGCTTACATACTGACCGTTTATTATCGTTGTGCTAAGCGGGTAACGCTTGCCAGCGGCATCGGCAAATCCGCCTGCATTAATGCCGGCGATTGCACCGTAACGTTGTGTCGCTGTCAGCGTCGTTTCGGCTCCGCCAAACGCATCTTTGCCTAGTGTCATTTTCATTGCGTCAGGCTCACGCAGCTTGATCTTCATCGCATAGGCGTTATAGGTGCCTGGATGAAGACGATATAGCTCGATGTTAATACGATTGCTGTTAATTTGTTCAACGGATGCTCCTAGCTTGGAGCTGATGCGTCGATTGTAAATTTGCTCCGGCTTTTGCGCTTCAGTGGAGGCGGTTTGTACGATGGATGACATGACCGAAGTGGTGCGATTGTACAGACGGGTCGTTTTCTCGATCGATGCCGACGTTTGCACCGCCACCTGTTCCGCCTGCTGCAGACCGTTCATTACGTCCGCTGTCTGCGTAGTTAGTGTCGTCTGCGGTTTATACGGTTCCAGATCAAGCGGGATGCTAATTTCATGCGGCTGTAGCAGCAGGATAACGATGACGCCGACAAAGGGCGCTATCGCCAGTAAGACGAAACGGTTGATGCGTTTAAATCGATTGTTCATTTGAGCAGCTCCATTTTCTTTTGTAGCGTATCGAGTTGCTTTTGCACTTCATTTAACTGAGTGTACAGCTTGTTGCTATTGTCGGTTTTATTGCTGGCATTGTCCTTCGTAAACGTAAGCAGTTCATTAAACGAATCGACTTTGCTTTGCAGCTGCTGAATCTGTTGTGACATCGTAGTCAGGCGCGTTTCATAATCGCTTTGCAGCGAAGCGATCTGTCGCTCCGTATCCGCTTTAATGGCTGTGATCATTTGTTGTTTCAGATGATTGCTATATGCATACGCCGCTGTAGCTCCGAGCGCAATGATGACGAGTAAGCTTACGAAAAACCAACGTGCAGAGTTTCCGCCTGCAAGCTTTGGACGTGTTGTCGAACGCGAAGTGGTCTCTTTGTTGGAATCCATAGCGGATCACCTCGATTTGCTGTTATTTTGGAACAAATCTCATTCTAACATGCGGTCAGAAGTGCGTCCATTTTCAAAATAGGCGTAATGATAAATAAATGCACTATGTTCTGTAAGTGCTGACTTCCCGTTCAACCCGCATGAATAAACGGAGAAAAGCGGTCGATAGGATTAAAATTCCGCTACTGTTGACCGATATGTAACTATACAGTCATAAACAACAGCAATGAGCAGCACGCTAAATAGATGGATCGATACAGGGAGGAAGTGCCCCAATGGATAGTATATGGAAGGTTATCATCATTGATAATCATCCGGCATTAATGCTGGGAACCAAAATTATATTGGAAGAAACCGAAAGCTTGAGCGTTGTTGGCACAGCAAGCTCGGTCAAAGAAGGGGTTAAGCTTGCTGCACGCACAAGCCCTCATCTGATTTTGTTGGATGATTCACTGCCTGAAGGCAATGCCGAATTTTATTTGCGTCAAATGAAGCGCAGCAGCCCGGACAGCCATGTGATCGTATTGACCGGCGACAATAATTTGTCGCTGTTTGCCGGGTTGATGAGCATGGGCGCAAGCGGTGTATTGTCCAAAGAATCGTCGCCTGCTCAATTGTTGCATCTGATCAGCGGCTTGCGTCAAGGGTTGACGGTCATTCCACTATCATGGCTCGGTCAGGGCGTCGTTCCAGTGCCAGCACAAATACCGACAGACGGTTATTTTGAGCTGTCCCATATTGAACACACGATTATGATACAGATTACACAGGGGTTTACATATGACAAGATCGCTGAGACGATCCGTGTAAGCCGCCGTTCTGTCGATAATTATTTGCGCAAAATTTATGATAAGCTTGGTGTGAGCAGCCGTGCGCAGGCGATCGAGAAATATACACTGTATTCGCATACCGCCTCATTTAAAGGCGCGCTCGAAACGTACCCGAATGTGCTTGCCTTTGAATCGGCGGTTGGGATGGAGCCTGTACGTACATTAAAAGCAAAAGGCGCGGCAAAAAAGGTTGCTCTCGATTCAAGTTCAGGTGTATGATCTTGAAAAAGCATCGTACAGGAGGCTGGAACGGTGAAATTTTCATTTGCATCCAGAGTAAGCAAAATGCCGCCCTTTTCGGTTCGGCCTGATCGTCGTGCACAGCGCCACGAGTCGTGGATTTCGCTGGCGGAAGAATTGCCAGCAGAAGAACTGTTTCCGCTAGCGCAACTAGGCGAAGCGGCAGGTGCGGTATTTTCGGCAGGTCCGCTTGCACTGCAATACGGCGATGTTGCCGGATCGCTGGCGTTGCGCCAATGGCTGCATAGTCGCTGGCAAAAAGACCAGCAGCTTATCGTCGACCCGGCGAATATGTTGCTCACTTCAGGCAGTCAGCAGACGATTGATCTGCTCGTCCGTATTTATGTGAATCATGGCGATGTAGTGTTGATCGAGTCGCCAGCACCTCCGGGCTGTTTGCAAGTGTTGCATTTGCAAGGGGCATATGTCGTTCATGTCGATTGTGATCATGACGGGATGAAGCCGGACGAGCTGGAGCGGCTAATCGCTCAGCATCAGCCTAAACTGCTGTTTGTCTCACCGAATTTTGGCAATCCGACGGGTAGAGCGTGGACGCTGGAGCGGCGGAAAGCGGTACTGGCGTTATGTCGACAACATGAGCTGCTTATAGCGGAAGATGATGCGTATGGGGATTTGCATTTTGGCGCGGAACCTGTGCGTTCATTTCGGCGTCGTTATCCAAGCTTATTTCAGTTGGATCGAGAGTTGGGCGGTAATCATGTGCTGTATATCGGCTCTTTTAGCAAAACGATCGTACCGGCGCTACGGATTGGTTGGGCGGCAGGTGATCCGCAATTGATCGAAGTGCTGTCGGCAGCGAAGCAGACGGCGGATTGGCAGTCGAGTACGATGAATCAGGCGATTTTGCTCCGATTGTTGCAATCGCCGCGTTTTGATTGGGATAGTCATATTACGATGCTGAATCGTGAATACGATATTCGGCTGAAGCTGATGCTGGAGCTGCTCAAACGACCGAACTGGCGTGGTACAGAAACCGAAGTGCCTGTAGGTGGTATGTTTTTATGGGCGCGTTTGCCGGATGAGCTGGATGGTGAACAATTGCTACAACGTGCGCTCGCCAAAGGGGTATCCTTTTTGCCGGGTAAACGATGTTATGCGGATGGACAAGGCAGTAGCCATATTCGGCTTAATTTTACCCATCCAGGGCGTGAAGAATTGCTGTTGGGCATGAATTTGATTTCGGAAGCCATTGCTGAGATGCGGAGTTAAGTTTCTGCTGGTAACAGCAATGGCATTGCGAATACGTCGTTGATGGACGCTTGCATTATATTATCTCGTAATTGCTGTATCTGTACAGTGCAACTATGCGTTGCATACATATATAGAAAAGCCGCAGTGGGCTTGTTGTCCACAATGCGGCTTTTTGGCTTGTTTAGGATTCGGTCTGGCGTGTAGAAGCTATGAAGGTGCTATGCCTGTTAAGCAATACACGATTTGCTCGTTAGTAGTATGAAGCTTTTTTACAATCATGGCATCGTTTGGTGACGGGTTATTCGTTTAATCCATTCATTTGGTCAACGAAGCGAGCTATGAACGGAGCGTCGTTTCCATAATGGTATCTTCTGACACAGCGGACTGAAATCGATTAGTTTCATTTGCTCATTTGCTTCATAATATGCTGATAATCATCCAACGCCTGTTTACCAGCGCTACTGAGCCTATAGCTGCCATGCGCGATACGTTCGAACCAGCCATAGTAATTAGCCTGCATAATGGCGGCTGCGGATGGCACGCCGCTTTGCTCTCTTAGCTCGCGCGGGGAGATGCCTTCGCGTGTACCGAGCGCTTGTGCTACACGCAGCGCTTTTTCGCGGTAGGCGGTTACTAACGGTACGCCGCTGCTGCCGCCCAGATTGTAGTCGCCGCTGCGCTCTGCCACTTCGCGCAATAGCCGCTCACGTCGGCTACCTTTACGTGGTTGCACGATGCTGGCGGACGAGCGTGCTGGCTGACAAAGTACTTCGACAAGCGGTGCTTTTGTTTTGTAAAAGGTAACCGTGATCAGTCCGAGTCCGAGTCGTTCGCATAGTACGACCAGTTCGCTCCAACGCTGATTGACAGCGCCCTTTTTGAGCCGATTGCGCTCGACAGCAACGTATACATTGCTGCTTAGCTTTTGCCGTTCGATGCCTTGTAATAGCAGGGCAAGATTAAACGTTTTTTTGATCTCGATAATAAGTGGTTCGCTTTCATTATGTTTGATACCGACCAGATCGCAATGCCGCACTTCGCCTTTGACTTCATAGCCTTGTTGGACAAAGAAATGTTTGATCGGTAAATAAAGTTCGGTTTCTCGCTGTACTGCCATAGCGTATGCGTGCTCCTTTGTAGCCGGATGACCGTTTGCTTGCAAATGGAACGGTACATCGTTGTTCATACGGGCTTGCCGTATACACCATTATAACGGAACATGTTCATGTCGAACAATTTGTCGATGTGATGGCACATATGCGGCTTCCTTAGTATAAAGGAACATGTTTATATAGAACATAGCCGCATCATTCGTTGCTGCTTTTGTCGTATAGAGCATGCTGCATTATAGGCGGATTGCCCTGCTGCATAGCGTGCAAATTTCGTTCGGCAGACAGGTTGGAAAAGCGATGTACCGCCTTTGATTAGCATGACTTTACGTATACCAGGCAATTCCAAGCGCATAATAAGGAATATACAAATGGTTCACAAACTTACTAAATGAAGTCGGTCTATAATCCGATGTAAATAGTAGCAGTTATAATCAATCTTGTGCGCAATACAAACTGCATGGGATACAAACGATATTTTTAATGTCTAAACAATAGTTGTAATTACAAGATGATTGAAAATGAACAGATATACTGATGGGAACGATGAACAAGGGGGATATATAGATGATTAATGTTTCAGCAACACGGTTGCGACAACTGGAATATATGGGATTGACCGAAAAGGAGCTGCATTTGCTAGCAAAGCATCGCGCTATTTTTGAGAAAGTAGTCGATGAGGTAGTTGATTATTTTTACAATCATATCGAGCGTTATCCTGATCTACAGCAAGTGATTCAGCGCAGTCAATCGTCTGTACATCGGCTAAAACAAACGCAGCGGGATTACTGGGTATCGCTTGCTGCCGGGAAAATCGATGATGCATTTATTGAAACACGGCTAAAAATCGGACGCATTCATTCGCAAATCGGCTTGAATCTGGATTATTATTTGGGCACGTATATGACGTACACTGATATTTCGGCACGCGTACTCAGTCGGGAATTGCCAGATGAGTGGATTGAGGTGCTGAATGCACTCACCAAAATGTTTAATCTGGATTCACAATTGGTGCTGGAAGCATATGGGGAACGCGAACAGAGCCAAATTCGCAAAATGGGCGCGCAAAAGGAGCATATGCTTACAGCCATTACCGAAGTGGTCAATCGGATTAGCGATATGATCGCCAGGCTGAACGACAATGCACGTGCTATTTCCGATTCTGCCAGTCATATCGCTTCAACGCAGGAAAGCTCATTGCAGGAGATGAATACGCTTGGCAATGAGGTGAAGCAGATCGGCAAAGTCGGTTCGGTTATGCGTGAGTTATCCGATCAAACGCATTTGCTCGGGCTGAATGCTTCGATTGAAGCCGCTCATGCTGGCGAATACGGTAGAGGGTTTAGCATCGTCGCGCAAGAAGTACGCAAGCTGGCAGGCTCCTCACAAAACGCACTACAGGACATCACGGCGACGCTGGATGTCATTTTGCGCAAGCTCGATCGGGTGGAGCATGAGTTTAAGCAAAACGTGGAGCTGTCCCATCAGCAGGCGCAAAGCTCGGAGGAGCTGGCGATCTTTGCCCGCACGATCGAAGAAGTAGCTCGCGAACTGTCAGCGCTTCAGGATCAAGACGATCAAACGCGAATTCGTTAATCCAAATAAATACGAAATTTGTAATACGCTGTTGTGCACGCACATTCGCCATCTGCATCCGATCAGATGGCGAACAGACCGCTTCATGTTGCTAATAACAACGTTTATCGGTTAATATGTGAGTGTAATTAGCACGTTTATTACAGTGTAAAATTATCGTTAGAAAAAAGCAGAAGTTCTTTGACTTTTCCAATCAACAGTGTATAATGGAAATAGTGCGATTAATTTTATGAAATAAGGTGATTACTCATGAAAAAAGAAGGACATCCTCAATTTCAACAGGCTATTTTCCTGGACCCTAGCTGTGGATATAAATTCCTGAGTGGAACAACGAAATATTCCAGCGAAACTATGGAGTGGGAAGATGGTAACACTTACCCTGTGATTCGTGTTGATACCAGCTCTGCTTCTCATCCGTTCTACACTGGTAAACAAAGAAACGCAGACGTGGGTGGCCGCGTAGACAAGTTCAACAAAAAATACGGCTTGAAATAAGACCGATTTACGATGAACTTTTCTTCATAACCGTTTCGGTTGTGAACCGTCATAAAAAGCGTACCGCAAGCATTCGATGAATGCCTAGCGGTACGCTTTTTTTGTATGCCTAAGCTAGGCATTATGCCTGTGATGGGCAGCGGATTCGTAAACAGCGTGTACATGATTGTATGAGCATTATTAAAATAAAGCGACGACTTTATCGAAAAAGTTTATATTGCGTTTACATTGTCCACACACTGTCTGCAATTTGAAGGGATATACTGTTCAAGAAACGTTGCGAGCTTGGGCATATTCAAAGCTACGTAAAATGATGGAAGCCGGTTCTGCTGAAAAACGGTGAAAACAGATGGAGTTGAATAACATGATGGAGCTTACTATTCTCGGTGGACCAGGAGAACATGGCCGTTCCAGCTATCTGCTTCGACGAGAAGATCAGTATATATTGCTTGATTGCGGAATTGACATACAGCCGGAATACGATGGAGAGCAGGCAAGACTCGCGCCGATTATGCCGGGGTTACAGGCGGTGTTTTTATCGCATGCGCATGAGGATCATAGCAGTGGTTTGCAGCTATTACAGCACTATGGATATCAAGGCGAGATTTGGACGACACGCGCGACAGTGCGTCAGTTACCTGTCTGTTTGAAAACGATGGAATATGAACGCTATGCACTGGCAGAAGCGGGTGGAGCGTATAAACAAGCGGGAATGGAAATGGACGCTGGAGACGGGTTGCAATTTCGCTATTTGGAAGATGTGGTCGCACCTGGTGAATGGATATCGCTGCGTCCTGAGCTGGACATTTGCTGGGGACGGGCAGGGCATTTGCCGGGGTCAATTTGGATTACACTGAACTGGAACGGTCGGAAAATATTTTATACCGGTGATTACAGCGCGGAATCGCGTTTGCTGCAAGCGGATCGTCCGCTTCATCATTCGCGTATTGTATCGCGTACGCATCCATTACCCGGACAGATTCCCGATCTTGATCTGGCGATTGTGGATGCCGCTTACGGTGTCGATACCGATCGGCAGGGCAACAAGCTGGCACAGCTTGGACGCTATATTAAAGAAACATTGCTGCGCCATAGTGCCGTATTGCTGCCGGTGCCGATATATGGTCGTGGTCAGGAGCTGATGTTATGGGCGTACGAACAATTTCCAAAGGTGCCGATTTTGGTGGAGCAGGATTTGCTCGATGCGCTGCGGTTGTTTGCTTCCGATGAGCGCTGGTTACAGCCGAACGGTATCGAACGTATTCAGCGCTTGTTGCAAACGGATCGTTTACATCGTATGACCGATGATCGTTCACGTGAACAACTGATGGGAGCGTATCCGTGCGCATTGATTTTTACCGATGATGGAATGATGCAAACGAGCAAAGCGCAGCAGCATTATATGCGGGTGGCGACAAGAGCAGATAACCGGGTTATTTTCACAGGTGATTTGGCGCAAGGTTCGTTTGGACGTACATTGATGATGGATATGGAGCATAAAGGTTGCCAAATTTTGCATGTGCGTTATAAAGTACATCAAGGGCTGCCGGATGTGCGCCAAATGCTACTCGATTTGAAAAGCCCGCCTACAGTGCTCGTGCATGCCCCGCCGTCACGTACGGATGGATTGGCGCTGCGCTTAGAGCAGGAAGGGTTTCAGCATGTGCATTCATTGCTGGCGGAACAGCAGTTATCGTTTGGGTGAGTGTAGTAGAGGCTGTCTGCTAGATGATAGATTATAGGCTAATTGTCGTGCACTTCAGCGGCATAGTCGTAAGGAGCGAACAGATCGGGAAGGATACGATAGTATTAAGTGAACAGCGCAGGCAAGGTGGATGATCAAACTAAACGAGCGTACAGCAGGCAATGAATGCGGCTGTATGCTCGTTTTTTGGGTTATGCAGCTTACAATGCCGCCTAGTAGCTTGTCTCAAATTTATTCAGGGATGGCGTTCATCTGAATGCTGCACGGTTCAAGCAGGCTTCAAATGGACGCAACCTTACATCTGCTTGAGACAAGTCACTAGTAGCTTGTCTCATATACATTTACGGTTTGTTGATCTAACCATTGCTTGATGATGAATAGGTTAAGGTACGTTCAAACACAATTTCCATTTGAGACAGTCTACTAGTACGTGTCTTCAAACTGCTTTATAGATCGTTCGATACGGATAGTTTGCGTCAGACTACGCTGTACAGAGTCTTATTTCTGATCTTTATGAATAATAAAATGAGACGTAGAATCATTTGAAGACACCACCTAGTACGTTAACCGAGATGAATTGGAGTGTTGAAGCTGGAACAAGCTATTATTTATCAGGATTCCAGTGCATGATCAAAATTAACATTTAACTTGGTCAACGTACTAGCAGTTTGCGTATACCATCTATGTCGTCGTCCCCACAACGTTGGGTGCCGCTTCATTTAAACAAGCGGCAAAGCGATGAATGAGTCCGGAATAATGGCGCTCTTTATTGTATGCATAATATAAATAGCGCCGTAGCGTCTGATCCGGCAGGCTATGCATATGCAATCTGCCGCTGTGCAGTTCTTCTTCGACTGCCATACGTGACAGAAAGGCAGCATAGCCGCCCAGCATAACCGCACGTTTAATCGCTTCCGCCGAATCCAGCTCGATATAGGAACCTGTTTCCAGCCCATGATCTTGCATCCAGCGATCGCTAATTTGGCGGGTGCTGGAATCGTGGCTATGCAGCACGAGTCTGCTTTGCTGAAGCAATTCGACATTTAGCTCCGACTCGACGGCAAGCGCATGATCCGGGGCGAAAATCACGACCATCTGATCCTCACCGATTAATCCTTTGACAAGTGCGGGATGTTCGAACGGCTCGGTTAGCATAATGCCCATATCGATCTCATGATTGATTAGCATATCACGTATGACCGGGGCGGTTTTGACAGCGATCGATAGCTGTACACCGGGATGCTCGCCGCTAAATTGGTGGATAATATCGGGCAAAAAATACGTCGCTGGCACATAGCTCGCCCCGATGCGCAATTGCCCGCGTTCGAGCGCGCCAAATTCCTGGACGATACGCTTGGATTCGGCAGCGAGCGCGTTAATTTTGATCGCATAATGCAGCAGCGCTTTGCCTGGCTCACGCAGCCATATTTTGCCGCCGCGTGATTCGAATAACGTCACGCCCATTTCTTTTTCCAAACTTTTCATATGAAAGGTAACGGTCGGCTGTTTCAGTCCCAGTTCATCGGCAACTGCTGTAATTTTCTGATGTCGGTTTAGCAACTCTACAATTTGCAGTTTGATCAGATTCATCTCACACCTCCATAGTTAAACACACTCCTTTCAATCTAGCATAGAATTATTCGATGATTATAAAAATAGAGCATAGTAAAAATTGATTATTCGTTTACATTCCCCACATATGACAGACAAACTCACCTTTTATACTGAATTCAGTTGAGACAAACATTCGCTGCCCGCTGGTGCAAGCCAGTATGTATAGATGACAGACATCAAGCAATCACGACAAACATAGCTACATAGAAAGGAGCAAGGCAGATGACGGAAATAACGCTCCGTAATGTGAGCAAAAGTTATGACGGTGTGCAGGCGCTCAAGCCGGTCGATATGGTCATTCCAGCCGGTAAATTCACCACATTGCTCGGGCCGTCCGGCTGTGGCAAAACGACATTGTTGCGGCTCATCGCCGGACTGGAAACGCCGGACAGCGGCGAGATTCTGGTCGATGATAAACCTATATTTTCCTACAAACGCAAGGTGAATGTACCGCCGCACAAACGGCATTTTGGCATGGTGTTTCAGGAGTTTGCGCTATGGCCGCATATGACGGTATATGACAATGTAGCATTTAGTCTAAAAGCCAACGGTCAGAACAAGCACATTCGCGAACGGGTGCAGCATGCTTTGGAACAAGTACGTTTAACAGGGATGGAAAAGCGTCATCCGCACCAGCTATCCGGCGGTCAGCAGCAACGGGTCGCGTTTGCGCGGGCGATTGTGATGCAGCCTGGGTTGATTTTGTTTGATGAGCCGCTTAGTGCACTTGATGCGATGCTGCGCGATAATATGCGCGATGAATTGATGAGTCTCGTGCGTGAACTGGGTCTGACCGCATTGTATGTAACGCATGATCAGACGGAAGCGATGTCGATGTCAGATGAGATTATGGTAATGCAGTCTGGCAATGTGCTGCAACGCGGTACACCGGAGCAGATTTATACGGAACCAGCACATCCGTTTGTCGCTCGTTTTATCGGTCGCTCCAACTGGATCGAACCGGAGCAAACGTTATTTCGCCCGGAGCATGGACGTTGGGAATCGACGTGCGAGCCGGGTGAGCAGATGTACAATGCCATCGTCCAGCGTGTCAGCTATATGGGCGATCGCTATGAGATTGAGCTGAATGCGGGTGCAGAACGCATTTGGACGGCTTATCATCATAAACGGATGGGGATCGGCAGTCAGGTGCAGCTGTATATCGCTCCACGCCATCTATGTCGGGTGGACAAGCATAGCGCTACGGTTGGCGAAAAGATAGATGCCGGTGATACTACCGAACCAGCGCCCGGCAAACAGCATATTTCATAAGTGATGCATTGCTTTAGCTAAACGCTAACACTTCGATCCTGTTAGCAGTTTACTGCCGCTGTTGTCGTTTGTTAACTAGCTATTTTACAACTATAAATTAGGGGGAATTGTTCATGAATTGGAATCAAATGTGGAAAACGACAAGTGTGCTCGCTATTACAGCGATGCTCGGTACGACACTGGCAGGTTGTGGCAATACAGGCAGCAACAGTACGACAAGCGCGGCAAGCGACTCGACCGCTCAAAGCGACAATACACTTGTCGTCTACAGCGCAGGCCCGGAAGGATTGGCGAAAAAGATCGAAGCCGGTTTTGAAGCGAAAACAGGCATTCATGTCGAAATGTTCCAAGGCACAACCGGCAAAATACTGTCCCGTATGCAAGCGGAGAAAAATAACCCGGTCGTCGATGTAGTCGTACTGGCGTCACTACCTTCGATGCAGTCGATGGCGAAAGATGGCCTCACATTGCCTTACCCGGAAGCGGCTAATCACGACAAGCTCGTCAAAGATTGGTCAGACGCAAATGGCAATTATTTTAGCTATAGCGCTTCCGCACTTGGAATCGTCTATAACACGAAACAGGTAAAAACGCCGCCCAAATCATGGGAGGAGCTAACACAGCCGCAATGGAAAGACAAAGTAAACATTCCTGATCCGTCATTGTCCGGCTCGGCGCTTGATTTCATTACCGGTTATTTGAGCGTAAAAGGAGATAGCGGCTGGTCGTTATTCGAACAATATAAGCAAAATGGCGTAGCGATGGCAGGCGCGAATCAAGAAGCGCTCGATCCGGTCGTGACAGGGGCAAAAGATGTCGTTGTCGCTGGTGTGGATTATATGGCTTACAAAGCAAAAGCGGCGGGCGAGCCGGTCGATATCGTGTATCCATCCGAAGGCACAGTGATCAGCCCGCGTCCAGCCGCAATTATTAAAACGACCAAACATGAGCAGCAAGCGAAACAGTTTATCGATTATTTACTGTCCGATGAAGCGCAAAAGCTTGTCGCCAAAGCGTATCTGTTACCAGGGCGTACGGATATTAAAGCCGACAAACGTGCCAATCTGTCCGACATTCCAACATATCCGGTGAAATGGGATTGGATGGATGAGCATGGTGCGGAAGTGGCAAGCCGTTTTACCGATTTGTACAAGTAAGCCTCGCTTACGAGTAAAGGGGATATCATCATGACACATACGTCAGGCTACTGGTTTCAAAGATGGAGTACGGTCGCAGCGTTTATGCTGCTGACCGTACTGATCGTGTTGCCGCTATTGCTTATTTTTCGTACGGCGATCGATCATGATGGCACTATCGATTGGCTGGCACCGTGGCAGACGATTACGAGCAGCAGTCTCGGTGCGGTGATGGTTAACTCGCTTTGGCTCGGCGTGCTAGTCATTGTATTGACGACACTACTCGCGTTGCCACTCGCTTGGATTATGGCGCGTTCGGCGCTTGGACGCTGGCGCTGGCTTGATGTCGTGCTGCTAATTCCGTTTATGACACCGCCTTATATCGGTTCGATGGGCTGGATGCTATTTATGCAAAAAAACGGGTATATGGAGCAATTGCTGCCACAATCGGCGGCATGGACACCTGCCTTTTTCAGTCTCGCCGGGATGGTGCTCATTATGAGTTTGCATCTGTTTCCGTTCCTGTATTTAATTTTGCGCAATACATTGCTGCAAATTAGCGGCAGTACCGAAGAAGCGGCAGCGCTGCATGGCGGTTCGCCTGTTTATCGATTTCGGCGCATTATTTTGCCGCTGTTGCTGTCGAGTTATGTGATGGGTGCGCTGCTTATTTTCGTCAAAACGATTGCAGAGTTTGGTACACCAGCTACATTTGGACGCCGGATCGGTTATTATGTGATGACATCGGAAATTCATAATTACATTTCCAGTTGGCCGATCGATTTTGGCAAAGCGACTGCGCTCGCATCGTTGTTGCTGAGCGTCTGTCTAGTTATGTGGTACATTCAAAGCGTGCTGAGCAGCCGCTATTCGTACCGACTGACCGGTGGTAAAGGCAGCCGCCAAAGCGGTTATCGTCTCGGCGGCTGGAAAGGTGTATTAAGCTGGCTGTATGTCATTGTGCTGCTGGTGCTATCGATCGGGATTCCGTATTTCTCGGTCATTACCGCTTCGCTGCTCAAGCTGCGCGGGATCGGTATCGCCGCAGGCAATTGGACATTGCAGCATTATGCCGAGCTATTGCAGCCCGGTTCAGACAGTATGCAGGCATTGATGAACAGTTTCACATTGTCACTCGCTTCGTCAACGATTGCGGTTGTGATCGGTACGTTTCTCGCACTCAAAGTCGACCGCAGCCGTCGTTTGTCGCAAAAGTGGATCGATCTGTTCAGCCTCATGCCGAACACTGTACCTGGTATCGTGATCGTCGTCGGCTTGATTCTGTTCTGGAATTCATCATGGATGCCGATTCCGCTGTACAATACGTACGGCATGGTCGTGCTGACGTATGTAGTGCTGTTTCTGCCGTATACGGTGCAATATGTAAAAGCGAATTACGGTCAAATCGACTCGATCTTGTTACAGGCAGGAGCGATGTCCGGCGGTCGTCCACTGTATGTATTGCGGCGTATTTTGCTGCCGCTACTTGTACCAGGCATCATCGCAGGCTGGATGATGACGTTTACGATTTCGAACCGTGAGCTGGTGGCGTCTTTGCTTATTCTCCCGCCGTCGATGCAGACGTCCGCCACGTATATTTTTGCCCAATTTGAGCAAGGTGAAGTATCGATGGGGATGGCGATGGCTGTCGTCTCGGTCGGCATTACGACACTGCTGTTGCTCATTCTGAATGCGTTGCCCGGAGCGGGCAGCAAGCAGCCGTAACATAATATGCAGCTAACGGTACTTGGTGGAGCGGGGGAGCACGGTCGTTCCAGCTATTTGCTGACCGAAGCAGGGCAGCATGTATTGCTGGATTATGGTGTAAAAAAAGAAGACGGCGGACAATATCCACTTGTGGACGATATGGAGGCATTGATCGGTGATTTGCAGACGGTATTTCTGTCCCATGCGCATGAAGATCACTGTATTGCGCTGCCGATTTTGTATCGGCACGGTTACCGTGGGCACGTATGGACGACAAGAGCGACGGTGCAGCAGTTGCCCGCTTATTTTGACGCTTGGAAAAAGTATACCGATCAGCGCCATATTGTTCGTCCGTATGATGATGAAGATGAACAGCGCATTTGTTACAGTTATGTGGAAGATATCGCCGCACCCGGACAATGGGGGCAGATTGCACCGGGACTGGATATTTGCTGGGGACGCTCGGGTCATTTGCCCGGTTCGATCTGGCTCACGCTGTGCTGGAAAGGCAAATACGTATTCTTTTCCGGTGATTATACGTCCGAATCGCAAATGCTTAGCGCAGATCGCCCGCTGCATCGCGCTGGGAGCAGTTTGCAGCCTGTGCAGTATAGTGTTAGCAGTGTGTTGGAACGGAGTGCGCAGCAAGCTGGCGATACGTTACGAGTGGGGAATATGCCGTATGGTCGTAACGGACTGCAAGTGGAGAATGTAGGGCAAGATTGCGACGGTCTACACGATTACGACCGATTACACCTAAATAAGACGCCGCAAAATGATGTCGCATTGCAAGCGGCAAATGTGCTAAAACACGATAACAAGCTGTCCGGATGGAGCGTGCAATCTTCAGCGCAACCAACCGTATGTTTACCCGTACTGCCCGACCTTGATCTTGCTATCGTCGATGCCGCATATGGCGACGATCCAGAGCAGCAGGCATATAAACTGCATCGATTACAGATGCATATAAACGATACACTGCAAGCCGGTGGCTCGGTATTGTTGCCAGTGCCGCTATACGGCCGCGGACAGGAACTGCTGTTATGGGCGTATGAACAATATCCGGATGTACCGCTATTCGTTGAATCGGTACTGCTGGAAGGTATGCAGCTACTCAATAGCTATGAAGACTGGCTGCATGAAGGTGTAGTACAGCGGATGGAACGATTGTTGAATGCTTTACAACTCTATCCGCTGTTCGCTTCAGAAACAACCGATCATTTGTACACACAGCATACAAGCCGCATTATTTTCACTCCGGATGGCATGTTACAAAGCGAGCTGGCACGTCAGCATTATGAACGACTACGCGCAAATCCGCGCAATCGAGTCATTTTCACCGGACATCTTGCCAAAGGTTCACTCGGCAGCAAGCTGTTACAACAACCACCGCCAGACGGCTGCCGGATCGAGCATATTTGCTACAAAGTGCACCAAGGTTTGCCGGATGTGCAGCAAATGCTGGATGATCTAAATTGTCCACCATCCGTACTCGTGCATGCGACCCAACAGCGAACCGATCGCCTTGCCGCGTATTTGCACGAGCAGGGGTATGAGCGCATTTATTCGTTGCTGCCGACGGCGCGGTTGGAGTTTTAAGTCTACAGTGCTCAAATGAACATTCAAGTACCGGATGCAGCGATAGGGCGGCTGCTCCGGTATTTTGTTGTTTGGAAAGGTCGATAAACTAGTAGGCTGACCAGCTTAAATTCAATGTCTCATTCACTTTATCTTATGAAAATACACTGGAATTGTAGCAGGACAACATCGCTGCTCTGCACGAGCAAACTACTTATTTAACGCGGTCAGCCTACTAGCAGCTTGTCTCGAATACATTTACAGTTTTTCGATCCAACAATGGCTTGGTGCTGAATCGACTTAGGGACGTTTAAACACAATTTTAATTTGAGACAACCTACTAGTAGCCATTGAATAATTCATCATTTCCATACAGAGAGTATATATAAATTTGATCATCCTCCACAGCAAGCTTGATGTTACGCTAATGCCTGTTTTTTAAAATAAAAGAGTTAAGTCGTAAGACTCATTCGAAATGAATAAGGGGAGAGTAAACAGGTGAATCGATTAACAGGAAGCTGGAAAAAGACAGTTGCAGTATGGATGAGTGGTACATTGCTTGCAAGCATGGTGATGGTCGCACAGCCTGCGCCAACAGAAGCTGCGGCAAATATGACACCAACGTACGAAGTGAAATTTGTACTGAAGCAGGCTGTGTTAAATGCAGACGGTACGCCGACTAACGAGCTCAGCAGTGCATTTAACCTGCCGTCTAAGCCGCAAAAGATTGCAATCGAATACTTTGATACAAACAACCAGAAATTGAATGAAGCAGGCTGGAATGTACGTCTGCGCAAAAAAGAAAATAAAACCAAATACGAAATGACTTACAAAAAACGTTATGCGATCGAAAATGGCGATATTGACGCCGCCTTAGACGAAGCGAATAAAGACGGTTTTGATGCGAACGATACGAATTATGATGCCGAAGTCGATTGGGGCTACAGCAAGCAAACATTGAGTCTATCCAACGATAAAGACAGCAAAGCGCCCGATTCCAGTGCATCATTGCCGTCAGCGAAAAAGGCATTGGAGCTTGTAATCGATAATATTCCGGGCAAGCTGGAAAATTGGAAATCGTCCAATTGGGGCAAAGACAAACTGAAAAACTCGCGTGTGTACGGCCCGATTATGGCGAGTAAATACGAAGGAAGCTGGAACGGTCTGGATGTAGATATTGAAGTATGGCCGATCCGTAAAGCAGACGGGGAAGGCACAGAACCGGTTATCGAAATTTCGTTTAAAGCGGATCAGTATTCTGATGCCTCCAAAAAACGCGATCAATTGATGCAAGCTTTGCAAAATAAAGGCTGGCTTTTGCCGCAAGATTCGCTCAAAACACAGCTTGTGCTGGATCGTTATTAAGAGAGCGGTAATACGGCTGGCTAGTAGGCTAACCGCGTTACATGTGGAGTTTAACGTCATATCGCTTAGACAATGTTCATAGTGTGATGAAGGTAGAGGCGCATACGATGGAGTCGGTCAGACAGCTTGCTAGTATAGCGTAAGTATGGCGATAGATCGAAATTGTTCGTTACAATAAAGGGTCGGTACGAAGCAATTATAATGGTTTGGATCGTAAGTTTCGATGCTCTGATCGGGTTTGCCAACATTGTTCCATCTATATGCTCTAATAGTTTGACTCGCTTAAATGTGTGACATGGTACATTTAGTATAGTTACGCTCATATAGGGATAATGTTGAAAATCATATTTCTACAGACGGTATAACAAAAAGAAGCCCTGCGTAGGGCTTCTTTTTGTATTCCATACAATCTTATAAGGTATGCACTTACTTTTGCCCATCCAACACATGCGTATATCCAGCACATAGCAACTATGCTACGATAATGGTTACGTTGTTTGCTGCATCGAATGAACGTAATGCAGACGCTCCTGCGTGAGCATCAATAGCTCATATTTTGCATATGCTGCATATTCGTCCACATCGCGGCACCGAAAAGTGCAAAGAAGATAATGTAAACAACGATCCAGATCGCTGCCCAGATTAGAGCGGCTTTGGCATAATTAGACTTGGAACGATTTGTTCCTCCGCTAAATGCCCATACAAACAGCATGATGATGTTCACGAGCGGAATTGCCAGCAACAACAGTGTGATCATCCAATCTTTGACGCTAATGACCTGTGCAGCTTGACCTGGCTGTGGTGGATAGCCTGGAGGTGTGTTATTGTAATCCAAATGACCCTACCCCTTTCAAGTATCAAAGTATGTAACAATGGTCTTACGGTTAAATCAGCTTCATTATATCGCCCTAACATCCATATAACAACAAAATTAGGAATGAAATATTAGTTTAGACCTATAGTTCTAGCGATTTTGCGTACATGCGCATGATTACTATGTTAATCCCGTGTTTGCGCATCAGAATGAATATAATTTTAGTTTTAATGTACAAAATAGTTGCAAGTTACGAAAAGTATCTTTATAATGAGATTTATTGAACAGTTAATTTGTGAAATTTTCAAAAAACTTTCGCACCGTTAATGAAAAGCATCATTATTGTATGTTTTAACTATGATTTTAACTAATCGAATAGAGGTCTTCGGGGTAAGGTGAAATTCCTAACCGGCGGTGAATGTCGATTCATTCGACAACAGCCCGCGACTCGCTGTTCTGTATAGAGCAGTTGACTGATCTGGTGTAATTCCAGAGCCGACGGTAAAGTCCGGATGGGAGAAGATCAATGGATAAACCTGCACAGGTGTATTTGTCGACGCATATTGTTCGGCATTTACGAGACTGACATGTTTATTTGATCAGCCCCTGAATGTCGATTTTCGATGCTCAGGGGCTTTCCGTATGAGATCGCCTATTCAAATTCTAATGACATGAGGAGTTTGAATGATGGAAAATGTTAATTATCGGTTCCAATCTGCACAAGCAACGAAACAACGTACGATTAAAAGTGGCTTTTGGCTCGTTTTTTTGGGAGCAGCATTATGGGGTGTTGATCCGTTATTCCGTATTTTATTGCTGGAATCGTTCACTTCGACTCAAATCGTGCTGTTGGAGCACTTAGTAGCGATGTTGGCGGCGGCTCCAATTTTGTGGGTCAATCGCCATGAGCTACGCGGGCTGAAATGGCAACATATCGGTGCGCTATTGTTCCTGTCATGGGGCGGCTCCGCGATTGCGACCGTGCTGTTTACGATGGGCTTAACGTACGGTGATCTGAACGCGGTACTTTTACTGCAAAAGTTGCAGCCGCTGTTTGCGATCGTGCTGGCACGTCTGCTGCTGAAAGAAGTGCTGCCACGCGGTTTTGGCTGGTTATTTTTGCTGGCGCTGGTCGGTACGTATTTGCTCACATTTGGCTTTACTTTGCCGCTCGGTCATATGAACGATCTGGCACAAGTCGGCTCACTGCTTGCGCTTGGGGCGGCTGCACTGTGGGGCGGTTCTACCGTCATGGGACGCTTGATGGTTGGTAAAATGAAGTACGAAACGGTCACATCGTTGCGCTTCATTCTGGCGATTCCGCTGCTGATCGTACTGACAGTGCATGAAAATGCCGCTTGGGGACTGCCAGCCGGTACGATTCCGGTATTGCTGATCCTGCTTAATCTGCTCGGACAAGCGCTGCTGCCTGGTTTGCTCAGTCTGCTCATGTATTACAAAGGATTGTCTACAACTAAAGCATCGGTCGCCACACTAGCAGAGCTAAGTTTCCCGATGGTTGGCGTACTGATCAACTGGATCGTATACAGACAGCTGATCACTTGGCCGCAATTGCTCGGTTTTATGCTCATCTGGGGCGTATTGTTCGCCATTTCCAGACAGCAGCAGCCAACTGAAGCCAAGCAGTCGGTGCCACTTGCTTCCTAAATTATAGGGATCGGTACGTACACTGTGTTGCTGGGCAAGTATATCATTACAGTACATGCTGCTTGCAACATGTCGGTTTGCGTATACATCTCGGTAGAGTGTATAACATAGTAATCTCAAAACAAATAGCTTCCAAGTGATCGTAAATGATCTGCTTGGAAGCTGTTTATTTTGGGCTGAATATAAATTTTTGCCAGATCAGCGAGAATGACGTGCGCGGGAAGGTCATATTGGCACATTTGGCATCGTTGGTTTGATCGTTGTCATGATTCTCGTTATATTGGCAAACCGTTGATTGTATTCCTTCTATATATGTCATTCAACCCAACCCAACCCAACCCAACCCAACCCAACCCAACCCAACCCAACCCAACCCAACCCAACCCAACCCAACCCAACCCAACCCAACCCAACCCAACCCAACCCAACCCAACCCAACCCAACCCAACCTAACCTAACCTAACCTAACCTAACCTAACCAACCTGCTCCACACTGGCAATAAAGCGTTCAAAATCAGGCAGTTGTTCCGCGATCATTTCCTCCAAAATTTCTACCTGTACGGCTTGATAGTCGTGCATGGCGATATTGCGGAAGCCGATCATTGCTTTTAGGCTACTGCTAAGTGTGCGGTCGATGATCCCGTTGCGTTGCAGTAGATCGAATGCATCGCGTGTGCTTTGGGGGATGCCAAGTTTATGAGCGGAGATCAGGTGCATCGCCAGGTCGAGACAACCTTCACAGGCACGTTGTAAATTTAAAATGATCGAATCTTGACGTGTCAGATTGTACAGATTTTCCGCATCGCCAGCGTATTCTTGTTCAATACGGGTAACGCAGTGCCGGATCGTTGCGGCTTTGTTAATTAAAATATCGCGGTTCATCGCAGATCGTCCTCCTTTTTGCCATGCTGCAAGCACAGGTTCGCGCCAATCGCCAAGTAGGGCATAATCACGATAAGCTTGTAGCCAAGCGTTTTGCCTGAGCAATGAGTTATGTTCATACAGTATGTGTCCGGTAGTGGCAATTTGCAATTGAAAGACAGTGCTCGATTGGTCAAAATCGATCAGATCGACATCGCGCTGTACCCGTTCAGCCAGTTGTTGGGCAATGCGGAAGCGTCGATACGTAGTGAGCGGGTTTGCCTGTGGGGCTGCAATATAGGCGATATCTACATCACTGTCGATGCGCAACTCACCGCGTGCCGCCGAACCGAGCAAAATAATGACTTCAGCCGCACAATGCTGGCGAATATGTTGGATAAGCGACTGCTGTTGGATGTCGGTAAGCTGCATAGGCTGCTCCTTTTATAATATGTAGATCAGAATCGGGATTGCTTTGACATGGCAGCAGTATCGTTTGTTATGCAAAAGTGAAGCAGACTACGATATGTTGCCCGGCAACTACGAGGCAGAAGATTGAGCTTTCTGCTTAATTAAAGTAGCGTAATGCCACGTATACAAAATCCGCAATGAGCATGTGTAATGCTAACTAATAAAATACCCGCCGAAAAACAGCAATTTTAACAACTATATCATATTTGCACAATAGGCATTGTCTTGCAGCCGCTCTACTTATCTTTTCAGCAAGCAAAAGATTCAAATTTTAAATTACAAATGAGCTAAGCTGGATGTACACAAATTGCAATATCGGTTGGTACACGCCGCCTTTTTCGCTTATGATAAAAGAAGCTGTATCCGTTACCGCTCCAACGGGCGGATACAATTAGGCTTCGCACGGGTGAAAGGGGTAGTGGCGGTATGACATTTTCGTTACAGGAAGCGACGCTGTATAAGCTTCAGCAGTGGATGGAGGAAGGCACGGAGTCAGCGGTGTCGCTGACGACTCAATATATGCAGCGGATTGCCGATGTGGATCGAGCGGGGCCATGTTTGCGCGCGGTGATCGAGCTGAATCCGGATGCGCTATATATCGCGGAGAAGCTCGATGCAGAGCGTGCTGCCGGGCATATTCGCGGCGTATTGCACGGCATTCCGGTGCTCATTAAAGACAATATCAATACAGCGGATCATATGCATACGACTGCGGGTTCGCTGGCGCTAGCGGATTCGTTTGCGCCTGCAGATGCTCATCTGGTGCAGCGATTGCGCCATGCTGGAGCGATCATTTTGGGCAAAACGAATTTGACCGAAATGGCGAATTTTATGGCTTTTCAGATGAAAAATGGCTACAGTGCGCGCGGTGGGCAAACGCTCAATCCGTACGGCATTGGTCGATTGGATGTGGGCGGTTCCAGTTCCGGTTCCGCTGCGGCAGTGGCGGCGAATCTGTGCGCCGTAGCGGTCGGGACGGAAACGTCAGGCTCGATTTTGAATCCGGCTTCCTGCAACAGTCTGGTTGGCATTAAGCCTACGCTCGGATTGATCAGTCGCACAGGCATCATTCCGATTACGTATACACAGGATACGGCGGGACCGATGGCACGTACAGTGCAAGATGCCGCTTTGCTGCTCGGTGTGTTAGCAGGCAGCGATGAGCGTGACGCAGCTACATTGTTACAGCCGCCGGAATTGCCTGATTATACGGCATGTTTGTCTGCTGATGGGCTACGCGGCGCTCGCATCGGTATTAATCGTGCGCTGCTTGAACAATACAATAAAGAAGAATGTGCGATTATGGAAGCTTCCATCGAAGCGATGCGTCATGCCGGGGCGATCATCGTAGAAGGTGTCGATTTGCCGCATACAGCAGGCGAGAACTTTGATGTATTGCTGTATGAGTTTAAATCTGCATTGAATCGATATTTGTCCACACTCGGTTCGCATACGGCGGTGCGTTCACTTAAAGAGATGATCGATTTTAACCATTTGCATCATCGGGAAGCACTTCGTTACGGTCAGGAAATGCTGCTGAAAGCGGAGTATGAAACATCTGGCACGATGACAGAGCCGGCATACATTAACGCTCGGCTGCGTCTCGGCAGGCAAGCGCGTGTCGACGGTATCGATCGTCTGTTACAGACGCATCATTTGGATGCGATCTTTAGCCCCGGTTTTACCGATACACCAGCAACGGTTGGTTATCCGGCGATTACGGTGCCGGCAGGGTATCGTCGTGACGGTATGCCATTTGGCATCAGTTTTATGGGCACGGCTTACAGTGAGCCTACATTATTGCGGATTGCGTACGGATTTGAACATGTTGTGCCCGCGCGGCGCAGTCCATTGCTGTAAACGAATACCATTTGCTGTTTACCCGCTGCACATCCGGCAGCATACACCGGGCTTGTTGACCTAGGATCATTATAACGATGTTAAGCTAAAGTATTTATTTTATGCCCTATTTGCTGCTTATCCATTGCAGTGAATAGGGCTTTTGGCTATTCCATCCAGAGCTGCAAATGCTCCATTGAGGCATAAAATGGTCTGGAAACCGAATCTTTTCGCAATTTCGATCGTATTTTGCCTGTTACCTATTCTTGAACCTGTAGTAAAGAAGGTTGCAGGCATAATGAATGACCGACAAAATGTACTCAAAAGGTTGTCGAATCAGAGTGTGATCCCCACAGTACTTGTTAATATAATCATATCGTGACTTGAACAACGGTATAGAAATGCAGATGAGCTAGCGCTGTAATGGCGCTATAATGCGAACGAGATGGCAGATGGCAGTATAACAAAAGCGTCAGCAAGATAGAGAGCGGCGTACACTCACATGTAACAATATTGATCTCATCCATACAGTGTAGACAGAGCTAATCGGAATTGAATTCCATGTTGAAGCAATACATCGGCTAAACAGTATATAGCGGAAGTAGATCAATACAGATCGACAGCAGGCATAAATCATATTGTACATATAACGGAATATAACAAATTTGTAGACAGTGAGCGAAGCTGTATCGATTAGCTGCTAATTGGGAAGCTGATTTCGCTTAGCAGCAAGCAGCTTTGGCTCGAAATAATCGGTCTAATGTTTATGCAATAATTATTCAACTAATTGTATAAATTGTAAATTTGCGCTCCTACACTGATTCGACAGTATAAAGTGGAGAAAGTGGATTTTTTTGTGGGAAAATAATGTTTTATTACTAGTTTAAGCATAGTTAATGTGATTTTTTATGTGTAAAAGACAGAAAATTAATCATTTTAGTAAGGGAAATAATTGCTTTATTTGAACATTATGGGTCTTTGGCACGGTTTCCGATTTGGAGCATTGACTAATGAACAGGGATGAAACATGATAGACGTATGTTCTTTCATATTCCAGTATATGTATTTTTATGCCAAAAAAAAGAATATGAAACAGGACAGAATGAAGATTGTATCTCATGCCTGTATCTACTGTATTTTTGCCAGCTCGTTACGCTTGCTTGAACTGATTCTCTCGTATGTGCACATCATTTTAAAGGAGGAATTAGAATGCAGCAGTCCGGTGTTTCTGTAGAGCAATTGATTCAAATGATTAGTGACGTGAAGGAAGACCCCGCTTGTTTAACCAAACTTGGTCCGGATTCGGATATTATCCATGATGCTGGTTTGGACTCCCTCCAGTTAATTCATTTTATTTTGCGGATTGAAGATGAATACGATGTAGAGATCGATTTTGAACAATTTGATATGGATCATCTCGGCTCGATTGCTGGATTTTGTAACTTTGTCAATCAGGCAAAAACCGGAGAAAACACACAAACGATGGAAGCTTAGGTCTTACATATAATGTAAGACCGTGACGCAATAAAACGTCGAAAACTGTATAGTGGGATGGCAAAACAGGATGTGGCAGGTGCCATGTAACACTACATGTCGTAGGCTGCTTTTGATCATTAACTGTGAACATACTAGGATGATGGGGACCTTGTTAGCATAACGCAGACAGATGTCTGTACGTATGAGCATGTGTGAGAAGTGAATGGTCCGAAAACAAACCAAATCGCAATGTAGGAACGACCCGCCTTTCAAATTGACGAAAGAGGTGTTATACATGCAGCCAAGAAGTGAAGTCACGATTGACCGTGAAGCATTTAAGTTAATTAAACGCACAATTCGCAATGCCGCTGTATCCTACCGTAACAAAATGAAAGACCCTACGTACAAAACCGAGTTACCGCAATCGCTTGGCATCAAGCTGACGAATCGCTGTAATTTGCGTTGTACGCATTGCTTTCAGTGGAATGAAGACGGCTATCATCATCAGATGGACAAAGCCGAGCAAAATATGGACCTTGATCCGGCGATCTTCAAGCAATTGCTGGACGATACGAAAGCGGTTAAATCACGTCTGTATTTATGGGGCGGAGAGCCGATGTTTCACCGTCAATTCAGTGAAATTTTGGGACATATCCAAAATGATCGCCGCGAGATGACGATCTGTACAAACGGTCTGCTGATTAACAAGCATTTGGATCAAATACTCGATCTGTCCGAAAATCTGGAGCTGCTCATTGCGGTGGAAGGGTTTGAGAAGGAACATGATCTTATTCGCGGTAAAGGCACATTTAAGAAAACGATGGCTGAAATCGATCGACTGGTCGAGCTGCGTGAACAAGGATTGTACAAAGGTCGCATTTCTGTGCATGCGGTCATTAATGACAATATGATCGGACGTATGACCGAGCTGTTGGAATTTTTTGAATCGAAAAAGCTTGATCTCGTCATGCTCTGCTTCCCGTGGTATATTTCGCGCGAAACGTCGGTGAAGATGGATCATTATTTTACCGAAAAATTCAGCTGGTTGCGTCAGCTTGATGAACGCCATATTAGTAGCTGGCATGCGTTTAAATACAAAATTAACCCGGACAATATGGAAGCGCTTATGAACGATCTGAACGCGATCAATGAACGGGTATGGAAAATACGAATTCGTTATCAGCCAGGGCTGGACTACGATGAGATCGACAAATTTATTCACGGCGAAGAAATGACGAGCCGCTGCTCCAACAACTGTCTTGCGCTCACATCGCGTACGGATATTATTCCGGATGGCAGCGTGCTACCGTGCAAATTTTTCTCCGAGTTTACGGTCGGCAATTTGAAAAATCAAAGCTTGCGCGATATTTGGGATTCAGAGGAATATGACCGGATTCGGCAGACGATCAATGAAGGCGGGCTTACACCGGCTTGCTCCAAATGCAGTGTACTTTATTTGCACGGGGCGAGCGGGCTGCAATCGCTGAACTATATTTGATCGGAAGGGGCGAAGCGATCATGAGTCAAAACGACAAAACGTTAGTGTCACTCGATATTGATGTGCTTGGTTTGCCGCCTGAAGAAGTGCAGCATATTATCGATTCTGTGCAAGTACCGGAAAATGGAGAAATTGTAGTTGCCGATCTGCTGCAAATTATGGAAGATCGGGTCGTCATCAATCACTGCTTTTATGGCGTCGTGCGTGGCATGCTGAATCAAAAAGGGATGACGCTGGAAGAATCGGATATTTATATGTTATGTAATGGCCCGTTTATCGCTTATAACGGACAGTATGATACATTTGGTCAATGCCCGATGGTGCATATGCTGAAAGAACTGGAAGCTCATACCGGTATCGGTGTGCATTATAAAGTAGTTGATTTGTCCGCTCGTGATCGTGTCGCCATTTTGCAAGATTGGTATGAAGTGCTCGATAGCGGGCAAACGCTGCTGTTGCATATGGAAACATCGAATCTGATTTACAATCAACTGTATGTAGAAAGTCCGGGTAAAGGGCATGTCGTTCAACTGTACGGTCTGCATGCCGAGCAGAATACAGCGCATATCGCTGATTATTATTTGCTTGATAAAGCGGGTCAGGTGCTTGGTTATAACGGTACAATCCCGTTGTCCGAGCTGCTGGACGGAGTGGTCGAATATGCGTATATGAGCGGGGAAACCGAACATACGGTGCAGCCGGAGCAACTGATGTCTGCTTGTGCGGAACATGTTGCCGAGTTTCTGGCAGGCAGCATCGACGCGGATGGCAGCGCGAACGGTATGGCGGCATATCGTTACCTGAATACGCAGCTCGCCTCGATGCAGGAGCTGGATGATGCGGCGTTTGAAGCGACATGTGCGCTAATCTATTATCATCTGCGGATTGAAAGTTGGATGCATCTGCTACGTTATACGACTCAGTTTGTCACAGATCATGAGGGACTGTTAGGAGCGGATGGAGCAAGCTTGCGCAGCGGTATGGAAGGGGTGCAACAGATGGCACGGCGCCAGTTGATGATGTTATACAAAATGGGTATTCGCCGTGATCGTGCTGCACTTGATCGGTATTTGGCAAACAATGAACGTATGTTGGATGAATTTGAAATGCAATTAAAAAAACTACAGTATGCAGCTAGCAAAGTTAGCGTCCCTGCGCCGTCTCAGCCGTAGTGTTAGCGAACGATCCATTAGACTGTCCGCATTCGTGCGGGCAGTCCTTATATTCTAACAAGGAGGGATCATGATGCGTGAATCGATACGTGAAGCCGCTGGACAAGCTGTACTGCATATGGGGACATTTGAAGCCGAATTGCATTGGCGTGAACCTAATTTGGCAACATTGCCTTCATTGCCTGATCAAGAAGCAGAGCGGATTGTAACGGCGATGGATGAGCTATTGTTCGCTTTTTGCCAGCCTGGTGATCTGTTGTTAACACGGTATGCGATGGAAGCGTGCCAGCGTGATTATACGGCGGCGCTTGGCTTTGATTTTGCGACAGCGCGCAGCGATTTGGAACCGCTTTTGCATGCTGATACGGCTACAGTATCTCAGTCGCTGCATAGCGGCGGTCAATTGCTGCAACAGAACAAGACGGAACAGCCGATTTCCGTCTTTCGGCTATTATATGAGCAAGGGCAAGCGGTCGCTGCTCAATTGCCACTCGCCGGCGCGCAATTGTCGCCATTTGCCTGGGTTCCTTATATTAACGAAACGAGCCAGCGGTATAGTATTGTGGCAAGGCAGCCACAGCTTGAAACGGTACGAACGGTCAATACGAAGCATTATTCCGCTTTGATGAAAGAGCGGCTTGAACTTGCTAATCCAGGGCTGCTTGTACGCAGTGCAGCCGAATTGGAACTAGTGGGCGGCACTTTACTACAGGACGGCAGCTTTATGATCAAGGACAATTATGGCGTTTCCGGTAAAGGCAATCTACATATCGATTCCCCTGCATTGCTACAGCGGATCGTAAACAGCGTACGCAAACAGGAGCAGAAGGGGCGTCATGTGCAGTTTGTGCTGGAACGCTATTTGCATAAGGAACGCGATTTTTCATGCCAGTTCCACATTACCGAGCAGGGCGATATCGATATTTTATCGGTGCAATGGCTTGCCAATTCCCAATTTGCTTATCGTGAATCATTGTCACCGGATGCACAGTTTATGGAGCGGCTCGAGCGCAGTGCGTATTTTGATACGATGATCGATATCGGGCGTTTGCTGTACCGGGACGGATATTTTGGGCATGTGTGTATCGATTCAATGACATTGCAAGACGGTACGATCGAGCCGATGGTCGAGATCAATGCGCGCAAATCGATGAGTTTGATCAAACATAGCATCGACCGCTATTTGCGCCAATACGGATTGGTCGGTAATATGACCAATTACACCGTGTCTCATGACGGCAGCTTTACGTATGAACAGTTGTTGATTGAGCTAGAGCATCAGGGGCTATTGTTTATGCCGGAACGCGGTAGCGGTATTTTGCCGCTCACTTCGGCGGCATGGTCGGTCAATCATCGCGATGCGCCTATGGGCAGCAAACGTAAAGGCAGATTGTATTTGTCGGCTGTTGCGGCAGATGAGCAGCAGAAGCGGGAATTGCTGGATCGGCTTGAAACACTGCTGGATAATCGCGATGTAAAAGTGCTGAATTAAACATAGGCAATGCCGCAGTCAATTCGATCTGCACAGGCAATACACCGTCTATGAAAGCGCCTACGAATGAAGCAATATCCGTATCGATCTTCATATCCGCATTAGAGGAGGGAAGAATAGAGATGACGGTAACTATTTTATGTTCAGGCTTTGGGCTTGGCTTTTACACACCAGGCTTGCTTGTCGAAGCTAGTCTAAAACGTCATGGGCTTACGACCGAAGTGCTCGTTTTTGAAAATGTGATGCAAGATGCGCAGCGCAGTCGGGTCGATCATAGCCGGCGCGAATATCATCATAATTTCTCAGTGGCGCTTATGTCGCAACGTATCCCGCAGGACATTCGCAAAAGTATGGATGCCGGGCAGGTAGATGAGCTGCTACAACGCTGGCAGGCGGAGGGCAGACGCCATTTTATTTGTTTGTCTGGACATTGGGTGTATGTGCTAGAACTGTATCGGGAACAGCTTGGCGAGCCGCTGGAAGTAGATTTGCTGTATTTGGATGTGATGGACTCGCCTTCCTGGAAAAATGTAAAGCGACGTATCGATGCGCTAGGTGAGCGGTATCGTGAAGTATGGTTGTTCGGAGATGGAGAGCAGCCGATGAGCACGTATATCGATATTGCCGGTTCCGATCCGGTACAGCCTTATGACCAGCGCGACCAAAGACTGCTCGTTCATGGCGGCGGCTGGGGGATGGGCACGTATCGGGAGCATTTGGACGGTTTACATGGAGCCGGGTATGCGCTTAATATCGTATTGTACGAAGGCGATGCGCCAGGCAGCACGGAGCAAGGACAACGTTATTACCGCATGGACCCTGACTGGCGTACATGGCAGCAAAATGATGAAGGCAAGCATACATTTCCGCCTTTTGCCCGTGTTATTCAGGGTGAGCCGGAGCGATATGAGATTCATCCGGATTATCATAAGCTGTGCGAGCTGGAGCGGTCGGTCAAAGCGATTGTGAGCAAGCCGGGCGGCGGTACGTTGGCGGATTCGTTTGCTTCCGGGACGCCGGTGATTTTTTTGGACCCGTTTGGCGAGCATGAGCAGCGCAATGCCGAGCTATGGGAGCAGTACGGGTATGGGATTACGTATGCGCGCTGGATGAGCGACTATGGCGGTGGAACGGATATTTTGGAACAGTTGCATCACAATTTGCTGGCGGCAAGACAGCAGTTGACCCCTTATCCACAACGATATGTGGCAATGTATAGGGCAGCGATCGAGCAGACGGCAGGGGAGGCGGGATTATGAATTCCACCGCCAGAGTGATTCCTTTTCCGGCTAAAGTGGCGCCGGAGCGACTGTCTGGTGCCCGTCCGGTACGAATGGGTATTGTCGGCTGTTCTGGCATCGTGCCACGTGCCGTATTAGAGCCAGCCGTGTATGTGGACGAGCTGCATATTCATGGCGTCGCCAATCGCACCTTTGCCAAAGCGCAGCTGATGGGCGAGCAATATGGCGTGCCGGTCATCTATGCTACGCTGGACGAATTGCTTGCTGACCCGCTGCTGGATGCGGTATATATCGGGCTTGGTAATGCGCTGCATGCCGATTGGATTGTACGCGCATTGGAAGCAGGTAAGCATGTGCTAGTGGAAAAGCCACTTTGTTTGCAAGCGGAGCAGCTTCCGCAATTGGAGGCGGCGGTACGGAAGCGTGGATTGTTGCTGGCAGAGGCGATGATGGTAGCGCATCATCCGTGGCAGGCAGCGGTTCGCGCTCTAGTAGAGAACAGCACATACGGCAAATTGCTGCGCACTTCCACCCGGATTACGATTCCGGCGCGCCATGATCATTTGGACAATTATCGCAGTCGACCGGAAGAAGGTGGGGGTTGTTGGTGGGATTTAGGTTGTTACTGGCTGCAATTTGTGCAGCAAATTAGCGGAGAGCAAGGACTGTCGAAGTTTGATTTCAAAGGAACATCCGAGTTTAACGGCCCGAACGGTTGTGATTGGACATTTGAAGCGGAGGCTGTAGCAGATGATGGTTTTGTCGCATCAGCGGTATTGTCGTTTGAGCAGCCCTATGCGTGTCGGCATGTGCTTCATTTTGAACAGGCGATTGTAACGATTCCGGATGTGTTTCGCTGCAATCTGGGCTTTTACAAAATGAAACTCAAAATCGCGCTGCTGCAAGATGGGCAGGAGATTGGACAAACACATCAGCAATTGTTTGAGCCGCTGAATTATTATGTGAATCAACTGCGCTCATTTACCGAGCAAGTGCGCCTTCACGGTCATAATGGCAGTGAGCAAAGTATTGCCGAGCATGGATTAATGCAGGCGATGGAGCGTATTCGGGTGCTCGATCATGTGTATCGTAGTGCTAGAGCAGAGTTGTTGCAACGTTGATCAGCGGCGGCTCAGCTGTATTTGATCATAAACATATTGATCGTTACGATGCCAACTGCGAATCTTTGTAATGAACGAAATGCCAACGAATACGTCGTCAACTTTGAATAGTTTAATTTCTAACAGGCAATAGCGAGATATCGTTTTCAACACCGTTATCATATGCCTACAGCAAAAAGCCCGCTCTGTCTTCGACGACAGCTAGCGGGCTTTGAACTGTGTTTACATAGTCAGCTACGATTGTTGCCGCTGCTAGCGATTATGCTGCTGCTCATTATTTATAGCAACCATCGAATCCGGTAACGAGACTGCATATTTGCCATAGTAAGACGACTATAAACGATGCTGCTCTTAATTATTATGTTCTGGCAGCAGTTCGCTCCAATCGACCATAATGAGTGGGCGCGGCCCGAACGCAACAGCACTGCATACGGATAGCTGGTGCTCACGATCGAGATTGATTTTGCGAAAAAAGCACGTTTGCTCGCAGTGATCATCCCAGCCGCCGGATGAATCCTCCTCAGGATCAGGGGCAGCAAGACGCGCCCTATCCGGCTCGATCAACTCGATCGAAAAGGAATCAAGCGGGATCGATAGCCCTTTGCCAATAAACTTGATATAACTTTCCTTTAATGTCCAGAGCGTGTAAAATAATTGAAGTCGGTCTTGTTCAGCTGTGTTCATAAGCAGCTTATATTCAGAAGCGGTGAAAAAGCGTTCGGCAATCGCAAAATCGATCGGTCGCACACGTTCGATATCGGCGCCAACCGGTACATTTCCATCGGCACAGATGACCCAATCACCCGCATGGGACAGATTAAAATGAATATCGGTGTGCTCACTCAGATATGGCTTACCATAGCTGTTTTTGCTGAATGTCAGTGTATCTGCTGGGAGCTGATAACGCTCCTGCAAAATATAAAGCACCAACAATTCACCAAGCAGGCTGCGCTGCGCGTCCTGCTGCCGCTGAAAGCGTAATGATTGCTGGCGGCGTTCTTCGGACACCGCTGTACGCATTCGTTCCATCGTTTCTTCGGACAGTAGCTCAGGCACATATACACCAGTGATGTTAATCAATGCATAGTTCCTCACTTTCAATAACTGGCTTCGTAATAAGTGAAGCTTTTACCCTTATATTGCCGAATATTAAAATCGCCGTCAAGCATCTTCATGTCATTTGGCGCATCCACATACATTGTACGCGGAAGCTGATATAATGAAAGCAGTAATGTTTTGATCATAGCAACAGGAGGGAATACGTTGTCAGAGATTAAGCAGTTGCCGTTTCAGACGGAAGATTATTATTTTGTACAGATGATTCCAGACATTCAATTTGCCCGTTTTCCAAATGGACATACACTGAAAATGAATATTTTGCGTCCGCAATCCCATATGCCGTTACCGCTTATCGTCTGGATAGTTGGAGGCTCATGGCTAGATGCGGACAATTATAAGCATGTACCGATGATGTCGTCGATGGCAAGTCAGGGTTATGTCATCGCCTGTATCCAATATCGTACCGTCAATCGCGCGCCATTCCCGGCGCAGCTTCATGATGTAAAAACAGCGATTCGTTTCCTGCGTGCTCATGCGGATGAATACGGTATTGATACCGAGCATATCGGCATCTGGGGGCATTCGGCTGGCGGCCATCTAGCTGCACTTGCCGGTGTGACCGGAGATCAGCCGCAATGGGATGAGGTTGGGCAGTGGGCAGGCTATTCTAGTCGTGTCAGTGCGGTTGTTGATTTTTGTGGACCGACCGATGTATTGACCGATTTTCAGTCCGAGTATGCGCAGCCGGTCATTTCGTTATTGCTGGGCGGATCGATCCGTGATAAAGCTGACAATGCCGCACTGGCGAATCCGATGACGCATATTCGTACAAATGCCGAGCGGCAAAGTACATTGCCGCCGTTTCTGATCGTACATGGCGATGCGGATGAGATGGTGCCGCTGCGTCAAAGCCAGTTGCTGTATGATGCACTGTATGAAGCAGGCTCGCAAGTCGACTTGTATGTGCTGGAAGGTGTAGAACATAGCGCTGCCGGTTTGATGACCCGACTGGATGTGATGGATGCGGTTAGTCGCTTCTTTGCTTTTCAGTTGAAAGGTTCTTAAGTTCAACGGCAAATAGCAAGGATGATCGTGTTAACGTATGCTTGGTCGGTGTAAGCTGCCGGGCGGAATGAACGAATCATTGCACATGAAGACTCCGTGTACGATGCCAAACGTTGTAATGAGGGGGACAAACATTTGGACAAGCACGACTACGATATGCTCCATAATCTCATTGCTGGCAGCGGTGTGTACCGTCCGCTTTTTGAGCATCATCCGGATGCCATCTATGTGATGGATATGGAGGGTAATTATGTCTATACGAATCCTGCCGTATTGCGTATGACTGGCTATACGCTGGAGGAGTTGTTGACGATTGATAAAAGCAAAATTTTCGGCAAGGAGCGATTATACTTCCGTTCGCCTTATTTTAACCAGGTGATGTGTGGGGAATCGGTGCAATTCGAAGCGGAAATTTATCATAAACAAGGTCATACGTTGTATTTGGACGTGACGTATGCACCTGTGGCAAGTGGGGAGCGGGTCGTCGGTATTTTTGGTGCCGCCAAAGATATTACCGAGCGCAAGCAAGCGGATGAGCGGCTTAGGCAGAGCGAAGAACGTCTAACGCTTGCCCAAGATATCGGCGGGTTTGGTTGCTGGGAGTGGAATATGGATACGGACGAGCTGAACTGTACGCCTAAGTTTTTTGAAATTGTTCATATGAAGCAGAAAGCACCGGTACTGCTTTATCGGCGCTTTTTGTCCAGAATTCACCCTGATGATCGCGGCAACGTCAGTGAGGCGTTTCGGCGTATGATGACCGAAGGCAGCATTCATTTGGAATGTCGACTGCAAGATAGCGTCCATCCGGTCAAAACGATTGCGATTCATGGACGATTGCTGTATGCGGAAGAACGGCATGAGCGCCGGATGATCGGCACCGTTCAGGATATTACAGAGCAACGTCTGCTCGCTGATCTGATTCGTGAAAGTGAACGTCAGTACCGGATGTTGTCCGAAAATACGATGGATTTGATCTCTACGCACACGGCGGACGATCAGCTTCGTTTTTTGTATGCTTCCCCTTCGTTGACCCGCTTGCTCGGTTATGAGCCGGACGAGATGGTCGGTCAATGTGCTACCGATTATTATCATCCCGAAGATCGTGCTATCGTGCGTATGTATATTCAATCGGTATTATATGCACGGGAACAGCATACGATCTGCTACCGCTTCCGACACAAAGATGGACATTATGTATGGCTGGAATCAAGCGCTACGCATGCTGGTGAAAGTGGTCGAGGGATATCCGGTACGATCGTCGCCGTATCACGCGATGTGTCGGATCGCAAATTTGCCGAGCAACGGCTGTTGGAAAGCGAGCAGCGCTATAAGTCGCTCGTTGAATATAATCCGTCCGGTGTCTATTCGTTTAATATGGATGGGCGGCTGTACAATCTCAATCCGGTTGCCGAAATCCAAAGCGGCTATACGAGTGCACGGATGGGCGAACTGCGCTTTATCGATCTAATTGATGAAAAGCATCAACAGGAGGCGCAGCATCATTTTGACCGTGCACGGAGGGGGTTGCCGCAAAATTATGAGACGACATTGATTCAGTCGAGCGGCAACCGAATGGAAGTCAATATTACAAACGTGCCGATTATTGTAGGTGGTCAAATTACCGGCGTCTTCGGCATTGCAACCGATATTACCGAAAGCAAGCGCTATTTGGAGCAAATTCAGGCGCTTAGTGACGAATACAATCTGATTCTTAGCTCTGTGTCTGAGGGGATTTTTGGTATCGATACGAACGGACGCGGTATCTTTATCAATGAAGCGGCGGCACGAATGTTGCAGCTTCCACGTCAGCAATTTATCGGCATGTTGTTACAAGAAGCGCTCGTCAATGCGCGTGCAGATGGCGAGGCGTATTCGCCAGGGCAAAATCCGGTACGGCTGACGCTTGCGGATGGAGTGTCCAGACATGTGTTGGAAGAAGTGTTTTTTCGGCGCGATGGGTCCAGCTTTTTTGTATCGTACCGGACGAATGCATTGTTTGATCGCGGCCGTATTATCGGAGCGGTCGTTGTATTCAGTGACCGTACGAATGAACGGAAAATTTTGGAGGCAAAAGAAACAGCAGAGCGTGCCGCTTATACGAAAACACAGTTTATCTCGATGATGAGCCATGAGCTGCGCACCCCGATGAATGCAATTGTCGGTATGAGCGAACTTATTCAGGATTCGGTACTAGATGAAGAACAGCGCTGGTATATGGACATTATCGTGCAAAATAGCCATGAACTGGTGCGCATTATGGACGATATTACCGATGTGCATCGGCTGGAAAATGGACATGTAGATTTGGAAGAACATGACTTTAATTTGTATGAGCTGCTTGATTCGGTGTATGTACAGTTTTTGCCGCTTGCCGAGAGCAAACATATCCGCTTGGAGCTGCGCGTTGAACAGGAAGTACCGTTATATGCGAAAGGCGATCTGCTGCGTCTACGCCAGGTGCTTGTCCATATTATCGGCAATGCGATCAAGTTTACCGATCATGGTCATGTCGAGATTGTCGTCAGTCTGTCGCATCTGTCACAGGAGCACGGGATGGTGATCGATTTCCGCATTATCGATACCGGGATCGGCATTCCGACAGATCGGCTAAGTGAGCTGTTTCAGTCGTTCTCGCAGGTGCATCATGCGACCAATCGATATTATGGCGGCACCGGTCTAGGGCTGTTTATTAGCAAAAATCTGATCGAACTGATGAACGGTACGATCGGCGTAGACAGCAGGGAACATAGCGGCTCGACGTTTTATTTTACGCTACCGTTTAAATTGGCAGACGAATAAAATAAGCAATCAGGTGCTTCCAAAAACAAAGACGCTCCGGCGGTTCTCATTGTGAGATCACTGGAGCGTCTTGCTGTACAACTACCTAATCAAGCACAAACTTTGCGAATGGAACAAACGGAGCGATCGGTTGGACGGCTGTAATCAAACGGTCGCGTACATAATGGCGATCGTTTGCGGGCCGCAGTGGCTGGCGATTACGCAGCCTGCTTCAGTAATGATGACCTGTCGTGCATTCGTTTGCTCGCGCAAGACAGTTTGCATCATCCGCGCTTCATCTTCGGCAAAAGAATGCACGACAAAGATCACATCTTCATCGATTTGTGCTTTGTTGGCGACACAGTTACGTAGCAGCTGTTCCACCGCTTTTTCACGTTTACCGCGTATTTTGTAAGCTGGTGTGAGTGAGCCTTCCGGTGTGACTTTGATCACCGGACGAATTTTAAGCAGGCTGCCGATCCAATTTTGCATACCGGAGCAGCGACCGCCTTTGTACAAATAATCAAGCGAATCGATCGCAAACTCGGTTTCGATCCGTGCACGTACGTGTTCGAGCATCGATACAATCTCACTCACACTACTGCCGGAGTTTGCTGCATGTACCGCCTTCATAACGAGCAAACCGATCGAGCTGGACAGATTGAGCGAATCGACGACCGTTACCGCTCCCGCAGGCAACTCCTGCGCGGCAATGCACGCATTGGCAAAAGTAGACGACAATGCTGACGACAAGCTAATGTAAACAATCGCATGTCCCGCTTGCACGACCGGCGTGAACGCAGCCACAAAATCAGCCGGGGAAGGTGCAGACGTTTTGGGCAGTTGCCCTTCACGGCTGACACGATCATACAATGCGCGCGGTGTAATATTTACACCATCGCGATATACATCCTGACCAAAAGTAACATAAAGCGGAACGATGCCGACTTGATGCTCTTGTAGCCAGGAGGAAGGCAGATCACATGTACTATCTGCAAAAATACGAATGGAAGTCATAACATTCTCCTGTCTTCTGAAACCTGTACACGAACCGCTTAGCTACGTATAGTTGCTCAAAGCCATCGTTGTGATAGCTAGCCTGTATAGTTGTTATAACGCTTAAATTCAAGCATACATAGTGCAGGCGAAACATCGAGCGACTTAGCATATGCTATATTGCGGCGGCTCCTTAATCGTGTACGTACAAGCAACAGTTTATAAAATAAAGCGATAATAAACGCAGATGGCGTTATTATACCACGACTTTCGTTTCACCAAAACAGGGCTACCAATCGGCAGCACTTCATCAATTGCTCACAACTGAAAGCTGTTCAATGCGTTATAATGAAACAGATTCATGCGTCACCGTTAACTTGAACTTATACAGGAGGCAGATTATGCAACGCACGTATATTGTTATCGCTTCGATTCTTGGTATGCTCGGGGTAGCCATCGGTGCATTTGGCTCTCATATTTTGGAACCGATCATTGGAGCACGGATTGAAATATTCAAGACTGGAGTCGAGTATCATTTTGTACATGCGCTCGCGATTTTATTGACTGCGGTCATTGCAGGTCAGCTTGGCGAGAATGCGTTGCTACGTTGGGCAGCGCGTTTGTTTACCGTCGGCGTGCTTTTTTTCTCAGGCAGTCTGTATGTACTATGCATTACAGGTGTCAAAGTGCTGGGTGCGATTACGCCGCTTGGCGGCGTTTGTTTGATTGCAGGTTGGATTTTGCTAGCAGTAGGTGCAACACGTAGCAAACGTTTTTAATGACTGTATGATCGGTATACTTAATCATTAGCTTGATACAAAAACGCCAGTCGGAATAGCCGGCTGGCGTTTTATCATAGTGAGATATGATGATGAACGATCAAAATGTTATATGTGATTAGATAGCTACAGTCAATCGCTCACTCATTAGTTTTAAGCTTGCTGAAAATCATCAATTTCATTCAATTTGAACGTATAGACCTGCTTTTCATCCACATGGTATACGCTAATCGTCTGATCATCATTATCGTATTTAAGCACACGGCACGGAATCGACATACGCTCACCTCGCCGGTTAATCGTAAGGCGGATCAGATGACTGTTTTCGATATACATCGATAACCAATTGCCCATATCACTATTGCTGCTTTGCTGTGAAGTAGAGGGGGATGACGCTACTTTTGGTTTTGTTTCCGTTTTAGTTCGTGTTTGTACGATTGAGGATCGTTTAGTCGTTACCGAAACTGGAATTTTAAGCGGTATGCGCTGTACACTAGTAGCATCCAGCGTCTGTTCAATCTTTGTTCCTAGTTTAATACCAGTTACAATGCGAAAATCAGCCAATTCTTGCTGGTTGTTCAGAATGTCTAGCAGCTTTTGAAGGGCAACCGCATTGCTTTTCCCGGTAATCATGAGGTCAACGTTAAATAAAAATTCGGTGTCATCATTAGTCTGCTGCTTGTTCATCATTTCCCCATCTCACTTACTTTTCGGATTAGTGTAACATTGTGTAAATATCCTATTTTATTCAACTATACCATTTAGGAACCTATTTTCATAGGTCTATCGATGCATAAAAAATAACGAAAATAGTGCAATAGCGACAAGAGACCTATTTAGCTAAACGAATATACAATTATTATTATTTATCGGATAAAATGACCGTTTTCTTAATCCTTAAATCAAGGAAATTACACATAAATCAACATACACATATGAAAAAGCTACAACCGCATGGGTCGCAGCTCTCATAGTTCCAAAGACTTATCCTACATATATGTTACGATTTAACGCGCTTATGATGCATGGAATTCATGTCAAATTGCACCTCTAATACCAAACGGTGAAGCTCCATTATACAGTCATTATGCTACCGCGTACAATGAAATGGAAATAGCACACCAAGCGGCATCATCTAATCCGGTACAGCAGTCTATTCGATCCATGTTCAGACAGAACTGTTATACCAAAAGCGCATCATCCCCCTATCCGTCTTATAGCGAACAGCTTAGGCAGTTGTTCGCTATAAGACGGATAGACGATCCCTTTTTCCGTAATAATCGCCGTTACGTATTCGTTTGGCGTTACATCAAATGCCGGATTAAACACTTTAATATCCTGTGGCGCTGTCCGTTTACCAAAGCCTATCGTCACTTCATCAGCCGTACGTTCTTCGATCGGAATATCGGCACCGGTTGCGGTCGCCAGATCGATCGTAGATAGCGGGCAGGCGACATAAAAGGGGATACCGTGCGCGTGGGCGAGCACTGCTACACTGTACGTGCCGATTTTGTTCGCCACATCGCCATTGGCAGCTACACGGTCAGCGCCAACGATAACCGCTTGAATCCAACCTCTGGACATAACCATGCCTGCCATATTGTCACATAACAGCGTTACATCAATGCCAGCCTGTTGCAATTCAAATGCGGTCAGCCGTGCCCCTTGCAGCACCGGGCGTGTCTCATCAGCATACACTTTTAAATGAATACCTTGTTCGTGCGCGAGATACATCGGAGCGAGTGCCGTCCCGTATTTGGCGGTTGCCAGCCCGCCGGCATTACAATGTGTCAGCACACCCATGCCGTCTTTGAATAAAGGTAAGGCATGTTCACCGATTTGGCGGCATACGTCTTCATCTTCCGCATGAATAGCGATCGCCTCGGCAAGTAGCGCTTCATTGCGACCCTCTGTTGGGCCGGATTGCTCGGCAAGCTGATGCGCCTTTTTGTTCATCCGATCAAGCGCCCAGAACAGATTGACCGCCGTCGGACGCGACTGAGCAAGATAAGCGGACGTTTTTAGCACATGCTTCAGCCATACGTCAGCATCTTCCCCTTCATATGTCCACGTACCGAGCACGACACCATAAGCGGCAGAAATGCCAATCGCCGGTGCCCCACGTACTTTCATCGCTTGGATGCCTTCAAATACTTGCTCCGCTGTAAACAGCTCAAGCATTACGATTTCTTCCGGCAACAAACGCTGATCAAGCATTAACAATCGATCTTGTTCCCAGCGCAGCGATAATAACGGTTCAAACGGTGCGGTAGCGGACGTTTCAGAGGTAGTCTCGTTATTCATACAATGAATCACTCCTTGCAGATCGTATAGGATGGTACAGCAGCGAACATATGAGTACAAGCATAAATGGCTAAAAACGGATGGTGCAAGCGGAAATAGATGTAGCCGGTACATATTCTGTATTAGTATACGGAACGGTTAAGAGGGACGCAATATGTATTGCGGATGTTGGAAATAATAATACAAGCATGAACTGGAAACACATACTTGATATGTAAAATATAAAAACATTAAGCAGCATAACATGGGATAATATGGATGATGTAAGCAGCAATAAGCAAGTAAGCAGGTAAGAGAGAGGAGCATGCCTACCGATGTGCGATCCGTACTCATTTCTATACCGAATAGAACAGCAACGTCAAGACATGTATCGTTTAGCAGCACAATACGGTTTGGCGGATCAACGTGTGTTGGACAAATCGAAACAACTGGATAATACGTTGAATGAATACAGTCGATGCCAAGCGCATACGAATCATAAAAGCATAACGATTTTTTAAACTTGAAGCTTGTTTTGAGAGCTTCAAGTTTTTTGTATGTTCATTGTGTACGCAAACTTAGGTGTAGGCGCAGACACCCTAAACAAAGTACGCCTTTGCGGAATTACGTTGATTGGCATGGAGATCGGTATCCGCCATGATGTGTTAAACTCACAATTTTCGATAACGGCAACATCTATTATGATAATACAGATGGTAATAATAGGATGGAAATACACTATACTCATCTGTATCAAATAAAAACATACACGCTATAAATACGAGATGGAAGCATAATAACGTCCCTATGATTCCTAAAAGTATATTAATTTAAAATGAGTTGAAATAGCATATCATCTATCATCTGAGATCACGATATACGTATCGTCAAGGAGGAGCAGAGCATGGCGAACAAACAAATGAGCATCCGTTCCATCTTGCAGCAAGAAATCGAACGGAAAGGCTTTAATTTGAGTCAATTTAGCCGATATTCCGATATCAACCGGGGAACACTAAGCCAAGTACTCAATGGCAATCCCCCGCAACTGCCTTCCATCGCTGACCTGGATCGACTTGCTACAGTCACTGCGTATAGCCAGGAGCAATTGTATGCTTTGTACATAGAAGATTGTTTTAGGGAAGAAGCGTTACACGGCAAACGACTGAAAAATGTGCTGTATCGTTGTGTGGAGTTGAATTTAAATCAGTTGATTCAAACCATGATGCAGCGTTTGCTCGCTTATCCATCACAGAGTAAAAGCGTATATGACATGGCAGAGCATTGGTATGATGAAGGGCATCGTCAAATGTTAATCCCACTATATGAATATGTGACCATTAGCGAAAAATATCGCAGTTCCGATCGGATTGCGATTAGCCGTTATCGCATCTTCCAACTGAGCCAAACGAACAATTTTGAACATAATCTGCATGCAGCGATTGCGTTTGAACCGTACCGCAATGAACTGCCGATCGGTTATCGTCTGGATGGGTTGTTAAAGCTGGCTAATATTTATTTTAACCAGCATTTGTGGAAGAAGGTAGAGCAGTTTGCCGATGAACTGCGCGAGCTGGCGACGAGCGCGTATGAACATCGCTTGCATATGCAGGAAAATATAGATGGGGAGAGAGGGTTGGAGACGGAGCGGCATTTGGTTGTTTATTATGGGCATGGTTATTTGTTGAAAGGCAATGCGCTGGAGAAGCAGGGGGTGTATGAAGAAGCGATGATGTATATTGAGGGGTATAGGGATTTGGGGTGGTTTGAGGGGTTGGATTCGATAGGTGTATATTCAGTTGAGAAGTTTAGTATTTTTGCTGAAGCTAACTTTCTTGGTTTGCAAGTTTTATTAGGGAATGAGCAATATTTATTAGAATATGTGAAGTTTTTAGAAAAGTTTCCTGAAGAAATTTTGCCTGGATTAATAACAATTTTACAAGTTTCCAATAAATATGAATTTGAAATTGATTATATCATTAATAAATTTTCTTTTATTTTGGCTTACAATGGTGAAGACACGTTAATGATTGATGATTATTATTCTATATTTACCACGTTAGAACGGTATGAACATTTATATCGTCAGCTGGCAATCTACTATTTTCAAAAAGGTGAATATGCAGATGGGCTTCATTATATTTCTAAGTGCTTAGAAATCGCTAATCGTATTAATAAAAAAAGCGATTTTATTGAGTATCCTGAATTACTGCATTTATTGAAAGAGTGGTCTGTATTATTGAGTCAGCAAAAGAATATGTAATCCATATACATTTGAATTTAATAAAAACATAACAACAGCGTGCAAATGTTTATAATCTGCACGCTATTGTTATGTTTTTTCCTATATTCAGCTAATGCAATAAGGTGAAATATGCCTTGGAATATAGCTAGATTATATTGATACGTTTTGTACATGAAGTTCATATACATAATATCGACTTGCAGAGATGTGTGGGGAGCGTTTTATTTTAAGAGCAAATATTATATTTAATGCGATATTGATCGCTGCTTACGTCTGCGATAAACGACATAATACACAATTCCCAATCCAACCACAATTATACCAGCTACAATCCAGATGAATGCTTGAGACGTGAATAGTTTACCGGTAAACATCTCGGTTGCTGCTTGAACATTTCCTGTCCCTCCGCCACTATTTACAGCACCGCCACCGCCGCCACCGGATGTAGGCTCATTCGTAAAACTAGCTTGTTGTGCCTGTTCTGCTTCTACTTGGCGAACTTTTGCAATCAGCTCATGCAAAGATAAAACATCGTATTTTTTCAGTCCTAATAGCATACTGTCTTGCAATAAAGCAACGTGCTCTCCCTGATCGGTAGTTGTGACGAGAGCGATAGTTTGGTGTGCCAGATCATAAAGTAGCTTGCTTGTAGCATTGAAGCCAATACGTTGTTTTGCTTTTGCCATCGGTATTTTAAAATCGGCGTCTGAGAAGTTTTCGGAAGAAGAAATACGAGTGATTTCAGTATAGTTTGGTGGACTGTATGCGAAAGCAAGTGCTTTGCTACCATGTTGCCCCTCTACAATAAACATATACCCTTTAAATCTTAGCACATCTTGATCTGACTCCGCAGTATACGTGCTTTGCGTTGCAGAACGTCTAAGATCAATATCGTAGACAGCATAACCATCGCCAAGATGATCCTGATTTTCTTCTTTATCCGAAAGACTTTGCGTGTTATATGTTGTAGAATTTTCAGTCAAACGTTGAAGCGATGGAATCCACTGCGATACGTTTTGTTGGAGATTTTCTTGAACATCTTCAGGGACAGAAGATGCAAAGACAGACAAAGGTAAAGTTAGCAGTCCGATTAAGGTAGCAAATAGGAGCTTTTTAAACATGATGCTCCTCCTTACGATTTTTAGATTCACGTTTGCGATAAATGAAATAATAAACAAATCCAATCAAAATAATACTCGATATGACCCAGATCAAAGTTTGAGATATAGACGATTTATCCGTAAACGTCTCGGTTGCTGCTTGAATATTCCCTGTCCCTCCGCCACCATTGACAGCACCGCCGCCACCGGATGTAGGCTCATTCGTAAAACTAGCTTGTTGCGCCTGTTCTGCTTCGAAATTTTGCACTTTCGCAATCAGTTCGTCAAAAGATAAAACATCTTATTTTTTTAATCCTAATGGTGAGCTAGCTTCTAACAAAGCAACTTTTTCTCCTTGATCCGTAGTGGTGACAAGCGCAATGATTCGATGTGCCTCATCGTAAATAAGTTTACTGGAAGCATTAAAGCCTACGAATTGTTTTGCTTTTGCCATCGGTATTTTAAAATCGGCATCAGAGAAATTTTCGGAAGAAGCTAGTCCTGTAATCTTTTTATAGTCAGAAGGATCGTCTGCAAAGGCAAGTGCTGTACTACCCGATTTGCCCTCAACTAAAAATACATAACCTGTAAAGCGTAGCACACTATTATTCGTTGAAGAAACATACGTATTTTGGGATGCAGAGTAAGAGGAAACGTTAATATTGTACTTTGCATATCCGTCCCCTAAATAACTGGAAGTCGTTTTATCATCCGACAATGTATTGGTCTGTGTTGCTTGTTTAGAATGAGTAGTCAGTGTCTGCATTTGCTGTTGCCAATGGCTTAAATCTTTATTTAAAGCGTCCTTGATATTTTCAGGTGTTGTAGCATCAGCTGGGACACTTAATGATAAACAAATAAAACTGATCCAAATTAATGCCATCATTCTTTTAATCATCTGCTACTGCTCCTTTATGAGTTTTATTGTCATACATAATTTAGATAACTTATTTTTCAGACAGCAAAAACGTTAAAAAATAAGCTCATTATGGAGATCACATGCCTGCAACAGACCCGTTTACGCATCGCTTCCTACCCCTCATAAATTAGACTTGCGTCTGCGATAAATGAGATAATAAAGCAAGCCTGCGACAACAATCACAGTCACTGCTATACCGCCAAACAAAAGGTAAGGCAGCATTTGTAAACCTGTCCAAGACGACGATAACGATAATCTGTTTTCACCACCATCAGAACCGCCACCAGACAGCGGCTCATGCGTATCATTAACAAACTTCGCTTGCTCGGCTTCAGCCTGGCGGATGTTAAACATAAACTTGGCAAAAGGAAGTACCTCAAACTGTTTCATATGATTCAGCGTACTATTTTTAACAAGTGCTACTTGTTCCAAACGATCTTTGACTGTGACCAAAGCGATCACCTGATGTGCAGGGTCATAAATGAGCTTACTGTGTGAGTGATAACCGATCGATTTTTTGGCTTGTTCCAGTGGTAGTTTAAAGTTGCTGTCAGCAAAGTGTTGTTCGGTGGATAGTTGGGTGATGGTGTTATAATCAGGAGCTTGCTCGGCAAAAGCAAGTGCTTTGCTACCGTGCTCGCCTTCGATGATGAACAGATAACCGCTAAATTGTAGGGCGTTTGCGGAGTGGGCATCGTTTGGGACAGTAGTTGCATTTTTAATGATATACACCGGATAGCCATCACCTAATTGATAGGCTTGATTGTGATTCTTTTCCGTAGCCTGTTGTTGATCTTGATTCAAAAAGGTATTAATCTCTTGTTGTTGTTTCTGTAATTCGTTGTTAATTGACTGTCTAACCGATTCGGGCACAGATGATGCAAAAATGGATATCGGAAAAACTAAACACGAACATAGGATGACGATTAAAAGTGCTGATTTTTGTAACATCTCCATTCCTCCTTAATCAAGCACGAATGATTTCCGTATAGATAGCTTGCTCGCTTACGAACATCGCTTTTACATCGTTAACAATCCGTAATTTGGTTTTGTTTCACTGAGATTGCTAAAGCCAACGGAAATTTAATGACTACAACGACTAACAACGAAAGGACGAACGACTATGCAGCAATCTCAATCCAACATCATCACCGTCCAAAATCTCTCCAAACTCATCTACAAAGCAAAAGGCTGGTTCAAAAAAGAAACAGAAGTCATTTTGCATCCGATTAGCTTTTCCGTTCTGTCCAATGAATTTGTGTTGATCCTGATGCTCATCGTTTCATATATCGTTTGGAAACAAGGTTTGAAGCGGTATGCTGCCCCATTATGAACGATTATGGATATGTAATAGCGATAGCATGATCAATCCGTTTACCGCTGACTGTTAAGCGTGTTTTGCTGGCTTGAGTTGTATACAACTGGAAACTCACTTGTTTCGCCCAACATCACGACGGGTAAATGAAAAACAGAACAGCTTCACTTGTTAAAGGCATTCACCAAAAACTATTAAAGTGAGGGATTACCATTATGTCTAACGTTACCAATCAAAACTCGACTCAAACAAAACGCATCGAAGAACTGCTGAATTTGCAAGTGGCGAATCTGAACGTACTGTATGTTAAAATCCACAATTTTCACTGGTATGTAAAAGGTGAAAACTTCTATACGCTGCACATTAAATTCGAAGAACTGTACAATGAAGTAACATTGAAAATGGACGAAATCGCTGAGCGTCTGCTGACGCTGAAAGGTTCTCCAGCGGCGACGCTGAAAGAATACTTGGAAATCAGCACGATTCAGGAAGCAAACGGAACTGAAGATGCGCGCACGATGGTGCAAACGATTATCGAAGACTTTGCTACCGTATGTGAGCAATTCCAGGAAACGATCGATCTGGCAGACGAAACTGGCGATCAGCCAACTTCCGATATGCTGACTGCATTTAAAGGCGATCTGGAAAAACATATGTGGATGCTGCGTTCTTTCCTCGGCTAAGCGAGCGAATATTACGCTTTGCACATGTTAAATGACCGTTAGGGAAGATGAACCGCTATCTGCTGCGTGCAGATGGCGGTTTTTTACATATAAATGGGGTATAATAAAATGAATCAAACGTATAAAACGTATATCAAAGCAGATTGTAGTACAAGCATATTAGCGTGTATCGCTTCAAATGTATCGTTGTTGCATGTATAAGTAGTTCGGTGAAAATGCTAAATGATTCAGCATAGCCAAGCCAATGGGGGCGATGTGATGAGATTGGACGAGAACGGCACCTTCATCGTAGAGGATGATGATATCTCCGGAATATTATGTTATTTTGCCAAGGATGGAATCCCATTTGAAGATGGATTTCAGTTTGAGATGCAATTACAACAGATCGTTCTTTTTCCGGGCAGTATACAAGCGGTACAATTTCCTAAACATCTGCTAGTACAAGCTGAAGACGCAGACGCAGATGAACAAACTAGCCAGGACGTTGACACTCAAAATGAACAGTGGGAGCGAGAGCTTCGGCAGGCGGTCTATAACGCAATCGGCTATGTAGAGGAGGACTATAAATGAGTGAACAACAGTCGCATACAATTGCATTAAAAGAATGGGCATCTGCCATTCAAGCGTTAGCAGACGGTAAACAAATCGTATTGATGCGCAAAGGCGGGATTGTAGAGGAAACGCGTAGTTTTGAATTGAAAGAGCGTGCCTTTTATTTATATCCAACATATGAGCATCAGCGCAGCGAGTTGCTGAAGCCGGAATATCGTCATCTGGTGAAACAGTCGCTGCAAAGCTGGTCACCTGAGCAAGCGACTGCCACGATTCGTCTGTATGCTGAAGTCGTTGACGATTTGGAAATTACGAGCCAGGAACAACTGGATCGCTTGCGCCACCACCATATTTGGACAGACACATTTGCCGAAGAACGTTTACGCTGGAAAAAGAAAAATCCGCTTCATGTGCTAATATTACGGGTATATAGTATTGAACGCCCGGTGGATATCCCAGTGGAGGAGCAGTATATCGGCTGCAAATCGTGGATATCCATACCAAGTAGTTCGGTGACGAGCGAAATGACGCCGGTGCTGGACGCTGCGGAGTTTGAGGTCATGAAATCTGATCTATTGCTATCGCTGCAGGAACAGAACATACCTAAACATAAGGCTTGACTGAGCATATCGGTCAGGTCTTTTATTTGTTATCGGGCACCATAACAGATGCGGATCGTCAAGCATACAGCAAGATGAAGGGAAAATGAAGACAAAGCGCTTGCATCATGAGCGTACGTTAAGATAACATGAAAGCTTGCGCATTTCATTGCAGCATATTTTAAATTATAATAAAATAGCTTGAGAATCGTTGAGAATCAGTTTAGAATGGTTCTAAGAAGGATTTATTCTTAGACTTTATCTAAATCGCTGAACATTGGAGTTTACTCTTTCCATATTGACTGAGCGTAGTAACGATGCGGTTGCTGCGCGCCAAAGTCGGTCTGTAAAGCTGCTACTCATCATCACGAAGTAGAGCACAAACAGACTTCTATCCTTATGATAAGCAACATAACAAGGAAAAGTCTGGAAAATATCTACGAAAAAAGCGGCGATTGTTTTGCAGAAACGACCGCTTTACTGGTATGATTTAAGCAGCAAAATGATTATGCGATTAATTCTGAAGCTGCCGAACAAACAATCCATCAAAATTGTTATATTTGGCAGCTTACTTACTTATTTTGGAGGGACGTCTATTATGGCAACAAATTTCGTCATCGAAGGTCTGAAAGCAACAATCGACAACAAGGAAATCCTCAAAGGTGTTAACTTGTCCATGAAAGGTGGAGAAATCCATGCGATCATGGGACCAAACGGTACCGGTAAAAGTACACTCGCTTCCGCACTGATGGGTCATCCGAAATATGAAGTGACCGAAGGTGTCGTTACACTGGACGGCGAAGACGTGCTGGAAATGGAAGTGGACGAGCGCGCACGTGCAGGTCTGTTCCTGGCGATGCAATATCCGAGCGAAATTAGCGGCGTAACGAACTCCGACTTCCTGCGTAGTGCAATCAATGCACGCCGTGAAGAAGGCAAAGAAATCTCGCTGATCAAGTTCATTCGTCAAATGGAAGGCAGCATGAAAGAACTGGATATGAATCCTGAATTTGCACATCGTTACTTGAACGAAGGTTTCTCCGGCGGCGAGAAAAAACGTAACGAAATTTTGCAAATGCTAATGCTCGACCCGAAAATCGTCATTCTTGATGAAATTGACTCCGGTCTCGATATCGATGCACTGAGAATCGTTGCGGACGGCGTGAACAAAATGCGTAGCGAAGATCGCGGCTTCCTGATCATCACTCACTATCAACGTCTCCTGAACTACATTACGCCTGACTACGTACACGTTATGATGCAAGGCCGCATCGTGAAATCCGGCGGTCCTGAACTGGCTGCCCGTCTGGAAGCAGAAGGCTACGACTGGGTAAAAGAAGAACTCGGTATTACCGACGAAACTGTAGGCCAGGAACAAGAAGCGTAAATAACGGTACGGAAGGAGCAAGAGCATAATGACATTGCAGACGATACTTCCGCTCAATGCGGAAGCACTAAAATCACTATCCCAGCAAAAAAACGAACCGGCATGGCTGGCTGAAAGCCGTTTGAACGCACTTGAACTGGCTTCTCGCCTTGAACTGCCAAAGCCGGAAAAAACGAAAATCGATAAATGGAATCTGTCCGATTACGGTACGTATCAGCCAGCGACACGCGTAACGTCGCTGCAAGAGCTGCCGGAAGCGATTCGTGCGCTCGTCAAAGAAGAAGAAGCGACGAACTTGATCGTACAAAAAGATTCCGGTGCCGTATACAGCAGTCTGTCAGACGAGCTGAAAGCACAGGGCGTTATTTTCACCGATCTGGAAACCGCAGCTCGTGAGCATAGCGATCTCGTACAAGCTCATCTGTCCACCGTTGTCAAAAACGATGAAAACCAGTTGACTGCACTGAGTGCAGCACTGTGGACGGGCGGCGCATTCCTGTACGTTCCGAAAAATGTAGAAGTATCCGTGCCGCTGCAAGCGGTATTCCTGACCGAAAACGCTGACGCTACGTTCGCACCGCGTGTGCTCGTTGTCGCTGATGTGAATAGCTCGGTCACGTATGTGGACAACTACATCTCCACCGGTGAAGGCGACCGTCTGCACAATGGTATCGTGGAAGTGATCGCCAAGCCGGGGGCAAAAGTTCGTTTTGCTACCGTTCACCAGCTTGGTTTGGGCACAACCGATATGAGCTATCGTCGTGCAGTAACCGAAAATGATGCATCGATCGAATGGATCATCGGTGAAATGAACGATGGGAATACCGTCACTGATACATCGACTGTGTTGAAAGGCAACGGCTCGACTTCCGATGCCAAAGTGATCGCAGTCGGTTCCGGCTCCCAGCGTCTGAACTATACAACACGTGCCATTCATTTCGGTAAAGATTCCACTAGCCAAATGACGACGCGTGCGGTTATGCGCGAAGAAGCGAATGCAATCATTAACGGTATTACTAAAATCGAGCATGGTGCAACCCGTTCAAACGGTGAGCAGGCAGAAAAAGTACTAATGCTAAGTCCAAAAGCTCGTGGTGATGCGAATCCGATCCTGCTCATTGATGAAGATGATGTTATGGCAGGTCACGCGGCTTCGGTCGGACAAGTGAATCCTGAGCAGGTACATTATCTGATGTCCCGTGGTATCTCCCGTGCACAGGCAGAGCGACTGATCATTTATGGTTTCCTGGCTCCGGTCGTGTCTGACATTCCGCTGGAACAGCTGCAAGTTCGTTTGCAAGAGCTGGTTGAAAGGAAAGTCGGACAGTGAACGCGCACATCCGCGAGCAGTTTCCGATTTTACACCAGGAAGTAAACGGACATCCGCTTGTGTATTTGGATAATGCGGCAACTTCGCAAAAACCGCGTGCCGTGTTGGACGCGCTAAGTCATTATTATGAATGGGACAATTCCAACGTACACCGTGGCGTGCATACGCTCGGTACGCGTGCGACCGATGCGTATGAAGGCGCACGGGAGAAGGTAGCGCGTTTCATCAATGCTGCGCGCAGCGAGGAAATTGTATTTACCCGCGGTACAACAACGGCGCTCAATTTAGTCGCTTCCGCTTACGGCGGCCCACGCCTGCAAGCTGGCGATGAGATTGTGATCACACCGATGGAGCATCATAGTAATCTCATTCCGTGGCAACAGCTCGCTCTGCGCACTGGTGCTACGCTGAAATATATTCCACTACAACCGGACGGCAATATCGATCTGGCTGATGTGGAAAAGACGATTACCCCGAATACGAAAATCGTGTCAGTCGTATACGTGTCCAACGTACTCGGCGTCGTCAATCCGGTGAAACAAATCGCTGAAATTGCTCATCGTCACGGCGCGATTATGGTCGTTGACGGCGCACAGAGCACGCCGCATATGAAAGTGGATGTGCAAGATTTGGATTGCGATTTCTATGCGCTGTCCAGTCACAAAATGTGTGGCCCGACCGGATTTGGCGCCCTTTATGGCAAGCGCAATTTGCTGGCAGACATGGAACCGATCGAATTCGGCGGCGAGATGATTAACGATGTCGGTCTGTACGAATCCGATTGGAAAGATGCACCGTGGCGATTTGAAGGCGGTACGCCGATTATCTCCGGTGCGGTCGGACTGGCGGCAGCGATTGATTTTTTGACCGAGATTGGGATGGATAAGATCGAGGAGCATGAAGCACATCTTGCCAATTATGCGATGGAGCGCATGTCCGAGATCGAAGGCATTCACATTTATGGGCCGGTGAAACGTAAAGTCGGCATCGTTACGTTTAATCTGGACGGCGTGCATCCGCACGATCTGGCAACCGTGCTGGATACGTACGGAATTGCGATCCGTGCCGGGCACCATTGCTGTCAGCCGCTAATGCGATGGCTGGAAGCAAGTTCTACTGCACGCGCCAGCTTTTACCTGTATAATAATGAACAGGACGTGGATCGATTTATCGATGCGTTAGTTCAGACAAAGGAGTATTTTGGCGATGCAATTGGATGACCTATACCGTCGCGTCATTATGGATCATTACAAAAATCCGCGTAACCGTGGAACATTTGGCGATGATGCTGTAACCGTGAATCTGAACAACCCGACATGTGGTGACCGGATTTCACTTCAGCTATTGATCGAAGACGATAAGATTATCGATGCCAAATATACCGGCGAAGGCTGCTCGATCAGCATGTCCTCCGCGTCCATGATGACCGAAGCTGTCAAAGGCAGAACGTATGCGGAAGCACTTGATATTGCAACACGTTTCTCCGCTCTAATGAAAGGTGAAGACGTGCAATTTGATGAATATGAAGAAATCGAAGCCCTATCCGGAGTAAACAAATTCCCAGCCCGCATCAAATGCGCGACACTGGCATGGAATGCACTGCGCAAAGGCATCGGTGAAGACAGTACGACCAATTAAGATAGGGAGGCTACAACCATGGCTAAAAAAGCACCTGAAATGGAAGATTATAAATATGGTTTTCGCGACGAGCATAAGTCGATTTTTCAGTCCGGTAAAGGTCTGAACAAGGAAATCGTTATGGCGATCTCCAAAATGAAAGACGAGCCGGAATGGATGCTCGATTTTCGTCTGAAATCGCTGGAACAGTTTGAGAAAATGGCAACTCCAGAATGGGGCGGCGATCTGAGTGGACTGGATTTCAACGATATCCAATACTATGTAAAACCGTCCGAAGGACAAGGTAAAACATGGGAAGAAGTACCGACGGAGATCAAAGAAACATTTGATAAACTCGGTATTCCAGAAGCAGAGCAAAAGTTTCTTGCCGGTGTATCCGCTCAGTATGAATCTGAAGTTGTCTATCACAACATGCAGAAAGAACTGGAAGATCAAGGCGTTATTTTCACCGATACAGATACAGCGCTACGTGAGCATCCAGAAATTTTCAAAGAATATTTCTCAACGATCGTACCACCAGCAGATAACAAATTTGCAGCGCTGAACAGTGCGGTATGGTCGGGTGGTAGCTTTATTTATGTGCCACCAGGCGTACAATGTGAAATTCCGCTGCAAGCGTACTTCCGTATTAACTCCGAGAATATGGGTCAGTTTGAACGTACGCTGATCATCGCGGACGAAGGTAGTTTTGTGCATTATGTAGAAGGCTGTACAGCGCCAATCTACAGCACAAACTCCTTGCACAGTGCGGTTGTTGAAATTCTTTGTAAAAAGAATGCACGCGTGCGTTACACAACGATCCAAAACTGGGCACCTAACATCTACAACCTCGTTACAAAACGTGCGGTTGCAGAAGAAAATGCTAACATGGAATGGGTTGATGGCAACATCGGTTCCAAGTTGACGATGAAATATCCAGCTGTCGTACTGAAAGGTCGCGGTGCGAAAGGTTCGGTACTGTCGATCGCGGTTGCAGGTAAAGGTCAGCTGCAAGATGCAGGTGCCAAAATGATTCACCTTGCACCAGACACTACATCGACAATCGTATCCAAATCGATCAGTAAGCACGGCGGTAAAGTAACGTATCGTGGTCTCGCTTCCTTCGGACGCAACTCCGATGGCGCAAAGTCCAACATCAAATGTGATACGCTCATTTTGGACAACGAGTCCACTTCCGATACAATCCCGTACAACGAGATCAAGAATGATAACATCACGCTTGAGCACGAAGCAACGGTATCCAAAGTATCCGAAGACCAGCTGTTCTACTTGATGAGCCGTGGTCTGAGTGAAGACGAAGCTACGCAAATGATCGTTATGGGCTTTATCGAGCCATTTACGAAAGAACTGCCGATGGAATATGCGGTAGAGATGAACCGTCTCATTAAATTTGAGATGGAAGGTTCGATCGGTTAATCGAATAATTACTAACAAAGAGTAAGTATCTGCTATTTTAAGATACTTGCTCTTTTTGCTTTATTGTTGCTATGTATTTATTTTATATATGCCGCTACGAAATAAGCTGTTACTGTTTTCGTATAAGCAAAAGCTGAATTATATCTAATGCAAACGACATATAGGGTGCGAATCCATTCATTTGAAAATTATACGATGTGCTGGTTGCTCTATCCGGAGCTACCAGTGATACTTTGTCCGGTATCATTGTGGCGGGTACGAGTTATCCCGTGTGATCGCTGGCAGGCGGTGTACTGTCGTTGTTGCTCATTCCGTTGGTGATCTGGTCGCGTCGTGTCGTAAGCGACAGACTGCTAGCTAGGGCATGATGTGAGCCTGTATACGGCAGTAAGCTTACAGGTGATATGAAACTGGAGATGGGATGATTAAGGTGGAAATGATCCTACTATATTCGTAAACAGGTTCTGATTGCAGGTGTATACACACTTTTGCATTAGAACCTTTTTATGGATTTCAGCCAGGGGGATCGTTTTATCCGCTTGTTGACGAAGGGGTAGTATAGGCATTACGCTGTAAAAAGGGGCTTATGACCTGCATTGCTCCCTTTGCCCTGGACGCATGATTATTACCCTACACCGACACCCGTCTCAAGCCCCATTCCAAATTCATTGCAGCAAGGTGGTACGACCTCCATTGAAAACGAGAAATGAACGATTGAAAGCAAGCAACAAGCAGCAGCGTACGAAGCACAAAAAGGCACGAATCTACATATTATTGCTCTGGACGGTACTGTTTATTGCAGTATTGGCAGGCGGTTCGATGTGGTATGCCAAAGCAATGTCACCGTTCGCTTCGTCAACAACGACAGCCGAACAGCCCGGAACAGAAGCTAGTGATCACCAGGTAAATACGGCAAGCGAGCCGGCTCCGGTTATCGATGAGCATTATGATTTGGTCATCATCGGCAGTGAAATCGAAGGCATATTAATGGCAAAAGCCGCTCATGATGAAGGACAGAACGTGCTCATTCTCGATCCGCGTGCCAAACCGGGCGGTCAACTGCTGCAAGGACAGATGCTCGTGCTCGATGAGCCGAACAACGACAAAAATATTAGTCTTGTGCAAGGGGAAATGAAAAAGCTGTATACGGCGTACAATGACGGCGAGATTCGTAAAGAGAGCGATTTTGTAAACTATTATAACGGTCTGATCCAAAATATTCCGTTTAAAAGTGGCATTAAGCTAGGCGCGATTGGGCAAGACAAGCAGGACGGTATGCACCGTATTACAAGCATCACCTACACCGAGCAAGATGGAAGCCAGCATACGGTAGCAGCGCGTTATTTTGTGGAAAATACCGATTATGCAGCATTAACGTCCCACTTGGATGTGAAACGAATTCCTGGCGTAGAGTCGATTTTTCGCAGCGATGCCGCTACGAAGCCTGAATATATGGCAGCTACGTATATGCTCAAATTTAAGCATGTAAACTGGCTCGCTTTGCATAGCTCGACTTTGCTAGATTATCCGCTTACCCGTCTGGAAGCTAAGTATGGGACGAACACTTATGTCGATTACGACTTTGGCACCGGGTATAGCAAAATTACCGATACATTCCATATTGCCGATCCACAGCTCAAGCTGCGCGGCATTAATTCAACGTATCAAAAAGATGGCGATGTCATTATGAATGCGTTGCTAATCTATGATGTCGACCCGTCCAATCCGGAATCGGTACGCAAAGCGATCGCCAAAGGCAAAGCGGAAGCGCCGCGTGTGCTTGAATTTTTGCGTGAACATATTCCGGGTTACAAACATGCTGAGCTAAATGGATTTCCTGATTATTTGTATATTCGTGATTATAATCGCTATGAAACCGATTATGTGTTGCAAGCGCACGACTTGATGAGCAGCAAAATGTTTTGGGATAATGTTAGCATCGGCGGCTATCCGCTTGATATTCAAGGTACGCGTGAAGTGCCGACCGGTAAAGGATATGGGAAGCCAGATGCGTACGGCATTCCGCTGCGCTCGTTTGAATTAAAAAACTATGATAATGTACTCGTCGCTGGCAAAAATATCGGTGCGTCGATTAAAGCATATGGCAGTGCGCGGATTACACCAACGACCGCGCTGGCTGCACAGACGATCGGTATTATTTTGGGACGTGAAGGTAAACAGAAAAAGCTGCGCACGCTCACTAAAGCGGATTTTGTGCATATCCATGACTATTTGCGCAAAGATTATCATATTTCTTTGCAATAGATCGCTGCGCAAGCAACATCATATTTGCCAATGGACTAAAACGAGTCCACACGATACTAGGCACTACCAATTACAATAGCCACTGTCCTTAAATAATCGGACAGCGGCTATTTCTTTGTCTGTGCAAGCTTATAGCACATTTCGAATCGAACCGATTTTTTATAGAAAAAGGTCTTCAATTTCCAATTCCGTCTCGATCGCCAAATCTTTAAACCCGTTATTCGTTTCGATCAATGGGCGGAAATAATCGGACGGATTCGTCATAATAATTTTACCGGTTTCGCCGGAATTTAGCTTCACGTGTTTGCCGATCATATTAGGCAGCATATGACGGACAAATGTTTGTGCCGACTCTGCATGCAATTGTCCAAAGCTCATGCGATGCAGCTCTTTTAACACCTTTAGCAGCTCCTGTTTGGTCTGATAGACACGGTTTGTTGTCATCGCACTATAGATGTCGGCTACCGCTACGATACGCGAATACGGGTGAATATCGTCCAGTCGCAAATGGTTTGGATATCCTTTGCCATCGGAGCGCTCATGATGCTGCAATGCGACAAGTGCGCTTAGCTCATCACCGGTTGAGTTCATAATAATCTCATATCCGTAAGTCGTATGCTTTTTCATCCAGTCAAACTCGTCTGTAGTCAGTTTCCCCGGCTTGTTCAAAATATCGGATGGGATTTTCGCTTTGCCAACATCATGCAAATAGCCTGCACGCCCGGCAAGATACGCTTCTTGCTCTGTATAACCTAGCCACATTGCCAAATAATAAGACAGCATGCCAACTTGTAAAGAGTGGGTATACGTATAATTATTTTTATCATTCAGCACGAATAGTACAGAAACAACATCTTTTTGTGTATGCAACTCCTCCATGAGTGGCTCCAGCATGTCATCGACTTGGCTTCCGTCAAATTCTCCGCGTGCAGATGCACTAAGAAAAAGATTTTCGAAGCCATTTAGAGCGGTGTCAAATTTGACTTTAGCCTGCTCAAGCGAATGAGGTGCAGAGATAACAGGAGAAGTTACGGCTGTATGCTCAATGGTCACATAGTCCACGCCATGCTGAAGTAATTTGCTGATGTCATTGGAATGGAGTGTATGGCCCTTTTGCATAATGTGAATGCCGAATGAGTTGAATGTATCACTTGATAGCGTATCTCCCGGCTTTAAATCGGTCACATGTACTCTCAATGCGGGGCACCTCCGTAGATGAATAATACATTTATCATATCAAGAAAAAAATTTGATCACAACGAAAACATAGACATATAATCAAGACTTAGGAACGACCGGATTCCAAGGTCCGGTTTGTACGCCTTTCCATTCGGAACCGTCTGCCCACAGTTCCTTTTTCCAGATCGGTACGGTTTCTTTTAACCGTTCAATCGCAAATCGACTCGCTTCGTACGCATCGTTTCGATGTGCAGCAGAAACGGCGATGATGACGCTCGTTTCGGCAATGCCAACCGCACCGATCCGGTGACTGATCGCACAGCGGCTGCCCTGCCATTGGTTGGCGATATGATTACCGATCTTTTGCAGCTCAGACAATGCCATTGGCACATACGCTTCGTATTCCAGATATGTCGTTTGCATATTACCGGTCATTTCCCGTGTTGTGCCAATAAAGGCAATCGTGGCACCGTGATTGTTATCGCTCACTTTGGCAATAACGTCTTCAGCGGATAATGGCAGCGGGGTAATGACGAACAATCCGTCCTCCGTCTGTGCGCCCTTGTCTGCTCCTGATCCACCTGATACGGGAGGAATGAGCGCGATCTCATCTTCGGGTTTAATAGTATTATCGACAGAAGCATACTCTTGATTAACAGCAGCAAAAGCATGAGCGATCGCTTGAGCCGCATCGGGATATTGAGCGGTAAGCGCAGCTTTAAGCTCTGCAACCGTGCATTGTGCTGCATTCGTCTCTGTAGCGGAAGGAATGCTCAATATGACTTCGGGTTGCCCGATCCGTTCGGCAAGCCCGGCAAACAATTTAATGGTATACTTCATAAAAGTAATGACCTCCAAACGATGAATTTATCCAATTTCATCTTATCATATTACCGTCTGAATAACGGAAAAGAAAAGCTGGAGCCGAAAGGAGTTGCCCCATGAACAAAGATCAACGAACATTCAATGATACGATTACATTGCTGCATACGAATGATATCCATAGCCATTTTGAAAATATGGGCATTCTGGCGGCGATTGCTAATGATTACCGTGAACGCTATCGTCCGGAGCAGGTCGTTTTGCTCGATATGGGCGACCATATGGATCGCATGTCACTGGAAACGGAAGGTTCGGACGGAGCTGCTAATGTCGATATTTTGAATCTGACCGGATATGATGCGATTACGATCGGTAATAATGAAGGACTTACCTACACGACTACTATTTTGAATCAGACGTATGCCGGTATTGTCTGTCCGATTGTATGTTCCAATGTAATCGAGCATACGACCGGGCTACCTCCGGTATGGATGAATACGCATCAGATCATCGAAAAAGGCGGCTGGACGATCGGTCTAGTCGGTGCGACGGCGCCGTATGGCGATTTTTATGAGCTGCTTGGCTGGGATGTGGAGGAGCCGTTGAACAGCCTTGCACCGCTTGTGCATAAGTTGCGTGGTGAGGTTGATTTGCTTGTGCTGATGTCCCATCTGGGACTTGCTGCCGATCAGCGGCTGGCAGAACAGTTGCCTGAGTTGGATGTCATTTTGGGCGGGCACAGTCATCATGTACTGGAGCGTCCGCTCTGGATTGGGGAAACGGTAATTGGTGCAGCAGGCAAATTCGGTCATTATATGGGGCATATGTGCTGGCAAAAAGGAGCAAATGGCGGACGTGCCAAGCTACTGGATGGTGGGCTCATTCCGACTGGTGCTGACCTTATGCCACGCGATGAGCAAATCGAAGCAGCGATTGCGCTGCATCGGGAGCGTGCTGCTGAGCGGATGAGCCGTACGGTAGCGATCTTAAAGCAGCCGCTGGAAATCGATTATGAGCATGAATCGCCGCTTGGTAATTTGCTGGCACAAGCAGTTCGCCGGTATACAGGCACCGAGCTGTCGATTATAAATGCCGGTCAGTTGCTCGGCTCGCTACCAGCAGGCGAGATTAGTGAAGCATTGCTGCATCGCCTCTGTCCGTCACCGATCAATCCGAGTCAGACGCTACTGCAAGGGCGCAGCATTCGTCTGGCGCTGGAGCAATCGCTGCTGGAGGAGTTTACGAGCCGCGCGATTATGGGCTTTGGTTTTCGTGGCAAAGTGCTGGGCTGTCTGTGCGTGGATGGGCTGACGATCCGGTACGATCCGAATCGCTCACCGTACGAGCGGATCGTATCGATTACGACGACGGCTGGCGAGCCGCTGGACGATGAGCGCGAGTACAGTGTCGGTACGCTCGATATGTTTACGTTTCGCATCGGCTATGAATCGCTAAGCGAGAGCACAAGCGTATCGTATATGCTGTCCGAATTTATTCGCGATCTGCTACGCACAGAGCTGCAAACGCCAGGTGCGATCGATGTGTCTGCCGAACGCCGCTGGTTTATGTTATGATAAATAGGACCTTGTACCAATAATTGCATGACTCGTTATGAACGGATCGGTTTAGGGTTAATACATGAAATAAGGTGAAAAACAAATGACAGTAATACACAGAAGTGAGTGGCCACTGAAGGAGCTTTCCCCGAGTTATGACCCGTGGGACCCATTACAATCACTTCGTCAGTATGGCAAGCATACACTCACCAGCGTGGAAATGACGGTGACCAATCTGTGCAATATGCGCTGCGAGCACTGCGCGGTAGGCGATTCGCTCGTCATGCGTGAGCCGGATATGATCCCATTACCACTCATGCTGAAACGTCTGGATGAAGTGGAAAATTTGCAGACGATTAGCATTACTGGCGGCGAGCCGACATTCCGCAAACAGACGGTGGATGAAGTGATTATTCCGCTGCTTCGTTATGCGCGTGAACGTGGCGTACGTTCACAGATTAATTCTAATTTGACGCTTGATATCGGGCGTTATGAGCCGATGCTGCCGTATCTTGATGTGATGCATATCTCGTTTAACTATACATCGCCAGATGATTTCCATGAGGTCGGCTTTGCTAACAGCGGGCATCCGGTTCCGCGCGAAGCGGCTGTACGACTGTACGACAAAATGATTGAAAACACACGCAAGTTAAGCGATGCAGGCATGTTCATTTCGGCGGAATCGATGATTAATTATCGGACTCATCGCAAGCTGCCGGACATTCATCGTCTTATTCGCGAAATGGGTTGTCAGCGTCATGAAGTGCATCCGATGTATGCGGCGGATTTTGCGGCAAGTTTGCCGGTACTGGCGCTCGATGATTTCCGGGCGGCGATTCACGATCTGCTCGATCACCGTGATCCAAGTCTATGGATGCTGTTCGGTACGTTGCCGTTTTTCAGTTGTAATCCAAATAAGGCGGATCGCGAGTTGGTGGCGCGGCTGCGCAATGAACCGAATGTGACTGTGCGTAATGATCCGGACGGTCGTAATCGCGTCAATGTGAATATGTTTACCGGTGATGTGTTTGTGACCGACTTTGCGGCAATTCCTGCGTTTGGCAATATTCATGAGCATAAGTTAGATGATATTTTTGGGGAGTGGAGCGATAATCATCCGCTAAATCAACAGGTGAATTGCCATTGTGATGCAGCGGCTTGCTGTGGTCCGAATTTGCTCGTTGCGGATATGTACTACAAAGGAACCGACTTCAAATCACGCAGAGCGATACTGTAAAAGCCGTATAGGTAGCAGACGTCGGTACGCCATGTATGGGCTCCGGCGGCAACTTGCGGCTGCTGTACCATCTATCCGAGAAATGGGGCGTTCTGGTTGGAGCATGAGTTTGAGTTAGGTCAGTTAGCACTCAATTTGGCTCTTGTGTTTATCCTTGTATTTTTAAACGGTTTTTTTGTGGCGGCAGAGTTTTCGCTCGTTAAAGTGCGTCATTCCCGGTTGACCGAACTGCAAAGTGAAGGCAATCGGCTTGCCGGTTATGCGCTCAAAGTAAACAGCAAGCTGGATGCGTACTTGTCGGCAACACAGTTCGGCATTACGCTTGCTTCGCTTGGACTCGGCTGGGTCGGTGAACCCGCTGTATCCGAGCTGCTAGTAGAGCCGATTATGTACAAGCTCGGCTTTGTCGACGAGACGTTAATCGCCACCATCTCGGTCATTATCGGCTTTGCGGTCATTACGTTTCTACATATCGTATTAGGCGAGCTGGCGCCGAAATCGTTGGCGATTCAGCGTACAGACGGCGTCTCGCTTGCTCTATCCGCGCCGCTGTTGTTCTTTTACCGGGTGTTTTTCCCGTTTATTTGGCTGCTGAATGTTGCCGCGAATGCGGTGCTGCGCGCCGTAGGGATTGAACCGGCGAGTGAAGCGGACGGCGCGCATTCAGAGGAAGAAATTCGCATTCTGATGAACCAGAGCGCCAAAAGCGGTATTTTGGATGAAGGCGAAATTGAGCTGGTGAACAATATTTTTGAGTTTTCCGATCTGCTTGCCCGTGAAGTGATGTTGCCGCGAACGGATATGAATTGTCTGTATACGAATTTGTCCAAAGAGGAAAATTTGGCGATTATTCAGGAAACGAAACATTCGCGTTATCCGGTTGCTGTTGAGGATAAAGACCGTATTATCGGCTTCATACATATTACCGATGTGCTGCTTTCTCCGGTCAACCAGCCGTATGATTTGGCTGCACTGGCAAGACCGATTTTGAATGTGCCGGAATCGATGGAGATTAGCCATGTGCTGCAATTGATGCAGAAGCATCATGCCCAGATGACGCTCGTTGTCGATGAATACGGCGGTACAGCTGGTTTGCTGACAGCAGAGGAAATTTTGGAAGAAATCGTCGGAGAGCTGTATGATGAGTTCGAAGATGAACGACCGGATGTGGAGCGGATTGGCAACGTGATCTCGGTAGACGGACGGATGCTAATCGAGGATGTGAACGAGCTGGCTGGCGTGGAAATCGACGATGATGAAGTGGATTCGATCGGTGGCTGGATGTTCAAAGAACTTGAAGGCGTGCCGAAAAACGGCAAAACCGTAGAGGTCGATGGCGTCATATTTGAAGTGGCGGAATCGGAGCGGCTTCGCATTATGCGGGTTCATATTCATCCGCTGTTGGAGCCTAAGGAAGAAGCTGAAGGCGAAGGGAAGGCTGAAGGCAGTCCGTCATAAGCGTGAGCGGGCATTTAGAAGTTTTGCCCACCGCTATCGTGCCGATGTATCCGACTAGATAGTGTCTTCAAACGATGCTACGTCTCATAGCAGCGTAGCCCAATAAAATGCAGGTGCGGTGTGGATGCCGCACCTGTCTTATTTTCGGACACAACATATAGGTTGCATAACATATACATACGGCTAGTCGATAAATGAAAAGGAGACGATCCTGTGCAAAATCAACGATTACGTAAACCGCAAGCGATGATGTTTGATATGGACGGTACGCTATTTGAGACAGAGACGGTATTGTTACCTGCGTACCATCGTACATTCGAGCAGTTGCGCCATGAAGGGTTGTATGAAGGCGATACGCCGCCAGAGCAGATTATTTTAGGATCGCTAGGCATGCTGTTGGAAGACATTTGGGCACGTGTGCTCCCTAGTGCGAGCCGACAGACGGTGGAGCGTGCTAATGAGTTGCTGTTGGAGTTTCAGCTTGAAACGATGCAGACCGGTGTATCACGCTTGTATCCGCATGTAGAAACGACGTTGCAGGCGCTGCATGCACAAGGCGTGCGTCTGTTTATCGCTAGCAATGGGTTGGAACGGTATGTGAAATGCATTACCGATGTGCATCATTTGGATCGCTGGCTGGAAGGTGTGTACAGCGCAGGTGAATATGCAACCGCGACGAAAACTGAACTGGTGCGCCTGTTAATGACGCAGCACCGTTTGCAAAGTGCCTGGATGATCGGTGATCGCTCATCCGATGTGGAAGCAGGCAAAGGCAATGGGCAAACGGTGATCGGGTGCCGATATGCGGATTTTGGCGATGAACAGGAGCTGGATGGAGCGGATGCGATCATCGTGTCGTTTGAGCAACTGCTGGATGTGTTTAATAGAGCGGAGTAGGTTAACGGTTTTACTTCTGCAAGCAAATCAGTTAACCTGTATAGGATGTGTTTGAGCCTGTGCTGTCTGAAACTTGAAGACAGGCTGTAAGCATAAAATAACGATAGCTGGCGTCCGCAGCGTGATGCGAGTCTATCGGAAAGTGGGGCTTATAATGACAAACATTTATGACAAGGCAAATGAACTGTCCAGCGCGATTCGCAACAGTAAGGAGGTTGCCGATATTACCGCAGCGATGCAATTGATCGAAGCTGATCCAGAGAGCAAACGTATGCTGGATGATTTCCGTGCGCGTCAGATCGAAGTACAGCAGCGTATGATGTCCGGCGATATGCCAAACCCAGAAGAAATGGAACAAATGGAAAAGCTGTTTGAGGTGCTGAACTTGAACCTTAACATCCGCCGTCTGTTTGATGCTGAGCAGCGTCTGAGCACGATTATTGAAGATATTAACAAAATCATCACGGATAGCCTAAGCCATCTGTACGGCGGGCCTGAGCAATAATCTGTTGTACTCTCGCCCGATTACGTAGTAGTACAGCGATTAGGATGACAAGTTCGCATGCAGTGGTACACGTTGTAAAGCAATATCGCAGCCGTGAGTGAACAAGGCTGTGCATCGATGTGGCTTATAGTTATGTAAAGGAAAGGAACGTATACTGCCAAATGATATGGTGAGTTGCGTTCCTTTTTTGTGCTATAATACATACACAGTAATACAGCTACGGAAAGGTGGTGCTACAGTTGCAGCAACATGATGAATCCATTACCAAACACGAGCAGCTTTTGCAGCATATCGAAAAGCTCGAAATCGGTTCCAAAATATCCGTCCGCAAGCTGGCACGCCAGATGGGGGTAAGTGAAGGCACAGCCTATCGTGCAGTCAAAGAAGCCGAAACTATGGGCATTGTCGTTACTCGCGAACGAATTGGTACCGTTCGGATCGAAAAGCGTCCGCGCGGCGTATCCGACCAGCTTACATTTTCCGATGTGGTCGATATCGTCGAAGGTAAAGTGCTAGGCGGCAGCAGCGGTCTGGATAAGACGCTCGTGAAATATGCAATCGGCGCGATGAAGCTGGATGCGATGATGCGTTATGTGGAAGCGGGCAGCCTGCTCATTGTAGGTAACCGTGAAGATGCGCATCAGCTTGCATTGGAGCACGGAGCGGCTGTATTGATTACAGGCGGCTTTAGCACTAGCTCTGAGGTGAAAGCACAGGCGGATGTGCGTGGGTTACCGATCATTTTGTCCCGGCATGATACGTTTACAGTAGCGTCGATGATTAATCGCGCCCTGTTCGACCGCATGATCAAAAAGAAAATTATGCTGGTCGAAGATATTATCGCCGGCAAACCAAAACCCGGCGTGCTTAAAGCATCCAGCACTGCCGAAGATTTCTACGAGATGGCAGAGCGAACCGGTTATCTGCGACTCGCTGTCGTCGATGAATGGAACCGGATTATCGGCATTATCGGGCGCAAAGAGATGGAGCAGCTTCCGCCAGGGCAGCCGATCGAAAAAGTGCTCATTCGTCGTCCGATTACAGCGACATTGCAAACGTCGCTCGCATCCGCCGCGCAAACGATGATGTGGGAAGGGATCGACTTTTTGCCGATCGTCGATCGTAACCGCAAGCTGATCGGTACGATTACGCGGCGTGAAGTGCTGCAAGCGATGCGGGATGCACAGCAGGAGCCGAGCGCAGGCACGATGGAGACGTTTGATTATTTGATCTGGAACGGTTTTGCCGAGGAGCGGGATGAGGAAGGGATGGTTTTTTTCCACGGTTTGATTACACCGCAGATGGCGACCCAGCTCGGCAACATTTCCGAAGGCATTCTGATTACCGTTATGGTGCAAGCAGCGGTGCGTACCGCTCGTCTGCTTACGGGCAATGATTATGTGCTGGACAATATGTCAACGTATTTTCTGCGTCCGGTTCAGATTGAAGATGCGATTACTGTGCGTCCGACGGTGTTGGAAGCAAGCCGCCGTACGTACAAGCTGGAAATTGAGATTATGTACGATCATGTGCCTGTCTCCAAATCGATATTGACGTTGCAATCGATCGATCATGGTTGATTGATGGACGATGAATATGACGACTGAATACGTCCAGTAGGTTGGCTCGATCAAAAATCGGGTTCGAAAGCACTTCAACGTGTTCATGATGAGGCGAGCATGAGCTTGGCATATGATGAGTGTAACTGAGACAAGATTAGTATATGCACAAAGTGCATGCGTTGATCATAGATTGACAAGTAAGTATATTGATTTTTAGCAAATGCACATAGAGTAGCTTTATCGAGATACATGCCAAAAAGGATACTCCTGCGACAGGATTATCCTTTTTGGGTTATAAACTTTTTCGGTTATACAGATGAAATTTGTTGATCAAGCCCGCTTATACGAGATTATACTTTAAAGCGCTCCACCATCGTTTTTAGTTCATGTGCGACATTAGATAGCACGGTAGAGGAAGCGGAAATTTCCTCCATCGTAGCCAGCTGTTGTTCGGTCGCAGCCGATACCGATTCAATCTGACCGACCGTTCCATTCGTAATGTCCGACATGTGCTGCACCGATTGGATCACTTGGGCGGTGCCTTGTGACAAAGTGGAAGAAGCGTCAGATACGCCCTGAATGCTGCTGACGACTTCATCCACATAGCTGCGAATGAGATGGAACGATTCACCTGCTATATGCACGGCTTGAATGCTGTGTGCTACTTCGCTGGCACCGGATTGGGTTTTGTGCACAACGGTTTGAATCTCGGCTTGGATGCGATCGATTAGCGAGCCGATCTGACTGGCAGCCGAGGAAGCTTCGTCCGCCAAATAGCGGATTTCTTTGGCGACGACACTGAAGCCTTTGCCATGTTCACCTGCCCGTGCAGCTTCAATACCAGCGTTGAGCGACAACAGATTCGTTTGTCTGGCGATCTGGGCGATCGTGACTACGATGTTGCCAATCGTTTGCGAATGTTCGTTCAGATGGTTGACCGAGCCGGACAATTCGCCAAAAATCGTATGTAAATTGTTAATTTCACTGTTGGCGGATTGCAACGCTTGATCCCCATCGTTTACTTTGTCCGCTGTGAGCGCAGCTGTGGCAGCGACTTGTTGTGCACTGCTAGCAATATGCTGAATCCCATCGGTCATATCATTTACGGTCGTTGCGGTGCGCTTCACTTGTTCGGATTGTTGCTCCGCGCCTAGGGCGACTTGTTGAATCGATTCTGCAATATGCTGAGAAGCGTATGATGTTTCACTGGCACTGGAGTTTAGCTGCTCTGATGATGAAGCGACATGCAGGGAAGTGTCTTTTAAATGGGAGACGATGCTGTGTAAGTTCGTTGTCATCTGCGCTAAGGAATCGGATAACGCACCGACTTCATGTTTGGCTTTCATTTTCCAAGTCGTCGTTAAATCGCCTGCGGCTACCGATTGGGTGACACCAACGAGTTGCATCAGTGGACGTGTAATCCGACCGGCAAAAATATAGCTAGCAGCAATCGCCACGATCAGCGCGAGTGCCATAATGATCATGCTGCTGTTCAAAAGTTCGTCATAATCTTGCATCACAAGATGGTATGGTTTTTCGCTGAATATCGTCCAGCCGGAAATCGAATCATGCATAAAGGAGACGATTTCTTTGTTATTATCCTCGTCAACGATGAGTGTACCTTTATTTTCAGTCTGACTTTGCTGAAATGCGGGTGTTGTACTGATGTCGGAATCCAGTTGATTCGCATCAGGATGAGCCAACACAGTACCGTTACGATCAGCAATATACACGGTTTGTCCGTCGGTGGAAAAGCTTTTGGCGTATTCGCCCATTGTTTTGACAAGCACAGTACATTGAAGAACACCGCTCATTTTGTTATTGCTAAATACAGGGTATACGATATTAATTATTTTTTTGCCGTCTGCTTTGCTCGTAAACACATCGGATACGACCGGTTTTTGCGTTGCGAGAATTTGTTTGAAATAAGGGCGTTCGCCTACATTGATGATTGGTGTATTCGTATTTTTCACAAGCTGTGTTCCGGTGAGATCGTTGAGGACAATAGATTGCAGTTCAGGTGCTGTTGCTGCGAGCCGAATGAGTAAAGCTTTAACCTGTGCTTTTTGTTGGGGATTATACTGTTTAAGTAAAGGGTTGGTAGAGATTAGCTGTAACATGTATTTCTGTTTGTTGATTAAAGTTTGTACTTTCTGGGTTACAAGTTCAACATTTTGCATATTCATGTTGAAAGCGTCGCGCTGCACTTTGTTCGTTATGCTCGTCATGCTGAAAATGCTAAATACGAGAAATGGAATGATGGTAATGATGGATACGATCATAATGAGCTGCTTTTTCATGTAATCCGATCCCCTGTCAATAGAATGGAAAAGCTTAGTTTCGTATTTAACTAAGTTAGTTTATCGGTTGTATGCGTAAAAAGTTTAATAGCTTATTGTCAATATTTGTCGATAAAGCAATAATAATTATATAATCATACGATTTGCTTGCGTGAATGTGATAAAATAGGAGAGATAGTCTGGCTTATTCGTGCGAATGTATGAACAAGCTGAGAGGAACCCATTTCGTAATGATTGTTACTATTTTGCCAACAGAAAGCAGGGAAGCGTATGACCCCATTTGTCCATTTGCATGTGCATAGTGAATACAGTCTGCTTGACGGGGCTGCGCGTATTCATGATCTGGTCAGTCAGGCGGCAGCGGCAGGCATGAGCTCGCTCGCCTTGACAGATCATGGCGTCATGTATGGAGCGATCCCTTTTTATAAAGCATGTTTGCAACACGGTATGAAGCCGATTATCGGCTGTGAAGTGTATTACACCGCCGGTTCACGCCGCGAAAAGGCAGCGCGCAAAGATCAGCCGATTCACCATCTGCTGTTGCTCGCCAAAAATGAAACCGGCTACCGCAATTTGATGAAGCTGTGCTCGATCGGGCATTTGGAAGGTTTTCACTATAAGCCTCGTATTGATGGGGATGCATTGCGTCAATATCATGAGGGCATTATTTGTTTGAGCGCGTGTTTGGGCGGTGAGATTCCGCAGCATTTGCTGCATGGTGAGCCGGAGCTGGCGAAGCAGGCGGCACAGCGGTATGTGGATATTTTCGGTGCGGATTTTTATATCGAACTACAAGATCACGGTCTGGCGGAGCAAAAAAAAGTCACTCCGCAATTAATCGCATTGGCACGCGAGCTGAACATACCGCTTGTCGCTACGAATGATGTACATTATTTGAGCGAAGACGATGCCAAAACGCAAGATGTGCTCATCTGTATCGGCACCGGTAAAACGGTCGATGATGAAAGTCGGCTGCGCATTCCGACCAATCAGCTGTATTTGAAAAATGGCGAGCAGATGGCGACGTTGTTCCGTCATGTGCCAGAAGCGATTCACAATACGGTACGTATCGCGGAGCAATGTCAACTGACGATTCCGCTCGGTCAATCGCTACTGCCTTCGTATCATCCGCTGCCGGATGGGTTAAACGCGGAGCGGTATTTGGAGCAGCTTTGCCGTGAAGGGTTGGAGCGCCGTTATAGTAAAGGTAAGCTGTGGCATGATGCGGAGGAACGAGGCAAGCTGGAGGAGCGGCTAGCTTATGAGTTGTCGGTCATTGGCAGTATGGGCTTTGCCGATTATTTTTTGATCGTATGGGATTTTATGAGCTTTGCGCATCGTGCCCGTATAACGACCGGGCCGGGTCGTGGCTCGTCGGCAGGCAGCTTGGTCGCCTATGTACTAGGGATTACGAATGTCGATCCGATTCGCTACAAACTGTTGTTTGAACGTTTTTTGAATCCGGATCGGGTGTCGATGCCGGATATCGATATCGATTTTAGCGATTTGCGCCGGGATGAGATGATCGATTATGTCGTATCCAAATATGGACGGGATCGTGTCGCTCAAATTATTACGTTTGGTACGCTGGCTGCGCGGGCAGCGGTACGTGATGTCGGACGCGCACTCGCTGTGCCTTACGCCGATACCGATCGCGCTGCCAAGCTTATTCCCGCTCAGATCGGTGTGACGATTCGCCGTGCGTTGGAGCAGGTGCCGGAGCTGCGTGAACGTTATGAAAAGTCCGGTACGGTGCGCGAATTAATCAATACCGCGATCAAAGTTGAAGGGATGCCGCGTCACGCTTCTACCCATGCTGCCGGTGTAGTCATTTCCAGCGGCCCGCTTACCGATGTAGTACCGCTGCAAGAAGGTAGCGAACATGCGGTGTTAACCCAGTATGCGATGGAAAGTTTGGAAGCGATTGGCATGCTGAAAATGGACTTTCTCGGTTTGCGCACATTGTCGATTATCGAGCGCTGTCTGGAATGGATTAAGGAGCAGACGGGTGAAACGATCGATTGGGATCGTGTGTCGTACGATGATCCGCTTACGTATCATATGCTTAGTCAAGGCGATACGATGGGCGTGTTCCAGTTGGAGTCGGTCGGCATACGACGTGTGCTGCGCGATCTAAAACCGAGTGAATTTGAAGATATCGTCTCGGTTAATGCGCTCTATCGTCCAGGCCCGATGGATTTCATTCCACGTTATATCGATGGCAAACACGGACGGGCAGTCGTCGAGTATCCGCATCCCGATTTGCAACCGATTTTGCAAGATACGTACGGCATTATCGTATATCAGGAGCAAATTATGCAAATCGCTTCTCTGATGGCAGGTTTTTCGCTTGGTGAAGCCGATTTGCTGCGCCGTGCGGTGTCGAAGAAAAAGCGCGAAGTGCTGGATCAGGAGCGTGAGCATTTTGTGAGCGGCAGTTTGCAGCTTGGTTATACTGAGCAGGATGCGAATGCGGTATACGATATGATCGTTCGTTTTGCCGATTACGGTTTCCCGCGCGCACATGCGACCGCATATGGTGTGCTGGCGTTTCAGACCGCTTATTTAAAAGCGCATTATCCGGTGCAGTTTATCGCTTCGATGTTGACCGCGGTAATGGGTACGCATCGTAAAGTAGCAGAGTATGTGCTGGAATGTCAGCGGATCGGCGTAGAGGTATTGCCGCCGGATATTCATTTGAGCGGGGTTAACTTTACGCCGGTGCTGGATGAAGCATCCGTAGTTCGGGCTGCGCGAAACGCAGAGCAGGCTGAGCAAGACAGCGTACACGACGCAAATGAGCTGATGAGTGATATGGAGCAGGTTGATTTGCCAACTGAACAGTTAGCCGCAACGCCATCTATACCCGCACAAGTGACAGCAACGAAGCAAGCGAACAATGGCGAACTGCGCCTTGATCAAGATGGCGGTCATATTCGCTTCGGTCTAGGCGCTGTCAAAAATGTCGGTACACAGGCGATTAACAGTATTATTAAAGAGCGGCAGGAACGTCCATTTGACAGTCTGGTCGACTTTTGCCGACGCGTTGATCCGAAGGCGTGCAACAAACGGGTGATCGAGTCGCTCATTCAAGCAGGCGCCTTTGACAGCTTGCCTGGGCATCGTGCACAATTGCTGCAAATGCTGGACGAAACGATGAAAGAAGCGGCAAAATGGCGCAAGGAACGCGAGGAGCTGCAAATCGAAATGTTCGATTTCGATCTGGGCGAGCAGCCGAACTGGGACGTATCGTATCCGGATGTGCCGCCATTTACGGCAGGCGAGCAATTGGAATTTGAGCGCGAGCTGTTGGGGCTGTATTTATCCGGTCATCCGCTTGATGATTATGAGGCAGCGATCGAGCAATCCGGTCTGTCACGACTGATGAACTTGCACGAAGCGGCGGATGATACGCTTGTAGCGGTTGCCGGTATGGTCGTTTCCTTGAAGGCGATTACGACCAAGCAGGGCAAGTCGATGGCATTTATGGAGCTGGAAGACCAGATTGAGAAATGCGAAGTGGTCATGTTTCCGGAAATTTGGCGCAAATGCCGCGAGCTGGTCGACAAAGGGGTACTGCTAATCGTACGCGGACGTTTGCAGCAAGAAGACGAAAGCTTTAAGCTGCTAGCAGAAGAAGTGGTGCCGCTTACCCTATCCACGGCGACCGAAATGGCGGCAAAGGTAGAGCAGCGCGCCCAAGCGTTACGCAGCAAAAAAGCCGCTACGAGCGAGCTGGATCATGCGCCAGCAACGGCAGCGCGTACATCGACCCGTACCGCCACCAATACGCGTACACGCTCTGCTGGCGGAGCGGTCACCAATACAGACACAGGCACACAAACCGAATCGATTCCAGTAGCAGAGCGTACACCAAAGCAGCATGTGTACATCAAAATTACCCGCGAAGCACAACAGGCTGGACGGCTGGAGCAACTAAAACAGCTGCTGGCAGATCATCCGGGTCAGCTCGGTACGATGTTATTTTATGAAGAAAGCCAGAAGCTGCTCGATCTGAGCGAAAGTTACCGTATTAAGCCATCGCCGGGTTTGTTTAGCGCGATGGAGGACATGCTTGGCACAGGCACGGTACGGGTAAAATAAATGCAAAACCGCTGGATAGCCGACTTCTGACGACCGTATAGTAGCACAACGTTAGCATAATACGGGTCGCAAGGATCATGTACAGCTGTAATAAACTCGTTTTACATCTATTCCCTTTAAATGAAATCGATTCACCTGTTTACCGCTACAGGTGGATCGATTTATTGTGTTGTCTCTTTGTTGCGGCAAAAAAGTGTGGTATGGTATCATTATCCCATTATGCGGGCTTACGGTGTCTGGTATTGTTATCCCTGATCATCTGCCAGCAGACAGGTCCGGATGAAGTCCGGTTATACACGTTATTGATCTGATCGCGCATACGCGCTAACAGAATCACACACTAATCATGCAGCAAACGCACATTGATAAACCGGGGAATAAGTATACGTCTGAAGAGGTGTCGTTGTGTTTAGAGATTTATTCCAAAAGAAAAAAAAATATGCGACCATTCCTTCACAACGTTGGAGCAATGAGACCGCATCAGATGAGCAGCCGCAGGAACGCCCGAAACGCGAAATTCCCGAAGGCTTAATGAACAAGTGCAGCAAATGCGGCACGATTCATTACAGCAAAGAGCTTGAAAAGAACTTGAAAGTATGCAGCAATTGCGGCTACCATATGCGGCTCAATGCGATTGAACGAATCGTAATGACCGTAGATGAAGGCAAATTTACCGAGATGGATGCGGGCATGGAATCGACCGATCCGCTGAACTTCCCGGGCTATGCGCAAAAGCTGGAGCAGCAAAAAATGAACTCCGGTCTGCGCGACGCGGTCATTACCGGTCAGGGCGAAATCGATGGTCATCCGGTCATGCTCGCGGTGATGAGCTTTGACTTTTTTAGCGGCAGCATGGGCTCGGTTGTTGGTGAGAAAATTACCCGTGCAATCGAAGCGGCTGACGAACGCGGTTTGCCGATCATCATGTTCTCGACTTCAGGTGGAGCACGGATGCAGGAAAGTATTATCAGCCTGATGCAAATGGCGAAAACAAGCGCTGCGCTTGCGCGCTATCAGGAAAACGGCGGACTGTACATATCCGTCATTACCGATCCGACGATGGGTGGTGTATCCGCCAGCTTTGCGATGCTGGGCGATATTATTATCGCTGAGCCGGGCGCATTGTTTGGCTTTGCCGGACGAATCGTGATCGAGCAGACGATCCGTCAAAAGCTGCCGGACAACTTCCAGACTGCCGAGTTCAATCTGGAACACGGACAGCTTGATATGGTTACACATCGTAAAGATATGAGGTCTATGCTAGGCGATCTGCTGGACTATCATACGGGAAAAGGGGGATTTTAAGTGGCAGGAGAGATGCCTTTTGAAATGCCTCTCGTTGAATTGCGCAAAAAAATCGACGAGCTAAAGCAGTTTAGTCAAGATAAAGAAATTGATTTTACAGATGAAATCAACCGTCTGGAAGAACGTTATCGTCAGATGGAAGGTGAAATTTATACGAATATTAGCGCCGCTCAGAAAATGCATCTGGCACGCAATCAGCAGCGTCCAACGACGCTTGACCTGATCCCGCTAATTTTCACCGATTTTATCGAGCTGCACGGCGACCGCATGTATGGTGACGATCTTGCTATTGTAGGCGGTCTTGCGCGTTTGGAAGGCAAACCAGTAACGATTATCGGTCATCAGCGCGGTAAAGATACGAAGGATAATATCGCTCGTTTCTTCGGCAGCCCGCATCCGGAAGGATTCCGCAAATCGCTCCGTCTGATGAAGCAAGCGGAGAAATTCGGTCGTCCGATTGTTACATTTATTGATACCAAAGGTGCGTATCCGGGTAATACAGCAGAGGAGCGCGGTCAGTCTGAAGCGATCGCCCGTAATTTGTGGGAGATGGCGAAGCTGCGCGTGCCGGTCGTTTGTGTCGTAATCGGTGAAGGTGGTAGCGGTGGTGCGCTGGCGATTGGTGTCGGCAACCGCGTGCTGATGCTGGAACATGCGATTTATTCCGTCATTTCTCCCAACGGTGCAGCTTCCATTCTATGGAAAGATGCGTCCAAGGCAGATCAAGCGGCGGAAGCGATGAAAATTACCGCCAATGATTTGCTGGACATGCAAATTATCGAAGGGATTGTCCCAGAGCCACAAGGCGGAGCGCATAAAGATTACGAAGCGACTGGTACTGCCATCAAGCAGGAGTTGCTTGTGCATTTGCAACAACTTGCCACAATGGATGCGGACACGCTCGTACAAGATCGTTACGACAAATTCCGTAAAATTGGCGAATTTGTAGAAAAACAAGTTCCGACCAGCTACGGAACGCCAGATCAACAGGAACAAGGCACAGAGGCGACGACAGCGCAACCCGCAGTCGCTGATGAAGACAGTGAGCATCTGTCTTCGGTTACGAACGCTTTCCATAACAGTGACTCGACAGACGCTTTGCCACATTAAGTGTATGATCGAACACAGCGTGTAATCTCGATGCCGTCCATGCCTCCCGGCAGGGAAGGTCATGGACGGTATTGGTGCGTTTGGGAGGATATGGATGATGAAGCGAAAGCGGGCTAAATATTGTCCATCTTCTGTATACAAATGTGCAAATTTGTAGTAAATTTAATTGTTGGAGCCTGTTTGCTGTGAGGCGGCAGGTTATGTTGGAAAACAAACAATAGAGAGACCTTGAAAACGGAGGCAATCAATTATGCGTAAAACGAAGATTGTATGTACGATCGGCCCGGCAAGTGAGTCCCTGGAAAACACTAAGAAGCTGATTATGGCAGGTATGAACGTAGCCCGTCTGAACTTCTCTCACGGTGATTTCGAAGAACACGGCAACCGTATCAAAAACATTAAACAGGCAAGCCAGGAACTAGGCAAAACGGTAGCGATTTTGCTCGATACAAAAGGACCGGAAATCCGTATCGGCAAGCTTAAAGAGGAGCCAATCGACCTGGTGCAAGATGAGTACATCACGCTGACTACCGAAGAAATTTTGGGCGACCAGCATCGTCTGACTGTATCGTACCAAGAGCTGCCAAGCGACGTTGAAGTAGGTTCCACGATTCTGATCGATGACGGTCTGATCGGACTGAGCGTTGTACAGATACAAGGTACAGAGATCAAGTGCCGTATTGTAAATGGCGGACAGATCAAAGGTCGTAAAGGCGTTAACGTACCGGGCGTAAACATCTCCCTGCCAGGCATTACGGAAAAAGATGCAAACGACATTATTTTCGGTATTGAGCAGGGTGTTGACTTCATCGCTGCCTCGTTCGTGCGCAAAGCAAGCGATGTATTGGAAATTCGCGAGCTGCTGGAACAAAAAGGCGCAAAACATGTTCAAATCATTTCCAAAATCGAAAACCAGCAAGGCGTAGACAATCTGGAAGAAATTCTGGAAGCGTCTGACGGTCTGATGGTAGCCCGTGGTGACCTCGGCGTTGAAATTCCGGCTGAGCAAGTGCCACTGGTACAAAAACAAATGATCGAAAAATGTAACCGTGCCGGCAAACCGGTTATCACGGCTACACAAATGCTCGATTCTATGCAACGCAACCCGCGTCCGACTCGTGCGGAAGCAAGTGACGTAGCTAACGCGATCTTCGACGGCACCGATGCGATCATGCTGTCCGGTGAAACAGCTGCTGGTAAATATCCGGTAGAATCCGTGCTGACGATGGCTCGTATCGCTGAAAAAGCTGAATCCGCACTGAACTATCGCGAAATTTTCCTAAAACAAAGCCATGCACAACAAACGACGGTAACGGAAGCGATTAGTCAATCGGTAGCAAGTTGCGCGATGGACCTGAACGCAACCGCGATCATTTCCTCCACCGAGTCCGGTCATACCGCTCGCGTTGTGGCGAAATATCGTCCGCAAGCACCAATCATCGCCGTAACGACGAACGAGCAAACGATGCGTCGTCTGTCGCTGGCATGGGGCGTGCACCCGGTTAAAGGTACACAAGCTCATTCTACAGATGAGCTGTTCAACGTAGCTCTGCAAGGTGGTAAAGATTCCGGTTTGCTCAAAGACGGCGATCTCGTTGTAATTACAGCAGGTATCCCACTGGGTAAATCCGGTTCAACTAACCTGATCAAAGTAGCACAAATGTCCTCGAACTAAGCGCGGACAGCGTGTCCTATAGCACCAGCAAAAAAGCAGTGGCATTGTCCATTGCTTTTTTGCTTATGTCAGAAACGAAATGTATGCCAATACGTACACATAATATTAGCTACAGAAGCAGGGGGAATAGAAGATGGGTACACAACTGAATTTGCCTAGTCATTGGCATGGTATCGCCTTCCGGGTACGTTATCAGGAAAATGACCCGATGGGTGTTGTTTATCATACGAACTATTTGAACTGGTTTGAGCTGGGACGAACGGAGATGATTCGTGATCTCGGATTCCGCTATCGCGATATGGAACAAGCAGGCGTATTGCTGCCGCTGATTGACGCTTCTTTATCATATGGTCGTCCGGCTCGTTACGATGATCGGGTAGCGGTGTATACACGAATTGTCAATTTCTCGCGTCTGCGCATCGATTACGAATATCGGATTCATTTGCTAAACGATGCCGATCAAACGGTCGGTGATGCATCGGCTACAAGCGGACGTCGATTGTTTACACACGAACAGGAGCTGCCGGGCGAGCCGCTTACGAGCGGGTCTACACGGCATGTGTGGGTAAACCGCGAATTCGCTCCGATCCGGCTTGATAAAGTGTTGCCATCGCTGTATGATGCACTTGTACGGTCTTTGCAGGACTAGAGAGGAGAGCTATCGTTTGAAAAAATGGATTGTTGCCTTCATTATCGTTGTGCCACTACTGGAGTGGTACGTATTTTTGCAAATGATTCAATGGATCGGTGGCTGGAATACGCTGCTGCTGCTTATAGTTACATCGTTAATCGGAGTTGTGATGATGCGCTTTGAAGGTCGCAAAGTGCTGGAAGATACACGTGCATTGATCAATGCCAATCAACCGCCAGGTCGCAAAATGCTTGACGGGTTATGCGTATTTATCGGTGGTATTATGCTCGTCCTGCCCGGCTTTGTGCTTGATGTGGTCGGCTTCACACTCGTCTTCCCATTAACACGTCCGCTCTACCGCAATCTGCTGCTAAAATGGATTGAAAAACGGATGAAAAATGGCTCAATCACGATTTATCGCCCATGATCCAAACAAAAAAGCCTTTCATCGTAACCGACGCGTAGTTTACACGTTTGGAGGCGATGGAAGGTTTTATTTGTTTTGTACATGTAGGCAAACAGGTCTGCTGCTCCGTGCATATCCTTTAGCGCACTTTACCATTCACAATATAATTACGCAGGTCGCGGAATACATTGGCACGGTTTAGCGCAGTCACGAGCACCAGTGTAACCGGTCCGATAATCAAACCGAGCGCACCGAACAGCTTCAGACCGACAAACATACTAATCAATGTTGCCAGTGGATCAAGCCCTACATTGCTGGCGAGAATTTTCGGTTCGATCATTTGCCGCACGATCAGTACGATTACATATACGACGCTCAGACCGATACCCAACCCTACATCGTTGCTCATCAGACTGTAAATCGCCCACGGCACCATCACGATGCCGACGCCCAAATACGGCAGCAGATCAACCAATCCGATCAATAGACCGATCAGCAAGGCGGACGGCACTTGCAAAATAAACAGACCGACGATCACGATCAAGCCGGTAATCGAAATCAGAATCACCTGTGTTTTAATATAGCCAAATAGCGCTTTTTGCAAATCGCTCCAAATCGCGGCTGCCGGTTGCCGAATGTTGGACGGAAACCAGCCGGATACCATCCGATTATGGCGTTCCCAGCTATTGCTAATGAAAAATGCCGACAATACAACGACGACCATAATCCAGGCAAAGTTGGGCAAAGCGGTCAAAAAATTGAGCACATAATTCAAAATGCTCGTCACGATGTTGCTGACCATGCCGGTTAAATTTTGTGTCGTTTGGTTCAGATTGTCATTGAGCGGACCTTGTGGCTGTCCTTGCTGTAAAAAGGAATTGATCTGATCGATAATGGACTGGATACGATCATTTTTAGTCCAGCCGACAAACATAGTGCGCCAGCTATCGATATGATCGTTAAACAAATCCATTAATGAGATCGTTTCCTGTACAAGTCGTGTAATGAGCAGCGACAAAATCGTAATCACACCGCCAAAATAGACGAGTAGTGAGAGCGAAACAGCGAGCCAGCGCGGAAAATGGAGTCGTTTTTGCAGCAATCGTACGAGCGGATTCATCGCATACGCGAACAACCAGGCAAGCAAAAGTGGATAAAGCAGCGGAAACAGATAACGAACGCCAACGATCGTTAACACAACAACGACCAACACCGCTATTCCGCGCAAAATCCGTCCACGAATGATCGGATTCAAATCATCTGTACTCCTTTCGGTATATCCGTATTGCCAACTGACACTAAGACCATACTACAGGTCTACATGAACATCAACATTATGTAATACGGTTCATAGTATGAGTTAAACGAGCGGACAGACATTTGAAACGAGTGAGCGAAGCAGGCGGATGATCGCTCCGGCTGTTGTATAGCGGTCGCTAGTTATAACGCCGATGTATCGCTGCTGTGCGGGCTATTTATCATTTTTTTTAAACTGGAAAATAGAATTAAAATCGATCAGTAATATACAATAATATTAATTATTTAGATTTAATTCCGATATTATACAGTGGTGGTTGGAGCAGCAATTCAAATAAGAGAGGAATTGTGATCCGTATGATGATAAATCAAAGCGTTACAACAAGTTTGCTGTTTGTGATGGTTATAGTATTGTTAGTTGGCTCTGTCATGCCTTCCCAGGCAAAGGCGGCAACGAATGACGCCGTGCAAAATATGATATTTGCGATCCCTGCCAATACATTTTGTGATCAATCGCATCTGGTGGAGTTATCGCTAAATATTACTAATCTGAGCAACACCGAGCAAACGATCAAACTGGAATTGTTAAAAGCGGATGGAAGCGCAGTTACGAATGCAGGCACAGCATACAATGGCATCAAATCCGATCTGATGCCAGGTTTTAATGTCAAAGTGGCGGCAAGACATACCGGTACATACCATTTTACATTCGGTGGGCAAAGTAGCAATTGTGATGATCGTCCATTTGCTGGTGTATGGACGACGGCAGGAGCGGTTGAAGCGCAGCTGATTGCTTCCGGTTTTGTAAGCAGTTCGCTGTATAGCGTACCTGTGATCGTAAATGGCGGCATGGTGTGGAATATGGCGGCGCAGTCGGATACCGAAACATCGCCCACACCTGCACCAACGCCTGTACCGATCAACCAACCGGTAGACAGTTGCAGTGTAACGCCGACCGATTCGCTTATTCATGCGATGTCAGCCAATCAAGATGTGTACGGTATCGCCAGCTCTAGCAGCTATGATACCGCATGGAATACACAACCATTTCGCGCTTTTGACAATCGCTGCGCTCCATTTTCCACGCAAAATGGAGACATTAAAGGCTGGCTCGCCTATGAATTTAAACAAGCTAAAACGGTCACTTCGTATTCGCTGCAAATGAAACAAGGCGATAGCCAGTACGGTTTTGCCCAGTCGCCAAAAGCGTGGGTATTTGAAGCTTATGACGGCAAAGCATGGAAGACGCTAGATACACGCAGTGGAATTACGAATTGGACGACTAGCAAAGCGAATGTATATACGATCGACAACATAACAGCGTACAATAAATACCGTATTCGTTTTCTGGAAAACAATGGCGGCAATCTCGTATGCATTAGCGAAATGGGCATGATGGGCTATTGAACGAGTGCCTGGTGATGGGAATCATACTATTGCCGATGCCCTCAATTGCACCATTTGTAAATTCAGAATGAGACAATCTACTGGATGCCGGATAAAAGCCTGTTCTAGCCATGTTATAGTAAAGCGATCGAATAAGTTTAAGTATATTTATTCGATATAATGAATATTAAAACATAAGTACACGTATGCAATCGCTGACGTTTCAGCTAGCGTTTTCAGTCTAATTACAGCTATACGATTGCTTGCACAACGACCACCAACAGTTTAGCAGCGAATCGATCGTCATCCATTGAGCGATCGATTCGCTATTCTAATTGTCAAAACAGGCAAAAAGAAGGCGATAAAATGGTAAATTTTGCGCGCTATCACGGCGTTGCAAAGGTTTACAAAAAAAAGTTATCCTTGCGATAAAACATTTTGATATACTAACAATATCTACTTTTGTTCACAAGTCCGTCAAAATAAAGTATGATGGTATAAGGTTCTTGGAAGGTTAGTGGCAGGTGTAAGGTCCGGCGATGACAATTTAACCGAATTCCTGCATACAGTAATCTTCATTTTTTACCATTTTTAAAAATGTAACGGTTTTCATTTACAAATTGGACAAACTTCAAGAATCGTTCTGCAAAGGAGAGAAGAATATGACAGCTACCAAAGGTTTGGAAGGCGTTGTCGCTGCAAGCTCATCCATTAGCTCCATTGTTGATGGAGTTTTAACGTACCGTGGGTATGATATTGATGACCTGGCTGTAAACGCTAGCTTTGAGGAAGTCGCGTATTTACTCTGGTTTGGTAAGCTGCCAAATCAGAACGAGCTTGACCAGTTACAAAGCGATCTGGATAAATATGCAGTTTTGCCGGATGCACTTATCGAACAAATCAAACTGTACCCTAAACATATGAACACGATGGCTGCGCTGCGTAGTGCGGTATCCGCACTGGCACTGTACGATGATGGTGCCGATGAGATGAGCCTGGAAGCGAATCAGCAAAAGGCGATCAAGCTGCAAGCGCAATTGCCAGCGATCGTTGCAGCAATCGGACGTATTGGCGCCGGACAAGAGCCGGTTGCACCGCTGCAAGGTGTATCGATCGCTCACAATTTCCTCTATATGCTTACCGGACAAGAGCCGGATCAAGTTGCGGTCAAAGCGCTCGATCAGGCACTTGTTTTGCATGCCGATCACGAGCTGAACGCATCGACATTTGCCGCGCGTGTTACGGTAGCGACATTGTCGGACATTTATTCCGGCGTAACATCGGCAATTGGCGCACTCAAAGGCCCGCTGCACGGTGGTGCCAATGAAGCGGTTATGAAGATGTTGGAAGAAATCGGTTCGCCAGACAATCTGGAAACCTATATTCAATCCAAGCTCGATAACAAAGAAAAGATTATGGGTTTCGGTCACCGTGTATACAAAAACGGCGATCCGCGCGCCAAGCATCTGCAACAGATGTCCCGCGAACTGGGCGAGCTGAACAATGATCTGACTTTGTACAATATGAGCGTGCGCATCGAAGAAATCATTACCGAGCGTAAAGGTTTGAAGCCAAATGTTGATTTCTATTCCGCGTCCATGTACACGATGCTAGGCATTCCGCGTAATCTGTTTACGCCGATTTTTGCAATCAGCCGTGTGTCCGGATGGTCGGCTCACATTTTGGAGCAATATGAAAATAACCGCATTATCCGCCCGCGCGCTGAATATGTTGGTCCAATTGATCAAAAGTATAGCCCGGTCGAAACACGCTAATTTGGCGTGCCTGAAAATGGCTTTATTCGCAGCACAAGTAAATCCCGCTTTTCAATAACTTCCGGTGTCTGCTAAAATGAATACAACCGTTGTTTGCAGCGCATGTCAGTAATGTTGCTCACCTTATCGTAAGCAGCAAGCAGACTACATGGAGCCGGAACGCTGGATATTATCCGAGCGGAACGGCTTTGTGTGCGCATGTGTGCCTGAGCGTCAGGTGCATATATAACCCGCCTTCATTTTATTTATCGAAGCGGGTAGTATACGTATGCGCTTTCCTACATAGACGGGTTGTTTTTCCTGGCGACAGTGCAAGTTTGAACAGAACCGGGACACGATCGATTACAGAATGAATCTGAGGAGGAACTTCAATCATGCCGAACTTTGAAAAGTACGAATTGCCAACTGCTGGTGAGCAAATCACCATTACCGATGGAACACTTCAGGTGCCTAACAACCCGATCATCCCTTACATCGAGGGTGACGGAACAGGCCGCGACATTTGGAAAGCTTCCGTGCGCGTTCTGGATGCAGCTGTAGATAAAGCTTATGGCGGCTCCAAAAAGATTGCTTGGTACGAAGTATTCGCCGGTGAGAAAGCATTCAATACATACGGCGAATGGCTGCCAGCGGACACGCTGGAAGCGATCCGCGAGTACATCGTGGCGATCAAAGGCCCGCTGACTACGCCGATCGGTGGCGGTATTCGTTCCCTGAACGTTGCGCTGCGTCAAGAGCTTGACCTGTACGTATGTTTGCGTCCGGTACGTTATTTTGACGGCGTGCCTTCCCCTGTAAAACGTCCTGAGCTGGTTGACATGGTTATTTTCCGTGAAAACACAGAGGACATCTATGCAGGTATCGAGTATCAAGAAGGTACAGAAGAAGTGAAAAAAGTACTGGAATTTCTGAAAAACGAAATGGGCGTTAACAAAATCCGTTTCCCAGAAACTTCCGGTATCGGTATTAAGCCTGTATCCGAAGAAGGCTCCAAGCGTCTCGTGCGCGCAGCGGTACAATACGCGATCGACCATAACCGTAAGACGGTTACACTTGTACACAAAGGCAATATTATGAAATTTACCGAAGGCGCGTTCAAAAACTGGGGTTACGAAGTGGCTGAAGCTGAATTCGGCGACAACGTATTCACATGGGCGCAATACGATAAAATCAAAGACGAGCAAGGTACAGATGCTGCTAATGCTGCACAAAAAGCGGCTGAAGATGCTGGCAAAATCATCGTAAAAGATGCGATTGCTGATATCGCGCTGCAACAAGTATTGACTCGTCCAGCTGAATTCGATGTGATCGCAACGCTGAACTTGAACGGTGACTATTTGTCCGATGCACTGGCTGCACAAGTTGGCGGTATCGGTATCGCACCGGGCGCGAACATTAACTACGTAACAGGACACGCGATCTTTGAAGCGACTCATGGTACTGCACCAAAGTATGCGGACAAAGACGTGGTAAATCCAGGTTCCGTTATTTTGTCCGGCGTCATGATGCTGGAACATTTGGGCTGGCAAGAAGCGGCTGACCTGATCTACAAAGGTCTGGAAACGTCGATCAACAACAAAACCGTTACGTATGACTTTGCTCGTCTGATGGACGGAGCAACCGAAGTGAAATGCTCCGAGTTTGCCGATAAAGTAATCGAAAACATGTAGGAGGATGCTTCATGACAGCGATTAAGCGCAAAAAGATCACAATTGTGGGCGCCGGTTTTACCGGTGCGACGACAGCTTTGATGATAGCCCAGAAGGAACTTGGCGATGTAGTGCTGGTCGATATTCCGCAGCTCGAAAACCCAACCAAGGGAAAAGCGCTTGATATGCTGGAAGCAAGTCCGGTTCAAGGTTTCGACAGCCGGATTCGCGGTACAGCCGATTATGCGGATACCGCAGACTCACATATCGTCATCATTACGGCAGGTGTTGCCCGCAAACCGGGCATGAGCCGCGATGATCTGGTCAATACGAATGCAGGTATCGTGCGTGCAGTGTGTGAGCAGGTCAAGCAGCATTCACCGGAATCGATTGTCATTATTTTGAGTAATCCGGTTGATGCGATGACTTATGTAGCTTACGAAACACTTGGCTTCCCCAAAAATCGTGTAATCGGACAATCCGGTGTACTCGATACGGCACGCTATTGTACATTTATCGCTGAAGAACTGAATGTATCGGTTGAGGATGTACGCGGTTTTGTGCTGGGCGGTCATGGGGACGATATGGTTCCGTTGATTCGCTATTCCAGTGTCGGCGGCATTCCGATCAGTACGCTGATTGCGCCAGAGCGCTTGGATGAGATCGTACAGCGTACCCGTGTGGGCGGTGGCGAGATCGTCAATCTGCTCGGCAACGGCAGCGCTTATTATGCGCCTGCTGCGGCGTTAACTCAGATGACCGAAGCGATCCTAAAGGACAAAAAGCGTATTTTGCCGGTAATCGCCTACTTGGAAGGCGAATACGGTTATGATCAACTGTTCCTCGGCGTACCGGTCATTCTAGGCGGCGCTGGCATTGAGCGTATTTTCGAACTGGAGCTGACCGATGAAGAACAAGCCGCGTTGAACCAATCGGCTGACTCGGTACGCAGTGTGCTAGAAATCGTAACCCGTTAATTCGATGGATGTGCAAGGCAGTGATTGCCATGCAGCTACAAACTTGCAAACGATCAGCTTGTGCTTGTATTTCCACCGAAACGAACGTTAACGAACGCTGATCCAATACACTTTAAAGCCTCAAATTTTGCCGCTTTAGCGACAGGTTTGAGGCTTTTTGCTGTTAAGGTTACGATTCATATGTTTAGTGCTCGTTCGATACACTAGAAGCAGGGAGAAGGGAAAAGGGAGCAGATGGGATTTCAAATGCATGCACAATATTCATAAAAATAAACATAAACATAAACATAAACATAAACATAAACATAAACATAAACATAAACATAAACATAAACATGGAGCTTATACGATATTACGTTTTGGAGAGGGAAGTACATTGACCGAGATTGATTGGAGTTTTAAAACTGGATTAAGCTCTTATGGATGAGGATATCAGCACACAATCAAATTTGAAATTTAATTTGGTCAATGTACTAGCGGTTCGTTGAGCTATATTCCGTTATTCCGGTTGAAAGTAGTGACGATGTTAGCCTGCTGCTTGTTTGAATATGTTTGTTGCACGATGTATGGTATGTGCTGCTAAATTCGTCTAAAATGCACTTGGATAAATAACATTTACGATGCAACATCATTATCGGCAGCCTAAAGTCATTTGCAAAAATTGCTGCGTATATACAATAGCGGATTTTGGAAGGAGCTATATTTTTAATACCAGTTTGGTTAAAATAAGATTGCAGATGATCTTTTCTAAGCGTTTGTTGGGCAATGGTGAAGCCGTAGTCAACATTGCCGATCACGACAGGATGCACGGAAGATCAAAATCCAATCTGATGGGAGAGAAAGAATTTGGAACGTTTCCTCGTGTTTTTGCACATTTTGGGCGCTTTATCGACAGGCTTTTATATTTTGCTGCCGTTTATTGCTGCCAAGCTGCCGAGTTGGGATGGACAATCGCAGTCCGGTGCGATTTCTATCATTCGTGTCTTAAACCGTATTGCGCAGTTTGGACTCATCGTACAACTGCTAACTGGCGGTTATTTGATGACAAAGGGTACATATTCAATTGCCTGGATGGTAATCGTAGTCGTGCTATTGCTGGCGATCGCTGCATTGGGTGGCATTATGGGCAAGCCGCTGCGCCTTGCGTTAGCTAACATTGAGCAAAAGCAAGAGATCACTGTCTATACAGGCAAAATTCGTGCGCTTAGTATGGGTCTGGCGGTATGTTTGCTCATTATGGCGTTTTTTATGGTATATCGTCATATTATTTAAATGGGGCTGTTGGTAGCTCGTGTACTCTATAGGGGCTGCGCATTAAAGCTGAAGCTTGATTGATCCGCAAGCAAAATTAAAAACAGAAACAGTAAACAAGCCGCTGAGCGCTCGATCGAGTCTTAGCGGTTTGTTTAGTTAGGGGCACATATTTATGTTTTATGTAGGTATCGAGCAAACATATAGACATAGTACCTTGACGAGCTTAAATTCAATGTCTGATGGACTACATCGTATGAAAAAAACACTGGAATCGTAGCTTTAGTACATCTCTACTATACAACATCAAACTGCCTCTTGAACGCGGTCAGCCTAATAGTAGATTGTCTCAAGTAAAAACCGTGTTTGAACTTACCTTAACCTATTGATAATCAAGCGGTTGTTAGATCGGCATACTGTAAATGTACTTAACACAAGCTAATAGGCATACTACGTTGTTTAACGAACATCGGCTACGAATTCGCTACATTTTGTTTAAACGTAAAGGGTGTGTGGTAATAACGCAACGTAGTGAACTGGGAGACATTTTCCAGATCAAAGCATTCAGCTTGACTTCACAAGTATACTCATCACGTACTGAATGAAAGGAGAACTGAACATGTCCAGTAAACCACAAAGCGTACCTGCTCAAGATCAATCATTGCCAGGTCATGAGTCGCAAATGACGCCGCGTCCGCAGTTTAAAACGCCGGAATATAAGGCGGCAGGCAAGCTAGCAGGCAAAAGAGCGATCATTACCGGCGGAGATAGCGGGATCGGTCGTTCTGTTGCCGTGCATTTTGCCAAAGAAGGTGCAGACGTTGCGATCATTTATCGTGAGGAAGACAAAGATGCCGAGGAAACGAAACGTTATGTCGAAGCAGAAGGACGCAAATGCGTAGCGATTGCTGGTGATATCGGTGACGAAAGCTTTGCCCGTTCCGCCGTAGAACAGGCGGTACAAAGTCTCGGAGGACTGGATATCGTCGTCAACAATGCGGCTGAGCAACATGTGCAGCAATCGATCGAAGACATTTCGGCTGAACAGCTGGAACGAACATTCCGCTCGAATATTTTTGGTATGTTTTACATCACCAAGGCAGCGATGCCTCATTTAAAAGAAGGATCGACGATTATTAATACAACTTCGATCACCGCTTATCGCGGCAGTCCAACATTACTCGACTATTCATCGACCAAAGGCGCAATCGTTGCATTTACGCGTTCATTGTCGATGAATTTGGCAGAGAAAAGTATTCGCGTGAATGGCGTAGCACCAGGTCCCATCTGGACACCGCTCATTCCAGCTACATTCGATCCAGAGCGTGTCGAACAATTCGGACAATCCCAGCCACTTGGACGCCCAGGACAACCGGATGAAGTCGCACCAGCATACGTGTATCTGGCAAGCACGGATTCTTCGTACGTAACCGGGCAAATTATTCATGTAAACGGCGGCGAGGTTGTGAACGGTTAATTGATAGGAAGGCGGCTTGAAGCATATGTATAATGTTCTGTTGGTGCAGCGGATAGGGTAAAACGCTGAATGTGGATGGCGAGCTAGCGTTAATGACTCATAGCGGCAACACAATAGGGATGTGCAAATGCGGACGGTATGTTTTATTTAAAATATAGAAATAGAAAAAGAAAAAGAAAAAGAAAAAGAAGCCTACTTAAGGCTTCTTTTTGCGTGATTACAACCTATCATTTATGCACACGTTAAACTTTTCATGCTGCTAATACCCATTCTTTGCCTGATTATAAGCAGAATATGCTATCATAAAAGGCAATGATATTAAAATAAGTTGGTTACGGATTACGTTGTATCTGCCCATCCTTATCCAAGCGTATGGGCAAACATATGATGAGGCGAGCAGTGTATACGTATGCATATCCGCTCATCACCTCAAGAAAGGAACCCGTTATGAGACAAGCAATGGACACATTTACACGCTCGTTTGAAAAATATATGTTTGCGATTATCCCATGCACATTGCTGCTCGGTTTTGCATGGTCAAAGCCGTTGATCGCGTATACGCATTCGGTTCCGTATTTATTCGCCTATGTCACATTTGTAATGGGCATCGGCTGTGGACGAAAGCATGTGCAAGGAGTGCTCAAAAAGCCGTTACCCCTGTTGCTGACACTGCTGATGGCGCATATTGTTGCACCGCTGCTTGCCTATGAGCTAGGATTGCTGTTATTTGGAGCGGGCTCGCCGTATACGGTTGGGCTTGTGCTGTTTACCGCGATTCCGCTCGGTGTGTCGTCTGTGCTCTGGGTGAGCATGTCGTCCGGTAATGTGGCGCTTGCCTTGGCGCTCGTTATCGTCGATTCAGCGATCAGCCCGTTTGTCGTGCCAGGGTTGATCGAGCTGTTGTTCGGCACGAGCATTCATTTTGATACGCTGGGCATGATTCGTGATCTAATGCTCATTATCGTATTACCGACGCTACTCGGCATGGTCGTATATGAACTGTCTCGCGGTACATTTAAAACATGGTCGGCACCGGTCACATTGCCGCTATCCAAGCTTTGTTTTGCCGGTGTGGTGTTGTTAAACGCCGCTGCGATCGCGCCGCAGCTACATGCGCTCAAAGGTGATTTACCGGTCGTTATTCCTGCGGTGCTCATTACCGTTGCGCTTTGCTATGGACTCGGTTACGTCTGTTCTGGTATACTTCGCGCGAAAGGTCGTGAATTGCCGGTGACGCTGGCGTACACTTCCGGTATGCGCAACATATCGGTTGGCATCGTGATCGCGATGGGTTATTTTAGCCCACAAACCGCGGTTCCGGTCGTGCTGGGCATTATGTTGCAGCAGCCGATGGCAACGCTGCAATATTCTATTTTTCAGCGGATTGCGGCGTATCGGAAGGCACAACGACTGAAGCAAGCAAATTATATTAAAGGAGATTGACGCACTCGCATGAAACCGTTCCGCATTCGCCTGACTATCATTATGATGCTTTTGCTCGCTATGCTTGGCTTGGCGGCAGCCTTTACGATGGCGCATATTTACAAAAAATCGCATGAACAGACGTTGGAAGATAATATGCTGCGTGAAATTCGCCTGCTGGAAACGACATTTACGTTCCAGCCTGTAGGTAATCCGGATGAGACCCCTTCCAGCGAGGTGCTCAGCTATTATTCCCGTGCAGCGCAGGAAATTGGCAGACTGACCGATTCGCGTGTTACGTTTATTGAACAAGACGGAACGGTAATCGGTGACTCCGAAAGCGATCCGCGCACGATGAACAATCATGCGAACCGCGAAGAAATTGTTGCTGCGGCGCGCGATGGGGTAGGCAGTGCGGTTCGCTATAGCAACACATTGAAGGAAAATATGCTATATATCGCTGCACCTGTACACAAGCAAGGAGAATTTGACGGGTATATTCGTCTATCGATGAGCCTGGTAGCGGTAGAAGATGGCGTACGCAGCACATGGACGATTATGGGCATTAGTTTGCTCGTGCTATTTGTTATCGCTGCGCTCGTTAGCTATAGCGTCGCTGCGAGTCTGACCCGTCCGTTGGAACATATTACCCGTGTAGCAAATCGTATTTCCCGGCTTGATTATGGGGCAAGGGTGCGGCTTGACCGTAAAGATGAGATCGGTGAACTTGGTAAAGCGATCGATAATATGGCAGATAGCTTGGAAATGCAGCTTAAAGTTATTCGTGATAATGAAGATTTGCTGCAAAGCGTACTCGCCAATATGACCGGTGGGATGGTAATGGTCGATGACACTGGCAAAATCGCGCTCATTAACCGGTTCGCTGAAGAAATGCTCAGTATTAACTCCAAACGTATGATCGGCAAATCGTATCAGGAGCTAAAGCAACATTATGAGCTAAGCAAGCTGCTTGGCGAAGGGCTGCGGCGCAAAGAGCGTATTCATGATGAGCAAACATTGTACAATCCAGAGCCACGCTTAATCGAGATCGATGGTGTGCCGATGTTTGAGGACGATGATACGTATCGCGGGATGCTGTTTTTAATTCAGGACGTATCGAATATTCGCCGTCTCGAACGGATGCGTAGCGAATTTGTCGCCAACGTTTCGCATGAGCTAAAAACGCCGATTGCGGCGGTAAAAGGTTTTGCCGAGACGCTATTAAGCGGTGGTGTCAAAGACGAGCAGACCGCGCGTTCGTTTTTGCAAATTATTTATGATGAAAGTGAACGGCTTAATCGGCTGATTGGTGATATTTTGGAGCTATCCAAAATCGAATCCAAACGTTCGCCGCTAAATTTTTCACCGATTCATTTGCAGCCCTTTTTCGAGACGATTCGTGAAATGATTAACGCATCAGCAGCGAAGAAAAATATTACACTGCAAATGCATGTGCCGGAGGAACTATTTATGGAGGCAGATGAAGATCGGTTGCGCCAGATTTTTGTCAATCTGATCTCAAATGCGATAAACTATACACAAGATGGTGGTCAAGTGCGTTTGCACGTACGGGAGACGGTGTCCGAGCAGGGCGAAGAACGGATTTTGTTCGATGTGACCGATACCGGCATGGGTATTCCGCGTAAAGATTTGCCACGCATTTTTGAACGATTTTACCGGGTCGATAAAGCGCGTTCACGCAGTTCAGGCGGTACAGGGCTGGGACTATCGATCGTCAAGCATTTGGTGGAACTGCATCATGGTGTCGTTACGGTGGAAAGTGAAGTGAATATCGGTTCGACGTTTACGGTAAATTTACCGCTATTGCAAGCGGATGAGCCGGAAATGTAAGCTATTTTAATGAAGCGCTAACTGTTGGCTAATCAAATTCAGTATTTTTACACTCTCTTAACAAAATAGTGATATGCTGGTCACGGTGAAACAATTGTAAACCCGAGTGGAGGTTATCATGACTAAACGATTGCTAGTCATTGAAGATGAATCAACGTTGTCCCGACTGTTATCCTACAATCTGACCCAGGAAGGGTATGAGGTGACGGTAGAAGATCATGGCAGCGCCGGTTTGGAGCGTGCCCAGAGTGAGTCATTTGAGCTGATTTTGCTTGATCTGATGCTGCCCGGTATGTCGGGATTGGATATTTTACGCAAGCTGAGAAGTTCTGGCATTCGTACGCCAGTTGTTATTTTGACGGCGAAAAATGCGGAAGAAGAAGTGGTCGAAGGGCTTAAAGCTGGCGCGGATGATTATATTACGAAGCCATTTGGCGTATCCGAGCTGCTTGCTCGTGTCGCTGCGGTGTTGCGCCGTGCGACTGGACGTGAAGATCAGCCGACTGATGAAGATGTGCAGGAAAGCCGGATTGAGCTTGGCGATTTGATGATCTATCCGGACAAATATGAAGTGGCGCTGGGCAGTCAGCAAATTACACTGCGTCCGAAAGAATTTGAAGTGCTGCTCTATTTGGCACGCAAGCCTGGTGTCGTCATGACGCGCGATGATCTGATGAACGCGGTTTGGGGCTTTGATTATATCGGTGGTCAGCGTACGGTGGACGTGCATGTTAGCTCACTGCGCAAAAAGCTGGAACTTGATCCCGACTCGGTGCATATCGATTCGATTCGCGGTGTCGGTTATAAATTAGTTGTACGCAAAAAGGCAGGTGCTCCTCATTCCGGTTAACGGAGTGATGGGCATCTTTTTTTGTAGGTGCAGTGTTTACGAAAAAACGACTGGAAAATTTACTCATATTACATACATACGCAAAAAGCAGGCAGTTTATTTTACATTTAGAAAGTAATCTGTAAGAGTTAATAATGCCTAAGAACTAAGGAGTGGATACAATTGACTACTCAAGCGTTAAAAGAACGGGAACAAACACCAACTGCCACAGCTTCAGAACCGACGGTCACTGAACGACAGACAGTAGCTGCTAACCCTACCTATACACAGCCTACCAATTCCATGCAGCAACAAGCGCTTTCCCAAAATGTAAATGATAGTAATGTTGCACAAGTTGAACCGATGTCATCGACCGCCGTCTTAGAAAGCAGGCAACAACAGCAGCTAACTTCCGCTAACAGCAATGCTGACCAATCTGAATCTACGCAGCTGGATGATAGGCAAGCAGTGCAATATGATCCGCTCAAGGCGGAGCAGAAAAATAACAATGCTGCTCAGCCGACTTCTGCACCATTGACACTAACTGTCCCACCAGCGCCAGCGGTTGTACCGCCAACTAGCACGACTACAATAAATACAGACATACAGGCAAACAGGCTAAAAGAGGGCATAACCGTTACGGACAGCCCGCCTGCCACTGCTCTAACCGATCCAGACGGACAAATTAAAACGATCATTAATAGCAACACGACCAGCGCAGCTAGCTCAACCGCTAACCTTCATACGACGACAAAACCGGCTTCAAACGTACAAGTAAACCGCACCGTAACATCAACTATGGCTGTAAAACCGAGTACAACTGCAAGTTCATATGTCACAAATAAGCTTGATGTAGCCGTCAAAGCAACTCCAAGTGCACCAGTTCAGCCAGCTGCCCAATCGACAGTGCCAGTGAAACCGAGTACAACAGTCAAAGTCAGTGCATCGACTGAACGTACTTCAATCGGTAACACTACTCCGGCTGCACTAACTAAGCCTATTGTCCAATCGCACAGAGCGACGAAGACTGGGCTTATCGCTAAAGACGATGCACCTGTCCAAACTGCCGTATCCGCCAATCCAGCTTCGACGATGCCGACTCACCGAACTGCCCAATCGACCGTCACTGCAAAGCCCAGTATAGTGACACAGCCAAATTCGGTATCCAATCGCCTGAACACATTGCCGAACCGCTCAACCGCATCGGTTACGCCAACGATCACCAGTTCAACCGCTAGCACCGTTCCAAGCAAAATACCGAAATTGGATGCATCGTCTGGCACAAATAGCACAGCGACGACCAGCGCTAGTTCTACACGTATTGATCCATCCAAGCCAGCGTCTAACGTATCGTCTGTGACAACGCATAATCGTAACATACTAGGAACCGAATCTGCGCCAACCGCCAAGTCAGCGTCGTCATCTACGGCAATATCATCGTTGATGATTGCTCCGACCGCATCGTTTACGCGCAAAAGCGATCCGATGCAACAGCCGGCGACCGGAACATCCAAGTCATTACCAACGTTAACAAACACTGTTACTAGACCGACCACCGATGTGGCGAATTCGACTGCCCCTGAAGCGATCCCTGCTGCATCGGCTACTGCATGGCGAACAGAACGTCCAATCACGTCTCCATCTGTAGCAACGACGATCCAAGCTCAAGCTGTCACCAGCCAGTCAGCGCTAGCGACCGTACTTGCACCAGCAATCGAATCGGCACCATTAGCCGCTACCGTCTCGGTTGCTACATCGTGGACAGCTGAACGAGCACCAATCGCTGCGCCGCGTCCAGAATGTCAGCTGCGCCATTATTTGATCGTTGTGCCGCCTATTGGCGCTAATGAAACATGCGGTGAGACGCTACAACGTTTTCGCGATCAGCCGCAGCTGCCTTGCGTGACCGTTTGCAATGAACATAGTGAGCCGACCGGCTTAATTATGCGTGAGCAATTTTATCGGCGGATGGCGAGTCGGTTTGCGACCGAGCTGTATTATGGGCGTCATACGAGTCGTTTTAGCCAAAATGACCCACTCGTAATGAAGTTGACCGATCAACCGGCAGCTGTAGTTGATGCGGCACTGGCACGTGAAGGGGAATCTTTTTATGAATGTGTGCTGCTGACCGAAGCAGGCAAGCTGGCAGGTGTAATTACGATTCGCGATCTGATGGAGCTGTCGCGTCATCTGCAAGCTGATTCCGAGCAGCAGCGTGTGCAGTCGTTACAGGCATCCCATCGTTATGTGGAGCAGATCGGACAGGCGGTCAACATAGTGACTACTGCGGCAAATGAAACATCGCGTGAGCTAGTGCAAATTAAAGAACGCACGATCGCCGGTCATCATCAACTGGTGGAAGCGAACCAGCAGTTCAGACAGGCGCAACAGCTCGTGAACAATCAGCGCGTACAAGCGGAACATATGCTAGAGCATACGATACAAGCACGTAAAGTCGTTGACGATGTTGCCCAGCTTGCCGGACAGAGCAGCATGCTGGCGCTAAATGCATCGATTGAAGCGGCGCGTGCGCAGCAAGCTGGACGGGGCTTCGCGGTTGTTGCGTCGGAGATGCGACTGTTGGCAGAACGCATTTCCGGTATGTCGTCGGATATTGCGCGTCTGCTCGGCAGTCTGAATGAGATGATCGGACAATCTGCCGAATCGAGCCAACTGACCGAGCAGACGATGGATGAGAGCATGTTGCGCATTGCCGAGGCGGATCGTTTATTTGATGAGATGGCAGCGGCAGCTGATCATGCGTCAGTACAGGCGAATCATTTGCATGGAACAGCAGGAGAAGCGAATCGTCTGACGATGCTTGTTATGGATACGCTCCGACAGCAAGTACAGAGCAAGTCGGTGTTGCATTAATTTTTACATTGCCTTTACAATTCAAAAGCTCATGCTTTACAAATATCCCGTATGATCTATAGATGCAAGCCGCTATACGATGCGGCTACGTGTTGATGAATATAGAGAAATTCGGGGGAGTGTGACCTTGTGTCAGACATTATTCGTATCGAGCAACTGAATTTGTATTATGAGAAGCATCATGCTCTTAAAAATATCGGACTTTCCATCAAAGAAAAAGCGGTCACCGCCTTTATCGGGCCATCCGGCTGCGGCAAATCGACATTGCTGCGTACGTTGAACCGGATGAATGATATGATCCCTGGCACGCGCATCGAGGGCAAAGTGGAAATTGCCGGCGCGGATATTTACAGCGATGAAGTTGAAGTGGAAAATTTGCGGCAGCAGGTAGGGATGGTATTCCAACAGCCGAATCCGTTTCCGAAGTCGATTTTTGAAAATGTCGCCTATGGTCCACGTCTACATGGCGTCAAATCCAAATCGGAACTGGAAGCGATTGTGGAGCGCAGTCTGAAACAAGCTGCACTGTGGGAAGAAGTCAAAGACCATCTGAAAAAGTCGGCGTTTAGCCTTTCCGGCGGTCAGCAGCAGCGTCTTTGTATTGCTCGCGCGATTGCGGGACAACCGGACATTTTGCTAATGGACGAAGCTACGTCAGCGCTTGACCCGATCTCGACGTTGAAGATCGAAGAACTGACTCAGGATTTGAAAAAGGAATATACGATCGTAATGGTGACGCACAATATGCACCAGGCGGCACGTATTTCGGATCAAACCGCCTTTTTCCTGAACGGGGAAATCGTAGAAGCTACCGATACAACCGAAATATTTGCCAATCCGTCGGATGCCCGTACGGAAGATTATATTTCAGGACGTTTCGGCTGATCGCTCACACCTCATTTCCGCCACTACTGCCTACTCGCTTCACACAAGTTATCAGCCATAGGAGGATCATGTATGCCTAAACGGAAAGAATTCGACGAAAACCTAGATGTGCTTCGCGAGCTGCTTATTTCGATGGGAGATCATGTCATTGAAGCACTTCAGGATGCAGTGAAATCGATGCAAATGCAAAACGTACCATTGGCGAAAAGCGTTGTAGACAACGACTATCGTCTAAACGAAATGGAAGAAAAGATTATGGATATCGGCTCACGTCTGATCATTACGCAGCAGCCGGTCGCCAAAGATTTGCGTCGCATTATCGTCGCGTTCAAAGTGTCCAGCGATTTGGAACGGATGGGCGATCTGGCATGTGATGTGGCGAAAGTGACGTTGCGTCTGCAAGGCGCGGAGCTAATCAAGCCGCTAAAAGACGTTCCGCATATGGCGGACATCGTGATCCAAATGATTCAGGAAAGCATTCAATCGTATCTGGATGAAAATACCGATCTGGCGCATAAAGTAGGTATGGACGATGATCAAGTTGACCATCTGTACAGCAGCATGATTCGTGAGCTGCACGAGTACATTAAAGAAGATGGCGCCGATGGCCCGCAAATTATGCTCGTTAATATGACTGGGCGTTATATTGAGCGCATTGGTGATCATGCGACCAATATCGCTGAAAGCGTAGTGTACCTCGTTACCGGCAAGCGCCCTGATCTGAACAGATAAGCGTCAACGGCATACAATTAGCCGATTGTGTATTCGATTGAACGCACTGTGACAAAGATTGTATTTTAAAGGATCATACTTTATTTGAACAGACAGATCGCATAATTAAATACGTCTGCTGTACGTCATAATATCCAAGCACCGGAAACTTCTCCGGTGCTTTTGTTTTGGAACCGGAGGGCTTGTGGTATCATAGAAGAAGTAAGAAAACATGTTGTTTTTATAAGTTATCGGTCTGCTTTCAATGATCGTCCACGGTACAAAAGCAGCATTTGCAGGCGGAATCGGACATTTATGCATGCCTGCTACAGCAACGGTGCAGACGGTATGTGTGTGCACGCGCCAACCACAGGAGGAACTATGGACAAATTTATGTTAATAGATGGAAACAGTATTATTTATCGCGCATTTTTTGCGATGCAGCAGCCGATGACCACATCGGCAGGGTTGCATACGAATGCGGTTTATGGCTTTACAAATATGCTTTTGCGTGTGTTAGAGGAACACGAACCGACCCATGTTATGGTTGCATTTGATGCTGGTAAAATTACGTTTCGACATAGCAGCTATGAGCAGTACAAAGGCGGACGCCAAAAAACACCGCCTGAGCTATCAGAGCAATTTCCGCTGCTCAAAGATTTGCTGACCGCATTTGGCATCGCTCATTATCAGCTGGAAGGCTATGAAGCGGACGATATTATCGGTACGCTCTCCCGTCAGGCGGAAGAAAAAGGCTGCGAAGTACTCGTGCTGAGCGGTGACAAAGATATGCTGCAACTCGCTTCAGCACATGTACAAATTGCGCTCACACGCAAAGGCGTAAGCGAGATGGAGCAGTATGGGCCTGCCGAAGTGCAAGCACGCTATGGATTGACCCCGGCGCAAATTATCGATCTCAAAGGATTGATGGGCGATGCATCCGACAATATTCCAGGCATTCCTGGCGTAGGTGAAAAGACAGCGCTCAAGCTGCTGCATCAGTTCGGAACGGTTGAAGCGGTACTGGAAAACACCGATCAACTTAAAGGCAAAATGAAGGAAAAAGTCGAAGCCCATGCCGACGATGCGCGTCTGAGCAAAGAGCTGGCGACGATCTTCCGCGAAGTTCCGTTTGCTGCGAGCTGGGACAGTATGAAATATGAAGGCATTCAGGCAGCGACAGCGATAACAGCGCTGCAAAAGCTGGAATTCAAGTCGATTTTGCAGCGGCTGAATTTAAACGATGTGGCAGCGCACCCAGACGCGACGCTTGATGAGTTAAACGCGGATGCTGAAGGGAGCGCAGTCTCGATGCCTGATCTTAGCGTGACGATGTTGGATGAGCAGCATGTATCGGTGTTGGAGCATGTACTTGATACGGTCGATGTAGTGCATGTGGAAAGTCATGGCGATAATCCGCATCATGCCGAGCTGGTCGGCGTATTGTTCGGCACGCCGGAGCAATATTATTTCCTCACCCCGGATGTGTTAAAAAGCGATGCGGCAGCAGCGATTCGCGCCTGGCTTGCCGACAGCTCGATTCCGAAGCAAGGGCATGATTTGCATCGCGCTGATCTGGTGCTGTTTTGGGAAGGAATCGCCTTTGCTGGCGCTGCTTTTGATATTCAGATTGCCGCCTATTTGCTCGATCCGACCGAGTCTGGTCAAAGCTTAAGCGCGCTAGCAGCCAACTATGCATTGCCATTATTGTCTGAAGATGAGCATGTATTTGGCAAAGGTGCGAAGTATAAAGTGCCAGAACAAGATGTGCTTAGTCAACATTTGGCACGTAAAGCGGCAACGATTCGCCAACTTGTGCCACTACAGCGCGAGCAATTGGCACAAAATGAAATGACACCGCTATTCAGTGAACTGGAAATGCCATTATCGCGTATTTTGGCGGATATGGAAAAACAAGGCGTTTCCGTCAATACGGATGAGCTGCGTGCGCTAGGTAATGAATTTGAACAACAAATTAGCAAGCTGGTGACGCAAATTTATGAACTGGCAGGCACCGAATTCAATCTGAACTCACCGAAACAGCTAGGCGAAATTTTGTTCGACCGCCTCGGTTTGCCGGTAAAAAAGAAAACGAAAACAGGCTATTCCACCAGCGCCGATGTACTGGAAGAATTGGCGCCGTATCATGAGATCGTACAGTATATTTTAAATTATCGTCAGCTTGCCAAGCTGCAATCGACGTATGTGGAAGGCTTGCTCAAAGAAATTCATCCAAAATCCGGCAAAGTGCATACGTACTTCCGTCAGACGATTACTGCAACCGGACGTTTGTCGAGCCAGTTCCCGAATTTGCAAAATATTCCGATTCGGTTAGAAGAAGGGCGTAAGCTGCGTAAAGTATTCGTGCCGTCCGAACAAGGCTGGTCGATATTGTCAGCGGATTATTCACAGATTGAGCTGCGTGTGCTGGCGCATATTTCCGATGATGCTGGTTTAAAAGAGGCGTTTTTGCACGATATGGATATTCATACGAAGACGGCGATGGACGTATTTGGCGTAGCGCAAGAGCAGGTAGATAGCAATATGCGACGCTCGGCAAAAGCGGTTAACTTTGGGATCGTATACGGCATTAGCGATTATGGCTTGTCGCAAAATTTGGGCATTACACGCAAAGAAGCCGGTGATTTTATTAATCAATATTTCGATGTGTTCCAAGGCGTGCGCCGTTATATGGATGAAATCGTGGGCGAAGCGAAGCAGCATGGTTATGTAAAAACGATGCTGGAACGGCGCCGTTACTTGCCGGAAATTCGTTCTTCCAACTTCAATTTGCGCTCCTTTGCCGAGCGTACGGCGATGAATACGCCGATTCAAGGTACAGCCGCCGATATTATTAAGCTGGCGATGGTGCATATGGATCGCGCACTTACCGAGCATGGGCTGAACAGCCGGATGCTGCTGCAAGTGCATGATGAATTGGTGTTCGAAGTGCCTGCTGATGAGCTGGAACAGATGAAGACGCTTGTGCCACAGGTAATGCAAGACGCGCTTGCCCTGTCCGTTCCGCTCAAAGCTGATGTTAGTTATGGAGCGAACTGGTATGAGGCGAAATAACATTGGAGCTGGCAATACCATTTAACATAGCGGAACAGAAACGACCAGCGGCGCATCATCATGCCACAGCGCAGCAAGCCAGACGATTGAACATACTGGAAAGAGAAAGGTGAACGACGATGCCGGAATTGCCAGAAGTAGAAACAGTCAGACGTACGCTTAACACGTTAATTCCCGGCAAACAGATTGAACGGGTAACCGTGTCGCTGCCACGCATTATTCAGCGACCGGACGACCCGCAACAGTTTGCATTGGAATTGCAAGGACATACATTTGAACAGGTAGAACGACGCGGGAAGTTTTTGCGTTTTATGTTGGATGGGCTAGTGATGGTGTCTCATTTGCGGATGGAAGGACGTTATGGAGTGTATCGCCATGATGAACCGGTGGAAAAACATACGCATGTTATTTTCCATTTTACCGACGGAACAGAGCTGCGCTACAAAGATGTGCGGCAATTTGGTACGATGCATCTGTTTGCGACCGGTGAGGAGCTAAGCGCTAAGCCGCTTGTACAGCTTGGGCTGGAGCCGCTTGACCCGGAATTTACGGATGAGCAGTTTATCGCGCTGATGAGCAAGCGCAGAACGATGATCAAGCCGGTGCTGCTCAACCAGGCGTATGTCGTCGGGATCGGTAACATTTATGTCGATGAAGCGCTCTTTCGCGCCGGTATTCATCCCGAGACGATCGCTTCCGACTTGAGTCGTGAGCAATTGATCCGTCTGCATGAAGCGATCGTGTCCACATTGAGCGATGCGGTGGCGGCAGGCGGTTCCTCGATCAAATCGTATGTGAACGGTCAAGGCGAAATGGGCATGTTCCAACATAGTTTACGCATTTACGGTCGCAAAGCACAACCTTGTCAGGAGTGCGGCACATTGATCGAGAAAACGGTTGTCGGCGGCAGAGGAACGCATTTTTGCCCGGTATGCCAGCCTTTACCTGCGCGTGAAAAAGCAATGAGGTGACAGTATGAATACAGGATTAACCGGAGGAATCGCTACCGGCAAAAGTTCGGTAGCTGCATGGCTCGTACAACGAGGAGCTGTGCTGGTCGATGCTGACGGAATTGCTCGCGAAGTCATGCTGCCCGGGCATCCCGTATTGCAGCAAGTTAGCGAGCGTTTCGGACAGGAGATGCTGTTGGCAGATGGAACATTGGATCGCAAGCGACTTGGTGCGCATATTTTTGGGCAGCCGGAGGAACGGAAAGCGTTGGAACAGATCACACATCCGGCGATTCGGGAGCTGATTCATAGACGTGTAGCCGAACTGGAACAGGCTGATCCACAGCGGCTAGTCGTAGCGGATATCCCGCTGCTGTACGAATCGAGAGGTGCCTATACGTTCAGCGAAACGATCGTTGTCTATGTGCCGCGTGAGATTCAGTTGCAGCGATTAATGCAGCGCGATCATCTGGATGAACAGCAAGCATTACAGCGTATTGCTGCCCAGATGGATATCGAGGACAAGAAGCGGCTGGCTAATATCGTGATCGATAATAGCGGCACATGGGAGCAGACGGAACGTCAACTGGAACGGTACTGGGCAGGAAAGGGATTATCATGAATAAGCTCAAACAAATGCTAATCCGTAAACGGGTACTGCTTCCACTGTTTGTAATTGTGCTGGTGCTCATATTGTTTAATACACGCTGGTTATCGCTAATCTATCCAATCGAATATCGCGACCAAATTCGCGCCCATGCTGCCAATCATGAAGTAGACCCGTATTTGATCGCTTCTATTATTCGGGTAGAGACGAATTACCAGCCGAGTATGGAGTCGAAAAAGGGCGCGCTTGGACTGATGCAGTTAATGCCCGATACAGCGACATGGGCGATGGAAAAAGCGCATCTTAAAGATGTCACACTTGATTCGGTTAAACATGATGTGGAGCCGAATATCGAGCTGGGCAGCTGGTATATTAACAATCTGATGCAGCAATTTGGAGGCAATGAGATTGCGGTCATCGCCGCTTATAATGCAGGTCCAGGCAAAGTGAAAAATTGGATCAAAAGCGGGCAGTGGGATGGCACGTTAGACGATGCCAAAGACATTCCTTACGGAGAAACGAGACATTATGTGCAACGTGTATTATATTATTATAAGCAATATACGACATTGTATGACCGATTCTAACAAGGCATAGCTGCCTTGTTGCCTTTTCTGACTCATGCAGTATGTATAACGCATTTATAGACGAGCAACCCATACAGCCCAATTTCACCAACAGACATCCCAAATGAATGAACAAGCATTAGCAATGAAAGGAAGGTGACACAGCGGTGAAATGCCCCTACTGTGGTCACAACGGAACGAAAGTGCTAGATTCCAGACCGGCTAACGATAACAAATCGATTCGCCGCAGACGGGAGTGCGAAAGTTGCAGCCGCCGTTTCACAACTTTTGAAATGGTCGAGGTCACCCCGCTGATCGTCATTAAAAAGGATGGCAGCCGGGAGGAGTTTAGCCGGGATAAGCTGCTGCGCGGTCTGATCCGAGCATGTGAGAAACGCCCGGTATCGGTCGACCAATTAGACATGATCGTATCCGAAGTGGAAAAAAGTTTGTATGCGACAGCACTTGCCGAAGTGGAAAGTCGTGCAGTCGGAGAGCTTGTAATGGAGCAATTGTATCCGGTAGACGAAGTCGCTTATGTGCGCTTTGCTTCAGTTTATCGTCAGTTTAAAGATATTAATATGTTCATGAAAGAGCTGCAAGGCTTGCTAAGCGATGATGCAAAGCATGAGAAAAAGCAGCGGCATAAAGCTGCGCCAGCAGCACCAGAAGCGCATTCCGAGCAACATGATACGGATGCAAAACAGCACGATCAGGATTGACTATGTTCCAAAGCTTTATTTTCTGAAAAACGATGAAACGGCAAAACAGGTCGCTGTTATGGATCATGCAGCGACCTGTATAAACAAGCATAGGAGTGAAAGTGGACGCTTAGCATAGACAATTGCTACAAAACGAAGATATTACAAACAGACGACATTTTATAAAATATAAATTGAAGTGCTTAGCATGTATGATCCAAGACTAACTTCGTTTAACCCTAACACTCGTAAATTGCATTTACCGTGGTCTAAAGTTAATACTATTGAAAGTGAAGTGACGTATAATCCTTCGCAACATGATATTGTAAAAGTTTGCACATATTGTTCGCAAAAGTTAAAACATAATTCCATATAATGCGGTGAAAAAAAGAACCGAAAATTCGGTTCTTTTTTATTTACGATTTATCTGTCTAGAGGGTTGTCTCAGGAAGATGTAAGGTTGCGTCCATCTCAATCCTGCTTGAACTGTGCAGCATTCAGACGAACGCAACCCGTGGATAAATTGGAGACAAGTTACTAGAGCATGTATACAAGTCAACTAACATCCACATAATAATACGAGCTATTCACAGTGAATACGGTCATTTCCATATCATTGTGTGCTTGTTTTCTTATCTTTAACTATGCTTGAATTTAGCACATTTATTTAGGTTACGAGCAGTTCGGTATTGTTAACGATCGGCTTGCTTCCTAATTGCGTCATTATAATATTGCCCATTAATTGTATTAAAATACATAATTAGTATATCAGTACACAAGCTTTAAATATTTTATTACAGATGAGGAGATGATGTTTTGTTTGACCTAACGAAAAAATCGATCAATGTGCTGCTTGTCGTCGCTACGCTCTTTTCACTGCTTACGCCTGTCGTTGCCCCAACTGAAGTATCTGCAGCAGGTGATGCGGTCGTCAATCTGTCTGCCAACAAACAGCTGATTCGCGGTTTTGGCGGCATTAACCATGCGTTATGGGTAGGTGATCTGACAGCTGCACAACGTGAAACTACGTTTGGAAACGGTAATAATCAATTAGGCTTCTCTGTGCTGCGTGTGTATATCGATTCCAACAAAAGCAACTGGGCAAAAGAACTTCCAACCGCACAAGCGGCTGTCCAGCGCGGTGCGATCGTATTTGCATCGCCGTGGAATCCACCGGCTGAAATGACCGAAACTTTTAACCATGATGGCGATACAGCAGCCAAACGTCTACGTTATGACAAATATGCTGATTATGCCAAATTTTTGAATGAATTTGTAGCATATATGAAAAGCAATGGTGTCGATCTGTATGCGATCTCGGTGCAAAATGAACCGGATTATGCGCACACATGGACATGGTGGACACCGCAAGAAATGGTGCGTTTTATGAAAGAAAATGCCGGTTCGATCAATGCACGTGTGATCGCACCTGAATCGTTCTCGTATTTGAAAAATATGTCTGATCCGATTTTGAATGATTCGCAGGCACTTGCCAATATGGACATTCTTGGCACACATACATACGGAACATCGTTTAACGATTTCTCGTATCCGTTATTCCAGCAAAAAGGAGCGGGCAAAGAGCTGTGGATGACCGAGGTGTATTATCCGAACAGTGATAACAACTCTGCCGATCGTTGGCCGGAAGGTGTCGATGTGGCGTACCATATGCATAAAGCGATGGCAGTCGGCAACTTTCAGACGTATGTATGGTGGTATATCCGTCGCCAATACGGCCCAATGAAAGAAGACGGTACTATTAGTAAACGCGGTTACAGTATGGCGCATTTCTCCAAATTCGTCCGTCCCGGTTACACCCGTGTCGATGCAACCGAAAACCCGAGCAATAATGTGTACGTATCCGCTTATAAAGGCGGCGGCAAAGTGATCATTATTGCGATCAACAAAAACAACTCGGCTACGAACCAAAGCTTTGCCTTGCAAAATGGCGGCGTCTCCAAAGTGTCTTCATGGACAACCGATGCAAGCCGTAATCTGGCATTTGGTTCGGTAAACACATCCGGTTCTGCGTTTAATGCAAACTTGCCAGCACAAAGCGTAACTACGTTTGTCGCTGATTTGAAATAATCCATTATAACTCGTACTGAAATAGGCAAATGAAATCAAGCCGCCGGACTGCAAAAATGTACATCCGGCGGCTTGATTGTTAGTTACGCTTGCGTAATAAGCAATAAAGAGCGATTAAAAACAAAACAAAAAAGCACGCAATTGACGAATCAATTACGTGCTTGTAATAAGCATATGGTGCGGTCGAGAGGACTCGAACCTCCACGGGGGTAAGCCCACACGGACCTGAACCGTGCGCGTCTGCCAATTCCGCCACGACCGCAAGCAATATGTAACTTCCCGTTTCTGTTGGTGTGTGATCATGATGTGTGACAGGAAGTGGTGAAACAATCACCGTAATTAAGATCATACTATGTTTGAAGATGGAATGCAACAATTTTGTAGTGTTCAGGTAATTCGATCTCCATGTTGTCGTAAAACGCGGAAAGTTGAAATTTAACTTGGTCATCGTACTATTATGATCTACAGCGCCTGTATAGGTGCCCTTCATCGATCGCTACACGATGCAGAGAGGCAGTACGATCTGCCTCAAGCGGTATGATCATCTTTTTGTCATCGATATAAATCTCTTGCAAGATCGGAATACGTCTAACCTTCATCGATCCATATATAGACGATACTTATACTATTTTATTTAGCGGACAGCTTATCCGCAATCGTCTGGATGACATACGATTTGGCAAGCGGCGTATCGTTAAAGAACGCTCGATTAACGATATACATATGCCCATTTTGTACAGCTTTCAGACCGCTCCATGCTGCGCCATCAGCAGTAGCTGCCATTCGTTTGTTTAGCGCTGCTACGGTATCATCCTTTTGGTCAGTTGCGATAAACAATGTGTCCGGGTTCAACTGCTGTAGCTGTGCCATCGTGATCGTCGTGGAGGCAGTACTAGACGGAATGCCTGCTGGTGCTTTGAGCGCCAAGTCTTGATACAGCACTGCACCTGTACCATGCTGTGTGCTGCCGTACACTTGCAGTGCCTTATTTTGCATCATGACAGCGGCAATCGTGCCTGGATTCGCTGCTGCAATCGTGCTTTTTGCACTATTGGAGTCTTTTTGGTAAGCGTTCATATACTGTCTTGCAATCGTATCACGATCGAGAAACGTACTGTACATGTACAGCTCACTGCGCCAGTCGAGCGTTGGATCGATATAAACGGTTGGAGCGATTTTGGACAGTGCATCATAAGCGCTGCGATCGCTGTTATCGGTAAAGATCAGATCGGGTTTTTGGGCAGCCAGTGCCGACGGATCAAGCGTACCGTTTGCGGTCTCGATCAATGTCAAGCTATCGCGTTGTTCTTGTCCGGTATAGGGAGGAAAAGTATAATCTCCGCCTTCTGGCTTAGCTGCGAGCGAAACGGTCGCATCCAACGCATTCAAATAGTCCATTGCCCGTTGATCGGTAACTGCAATCCGTTTAGGCGAGATCGGCACATTGACCATCTGTCCAAACGAATCACGTACCGGCATTACTTTGATCCCATTCGGATTAAAAATATCCGCCCGCGTCTCTTTCGGTTGTCCGCAAGCTGTCAAAAAAACGAGTAATAAGGCAAGACCAATTCCTGCCTTTGCCAAAGCTGAATACTTCAAAGATATTCGCCTCTTTTCGCAATATATCGGTATGCCGAAACAGAAAGCATATCTGCCTTGTCAGCTAGACTAGCTGCAAATGATCGTTTCGGTTCGTGATGAATAAATACCCAATACGTTCATTATACCAGTAGTGGCAGAATGGAAGTCAATGTAAGCACATAACTGTCACCAGCTTGTCACAGAGTGGTGGGAAAAAGGTGAGAGTTGAGGTTGAGCAATGAAATAGATGAATGAAATAGATAGAAGTTGGAAGCGGTTTGTATAAATAATAAATTATTGACTCGAAAATATCAGCATGATATATTAAAGGAGTTGATTCGTTCGAGTCATTTCTATAAAAATACCGCCGTGGGGCCTTAGCTCAGCTGGGAGAGCGCATCGCTGGCAGCGATGAGGTCAGGGGTTCGATCCCCCTAGGCTCCATATTAGAAATAAAGAAACTGAAATCAGTGTTGTACTGATTTCAGTTTCTTTGTGTATAATTTTTAGTGAGAATTAAATGTTTGAGGCATGTTGCAAATGGTATTGTATCAAATGGCGCAAAACACTAACAAAAGTGAAACCGTATAATACTTCTTTATTACTCAAAAAAGAATCCTTTTGTCCATTGAATAGGGCGCAAAAGGATTCTTTTTTATAGATGTAACGATTGAGCTGTAAGCAGTAGGTATGATGATATAGATATTAGATTGGAAGTTGGATATTTAAATAGTTAGCAACAGTTCTTTTATACCATTCTTTTTGTGTAATCCATCCATTCTCGTGTTTCATATAGAGTAAAAATGAGTTTAAATCATTACTGTAACGCTTAATTTCTTCAATTTTTCTTTGTTGACTATCTGTCATTTTGCCATCTAAATGCCAATTGACATAACCAAGAATATATAAATCTTTATTATTGTTTTTCATTGTATAGAGCACATTGTACTGAGCGCTTTCAATATGAATATGGTAGACATTACTTGCTGCGTGCGGGTCTGTTCTCCCTGAATTCCAATTGTTATGCACCCTCGAAATATAGGCATTAACAATATCGGTAGCTGTCGTGTGCAAATAGACTGTAGGTTTAGGGTTTGTCCTGTTCATGTCAGCATATAAAGCATCCAAACGCTGAGTTATAAGAAGAAGATTATCATTTAAATTTTTTAATGGATAATTAACAAGAACTGGTTTACTTATATGCTTAAAATAATTTAGATAGTCTAAGATTTTTGGTGCAGCTACTTCTAACATATGATCATCGTTAAATCGTTTCATGACATTGTCCCATTGTTTTTTAGTTTGAACTATATAATTGTCTAGATGTTTTTGCATTTCTTCTAAGGCTTTATATACAGTTCTAGCCTCCAACATAATGGGTTGATGATTTTGAGATAACGAAACGATTTGATAATAATATGACAATTTGTTTTGCATACTCGCTGGGAAAATAGCTAGTTGGGAATTTGCTACTTCTAAATCTCCTATGACAGTTTCTTTCATTACCTTTTGCTCCACGCTATCGTAAAAAATACCTGTTGTATGCAGTACAGGATTTAACGCTAGTTTTTGTAATATGTTGCTTGCTATTTGGTATAGTTGTTTTTTAGCGGTATCTTTATTTTGGGTAAAAGAAATGTTGTAATCATGAGTATCAACCTCTTGTTGCAATATGTCGGTAAACAATTGATTACTCACTTTATGTTGTTGATAAGCAGATACAATCTTATCTTTTACACCTACCTCTCCAAAAGCTTGAAGCAGACGAGTGGGTGTTACGACTGTGCCATCTAGCTTTAATTTATTTTGAGTAGACATACCTTGATTCCTCCTTCTAAATAATAGAGTATTGTTTATTGCATATCGTGTTCAATAAGTGTCCTTATTGTTATTGTCATGTTGTGATTTGATTGTAGCACACCTCTTTACCATATATTTCTTTAATAGTCAATATGCATATCAAAAAACTGAAAAATTCCTGTCAGACGTCTACAATTGAACGGTTTACACAATCAATCTGTATCTTGCCCAAGATGCAGATTGATTGGCTGCAAAATACAGCATCTTAAACCTTATCATTCACCGCTCATCTGTTTCCCTTTTGTGCTCACAGCCAATAACGTTTAATATGGAGAGAGACGATAGGAGGTAAAGATGTATGCTAAAACGAAAACCGTTCATTGTCTGTCTCGCTGCCTTGTTGTTTATGACGCTCGCTCCGCTAGGGACACGAGTAGAGGCGGCACAGTCATTTGCTTCGCCGCCGCTTTTGAAAATAAATGAATATGCGGTGCTGTTTACAGCGCCGGTAGCTCCGTTTATTGATTCGGCAGGACGTGCCCAAGTGCCGCTGCGCTCGGTCGGTGATTTGCTTGGTGCGCAGGTGACCTATTTTCCGCAAGGACGCTCGGCTACGATTGCGCTCAACAGTCATCTGCTCACCGTAACGCTTGATTCCAAGCAGATTCGGGCGGATGGACGATCCTATACTATGGATACGGTTCCGATGATGCGCAACAACTCGGTCTATATTCCGATTCGTGTGCTGATTGATCGTTTACAGGTGAGCGGTACATATCGTAATGGCATTATTGAATTGCAGGATCGCCGTTATATGCGTAGCATTCCGCCTTTATTGTCGGATTGGAGCGGACGGCTTGCCGCTTACCAAATTTCCCGTTCGCTTGATGTGCGTTCCTATTCATTAAGCTGGAATGCCGATGCGGTGCCAAGTGGACGCTGGGCTGGCAAGTTGCAAGTAACCGCACGTAATATTAGTCGTGGCACGATCGATAGTGATATGCAGTATTTCCAGCCGATTATGCAGTATAGCGACGGCAGTACACAGATTGGTTTTGAGTCCGTGCATACACCGACTGATGTGCCGGCAGGTGGATTGGTAAGTGTGACGTGGAATGTTAGCGGTACAAAGCCACCTCAATATGTGCTGTTACGCAATTATGTGTAGGGTGAATAGGCGTAAAGCGGTGTAATGACGCATCGCTTAAGTATCGTTTAAACCGCTCGGTTTGTAACTGTGCCTAAGAAAGCTGTAGGATTTCTTGCGGGTGATCGCGCTTGAAGTCCACAGCTTTTTTGCTATAGGCGCTGCTTACATTCGCTGTATACGTGCAAACGAAAACATTGGCAAAATCGCTCCATATGACTGTTTTCAATACTACTAACAGAATGAAGCAAGACGACAGACCAAGCACAGAAATCGTCCCTATCATTCTTTATAATCGCTGAAAAATGATATCGATTACCTAAAATTATATCATTTTGTATAAGAATAAAGAACAAATCTTAACTTTAAAAAATATACAATAAACTAAAAAGAAAGCGCTTGCCAAAATGTTAAATTGGTGTTATTCTAACTTTGGGATTGTTACTGAAAAGGCAAAACCCAGTACATGTATAGCTTTGTAGAAGCTTGTTCACATGTGTTGGGTTTTGCCTTTTTTCTTTCCAATCCTTAGTATAGGGTCTGTTCCGTATTATTCTATACAAGCAAAGAGTACTGCAACGTACGGTAGATCGTTGCAGCAAGACGGTGGATTAGATAGATTGCCTTTCCGGTGAGTCGTTCCGGCATCTTGACGATGCTATACGTGACGATGTTGTAACGAAGGTGAATGAAGCAAAGCACATAATCAAATACGCTTCAAAGGACCTTGCTGATGTGATACTTCAAGCTGTAACAGAACTTTTGTCCAACATCTGAGTCCTTGTGCAAAACGATCTAGGATAAGGAGGGCAGCTTGGATGATTATCCAAAAAATATTTAATAACAATGCGATTATTGCTAGTGACCCGGGTAAACGTGAATTTGTCGTTATGGGTCGTGGGATCGCTTTCAAAAAAAGCGCTGGCGAGCCGGTCGACAAAAGTCTAATTGAAAAAATATTCGTTTTGCAGCAAAAAGAAGCATCGGAGAAGTTCAAGCTGTTGCTGGAAGATGTGCCGCCGGATTACATTTCGGTCTGTTATGACATTATCGAATACGGTAAAAACAATCTGGAAGGCACGCTTAGCGATTACATCTACGTTACGCTAACCGATCATTTGAACAATGCGCTGAAACTGTACGCGGACGGCATTTTTAATACGAATCCGCTCAGTTGGGAAATTCGTCGCTTTTATCCAAAAGAGTACAAGGTGGGCGTCAAAGCGCTGGAGTTTATCGAGTCGACACTTGGCAAAACGTTGCCGCAGGACGAAGCCGCTAATATCGCACTTCATCTGGTCAACGCTGAGCTGAACGGCTCCAGCAGCAAGTTTCATAATGTAGCAGTACAGGCGGAGAAAATTCAGGATATTTTGAGCATTATTAAGTATACGTACAATATCGAACTGGACGAACAATCGATTAGTTACGAACGCTTTATTACGCATCTGAAGTTTTTCTTTCAGCGTCTAATTCAAGCGCAGAAGCGCCCATTGGAAGATGATTTCTTGCTCCAGCAAGTCAAAAGCAAATACCGCCGTGCATACGCTTGTATGCTCAAAATCGAAACGTATTTGGATACCGAATTGTCGGATGAAGAAAAGCTGTATTTGACGATTCATATCCAGCGCATTACAAGCGATACAATCGAATAAAATCATCGGATCGTTACTGGTTATGCAGGCGAAACCAAGCTCAGAATCGTCACGGGTACTGCTCGGGTGGATGTTCTGTTTGGTTTCGCCTTTTTATATGGTTATTCATAAAGGAGGAAGAACGATGAAATACGAACAATTGGCAAAAGACATTATCCAAAATGTTGGCGGCAAAGAAAACGTAAACAGCTTGACGCATTGTATTACGCGTCTGCGCTTTAAATTAAAAGACGAAAGCAAGGCAAACACCGATGTATTAAAAAATATGGACGGGATCGTCACCGTCATCCAAAGTGGCGGGCAGTATCAGGTCGTAATCGGTAACCATGTGCCTGAAGTGTATGCCGATGTGAATACGGTTGCAGGGCTTGGCGGTGAATCATCCACTGCTGCCGATACGTCCGGCGAGAAGATGAGCGTATTCAACCGTTTTATCGATATGATCTCCGGCGTATTTGCACCGCTGCTGGGCGTGCTGGCAGCAACCGGTATGATCAAAGGGGTCAATGCATTGCTCGTATCGCTCGGTTGGCTTGTACCGACTTCCGGTACGTACATCATTTTAAATGCGATCGGTGACTGTATGTTTTACTTTTTCCCGATCTTTCTCGGGTATACGGCTGCGAAGAAGTTCAATCTAAATGTATTTATCGGTATGGGGATCGGGGCGGCACTTGTATATCCAACGCTGACCGCCGTATCGGCAGGGCAGCCGCTGTATACATTGTTTGCAGGTACGCCGTTCCACTCGCCGGTACACATTACGTTTTTGGGAATTCCGGTCATTTTGATGACGTATTCATCTAGCGTTATTCCGATCATTTTGTCCACGTATGTAGGTTCCAAAATTGAAGCTGTTTGCAAACGTGTAATCCCAAGTGTAGTCAGAACGTTTATGGTTCCATTTTGTACGTTGTTGATTACGATTCCGCTCGCCTTTTTGATTATTGGCCCGATTGCGACATGGGCAGGTCAACTGCTCGGTACCGGGTTCCTCGGTTTGTATAACCTTAGCCCGATCGTTGCGGGTTTGCTGCTCGGTGCGTTCTGGCAAGTGTTTGTTATTTTCGGTTTGCATTGGGGCTTTGTGCCGATTGTTATTAACAACTTGACCAACTTGCATTATGATCCAATTTTGGCGGCTACATTTGGCGCCTCGTTTGCACAAACAGGTGTTGTGCTGGCGATTCTGATCAAAGCGAAAAGCAAAAAGCTCAAATCATTGTCGATTCCAGCGTTTATTTCCGGTATTTTCGGCGTAACCGAGCCAGCGATTTACGGGATTACATTACCGCGTAAAAAACCGTTTATTTTGAGCTGTATCGGTGGTGCGGTTGGTGGCGGCATTATCGGCGCGATGGGCACCAAAATTTATATTCTCGGCGGTTTGGGCGTATTCGGTATTCCGTCCTTCATCGGTCCTAATGGCTTTGATCTCGGATTTTATGGGGCGATGATCGGTATGGTCGTCAGCTTTGTGCTCGGCTTTGTGCTTATGTTTTTCACCAAATTGACAGATGATGAGCCGGAAACTGGCAAAATCGCAACACCTACTAATGATGTGCTGGTGAAACAAGAAACGGTATTCAGCCCGATGAAAGGTGATGTGATCGCGCTGTCGCAAGTAAAAGACGAAGCGTTCTCCACCGGCGCACTTGGCAAAGGGATTGCGATCGAACCGATCGAAGGCAAAGTGTATTCTCCGGTCGATGGTGTACTCACATCGCTGTTCTCGTCTGGTCATGCGATCGGCATTACGAGCAATCACGGTGTGGACATTTTGATCCATGTCGGTCAGGATACGGTAAAGCTGAAAGGCAAATATTTTACACCAAAAGTCAAACAAGGCGATACCGTCAAAAAAGGCGATCTGCTGATGGAATTTGATGTAGAAGCGATCAAAGCGGCAGGTTATGTACTGACCACACCTGTCATTATTTCCAACTCCGGTAACTATCTTGATGTGATCGAAACTGGCAAAAAATCGGTTAGCTATCAGGAAGATTTGTTGACGATTGTAATCTAAAGTATAAGATTGGCGCTGTAACGTGTAGATACGGCATATACGCACATTTAGGCACATATGTATCTGTTCGCAACAGTTTTTAAGTGAATTTCCCTTCACTCATCGTGGTGCATGATGCTCTCCCATTATGCACCATGATCATTTTAGAACGATAATGTGCAATGTAGTTTATCGTAGGATAGTCTGGATCGTTTAAGTGAGTTGGACTAGCGTTAAGCAATGGCAAATAATTTATAAACTGTGATTCACAAATATCATATCAAACAGGAGGTTTATGATGATGAACATACCAATCCATGCATTTCCGGCGAATTTCCTCTGGGGTGGCGCAACGGCTGCCAATCAGCTTGAAGGTGGATATAATGAAGACGGCAAAGGGCTTAGTACAGCCGATATGATTACAGCAGGTACACATACAACGCGGCGCCGTATTACATTGGAGTTGGAGCCAGGCGCTAATTATCCAAGTCATGAAGCGATCGATTATTATCATCGGTATGCGGAAGATATTGCGCTATTTGGCGAAATGGGGTTTAAAGTGTTTCGGATGTCGATTGCTTGGTCGCGCATTTTTCCGAATGGGGATGATACGGCGCCGAATGAGGCGGGATTGCAATTTTATGATCGTATTTTTGCCGAGTTGAAAAAGCATCAGATCGAGCCGTTAGTGACGATCAGTCATTATGAAGCACCATTTGCGCTTGCGAAAAAGTACAATGGTTGGACGAATCGCCAGTTGGTAGACTTTTATGTGCGCTATTGTGAGACACTGTTCACACGGTATAAACATACGGTCAAATATTGGCTTACTTTTAACGAGATTAATCTTTTGACATTGCCGTTAGGCGGTTTTTTTGGCGGAGCGATTCCGCCGCAGGAAAGCAGTGAGCTGGGCACGGGAGCAGATGATGTGCAGCAACGTTATCAGGCACTGCATCATCAGTTTGTGGCAAGTGCGAAGGCGGTCAAGCTGGGGCATGAGATCAACCCGGATTTCCGTATCGGTTGTATGATCGCTTATATGTGTTCGTATCCGCTCACCGCGCATCCGGATGATGTGCTGCTGGCGCAGACGAAAGATAATTTGACGAATTTCCTCTGTTCGGATGTACAGGTGCGTGGTCTGTATCCGGGGTTTGCACATCGTTATTTTCAGGAGCAAGGGATCGAGCTTGTGATGGAAGAAGGCGACGAGCAAATGTTGCGTGAAGGTCGTGTCGACTATTACACATGTAGCTATTATTCGTCTACTTGTGTGAGCGCCAATTCGAATCAACAGGAAATCGGTGGCAATCTATCGATGGGATTGAAAAATCCGTATTTGCAAGCAAGCGATTGGGAATGGCAGATCGATCCACAAGGGCTGCGCTGGTCGCTCAATAACATTTATAATCGTTATGGCATTCCGATGATGGTTGTGGAAAATGGGCTTGGTGCTGTCGATACGGTAGAGCCGGATGGAGCGATTCATGATCCATACCGAATCGACTATTTGAAACAGCATATTGAAGCGATGAAAGAAGCGATCGGTGATGGTGTGGAGCTGATCGGTTATACACCGTGGGGCTGTATCGATCTGGTTAGTGCGGGTACAGGCGAGATGAAAAAGCGGTATGGTTTCATTTATGTTGATAAACACAATGATGGACAAGGCACGCTGAATCGCTCGCGTAAAGATAGCTTTTACTGGTATAAACAGGTGATCGCCAGCAATGGTGAGCAGTTGGAACCGTCGCAGGTGGAACAGCTGCATCCATAATAGGAGCGCAAGTAAGCGATCTGTTCTGATTCTATGATTGATCCTATGCTCGATCGTAGATGAGCAACCTGTTTTGGCACTATCATCGATCATAGGTGAGCCATCCAGGAACGTATAGGATCGTAGTTAGCATGGCAGTAAAAGGCGATACGAGCAGCAGGGCGATAACATTAACGTTCCACTTCATCGTATACATTTAAAATATAAATTCAAAACCGGTGAATTGCCTGCTGTCTGTAAAAACGGATCAGGTAGTGAGCCGGTTTTGGTGTATAAAGCAGTTTGTTTCCAGTATAACGAGGCTAAGTACACCGGAGCCTGTTTAACGATAAGGCTGTTATGAATAAGCTTTATTGCCTATGACATAAAATGAACCGACGAATTATATTTTTAGATGCGATATATTGCTACATACTACATGTTTCTGCATACGCTATGTAGTAAAATGTGCACCGGATAGAGGAAGTTTTTGCTACATCGCGCCAAAACCAAGTTGAATTTTAACTTTGATTATGTCTTAAACTATTGATAAATAAGAGATTGAAACAGCCTTGAAATATAGGTGTTTTTAATAAATGTAGTTAACATTGCAGCAATATTTTACGTGTATGGCGTTAATAGATGGGCTGTATGCTGTTCAAGGTGTAATTAATTGAGATCAGGGAGGACATATTTTATATGAAGTTATCCAAATCAAGCATAATCGGACTATCGATTACATTATCCGTATTTACCGGTACGATCGGGGGCAGCTACGCAAGTGCAGCAGCGGTTCCAGCATCGATCACACCGGTGAAGCCAGAGTGGGGCTATGTGATCGATACATATAAAAACAATACGAAAGATCATCTCACCCCTGAATCTAATCCAATTATCGGTACATTGTCAGGCTTTAACAAGCTGTGGACACCAGGTAAAACATGGGATTCCGGTACGATGCTAAACCCGAAGCTGCTGAATGAAAATATCGAGAAAGTGATCCAAATCGCTCACAAGCGGACAGCCGAGCAAGAGCAGCGCGCCTATCTGGATGATCGTCGCAATCAGAGCTACAGCATTATGGACGGTATGGGCAAACTAACCGATCTTTACCGTAAAGAGGCGGGGGCGACGACAACGATTACCGAAGTTCCTGCTGATGCGACGACCCAAAAACATGAAGATGAAGGCAACGATGCCGGCGATCCAAATTCCAAGCTGGGCAATGTCGTTAGCCTGGTCAAAAAACTGCGCGGCGATTATTCGTCCAGCAATCCGTCCAAAATGTATTTTGGCTATAAACGTCCATTCCGTTGGAGTACGGAAGCTTCGGTCATTCCAACACTGGTGCCGCAAATTAAGTCCGATCCGAGCACAGACGGCGGTTTTCCAAGCGGGCATACGAATGCAGCGTATTTGTCCGCGATTGCGATGGCATATGCGTATCCAGAGCGTTATCAAGAGCTGCTGACCCGTGCCTCCGAGTTGGGCAATGATCGCATCGTAGCGGGTATGCATTCCCCGTTTGATGTAATCGGTGGGCGGATGATGGCGACTGCGCTATCTGCGGCTATTTTGAATGATCCGGACAATAAGCAGTTGAAGCAGGCGGCATATACGCAGGCACAGCAGGTACTTGCTGATCAACAGGGCACAGGAACCGACCGTTTTGCCAATTATGTCTCTAATAAACAAGCATACAATGAGCGTTTAACCTACGGTTTCCCGCAAGTGTCTGCGACAGACAAGCCAGTAGCAGTGCCTAAAGGTGCCGAAGTATTGCTGGAAACACGTCTGCCATATTTGAGTGATGCACAGCGTCGCTCGGTACTGGCAACAACCGGTTTGGCATCCGGTTATCCGGTGTTGGATGATCCGGAAGGTTGGGGCAGATTGAATCTGTTTGCGGCAGCAGATGGATTTGGTGCTTTTCCGAATGATGTAATCGTTACGATGGATGCTGCCAAAGGCGGTTTTAATCGTCAAGATACGTGGCGCAACCGTATTTCCGGTAAAGGCGGTCTGACCAAACAGGGGAGCGGTACACTGCAACTGGCAGGCAAAAATAGCTATACTGGCGCAACGATTGTGGATGCAGGTACGCTGGAAGCCAAAAACGGTTATGCATTTGGACGTGGTAATGTGTCCAATGCAGGCGGCGTACTGTCCGAGCAAATCAACGGCTGGCTCGTTATCGGTGGTAATTACAAACAATCGCCTAAAGCTACACTAGAGCTGAACATCGGCAGCAAAGCGGATTTGCTTAAAATTGACGGTACCGCTATGTACGGTGGCAAGCTACAGCTGAATTTTACGAATAGTTATATTCCTGCTAACGGCAGCAAAATTATAATTAGCGCACCAACAGCTAAACACGGTCAATTCGCCTCCGTCCAAGTAACCGGTCTGCCTAAAGGTTATAGTGTGAAGCCGGTCTACAGTAATACAAGCGTGAAGCTGCAAGTCGTATCCAAATAATTTGAATGTTGTTATTGCGAATGATACGGATCGTTTGCCTAAAGCCTAATAAATGATTCATTTCATCGGCTAAGCTCGATACTATGCGATGTATATGTGCTGATGGTTGCCAACAAACCGAATAAACGATGGAATTGATCCCCCTTCCAGCCTCGGGAAATTATGCTGGACAGGGGGGTTTTTATCGATAAATGGCTAGTAAAATGGATGGAATATGATCATACTGAGTGTAAGTGGGACACATAATGAGCATGGAGTGTGCTGCTGCTTACATCAAAAGGAGGATTCTAATGTCTTATAAATATGTGCAATACGAGCTTACGTGCGGCAATGGAACATATGCCAATGAAAGTCTGAATGCTTCATTATTTCAGGAGCTGATTAGCGAGCTGGAACTGTATGATTTTATCGTGTTGGAGCCGTCCGTTCCGCTTGAAGGCAGTCTGTATTTGCAAGCGACAACGCTTGAGGAAGCAACTGCACGTAGACCACAGATCATAGTGGAGATTCGTGTGCAGCAAAAGCAAGATTTGCACCCATTCCGGCATTATCGGCTAATGACGGAGCATAATGAGCGAGTATTGCGCTTGTTTTTAGAGTATTGGGGAGAGCAACGTTTGCCAGATGTGGAGCTTGACGGTTGGCAAGAAGTGACAGACGAGTTCTAGAGGATATGCTTTGAAAACGAGTGCTTGCTTAGTTAATGGAATGGAGCGGATGGACTGACGGCGGTTACACGTCGGCATTAATAAGTTGTATACAAAAATATTTTCGGAAACTATCTGTAATCTATTGACATTATACGTAGATGCGGTATAATAGTCAAAGAAAGTCAAAGTCAGAAAGAGTTGATCAAATATCAAATTGACCTTTTCTGACTATAGTAGTTTAAGTTTATAGTTATGTAAGTTTATCGCATTTTAAGCGATTGTATTCCAAGTCGCAGCTTGTTGTATGCTGTGCCCGCTGATTTGGGTTTACATGATCAGTGGTATGCTGTTCGTTCCAATTCGAATGTAGTGCTGAATCTTTTCCGTAGCAGATACGGAATTTTATTAATGAAAGGGGTAATGATTCATGCGTTGTCAACATTGTCATCAAAACGAAGCAACTGTTGGAGTTCAATTTACAGTTAATCATAAATCGGAAAAAATGTTTCTCTGTCAAGATTGTTATGCCAAACTGAATAGCGGTGTTCCTTTTAATACAGGCTTTGGTTCGTCCGGTCAAGGCAAGTCACCGTTGGATGAGTTTTTTAAAGGTTTTATGCAATCGCCGTCAGCACATGCTAACGGTGCTGCAAGTCAGCCCGCGGCTGGCACGCGCACACAAACCCGTCGCGGCGGAGGCGGTATACTTGATCAGCTTGGTCGCAATCTGAATGATGCGGCGCGCGAAGGTCGAATCGATACGGTGATCGGGCGCGATGAAGAAATCGAACGTACGATTGAAATTATTAATCGCCGTAACAAAAACAATCCGGTATTGATCGGTGAACCAGGTGTTGGTAAAACAGCTATTGCCGAAGGGTTAGCATTGCGCATTATCGAAGGCAAAGTGCCATCCAAGTTGCTGCACAAAGAAGTGTATTCGCTCGATGTCGCTTCACTCGTAGCTGGCACCGGTATTCGCGGACAATTTGAGGAAAAAGTCAAACAACTGATCGCCGAACTGGAACAACGTAACAATGTGCTGTTGTTCATCGATGAGATTCATCTGCTCGTTGGTGCCGGTTCTGCCGAAGGTTCGATGGATGCGGGCAATATGCTGAAACCTGTACTCGCCCGTGGCGATTTGCAGGTGATCGGTGCCACAACATTGAAAGAATATCGTCAAATTGAAAAAGATGCTGCACTAGAGCGTCGTTTCCAGCCGGTCATGGTCGATGAGCCAACCGTAGAAGAAACGGTGGCGATTTTGAACGGGCTGCGTCCTAAATATGAGCAATACCACGGTGTACGTTATGCGGACGAGGCGATCGCTGCTTGTGTACAACTGTCCCATCGTTATATTCAAGACCGCTTTTTGCCAGACAAAGCGATCGATCTGCTCGATGAAGCAGGTGCCAAGCTGAATTTGGCGGCTTCAGCGAATGATGACAGCCAGCTGCGTAGTCGCTTAGAGCAAGTGCGTGCAGCCAAAGAACAGGCGACCGCTGCCGAGCAATATGAACGTGCTGCCGAGCTGCGTGATGAGGAAGCTATTTTGCTGGAAAGCTTAAGCAAAGGGATTAGTGCCAGCGCACCGTCTGAAGTGCTTGTGCAACATATTCAGCAAATCGTAGAACGCAAAACCGGCATTCCAGTCGGCAAGCTGCAACAAGATGAACAAAACAAAATGAAAAATCTGGCAGCTCGTCTGGAAGGCAAAGTGATCGGTCAGCAGGAAGCGGTCGAAAAAGTCGCCAAAGCGATTCGTCGCAGCCGTGCCGGGTTAAAACAGCAACACAAACCGATCGCCTCATTCCTGTTTGTCGGCCCAACTGGGGTCGGTAAAACCGAACTGTCCAAATCACTTGCCGAAGAACTGTTCGGTCAAAAAGATGCGATGATTCGACTCGATATGAGTGAATATATGGAGAAACATGCCGTGTCCAAGCTGATCGGTTCGCCTCCAGGTTATGTCGGTCATGACGAAGCCGGTCAATTGACCGAGCGTGTACGCCGCAATCCGTACAGCATTATTTTGCTTGATGAGATTGAAAAAGCGCATCCTGATGTGCAAAATATGTTTTTGCAAGTGCTGGATGACGGACGTTTGACCGACAGCCAAGGGCGTACGGTAAGTTTCAAAGATACCGTAATCATTATGACATCGAATGCAGGTATCGTAGATAAAAAGATGACGGTCGGTTTCTCGGCACCAAAAGCCGATCAAACCCGTTCATTGCTCGATTCGCTGGGCGCTTATTTCCGCCCGGAATTTCTGAATCGATTTGATGCGATCATTCCGTTTGCTTCACTGAAACAAGATGATCTCGTCCAGATCGTTGATCATATGCTGGATGACATTGAGTCCACATTGAGTGAACAGGGCATTGTGCTGCATGTGTCGGATGAAGCGAAGCAAAAGCTGTCCCAGCTTGGCTACAATCCTGACTTTGGCGCCCGTCCGTTACGCCGCGTAATCCAGCAATATGTGGAAGACGGCATTACCGATCTGGTGCTCGATGATGAGCAGGTGCAAAGCATTCAGGTTGAAGTACAAGACGATATGATCCAGGTCGTCAAAGCTAGTTAATGCCGGCGCTGACGAGCAGGAAGGCAGCTTACTGCTATTACAGCATGGCAATTTGATTGAGCGGTGAGCAGGGTGAATACTGGATAATTGCTGTAAATAAACAATTTGAAATAGGAAAAGCACCGCCCCCTCCCGGCGTGTGAATAGCGGATATGCCAGTTGGCAATATGCTATCATGCACAAGCAGGAGCGATGGAGCGGTGCTTTTTGATCGTGTGTTGTCATGCTTTTGGTTGTGTTTCGTTAAGCTGTCATTTGGCTGTCAGCCGTATCGTGTATACGGTTATGCCAATGATTAATGGTGTATTTCCACTGAATTAATATCTTCACGTCCGTTATGTTGTACTTCGTCCGGCAAGTACAAATTATGCCCTGGCTGTTTGTTCTCCCAATAGATGGAAGCGTACAAACGCTGTGGGCTAACGAGCGGCGAGCCGCCATTAATGCGTGGGATGGCGAGCGGATTGTCATTACGGGATGCTAAACCGAGCGTCGTCGTAAACGCATATTTAATACCTTCATCTTTGGCAATTTGCTGCACTTCAGGTGTGTACAAACCGTACGGATACGCAAACGAATCGATCGGATGCGCATTTAGCGTTTTTAACTGATCGATACAGGTGGACAGATCGGTACTGATACGTGCTAAATATTCGCCTGGCGATTCTTTGGTGCCATGTTTGACGAGCGGTGCAGTTAGCGCATCGGTTGTGGCGCTCGTTTTGTAATGTAGATGATTCGTATGCACTTGCACTTCCGTATTAGGATCAGCGGCGATCATACTTTTGATTTCCTGCCGTGTCATATGCGGTGTATAAACAAGCGCCCCTTTGCTAAAGTCACCGGTAATGACAAAGCTGACGCCGGAAATGCCACGCTCTTTCATAATCGGATAAGCGGTTGTATAAAAGTTTTCGTAACCATCGTCAAATGTGACCAGTACGGCATTTTCCGGCACTGAGCCACTTTTCATAAAGGAACGGAATTGCTGCAATGTAATGAAATTCATCCCTTTGGAACGAAGAAAATCAAGCTGAGCGGCAAACTGATCCGGCGTAATAATATCGCCGCCTTTTTCCGTCGGACTCATATCGTGATACATCAATACCGCTACATGGTCGTCATACAACTTTGTTTTTGGAACGTGGTTAAATTGCTCTACCGGAGGCAGCTCGCTTTCCGATAGTGTTGCTGGCGTAGCGGATGTATGGTTACTAGAGTGATGTGATTCCGCTTCTGTGCGAGTTTCTGTACCAAGCACTCTTTCTAGAGGACCATTGTCCAAATAGAGGGCGAGTAGAACAGCGGCTGCGCCAACGAGAAATGCGCCTAAAGTGAGTAAAATTGTTTTAAACCATACCATGATCGAATTCCCCTTTGATCTCTGTAATAGGACAGTTTCTTAAATGTATATCGGCTAGGTGATAGGTAGAGATTAGGGGGGAATTCAATTTTGTTAGCTGTTTTAAACTAAGTTTGTCTCATTGTACATATTTTTGTCGATTGTCGTCTACGTTATGTCTGCGGCAGGGAATGCGGCTGATACGTAACCTCAACGTCAATATGGCGACCAGCTGCAAAATCAAACAGCCCCAGATCGGTCAGCTTCAGCGTCGGGATTACTGGCAAGGCTAGAAAAGACAACATTAGAAATGGATCATAATGCTGTGCGGCTCCGATTTGCCGCAATGCTTCACGCAGCCCTGCCAGCTGCATATACACTTGCTCATACGGAAGCTGGGACAGCAAACCGCCAATCGATAGCGGTAATGAAGCGAGCACTTGATCTCCATCAATGACCGCCAGCCCGCCACCAAGCTCGGTCACATGACGAATCGCTAGCAATAGTTCTTCATCCGATGCTCCTGCGGCGATCAGATTATGCGAATCATGCGCAACGGTCGATACGATCGCACCGCGTTGCAGCTCAAAGCCTTTTACAATCGCCCGCCCGATATGCCCTGTCGCGCGATGCCGCTCCGCCACAATCAGCTTGAGCAAATCGCGTTCGATCGATGGAGCAAACTGCCCGGCGACGATATCCACTCGTTCCTGTGTATGACGAGTAACGATCGAATTAGGAATAATTTCGATAATATTGCATAACTCGGAATGGAGTGGCAACGCGAGATCATGTTCATGCATAGCAGCCATATGGCAGCGCGACAATGCCGATGTATCGGTTTCACGATCCGAAGCTACCGCTGGAAAAGCGGATGGTTGTAATTGGTGATTGGTCACGACCGGTTGACCATTTTTATACACGCTGTGTATCGTTAACTGTTCCAGATCGTCCAGCAGTACCAGATCAGCAATATACCCCGGCGCAATCGCACCGCGATCACGCAAACCAAAACATTCGGCAGTGTTGAGTGTTGCCATCTGAATCGCGGTGACTGGCGGCAAGCCATGACGAATCGCCAGTCGCACATTATGGTCGACACTGCCTTCGTCAAGCAGATCGTCGGTCAATTTATCATCGGTCACAAATATACAACGGCGTGCATTGTACGGTGTGACAGCTGGCAAAATCGCTTCCAAATCTTTGGTCGCTGTGCCTTCGCGGATCATCACATACATACCGAGTGCAAGCCGCTGTTTGGCTTCCTCGGCGTTAATACATTCATGATCGGTACGAATACCTGCTGCCGCATACACACCGATTCCATCGGCTGCAATCCCGGCGGCATGTCCATCGATCCGTTTGCCATGTGTATGAGCGGATACAAGTTTGTCGACCATGCCCGGCTCCGCCTGCGACAATGCGCCATAATCCATCACTTCCGCTAACCCAAGCACACGCGGATGATCGTAAAAAGGTTCCAAATCCGCTGCTGTCAAACGAGCGGCACAGCTTTCAAATGAAGTGGCAGGCACACAAGATGGCAGCATAATAAATTGATCCATCGGCAAACCTTCGGATTGCTCCAGCATATAACGAATGCCGGCGGCTCCGGCAACACTGCCGATCTCATGCGGATCGGTAATGACACTCGTCACCCCATGCTGCAAAACGACTTTGGCAAACTCGCGCGGCGACAACAGCGAGCTTTCAATATGCACATGACCATCGATCAAACCGGGGATCATCCATTTGCCGCTAGCATCGATCACTTCGGTGCCTGTATAGCTACCGATCCCGGCGATCACACCATCGACTATTGCGATATCAGCTTCTGTAATTTCTCCACTAAACACATTGACGATTTTGCTGCCACGAATTACGAGATCAGCGGGACGGGTATGAGCGGATACTTCGATTCGGCGCGTTAAAGCAGCTTGATTCCATTGCATGGCAAACACTCCTCTGACAGAAATAGTTTGTCCGGCTGTCATGTATGATGACCGGTGAGCGGGAATGGCGCTTCATTAATAATGGTAGAACGGTATTGGCACAGTGATCATGAATGACTTCAACGAGAGCTGTGCGGGGTTAGCTTACCGTGAATACAAAAATCCCGATCACAAAAAAATGCATGACAGCAACAGACAGCATTTTTTCGTAATCAGGATTTTACGGTTCCTGGTAGAAACCCCCGGCCCATATTATCGGGGTTATACGAAAGACAATTATGAAATAAATTAGCATTATTTTAGAGGAAACCGTCGTGCTTGGCAAGAGGGAAGTTATTTTTTATTACATTAAAAGGCGGCATGTTCGTACGAAGCTACAAATTCATGTTTTAGTTTTGGATGATATGACAATAAAATTAACATTGGCTATCGAAATTAAAATAAGTTTCGTTATAATAGGAATAATTCATAACGAGGAAATATAGACTGGAAATAAATGATTACTGGCTGGATAATTACAGAATTAGGTTGAAATCAGCATGAAACCAACTATTTGCAGCTTGATTCAAACCGAATTAAGCAGCGGATGAAGTAGTGAATCAAGTGACGATGGAGTGAATTTCGCGTTTAAACAGGCGCAGCTAATAACCGAGCATAGGCGATGATAACGCCGCTTTATGTCACTTAGTTTAACATTACAAAATAAAAATCTTATCAACAAAGCAACGATGAGCGGAATCTACTACAGCTGATATAAGCGAAAGGTATGAGGGATATGAGTCTGGAAGCATTGAATGCACGCGTGGAACAGGATTTGGCTTATCTCGCTTACGGAGGAGCAGACTGGGTACGTCCGATGGAGCACCCGGAAGGGCATGTGTACGATGTAGTCATTGTCGGCGGTGGACAAAGTGGGCTTGCCGCTGCGTTTGGGCTACTGCGTGAACGTATTTCGAATATTTTGGTACTGGATGAAAATGCTGAAGGTATGGAAGGACCGTGGGAAACGTATGCGCGCATGGTTACGCTACGTACACCTAAACATTTGACATCGGTTGATCTGGGTATCCCGTCATTGACGTTTCGCTCATGGTGGGAAGCGCAGACTGGGCAAGCAGGCTGGGCGCAAGTCGATAAAATTCCGCGTGGAGATTGGATGAATTATTTGCGTTGGTATCGCCGTGTGCTGCATCTGCCAGTCATCAATGAAGTGAAGCTGGAACTGATCGAGCCGCTGGATGAAGGCATTCACCGTCTGCATATTGCTGGTGCAGGCGCACCGGCAACGTCATTGTTAACACGTAAAGTGGTGCTGGCGACCGGTATTCAAGGCGGCGGTGAATGGCATGTACCACCGCTGATCGCTGAGCGGCTGCCTGCTCATCTGTATGCTCATACGTCGCAAGCGATTGATTTTGATCAATTAACAGGGAAAAAGATCGCTGTGCTAGGTGGCGGTGCGTCGGCGTTTGATAATGCCAATTATGCGTTGACCGAAGGTGTGGCGGAAGCGCATGTGTTTGTACGGCGTGAAGTGTTGCCAAGTGTGAATCCGATTCGGCAAATGGAAGTGTCCGGTATGATCGAACGTTTTCATGCGCTGGACGATCGTGATAAATATGCAGCGATTTCGCATTTTTTCAAATTTAATCAGCCGCCGACAAATGATACGTTTGAGCGTGCAGCTGCTTGGGACGGATTTCAGCTACATCTTGGCTCGCCGTGGCTAAATGTAGAGCAACATGGCGAAGGAGCGATCGTGACGACGCCGAAAGGGCAGTTTTATTTTGACTTTTTGATCGTCAGTACAGGGCTGCTTAGTGATCCGGGTTTGCGTCCCGAGCTAAAGCTAGTTGCCGACCATATCGCACGCTGGCGTGATCGTTATACTGCGCCTGCCGAGATCGCGAATGAATTGCTGGATGCACATCCGTACTTAAGTTCTGGCTTTGCTTTTCAAAGTCGTAGTGAACAAGGGGAGCAACTGCTGCACGGTCTGTTTGTCTTTAATTATTCGGCACTGGCAAGCTGCGGCTTATCCGCTTCAGCAATTTCCGGTACGAAAAATGCGGTGCCCAAGCTTGTGACCGCGATTGCCGATCAATTGTTTCTGGACGATAAGCAGGAGATTTTAAGCCGTTTCCTCGCTTATGATGAGCCGGAATTTGTCGGGCGTTGGCCGAAGGTCGTAACGAGCTGAGTCGGGAGCACATTTGGCATAAGCGCACGCAATTGGGATAGCAAAGCGCGCATGATGTGAACGCTGTAGTTGTGATGCTGCATTTGTAGGGATGAACCGTATAATTTATCCCAAATGCACTGTAGTGGACATTATGATAGCAAACGCGCTGTCTAACATATAGCGCGTCTACATTTCATTCCCTGCTCGACTGCAACGACTGTTACCGCATAGTTCCAAATGTAGTTATGTCAAACGTAATCTTTAGCCAAACGTCCAGCTCATCATAGTTGTAATTATAAGCAAGGTTTTCTCGCTCTGCTATTCGGTGCAGGTGAGAAGACCTTGTTTGTTTTGTTGATCAGTGGCGCTGCTGCGCAGCTTGTACGCATACATTCACACTTACAGCGCATAGTAATGATCCTGTTGATTTAATATACGAGTCGTATACGATCCGCCTAGTCCAGTAATCTAGCCAAGTATCAAGTATAGGGATATCATTTGCAAATAGTATCTGGATCACTTTGCCGTTTCAGGGGATAAATTATTAGCACGGAAAAGTGGTGATTGGACAAAGAGATAGTTTGCTTTATGCCAGCAATAGTGCCGCCAATTTCGTCAATTGTGGATGCTCACGGATAGCATGAGCGACAAGTGCGGCAATTCGTTGGGCGCCAGCGGCTGAGAAATGCGTATTATCGCTAATGCCCTCCGGGTAGTTCGGATGTGCACCAGCGTGCAAATGCATAAACAGCGCTGCCGAATCGGCTTCGCCCAGCTCGCGGTACAGCTGCTGACTATGCTGAAACAGATCGATAAGCGGTGTATCGGTGTCTGTCGCCACTTGGCGCATCGCCGCTGGATACGAGCCGAGTGCAGCGGGATCAAGCTGCCCATTGGCTAGAAACAGACGGCGGCTGACTGATGTGAGCAGTACCGGATTTGCAGCGCGCGCACGCGTCGTATCGATATATTGCCGCAAAAAGCGACGATAATCATGCTCAGGATCGGCATAACGGGCAATGTCTTCCACTTTGCTATCATTATGCCCAAATTGGATAAATACATAATCGCCTGCGTGCAGCTGATCCGCAATATAGTGCAGTCTTCCTTCGGCAATAAAAGAACGTGTGCTGCGTCCGTTCACCGCATGATTGTGAATGGCGATACTTGGACGCATATAACTGCCCAAATATTCGCCCCAGCCGCTCATCGGTTTCTCGGTAGCGCCTTTGGTAGCGGCGGTGGAATCACCAGCGATATAGATTGCAGGTCGTATCGCCTCTATGTCGGTTGACTCGGTTAGGTGGGCATCTGTATGCACAGTATGTACATGCTCGGCAAGCCGCTTTGGTAGTGTATCCGTATTCGATTCATTGCCGCTAACAGCAGTTGGTGCATGACGATTGTCGTCCATATTAGTTTTAAGATGAGGCGGAATATGCAAAAGTGACATAAACGATAGCTCCTTTGCCGGATCATAGTAAGCGAATCTAAAATGCCGCGGATGCCAAAACTAGTTTCACTAAAGAAATCCTTAACATCCCTAATCTGAAAAGGGTATAATAGTTCTTGTCCATCGCGATCGACTCACTCATAATAAAGAAAACAATGTATAGGATGACTGAACCAATGGGGGAACATGATGAACAAAGGGATTATGTTTTATAAAATATTTATTCCTATTCTGGTGCTCGGCATCGGTTTATCGATCAGCTTTGGCATTTACATCTATTTCAGTACCGTGCGCTCGGTCACCGACAGCATCGCGACGAATAAACAGACGTATATGATGCAAATGCGCAACAATTTGGAGCAAAAAATACGAACTATTGAATACGCTTTCAATACATATAGCACAACGAGTTCATTTAGGGAGACGGTGAACGAACCGATTACGGAGCGCGATTTTGTCGCTTATCGCGATGTGAACACTCAACTTAATTATATCGCCACGATGGGGCTGGAGGGAGCCAAATATTCGCTCATTAGCCTAAGCCAAAATTGGCAAATTTCCAGCGGACGGCTTACCCATCTGACCGCCCCGCAACGGCAGCAATTGTACCGGCAATACGTGGACAATCAAGATCAAAGCCTGTTTTGGGTTAAAACGGATTCCGGTATTCGTTTTGTGAGTACATTGCCGGTCTTTTCCACCCGTAAGCAGGCGATTGCGCTGTCCGACATTTCTGCTGATACGCTCAATCGTACACTGCATACCGAGGATAGTTCGCCGGTATTTATTTTGAATCGGCAGGGCGAGTTAATGTACGATACCGGCAACAATGCCGATGTGTTAGCAAATGCACAAGTACGGGAGCTGCCGGATATGATCGGCAATGAGCAAGGAGTCGGCATGTTCACGTTAAAAGATGGGCAAAATTCACCGGTACAGCTCATTTATGCCAAATCTGCTTATAACAACTGGGTCTATTTTACCGTGCTTGATCCTGGTGAAATTGCCGCTGCCTTGCAGACGACCCGTTATGGTCTAATTGCGATTGAGCTGGTGCTTATTTTGCTAATTGCGATCGTTGCTTACGGCATTGCGCTTTATTTTACAAAGCCGATTCAGCAAATTCGTCATAGTCTGCCTACCGCTGCCCATGTACAGTCCAAAAATGAGATTGAATGGATTTTATCGTCGATCAATCATATTTTGACTGAAAAGCAAAGTTTGGAAACGTTAATCGAAGCCGAGCAGCCACAGCTTGAAACACAGCTAGTGCTGAATCTGTTCCGCAATCGCATGAAGGCGGATGAATTGGACGGACAGCTGGCGCGGATCGGTTACAGCGAATTGCATGATCGCCGCTATGTGACAATGCTTGTACAGCTCGATAATTTGGGCAAACGCAGTGTTGCTGACCGTGATGTGCTCATGCTGGCGATTCATAAAATTGCTGAAGAACTAATTCCAGCGGAGCAGCGAATGTTGCCGATCATTTGGAATGATGATACACAGGCGACGATTTTAATGTTTTCGAGCAGCAATGAACAGGAAATACGGAAGCAGGTTATCGCGTATGCGAAGCTGATGATTCGTAGTGTGCGCGACTATCTCAAACTGTCGGTTAGCGTAGGCATTAGCAGTACGTATGATAGCCTGCTATCCAGTAAAGAAGCGATTGAGATGAGCAAGCAAGCGCTGCATCAACGGCTGAATTTGGGCAAAGAATCGATTATCTTTTACGAGGATATTTCCAATGTCGTATCCGGCCCAGTGCTGCTGCATTATCCGACCGAATTGGAAGCAAAATTATTCGATGCGATTCGGCTCGGTGATGAACAACAGGTATCGACACATCTGTATCCGTTAATGGCGGAATTTATGAAAAAAAGTCGGCATTCGCTCGATTTGGAAGTGATGCTCGTACGCTTCGTTAACAATCTGATTCAACTGGAACAGTTACTCGGATTGGAAGTGCTGCTGACAAGGGACAATCAGGCGCTATATCATCGTCTGCTTAGCATTCGCAATCCAGAGGAGATTGAGCATATGCTCGTCGAACAGGTTATTTTCCCGATGGTACGCAGCATGAAGGAGAAGACAAGCGAGCAATTCCGCTGTCTGTCCGCGACGATCGCCGATATTGTACGCCAGGAATATGATCGCGAGCTGTCACTGGAAATGATCGGTGATCGGCTGCATTACAATCCGAACTATTTGAGCAGCATTTTCAAAAAAGAATACGGTACGACATTTAGCGACTATTTGATGAGTTACCGGCTGGAAATGGCGAAAAAATGGCTGATCGAAACCGACCAAACGATCAAAGAAATCGCTGAGCGACTGCAATACCATAATCCGCAAAACTTTATCCGCTCATTTCGCAAAAAAGAACAAGTCACCCCAGGCACCTACCGCAAAATGCGGCAGATGAATTGAGTGAACGGCAGGCAAGATGACATAGACTACGTAATGATTGGCAGGCAACTGCGTATGCTGTGAATCACACTTCACTGCGGGCAGGAAATAAGGGGGACGACCTATTCGTACATTTGTGTGCGAGATAGGAGTTCGTCCCTTTATTCCGTACTATAGCGTTGTCTGTCTCCACACAAACACTGTACACAAGCAGAACGACTAACCATTTTACCCTTTCACCGCACCGAGCAATGCGCCTTTTGTAAAATGCTTTTGCACAAATGGATATGCAATCAACATCGGCACGGTCGCAACGACGATGACCGCCATTTTGATCGTCTGGGCAGGTGGAATAACATCGACTGAGCTGCCTTCTGCTTGCATGCCACTCGATACGATTACGATCTGACGTAGCAGTACTTGGATCGGCCATTTGGTGGAATCGTTTAAATACAAAATCGCATTCATATACGTATTCCAATACGTAACCGCATAAAAGAGCGAAATCGTCGCTATCGACGGCAATGCAAGCGGCAACATAATTTTGAAAAAGACACCAAAGTCATTACAGCCATCGATCTTTGCCGATTCTTCCAAACTTTCCGGCAATGCTTGGAAAAAGTTACGCATAATGATCAAGTTAAACGCATTGATCGCGACCGGCAAAATCATCGACCAGTACGAATCGATCAGACCGACACTTTTTACAATTAGAAACGTCGGAATCATACCACCGCTAAACAGCATTGAAAAGACGACGATAAAGTTAATCGCATTGCGACCTGCCAAATATTTGCGTGACAGACCGTACGCCATAAATGCGGTCAATGCCATACTGACGAGTGTACCGACAAGCGTCGTACCGATCGACACCGCCAATCCTTTAAAAATCGTCGGTGTGGACAAAATGTAGCGATATGCATCAAGCGAAAACGTAGTTGGAAACAAAATAAACTTTTTGGATACGACCTCCTGTGTAGATGCAAATGAACTGGCGATTACATTAATAAAAGGCAATAAACAGGCGAGTGCTACCAAAATCAATAAAGTGTTATTTACAATCGTAAATAGCTTACTTCCAAGCGTTGTATCTTTGCGTAGCGTCTGTTCCATGTATGAACCTCCTTCATTGTTCTTGTACTTCTTCACTGTACCAGCCGATTGTTGTTCCGTATATAATCAGGTGCCCAGATCATCGATGAAATCACTCATAATCGCTGTATAATCATTAGATCATAGTATAATCATCAGCTAACATACAATCCGACTAAACATTGCTATATCAGCATTTTGCAAACGCTATCATAAGATGATTATATACGGAATGAGCGGGTTGTTCTAAGCTTGGTCATGTAAGCGAGAATGGGCAAAGGAGGCTGCGAGCCGGTGAAGATGTCGAACGAAATCAAAATGTCCGATACTGCTGTATTGGGATTGGAACAAGAGAAACGGGAAGTCAAAAAGAAAGGCCGCTACGGTATTATGCGTAATAAATTTTTGTATTTGATGATTTTGCCTGGTTTCATTTATTTTGTTATTTTTAAGTATTTGCCGATGGGCGGGCTGATCATTTCATTTCAAAATTACCAGCCGTATCTCGGCATCTCAGGCAGTCCGTGGGTAGGAATGAAGCATTTTGTGCGTCTGTTTACAGAGCCTACCTTTTTTATGTTATTGCGCAATACACTCGTTTTGTTCGCGCTTAATATCATTATCTTCTTTCCATTACCGATTATATTGGCGCTGATGTTAAATGAAGTGCGCCATCGTTATTTCAAAAATGCGATCCAGACGATTATTTACATTCCACACTTTATGTCATGGGTCATTATCGTATCGATTACTTACGTATTCCTGACCGTTGATGGCGGTGTCGTCAACGAAATGCTAGCAGCAATGGGCTTGCCCAAAATCAGCTTTCTCACCTCATCAGAATGGCTGCGCACGATGTATATGGCACAGATCATTTGGAAAGAACTAGGTTGGTCAACGATTATTTATTTGGCGGCAATTACCGTCGTCGATACACAACTGTATGAAGCATCCGAAATGGACGGTGCCGGACGCTGGCGCAAAACATGGCATGTCACACTACCAGCCATTCGTCCGGTCATCATTACACTGCTTATTTTGAAAATCGGCAGCACACTTGATCTCGGCTTTGAGCATATGTACCTGCTACTCAATTCACTTAACCGCGACGTAGCAGAAATTTTCGACACCTACATTTACACTGCCGGTTTAAAAAATGGACAACTCAGCTTCAGCACCGCAGTCGGCTTATTTAAAGGTTTGGTCGGACTCATCCTGATCATGCTGGCAAACCGACTCGCCAAAAAGTTTGGGGAAGATGGCGTGTATTAAGCAATGTGTTAACATTAAAAAGGATTCAAAGGAGCGCAAATTAATGAAAATGAAAAAAAGATGGAGTCTTACCCTCATAGCGAGCCTAACGCTTGCGACTGTGCTGTCCGGTTGTGGCAACGGCAGCGAGGCGGAAGCGAATCAAACGTATGATCCAAACTCCAAGCTGCAATTTACATGGCTTAACATTTTGCATACCGCATCACCGCCTACCAATGTGATCAAAAATAAGCTGGAACAATACACCAATTCCGAAATTAATTTTAGCTGGGTGCCTGACGCGTCCAAAGAAGAACGGATTACGACCGCGCTCGCTTCCGGTCAGCTTGCCGATATGGTGACGATTACGATGATGAACAATTCGACCGTCCGCAACTCGCTCAAATCCGGTCTGTTCTGGGATGTTGGTCCCTATCTTGACAGCTACAAAAACTTAAAAAACATTCCACCGAAAGTGCGCACTGCCGCCTCGATTGAAGGTCATTTATACGGTGTGCCATTTCAGAAAAATATGGCACGCTCCGGTCTGATCTTGCGCAAAGATTGGCTCGACAAACTCGGTCTGCAAGTGCCGACTACGCTGGATGAGCTGTACAATGTGGCGCGTGCATTTACCGAAAATGACCCGGATGGCAACGGTAAAAACGACACGACCGGTTTTGGTGATCGTTCTGATCTGCGATATAGCAGCTTTAAAACGCTTAGCTCTTATTTTGGCACACCAAACGGTTGGGCGGTGGATGCGAGCGGCAAATTCACACCAGAGTTTGATACGCCGCAATATGTGTACACATTGCAATACTCGCGCAAATTGTATGAAAATGGCTACCTGACGCGCGATTTCGCGGTTACCGCGAAGACGGATCAACAGCAGCAATTTGCCCAGGGACGCACTGGTATTTATACCGGCATGGTCGATATCGCCAGCCTCGAAAATATGTCGCAAGGCTTGCAAAAAGGGATGGAGCTGGTGCCGGTCAACAAAATTTCCAATGGCGATGGCAAATACCATGTCTGGTCTGAAGGCAGCGGTGTAGGCGGATTGCTCGCTTTTCCTAAATCCGAAGTTAAATCTGAAGCCGAATTAAAGCGCCTGCTGCAATTTGTGGACAAATTGCTCGACAAAGAAGCGTTTATGTATATGACCGGTGGCATTGAAGATGAGCATTACAAAATCGATGCAGATGGTTCATTTAAAATTATAAATAAGGATAAATGGCAGGCGGATGTACAGCCATTTGCCGCTTCTCGTCCGAGCGAAGTTACGTACAAGCTCAAAGATGCCAACCCGCGCAAGCAAATGGCAAATGAACTGATCAAAGAAAACGACCAATACGCCGTGCTTGATCCGACCGTACCATTGGATTCGCAAACGAACAATGAGCAAGGCACCGAGCTGCAAAAAATTGTTACCGATGCTACATTCCGCTACATTATGGGCGAGATTGATGAGGCAGCCTTTAAACAAGCGGTACAAAGCTGGAAAGACGCCGGTGGTACACGCATTACGGAAGAATATGAAGCCGCTTACAAAGCGAGTCAGAGCCAAGCCTAAGTTACATTTACCTGCAAACTAAACATAGCTACTAAACGATCGTAAAGGAGCATGATGGATGAAAAAGCAACGACAGATCGCTATGAACAGGCTGGCAGCGGTGATGGTAAGTAGTGCCATCGTACTGACCGCATGCGGTGGACAGGAGGCATCGTCCAGTAAAAATGATGCCAATTCGAAGGCAACGATTACATGGCTAAACATTTTGCATACCGCTTCGCCGCCAACCGATACGATTTTGAACAAATTGGAGCAAAAGACGAATACAGAGCTTTCCTTTTCGTGGGTGCCAGACGCGTCCAAAGAAGAACGGATTAATACCGCCCTTGCTTCCGATTCGCTTGCAGACATCGTAACGTTGACGATGCTGGACAACTCATCGGTGCGTAATGCACTCAAATCCGGTCTGTTTTGGGAAGTAGAGCCGTATTTAAAAGACTATCCAAACCTTGCCAAAATCTCATCCGATACGATCCGTTCGGCATCGATCGGCGGCAAGCTGTATGGCATCCCTTTCCAAAAAGACTTGGCACGTAACGGGGTGACATTGCGCAAAGATTGGTTGGACAAGCTCGGATTGGATGTGCCGAAAACAACAGACGAGCTAATGGAAGTAGCACGCGCATTTACCGAGGATGATCCAGATGGAAATGGTCAGAACGATACGACCGGTTTTGTCGATCGTAATGATCTTGTCTACGGTGCCTTCAAAACGCTCGGTTCTTACTTTGGTACACCGAACAACTGGCAAGTGAGCGCAGACGGCAAAATGACGCCTGAGTTTATGACCGCCGGTTATATGAAAACGATGAATTATATGAAACAGCTGTATGATAAAGGCTATATGAACAAAGATTTTGCCGTTACTGCCAAAACCGATCAACAGCAAAAATTTGCGCAAGGCAAAGCGGGCATTTATGTGGGCGCATTGTTTGATAGCAAAAACTTGCTCAATATGTCCAAAGGCTTGCAGAGTAAAATGGAGCTGGTGATGGCTAACGATATTACTTCCACAGGTAAAGAGAGCGATCGTGCGATCTGGGCAGCGAACAACGGCATCGGTGGTCTGCTTGCCTTCCCACGCACTGAAGTCAAAGATGAAGCTCAATTGAAGCGCATTTTGCAATTTGTGAATGATCTGCTGGACGAAGATTCGTATGCGCTCATGACGTATGGCATCGAAGGCACACATTACAAAGTCGATGATAAAGATGCCGCAACGATCATTAATAACGATCTGTGGCAGCAAGAAGTGCAGCCATTTGCGTCAAGTCGTCCGAAAGAAAGCGGCTTCCGTATTCATGATGCCAATCCGCTCAAACAGCAGGCGGAGAAACTGATCGCTGAAAACGCCAACTATGCTGTCCTAAATCCAGCTTATGCGCTCGATTCCGACACCTACAATACACAAGGCTCGGAGCTGCAAAAAATTGTTACCGATGCTACCTACAAATACATTTTGGGCGAAATTGATGAGGCTGGCTTTAAACAAGCGATAGAAACATGGCAAAACGCTGGTGGCAACAGCATTATTGCTGAATATGAAGCGGCTTATAAGCAGGCTAACGGCAAGTGATCGGCAAATAAAATATTTGCAATAAAACAGATATAACATAGCGAATGGACGGTTTCGACCGGAAGCAAAGGTTGCACATCGTTGAACGTATTTCTTATGATCTAAGTACAGCTACATGCAGGATGAAGTAAACTACCACCAACGATCGGTATGACTGATCTGGATTGCGGCGGGCTGTTGCATTATAACTAGAGAGTTTTGATAACGGTTACAACTATGAGCAAGGTACACATGTTTGTCTGCATGTTCTATGCTGCTAAACGTACAACGGTTTGCTGCGCATCTGTAAGGGTGGCAGGCAAACCGTTGCTCCGTTTTGATTGTCTGTCTTCATTTTATAGTAGGGCTAGTTCCAACCTAGTATCCAATCCATTTTGCAGGAGGTTTATCATGACTTTATTTGACGAGCAATCCCGCTGGGCAACACGTACTGCCGCGTCTATTATGCAGCGTATGCCGTATTTGCACGAAGACCCGGAGCATCGTGGCAAATGGTCGTACGACTATGGTGTCATTTTAAAAGGATTTCAGTTGTTATGGAAGCAGACCGGGAATCGTCAATATTGGCAATATATCCGCAACAATATCGATCATTTTGTGTATGAAGACGGTACGATTGGCGGTTATCGTCAGGATGAATACAATATCGATCATATTAACAATGGCAAGCTGCTGTTTATGCTGCATGGACAGACAGGCGAGCAGCGATATCGTCAGGCAGCGGATTTGCTGCGAGAGCAACTACGGTCACATCCGCGCACAGCGGAAGGTGCGTTTTGGCATAAGCAAATTTATCCGTATCAAATCTGGTTGGATGGGCTGTATATGGGGGCGCCATTTTATCTCGAATATGTGCTTGCCTATGAGCAAGGAGCAGAACAACAACGAGGGCTGGATGATGTGACCCGTCAATTTTTGCTCTGTGAGCAGCATACACGTGATAAGAACACAGGGCTGCTTTATCATGCATGGGATGAGAAAAAGCAGCAGCCTTGGGCAGACCCGTATACCGGATTGTCGCCTAATTTCTGGGGGCGTTCGTTAGGCTGGTTCGTCATGGCGCTCGTCGATGTGCTGGAATTGCTGCCGACCGAGCATGCCCACTATGGGGAATTACAGCGGATGCTGACCGACACACTGACAGCGATTCGTCGTTATCAGGATGCCGAGACAGGCGTATGGTATCAGGTGCTTGATCAAGGCGATCGTAAAGGCAATTATTTGGAAGCATCGGCAACAGCGATGTTTGTGTACGCGATGGCAAAAGGCATACGGCTTGGCTTGCTGGCACCAGAATGGCAGCAGGCGACCGATTGGGCGTATGCGGGCATGATCTCGGAATTTGTGCTGGAAACGAAGGAAGGGTGGGTAAATTACAACAAAAATTGCCAAGTGGCAGGGTTAGGCGGAGCAACGCAGCGTGATGGCACATTTGCTTATTATGTTAGCGAGCCGATCGTGACCAATGATCAGAAAGGGCTAGGTGCCTTTTTGCTGGCATGTGCTGAGTATGAGCATGTTTTGTCAGCAGATGATACAGTCGTTCATCATCACACTTCGATAAGCAGGGGGCGAGCATAAGGATGAGCAACTATTTATACAATATCGATGATTATGGTGCTGTACGAAATACGGATACGCTATCGACGGCAGCGATTGCCGCGGCGATTGCTGCCGCATCACAAGCAGGTGGGGGCACGGTATACATTCCCGCAGGTACGTATTATACGGGTGCGATTAGGATGCAGAGCAATATTGAACTGCATGTGAGCGCCGGGGCGGTGCTGTCGTTTAGTACGAATCCAGCCGATTATCCGGTGGTCGATTCACGTTGGGAAGGCGTAGGACGACAAGTGTATGCATCGTGCATTTATGGAGAGCGATTGCACAATATTGCGATTACGGGCAGCGGTGTGATCGAAGGCAATGGGCAAACATGGTGGGATTTGTTTCGCGATCATCCCGACCAGCTTCTGTATCCGCGTCCAAAGTTAATTAGCTTTCATCATTGTACCCGCATCACGATTCGGGATGTGCAGCTGCGTAATTCGCCAAGCTGGACGGTCAATCCGATCTGCTGTGAAATGGTGACGGTAGACAATATTACGATTCACAATCCGGCGGATTCGCCCAATACGGATGGCATCAACCCGGAATCATGTCGCAATGTGCATATTAGCAACTGTCATATCGATGTGGGCGATGACTGTATTACGATCAAATCAGGCACAGAAGATACAGCTGAGCGCATCGCCTGTGAAAATGTAACGATCGTTAATTGTACGATGATGCACGGTCACGGCGGTGTCGTCATCGGCAGCGAAATGAGTGGCGATATTCGCAATGTAACGATTAGCAATTGCGTGTTCAAACAGACCGATCGCGGTATCCGGCTCAAATCACGTCGCGGTCGCGGCGGCATTGTGGAAGATATTCGCATCAGTAATATTGTAATGGAAGATGTGATTTGTCCATTTATTATGAATCTGTATTATTTTTGCGGCCCGCGTGGTAAGGATCGATATGTATGGGACAAAAATCCGTACCCGATTACCGCCGAAACGCCATGTTTTCGGCGTATTCATTTTGCCAACATTACCGCACGGCGTGTACATGCGGCAGCCGGATTTCTGTACGGACTGGCAGAGCAATACGTATCTGAAATTACCTTTTCCGATATCGATATTTCGATGGCAAAAGATGCGATTCCAGGGCGACCGGCGATGATGGCAGGGATCGAAGAAATGAACAACCGCGGCTTTTATGTGGGCAATGCGCGTGACGTACGATTTAACCGTGTGACGATTGAGAATCATGAAGGCGCCGCCTTTTATATCGAAAACGGTGAAGATGTGGATGTGATCGATTGCCGTTCACGCCGTACGAAACGCGAGGAGCTATTAGTGGAACGAGTGACTGTGGAGCCGCCCGCCGAATCGGAAGCGCCTGTTCAGTCTTAACGATAAGTACATCGGTAAGTATAACAAGAAAGGAGGCATAGTTATGAAAGATTCGTCGCATAGCTCGTTAGGTGAAAACGATGATCGACTATGGCAATTGTTAGGTGATTTGCCGCAGCCAGAACCGATAGGTAGCGAATTGCTGGAGCGCAGACAGCAGGACGGTTATATGCTGGAAACGGTACTTTTAGAACTTAACGGGCTGGAAAGGGTGCCGGCATCGATTGCACTTCCATTAGATGGGCAAGCTCCTTATCCGCTGATCGTATTTAACCATTCGCATGGAGGCAATTATACTGCCGGACGGCGTGAGTTGTTGTACAGTAGTGCTTATTTGCAGGAGCCGTCGTTTGCATCTGTATTGACAGGTATGGGCTATGCGGTCTGTTGTATCGATATGTGGTGTTTTGGCGAACGCAGCGGTCGTGCGGAGAGTGAGACGGTTAAAGAAATGCTTTGGCACGGTCAGGTAATGTGGGGCATGATGCTGTACGATAATCGCCGTTTGCTTGACTATATGTGCAGTCGGGACGATATCGACGGCAGCCGGATCGGTACGATTGGCATGTCGATGGGCGGTTTGATGGCATGGTGGCTGGCAGCGCTGGACGAACGTGTACGTGTTATTGTCGATATTGCCGCCCAGGTCGATGCCCATACACTGATCGCCAAGCGTGGACTGGATCATCATGGCTTTTATTCATATGTACCTGGCTTGCTCAAACAGTATACGACACTCGATATTCAACGCCGAATCGCCCCGCGTCCACGCATGAGTCTAGTCGGTCGGCATGATCGATTATGTCCGCTGGAAGGGGTACAGCATCTGGCTGCTAGCTTGTCTGACGTTTACGCTGCCGCAGGTTGTGCTGAACATTGGCAACCGATGATCGGTAGCGGTGGGCATATGGAAACGATGGAAATGCGTGCGGCGTGGATGCCATTTTTGCAAAAGTATATGTAGCGTATAGCTGATTAGGTAGCGCACAGTTGACGTTAGTTCGTATGCACGAAAGGAGCGATGATAAACGATGGAGCTTATTGTAGGCACAACGTCTTTTTGCGATTATGATTCGATTCAAGCAGCGGTTGATGCGCTGGAATTTGGCGCCGCTGCTTTGGCAACGACACATATATGTGTGCGTAGTAGCGCTATTGCGGCAGTGTCGGATCAAGCGGCAGATCGTGCTTTTTGGTCGCAGTCGGTACAGGCGAATGAGCAGATCAAAGCGAACGATAACGATCAAACAAGTGAAATGGATACTATTTTCATACTGGAAGGTGTGTATGAGGAAGCGGTCATGATCCACAATTCCAATTTGCGGTTGTGTGGTATCGGTAGGGTGGAGATTACGAGCAGCCGTCATGCACGTGAACGCAATGAGCAAGGCGATGAGATCGGCACATTTGCAACGCCAACCGTATTTTTGGGCGGCAGTGATCTGTTGATTGAAAATATAATCATTAGCAATACGGCAGGACAAGGGGACAACATCGGACAAGCGGTGGCGCTGACCGCTTATTGCGACCGTGCTGTATTCAAAAATTGTACGCTACGCGCTTATCAGGATACGCTATTTACCGGGCCATTGCCGCCCAAACCGAAGGAACGCGCCAAATTTGGCGGCGCCGAAATCAGGCATAAGCATGCACAGTATCGCCAGCTGTATGTGAACTGTTATATCGAAGGCACGATTGATTTTATTTTTGGTGGGGCGACGGCGTATTTTGACCATTGTCATATTCACAGCTTGCGTCATTATCGCAATCATGCCACCTACATTACAGCAGCATCAACCCCGGTAGGACAGCCGTTCGGGTATGTATTTCATCGCTGCTGGCTGACCGGAGATGCGAACATTACACCGGTATTTCTCGGACGACCTTGGCGCGAATATGCGCGGACGGTGTTTGTACAATGTCGTCTTGGTGAGCATATCGATCCAGCAGGCTGGCATAACTGGGACAATCCGGACAATGAGCGTACGGTAGTGTATCAGGAATACGATCCCCAACATGCCGCAGCATTGCGACAAACGCGTGTGAGCTGGGCGGATTGTTTGGCAGACAGCGCGGAGCAGTGGGAGCGGCGGATCGTGTTTGACAATGACGTATTTTGGCAAGAGTAAATGAGCTGGTGGTGACGATGCCTCTAGCGACTCGGTGCAAGCGTAAGTTTTGCAAGCAAGTTTTGCAAGCAAGTTTTGCAAGCAACATTTTGCATACAGGCTGTACTCATCGGATGTAGCGCTTCAATCGATGAGCACGGCTTTTTTGTGCGATATGATAGGGAGAGGTGATATAAGCTTGAATGTAATCTAACCATGCTCGACTACCAATTATACATCGGTAAAATGACCAACAATAGTTCGACCCTATTAGCATAGTACGCTTTCTATCCGCGTTTACAACTGTGACATATATAATAATAGTCGGATTGTTGAAATAGCGGTACATAACATCTATAAACCGATAAACCCGCGCCCATACTGCATAATTCAGTATATAACAGCACTTCATCCACAACCGAATAAACTGTTTGTTATAAAAAATGGAACAGCAGGGAAATTAAAAATATTGAAATTCCTACTAAACCGATATACTATACAGATTATAAACAAGCAACATAGTATATTTTATCGATAGGGGATAGGACAACATGAATACAAAGTTTAAAAGTCTTGTGATTATGATGCTGTTTACGGTATTGCTGGCAGCTTGCTCAGGCAATAACGGTAGCAGCTCGACAGCATCGACAACAACAGAAACGTCAGCGACCGATACAGGCGCACCGAAAGATGGCGGCAGCCTCATTATTGGCGTAGCGGCTGATCCGGTCATTTTAAATCCGTTGTATGCAGGCGATCGTGTCAGTTTGACGATTGATCAGGCGTTGTATGCACCGCTATTTCAAGTGAATAATGGTAAAAAGACATATTATTTGGCTGAAAGTTTGCAACCTTCTGCGGATCAACTTACATACACACTCAAACTGAAAAAGAATCTGACCTGGCATGATGGACAAAAGCTGACCGCAGATGATGTGGTGTTTACGATTAACAGCATTTTGGATGAGAAGCAAAATAGCTTCCTGCGCGCTGGCTTTATTATTAACAACAAACCGATCCAAGTGTCCAAAGTGGACGATTTGACGGTTGCATTCAAATTGCCGCAAGTGAGCCCGGCGTTTGAAGCTTCACTCGTACAAGTCTCACCGATTCCAAAACATATTTTTGCAGGCGAAACCGATCTGGAAAAGAGCAGCAAAAACAACAATCCGATCGGCTCCGGCGCATTTAAATTTAAAGAATACAAAACAGGCGAATACGTCACGTTGGATCGGTTTGACAATTATTTTGGCGGTAAGCCGTATCTGGATAGCGTAACATACCGCATCGCCAAAGACGCTAATGCCGCTAATCTGGCGCTACAAAATGGTGAGATCAATGTACAATATCTCGATCCACGCGATGTAGCGACGATTCAGGCGACTGGCAATTTTGATATCCAGTCGTACAGTGAAGGACGTCTAGCCTACTTGCTGTTTAATGAAAAAAGCGATACTGGCGTATTGTCTAAAAAAGAAGTGCGGCAGGCGCTCTCGTATGCACTGAATCGTCAGGAACTAATTCAGACGGCGTATACATCTGACCAATATGCTGATCCGGCGCGTTCATTTGAAACACCGGACGGATTGTACCAGACGAACGATGTACCAACCTATGACAATGATCCTGCTAAAGCGAAACAATTGCTCGCACAGCAAGGCATTACGAATTTGAAGCTGCGGATGATCGTACAATCCGGCAACAAAGTGCAGGAAGCGGTCTCGCTGTATGTGCAACAAAAGCTGAAAGAGATCGGTGTTGATGTCGAGCTGCAAAATATGGATGCAAGCGCATTTGGACAGAAGTTTGTCAATGCCAATGCAACCGATTATGAGCTTGCCTTGAGCGGTTACATTATGGGCTATGACCCTGATGCGTACCGGATTTTGTTCACTAGCGATTCGTCGTCCAACTATACGCATTATGCCAACAAACAGGTGGATCAGCTATTTGCAGAAGGCTCTGGTGAAGGCGATCCGACTAAACGTGCTGCCATTTACAAACAATTGCAAACGATCATTGCCGAAGATGCACCGATCTATCCGATTGCATATACGAAAACAATCGTTGCCATTTCTAAAAATTACGGCGGTTTGGAACAAGCGGTATTAAAGCCGGTCGTTATTTTTGAAGACTTGTCCAAAATTTATCAAAAACAATAAAGTCCATGTTCATAATGAAAGCAGCAAATAAGCCGGTTTCCCGGCTTATTTTGTTGTGGGGAAGGGAGTGCGGAATATGAGGCAAATGATTATCCGTCGCTTGCTGCAAACGATACCGTTATTGTTTTTCGTTTCGATTGTCTGTTTTGCGATGATTAAGCTCGCACCAGGTGATCCGGTGCTGTCGTTTGTCACACCGAATATGCATGCAGACGATATCGAGCGTATCCGTCATAATCTCGGGCTGGATCGTCCGGCATATGTGCAATATGGGCTTTGGTTAAAACAGCTACTACAAGGTGATCTCGGTTATTCGCTCGTCAATCATCAGCCGGTGCTTGGACAGATTGTAGAACGATTGCCCGCGACAGCCGGACTGATGGGCAGCGCGATTGCAATTGCGGTGCTGCTGGCGATTCCGCTCGGCTTGATTGCTGGTGCCAACCGCAATCGCTGGGTGGACAAAATCATCAATTTGATCGCTTATATCGGCATTTCGGTGCCGCTGTTTTGGCTGGCGATTTTGCTGATCTATATTTTTGCGATCAAGCTGTCATTGTTGCCCAGTATGGGCATGCGCACGATTGGAACAGAGTCGGTTGGCGATGTGATTCGACATGGGATTTTGCCATGCTCGGTGTTGGCATTTGGTTTTCTGGCAGGTTATTTGCGCTATATTCGCTCCAGTACGATCGGTCAACTGAAAGAAGATTATGTACAAATTCAATATGCGTTTGGCTCCAATAAATGGACGATTTTGTTCCGGCATGTGATCAAGCATGTGCTGTTGCCGATCATTACGCTGCTCGGGATGTCGATGGGCGATCTAGTCGCCGGTGCGATCGTCACCGAAACGGTATTTTCATGGCCTGGTATCGGTTCACTGGGCATGACTGCCGTTAGAGGGATGGACTATCCGATCATTATGGGCATCACATTGTTCTCGTCATTGCTGCTCATTTTGGGTAATTTGGCGGCGGACATTTTGTATGCTGTAGTAGACCCGCGTATGAAGGCAAAGGGGTGACGTGATGAATCGCAATAAATGGAACCAATTAAAACGTGAACTGTTGAGCAGCAAGCCGGGGATGGCGGCGCTGTTCGTATTGATCGTACTGACGCTGGGCGCGATCTTTGCTTTTTTGTCGCCGTATGATCCGAATCTAATGAATGCGACGACACCGTTTGCCCCGCCTGGAGCGGCGCACTGGTTCGGTGCGGATGATTATGGGCGCGATTATTTTGCCCGTGCACTATATGGCGGTAGGGTATCGCTGCTCGTTGGCTTTGCGTCGATGATTTTGGCGACCGCGATCGGTGTCGCGATCGGCGTCATGAGCGGTTATTTTGGCGGCTGGATCGACAGTGTACTTATGCGTGCACTGGATGTAATTTCCTCGATTCCGTCATTTCTAATTTTGCTGCTGCTTAGTGTATTTTTGAAACCAAGTGTGGGCAATATTATCGTCATTATCGCGCTGCTAATGTGGATGAATGTGGCGCGGATCGTGCGCGCCGAGACGATGAGCATTAAAGAGCGCGAATATGTGCTGTATGCACGTGCTTCCGGTCAAGGTGGAGGTGGGATGATCCGCCATCATATTTTGCCCGGACTGCTTCCAGTCATTATCGTCGGCGCGACGAACAATATCGCCTCTGCGATTATGATGGAATCGTCGCTCAGCTTTCTCGGTTTTGGTGTACAGCCACCCAATGCGACATGGGGCAGCATGCTGAACAATGCGCAAGGGTATATTGCGCAGGCGCCGTATATGGCGATATTTCCGGGTTTGCTCATTTTGCTGACCGTGCTTAGTTTTAATGTGTTAGGTGACCTATTACGGGTCGGTTTGGAACCGAAGTTAAACCGAAGATAGGAGGGATGGATCATGACAGAGCATCTGCTTTGCGTGGACAATTTAAACGTTTCTTTTGCGACCCGTGATGGTGAAAATCAAGCTGTGCGTGGCATTAGCTTTTACGTGGACAAAGGTGAGACGCTTGGCATCGTCGGTGAATCCGGCAGCGGCAAAAGCGTAACTGCTCGTTCGATCATGTCCTTGATCGCGCCGCCTGGCAAGATTACCGCTGGTAGCATTCGGTTTCGCGGACAAGATTGCTTGGCATGGTCGGAAAAAGAATGGCGCAAGCTGCGCGGCAATCGCATTTCGATGATTTTTCAAGACCCGATGACTTCGCTTAACCCGCTAAAACGGATCGGTCAGCAATTGACTGAAGTGTTGCGCAGACACCGTGGGTTGGACAGACAGCAGGCGAAGCAAGAGGCAGAACGTTTATTGCAAGAAGTGGGCATTACCGATGCCAAAGCGCGTTTGCGGCAATATCCGCATGAATTTAGCGGCGGTATGCGGCAGCGGGTAATGATCGCGATGGCATTGTCTTGCCAGCCTGATCTGCTCATTGCCGACGAGCCAACAACGGCGCTCGATGCAACGATACAGGTGCAAATTCTCGATCTGTTCAAACGTTTAAAACAGCATTCCGATACAGCAATCACATTGATCACCCATGATCTTGGCGTCGTCGCACAAGTGTGCACACGCGTCATTGTCATGTATGGCGGGCTGATTATGGAAGAAGGAAGTGTGGAGCATATTTTCTACCGTCCACAGCATCCGTATACAAAAGGGCTGCTCGGTTCATTGCCTAAACGCGGCAGTGGTTCGCGTGAGCGGCTGGTGCCGATTGAAGGCACGCCGCCTAATTTGCTGCATCCGCCTGCCGGTTGTCCGTTTGCAGAGCGTTGCCCGCAAGCTTATGCACGTTGTGCAAATATGCCGCCCGTTACCGAGACGGAGCCAGGGCATTATTCGATGTGCTGGCTCGCTCATGAAGCGGCAACGGCAACGGTAGCTGTAGGTGCAGGCGATGCGGATCGTACGTCAGCAGTGGAAGGAGCAGAGCATCATGAGTGAAGTGCTGGTTGATGTGCATCATTTAAAAAAACATTTTGTCAGTGCGCGCAACTGGCGCGGTCAGCCGACCCGTGTGCAGCATGCGGTCGACGGTGTGCATTTTCAAATTCGTCGTGGCGAAACATTCGGTCTTGTCGGTGAGTCAGGTAGCGGCAAATCTACGGTCGGACGCTGTATATTGCGGCTGTATAATTATACGGCTGGCGAGGTGACATTTGCTGGTCAACCGCTCGGCGGGCTAAGCGAAAAGGCGCTCAAACCTTTCCGCCGGCGCATTCAGTCGATTTTTCAAGACCCATATTCGTCGCTTAATCCGAACCTGAATGTGCTGGAATTGATCAGCGAACCGATGAACATTCACGGTGTGGGAGCAGGTGACGAACGTAAAGCAATTGTTGCTGAGCTGCTGGAAAAAGTAGGCTTGAACCGTGAGCATTTGTACCGGTATCCGCATGAATTTAGCGGTGGGCAGCGGCAGCGTATTTCGATCGCGCGCGCATTGTCGGTGCGACCGGAGTTTATCGTATGCGATGAACCAATCTCGGCGCTAGATGTGTCTGTACAGGCGCAGGTCGTTAATATGCTCGAAGATTTGCAGGCGGAATTTGGGCTGACATATCTGTTTATTGCGCATGATCTATCGATGGTGCGCCATATTTCCGATCGCATCGGTGTGATGTATGCAGGACGGCTTGTGGAAGTGGCGGACAGTGATGAACTGTACGAAAATCCGCAGCATCCGTACACACGTGCACTGTTGTCGTCCATTTTGGAAACCGATCCTGGCAAAGTGGCGGAGCGTATTCGGCTAGATGGCTTCACTACGATTCGTAATGACGGACAAGCCGCTCCATTGCAAGAAATTAGCCCAGGGCACTTCGTCGCTTTTGATTATAAATAAATGATCAATGAAAGGAAGGTACACTTACAATGACCGATCTCACACCACCGCACATAGCGGAAAAAGTAAAGCTGTCCCAATGGGACGCATTGCTGCTGGAAGCGCTGCGCAAGCAAGGCTGGTCGGAACAACAGTTGCTGGAATTGAGCACCGTACCTGCACAGCAGTTGCTACAAACATAATCCAACGGTTTAGTTTTAATTAGCACAAACAGAACAGTACGTATTCACTATAGATGCTATGCCGAAAATATAGTGAACTAAAGATCGTTTTACGATCTATTGGCATAAATGGATAGGTCTGTTTGAGAGTCTGTACTCGTCATTGTTCAATAGTGTAAATCGTATGCTAGTGAACGATGCTTTTGTCTCCATTTCAATGTGAATTTGGGATGTTACGTAAACAGCAAGTTTGCCCTCCTGTAACCAAAATAACCGCTTAAAGCTCAAGCGCTCTGCCACCTAGCCGTTTTATGAACGATTCCACCTAATCGTTTATGAAACGGCTTCTTTTTTTCTGTAAAATACTGTAATTCGAAACGAAACTAGCCGATAACAAACACAGGAATAAAAAAGGCATCATTCCTCATTTTGCCAGTAACATCCAATTTGTGAACGAAATTCGTCGATTGTTGAAACTTTTTGCATTATTTTGAAGGAGAGTGATTGTTTTTTGCGACGTTTGTGGTAGTATATAGAGCAGTTGGAGGAATGAATATGCTTACAGAGGAACGTTACAACTTGATTATAGAGCGCTTACAGGAACGCGGTATTGTGAAATTACAAGAACTGGTCGATGTGTCCGGGGCTTCAGAATCAACGATACGGCGCGATCTGATCGACCTGGAAGCAAGGCAACTGCTTAGGCGTATCCACGGTGGAGCAACATTGCTGCATCCGAAAAATCAGGAACCTGGTATGGAAGAAAAAACCTTCACAAACGTTCAAGAAAAAAGTATAATTGCTCGTCTAGCCGCCCGTGAGATTCAGGATGGCGAATGTATCTATTTGGATGCAGGTACGACAACACTGGCAATGATTCCATATATCGATGCAAAAGACATTACTGTCGTTACCAATGGACTGTCTCATGTCGATGCACTCGTAAACAAGCGTATTCGTAGCTATCTGCTCGGCGGGTTAATGAAACTGCATACGAAAGCGGTTGTAGGCAGTATGGCGTTACAGAGCATGGACAATTTTCGGTTTGACCGCTGCTTTTTAGGGGCGAATGGGGTCGATACCGAAATGGGTTATACGACACCTGACCCCGAGGAAGCGATGATCAAGCGGCGTGCGCATGAGCTTGCCGCCCATACGTATGTGTTGGCGGATTCGAGCAAAATCGGTGAAGTCACGTTTGCACGGCTGCTCGATTTGCAAGAAGCGGTGCTTATTACCGAGTCGGTGCCGGTGCATTCCCGTCCGTCCATTTTGAATAAAACTAAGATAATCGAGGGATAACTATGATCTACACAGTAACACTTAACCCTTCTATCGATTACATCGTGGAAGTTGACGAACTAAAGCTTGGTGAATTGAACCGGATGAAGCGTGATTTAAAGCTTCCTGGTGGTAAAGGTATCAATGTATCCCGTATTTTGAACCAACTTGGAGCACACAATACGGCAATCGGTTTTCTAGGCGGTTTTACCGGGCATTATATCGATGACAAGCTCAAGCAGGATCAGATTGCAACCGATTTCGTATTTATCGGTGACGATACGCGTATTAATGTCAAGCTGAAGCATGGCGAAGAAACGGAAATTAACGGTCTTGGCCCAATGATCAGTACAGATGAAGCGGATCAATTGGTAAACAAATTGTCTGTGCTCACTCAGGGCGATGTGTTAGTGCTGTCCGGCAGTGTTCCACCTTCGCTCGGCGGCGACTTTTATGAGCGTTTGATTGCGGTATGCAAACAAAAAGGCGCTGAATTTGTGATCGATACGACAGGTAAAGCATTGCTGCAAGCGTTGCCGCATCGTCCGCTGCTAGTGAAGCCGAATCACCATGAGCTGTCCGAACTGTTTGCAACCGAAATTAACAGCCGTGAGGAGCTAATCGCTCACGGACGTAAGTTGCTGGAACTTGGTGCGCAGCATGTGCTCATTTCGATGGCTGGTGATGGCGCATTGTTGGTGACCAAAGACGAAGTTTACCATGCAAACGTACCAAAAGGTCAGGTGAAAAACTCGGTCGGTGCAGGCGATTCGATGATCGGTGGCTTTGTCGGCACACTCGTGCTTAGCAATGACCCGTTGGAAGCGTTCCGCACTGGCGTTGCTTCCGGAAGTGCAACCGCATTTTCCGATGATCTGGCAGAGCGCGCGAAGATCGATGAACTGCTGCCACAAGTAATAGTGAACCGTCTCTAATCTGATCTATGCTCATGATGTTAACGCCCATTTGTCCATTTTACAGCGTATACGAACCGATCTAGCAGATGCACGCCTAACGCGTGTATCTGCATCGATGGGCATGAAATATAGTTATAGATAAAACTGTGCTATTCTCAACTGCAAAATAGCATAATTAGCAAGCGTGCTCACTGTTTTAACGATTCGTTATGCTGGTAGTTGTTGTTTGACGATTTATAGACTCGAAATCAATCAGTCATAATCCATTTACACACCGGGGTTGCCTGCCGAAGCGCGACAGCCTGTGGTGATTGAGATTAAGGGAGTGTACACAATGAGAATTACTGATCTGATGATCAAGGAAGTTATGATCATGGACTTGCAAGCGGTGAGCAAGGAAGCGGCAATCGACGAACTGATCGCTAGCCTAACATCCAGCGGCCGTATTAATGACCCGATTTTGTTCAAAGAAATGATTTTGAAGCGTGAAGGCGAATCCAGCACAGGAATCGGCGGCGGTATCGCGATGCCTCATGCCAAAACAAAAGCGGTGAACGAACCAACCGTTGTATTTGCCAAAAGCAAGCAAGGCGTTGATTATGAATCGCTTGATGGTGAACCAGCACATCTGTTCTTTATGATCGCTGCTCCGGAAGGTGCTGCCAATACGCATTTGCGCACACTAGCTGCATTGTCCAAGCTGCTCATTGATAGCGATTTCATCGCCCAATTGATGAATACGAATACACCGGACGAAGTGGCGACACTGTTCGACGAAAAACAAGCGGAAGCGGATGCCAAAGAAGCCGCCAAACAAGCTGCCAAAGCTGCCAAAGAAACAGCACAACAGCAAACTGAAAATGCACGCGAACAAGAGGCGACAGCCGCGCTGACTGGCGCTGCACCATTCGTTGTAGCAGTTACCGCCTGTCCAACTGGGATCGCGCACACCTTTATGGCAGAAGATGCTCTACTGAAAAAAGCACAGGAGATGGGCGTAACGATCCGCGTGGAAACAAACGGCTCTGAAGGTGCAGGCAATCCGCTGACTGCGGATGAAATTCGCCGTGCGAGCGGCGTTATCGTCGCTGCTGACAAAAAGGTAGACATGGATCGTTTTGATGGTAAGCCGGTATTACAACGCCCGGTTAGTGACGGTATTCGCAAACCGGAAGAACTGATCCGTAAAGCGATGAACGGAGAAGCGCCGGTATATCGTAGCTCTGGTAAAGGCGCTGCTGACGAAGGTAGTTCAAACGAAAAAGTAAGCGTCGGCAGCAAAATTTACAAAGACTTGATGAACGGTATTTCGCATATGTTGCCATTCGTTGTCGGTGGCGGTATTCTGCTCGCTGTTTCGTTCTTGCTGGAGCAAACACTCGGCGCAGACAATGCGCTCGTGAAGTTGCTGCAAACGATCGGTGGCGGAGATGGCGCGTTCTTCTTCCTTATTCCGATCCTTGCCGGTTTTATCGCGATGAGTATCGGTGATCGTCCAGCTTTGATGCCTGGTATGGTCGGTGGTCTGATGGCGGTACATTCTAACGCCGGTTTCTTAGGCGGTCTGGCTGCCGGTTTCCTGGCAGGTTATGTCGTTGTTTTCCTGCGTAAACTGCTGTCTGGTTTGCCGAGAACGATTGATGGTTTGAAGCCGATTTTGCTTTATCCGGTACTCGGTTTGCTCATTACCGGTACGATTATGTTTTTCATTTTTGACCCGATTTTTGGCGGTATTAACGGTTGGCTTGTTAACGTACTGAACAATCTTGGTACAGGTAATGCGATTATTCTCGGTCTGCTGTTGGGCGGTATGATGTCGATCGATATGGGGGGGCCATTTAACAAAGCTGCCTATACGTTTGCGATCGGTGTGTTCACATCGAGCGGCAATACAAACGGCATGATGATGGCAGCGGTTATGGCAGGCGGTATGGTGCCACCACTGGCGATTGCACTCGCTACAACGTTTTTCAAAAACAAATTTACCGAGCAAGAGCGCAAATCCGGTCTGACCAACTATGTGCTCGGTCTGTCCTTTATTACCGAAGGCGCGATTCCATTTGCAGCGGCTGATCCACTGCGTATTCTGACTTCTTGCATTATCGGTTCGGCGGTCGCTGGCGGTCTGACCCAATTGTGGCACATCAACCTGCCTGCACCACACGGCGGTATTTTCGTAGCTGCACTGGCGAACCATGCATTGCTGTTCATGTTGGCGGTTATTATCGGTTCCGTCATTTCCGGTCTGATCCTGGGCGTATGGAAAAAGCCGATTGCGCAAAAGCTAGCTGAACAGCAGCAAAAAGCGGCTTAATCCGAACTTGAATAGACACACTCAATCCGATTCGGTCGCCTGATCTTGCACTGTCAGCTCCATTTAAAATATAATCTATGCTTTCAATAGCGACGAGTTTTTGCTTGTTATGGCTGGACGATGTATCGTCACTAGCTATGGCTGCGAGTGAAGCGATCCAAGCCTGTTATTATGATATCCTGATGGAGTACGCGTAATAACAGGCTTTTAGTTATTTATTTTTGTACATCACTATAAAACGAAAGCACGAAATGACAAAATAGCATGACGTCCTCAACGCAGCGACTGCGAACGGATCAGATCGACAAAATGTCGTACCGCCGCCTGCGGTTCTTCCCCTTTACGCATACATACGGCAATCGTATTATACAATTGCACTTCATCTACATACACACGACAAAGCAGCCCGCGTTCCACCTCATCACGCACAATTAAAGCCGATACAAAGTTAGCACCATACCCGGCAATGACCGCCTGAATCGCTTCATACAATCCGTTAAATTGCAGGGCGATCCGCGGAGTTGGCACATTATGCGTACGGCATAGCGATAGCAGACGCTCTCTCGTCGAGCTGCCTTGTTCACGCATAATAAACGGTTCCGCCATCATTTCCGCCAGCGTAATATGACGATTCGCCAGCCGATGACCTGGAGCGACGACAAACCATAATTCGTCGCGAAATAGTTGTTCTGTCCGCACCCATTCTGTTTCGCGCTCGGGTAGACCACCATAAATAGCCAGATCGACCTGTCCAGCGGTCAACATGCGCAGTGCATCGGCAGAGTTAGTCGTATGAATAGTCAATTCCACTTGCTCATATTGCCGTTTAAAGCGTGCCAGCCAGCCCGGTAACAGAACATGAGCCGGTAAATACGTAGCCGCCAGCGAGATCGAGCCAACGGTGCCTTGCTGCATATCGCTGCACCATTGCTCCATTTGTCGCTCCACTGCAAACAAGCGCGTAGCCATTTCATACATCGTCTGCCCTGCGGTTGTCAATCGAATGCCACGCCCGGCAGGCTGCAACAGCCCGATGCCAAGTTCCTGTTCCAGTCGTTTCACTTGTGACGTAATGGCAGGTTGACTAATGTTAAGCAGCTCTGCCGCCCGCGTAACACTGCCGGTAGTCGCAATCGTATAAAAAAGTCGCAAAGCGTGCAGATTCATCATCGTAACCAACTCCGTTCTTTATTTAGTATTATGTTGCTTATGTTTAACATCGTAGCTTGTTTTACTTTAATGCAGATGATGTGTATCTCTGTCGTATCGTTTGAGCATGAACAAGTTTAAGCCTATGCAAACTTGATGTTGAATGGTGACCGCTTAATGATGGATGTAATTTCATCATAATCATATATTAAAGTTATGAATAGATCATAAATATATATTATATTTATCAATTAAAACGCAGTATGCTCATATCAGAGGCAGACGATACACCGTAGTTGAGTACAAAAATAACACTTGTTCCAGCGTTTAGAGTACGGGATCAGATAATGAAAATGCTTGTGTGTATGAGCGTTATTTTACCTGATCCGACAACAGCCTAGCTTGTATGTTCCAACATTATCGCATCTAATCAGGTGCTAGGGCGTGTAGGCAAACCTGGCGTGTTGGGATCGCCACCACTGCGGTAAGCAATAAGAGGACAGACTCCTTATTTCCTGCCCGTAGTGAAGTGCATCTCGCATTATACAAATTTGCGTACATGCCTTAGTACGTACAGGTTAGCTTGTTACTTTTATCTATCCAACCGTAACGTCGCCTACTACAAACAGGAGCGTGAATGAATATGATGACACCAAGACAACGAAATGAGATCAATGCCGCAAATAACTGGTATGAAGTAGACCAATATGTAAACGAGCGTCTCTACCTGCAACAAGGTTTATTCGAACAAATACTGCACCGCAACCAACAGGCGAATTTGCCACCGATCGATGTGTCTCCGGCACAAGGGGCGCTGTTACAGCAATTGATTATGTTATCCGGTGCGCGGCGTATATTGGAAATCGGTACGCTTGGCGGATATAGCACGATTTGGATGGCGCAAGCATTGCCGCAAGATGGGAAAATAATAACGTTGGAGCTGGAGGAACATCATGTGGCTGTCGCGCGCATTAACTTTGAACAGGCGGGGGTATATGAGCGGATCGAACAGCGTACCGGCGAAGCGCTGAAACTGTTGCAGCAGCTTGATGAGGAGCAAGTGCAGCCATTTGATTTTATTTTTATCGATGCGGACAAACCGAACAATCCGGCTTATCTGAAATGGGCGCTACATTTTTCGCATCCAGGTACGGTTATTTTCGCTGATAACGTTGTGCGCGAAGGCGAGATTATCGATCCGCATAGTACTGATCCACGTGTACGTGGGGTGAGACAGTTTTATGATCTGCTCCATGATGAACCGCGTTTGCGTCATGTAACTACAATTCAGACGGTGGGCGAGAAAGGATATGACGGATTTTTGCTAGGAATTGTAGGAGATGTCGCACGATAATCCGAGTGAAGTTCACACCGTACAATTTTATAAAATATAGCAACTACAAAGTAAAGCTTGACCATCCGCTTATTTTGTTCAAAATCAGCCAGACGCAGACGCAGACGCAGACGCAGACGCAGACGCAGACGCAGACGCAGACGCAGACGCAGACGCAGACGCAGACGCAGACGCAGACGCAGACGCAGACGCAGACGCAGACGCAGACGCAGACGCAGACGCACCTGAGTTTAGCTGGGATTAGCGACCGCTCTATGCCGAATCAACTTACAGCTCAGCGTCGATTAACGCTGAGCTTCTTCGCGTACAATATCGATCCACAAACGGCGTGATACCGGCAAATAGTTTGGCTCACGCGGCAACAGCAAGCCAATCGCCAGTAAAGGCTCCATAAGTGGGAAATCTAGCTGCACCATATGGGTTGCCAGCGGGGTAGAACCGAGTACGACACCGATGCTGTCGGTGGCAGCGGCAAGTGCGGGTATAGCGGATACTTGACTGATCGTATGCATGAAAGGTTGCAGTTTCAGCCGTGCCAGCTCTTTTTCCAGTCGTACATAGTAGAGGCAGTTTTGACCGCCCGCTGCGAGCGGATAACGCTGCAAATCCGCTTGCTGCAATTTGCCTGCTTGTGCTAGCGGATGCTGCTTATGCACGACAAATACAATTTGTTCCTCATACAATGGCTCAAAATGCAGCTTATCGAGCTGGTGCGGTTCACCGCATACCGCCAGATCGATCCGGCGTTCTAATAATAGTTGCGTTAACGTCTCGGTATTGCCAACGGTCAGCTCGCAGTGAATACCTGGCTTCTGTTTGGCAAAGCGTTTCATTACAGCTGGCAGCAGCGCTGTACACGCATTTTCGATGATCCCGATTCGCAATTTGCCGCGTTCCTCCTGCCCAAGCTGCTGCGCCTGATCCCGTACATGCTGCCAGTGAGCGATAAGACTGTCCACCTCGGCAGCATACAATTTACCCGCTTCGGTTAGCTCGGCATCCCAGCCACGCTTAAACAATTGAAACCCTAGCTCCTTTTCCAAGCGCTGAATCTGATTTGTTACGGTAGATTGAGCATAATGCAACTGATCGGCAGCACGTGAAAATGTACCCTCCTGTATAATAGTGCGAAATGTAGTCAATTGTTTTAAATCCATGCTCAAAACTCCATTCAAAAAATTGAATTTTATATTTATTATTTTCAATTATACGAATGAAGAAGGAGGCTGTACACTAATAACAGATCAACGAAGCGATCGATGCATGATCCATTTGTACAATGATGAACGATGTTAAACGATACAGGAGGGAACAGACATGCCATTTATTCGCATTAGCTACCGTCAGCAAGCGTACACGAACGAGCAACTTACCGAGATTAGCCACGAATTGATGCACGCATTGCAGCAGCATTTTCAAGTGCCGGATCATGATTTTTTTCAAGTGTTTCACGCTCATGAGCAGGGACAATTTATGTATGATGAAACGTATCTCGATGTGCAGCGCAGCGACAGATTGTTGTACATTCAGATTACGCTTGGTTCCGGGCGCAGTGTAGCACAAAAACAAGCTTTTTACGTCTGTGCCGCTGAACGCTTGCAACAGCAGGCAGGTGTGCGCAAACAGGATGTGTTTATTGTGCTGGTGGAGACAGGGTTGGACAATTGGAGTTTTGGTAATGGACAGGCACAGATGATCCAGCGCGAACATGGCGATTGGGATGTCGCATCTGATCATATGGCAAATGCGCATGATCACTATGATCAGACTGCAAAACCATTACAGACGAACGATGTACATTCACATACTAATCAGGTTCAAACGGCAATATTACAGACGGATCACGAGCATACGTCTGCGGCGCAGTTGCATAGCCAGCCAACTATGCCGCCAACTTCTAACGTACAGCATGTATATGGCGAGCTTGCGCCCGATTTTGCCCGTTATAGCGAAACAGTATTGTTTGGCGATCTGTGGTGTAGCCCGGAGCTAAGCCCACGCGAGCGCAGTTTACTAACGATTGCCGCGCTAGTTGCCGGTCGTCATACTGGACAGTTACCGTATCATATCGACCTTGCACAGCAAAATGGCATCACCATTACCGAGCTGGCTGCCGTGATGACCCATTTGGCATTTTATGCAGGTTGGCCTGCCGCTGCTGCTAGTTTGCTTGTGCTGCAAGAGCAAACACAATCGAATCTGTAGTGGAGTTAGGCAACTGAAACGAACGTCAGAACGTTAACAGATGATGCAGAACATGATGCTTATGATGTTATGATTTGCTGTATTATTCGGGCAGTAACCATATCAAGATAAAGCTAAATCCGTCGCTGTATAAACGGCATACGTACAACAAAAGCCGCCCTCATTAAGGACGGCTTTTAAACATGTCGAGCTGATACAGTCGCTTATTTTCAGCAGCAAAGGAATATTAACGTCAATACGATTAAAACGGTTTACCTTCTCCAAGTCGCTGTTTCAGAAATTGGGTTACTTTGTCTGTTTGCTTGCCGTTCGTTTGTTTGAGCAGTTGGAATAGATCGGATAAATTGGTCAGGATGGCGCTTTGTTTAATTTGCGTCGCATTATAGCTAGCAAGCACCTTACGATAATCCGCTGCAAATTCCGCATCCATTTTCAGCGTGTCATAATCAAATACAGGTGTATTCAAAGCGCCATAAAAAATGTTTAGCTGGATATTTTTATACTGTCTTACCATATCTGCCCGGCGGTTGGATGTAGCATACGTATTTACAAATGATTCGATCGCCAGTCCGCGTTTCAGCAGTTCGGTCGGTGTAATGATAATGCCGTTATCATCCGTAGTCGGCGCTTTCGCTTCGGTAGCCATAATGTTCATATAATCGCGAATATCCGGTGTCACATAAGCAAGCAATGGACTGAAAGCCGGATAATCGATATCAGGATAAAAAGAGCCTTCCACCGTTTGCAACCGGTAACCCATATCACTGAGTTGTTGTAACGCTTGCCGAGCCGTTTTGCCTTTTACGGCTGCTGCTGCTTGTTTCATTGTCATACCTGGCTCGTATACTTTTTCCAACGCCTCATACACACTTGATTGAGACAGCAACTGATCAGCAAATGAACGGTGTTTGTTGTAAGCATTTTCCAATTGTAATACAGCAAGGCTGGCACGATTGCGATCAAATTGCGCAATGGATTTCATTAGCGTGGCACGTGCTTGCGCGAAGGTGGCAGGCTTTTGCAGTTGCTGCACGAACATAGTGTAAGCTTTTTGCGCATTCGCCGAGCTAGTCGTTGCTTGCGTCGTGCCTGTGCTGGCTGCATCTGTATGCTGCAACAATGAGGCTGGCAAGACTGCTCCTGTAGTGAGCAGCACGGTAGCTAGCAACGCAGTTGCGAGTGGACAAACAGCGCGTGTCGGCTGAGCGGATGATGTGATCTGTGCCTGTTTTTGTTTAAATGTCATAAATAACTAACTCCTTTGTATGATAATGGAAATAGAGAATGCTACAGTATGTAAGTAAGCTGGTGAACTAGTTTGCATTCTTCTTCATTGTAGCTTGTTTGATAAAAAAGAAAAGACATTAATTTTGGTGTAGCAATCTATTGATAAATGAAGAAAATGTCTATTGATCGTTGAAGATCAAGTAGCAAATAGAAACGAAGATTTATTATTTTTAAATCACAGTATAATGAAAAGATAGATTGAGCAGCACCGATCGTACCGATGCACATTGTATGAACCGTAATGATTACAATCACAACGATGCCAACCGATAGTATGCTAATCAATAGGGAGCGCAGCAATTGCACATACTGCTAATATGTACATTGCTGCGCTCCAACTACGTCTAGCCGCTCTTAAATCGACCGTTTTAAACATTAACTTGAATTGCTTATTGATGTTCTATAGCTCAGAACTTGTAGCAAGTTTGAAATTAAAATTTAAAGTGGTCAATGTACTTTATTTTACGAAAGCGATACAGGCGTACCGTATTCGCTAAAATAAATCACCTACACGCTGCTTTAGAAATTGCTCAACTGCACTTGTGCTTTTGCCGCCATTTTGATCGACCAGTTTAAGCAAATCGGACACATTGGTCAGCAGTTGGCTATTTTTAATTTGTTGAGCGCTATAACTGTTTAGCACTTTACGATACCCTGCTACAAACTGCGGATCGATTTCCGACGTTTGTGGATCGAATAATGGCGTATTGTCAGAACCGGAAAAAATGTAAAATTTCATCAGTCGATAATTGTCTGCAACCGCTGTCCGCCGATTGGATACAGGATACCGATTTAAAAATGTCTCCATTGCCAGTCCGCGCTTCAGCAGTTCTGAAGCTGGGATAACGATGCCAGCATCATACGCTGTCGGCGCTTTCACTTCAGCCGCCATAATGTTGATGTAATCTTTAATGTCAGCATTAATGTAAGGGAAAAAGGTGCTAAAGGCTGGATAATCAATAATCGGGTAAAATACACCTTCACTCGTCTCCAGTCGATAGCCCATTTCACCGAGTTGCTGTAATGCCGCGCGATCGGCTTTGCGAGTCAGTGTTGCCGCCGCTTGTTGGATCGTCATATTGCCTTTGTAATTACGCAGCAGCTCATCTTGAATCGATTCTTTATAAATTAGATTTGACGCATAGTCCATATGTTTCATATAAGCATTTTCCAGTTGCAATACGGCAATGCTGGCACGGTACGGATCGAATTGTTTGATGCGATTAACGAGTGTGGCGCGTGCTAGTCCAAGTGTACTCGGCTTTTGCAAGCGCTGTACAAATAAATTGTACGAGCGTTGTGCAGTGTCTGCGCTAACCGCTTGTTTGGCGCCCGTAGTGGCAGTAGCGTTAGTGCTACTGGCTGCATAGGCACCGTTTAGCAGCGAAGCTGGCAAAGCGGCGCCTGTACCGAGCATAACCGTTGCTAGCACGGCTGCCGCAAGCGGACGAGCGTATCGCTTTGCTGTATAGCGGGAATGACGTGCTAGTTGAGGATGTTGTCCTTGTTTGTTCATGATTAACCCCCTTAACTATTTAGTGACAGCAGAGCAGCATTTGGCAGTGCTGCTGTCATGGCCATCTCTGTTCATCAATTGCGGCTTCGTTATAGCTGCTTATTGCCAGAAGCAGCTACTTTATAGACGTTTTAACAACGCCAAAGTTGTGACGCTTACAATTTATGACATAGATGTATACTTACTTTATACACAGCAATCAACAGATCAAGCAAGTTTCATGCATACTTTTCCTTTATATTCATTAAAATTAATAAAACGATAATAGTAAGTGCTTATATTCATTGTAGGAGGATGACCACCGAAACGTGAAGCGACCAGATCATTTGCATATATGCGCATTTATGATTGTTTCGTAATGATCATATGTGCATCGATAATAAAATAAACGATCTGATCTTTTCCCGCAGCATTCGAATGATAAGGATAACAATTCCAGCTTTGCAAAAGTTATTAAAACATGACAGCTTATTCAGCGTATCCATTTTGCTGCAAATGCTACAAAATGCTGCAAATCGTTTCTAGACAAGGGGTTAGAGAAAAGAAGCGATACAAAAAATACCGATAAAAAAACAATTTTTTTGCAAAAAACTGTAAAAATATCATTTGCTACGGTCGATATAATAAACATAAGCCACTAAATTACCCACCGATTTTAACGTCAAAAATAAAGTTATTGACAAGTCATGAAAGCGTTATTATAATCATAATCAATCAAGGATGATCATAAACGATCACAAATAATCATGAAGCGATAATACATGATCAGCCTCGATCACAGGTTGGATAATAATATAGCAAATTGACAGACAGGTGGTGATGTCCCGATGCTTTTCGAGCAAGAACGAAAGCATAAGATGGTTGAGTATTTGCAGCAAAACCACCGGGCATCGGTTCAGGAACTGGGTGAAGTGTTTCACGTTTCAGAATCAACAGTCAGACGCGATCTGAAGGAACTTGAAGATGGCAGATTGCTAAAAAGAACGCATGGCGGAGCGATTTCGTTACAGAGTGTTGACTTTGAACCGAATATGGTGGAGAAGGAAGACTCTTATCGCGAGGAAAAGGAAAACATCGCGCGCCGGGCAGCAGAGCTAGTCATTCAAGGCGATACGATTTTACTGGATTCAGGAACAACGACACTTCCACTAGCAAGAGCGCTTCGCAGTCGATCCGGCATCCGGGTGATTACCAATTCGGTCATCGTCTTGGGGGAATTGAAAGATTGCCGCAACATCGAGCTGTCGATCATCGGTGGACTGCTCAGGCCGGATACACAAGCATTTGTCGGACCGATGGCAGAACGCACACTCGATATGATCCGAGTGGACAAAGCATTTATAGCAACAAACGGTCTCGACATCAAAGAAGGCATCACAACGCCTAATCTGATCGAAGCCGCGATTAAACGTAAAATGATCGATATTTCCAAGCAGGTCATTTTGCTGGCAGATCATAGCAAAATTGGCGGTATCGCGTATGCTAAATTTGCCGATCTGACCGATATTGATTACTGCATTACCGATGGGGGAGCATCGGTATCGATGATTCAACAGTTCCGTAAGCAGGGGCTTGACATGATTATCGCTTGAACGATTCGACAAACAACCTTTTTACAAGTTTGTAAGCGTTTTACCATATTTCGGATTATACCGAAGCGGGCGCAGTCGTACAGGGCATATTCATAAATGACCGATTTGATAGATGAATGGTGAAGGGGAAATTACAATGAAAAAATTATTGGCTGTTACCGCTTGTCCTACTGGTATTGCACACACGTACATGGCGGCAGAATCACTTGCCAAAGCTGCCAAAGAAAAAAATGTTGAGATCAAAGTGGAAACCCGTGGCGCTGTTGGCGTCGAAAATGGACTGACACCGCAAGAAATCGCGGAAGCACATGCGATCATTATCGCCGCTGACACCGATGTAGATGAAGCTCGTTTTGCTGGCAAACCGGTCGTACGCGTGCCGGTCGCACAAGGTATCAAAGTACCGGGTGAACTGATCACACGTGCACTGAATATGGAACCGTCCAGCTCGACCGCAGCGGCAGCAGCAACACCAGCTGATAGCGGCATCAAACAACAAAACATGATTTATAAACACCTGATGAACGGTGTATCCCATATGTTGCCACTCGTTATTGCTGGTGGTCTGATTATCGCCTTTTCATTCCTGTTTGCTTTTACAAAAGGTGGAGTAAGTCAGGCGGAAGGTTCATTTGGCGCTGCATTAGCTACAATTGGCGGCGCTTCGATGGGCTTGATGGTTATCATTTTGTCCGGTTTTATCTCCTTCTCAATCGCAGGTAAACCGGGTCTTGCTCCAGGTCTGGTCGGTGGTGTACTTGCCAAAGATATGGGCGCTGGTTTTATCGGTGGTATTATCGCCGGCTTTATCGCAGGTTATGTTGCTCACTGGCTGATCAAGCATATTAAACTGCCACGTAACTTTGAAGGTCTGAAACCAATTTTGATTGTCCCTGTGTTGTCCGTCCTTATTATCGGGTTGCTCATGGTATATGTCATCGGTGAACCGGTTCAATGGCTGCTTGCTCAATTGACAGCATGGTTGACGAATATGGGTACAGGCAATGCGATTTTGCTCGGTGCCATTCTGGGCGCGATGATGGCATTCGATATGGGTGGTCCGTTTAACAAAACCGCTTATACATTCGCAGTCGGTCTGCTCGGCGCATCGATCTTTACACCGATGGCAGCGGTTATGGCAGCAGGTATGACACCTCCACTTGGCATCTGGCTGGCTACAATGATCGCCAAAAACCGCTTTACAAAAGAAGAACGCGAAGCTGGTAAAGTGGCATCGATCCTCGGTCTGTCCTTTATTACCGAAGGTGCCATTCCGTTTGGTGCAGCCGATCCGATTCGGATGATTCCTTCCTTTATGGTAGGTTCTGCGGTTGCTGGTGCATTGTCGATGATGTTCGGTTGTGGACTGCATGCGCCACACGGCGGTGTATTCGTACTGTTTATTCCAAATGCAATCGATCACCTCGGCTACTATGTACTATCGATCGCTATCGGTACCGTTGTAACCGCATTGATGGTATTGCTGCTGAAACGCAACAAAACCGTAGCTTAATCGCAATCCCAAAACTTTAAGCTATACCCTATGCAGCGACCGGACTCCCAATCCGGTCGCTGCCGTTTGCCAAGGATGCATAACAAGGCTAGAATGCGTTATGATATTACTGAATGATAATGATCTATATACGTTGTTTCATGACTACAAGCTATACCCACTATCGAACATAAAGGAGTCTGCCCTATGAATATTCGTGAATTGTTGCAACCCGAAAGTATTTTCCTGCCATCGACCGCCTCGACTCGTGAAGAAGCGATCAAGCAACTTGCCGCAGGTATGGCTGCGAACGGTGCGGTAACCGATACCGACGATTATGTGCGTGCTGTGATGGCGCGTGAACAGCAAAGCTCGACCGGTATCGGCTTTGGCGTAGCGATTCCACACGGCAAAGCAGCTGGCGTAACGCGTGCAGTGCTCGGTTTTGCCCGTTTTGACCAGCCGATCGATTGGGATTCACTGGATGGCGAACCTGCACGGATGGCATTTATGATCGGTGTACCGGAAGCGAATGCAGGCAACGAACATTTGCAAATTCTGGTCGCTTTGTCCCGCAAACTTATCCATGACGAATTCCGCGACGAACTGCTGCAAGCGGGCAGTAAAGAAGAAATATTGGAAATTTTGAGCCGTAATATCGGGTAAAGCAAAGCGTACACAGCGTGTATGAAATTTATGTATACTGCGATGGAGCATAATTAAAATAGCCTAATTAAAATGCAGTTAATGTTACATCGGTTACATCGCATTAAAACTTCTATGTTAGGCAATACGTTGTCACTTTAAGCATACTATCGATTGGAACGTATACAAAGAAGCACTTTGTCAGCAATTCAGGCAAAGTGCTTTTTTTGTATTAGGTAAAATGACGGTCAAGCACCCTTACTAAAAACTACCCACCCAAAACACTGCTAAGTATATGAAAACAAGCGGGCTTGAACGGCTGACAAGCCTTTTTTGCTCGAAGGAAGTTTATATAAATTGAGTAAAAAAGATGTATACCGGTATTAGGCGTTGTTGGATTATTCAAATGGAAATAGCGTGACCGTTCGCTTCCCTCACTTGCCTGGCTGTGAGACATTTGGGGATACAGCGGCAGCCGCTCATACCAGTGCGCGTGAAGCATTAGAATGTTTTATGTATGAGCTTGAACAGGATGGAGACGATATTCCAGAACCGTCTTCACTCGATGTTATTCTGACTTAGGTGATCACTGGTGAAGCAATGGCAGATATACAAGTTTATATGACTGTAGTCCGAGCAGCAGCCAATAAAGCTGTAAAAAAACATTGACCATTCCCAAATGGTTAAACGGTGCGGGGAAAAGTCAGCATCTTCATTTTTCGCATATTTAACAAGAATGTATTAAGCGCAGTCTGGCGATTAAGAAGCAACAAAAGTTAAAAATGGATCGGTTGCGTACATCATTATGCAGGCGATTCCAGTGGGATTCATGCGCTTGCGTTTCCTGTGTATGCACAATGTTTAATGAAGGGGGATACGACCATCCATTGAACAAGGATGAATATGCTGCACAGAAAGTAGGGATACGATGAACAAATGGCAACAGTTTCGCCAAGCTTCGCGGATGCATTTTGTACCGTTAATGGCGATCTGTGTTGTACAGGGTACATTGGCAGCCTGGATATGGAATGAACAGTTTAGCCTCTGGATTGCATTAGTAACGATGCTCGGCTCCTGTGCTGCACATATTTTCTCGATGATGATTAACGATCTATGGGATTATCGCAGTGGAGCAGACAAAGCGGCGCATGCATCAGATGAAGCGATTTCTACCGATTCGGGCTATTTAACGTCAGGCAAATGGGATGAACGCACATTTGAGCTAGTTACTTGGTCGATGCTCGGTGTAGCGCTCGTTTGTGCCGCCATTTTGTATGTTGTGAGTGGCTGGGGGGTATTGCTGCTTGGCGGATTAGGCTGTTTTCTGGCGCTCTTTTATGTCGTACCGCCGATTCGGTATGGTTATACTGGCAAAGGGATGAGTGAGCTTGCACATGTGCTATCATTTGGCGTGTTTCCAGTGATGGGTTCTTATTATGTGCAGACCGGGCATTTTGATGGCAGACTGTTGCTATTGTCGTTGTCGATGGGACTGCTCACAACGTTAACATTTTTTAACCATCACTTTTTGCATTGGAAAACCGATCGTCAGGTCGGCAAGCGCACATTGGTCGTAATGTGGGGAGAACGCAAATCGTTTCGTTTTTCGGTGCTGCTGCTTGTGCTAGCATTGCTTAGTGTAGCGCTCTGTGCATTGGCTGGTGTCATTCCAATGTATGCGGTAATTGTGCTGTTCGCCGCTTGGCCGTTATGCCGGATGTACAGCTACATGAAACAACCGCGCCGCAATTTACAAACCCACCAGCAACTGTTATGGCTATCACTGCGCACATCGTTGCAATTCGGCATATTAATTATCGCCGCTCAGCTGATTAGTCATTGGATCGGTACGTAGTAGCTTGTCTTAACTTTATTCAGGGATTGCGTTCGTCTGAATGCTGCACAGGGTTCAGATAGACGTAACCTTATATCTGCTTGAGACAAGTCAGTAGTAGTTTGTCTCGAATGGAAATTGTGTTTGAACGTACCTTAACCGATTCATCATCAAGCAATGGTTAGATCGACAAACCGTACATGTATTTGAGACAGTCTAGTAGTAGCTTGTCTTAAGTGAAAATTAGGTTCGAACTTACCTCAACACGTTCATGATCAAGCGATGATAACAAAGACATACCCTGAATGTATACGCGACAAGCTAGTAGAGTACAGTACAAAGTAGAGTTGGTCTGCCAACCGTTGATGGAAGATGTGATTGGTACGGTGCGTGTACGATGTTGGCTAATTGCCATACAGCAATGACATGTTTTTTGTCGCTTGGTAAGTCGCAGATATAGTGTCTGCGGCTTTTTGTTATCCGGATAGAAGCGAAGCAGTATAATTGCTCTATGTCTAATCGCGAATTGCACCTTATCCGAGTACATAACAATTATGAATGGTATGGACAATATGTAAGCGGTTTATTAAAATGTATGTACAACACATGAAACGATCACTGTAGCAAACTGTGTGTCGATCATGCCATATGTTACAATGGAGCGTATGTTTAAATTAAAGATCGAACATAGGATTGTTGCTGTCATCCGACAAGCCAGGAGGAACCATGAGCGCTAAATACAGACAAGTACGGGACGAAATTCTTTCCTGGATTCATTCCTCCCGTTTACATCCAGGTAGTCGGTTGCCGTCTGAGCATGAGATTGCCGAGCAATTTGAAGTGAGCCGTCAGACAGTACGGCAAGCATTGGGCGAGTTAATGCGTGACGGTTGGCTCAATCGCATTCAAGGCAAAGGCACATTTGTAACCGAGCCGGCTGTGCAACCAACCGGTCATAACAAAACGGTAGGCGTCATTACGACGTACATTTCCGATTATATTTTCCCGCAAATTGTACAGGGGATTGAAGCGCGTTTGCGAGAGGCAGGGTACCGGTTGCTGCTAGCGAGTACAGACAATGATCCAGGCAAAGAACGTGAATGTTTGGAAATGATGCTTAGCCAATCCCCATCCGCATTGATCGTCGAACCGACACGCAGCGGAGAGCGTAGCCGTAATTTGAATTACTTTTTGACGATTGAAAATCGCCAAATTCCGTATTTAATGATTAATGCGAGTTATGAGGAGATGGATTCGCCGTGTTTACGAATGGATGATGAGCGAGGTGGTTTTCTCGCTACCGAGCATCTGATCGAACTGGGACATCGTCGGATTGCCGGATTTTTCAAAACTGATGATATGCAAGGTGTACGGCGAATGAGAGGGTTTGTTGCCGCTCATCGCAAATATAGCATTCCGTTGCAACCATCATTAATTTTTACGTATACGACAGAAGACAAGCAGACCGCACCATTACAGCAAGCGCGTCGACTGATTGCAGCCACACATTCCGAGCGTGCGACCGGTTGGGTGCTGTATAATGATGAACTTGCTGTAACATTGTTGCAGGCAGTGCGTGAAGCGGGGTGGCGTGTGCCAGAACAATTGTCGATGGTCGGTTTTGACGATTCATTTTTGGCAACGGCGACCGAAGTAAAGTTAACGACTTTAAGTCATCCCAAACATGCGCTTGGAACGGCTGCCGCCGAGCTCATTTTGCAAATGTTAGATGGACGAGGTGGGGTGGAGGAGCGGATTCATGCGCCTGAACTAATCCGCCGCGATTCAACTGCACCGCCATTGGTCATTGGTGAAACGATATAATGTAGGGTAGATAAAGCGGTGCTGTATTATGTTTTGTTGTCTACTGATCATTCGTAAATTGCCTGATTTGCAGTTGTAGCATAACATTTGGCAGACCGCAGACCGCAGACCGCAGACCGCAGACCGCAGACCGCAGACCGCAGACCGCAGACCGCAGACCGCAGACCGCAGACCGCAGACCGCAGACCGCAGACCGCAGACCGCAGACCGCAAAAGCAGTTGTTCTGTACGAAGTTTGCTTGTGTAATCATCGATAGACTAATATGACTCGGTTTATTGGTACACTAACAACCGCTAATAATGAGTCATAAGCACTCATTATTAGTAGCTTTATGTGTAACAGTTAACAAAAGTCAGTAAATTGTTAACTTACCTATTATATGTCCAGACAAGTAATAGCTCCGCTACGTACCGGAATTCGGAAACAGCGGAGCTATACATGTTTGTATATCATGATGGGGTCAGCTTCAAAGCTTAATGTCTGACTCATTTAACTGTGATTAATATATCACAGTTTATAACGTAATAAAAATTGCAACTGCTTATTTCTTCATCGCTGCATACTGTTCCAGCTCTGTTTGTTCTTCCCCAAGTACACAATCGGCAAAAAGAACCGATTTAGGAATACGGAAAAATTGTTCTGTTTTTTCCTGAAAAGCAGGTGAAGGCAGTGTTGCTTGATGAAGCCATTTGCGGAAAGTACCTGGATGCACACCGATCCAATGACTCACATCGGTTACCGACAGATCATGAACCATACATAGACCGGTCAAAATGTGGTTGCGTACCGGCGAACGTGTAATAGTACGCTTCATAAAACGAGATGGGGCTTGTTGACAGATGACAGGACTATTGTTGATCACCTGTGGGTTGAATAGGATATGATGCGGATAGCCAAGCTCCCGGCATACTTTTTCCAGGTTTGCTTTGCCTGGCAATCTTCCTTCATATACCCAGGCACTTACACTGCGTGAAGAAACTGATAACCGTTCCGCCAGCTCCGAAAGCTTAATATCCTTGACCATCAGTACAGCTAGCAAAACGCGATTGCGAATTTGGCAGCGTGTTGGTCTGCGGAAGCGCTTAACGCGGACACCTTTACCTAGGTATTTACGGTTAATCAGAGACCACGCCTCTATAAAATGTCGTTCTGGTTGATTAGGCATAATTCCTCCGATAAAAGTAATTAATTATTCATTAGTATAGCAGTCGATTTAACGACCCTTTCAACATCCTACAACACAAATTCGCTCGTTTCAAGCGAACTTTTGCCAAAATAACACATGATAATACGGTAATTTTTAAAAAATTCAAATCCACACGACAAAATGACAAAAACATAAGTGAAAATGTATGCCGCCATTGCTTGGTTACCAAAATATGAAAATGTTGTAATGTTATATGTGGAGCCATTTAATTGTTAAAAATGATTAAGGCAGTCAGCAAGTCGATGTCAAAAGAAACGAAATATAGTTATTTGTGTGCAGTCTTATTTTTTTTAGCAAATCACTCGTTTATTTATTACATTCAGCAAATAATAAGCAGTTGCAGCATAATAATTTCACACTAAATACAAATAGACATATCCATATGGGTGCAATCGCTTACGATCATACATATGAACGACAAACAAACCGATTCGGAACAAACAGGGCGGTTTGCAGCATCGAAAGCCAATAGCGCTAGAACTGTTTTTTTATCCTTTTCGCGTTTGCAATCAAGGCGAAAAATGATGCTTTATAGATAATTTATAATGGAAAATATCATCGTAAACTTGAAGAAAATTCCGTATTGCTGATACATTTGCGGTTTGACCGGGTATATAAGAACAACGGTCAGCGCACAATTATTGCTGACTTAATTGCATACTATGCACTCTGCATGTAGCAAAATCGCTCATCATTCTAGGGAGGTCAATTCGTATGACTACTATGAAAATGAAAGCCGAAAAACGTGAAGCTACTAAATATTCTGCCGTCCGCGAGCTGCGCAACAGCGGCCGTACACCGGGCGTTGTATATGGACCTGATCTTGGCAGTATTCCTGTACATGTGGACAGTAAGCAGTTGCAAGTACAAGCACGCCGTGGCGGTGCGGATATCTTCTCACTGACGCTAGACGATGGCAAAGACGTACAAGTACTGCTGAAAGATATTCAGCGTCTTGAAGGACGCATTTTGCATGTCGACTTTTTGCAAGTATCGTCCAAAAAACCAATTACAGTTAGCGTACCGCTTGATTTCCAAGGCGAAGCGCCAGGAACGAAAGTTGGCGGTATTTTGCAAACACAGGCAACTGAGCTGTCTGTATCTGGTCTTGCCAAAGATTTGCCGTCCACACTCGCGGTGGATGTGTCCAAGTTGGAAATTGGCGATACGATCACAGCCGCAGATGTTACATTGCCTGACGGCGTAGAACTCATTTCACATGAAGAAGAAATTCTCGCTTCCGTCATTGTACCTCGTGTAGCTGATGAAGATTTGGAAACACCTGTTGCAGCTGACGAAGCCGCTGGAGAAACTACTGATGAAGCTTCGGATGAAGAAAAGTCTGAAGAATAAGCGGCAAGTGGTTACGTATAAAGCGATTTATGTATAAAATGCTCTATGTATAACGTACGCTATGTATAAAGCGGTTATGAATCTTGACCATAAATAGAGTTCACGGTTTCGCAAATAATGTGATACAGTGTGCATGGAACCGGAGCGCAATCGCTGCTCCGGTTTTTGTGCTGGATTCATTTGGGTTTTATTAAGCATATAGTAGATGTTACATATACGTTTTAGCTTATCTTATTCGGCGAGCGCGAGCATGATCATTCTGACCTACATTGCAAGGAATAGATGATCATTAACAAGCATAATCAGATACGCAATCAGACGATCATCGACAGGCGCAAAATGATGCTGAATATGATACGATAGAGGGGTGAGTGCGTGACTTGAAATAGTCGGGTATCTATCATGAAATACATACAAAAAGGAGCTGTTATTACGATGATTAAGCATATTGTTCTGTTCAAATTTAAAAATCCGTCCCAGGAAATTATCAATAATGTAATTACAGGTTTGCGTGCATTGGAAGGCAAGGTCGAAACGCTACGTTCGCTTCAGGTTGGTGTAGATGTAATTCGCAGTGAACGTTCTTATGATGTGGCACTAGTAAGCGACTTTGACTCGCTCGAAGATTTACAGGCGTATCAAGTGCATCCGGATCATGTGCAAATTGCCGAATATATTGCAACCGTGAAGGAATCGACGATTGCAGTTGATTACGAATATTGAGTTGTAGCTACCTGTTTGGAAGCGTTCTTGCGGGCAACGGATAGGGTAGTCCGCTGGAAATGTGGCTGAATTCCGAATTGCAACATCGATATTTTCACAAAAATAAGTGAGGAATGATCAAATGGGCATGATCGGAGCTTATCTGGCGGTCGACCGTATCGTACTGGATCAATTGGCTGAGGGCAAATTAAAGCTGGAACATATCGATTGCGACCAATACGCCGATTTGGATATTGATAAATCATGGCAGGCGATTCATTTTATGCTTTGCAATAGACTGGATAACGGTACGCCGCCGCAAGGGTATGTAGTGCCGATGATCAGCGAGCAATTTTTGGAGTTTGGACAATATGGGGCGTTCTATTTGCTGCCTGAACAAGTACAACAGGCGTCTGTTTTTTTGCAATCACTGACAGAAGCGGAGCTAAGCAAGCTGTACCATTTTGATGTGCTTGCTGAAGCACAAATTTATCCGATTTATGAAGGGGATAATGGCGCTGAATTTTTTGAATATGTGGCGGAGTATGTGCAACAAATCCAAAGCTTTTACGCAGAAACCGTGCTTAAGCAACAAGGTATCATTTTTTATATTGCGTAATCAAGCGAACAGATCGTTTGATGTTCGTTTATGTTTGGACAATGATATAAATTTGATCGCAAAGGCGGTGTCAAACCGTGTATTATGTAAATCGTGAGCAAATTGAACGCCGTATTGCGGCGCTTGATGATGTATATACTGCGCTTGAACAAGTGACAGCCGCATGGGATGGCAGTCTGTTAAGTGGGATGGTGCAGGAACGTGCGCTTCATCTGGCGATTGAATGTGTAACCGATATTGGCAGTTATTTGATCGATGGCTTTATTATGCGTGATGCGAGTAGTTATGACGATATTATCGAAATTATTCGCGGTGAACAGGTGATGGACGAACAGACAGCAGTTCGTTTGTTGGAACTGGTGAAACTGCGTCGTCCGCTTGTGCAAGATTATTATGATTGGCCGCGTCATGAGTTGCATCCATTGACGGCGGTTATGCCGGATATACTGCGCGGATTTGCGCAGCAGGTGAGTCATTATTTGGATCGTGAGCTTGGGTAGTAGCAGATGTATGAACGACAGCATATAGGTCGTTTGATTGGGTAGACAGTATGATTAGCAGGCTACACATGAGTGGAGCGGACAGATGAGGTGACGAGCAAACGTCAAGTATGGCAGCTTGGTACAGTTCACGTCATCGGCTCTATTGATTTGCATGGATACGAAAAAGTAGATCATTTAGTATGATCTACTTTTTCGCGTGTTGATGAGATGATAGTAGGCTCACCAGCTTAAATTTACATCTTACGAAACATATACTCGAATCGTAGCAGAAGAACATCGCTGCTCTGCATGATCAAACTGCTTAGTTAACGCGGTCAAGCTACTAGGTGGTGTCTTCAAACTGTCCTACGTATCATTTATTGTTCACAAAGGGTAGAAATAAGACCCTGTACAGCTTAGTCTGACGCAAATTACCCGGATCGAACGATCTGTAAAGTCGTTTGAAGACACGCCCTAGGTGAAGCAGGGTTGGTTATTTCTTTTTGGCTGGTTTCTTTGTCGGTTTTTTGGCTGGCTCTGATTTACTAGTGCTAGTTACGGTTTTGGCTGTGGGCGCAACAGGCTTTGCAGCGGATGGTAGCTGGCTGGCTAAATATTGTTCCAGTCCATGAATAATCGAGCTAATCGTTGTAGAAGCGTCAAAAGAACTATCTTTTAAAAAACGAGTGTAAGCTGTTTCATTCTGATTGGATTGTGTTTGCCGTTTGCGTTGGTCTTCTTTTTGTGATTCGGTAAGTCCGGATGAACCAGCACCTACATTGCCATCAAATTCAAGCCGCACTGCTGTATTGTTTTCATCTACCTTAATCCAATACCACCAACGCACACTGCTTGCCCGATCTTTGCCGCCTTTCGATGGTTTCATTCGCATAACAAATTCAATTTGGTTTACATGGGGGCTTTTTACCGGCGGTTTTTGTGTTAAAGAAGCATGAAGTTCGAGCGGCTCCGGTACACCTGGGCAATCCACTACATGAGCGCTTTGACCGCGATGCCAATTTTGACTTTCAAAAAATTCGATAATAGCGTCTCCTTGAAATCCTTGTGCAGATTTAGCCATTTTTTTATACACATATTTAGGTACTTGAAATAATTCGGTGCTTTTTCCTACAAATTCACTGGAAGCATCTTCTTCTGCTGCGTCTGCCGAAATATTCAATATGTCGTCTACATCCATATTAATCGTTGCTCTAGGCATCTGGGAAGGCAATATGATATGGATTGGCTCAGCATTTTCTTGTGTAGCTCTCAATGCATTCAATGCTCGTTGTTCCACATTTCCAAGCCACATCTCCGAATCATTACGAACGCTATGAATATAAATTTGTAGTAATGCATCTTCATTCATAATTAACGCTATTAAATCGGTAGTATCATTTAATACTTCTGCATAATGCCTGCTGACAAACAACTGTAAGGCATGATTTAATAAAGTTCCAGCCCCTTCAAAATGCCATGTGTCCGCCGATTTCTTATGATAGTTATACTTTGCAAAACGTGCAGTATTAATATAATGTGCCAATTCGAACATAATATCGGGGCGAGCTGTAGGTGATGATTGTAATTGGTCGGCAATTTGCTTGCGCAAATCTCCTGTCCTGTCTGCTTCTGTTTTTTCCAAAGCTTGAATCTGCTCTGTTACCCATGTCTCAATCTGTTCATTGGTTCTTGGTTCAGTTAAGTATTCCGCCAAGCGTGGCGAAAGAAGATCGCCCCATGCCACACCATGTACAAAACAATTGCCATCACCAGGTACATTCAAATTTAGGATTTGGTTGTCGGACATTTCGAGCAATAAATGATAATGATTAAAATTGTGCAGCAGATTAATGTGCCCTGTTCGCAATGCTGCTGTACTTGGGCGAGCTGGACTACCAGATGCAGATTGGGTTGAAGGCTTTTCTGAATGCTCGCTCTTTTCCTCTTTGGAGTCTGGAATTTCTTTTTGATGTTCCACTTTGCTGGCGCGATCTGGTGAAGATGTATGTTGATCCAATGTGTGGCGTAGCTGCCCTAGTTCATCTTCAGTCACAGGCACAAGCGTATCTTCTACAGACTCATCGAATTGCTCGTTAAACACTCTATCCCCTACTTGCGCTCTTAATTGCAGTAGATTTTCAATATAAACCGGTGGGATGGGCAGTTCTTTGTTAGTACGCATGTGCCGGATACTTTGAATAATCATTAAACGAATGTCACTGCTAAGTTTACTCCCAATCCGTCTTGCGTCACGTAAAGCGTCAACAGCTCTCCGCATATCGTCCAGGTGTGTATGAAGAAATTGGGTTGCTTTCACCAGCAGTTTATTGTTGTTTTTCTCAGCTTCTGCGTAAGCATCCGGATCAACCATTCCGTTTCGGAACATACGCTCAATCAATTGATACACTTGGATAAATGCTTCTCTGGAGTAAGCATGTGTAATCAGGTGTCGAAGTTGTTCTCCAAACATACCAAATGCGATCGAGTTTGCATCGATAATCCCTTCTCGTTGTTCAACAAAAAAAGCGCGCAAATGATCGCGAATGTTGTTGCTCCATTCCGTAGCTAGGAGGTTTAATCGTTCTCTTGCGCTGACGACCATAGGATCGCGTTCATCTTTTAACGCATCTACCATAATGCTGAATGGGTCATTGAATACGTGGTCTCCTGCTGATTTGCTTGAAACAGCAGCCTCTTTTTCCGCTTTCGGTTTAGCTTTAGTTTGGGAAGAACTAAGCGTTGCGAATGGTGCGTGATAATCTTCGCGCCCATAACTCGTAATTTCTTTCATTTTATCTCCAATGCCAACGGGTTTTGAACTGGATTCGGATGTTTCTGTAGGTTTGACAGAGGTTGAATATTGTTCACTAAGATGAAGCCAGAGCAGAATAGCTTTGTTAACTTCAGGTTTCAGTGTTTCGTCTACGGTTGCCTCTTTTTTGGTCTTTAACGTTGTTAATAATCTGTCCATTTGTGTAATGTCTGCGCGATGAGTTGCTGAGAAGGGGGGAGACTTCATAGCGGTAAGTGTTAGCTCTATAGCATCCAGATCACCAAATAAACTTGTAAAAGCGGCAACAGGCTTTTTGGCGGCTCCTTTTTTCTTCGGTTTGCTTGGTTGACTTTCAACGGTTTGGGCAGACACTTCGCTTACTGTTGTGTGGCGTGATTCGGCAATTGTGCTGGACATGGATGGAGAAGATTCAAGAAAATACAGAGGATTATGCGGAGTAATCGTTAATGTTCCTTGACCGTCAGCACGTTGAACTTCGTAATGCCCCTCTTTATTAACAGCAGTAATTGTACCAATCAGTGTACCATGTTGATCATAAACGGAGCGTTCTTCAGCAGCGTACGTTTCATTGGCGCCACTTGATGGACCAATTTGCCGTTGGATCATTTGCCCAAAACTTCGGTTCCCTAAACTTCGTTGAAGCATACCGATCGGTGCCTTGCCGAGGGAGGCTGGAAGTGGGATAACAAGTTTGGAAGGACGCTCATTGATCGGATCGTTATGTTGCTTATGTAATGGTGGCGGAGAAGATGCAGGGATTGGAGATGGATAATCTTTCATTACTATTTCCTCCTTCAGTGATCGTTTTGAATTTACTTTTATATACAAGTTATCATGTTGGATGCAATAAAAGAACAATGAAAATGGCTACAACTTCTTTATATATACGATCTATACGAAGTTTGTTAACTCACGGATCGTTTTGAATTTACATCCCTTGTCGGATAAGCTACAATAACGGTATTATTAAAGGGATGTTGTGACCCTTTTCGCTACTCATAGCGGACAGGGTCATTTTATTTTTACTATAAAGGGGGTTCAGGGATGAAGGCTAACCTACAACCGTCCACACGACGAACGATTATGATGTTACTCAAAACAGGCGGCCCGGCAAGCGTATCTGATCTGGCCCGTAAATTGGAACTTACCGAAATGGCGGTTCGGCGCCATATTCAGTCGCTGGAGCAGGAAGGGTTGCTGCTTGCGGAGACGGTACGCATTCCTACCGGACGCCCTTTTTTGCGTTTTCGACTAAGCGAACAGGCGGCAGAGCATTTTCCGCATAATTATCATCAATTAACATTGGATTTGTTAGATGAGCTGGATGAAGCGTCGATCACACGCATTTTCGAAGGGCGCAAGCAAAAGCTGCTGGATCGTTATCGTCCGCTTATGGAGCAGCAAAGTTTGGGCGAGCGTGTCGCAGCATTAACAGACATTCAGCATCATAGCGGTTATATGGCAACCTATGAAAGCAATGGGAACGATGTCTATACGATGTATGAATATAACTGCCCGATCAATCGGGTGGCGGATCAGCACGCGATTGCTTGTCAATGTGAGCAGGAGCTGTTTCAGCAATTGCTCGGGGCAAATGTGACGCGCACCGAATGTATTGCCAAAGGCGGTCAATGTTGTATTTATCAGATTGAAAAGCGGTAAATCATGGTGCTGCTAGCGTGGTAACATCACTATCGTTTTACGAATCGACAGGGGACTCGATCCAGCCTGAGAGGGCGAATGGATCGAGTCCTTTGTCGCGTTTACAATGACTGTGCTGTAAATTTATAATGACTGTGCTGTAAAGATACAGAAAACTTATAGCAAAGCTGTTATTGTGGGTAATAGTAAACAAATACAAGCAATCAAAGAATGGAGAGATTATAATGGATCAACAACAGTCACAATTCGTATACGGTCTGATCGCAGGCGCATTCATCGGCGCGGCAGCAGCAGCATTGTTTACCCCGAAAAGTGGACGCGATATGCGTGCTGATCTAATGTATGGCGCAGAGATGATTAAGGAAAAAGGACCAGAATGGAATGAAAAAGGGCATGAAGTTACTGAAAAAGGTCGTGAGGTCGTTGCCGTCGTTAAAGAATCGATCGGTGTAGCGCGTGAGTGGAAAGAGCAAGTAGAAGCAGCAGCCGAAGATGTGAAACAAGAGTTGGCTGAATTTAAGGAACAGCAGGATGCCGAAAAGCAGGACGATGTAAAAGTAGTGTCCAAGACCGATACGCCAACAGGCGCTACGTCCGTGTCAGCCGCTGCTGCAAGCTCTAATCAAAAACCAACGACTCCGCCAGCGGGCAAAGATAAAACAAGCAATTACAGCGTATAACGTATAAAACGACATCGATCTCATCCAGCATGTGCTATATAACATGCCGTCTATAAAGTACATGATACAAAAAGGAGCATAATCGTATGGACAGTGATCCATAGGGTTGTGCTCCTTTTTTGATGGCATTTTATAGTTGGTGCTCCATAATATAATCTCATATGGAAAAATTCGCAAAATGAATAACTTTATTAGTTACAAATATACTAAATATAGTAATTCAATCGTTTAAATTTGGGTATTATAATTATAACCTAATTTTCCATAATATTATTTATGAGTATTTGCTTTCCTAAAGATGAATATTCTTTTTCAAGATGCTAAGTTTTCAAAAAATCAAGCACAGTTGTATAGCTCTATTTCGTACGTGAAAGGAGGTGAAAAATCCAATGAACGATCGTATCACTCTGTTGTTTATTTTGTTAGTTGTAGGCATGTGGACGTACACTCCTACTACACATGCAGCTCAAGTTGAACTATCGTTGTCCAAAGGGGTCACGGTTCAAAGTCAAACGAGCGGCAGCGACACTTCCAATGGCAATACCGCAGCTGCTAGCAGCAATACGAGCAGTGAGGCAACGTCCAGCAGCAGTAATGCCAATGGAAGCAGCACCAATCAGGCAACAGCCGGGATTGTTCAGCGTACAACTGCTTCGTTGACAAGTACGCTAACCGATACAGTGAAATCGGTTGCAGATACGACACAAAAAACGACATCCGATGTTGTTTCCCAGACGACAAGCACGGTTGACAATGTAAGCAAAGTCGTAACGGAAACGGTTAGTAATACAACGAATATCGTTGATCGTGCTAGTAATCTGACCAAAGATGTAGTGACGGAAACGGAGAAAGTAGTCTCCGGCAAGCCGTCAGACATTACCGGAACTGTATCATCAGGCGTCACCAATACGGTTAATGAGACGGCGAATACAGCCACCTCTGCCGTATCTGGCACGGTATCTACAACAAAAGATACGGTAGCCGGAACGATAGGCACAGTCGATCATACGGTCAAAGCGGTAACGGAAACGACAGTTGAAGCCGTAACTGAAGTCGTAGACACGACAGGCACTATCGTTGAAAATGTGCCTGTGATCGTCAAAGAGACGGTGAATCAATTACCGGTTGTCTCGACTCCGGTTATTGTTCCACCTGTAGTGAACGTACCGCCAATCGTGACGGTGCCACCCGTTGTAACTGTACCTCCAATTGTTACTGTGCCACCGATCATATCCGTATCTTATCCTAACACGGACGAGACATCAGCGTCTCCGTTGAATCCAAGTCGTAACGAGCAACCAGCAGAACGTCAACCTGGCATGACCGATGCAACAGGCAAATCGTCTGTAGCAGAGCGTACGCCAGTTGTAGACGGTGCTTCGCTTGGAATGGTAACTCCGATTTCGAATGATGCGGATGCGAACAGTCCAGTGTTAGCAGTGTATCCAAGCTTGACGGATCAACCTATTGCTAGTACTTCGGATGAAAGCGATACTTCAGTTCAAGCTGTATCCAACATGGAGCAGCCTGCTGGTGAGCTTGGCAATATGGAACCTGTAACAGCTAATGCGCAAACGAATACGGACATGCAAACGCGTGTTGCTAATCCAGCTGTCTCCATTCCGGTAGGACAGAGCGCAACCGAAAATGGGTCGCTATCCGCATCTTCGTCCGCTCTAACGAAAGACGGCAACATACCATTTGCTCCGTCCGGGTTGCCGCTTGCACAGGGTTGGGACGGTACTATGTTGGCTGTGATCAATACAGGCTCTGCTTCATCCGCTGGTCAAATCAGTTCATCAGGCAGTAATGTAGGCGGTACAGCACCAACAGCTATGCTGCTAGAAGCAGCGCAAACTTCGCTGCCGAAACAGCCAATCTGGATATACAATGCAAAGGCTCAGCGTGGAAGTAGTCAATGGATGAATGCACCACCTGGTCAACCGCCGCAATCGGCTCCCTATTTTAATTGACATCTGTCTTATTAAAATAAAAGGGAGCGATTAACAATGAAATGGTCAGTGAAAATGATGGTAGCAACAGGTTGTCTGGCAGCAGCAATGGCGTGGTCACATGGAACAGCGCAAGCCGCACAAGCGGATCAAAATGCACTGCTTAAGCTCGATATCGGCAATCGTGGCGATGAAGGAAGCCTGCATGTCGGTGTATTGGAAAATAGCAATACGAGCGCTAACGGAGCAGAACAGTCGGCAAGTTCTGTGCTAAATGTGCAAACTAGTGACACGATACTGGGAGATAGCGTACAGGCTGAAGTGCTGACTTCATCTGACTCCGCTACATCGACCAGTGACGCAAATGATGCGGCAGTTGTAGACATTACCGGCAACGATACAATCGTTGGTAATGATGTACATGTCGGCGTGCTGGACAATCATGAGCAATCAGAGCAAAACACTGACAGCACTCACTCGGCAGTTGTCACAGTGGGCGCTAAAGATACGGCACTGGGTGACGACGTACATGTCGGTGTGCTTGAAAATAAGGAGCAGACTGGCAGTGCAGCAAGCAATGATCATCAAGCAGTAGTGGAAGTAGGTGCTACAGATACAATTTTGGGTGACAATGTGCATGTGGGTGTGCTGGACAATCATGAGCAAACTGGTAGCGCAGCAAGCAATGATCACCAAGCAGTAGTAGAAGTAGGCGCTACGGATACGGTTGTAGGTGACAACGTGCATGTCGGTGTGCTTGAAAATAACGAGCAGACTGGCAGTGCAGCAAGCAATGATCACCAAGCAGTAGTGGAAGTAGGTGCTACAGATACAATTTTGGGTGACAATGTGCATGTGGGTGTGCTGGACAATCATGAGCAAACTGGTAGCGCAGCAAGCAATGATCACCAAGCAGTAGTAGAAGTAGGCGCTACGGATACGGTTGTAGGTGACAACGTGCATGTCGGTGTGCTTGAAAATAACGAGCAGACTGGCAGTGCAGCAAGCAATGATCACCAAGCAGCAGTAGAAGTAGGAGCTACAGATACAATTCTAGGTGACAATGTGCATGTCGGTGTACTCGACAATCATGAGCAGACTGGCAGTACAGCAAGCACTGATCACCAAGCAGTAGTAGAAGTAGGAGCTACAGATACAATTCTAGGTGACAACGTGCATGTCGGTGTACTCGACAATCATGAGCAAACTACGCCAACCGGCACGAATCAGCAACAGTCTGGTGTAACGCTGGGGCTAGACAATGTGCTCGGCAGTAATCTTGATTTGGCTATACTTGAAAATAACAGCCAGCAAAATAATCAAGGTAATGGTCAGCAGTCTTCTTTAATTTCCATCGGTCTGAATGACGGCATTTTACCTGATCTGAACTTAACCGTACTGGGTAATCAAAGCTTTGTGCCAGCACCTAGTGGTGGCGATAACGGCTCTGGTGGTAATGGAACCGATCCAACGGGACCATCGCAACCTGGTAATGGTGGCGGGAACGATAATGGTAGTAACAATGGCGGCAATACAGGCGGCACGACTCCGGACGGTAACGGAAACACCGGTGGTAATACGGGTGGCAATGGTAATACCGGCGGTAACGACAACACAGGCAATAACGGAAATACAGGAAATACCGGTAGTAATAGCAACACAGGCAACAACGGAAATACCGGAAATACTGACAGTAATAACAACGAAGGCAGTACCAATACCGGCAGCACTGGCGGTAGCAACTCCGGTAGTAACGGTTCAATAGGCAGCAACGGTTCGACTGAAGCGAGCAGTACAGGCAATAGTAGCATTGGCGGTTCCGTTTCCAGTTCATCGACTGGTGAAGCAGCAGGCACAGATATGGTCATTGCTGCGGCGTCTACGGATGAACCTGTCATGACAGCGGAAACTGCAAATGCAGGCAATACGACTCAGCCTGGCAATTCGGTTGATGCAGCTACTACAGACGTAATAGCAGCGGCAGAAATGTTGCCGAGTGCGACGGGTTCAGGCGATCAAAGTGCCAGCGTAACAGCAGCTAGCACAGGTATAGTTGCAGCCAATGGACAAGTGGCAGCGAATGAGCAAGCGACAACTACTCCAACAGCTATGAATCAAAATAGCGCTATTATGGAGTTGGATCAATTGCCACAAACAGGTGAAACGACTCCACTGGCTGTATATGTACTCGGTATCGCGCTTGTTCTGCTTGGTTTGGCTCTGCGTAGCCGTAGCCAAATGACACGTTGGAACTAAGCTGCCAAGCATAATGTATGGCACCGCAGTAAAATAGTAAAATCTTGCAAAAATGAGCAACAGTGTATTGTTCCGAGTTAGATTAGATGATAAACATGTCGCTGCATAAGTAGACATGATTGGTACAAACTGATAGATCGTAAACACGATTCGACGTATGAAGGGAAGCTCCTTTATTTGTAGAGCATCCAGCTTGTGGAGCCGCTTTTGGTTTATAAAAGCGGCTCTTTTATTTACATATCTATTCAGATAGCGCTTATTTTCTGAAACTTTTGATGACGCTTGCGTATTATATACAGTACGCACAATTTGTGCATACATTCATTAAGGTGGAAAAGCGCCCTGATCGCAGATGCGGCGCTATGTATAAAGGAGAGATGCGATATGTCCAAATGGGCTCGTTTATTTTCAGCAAAACAATGGTTGCATGTGTTTAAAAAATTACCGGGTTTGCTGACCTCCAGAGAGCTGCCGTTAAAAGAGAAAATGCTATTTGTAATACCGGTGCTCGCTTACTGGATTATGCCGGATGTGATGCCATTTATGCCGATCGACGATATCGGAGTTACATTGCTAATGATGAACTGGTTTGTATCGCGAGCAGAGAGCAAATTGTCTGTGATCGAATACGATCCGCGCCGTTGAGGAACGGTTTAGCCTTGCGTATTGGCGGGACGAGTTATACAATAGAACTATTGCGTCCTGCCATATGGCAGGCAAGTCGAACTGAACGAAGGAGCTGATCCCATGAAAGTTAAAATTACGCGCAATGCAGCGAAACAGATAAAAAAAGAGATGGACAAACCGGAAAATGCCGGTTTGAAACTGCGTGTATTTGTGACTCATTCCCACGGTGACCACGTGCACTACGGTATGGACCTGGCTGAGCCACAAAGTCATGAACAAGTCTTTGCTACAGATAAAGAAATCGATGTTGCGGTCGATCCGAACGAATCGTGGTTGGATGGCGTCAAAATCGATTATTTGTATGTAGGTGAAGAAGGCTTTGTAATTACGAACCCATCCAAAGGCGATTTCGGTCACCATCATCATTAAGATGACCGGAGGGAAACAGTAATTATTATGGCTAACGATATTCGCGTATGTGATGAGTGCAATCATATTCGCCTGAAAACGATTATTCCTAAATTGGAAAAGATGGCGCCTGATGCTGAGATTAAAATCGGCTGCAAGTCGTATTGCGGTCCATGTGGCAAGCGTGCCTTTGTATTTATTAACGGCCGATATGTGAGCGCTCCGACTGAAGAAGAAGTGCTGGACAAGGTTGCCAAATTCGTAAAAAAACCAAAACCATAATCCGTATAATATGACACTGCCCGATGCTGCGGCAAGCGGTCATTTTGACTGTTTGTCATTATGGTCGACCGGCAGTCCGAATAGAGACGCATCCTAAAGTACGTATTATCTATACTGAAGTACGTATACCTAAAACCTGAAAAATCCTCCTGTCTACGGTCATAGCGACCGATTGACGGGAGGATTTTTGATTATAAAGCATACTTATGGTGATACAGAAAAGCGCTTGTACATACATAGGCTAGCTACGAATGACTACGTCATCATTCGTTTGCGATAAATATCTGTAGTCAATCAAGCGCTGTAATGTATCGCATGCAATGACAACATGAATATCGATGTATGCTTATCCATGTATGCACAGAGTTTATAGGGTCTATTCAATCCGATCGTAAAATTGGCGAACGGATTGATAGACTATGCCACTTGATCTTGCCGCTTATTTCGCGTCCGCTTGCTCTGCATGGAACTTGCGAATCAGATCGCCTGTAATCAGTTCATCTGAAATGTTGAGCCGTTTTTGCGCTTCGGTGAAACCGGCGCGGGCGCGCTCGATGTCGGTCGTTTGCCGTGTTTTCAGATCATAGGCGGTGCCATGCTCAAACACGCCATCCGCAGATGGGATATAAAATATATTGCCATCACTAAAGGCACCGGTGCGTAACACGACTAGCTTTTTCTCCCGGTCGTTAAACATATCGTTACCCATCAAATAATACGGGCTGGCATTGACGCCCAGTAAATGCAGCAGCGATGGTGTCATATCGAGCTGACCAGCCGGAATATTATAAGTGCCAGCGTGGGCACCGTCTGGCAAGTGAATGAGCATCGGCACCTGGTTCATTAGCTGTTCCATATCTAGATCGCTTAGCGACTTGCCGAGGAATTCCTCCATCGGTTCTTTTTCTTTGAGCGAGTCATCATGATCGCCGTAAAAGACGAGGATCGTTTTGTCCCATAATCCATTTGCCTTCAGCTCGTCTTCCATTTCACCGAGCGCGGCATCGACATAATGCAGTGCCTGAATATAGTCGCCAAACGTAGTGCCAGACAGATCGCCCATATCGAGCTCCTGTACTGAAGGCGGCAGCGTAAATGGATGATGGCTCGATAATGTGATCATAAACGAGTAAAATGGCTGCTTGAGCTGACTCATTTTTTGCACCGATTGCCGGAAAAACGATTTGTCACCAAGCGACCAGCCGAGTGGTTCATCGATCGTAAAATCATTTTTGCTGAAAAATTTCGTGTAGCCCATATTTTGATACATGACTGAACGGTTCCAGAAGCTTGGCTCATACGCATGGAACACGTATGACTGATACTCTTGTTTACTCAAAATATTCGGTAATGTGTCATACTGATGATCGGCATAACGGGTAAATACCGATCCGGTTGGCAATGGGTGCAATGACGCATTGGAGCCGATATCCGCATCCGATGTGCGTCCTTGTCCAGTCTGATGATAATACTGGCTAAAATACATGCTTTCTTTCATCAGCCGGTTAATATTAGGCGTAATCTCCTGCCCGTTAAAGCTTTTGCCGATCACAAAGTTCATAAACGCTTCGCCTTGAACCGCAATTACATTGCTGTCCTTATAAGCGCCAAACAGCTTATCATCGCCTGCTTTGGCACGTCCGTTTTGTTTGTTGGCAAACCACTGCTTCACCTCATCGGTTTGTGCCGCCGACAACTGACTGCCATTGCCAAAATGATCATCTGCATACCGATAAATATCATAACCGTGAAAGCCGAGCAAACCGGTTACATTATAAAGGGACATATTCCACCAGTTGCCGGCAAACAGTCCGACTGCCCAAGTGGAAGTTGCATATTTGATCGGGCCGAGCGTAAGCATACAGCCAAGCACAAACAGTGCAGCTCCTTTGGTAAAACGTGTACCGATCCGTTGGCGGATGTTGCTGGTTGCTGTTGTCGTAGCAAATGACAGCCGGTTACTGCTACGACTAGCGCTCAAACGACTGCCACGGCGCATGCGCAGCACCAGCGCTACGATGCCTGCCACCAGCAGTACGATCAGATCGGCAAATAGCCACCAATCTTGGACAGCGAGCAGTTCACGAATGCTGCCGCCAAGCGATTCTACCTGTCCAGCCTGCAATAACACCGGAATAGTAATAAAATCTTGAAAATACCGAAAGTACACCAGATCGGCAAATATAAGCACACTGAGCAGCATATCGAGTATAATAAGCGCTACGATGCGTGCGCGCTTTGGCAGCCATACGACCCAAAACGAAACAAGTATGGTCGATCCAATTGCGGTCACGACATCCAAATTGGTCATATCAATATTTGGCAATTGAATATTATGTTGCAAATAGACTAATTTCCCCAAAATAACGACCAGAAACAGCCAGTAAGCGATACGGGTGGGGGCAAACGGCGACAGCAGTCGCTGCATCCAGCTTTGCCGCTGTGAACCGGAAGTAAAAGATTCCAAATGAACGAAGCCTCCTTGCGAAAGACGCCGTTTCCACAGCCAAGTGTAGCGTGTTACGGCGTTAAATAGATAAAGATATACAACATGAAATGATCGCCACTCGCGGTCATGTCCATGCTTACATTACATTTACATGTTTACATAGATGAAATATTGCACATTAGCGTGCAGTTTAACATGTTCGCTGTTGTTGTTCAAGCGATTGAGAGCAGATGAGTACATTTAGGCGGGAAAATAGCAAAAATTGCGATGAATATGCACGTTAATTGTGCGTAAACGGCGTATAAACTACAACATACTTATACGGTTGAACGATGCATACAACGTAAACTGACTGCTTCGTTTACACCCATTTAACAGTCAAAAATGACACCAGACCGCCGGACTGTCATGTATGCCTGCTCGCATTATGCAGTCCGGTAGTAGGTGTAGTATTAAGATGATCGCTGATGCCAAGCTATATTTGCCATCGGTGACCATGCGATCAAATGAACCTATTCGTAGGGTCGCCAACAGCGCCAGTACCAGTCGGCTGTCTATATCAAATGATAGTAGGTGAGTCTGCTCTGAAACGAAGCTAATCCTCGTTCAATACGTAGGTACCCTTTACGCCTGCGGCTCGTCTGCTTCCGCTTTTACACGAGGTGGCAATGGGCCGAGGTATTGCAGAAATTGACATTCGATCCGTCCATTGTACAGCTTGCGGCGCTTATCTGCTTTGCGTCCGAAAAATTGCTCGAAATGGCGTGTCGGTGTGATCGCAAATACCGACCAATCCGGCAAATAGATCGATGCTTTGCCTAGATCACGAATCATCGCTTCCACTTCCTTCGCTTCGCTTAAGCGCTCACCATATGGGGGGTTAGTAATAATGCAGCCGAATTTGCCTTTGGGCTGGATGCGTGATACGGGCATCACTTTAAATTCAATCTCATCGCCAAGCCCGGCGCTTTTGGCACATGCTCTGGCGATTTCGATAGCGGACGGATCGATATCGCTGCCGATAATGTTGAGCGGAATATCGTCTTGTACCGCATCGAATGCTTCATCGCGCGCTGTTTCCCACAGCTCATCGGCAATGATCGACCAGCCTTCTGATGGGAAGCTACGACGCAATCCAGGTGCGATATTCCAGCCGATCATCGCCGCTTCGATCAGCAATGTGCCGGAGCCGCAAAACGGATCATACAGTGGACGATGCGGACCCCAACGACTGAGCAGCACGAGCGCAGCCGCTAGCGTTTCTTTGAGCGGCGCTTCATTTGCCTGCTTGCGGTAACCGCGTTTATGCAGGGAAGGGCCGGTTGTATCGAGTGTAATTAGTGCGGTATCTTCAAGCAGGGATACTTCGACCGCATACAATGCGCCATCTTCCGGGAACCATTCGGTATTGTACGTCTGTTTAAGCTTTTCAACGATCGCTTTTTTGACGATACCTTGGCTTGCCGGTACACTGCTAAGCTGTGACTTTTGCGAGCGACCGGAAACCGGAAATTCGCCGTCAGCCGGAATAAAGTCTGCCCACGATACCGCTTTGACGCCTTCAAATAGCTCATCAAATGTCGTTGCTGCAAACTCCGCCATCTTGATCACAATGCGATCGGCAGTGCGCAGCCAGTAATTACAGCGACAAATGTCGATCAGGTCGCCGCTAAAGCGTACACGTCCATTTTCTGTGCGTGCATCATCGTAGCCGAGCTGTTTGAGCTCACGCGCGACAACAGCTTCAATACCCATCGGGCAAGTTGCAATTAACTCATACTGTTTCATAATACGGATTCACTCCTGTTTATTGTAAGATAGCGATTGATGTTGATTTCCTGTTTGCAATCCAGGCAGGGCAATCATTGCCAGTAGTCCGTCCATAGCGTCTGGATCGTATGATCGTGTGTTTTGCTTGCCGGTCACGCCTGAAAACCATACAATCTAGTATAGGTGAATGCGTCTGTTCTTACAAACGTTTCCGGCAAAAAAGTGCGCATTTTGAATGGAATCGACAACGGATACCCAATGAGCAGAACTTCTGCGTAGCACAATATAGGTTAAAGGAGAATTGGAATGCAAATGACACAACAACACGGCTCGAATGCGGAGCAATATATGAATGAACTAATTGAGGAGGACGAACTGCTATTACAGATCAAAGCAACGATTCGTGAACACAAAATGCCGGAAGTATCCGTCGAACCTGGATATGGACGTCTGCTCACATTACTCGTACAAATGTCCGGTGCACGCTCGATTTTGGAAATTGGCGCGCTGGGCGGTTATAGCGGCGTCTGTATGGCACGTGGTATGGATCAAGGCGGACGCATCGTTTCACTGGAGCTGCGCCCTGATTATGCGGAAGTTGCACAGACGCATATGCGACTCGCTGGTTATGCAGCACAGGTCGAGTATCGGATCGGTGAAGCGATTTACAGTCTAGCTAAATTAAAACAGGAAGGTCAGCGGTTTGACTTCTTTTTTATCGATGCGGATAAATTAAACTATGTAAATTATCTCGATTATGCGCTTGAATTGGCTACACCAGGTGCGATTATTGTCGGCGATAATTTGCTGTTGCGCGGACGTACGCTCAATTTGGAGCGAAACGGCCCAGCGATCCAAACGGTACGTGAGTTTAATCGCCGGATGGCAAACGATCCGCGTCTGACCGGCACGCTTCTGCCTGCTTATGATGGATTGGCGATCGCCAGAGTGAAAGGCTGATGATGTTTCAATAAGAGACGAAGAAGACGAATCATAAGCAAGGAGACGAATCGGGAGAGAAAGCCTATACGGTTGCGAACGGATTCGTTTTGACTGATTCGCTTTTATTATAGCGACTAGTCTGCATGCACATACAAACAGCAAACATCATATGCAAAAAGCACAAACCGTCGCATTGCCAATCCGTTGGCGTCGTGCGGTGGTTTGTGCTTTTTTGGATAAAAACAGAGGGTACTGCCTTCAACTTATGCCGATTTCTGCTGTCGTCCAGTCGATGGTTTGCCATACAGTTTGGAGCGTACCCACATCATATTAAGCAGCAGCAACATGCCGGACATAATAAACAGTCCTTCAATACCGATAAAACCTGCTAACATACCGCCCATAACCGATCCGGTCATATTGCCCAGCGCATTCGTACTGCTGTTAAAGCCAAAGGCACGGCTTTCCATCCCGTCCGGTGTGTACGAGCGAATAAGCGAGTTGACGCTTGGTAGCAGACCGCCCATACATAATCCCATCAAAAAGCGAATCGCCAGCAGCTGTCCTACATTTTGCACAAAGGCTTGCGGAATAAGCGTTAATGCGGCTCCAATCAGCGAAAAGGTCAATACACGGTGCGCGCCGTATTTGTCGCTTATTTTGCCGAGGAAAGGCGCGGTTAGCATATTCGATAAGCCGGTGACCGCGCTGACCAATCCTGCCCAAAATGCTAGATTTTCGGTGGCGCCGTGCAGCTTTTGCACATAGAGTGGCATCAGTGTCATCGGGCTAATCATCGCAAATTGCAGCAGCAATGTGACGGCAAACAAAGCGGGCAATTGCGGAGTCAGACTGAGTTCACGCAAGCCGGACAGTACGGATACCTTTGGCATTTGGGCTGCTAGCGAGCGGTCGAATTGCTCGCGTACGAGAAACAATGCCAGCAATGTCGCCAAAAAAATACACGATCCAGTAATGTAAAAAATATAACGAAAGCCGATCGTATCCGCCAGTATACCGCCGATTAGCGGGCCGAGAATCGTACCGGCAACCGTACCGGATTGGCTAATGCCCATCGCAAAGCCCATTTTTTCCTTCGGCGTATTGCTGGAAATGAGCGAAGTTGCCGCTGGATTAAAGCCGGAAATCGTTCCGTTCAGCAGCCGCAAGGCGAGCAGATGCCATGCTTGCGTAGCAAAACCCATCAGTGTAAATATGATCGCCATTCCGAATCCGGAACGTAGCAACATCACTTTGCGCCCGTATTGATCGGACAATTTGCCCCAGAGCGGCTGGAATATAAATGAGGTGACAAAGTTAGCCGCAAAAATAAAGCCTGCCCAGAGCGCGATCTGGTGCTCACCATGTACACCGAGGTCTTGTGACAAATATAACGCGATAAAAGGGACGATCATCGTCATCCCGGCATTGAGCAGAAACAGCCCGACCCACAACACGATTAGGTTTATTTTCCACTGTTCCAGATTGAGTTTGGATATTTTCATACCGTTTCACTTCCTTACATTCATTTCATTATTATAACATATTTAACGTCAAAATAGCTTAAATTTGAATGAAAATCCCAAAAAAATAAAACCTTTTTTCATTAGATGAAACCAAAATGCGTTATATCGTTATATCGCAATCTAGTAACTTATCTCAAATACATTCATGGTTTGTTGATCTAACCATTGCTTGATGATGAATAGGTTAAGGTACGTTCAGACACAATTTCCATTTGAGACAGCCTACTAGCGACAGGTGCAAATTTACGAAAGAAATAGATCGGTATGTGCTTTAACTGGCTGTATCCATCTTTACCCGCTGCTGCAAATTGTTCGCTACATAGCATATATTTTTAATTATGTGCGCATACTTTAAGGGCGTAATACATAAGGATGTATAACACAGCAAAGCGCATATTGTTCAGCTACCTGCACGTTCGGGCTTGATGTAGACGATACATACAGGTGAGCAAAGCGCATATTGTTCAACTACCTGGATCATCGCCAGCATAGGGTAAAAAACGCTGCTGTTAAACAAATGTGCGCGCTGCTGCTCAGCATCGTTTGTATAATCGAACGGATAAGCTGGAATAGGCATTATGAAGCGGCAAGCGCACAGATGCGTTCATAGTATTGTCATGGGATGTTCATCGTAAGGGAGTTGTTACGGATTCCGAAAAAGAGGATAATGGAAATGTGAGTCAAACGGAACGAAAATGGACATCAATGGAAAGATAGGTTGTTTTGCCTAGTGCATTTGCGCAGGCGATGTTCAGACAGAGCAACGAGCGCCAGCAGGCGTAACGAAACATTACCGATGCGGAGGATTGCCTTTATGAGTTATAACGATTCCTTCATACGAGCCTGCTTGAAGCAGCCTACCGACCGTTTGCCGGTCTGGTATATGCGTCAGGCAGGACGCTATGATCCGGATTATCAGAAGATTAAGGAAAACTATACATTGCTAGAAATTTGCCGTCAGCCGGAGCTAGCTGCCGAAGTGACGTTGATGCCGGTGCGTAAGCTTGGCGTGGATGCGGCGATTTTGTATTCCGATATTATGAACCCGGTCGCTTCGATCGGTATCGATTTTGATATCGTCAAAAATATCGGCCCGGTCATCGACAACCCGATTCGTACCGCCGCCGATGTGGAACGGTTGCGTCCGATTCAAGTGGAAGAAGACCTCGGTCATGTGCTGGAGACGATTCGTATTTTGGATCGTGAACTGGATGTGCCGCTGATTACGTTTGCCGGGGCGCCGTTTACGATCGCCAGCTATTTGATTGAAGGGCGACCGTCCAAAAGTTATATTCGCACCAAAACGATGATGTACAGCGAGCCGGAACTATGGCACTCGCTCATGCGCAAGCTGGGCGATATGGTGGCTACGTATTTGCGCAAACATATCGAAAATGGCGGCAAAGCGTTCCAATTGTTTGATAGCTGGGTTGGCGCATTGTCCGCAACTGATTTCCGCACATATGTGCTGCCAACGATTCGCTATATTTTCGAGCAGCTACAAGATTTGCATGTGCCGAAAATTTATTTTCCAGGTGTCAGTTCAGGCGAGTTATTGCCGGAGCTGAACGGTTTGCCGGTCGATGTGATCGGGCTGGATTGGCGGGTATCGATTCCGGAAGCGCGCCGCCGTCTAGGGGGGAATTATGCGGTACAGGGCAATTTGGACCCGTATGTGCTGACAGCGCCGTCAGCGGTCATTCATGAACAGGCACGCCGAATTATCGATGAAGGATTGCAGGAGCCGGGGTATATTTTCAATCTCGGTCATGGTCTGTTTCCGGAAGCATCGATCGACAAGCTCAAGGAACTGACCGATTATGTGCATGAATATTCGGCAGCTGTATTGAAAAATCGTGCCGTATCCGGTTAAACGAGCACGGTGATCATGTTTGTTTATCCAACCTCTAGCAAATTGGCAATTGCTATGCTGCTTATGCATAATAGAAGATAGTTGATTGAAAAGTGAGTTTGAGCGTTATTAAAAGAAAGCGGAACCTATTGCTTCCGTTTGTTTGTATGATCGTTCCGCAGATGAACAGGAAGCGATAGTTCCAAATGTAGATGAAATTTAAATCGTCACTGTGATGATTGTCATCGATGACGAGATCGTTTTGTATTATTACTTTATTGTTGAGGTGATCCTTAATGGCTAACAAAAAAATCGGTGTTCTAGTTATGTCCTATGGTACTCCTGCCAGTTTGGACGATGTAGAAGCTTATTATACGCATATTCGCCGCGGCAATCCGCCAAGCGCTGAACAGCTCAAAGAGTTAAAAGATCGCTATGAAGCGATTGTAGGCGGTGTATTCCCGCTGCGTGAAAATACGGACAATCAAGTGGCTGGTTTGCAGCAAAAGCTAAACGAGCATACAGCTGGCAGTGATGTGGAATTTGTATGTTATCAAGGACTCAAGCATGCGTATCCATTTATCGAAGACGGGATCGAGCATATGGTCAAAGACGGCATTACCGAAGCGATCGGCATCGTACTGGCACCGCATTATTCGATTATGAGCGTAGGCAGTTATTTGAAACGTGCACGCGAAACAGCGCAGCAGCATGGGCTAAACATTTCGTATATCGAAAGCTATCATCTGCATCCGAAGCTGATCGAAACGCTAGCGAACCGGGTCAACAGTAAGTTGGAACTGTTTGAAGAAACAGGTGCAACACGTGAGCAAGTGCGTGTGCTGTTCAGTGCACATAGCTTGCCAGAGCGCATTTTGAGCATGGGCGATCCGTATCGTGATCAATTGTTGGAAACGTCCGCTGCGATCGCTGAGCGTGCCAATGTACCGTCATGGCAATTTACGTGGCAGAGCGCAGGACGTACCGCTGAACCGTGGCTCGGTCCGGACGTGCTTGATACGATGCAAGCGCTGCGTGAAGAACAAGTTGAATATGTGCTAGTGGCACCGATCGGCTTCGTATCTGATCATCTTGAGGTGCTGTACGATCTGGACATTGAAGCACAAGAGCTTGCGCAAGAGCTGGATATGCGTTTAATGCGTATCGATTCATTGAATACAGACCCACTCTACATGGAGGTACTGGCTGACGAAGTCATCCGCAAATCAAAAGAGGTGCATGTGTAATGCAATTATCCAAACGACGGATTATCGTGATCGGGGGCGGGATTACCGGTCTTAGCTCCGCATTTTATGTACGTAAACATTTTCGTGAACAAGGGCTGCATCCGCATATTACGGTAGTGGAGCAGTCCGGTTCACTCGGCGGCAAGGTGCATACATTGCATCGTGATGGCTTTGTCATCGAAAAAGGGCCGGATTCCTATTTGGCGCGCAAAACAGCGATGACCGAGCTGGCGCAAGAGGTCGGATTAGGCGATGAATTGATGACGACGAATCCGAATGCGAAAAAAACGTATATTTTGCATGATGGCAAGCTGCATCCGATGCCATCGGGTCTTGTGCTTGGTATTCCAACTGAGCTGCGTCCATTTATGGAAAGCGATCTGATCTCGATGGATGGCAAAATTCGCGCATTGGAAGATTTCCTATTGCCGCCAAAGCTAGATGGAGAGGACGAATCGCTCGGTGATTTTATCGAGCGCCGTCTTGGTAAAGAAGTGCTGGAAAATGTGACCGAGCCGCTGCTGGCAGGCATTTATGCCGGAGATACACGCAAGCTGAGTCTGCAAGCGACATTCCCACAGTTTGGCGTAGTGGAACGTGAGTATGGCAGCTTGATTAAAGGTATGAATACCGGTCGCAAGCCGGTAGAGACGCATACTGGGACGAAAAAGAGTGCATTTTTCACCTTTAAGCGCGGTTTGCAAAGTCTGACTGACAAGTTGGAGCAAGCGTTAGCGCCGGATGTCGATTTCCGTTTGCAGACAGGGGCACATTCGATCGCATACGATAACGGATTGTATACGGTCACACTTAGCGATAGTACGACGCTGGAAGCGGAGCATGTGATCGTAACCGTGCCTGCATTTGCGGCGGCGCCACTGTTAAAAGGTCATGCTGACACAACGGCGCTGGAACGGATTAACTACGTCTCGGTCGCCAATGTCGTGATGGCATTTGACCGCAAACAGATCGAGACTGAGTATGACGGTTCCGGTTTCCTCGTACCACGTAAAGAAGGACGCACGATTACCGCTTGCACATGGACATCGACCAAATGGCTGCATACAAGCCCGGATGATCGAGTGCTAATGCGCTTTTACGTCGGTCGCGACGGACAGGAACAAATCGTTGAACAGTCGGATGATGAGATTAAAGCACGCGTACTTCAAGATATGCGCGAGCTGATGGGCATTGATGCCGAGCCATTATTTACGGAAATTACCCGTCTGCGCCATTCGATGCCACAATATCCAGTCGGTCATATGGGCGCGATTGCCAAGCTACGCAGCGAGTTGGCACAGCAGCGCCCAGGACTGCTATTGCTCGGTGCAGGTTATGATGGCGTCGGCTTGCCCGATTGTATTCGTACAGCAAGAGATGCTGCTGCGCAGGAGAGCAAACGGGTAGCAGTACCTACGAACTGAGCGGTTGGTAAGGCAGATGATCGTTTTAGAAATGAGCTTGTAGGTAGTATCGGCGTCTCGCCTTGATCAAAATTACACAATACAAGACTTTATATGAAAATAGTTTGTCTAATGTAAGGCGCTTCGTCCTGATTGAAGGAGGAAGCGTCTTTTCGATTATGGCGGAGGGGTGCTTGTTCTCATTCATTATAAAAGTTGAAATTATTTAAACTCGCACGCCGTAAACTGAGCAGCGACGAATGTTGCACAGCAAGCTTTTCGCCCATTAGCGTAACCTGCTATAATAGATAAGACGTATTCGTTAAAGGAGCAAAGCATGTATACAACCAAATCAGAACAAAACCGTCAACAGCAGCAAGCAGCATTGCTTCGTCGCAAACAGCGCTTCAGACGGTGGATGCTACTGAACGGTATACTCGCTACGGCGATTGTACTAGTCGGAGTCGTTTATTGGTTGCAAGAGCAGCCTTCCACCCAATCGATCGTGTCAGCGGCAGAGCATGCTGACTATCCTGCAACGGATGAGCAAGCAGCCAACTCGCAGCAGACATTACGATCCGCTACTACACCGGAACAAGATAGCGTAGCGGCAAGCGAACAAGCGCCGCAGTCGGACGATGCAGCGGCGGCGGAATCCGCACAAGCAGACAATGAACATCAGGCAAGTCAGGATCAATCTGCGGAAACGCAAGATCAGATGAACAGCGATCAACAAGTAGGCAATGAGCAACAGCCGGACAGCGAAGCAACGCCGGTGCAGCGAGATCAATCGGATTCCGCAGCGACCGCCACCGACAAGCCTGCAACTGGCGATACAGCAACCGCTCCAAACAAACAGCCATCTACTGCGACGCTTGCACCACAGACAGATACTACACCTCAGGGGCAGACGGTAACGCTTAACTTTGGTGGCGATGTGATGTTTGCCGGGAAAGTAGGCGAATTGTTACAGCAAAAAGGATATGATTACCCGTATCAGTATGTAAAAAAATTGTTTACGTCTGATGATCTGACGGTAGTGAATTTGGAAACGCCTGTTACAGGCTCCAATACAACCGCAGCCGACAAAACGTATACATTTAAATCTGCGCCTGAAGCATTGCCACATATGGCTGCCGCCGGCATCGATGCCGTTAATCTTGCTAACAATCATATTTTGGATCAAGGTGTAGTCGGTTTGAACGATACGATCCGTCAGCTTGATGCGAGCGGTGTTCAATATGTAGGAGCCGGAGCAGATGCCGCACGCGCATATAAACCTGTTATATTTGAGCGTAAAGGGATCAAGATCGCATTGCTCGGGTTTAGCCGTGTTATTCCAAACGCAAGCTGGAATGCAGGCACTAATCAGCCTGGCGTAGCGACGGCATATGATCCGACTGCGGCAGAAGCAGCGATCCGCAAAGCGAAAAGCGAAGCCGATTTGGTCGTCGTCATCGCTCATTGGGGCATCGAACGTTCGGATGCTACAGTGAATACACAAACTGAGCTGGCGCATGATTTTATCGATGCCGGAGCCGATCTGGTCGTTGGCGGTCATCCGCATGTGTTGCAAGGGGTAGAGCAATATAAAGGCAAATGGATTGCTTACAGTACAGGCAATTTTATTTTCACCCATTCATTGACCAAGAAAACATGGGATACCGGTGTATTTCAGGCGGTATGCTCGGTTAAAGGGCAATGCAGTATGAAAGTCATTCCGTACACTGCTACGCTTGGACAGCCTGTACCGATGGAGCAACAGCCTGCACAGGCATTGTTGCAGCGGTTACAATCATTGTCTGTCGGTGTGCGATTTGATGGGAACGGCAATGCGATTCCGTCAAAATAAACGGTTTGGATTAATGATCTATATAGCTTTTAGTTTTGCCGATGTCTAATGTTGTGAAATGGAGGCAGCGGGTCATATGCGCAAACTGTTATCGCCATCCTACTTCCTATCGATAAGGAGAATGCTCAATGAGTGCCATTCAAAATGTATACTGTGTCGGTCGTAATTATCGTTTACATGCGGAGGAGCTTGGCAATGAAGTGCCTAGTTCACCGATGATCTTTTTGAAGCCTTCACATGCGGCGGTGCCGTTTAACGATGAAGCGCTTGTATTGCCTGCCGATAAAGGCGAGATTCATTATGAAGCTGAATTGGTCGTACGGATCGGTCGTGATTATGAGCCGGGTCTGTCCGCTGAACAGCTAGTGGATGGATTGGCGCTTGGTATCGATTTTACTTTGCGTGACGTACAGAGCGTACTCAAGCAAAAAGGACATCCGTGGACAGCTGCCAAAGGTTTTAAAAATTCAGCACCGTTGACCGCATTCGTGCCGTTTCCAGGTAATGAAGGCTGGCTGAACAACGAGTTTGCACTGCTCAAAAATGGCGAGCAGGTGCAGCTTGGACGCACAACGAATATGATCTTTTCGCTGGAAACGATTTTGACGCATATCGGTGAGCAGTATGGCTTGTCGGCAGGGGATATTATTTTTACCGGTACACCGGAAGGGGTTGGCGCGGTCGCGGCTGGCGATACGTTTGAGCTAATCTATGCCGGAGCAACGGTCGGCACATGCCGGATTGCGCAATGAGTAGCTGGCTAGATTGGCTAATCGGTGCCATCTGCGCCGGTCTGATCGCCGGGCTTGGCTATCGTAAACAATGGCTGTCCGGTTCCGGCGCGATTGCGGCGGCACTGATGGGAACGATCTATTATGCCGCTGGAAATTTGCTCTGGTTCGGGCTGCTTATTTTATTTTTTGTGAGCGGAAGTGTGCTATCGCGTATGAAGCGTGAGCGCAAGCGGCGGATGGAGCAGGACTATGCCAAAGGATCACGCCGGGATGCTGGACAGGTGTTTGCCAATGGCGGACTAGGTATGGTGCTCTGTCTAGGCAATGCATTGGTGCCGCATGAAGCGTGGGTACTCGCTTTTATCGGTGTGATGGCAACGGTGACGGCGGATACATGGGCGACCGAATGGGGCAGTCTAAGCCGTAAGCCGCCGCGCTCGGTGCTGAACGGGCGTGTATTGGAACCGGGAGCATCCGGCGGGATATCGCTCCGTGGTACAATTGCCGCTGCTGCGGGTGGGATTGTGATCGGCGTGGCGGCGGCATTGTTTTCGCTTCTGTCTGCTGTGGGTAATCCATATACTGACCTATCCGGCGTGAACAGTATGCTGTACGGTGCAATCGTAATGGTGTTGGTTGGTTGGATTGGCGGGCTGGTAGGGTGTTTTGCCGACTCGTATTTGGGAGCGACGGTGCAATTGATGCATCGCTGTACCGTTTGCGGCAAAATGGTCGAAACAGACACGCATTGCGGGCAACCGACCGTGTATGCACGCGGCTGGCGCTGGATGAACAATGATATGGTGAACGCGGTAAGCTCCGTAATCGGCGGAGTAGTAGCGCTACTGTTTTTAGTCATATAGGAGGTGGCGTATGAGCGGCACGACAGGAGACAAATTAGACCTCATATTGGATGCTGCTTATGAGCTGTTTGGTCTGGATGGATTTTATGAAACGAAAATTTCCGACATCGCCAATCGGGCTGGCATTGCCAAAGGTACGGTTTATTTATATTTTAAAAGCAAAGAGGAGCTCTGTTTGGCAGTTACGCGGCGTGACTGTGAGCAGTTTCTCGACAATTTGCATGAGGCGTTGCGCCCTTGCACAAGTATGGCGGACAAGCTATACGTGATTGCGGTGCACCATACACGCTATCATTTTGAACGCCGCAAATATACAAAGCTCGTCTTTCGCGCACCTAACAATGATCCGGCATTGATGCAGTATATGCGGCAGTTTATGTTTCGCTATATGGAAGTTGTGCTGGACGTATTAAAAGAAGGCAAAGTCGCACATCCGCGGTGGTCGGCGGAATCGTATATCGGTATGCTTGATCGGGTCAAAATGGATTTGATGTTTAACCCTGATTTTAATGAGCAGCAATTGCAAGAGCGAACGCGTTTTGTGACCGACTTGTTTCTGATGGGCTGTGAGAAACAGATTCATCATCCGACTGATCCATCGTAAGTTGCAAGGTTACAGATTGCGGGGAACTTCATAATTGGGAGTCACTTGCGATAAATAGGCAAGCTGCGCATAAATCGCTGTGTACGTAATTTGATAGCAATTAAGTTTACGTGCACACTACGTTTTTTGCCAAATAAGATGAACTTTCACACTATTTGAACTAAGATCAATGACGGGCTTAGAGCCTGAGAAGGTGAAGCGTAATGAATATAATGACTGTGGAATCGCTCGCCAAAAGCTATGGCGATAAAATACTGTTTCAAGATGCCTCGTTTGGCATGGAAGATCGCGACAAGATCGGTATTATCGGTGTGAACGGAACAGGCAAGTCCACCTTTCTGAAAATTATCGCCGGGTTGGAAGAACCGGACAGCGGGCAAGTTGTAATCGGTAACAGTGTGCGTGTACGTTATTTGGCACAAAATCCGCCTTATGATGCGGAAGCGACTGTACTGCGTCAAGTGTTCGAAGGTGGCGGTGCAGAGCTGCAAGCGGTTAGCGCTTATATGAGTGTGATGGATCGCTTGGAACAGCAGCCGGATGATGCGGCAGTACAACAAGAGCTTGTACATGTCAGCCAAGAGATGGATCGACTGGATGCGTGGACATTGGAAAGCGAAGCGAAAAACGTGCTGTCCAAACTTGGTATTACCCGTTATGACGCGCCGATGGGCACATTGTCCGGTGGACAGCGCAAACGTGTCGCACTCGCGACTGCGCTTATTCAGCCCGCAGAGCTGCTCATTCTCGATGAGCCGACCAACCATATCGATCATGATTCAGTCACCTGGCTAGAACAATATTTGCAAAAACGGCGCGGTGCGCTGCTGATGATTACGCATGATCGGTATTTTTTGGATCGTGTGGCGACGGTTATGTTGGAGCTGGATCAAGGAAGATTGTTCCGGTATGAGGCAAACTATACCCGTTATTTGGAGCTAAAAGCGGATCGCGAGGAACGCGAAGCTGCTGCTGAAGACAAGCGGCAAAATTTACTGCGCCGTGAGTTGGCATGGATACGACGAGGTGCCAAAGCACGTACGACAAAGCAAAAAGCGAGAATCGATCGGTTTGAACAATTGCAAAATGACGCGCCTGGTCGCCGTAGCGATCAGTTGGACGTATCGACCGTTTCCTCACGTCTTGGCAAACAAATTATCGAGCTGGATGATGTGTCGTTGACATTAGGTGGACGTGAACTTATTCATGAGCTTACGTACCATGCGGTGCCCGGTGATCGCATCGGCATTGTCGGCCCAAACGGACGTGGTAAATCGACATTGCTCAATCTGATTTCAGGACGGATCGAACCGACATCGGGGCGCATCATTACCGGGCAAACGGTCAAATTCGGTTATTTTACCCAAGAGCATCAAGAGATGGACGAATCGATGCGGGTGATTGAGTACATTAAAGAAGCCGCTGAAGTGGTCAAAACAGCGGACGGAAGCAGCATTACCGCCGCCCAGATGCTGGAACGCTTCCTGTTTACACCAGCCGCCCAATGGACGCCGATTGCCAAGCTATCCGGCGGCGAAAAGCGCAGACTGTACTTGCTACGTGTGTTGATGAGTGCACCGAATGTACTGCTGCTAGATGAGCCGACCAACGATTTGGACATTACGACATTAACGGTGTTGGAAGATTATTTGGACGAATTCCCTGGTGTTGTATTAGTCGTATCACATGATCGCTATTTTCTCGATCGTACATGTGAGAAGATTTTTGCGCTGGAAGGCGGCGGTGTAGTTAGCATTCATACCGGCAACTATAGCGAGTACGAGGAGCGCACTGGCGCCCAGCAGATGAAGTCGGATGTACCAACGTCTAGCAAAAATATTCCGCAGTCGAAAGCGGCAAATAGCCATGCTGGAACGGGCGGCAGTAGTGCTAGTGCCAATGATACAGCAGGAGAAGCGAACAAACGTAACTCCTCGCGCGATAAGCTTAAATTCAGCTATAAAGAACAGCGCGAATACGAGCAAATCGACAGCATGATCGAAGCTGCCGAACATAAACTGGAACGCATCACAACCGAGATGGAAGCCGCCTTTAGCGATTCGGCACGCTTGCAGCAACTGATGACCGAACAGGCAAAGGCTGAGCAGGAATTGGAGCATTTGATGGAACGTTGGACGTATTTGAATGAGCTGGCGGAGAAGATTGAGCAGCAAGGTTGATTGCTTGAGATTCGTTTACGTTAGTAATGAGGATCAATGAAGTGAAAATAAAACTCCCTTTTGGATTGGAAGCCACTTGTATAAGTGCGTCGATTCATCCGAGAGGGAGTTTTTAGTATTTCATAATATTTTTATTTATTCGATCTAAATCAAATCCAATCTGAATCATCTGCTTACTCCTCATAATTTTGGATCATATTAGTCTCTTTAATTAATTGTTCAAGCGTATCATTAAAAGTTTTCATTTCGAAGCCGTATAGTCCTAATTCAAGCTTCGTAATGACGGTATTACCGTCAATATCTTCAAATTGATAGGCATGTATCTGGTTGAGATCAGCTGGGATATCTTGCTCGCTATAATTTAATTTTTTGAGCAGTTCGGTTTGATCGTTTCTTTGGGCGATCGTTAACAGATTGTTGATTTGTTGGGCAAGTGTATTGCTATGGGTGGTGATCCAGATTGATTTATCTTTGTTGATGAGCCGGAATAGGAAACGAGCTATTTTTAATTGCAATTCGGTGTGTAGATGTGCTTCAATTTCCTCGATAATCCATATATTGGGATTATTATCATATATATGTCCAAAATTTTTACATATAAATCCCATTGGTTTCGCATAATGCACTCCTTTTCAACCAAGCTATATCTATTAATATACCTTATTTACTAGGATACATAAAATGCTATCAAATGAACGCAAAAATTCACTTGATAGCATAATATAAATTAAACTTACATTATTCATCAGAGTAGCATTTTATTTTGAACGCTAATCATCAGGATGATTTCCTTTTTGTAAATACAGGTCATTCAAATATCACTACCGTAATTCCTTCACCCATACACCCCAGTCCCTTTCCGCGCCCGATAACTTTCCGCCATCTGCTCCATCCCCGCCTCAATCGCTTCCTCCGGTGCTACCCCATCCCGTTCTGCTAACTCGCGGATATCTTGCGTAATCTTCATACTGCAAAATTTCGGCCCACACATCGAGCAGAAGTGCGCAGATTTGGCGCCTTCCGCAGGCAATGTTTCATCATGGTAGCTGATCGCCCGTTCAGGATCGAGCGACAGATGGAATTGATCGCGCCAGCGGAATTCGAAGCGGGCGCGGGATAATGCGTCATCTCGATAACGGGCGCGTGGATGACCTTTGGCGAGATCAGCGGCGTGGGCGGCGATTTTGTAGGTGATAACGCCTTCTTTGACATCATCGCGATTCGGCAAGCCGAGATGTTCCTTCGGTGTCACATAACAGAGCATGGCGGTACCCATCGAACCGATCATCGCCGCACCGATCGCGCTCGTAATATGATCATAACCTGGTGCGATATCGGTCGTCAGCGGACCGAGTGTATAAAATGGCGCTTCCTTGCACACATCCAATTGCCGATCCATATTTTCCTGAATCAGATGCATCGGCACATGACCAGGGCCTTCGACCATCACTTGTATATCATGCTGCCAGGCAATTTGCGTCAGCTCCCCTAGCGTGTCCAGCTCGGCAAATTGGGCTTCGTCATTCGCATCTGCAATCGAGCCTGGACGCAGTCCATCTCCTAGCGAAAAGCTAATATCGTACGCCTTCATAATTTCGCAAATATCCGCAAAATGCGTATACAAAAAGTTTTCTTGATGATGTGCCAAACACCATGCCGCCATAATCGATCCACCACGGCTAACGATGCCGGTGACGCGTTTAGCAGTAAGCGGAATATAACGCAGCAGCACACCGGCATGAATCGTAAAATAATCGACCCCTTGCTCTGCCTGCTCAATTAACGTATCTCGATACACTTCCCAGCTTAGTTCCTCGGCGCGCCCGCCAACCTTTTCCAGCGCCTGATAAATGGGCACCGTGCCAACAGGGACAGGGGAGTTGCGGATAATCCATTCGCGCGTCGTATGAATATTTTTGCCGGTCGATAAATCCATAATCGTATCGGCACCCCAGCGTGTTGCCCAAGTCATTTTTTCGACTTCTTGCTCGATCGAAGAAGCGACGGCTGAATTGCCGATATTGGCATTAATTTTCACATGAAAACGACGCCCGATAATCATCGGTTCCAGCTCCGGATGATTAATGTTGGCAGGGATGATCGCTCGTCCAGCTGCAACTTCAGCGCGTACGATATCCGGTTCCATCCCTTCGCGAATCGCGATAAACTCCATCTCCGGCGTAATGATGCCGCGCCGTGCATAATGGAGCTGAGTGACATTATATCCCGCTTTTGCTCGTAACGGTCGGCGTCCATGCTGGGGGAATGGCTCGGCACCTTGCAACTCGGCTTTATCCTGACTGGAAAAGCCGTTGTCTTCCGGTCGCGCCACACGTCCAGCTGTATGTTCGCAATCGCCGCGTTCGGCAATCCAGTTCGCTCGCAGTGCAGGCAAGCCCTGGCGAATATCGATGATCGCTTCCTCATCGGTGTATGCGCCGCTCGTATCGTACACACGCAGCGGTTCGTTCGCTGTTTCCACGCCGCGTAACTCGGTTGGCGAAAGGGCAATTTCGCGCTCAGGCACTTGAATGTCAGGACGCGAGCCTGTCGTATACACTTTACGGCTGCCTGGTAATGGGTTCGTCAAAATCGTCATTTTCAAAATCCTCCTGCAGTATTATGGATAACATCCATCGGAGACTGCGAGGTAGAGGAGCACGAGAGGACAGACGTCATTTGGGTAGGTTATGTAAGCTGGGCGATTTGTCGTTTCCGCATAATGGTCGCACACCGCAGACAGCAAAAAGCCGCCTCCGGCGTACGGAAGCGGCAAATACGACCACAGGCAAACAAAGCCGGTCATCATTGCACCACTTTCCTACGCTGGCATGACCCAGATCAGGTTCAAAGGGACCAAAGCAAAGCTTTATCTCAGCCCATACGGGCGCCCCCAGTGGATGTCTCGTTACACACTATACGTCGTTGAGGTGTGTTCTGTCAACTTTTGCCAAACTATACGGTTCGTATCGTATTATAGGAAGCAAATCATGGCTATTGTGTTGGTTGGTCATAGCTTACCTGGCATGAATTGGAAAATAGCAGAAATTAGTTGGGAGAGATCAGATGAGCCAGCAGTATAATCCTTTATCCGTATGCCAAAAACGTTAGTTTGATCGTCATTAACTTTCTAATTCTCATCATTGTCAATGCTGGTATCCGTATACCTTCATCAGCTAGGTAAAACGATGGGCTTATGCATATATACCGAGCTTAGCTCAAATGATGAATAAAGTTGAAGTAATAAAGGACATGCCCTGTTGCCAGCAGCATGTCCTTATTGTAAGTCGAGTATGGAACTGTTTGCTTATGGAAGTGCCGTTACTTGTCAGAACTTGCCCCTCATCATCACTCCGTAATATATGCCGCCAGCAAACGCGCCGTATTAATTACCGCATCGCTATGTGTACGTTCCATCGCATGGGAGGCATGTACGCCAGGTCCAATTAATGCCGCCCGGATATTGTTGCCAGCGGACAATGCTGCCGAAGCGTCGGAACCGTAATGTGGATACACATCAAGCACGAACGGAATTTGCTCCCGTTTAGCTAGTTCGGCAAGCTTACCAGTCATTGCATAATCATACGGGCCAGAGCTGTCTTTGACACAGATCGATACATCGGTTTCTGTACATGACAGATCGTCACCGATACAGCCCATATCAACGGCGATCATCTCATCGATATCGTGCGGAATATGAGCGGCACCGTGACCGACTTCCTCATAGTTAGAAATGAGCAGCTTCACCGTATATATAGGCTTCCAGCCGTATGTATGCGCCGATTCTAGCAAACCGAACAGTGCCGCTACACTTGCTTTATCATCCAGATGGCGGGATTTGACATACCCGCTTGGCGTAATGACCGAACGCGCATCAAAGGCGATATAATCGCCAACTGCGATGCCAAGCTGTTCCACGTCTTCTTTGGACGATACCATTTCATCTAGACGAACTTCCATATTTTCTTCTTCACGCTTCAATTCATAGGCATCATCATACACATGCACCGACGGTTTAGTCGTCAAAATCGTACCGGTATATACGCGTCCATCCCGTGTATGAATGGTGCAGTATTCATTTTCGATACTGTTCATCATAAAACCACCAACTTTGGTCAGGCGAATCGTGCCTTCCGGCTTGATCGCACGTACCATCGCGCCGAGTGTATCGACATGTGCACTTAGCGCAATCGTGCGTGCTGAGTCTTGACCTGCTAACGTTAATACGAGTCCACCTTTACGATTCAATTCTACCGTTACGCCAAGCGTCAGCGCTTCTTGTTGCAGGCGGTCGATCAGATGGTGGGTATAACCGGTCGGGCTGGGCGTTTCCAATAGCTCTTTGAGCAGGGATAAAGTATAATCGCGATTGATCGAAATAGTCATGATGTTCTCCTTTGCAAACCGTAAAATAAATAAAACACAATGTAACCAACATACCAGTTTTAATGATCGTTATCCAGTAAAAATCCACCTGAAGCACCGTTGTTGCCGATGCTCCAGGTGGATAGGGGGTGATCGATCATCATACTGCGAATCGATGATCGATCGTAAAGCTTAATTAAAGCTTGCGATCGGAAAATGAAGAAGCGGCTGCCTCCTCATCACGATCATACATTTTGTCAAATTCAACATTGCCGACTGGGCCGCTATCCGCTACTGGCGCTGCGCTAAGCTGGGCAATTTGCGCTTCCAGTTGCTTGATTTTGCGCTGTAAAAAGTACTGACGATAAATGCCATAAAAGCCAACGATCAGTCCACCTGCCAGCGTACAGCCCAAAATGAGCAAAATAAGCGGCAATTGTACCCTATCAAACAACAAATTCACCTGCACCGGATTCACATTGATGACTGCAAAAATCGCAATAATGACCGCAAAAATCAATCCCAAAATCAATGTCCATTGAAATTTCAATTGAACGTCCCCTTTCGCCAAATCGTGTATCCTGACTATGAACTCATTCAATACTATATAAAGTAATTCCTGCTTTCATAAACAGGTGTAGCTTGTTAGCTTCATTATCTATGCACCAGCTCACATACAAATACGCCTGACAACAGGAGTTAATCCTGTACAGGCGCGTTTGCTGCTGCTATAAATGTAGTGGTGATTGAATGCTATCGTTGACAACGTATAAGCTACGCTTACTTCGTCAATTGCTCCATCTCGCTAATCAAGCTTTCAAATACGCTCATCGCTTCGCGAATCGGTGCTGGGGTGGACATATCGACCCCTGCTTTGGTAAGAATATTAATCGAATAGTCGCTGCCACCGCTTTTCAGGAAGCCGAGGTAACGTTCCACCGCCGGTTGCCCTTCCTCCAAAATTTGTTTGGAAAAGCTGGTCGCTGCCGAGAAACCAGTCGCATATTTATACACATAGAAGCTGTTGTAAAAATGCGGAATGCGTGCCCATTCCAGCTCGATATCTTGATCGACTGTCATGCCGTCGCCATGATATTTTACATTCAGATCGTAATAAATTTGCGACAAATCTTGCGGTGTGAGCGATTCGCCTGCTTCGCTACGTGCATGCACGATCATCTCGAACTCGGCAAACATCGTTTGTCGGAACACGGTCGTGCGGAATTGATCGGCATAATACGTCAGCAAGTACATTTTTTCTTTTGGATCGGTCGACTTTTTCAGCAAGTAGTCCATCAGCAGCGCTTCATTCGTCGTCGAAGCGACTTCCGCCAGGAAAATCGTATATTGTGCATCACGATAGGAAAGTGCATTGTCCGAATAGTAGGAGTGCAACGCATGTCCCATCTCATGGGCAAGTGTGAACATGCTGTTCAAATTGTCCTTATGGTTCAGCAGCACATACGGATGCGTGCCGTATGCGCCCCAGCTGTAGGCACCGGTACGTTTGCCTTCATTTTCGTACACATCGATCCAGCCTTCATTGTAGCCTTTGTTGAGCGAGTTAAGGTAATCTTCGCCCAGCGGCTGCAATCCTTCCGCCACAATTTGTTTGGCTTGTTCGTAGGTGATATCCATATTAAACTCCTCCACCAGCGGAGCAAACAGATCGTACATATGCAATTCATCCACACCGAGCAGCTTTTTGCGCAAATTCATATAACGGTGCATAATCGGCAAGCTTTCATGAATCGTATCGATCAGGTTGGTGTACACTTCTTTGGCAATATTGTCGCTATACAATGACATTTCCAGTACGGACGGATATTTGCGCACACGGGCGTAGAACATATTTTTGTCAATATTAGCGGTTAATGTGGCAGCGATCGTATTTTTTTGACGGGCATACGTGCCGTAGACCGCTTTAAACGCACGCTCACGTACTTCGCGATGCGGACTTTCCAAAAACTGCACATACCGTCCATGCGTCAGTTCCACTTCGTTGCCATGCTCATCGATAATGTTAGGGAATTTCAGATCGGCATTGTTCAGCATACCAAAAATCGTTTGCGGCGCTTGTGACAAATTGCCGACTTGCGCCAGCAATGCTTCTTCCGCTTCCGTCAAAATATGCGCTTTCTCACGTTTCATTTCCTGCAATGTAAACCGATACGCTTGCAGCGCTGGCGCTGCAAGCAATTGCTCCAACTTATCATCCGACAGACTCAAAATTTCCGGTGTTACAAACGAAAGTGCCTGGCTAACGTCCACACTCAGCTTTTTCGCTTTTTGCGTCAGTGCCTGATATGTAGGATGGGTCGTATCTTCGTCCTGATGCATATGTGCATACACATACAGGCGTTCGATTTGCATGCTCACACGGTCTTCTAGCTCAAACGCCTGTTTGACCGCTTCCGGTGTGTTTAGCTTGCCTTTTAGCTGCTCTGCCTCTGGCAACATCGCTTTCAGCTCATCATAGGCGGTATCCCATGCTTGCTGATCGGCAAACATATCATTCAAATTCCAACAATGTTCGGGTGCAACCTCGGAACGTTTCAATACTTTCTGCATCTGTAATTCCTCCTCAGAGTCGTCGATGTAAAATAGTTGATTGTGAAATACGTGAATAATATCGCTTGAATATATGGATGAACAAAAGCAAGCGCGTGCTGAACGAGAGCAAGCGCAGTAGTGCTAAAGCATGCTCTGCACTAGGCTGCACTGCTTGTCATAGCCGATTAAGACCCGTTCGGATTCGCTGCCATCAGGAAACCATAAATCATTAACCCAAACGCAACGAGCAGCATCACGATCGCGAAGATCGCAAGCCAGCGCTTAAATGCCGCCGGAATGGTGTCTTTATACGTAATCAGAACAAATCCTTGCACAAAGGCAAGGATAATAAAGATCACAATAGCGGTATAATTCATCGGGCGAATTAAACCTCCCGGAAGGCATTCATAATGTCTTCCCATTCCGCTTCATTATCAAATTGGTCTTTCGGAAAACGTGTGCTTGCCCATTGCATCATCTCCGGGCGGCTAATAAAACGATGTGTTTCTTCGCCCCATTCATCGGAAATTTCGCGCAAAATCAATTCGCGGCCATTCACTTCAACCGTCAGCATATTCCATTTGTCTCGTTTGTAAATCTGATGTTTTTTGATCATAATTATAAATCTCCCTACTTCTTGTATTGCTAAAATCATACCTTTTGCCTCCATGAATTGCAAATCAAACCGCTTTAACTTCGTTGCATTTTGAAATCGGTTGCGCTATAATACATTCATGCGTCATAGATGGCGCTATTTTTAGGAGGTTGTTTACATGAAAGGTACAGTTAAATGGTTCAACGCAGAAAAAGGTTTCGGTTTCATCGAAGTTGAAGGTAGCGACGATGTATTCGTACATTTCTCCGCTATTACAGGCGAAGGTTTCAAAACTTTGGACGAAGGCCAAGCAGTTGAGTTTGATATCACTGAAGGTAACCGTGGTCCACAAGCAGCTAACGTAGTAAAATTATAAGATTGTTTCCGTTACGCACGGATCACTTATACATTGAACATCCGAGAACGTTCACACACATATGTTAGTTACAGCACAAGCTTCCTTGTTCACAAGGGGCTTGTGCTTTTTTGATATATACATACGTTTGGTAGTATAAGGCGCTGCGGTAATGCATAAGGCGTTAATATTTTGGCAGCAACAATTTGATACATCAAGGCGGATTTAGGGTGAGTGTACGTAAAGGATCGTTTCTGCTGCTCTGCCCCTGCAATGAAGTCAAGCGATCGATGGTCATTCTGAATACAAGTTAAACATATGTTAACACGATAATTAACGGGAGGTTAACCGATATGCAATCAAATTCTGAAGCATCAACCGTATTGTCACCGAATATGATCGTGCCGCAAGGAGTGAAGGAAGCAGGTTCTACCTTTGCTTGGTATGAACGGATGAGACAGGAAGCGCCGGTACATTATGATGAGCAACGGGGAAGCTGGGATGTATTTTTGTACGAAGATGTGCATCGGGTAATGTCTGATTACAAATCGTTCAGTTCGCAGACGCGCCGCGATGCGGATGGGCAGCAATCTGATATGTTGCTTATGATGGACCCGCCAAAGCATAAAAAATATCGTACGATCGTCAACAAAGCGTTTACGCCCAAAGCGGTAGCAGCGATGGAGCCGCGCATTGCCGAGATTACGCATGAATTGCTCGATCAAATCGAGCCTGGTGAAACGATGGATATAATTCGCGATCTGTCATTTCCATTGCCTGTAATTGTGATCGCAGAGCTGCTCGGCGTGCGCGAGGCAGATCGTGAATTGTTTAAAAGCTGGTCGGATACGCTAGTAGAAGGTTTTAGCGGCAAAGCGGACAGCCCGCAGCAGCTTGCCGCGCGCAAGCAGCAGGCGACGCGTGAGCTGTATCAATATTTTATGGGCGTGATCGAGCAACGCAAAGTGCAGCCGCAACATGATCTTGTATCTGCGCTGCTCGCGGCGGAAGTGGAAGGTGAAAAGCTGGATATTCCGCATCTGCTCAGCTTCTGTTTGCTGCTGCTCGTTGCCGGTAATGAGACGACGACTAATTTGATCGGCAATGCGGTCATTTGTTTGACCGAGCAGCCAGGACGCTGGTCTCAGCTTGCCGAGCAGCGCGAACTGCTCGATGCAGCGATCGAAGAAGCGCTGCGTTTTCGCTCGCCTGTACAAGGTATGGTGCGCAAAGCGTTGGAGGATGTAGAGCTGGGCGGACAGCTCATCCGGCGCGATCAGTTGGTGACCGCATGGATCGGCTCTGCCAACCGGGACGAGCACAAATTTGACGCTGCTGGTGAATACCAGATGGAGCGCCATCCTAACCCGCATATGGCATTTGGGATGGGCGTGCATTTTTGCCTTGGTGCACCGCTTGCCCGTTTGGAAGCGCGCACCGCACTGAATGTGCTGCTTGATCGTTTTCCGAATTTGCAAGCGACCGCAAGGCAGCCGCTTGAATTGTTGCCAAGCCCGATGGTGTATGGTGTGAAAAGATTGCCTGTGCAGCTGCGTTAAGCGATATGTAATGGTAATAATGAGCAGGTCGAACAGCCTGTTCGTTCAGCGATACGTATGCGGGCATGATCCGTTCAATTGCGTCTGATTCGTTGCAGGTGAATCAGACGCTTTTTGGTGAACAAGTGCGTAGGCAATCGAATCGGTTGTGATGGCAATGGGAGATGTCGTCTATTTTGCATAACTGGGACAACTATTAAAATGAATCCTATTTCAAAACTGACATTTAACGTTTCGAGGCAAATAAGGTTATAAAATTTACAATTTTTTTGCAGTTGAGAAACTTTTCAGGTTCATCCTTTTTTGCGTTGAAAAGACAACTCGTTTATCATGTTTATGTTATCTTTTTTGTGAAAAATGTGGGTTTGGATCGATGAACCAACATGAAGCGTAAACTGGCTATAAAATACTGGAAAAGGCAGCAACAGCGCGTTGTGATCCATTACGCCGCTACGTTGTGAGGGTGCAAAATATGATGTATGATAATGAGGATAGGTTCAACAGACAACCACGTGGAGGCAACCCATTGAATGATATGATGCAAAGTCAGTACCCGTTTCCCCGTAATGCCGTCTCGCTAATGAAGCGGGTGTATAAGCATGGTTTGCCAGAGGTACGCCGCGAGCTGCACAGCTGGCGTCAAATGGCGGAACGCATGCCTGACGCAGAGCTTAGGAAACAGGCGCTTGCAAGTATCGCTACCAAACAGTTTCACTGCGAAGGTGGAGCCATTTATGCAGTCGCTAATCCGTCGCAGCGCCATATTTTGCTGCCGCTAATTGTGGCATTCCAGACGATCAGCGATTATTTAGATAATTTATGCGATCGCAGCACATCGATGGATGCAGCCGATTTTCGTTTATTGCATCAATCGATGTTGGATGCTGTAACGCCGGATGCGCAGCCGGTCAATTATTATGCCTTGCGCACCGAGCAGGAAGATGGCGGCTATTTGCAAGCGCTTGTGCAACTGTGTCAGCAAAACATACGCCAGCTCCCCGATTATGCTGCTGTATTTCCTTATGTTCGTGATTTGGTGTCATTGTATTGTGATTTGCAGGTGCACAAACATATCGCACCTGAACTACGGGAAGCCGCTTTGCTGAATTGGTGGGCGGAAAATGAATATCGCACTCCTCATTTGCAATGGAACGAATTTGCAGCAGCGACAGGCTCAACGCTTGGCGTTTTTGTGCTGTTTCTCGCTGCGAGCGGACTTGGATTGAGCGATGATGGAGCCAAGCAGGTATATCATGCTTATTTTCCTCATGTATGCTGTTTGCATATTATGCTCGACTATGTAATCGATCAAGAGGAAGATCGGCGTGGTGGAGATTTGAATTTCTGCAACTATTACGATTCGCCGGAAGTGATGTATGGGCGTATCGAACAGATTGTGGACTGGGCACGTCGTGATGTGGAACATATTCCGGGCACCTCTTTCCACCGGATGATTATTGAAGGGCTAGTCGCTCTGTACTTAACCGATCCGAAGGTCAGTGAGCAGCAGGAAGTGCGAACCGTCTCCAGAAGGCTCATGCGAAAGGGCCCGCTTACCCGTGTCTTTTTTATGGTAAACAGCCGCTGGATTCGTAAGTATATGTATTGAACATAAACAAGGGGGACATTAGCATGTCAGCAACAGAATCAGCAGTACAAAAAATTGCCGTTTTAACTAGTGGAGGCGACTCTCAAGGTATGAATGCAGCGGTGCGCGCCGTCGTGCGTAGCGCTCTGTATTATGGCTTGGAAGTATGCGGTATCCAGCGCGGCTATCAAGGTCTGCTTAACGAGGATATTTTCCCGATGGACTTGCGTAGTGTCGGTGATATTATTCAGCGTGGGGGAACTGTATTGCAATCGGCACGCTGCAAAGAATTCATGACACTCGAAGGTCAGCAAAAAGGCGCAGACATCCTGCGCAAACACGGTATCGATGGTCTGGTCGTAATCGGTGGCGACGGATCATATCAAGGTGCTAACAAGCTGAGCAAGCTTGGCATCAAAACGATGGGCTTGCCGGGTACGATCGATAACGATATTTCGTTTACCGACTATACGATCGGTTTTGATACATCGGTCGGCGTTGTAGTGGACGCGATTAACAAATTGCGCGATACGATGTCTTCGCACGAGCGCGTATCGATCGTTGAAGTTATGGGTCGTCATTGTGGCGATATTGCGCTGCATGCAGGTCTTGCTTCCGGTGCGGAATCGATTCTGGTGCCGGAAGTTCCGTTTGATCTGAAGGAAGTGGCAGATCGGATGCATAACAACTTTGCTTGTGGTAAACGTCATAGTATCATTATCGTAGCTGAAGGAGCAGGACGTGGCGAAGACGTAGCCGAGCAGCTTCATCTGCAATATCCAAGTCTGGAGCCGCGTGTAACCGTACTGGGACATATTCAGCGCGGAGGTACACCAACGCCTCGTGACCGTAATCTGGCAAGCCGTCTCGGCGATTATGCGGTACGGATGCTGATTGCCGGCGAATCGGACAAAGCATGTGGCATTATTAAAGGTCAACTGAGCATGACCGATATCGATCTAGTAGTGAATACGAAAAAAGATTTTGACCATGCTACGTACGAGCTTGCACTGCGCCTGTCACAGTAATATTAATACTGCCTCTGCTTATGTTTTGATCCGAAAGAACAGGATCGCATGTAGGCAGAGGTTTTTTACATATATCGATCCGTCAAATAGAGCGGAATGTGGAGGATGAAACAAGTAAAAAAATGATCGGTTAGTTATGATTTTTATTACATAAAATGCGATTTTAAGTATCGGTAGTAGCAAAAGTTGGAATAAATCGGTAATTTTTTTGCTGAAAAGTTAGAAGATTGCTAGGAATTATTGTAGTATAGAGTAGAACAATGTGATACGTTTCATTCAGTAATTCAACAATCGGAGTGCTGAGAAACGAGAGAGGGGGCTACTTTACATTGGCTAGAGAAAAAGGAGCGAAGGGAAAGGAGAGCCGGTTACGTTTGTTGCACGCTGCTGCACGACAATTTGCAGTACATGGCTTTCATACTACAAAGGTGAGCGCAATTGTCGGTGAAGCGAAGCTGTCGCAGCCTGCATTTTATTTGTATTTTGAAAGTAAAGAAGCGGTGTTTGAAGAACTGGTATCTATGTTCCGCACCAGCTTGCAGGCGGTTATTAATGACAGTCAGTTGCCCGATCAGGAGTCAGGTCGACACAGTATTCTCGATCAGCTCTGCCATACGATTCAGTCGATGTTTGAGTATTTTTACAGTCATCCGGATTTGACGCGGATTGGATTTTATCAGTCACCGGATGCCGACGAGATCAAGATGGAGCTAGTGCAAGGAATTGAGAAAATGCTGCGCATCGAACAGCGTAGCGGCAATCTGTCGACCGATATGCCGATGGAACTTGTTGCTGAGTGTCTGGTTGGTACGATCGAACGCATCGTATTCACGCAATTGCTGCCGGGAACAGTTAGTGCAGAGCAGCTGGCGATCCATATTGTACGCTTGTATGTATCGGGTCTAACACGCAAACAGAGCAAAGTATAGTCAATGAAGGAGCCGCATATACGGCAAATGAAGCACCATACCGGATGGATAGCAGCCAGGAGGATTGTAAGGCATGATTAGCGTTGGTTTGACAGGTTGGGGAGATCATGATTCGTTGTACCGTACCAAAGAGGCAGTAAAACAGAAGCTGCCTATGTACAGCGGTCTGTTTCCCGTCGTGGAGCTGGACAGCTCGTTTTATGCGATCCAGTCTAAGCATAATATGGAAAAATGGACGGCAGAGACGCCGCAGCATTTTCGTTTTCTGGTCAAAGCGTATCAAGGAATGACCGGGCATACGCGCGGGAAAATTCCATACGATAATGAGGAGGACATGTTTCGCAATTTCCGGCTTTCGATCAGTACGATGGAGGAAGCGGGCAAGCTGCAAGCCGCGCTGTTTCAATTTCCGCCTTGGTTTGATTGCACGAAGGAAAATGTCAGAACATTGCGTCGTGTGCGGCATTTGATGGGCGATGTGCCCTGTGCGCTGGAGTTTCGCCATCAGAGCTGGTTTACACCGCAAATGCGCGACAAAACGCTGCAATTTATGCGTAGTGAAAACTGGATTCATAGTGTATGCGACGAACCGCAAGCGGGCATCGGTTCGGTGCCGATTGTGGAAGCAGCGACCGATTCGCAGCTGACCGTAGTACGAATGCATGGACGTAATGAATCCGGCTGGAATGCTTCCAGTCAGCCAAATTGGCGCGAGATTCGTTATTTGTATCGTTACAACGAACAGGAGCTGTCCGAATGGGCAGAGCGATTGCGCCGACTGGAACAGCAGTCGCAGGAAGTTTGTGTCATTTTTAACAACAACTCGGCTGGAGATGCGGCTGACAATGCTAGACAGCTAATGGCGATGCTTGGTCAACAAGTTCCCGTTATCCCCGAGGAGCAACCGCCAGCGGCGGAGCAGATCGATTTGTTTGATCTGTAAGTTTAGTTTGATCCATGATGTGATGTAGGGGAATTAGAACGGAATTGGGGCAAAATGTACAGTTAAGTATGGAGTACGTGTAAACGTACGAATCGTTTGTTTCCTTTTACATGTATAGTATGACAGCTCATCTTTGTTAAATGTTAAAGTAGCTTAGGTGCGTTCAAGCCGTATGGTGGATGGAGAGCATGTACCGTTTAGCCATCGTTATCGTAATGACAAAAGCCAGCTTCTGTCGTAAACGTGCATGATCTGTAACAACAGATCAACTTTACGATAGCAAGCTGGCTTTTTTGTTGCATTTTATGTCGCTGTCCATACCATTGAGCTTGCTCGAATGCTCGAATGCTCGAATGCTCGAATGCTCGAATGCTCGAATGCTCGAATGCTCGAATGCTCGAATGCTCGAATGCTCAGATATCGGCTGGTTAGCGAGCGTTGTGATCGGCTTTTTGCTGCACCCAAAGCAAGCGGGCGAGTAATGTGATCGCCCCGCAAGCAAGACCGATACTTAGCCCAATCCAGTAGCCATACGCTCCCCAGTCGGTATATGTAGCCAGCAAATAACCGGACGGCAACCCGATGATCCAATAGGATAGAAACGTCAGAAAAAAGGCGGGGTTTACGTCTTTATAGCCCCGCAGTGCGCCTTGCACCGGTGTAGCAATCGCATCGGACAACTGATAAAAACTCGCAAAAATCATAAAATGGGCAATCAGCTCAATCAGCACCGGATCAGACGAATATAGCGCCGCTACTTGATGCCGGAACAGCAGCAAAATGACCGCCGTACAGACCGACAACAATAATGCCGTACCGATTCCAAGCTTGCTATACTGACGTGCATCCCGCTGTCTGCCCGCACCGACCTCGTATCCGACGACGATCGTTAATGCGGTACAGATGCTAAGCGGTAGCATATATAAAGTAGACGCAAAATTTTGCGCCGCCTGGTGCGCCGCGATCGTCATCGTATCATAGCGACTCATCAGCAGTGTAACCCCTGCAAATACCGCTGTTTCAAAAAAGATCGCAAACCCCATCGGCACGCCAAGCTTTAGCATTTCCCGCCACTTGCTGCCGGATGGCGCATACAAGCGAGTCAACAATCGATCTGCACGAAATGGAGTCGCCTTACGTACAACGATTAGCGCGATAAGGAGCAGACACCAATACGTAATCGCTGATGCAACACCTGCACCGACACCGCCCAAACGCGGAAAGCCCCATTTACCAAAAATAAACAATACGTTCAGACCGACATTAATCGGTAACGAACAAAGTGTAATCATCATCGAATAACGAGTTTGCCCCAGTGCATCGATATAACCGCGTAGCACCGTATAAGCAAACAACGGCACAATGCCTGCCGAGAGTGCAATCAAGAAATGCAATGCCACATCATGCACTTTTGCTTCCAAATTCATCGCCGCCAAAATCGGCTGAATGAGCAGCGAGCCTGCCGCCAACACTAGCAATGCGATGACAATCGACAACAGCAAAGCCTGATACACGTTAAAATTGACTTGACGCCGCTGTCCACCGCCGATCAAATGCGAAATAATCGGCGTAATCGCCACTAAAATCCCGCTCAAACCAGCCTGCACTGGAATCCATAAGCTTGAACCGATCGCGACCCCAGCCAAGTCTTCTGCGCTGGCATGACCAGACATATTCGTATCAAAAAAACTAATCATCGATAACGCAATTTGCGTAATGAACACCGGAAATAAAATTTTCAGAAATTGAGCATACTTTTGTCGCCATGTTGTTGTTGGTATCATTAGGATTGACCTCGTTCATTGGAATAATGGAGCAAGCAGTCTGTAAAAAATAGCGATCGCGATCATCGTTGTTGTGCGTACCGATCATCAGGTGCTGCATCAGTCCTTTATTGTACAGGAGGGAAAGCGGGTTGAATAGAGGGACAGGGGAGAGAGTGGAAGCAGCGATTTTGAACAAGACGGATTAGGGCATCTATGTATTGGCGATGTATACACAAATGGATATTTAGTGTAGCTGATGCGACTATCCCATCTGTATAGGAAAAATCAAGGACAGCGAATCGATCATATTTTCTATTTTCAAGCAAGCATACGAGTTGGTGTACATACCTTAAGCCTAGGCAGTTTAGCTATACCAAAAAGGCAGCCACCCAGACATCCAAGTCTGAGCGCTGCCTTCATTTCATACGAATCGATAACTTAGATTAGAAGTTCGCACCTTCCGTATACCGATTCGATGCATTCCAAAGCAGGTACTCATCCACGCCCATATCTTTCATAGCGCGAATTTGATCATCGACCTGCTGTTTGCCGTATTTAATATAATGTCCACTACCAAGCCAACTTGCCGTGAAATCTTGAATCCACGGGCGGATAATCGGCTTTTGCTCGGCAAGTGGATCAAGCTTTTTGAGCGTATCGACCATTGAGCCTTTAATCGTGGCATACGGATTAGTGTCCGGGTTTTTGACGCCAAACCAGCCGGTCGTGTAATGACTCGGATACACCATCGGGCTGATCACATCGACATTTTCGGAAATTTTGGCAAAATCTTGTCCGATTCCTTCCGCAGCCGGAACGGAGGCAGCATAACCAAAAATATCAACCGATACACGTACACCGAGCGGTGCTAACTGCTTGCGTGCATACTGTACAAATTCGGCAACAACGTCGACACGGGATTTATCGTTTTTCTCGAATTTTAGTTCATTTTCATGATTTTCAAATCCTTCTGGGAAACGAACATAGTCGAACTGAATTTCTTTGAAGCCTTTGGCGGCAGCTTCTTTGGCAAGTTCGATATTGTAATCCCAGACAGCTTTTTTGTACGGATTGACAAAATTATCGCCTTTGCCGTTACTCCACACCTGTCCATTTTTTTTCACAAAGGACAGCTCCGGGTGCTTTTTCGCCAGCACGGAATCTTTAAACACAACGATACGCGCAATCGGATATACATTATGCTTTTTCAAGCGTGCCATTAGCTGATCGATATCACCGATAAATTTTTGCGGACTGCCTAATTTTTGCAAGTCCGGATTTGCGGTTTTATACGTTATGTATCCGGCATCGTCTTTGAGATCGATTACCATCGCATTCAATTCGGTCGTATCGAGCAGCTTAAGCAGCTTTTCCATACGTGCACCACCAGCGCTATACGCGGTTACATAGATGCCTTTAATAACCGGAGCGGTTGGCTGTGGATCGATTTTGGCAGGTACTTGATCCGCATTGACTTCCGTCTGTTCCATTTGGTTTTGAATCGCGACCCGATTCAGCATGGATTGCAGAGATGCCGTCTGTGTTGTTTGTGTTTGAGCCTGCTGATCGCCACCGAATGTGGTAGATGCCAGCAGCATAAGCGCCCACAAAATATCCATATGATAGTACCCTCATCTCTTATGTAGTGTAGTCTTCGGCATAGTGAAAGCCGAGCATTGCATCGTCTGTCCGTCATTGCGTCTACTTATCATACCTCCATTTTCGAAATTAGTTGCGCCTAATGAGATCATTAGGCAAACATTTATTTACTTAAACTGTCTCACAAACAACTAAACATAGCAAATAAAAGAAATAATGGAAATATAATCACAAACCGATCAGCAGTCTATAGGGGGCGATACGATGATAGTAAAGCACGCTTTTACATAAACGCAAACAAAAAAGTACCGCCTGGCTGCCCATATAACAGCGACCGAAGCGGTACTTTCTTTTATCATATCTTAATTGTTCATCAACATACTCATTCATTACCGAGAGCTGATCTGCTTACAATCAGCCATTATTGCAATAACTGCTCATCCTGATTTTCACAAATGCTGTACTGAATAATCTCCAGTGCATCGTTTGGTTCCAAAATGCGTAACCCATCGCGCAATACGATCAGCGCATTGAGTTCCTGCTGTTTTAGGGAAGGCATCATATCCGGGAAACATTTTAACACAATTTGTGACAACTTGACGGTTTCCATTTCCACAATAATCATCCTTTCCTATCCTGGAATCATTTCGCTTAAGAGGAGAAATCATTCTTACGGGAACTTAGGAAAAGCATGTGTGCATAAAGGAACAAATACCGTGCACAAAATTTAATCGTTACGTTGTCTGTGCGGCGTGTAAATTATTCTACTATATATAACGACAAAAAGCGACTTTCAGTGAATAGCTAACGCCGATTTCATCAAAAAGTTTACCGAATAGAGCTAACGATACCTTCATCACATCAGGTTGAGCACGATAATAGACTTGCACGCGTTACAACGTACATACGGGAAATACGTATCCAATTAGCTTTTACGGAAAGAACCCATAATGCCGATCGTTTCCACCATATTTACAAAAGCATGTGGATCGGTTTCTTTAATAATTCGCCGCAGCTCGGTCAGCTCGTAGCGCGTCGTCACCGTCATCAGCATATCTTTTGGCGTATTGGAAAATGCACCTGCGGACTTGATCATCGTCACACCGCGTTGTAGTGGCATCAGCTTTTCGACTAACAAGTCCGTATGATTGGATACGATAAACAGCGTCACCTTAATATGATTGACATGGATCAAATCGACCACTTTGCCGCCGATGTAAATACAGACCATTGAAGCGAGCGCGATATTCCAGTTGTTGGACAGATAGCCCATCGCCAAAATGACAAGCCCGTTCAAACCGACGATCACATTGCCGACCGGAAAATCACGATAGCGTGTAATGATCGAGCCCAGTATATCGAAGCCGCCGGTAGAGCCACCCGCACGAAAGGAAATGCCGACCCCAATGCCGATCAATACGCCGCCAAATACGGCAGAGATTAGCAAATCTGTTGCTGCGGCTTGGGTAGGTACAATAGTCATTAACCAGGTTGTCGCCACAACCGACACAATACTGAGAAAAATATATCGTTTGCCAAGCAAAAACCAGCCGGCAATCAGCAGCGGGATATTGTAGACAAAGTACAGCATACTAATGTTAAGCGGTGTAAAATAACCCGTTAACATAGCAAGTCCTGATACCCCTCCGCTAAGCAGTTGGTGAGGAATCAGGAACATATTGAACGCTACGGATGTAAAGATGGAGCCGATCAATACGCCAAGTAATGGCATTGATTTTTTTAACATGCAGGTCACCTCTAGTGTTAGTTAGTAAGTTATGGAAAGTGAGTAGAGCCTAAAATAGGAAGTTTCTTTCCGCTTCGTAATTATATTATGAATCGGCTAGTCATACATCTGTATTTTATGGTATAATGATTTAGATATTCTTGAGTAGGGATGTTTTGCTGAATGAAATTCAGAATTTTAATAAATGCAAGACGGGTTTATTTCATCATAGAGAGTATTGAATAACCCATTTCATCCAACTTTGACATACTAGGCATTGCATCAGATGCTCTAAAAGTGACCGGACTTATTCAATAATCTACACCAGCTAACGGACATGGTGGTCTGTGAGACCTCCTGATATGCAGCGATATGCTACTCAATTGCTACTTAAGAATACAAACAAGTTAGTGGATTGTCCACCATCATAGAAGGAGTTTGAATATTTTGACAAAATTTGTAGACTTTGGTTTAGATGAAAAAGTATTAAAAGCAATTATGGAGCTGGGTTTTGAGGAAGCAACACCGATTCAATCCAAAGCTATTCCAATTGCGATGGACGGCAGTGACCTGATCGGTCAGGCACAAACAGGTACGGGTAAAACAGCGGCATTCAGCATCCCTGTTATTAACAAGATCGATCGTTCGGACGAAAAAATCAGAGCGCTTGTAATGGCGCCAACACGTGAGCTGGCGATCCAGGTTGCGGAAGAAATCGAGAAACTTGCTCGTTTCAAAGGCATCCGTTCGTTGCCAATCTACGGTGGTCAAGAAATCGGCCGTCAGATTCGCGCTCTGAAAAAGAAACCACAAATCATTATCGGTACACCAGGACGTTTGCTTGATCATATCAACCGCAAAACGATCAAACTGGAAGATGTACAATACGTTATTTTGGATGAAGCGGATGAAATGCTGGATATGGGCTTTATGGAAGACATTCAGTCGATCCTGAAGCAAGTACCGGATGAGCGTCAAACGATGTTGTTTTCTGCAACGATGCCGCCAAACATTCAACGTCTGGCGAATCAGTTCCTGAAAGAGCCACAACATGTATCCGTTATTCCAAAACAAGTTAGCGCACCGCTGATCGATCAATCGTATATCGAAGTGAATGAGCGTCAAAAATTTGATGCATTGTCCCGTTTGCTTGATATGGAATCTCCTGAGCTTGCTATCGTATTCGGTCGTACGAAACGTCGTGTAGACGAACTGGCTGAAGCATTGCAAAAACGTGGTTATTCCGCAGACGGTCTGCATGGTGACTTGTCTCAAAACCAACGTGACAATGTTATGCGTAAATTCCGCGATGGCAGCATTGACGTGCTCGTAGCAACTGACGTTGCAGCACGCGGTCTGGACGTATCCGGCGTAACGCATGTTGTAAACTTTGACCTGCCGCAAGACCCTGAAAGCTATGTTCACCGTATCGGTCGTACAGGTCGTGCTGGTAAAGAAGGCGCAGCTTATTCGTTCGTTACGCCGCGTGAGATCGATCATCTGCACTTTATCGAGCGTGTAACTCGTCACAAGATCACTCGTAAGCCTCTGCCATCCTTGGCTGAAGCGATCGAAGGTAAACAACGTATTACAGCGGAACGTCTGCTGGAACTTGTACAGGACGATACTGCTCCACTGAACGAGTACAAAGGGATCGCGATCCAGTTGCTGGAAAGCTATGATTCTGTGAACCTGCTTGCTGCAGCGATGAAATTGCTCACAGGCGACAAAAAGGATGCGCAAGTTGATCTGACTCCAGAAGACCCAATCCGTGCAAAACGCCGTAAACCGGATGTTCGCTCTGGCGGACGCAAACCATCCGGTGGTTATAACCGCAGCGGCGGTGGTTACAAAGGTGGCAACCGTGAAGGCGGCGGCAGTGGTAACCGTGGTGGATACAGCAGCGGTGGCGGCTATAAAGGCGGTAAAAGTGAAGGCGGACGCAGCGACTATTCCCGTGACCGCAAACCACGCAGCAGCAATGGTGGCGGCGAAAACCGTCGTCCATCAAGCAGCAACCGTAGCGATTCGTTCGAATAAGAACGCATAACGAGACAGAAGGCTATATCATGGTATAACAATCCAATATGATGATGGCTGGGCAACATAAAAGAGGCTACCGGTTTTTCCGGTAGCCTCTTTTTGTTACACCGCAAGCTCCACCGCAAGCTCCACCGCAAGCTCCACCGCAAGCTCCACCGCAAGCTCCACCGCAAGCTCCACCGCAAGCTCCACCGCAAGCTCCACCGCAAGCTCCACCGCAAGCTCCACCGCAAGCTTCGCTTACAGCGGTTGCTGCTGCACTTGCAGCGCATGGCGGAAACGACGGATAAACAACTCGGTCGCGCGGGAAGCGGACACACCCGCAGCGGTCACAAGCCACAGAAATGTTTCGCCCTGATCGGGTAGCTGAAGCGGAATGCTCATCATTTCCTTATTAAAAGCTTTGCCATACGTTTGCAGTGAATACGTCGTGCCGATTGTTGCTGCCAGATTCGCACGTACCGCGCGCAGCAGCGCATCGACATTGTTGCTTTTAAACAAAATATCGCTGTTTGGCACAAGCCGCTGCACGAGCGTTAAAATGTTCGGATCATTGTACAGCACAAGCGGTGTACCGGTCAGTTCCTGAAGTTGAACCGTTTTGCGTTCAGCCAGTGGGGATTCGGTATGGCAGAGCAAAATAAGCTGATCTTCCACAATACGTTCAAAATGCAATTCAGGCTGTAATACACGTTGTTTGGGCAGCAACACAAAACCAATATCACTATTACCGTTCATGACACTGTCCAGCACAGCTGCAGTATGATCCTCGATCAGTTCAAAGCGGCTACCCGGAAATTCGCGCTTTATGTCGGATAGCGTTTCAATCAGTAGTGAGATCGGTCCCGGAATGGAGGCGATGCGCAGCCTTGAATTGTTTAGCTCATGATAGCTGCTTGCTTCGCGTTTTAGCTCATCGATTTGTCCGAGGATGGTGACGATTTTGGCGATGATTTTTTCCCCAGCGGCTGTAACCGTCGCTCCCGCTCGTGAACGGACAAAAATGCGTGTCCCTAATTCTTGCTCGAACATCGTGATCGCACGGCTGACGCCGGTGACGGTCAGATGGCAGTGCTCGGCAGCTTTCGTTAACGAGCCTGTTTTGGCGACTTCCGCAATATAATGAAGCTGTTCAATATTCATCTCGTATGCTTCCTTTCGTTTGCTCTATTGAAATAATATCCATTTCATTTTAAGTTGATTAAAAGTTCACTTTACTCTATTTATAATAAATTTATTGTACTTAAAGTATATGATATATTCAAATAAGAGTTTCATTTGCTATCCATCGATTGAGCGGACTGACATAGCACAGCAGACAGAAACGAATCGGCTTGTGCAGCAGGGCAAGCTCATAGATACAGCAAACGGCAACGGTGTGTGCCAACATATGGGCAAACAGCAATTGTACAGCAACCAAATAAGCAAACTACGGCGTGCATGCAAACGGTGATAGAGCCGCTACATACTATAAAATCCGGCTAATTTTCGCGCAAACCATTTTCTGACCGATTGCTGAGCTTTTATACCGAAGCGGGAAATCCGTTTGCTTGCACGACCTGGAGAGAAAGTGGAGTGAATGAATATGACCAAACGAAAATACGTAGTATATGGCGTGATGTTGATCGTTATTGTAATTGCGATCTATGCGCTAAGTTTATTAATCGGTCGTCAGAGCAATGCGCTAACAGAAAGCAATCCTGCTTCTGTACCGACAGCTTATGTGGAATCCGATACAGTCAGCACGAGTTTTAAACTGGCTGGACGGGTAAAAGAGCTGCTAGTAGATGAAGGAGATGCGGTGAAAAAAGGACAATTGTTAGCTGTGCTGGATAGTGCCGAGCTACAGGACAAAGTTGCCCAGGCACAAGCAGCGCTCAAAACAGCCCAAGCGAACGTCTCCCAAGCACAGGCGGGCGTCGTACAAGCGCAGGCAGGCATCGCGCAAGCGCAAGCCGGTGTAACACAGGCGCAAGCAGCCGAGCAAGCCGCACAGGTGAAAGTGTCGCAGGGCACGACCGCTGTGCAAGTAACAACGGAATCGTCGGCAAGTCAAGTCGAGCAAGCTGAAGCCGCCGTCGCTGCCGCCAAAGCGAAATGGCAAGCAGTGAAAAGCGGTGCGCGCCCAGAGGAGATCGCTCAGGCGAAAACAGCGACCGCTTCGGCACGCGATGCGCTGACAACGGCGACCAAAAACTTAAACCGTACCGAGCAATTGTATACGGCAGGACTGGCAACTGACGCTGCATTGGATCAAGCCAAACTGCAACAGCAACAAGCGCAAGCACAAGTTGATGCGGCAACCGAAAAGCAAAAGCTAGTGGAAAAAGGCAGCCGTCAGGAGGAAATTGATGCCGCCTATGCTCAGTATGAACAAGCCCAAGCCGCATTAAAAGAAGCTCAAGCAGGTCAAGGACAAGTCAGCTTGCGCCAGGAAGATGTCAAAGCTGCACAGGCGGCAGTGAATCAGGCACAAGGCGCGGCAGAGCAGGCGCACGGAACGGTCGCACAAGCAGAGGCGAATCGTACGCTGGCGCAAGCCAAAGTACAAGCTGCCCAAGCACAAGTACAACAAGCGCAAGCAGCTTTGCAGGAAGCGCAGACGTATGCAGGTTATACGAAGTTGTATGCACCGACAGACGGTGTGATCAAAACGCGAGCGATTCGTGCGGGTGAGTTGGTCAGTGCCGGGTCGACCATTTACACGCTGGAAACGACTTCACAACGATGGGCGAAATTTTATATGACCGAGACGGCGCTGGACGGTTTGCGTGTGGGCGATAGGGTCACGGTCAAATTGCTAAGCGATGATCGGACATATAAAGGTAAAGTAAAAGTGATCGATGCTGCCGCCGATTTTGCGATCCAAAAGCCAAGTCAAAGCTCTGGCGATACCGATATCCGTTCATTCGGTGTTAAAGTGCTGTTAACCGGCTTGCCGTCTGCCGTACCGACTGGCAGCACGGTGCTGTACACCGGCAAAGGAGCGCAGTAATATGAGCATATGGCGGGCGATTGCCGAAGAATGCAAGCATATGTTTAGCATCCCCAAGCTGGCAGCCATTTTGCTGTTAATGCCAATTTTGTATGCGGTGCTGTTCGGATTTCTGTATTCGCATGAACGGATTACCGATATGCCTGTCGTTGTGTATGATGGCGACAATTCGGCGCTCAGTCGACAAGTTATACAGGCATTTGCTGCGACCGATACGTTTAAGGTGATCGGACAGCGCTGGAATGAGGAGGATGTCGTGCAAGCGGTACAAAATGGGGTGGCACGTGTCGGTTTGATTATCCCTCCTCATTTTGCGAGCGGATTGCAGCATGGCGACAATATCCCGATTATGACGTTTATCGATGGCAGTAATATGATCTATTCCAACAGTGCCTCCCGTATCGCCAATCAAGTCATTATGAGTGTAAGCAGCGGCGCAACATTACAAACACTGGACAAAAAGGGCATGAGCAGTCAGCAGGCAGGCGCATTGCTGAACGCGATTCCGTATCGTTCCAGAGTGCTGTACAATCCGGTATTTAACTATGAATATTATATGCCGGTCGGCGTCATCTCAGCCGCTTTGCAGCAATGTTTGCTGCTGGGCATTGCCTTATCTTGCACATGGCAAAAAGAAGCCGGTCTGTGGCATCGTTTCTACGATTGGCGTTTTGCTCCGTGGAAGCTGGCAATTGCCAAATTAACGCCGTATTTTCTCGTCGGCTTGTTTAATGTAGTGGTGTCGTTTTCGATTGCTCATTTTGGGTTTGGCATTCCGTTTGTCGGACAATTGTTGCCGATGCTAATCCTGTCGCTCGGTTTTAATTTTGCGTTATGTGGGCTTGGCTTTTTGTTTAGCATCGTATCCAAGCGCCAGGTTGATGCGATTCAGGCGTTGATGCTGATCGCGATGCCATCGTTTATGCTGTCTGGTTATACATGGCCACTGGAAGCGATGCCCAAAGCGTTACGTGTGATCGGAGAATGTCTACCGCTGACTCAATTTTTACAAGGCGTACGCAGCATTGTCGTGAAAGGATTGCCACTGGAGCAAATTTGGCACAATGTAATCGCCCTTGGCATGATCGGGCTGGTCACGCTATTGCTGTCATTCCTTCTGTTCCCGCTAACGATGCGTCGTTATGCCGATAGGGGGAGCATACAAGGTGATGGCAAAACAGCGATGACAACAGCGGAATCGCTCGGCAAATGAATGTCTAAACCGGATGATAGCAGAGCTGCTGAATATAGGAATACGATCAAACATAAACTTCGTAGTTTGGCTTAAGTATAGTTACAGTCGGTCTAACCATCATTTGCTGATGAATAAGTTAAAGTACGTTCAAATACGATCTTCACTTGAGACAACCTACTAGGCAGTGTCTTCAAACGATGCTACGTCTCATTTTATTGTTCACAAAGGTCAAAAATAAGACCGTGTACAGCTTACTCTGACGCAAATTACCCGTATCGAACGATCTGTAAAGCAGTTTGAAGATACGCCCTAGTATTTGCAACCGCCGTTTGCCTTGTACTGGCAAGCGGCGGTTGTTTTGTGACGGCTGCCGAAGTAACGCTTGCAATAGGGCTGGTATTGTCCTGTCAACTTGAGTTATAGTTAGAATAGATATCATTAGCGTTGTGGCATCGTGATGCCCGTGTAGACAAGGGGGAAATGCTTTGGAGTTTAGAGGGGTAATGGGCGGGTTGTATCGTATATCCGAGTGGATTATGCGGATCGCCGGCAGCAACCTGTTATGGGTAATTTGTTCGTCACCATTTTTGTTTTTTTTGGTGATGCGTTTTATTTTCAGCCAGCCGCAATTTACGCAAAATGATATTTTGCAGACGAATTGGGCATTGGGAATTTTGGCACCGTTCACACTGTTCCCGGCAACAGCAGCACTATTCACTGTTGTGCGTAAATGGGTCATGGGTGAAGGTGATGTATCCGTTTTCAAAATCTTTTTCCGCGGTTATAAAGAAAACTATCGTCAAAGTATGATCGGCGGCATTTTTTATACGCTGCTGTTCGTCATTATGTATGTGGATTATACCGTATATATGAATCAGTTTCCGCATTTGCAGCTGCTCGGTATCGTAATGCTGATCTTCCTGCTCGTCCTGTTTGTATCGTTATTCAACTTCTTTTCGATGATTGCCCATTATCATATGAAGCTGAAAGATATTATTAAAAATGCGGTTTTACTGTCGATCGTCCGTCCGTTCCGTCTGTTCTCGACTTTGCTCGGTACGGTGGCGCTGCTATTTATCGGCACCAAATACCCGGTACTGTTCGTGCTCTGTCTGTCGTCGGCGATCGCATGGTTTGCCTTTTTTAACTTCTATGGCATGTTCCTGAAAATGCAGGAGCAGTCCGAAAAGCAAGCTGCCGCTGCAAAAGAGAAAGAACTGCAAGCAGACGAGCAACTTGCCGCTGGTGAACAGTCGCCCAATGAACAAGCAAAACGTCTAGAAGACGTTCCCGCCCAACAACTATCGATGGATCAAGATGTGAAAAATAGTCTGACTAAAGACAAAGAGCGTGAACGTTAAGTTTTAGTGTACCAATGAGTGTACGTTTTAAAATCCCCTGCCTGGGATGAACGAACAGGCAGGGGATTTGTTGTAGGAAGGATAGCGGTTTGTATGATAGGCAACTTGCTTGTTGAAAAACTTATATTCGGAAGCCATAATAGTTGGGATGAGGGATGAGGGATGAGGGATGAGGGATGAGGGATGAGGGATGAGGGATGAGGGATGAGGGATGAGGGATGAGGGATGAGGGATGAGGGATGAGGGATGAGGGATGAGCTTGTGAACAGATGTCTACTTTTGCTCTTATGTCGGGGTCAACTATAAACAAACGCTGCTTTTTCTACTATAAATGAAGCCGATATGACAATACGGAAGCGGCTAAATAAGCAGTATACATATTACTGTAAGCGATTACAAAATAGTGAATTACAAAAGCGAAATCGACTTTACAAATGCTAGCATGAAGTTTATAATAAATTTACATCCTGCAATGTACGCCTCGATTTCTCGTTGTTTTGAACCAATGATAATGTCTCGGGAGATTAAAATTCAATTATGGCTGACCGGCCCTATCCATTGGATGTGGGGACTTCAAATATAGTTGTGAGATCACCCACCTGCTAAGCAGGTTCGAAGACAATGTTATCGGACGGCATTTGCGGGACTGTATCATATTTTTTAAAGGCAGGTGCCGACTTGATGTCGACATGCTCCAACCAAAAAACGTTCTGATTTGGATTGTAGTGATCCATTGTTCAGAACGTTTTTTGCGTGCGCTTACAGTATGTGAATAACGCAACAGATACAGACAGACAAAGCAGGCATTTCATCGTCTATTAGTTCATATAAGCCCGGAATACATAGCTGAAAATAAACGGTTCTAGCGGATCGATGATCATCATAGCGATTCCAATACGCATGTCGGTACATTATTGGTTGGAAATTATGTTCCAGTTATACAGCGATCTAAGCATTGGCAGGCAGGTCGTTATTATGAGAATATTAGTTTTCTTATTTACGTAGTAATGATACACTGATAGTAATGAGAGGTCTGTACATGCAAAGGAGGAAACGTCTTGTCGCTTAAAAGAACGTTAATTGGAATTATCCGCAGCCAGGAAGGCACGGGAGATCGCGCCAAAGACCCACAAATGAAAACAAGATATTATAATCTTTCCCGTGAGCGAGCCTGGGAAGAAGTTTCATCCACATTAAAAAAAATCCCCGGCTATAAAGTTCTGCATGAGGTACATAGTGTAGGCGAGATTACGCTGGAGCGCAAAACAGGCTTTGGGCGGATTATGGATATTACCGTTTCGATCGTATCGGTAAGCCCTGTGCGTAGCGCGATCGATATTCACTCCGCTTCGCGCGGATCGCTTGGTGATCTCGGTGCCAACTACCGTAATATTTTGACGCTATTCAGTGCACTGGACAAAAAGCTGTCTCAGTACAAGATCGATCACCCGTAAAAGCTCGTCGTATTTAAAATTGTACTTAATCGTATACACATAGGATGTGCAAATTCAAATCAATGATCATAAAACGTAAAAATAAAGCCTTGAATGCTTCAAGGCTTTATTTTTTGCATTACTTGTTACGTTTGTGGTTTGTATTCATTGACTTCGAAATAAAGGATATTATAGAGGAGAAACTTTTGATAGTCCAGGAAATAGTATGATTTTGTTGAAAAAATTAGGAAGATTTAAAATTTTGTGTCTTACATAAAACGAATTAATTTTATGAGAACCTATTTTGCAGCCTACTTTACTATGAAGCCGAGCTCGTTTGTTTATATGAAATATAGTCTTATGTAAGCTTAACAATCATGTTGTCTCTACCATTATAGGCATACAAAAATGCACTTTTATGGATTGCAAAGCAATACAGCCGCCTGCCAACCATTCAAAGTGCATTTTGTCTATAATTACAACGCTAATCCTAGCTTAACCGAGCAACCCTTTTACCGCTGCAATCGCTTCATCATAATTCGGATGTTCTGCCATTTCGGACAAATACTCAACATAACGCACAACATCATCACGATCAATGACAAAAATCGCCCGCATATCGATTACAAATTCTTTGATCAACACGCCATACGCTTCGCCAAACGAATGATCGCGATAGTCGGACAGTGTGACTACGCGGTCTACGCCTGCTGCGCCGCACCAGCGTGCCTGGGCAAATGGAAGGTCGGCGCTGATCGTCAATACGACTACATCTTCGCCCAGTTCAGAAGCAACTTCATTAAAACGGCGTGTCTGTGCATCACAAACACCGGTATCAAGCGATGGCACAACACTGATTAATTTAATTTTGCCAGCATAATCCGCCAGTGTGGATTGCTCGAGTAAGTTTTTGCTCAGTGTAAAAGCAGGTGCCGGATCACCGACTTTCAGTTCGGGACCGAGCAAAGTAATCGGGCTTCCTTTAAAAGTAGCTACACCAGTACGTTCTTGCGTCATTATTAGTTCCTCCTTCAATATATGCGCATCAAATGAATAGCTATTAAGAAGGCAAGCAACAGGGTACATAATATGTAGGGAGCGCAATTCACTACTACATTGTCTTAAGTTAAATGAAGTTCGCATTCGGATCATTTGCATGTGGATTAAACGCGAATCCAGCATACAAGCTACCTATGAATGCAAAACAATCCACGATCCCGTTGTCCTTGCTGCTGCCTATTTCGCATATTCAGTCGGAATTTATTATAATAAAGAAGCAGCAATAAAGCAAAATTGATGTTCGTTAGCATATCGTATGTATGCAAATAGGCAAAGATCACATTTGCTGATTCATCTGACGATTGAGGGCATAGTTGCGCATAGACAGCAATGGGCTAGACCGTAATTGGATGGATTAGGGGGATTTCCGGTATTAAAAAGTTAGGCGATTTTGCCCATGTTAATTATGATCGTCAGTATGGTGTTGGCATGGCTAGTTACGGTTTAGAACTTGAATTCGATGTAATCTCAAATCCATCCTGATCCATGTACAAAGCAATATCTGTAAACCGCTCTGTTCCTATGTTGTCGGTCAACATAGTTATGTTGCCGTTGCAATAGAGCGCATGTACAGCGTTACATTAAGCAGCCGGCGCTATCATCTGTGTCTGCATAACGAACATAATGAACATGATGTACGATGTCAAAACTAAAGGAGCGCTTATGCTATTTGTCCGTTACGAAAATTGGAAAAGTTTTTTGCGGTTTTATCCGCTCACCTCATTCATTGTACTCGCTAATGTGATCGTCTTTGTACTGATGACGTTTAATGGCGGTTCACAAAACACAGCTACATTGATTGAATATGGAGCGCTCACCAATCTGCTCGGTTATGATCAGTGGTGGAGAACGTTTACAGCGATGTTTGTTCATATCGGCTTCGATCATCTGCTGTTTAATACATTTGCGTTAATTGTGTTTGCACCGCCATTGGAACGGCTGCTCGGCACGCTGCGTTATGGCGTATTGTACTTGGCGAGCGGGCTGATCGGTAATGTGATCAGTTTAGAGCTGTATCGGCAATCAAGTGAAGGTCATTTGGCAGCAGGAGCTTCCGGAGCGATTTATGGCATCTATGGAGCATTTCTGTATATCGCCCTATTTCAACGAGGGATGCTTGACCGTGTATCCCGGCAGACGATTTATACGATTTTAGGACTCGGGTTGGTGTATACGTTTATTATTCCCGGAATCGGCATCTGGGCGCATCTGGGCGGTCTTATTTCCGGTTTCTTCATCTACGGCTTGCTGCTGCGTCTAACTGGCTTAAAACGCCGCTGGCAGCGTATATATAAGCGCTATGAAGAAGAAGTGTTGCGTGAGCAGCAGAGACAAGCAGAAAAGAGTCAGAACGATCCGCCATTGTAAATGAGGCACCCTCTGAGTTTGGAATTTTGTGATGAAGCGATCATAAGATAGACAGATCATGAATGGAATGGAGACAGGGCAATAAGAAGCGATACTCGCCTTCATTGCGCTTATACGAAGCGATAGTAAGCTAAATTACACCATTCATCCTTCGATCTCGTTCCAGCATCCAGTTGATAAACCGATTTAGTACAACAAAATGACCGAGCAAAAAAGCTGCTGTCCCGATTCCTGTGTGGAAAAGGGACAGCAGCTTTTTTGCATACGTTATTGCAATGCATTTGATAGATTGAGAAACAATTAGTCGCGGTTACCGAACAGCAAGAACAGATAACGCGCCAGTTCCAATACAGATAACAGTGCAGCTGCCACATAAGTTAGTGCAGCCGCGTTCAGTACTTTGCCCACGCTACGTTCTTCCTCATGGGTGACATAGCCTTCAGCGACCATCACGTCACGGGCACGGTTACTTGCGTTAAATTCGACCGGCAATGTAATCAATTGGAACGCTACCGCAACTGAGAAAAACAAGACGCCGATCCCGATCAAGTTAAACGATTGGAACAGAAAGCCTGCTAGCAACAACAGCGGTGCGATCCCGGAAGCAAAGTTAACGACCGGGAAAATGCGGTGGCGAATCGCCAACATCGGATAATGCACTTTATGCTGAATCGCGTGACCGATCTCGTGACACGCGACCGAAACGGCGGAAATGCTCGTTCCATAATAGACCGGTTCGGATAAACGTACGACCCGGTTAACCGGATCATAGTGGTCTGTAAGCGCGCCTTCGATCGGCTCGATCGGAACATCGTGCAAACCGTTAGAGTCAAGCATATGGCGAGCGGCATCATATCCGCTCAAACCGCGCATATTCGGCACTTCAGAAAATTTGTTAAACGTTCCTTTGACCCGGAACTGCGCCCAAATTGTCAATGCAAATGCAGCTATAATTAAAACGAGAAAAATAGCGTTCATTGTTCATTCCTCCATATAGATGTAAAGCGGATCACATCAAGCCTGAACCTTGACCGAGTAGTAGTTTCAGCGCTTCAATGCAAGCGGCACTCTGAGGAACCAGATTCATAAATGCACGTTTTGCCTGGTTCGGCTTCATCTGCAGCAGCAGTGGTTCCAATTCGCGCACTTCGCGCTGCAATTGTTCCATATGCAGCTCAATTTCCGTCAAGCGCTGGGTAACCTGTTCTTCATCGGTAACCCGATCCCATGCACTTAGCTTATCTTTGATTTCCTCCAGTGTGTACTTGTCCTGCTTTAACTTTGTAATACGTTCCAGACGAGCTAAAGTTTCAAAACTATATAGACGATAGTTTTTAAGAGAGCGACTTTCAGGCTCGATCAGACCAAGCTTAGTGTAATAATCGACCGTGCGTTCGCTGATGCCAGCGATTCTGGACAGCTCTCCGATTCGGTATAATTTCATATCCCCAACGTATTCACCCCCGTTTTGTTCATGTAAACGAGGATTCAACACTGCTGAATCCTACCGCCTATATTACAGTAACTTAAACCATACAGTCAAACGTAATACTTAAGCGAATATACCCTATAATAGCAAGGCATAAACGCTAATCGTTTCTCTCTAAACCATTTATAAAATTATTGATATAACATTATATTGAATAAATTATATATAGCATACATAATCAGGCTTAAAGATAGCTGAAATTCTCATGAAAGTGTGCTGAAACGTGCGAAAAATTAAGCTTTTAAAAGCGCTACGAAACTATTTTCACGTTTTTGAAAATAAATGCTTGTCAGCGGTGTTTTAATCTGATTATAATGACATTAAGGATTTCACGATATGTGAAGTAATATTACATGGGGAGTGGGTCAAATGAGAAAAAAATGGGCCGTTATGGGGTTAGCGGCATCCGCACTTCTAGCTTTTCCGTTCAGCGCTTTTGCAGCGGATGAAGTTACTGCGACAACGGTGCAAACGAATCTGGATACGTTTTTCGTATTTCTTGCGTTCGCACTCGTACTGTTTATGCAAGCAGGCTTTGCCTTTTTGGAAGCAGGGTCTGTGCGGATGAAAAATGCCGGGCACGTTGCCGGTAAAACAATTTTGACTCTTGGTATCGCACTGGTAGCCTTCTGGGCTTTCGGTTTTGGCTTCGGTTTTGGAGACGGGAACGGATTTTTTGGCTATCAGGGCTTTTTCCTGAGCGGCGAAGAAATGAAGCCGCTATATGGCGCGCTTTCCGGTCTGGATGTTCCGATCTCGGTCATGTTCTTGTTCCATCTGGCGTTTGCAGCGGTATCGCTGTCGATCGCTTTTGGCGGATTCGCTGAGCGTGCAAAGCTGAGCGTATACATTATTTTCGGCGTATTGTTTATGATTATCATTTATCCGATCATCGCTCACTGGGTTTGGGGTGGCGGCTGGCTCGCAGCGATCGGTATGCAGGATTATGCGGGTTCCACCGTTGTCCATTTGACCGGTGCGACAGCGGGTCTGGCAGCAACGATCATGCTCAAACCGCGTCTTGGTAAATACAATAAAGATGGCAAGCCTAACATTATTCCGGGTCATAACCAAGTGTTCTCCGTTATCGGTGTGTTCATTCTCTGGTTCGGCTGGATGGGCTTTAACCCAGGTAGCGCATTGACGCCAAGCGGCGGATTCTTCACTTATGTTGCGCTCACGACGAACTTGGCGGCAGCTGCAGGCGGTATCGCTGCACTGTTGATCTCATGGGTTGTACTTGGCAAAGGCGATATTCCAAGCATGCTGAACGGCGTACTGGCTGCGCTCGTAGCGATTACCGGTTCCTGTGCGTTTGTTGATGTATGGGCAGCGGTTGTAATCGGTCTTGTCGCGGGTATCGTTACATTTTTCACTGCACAATGGTTTGAAAAAGCGGGCGTGGATGATCCGATCTATGCATTTTCCGTACACGGTATTGCCGGTATGTGGGGCGCGATCTCCACTGGTTTGTTTGCTACACCAGAGCTGGCAAAACAAGTTAATGTAGGTCAAGCAGGTCTGTTATACGGCGGCGGTTTCCATCAGCTCGGCGTACAGTTGCTCGGTATGCTTGGTACATTCATTTTCGTACTCGTGCTGTCATTTATTATTCTCGGTATTATGAAAGCACTGGGTGGCATTCGTGTAACCGAAGAAGAAGAAATGATGGGTCTGGATATTAGTGAGCACGGTTCTTACGGTTATCCTGAGCAAATGAGAGCATTGGGTGAAGTGGATCGTAGCAAGCCAAACAGCTAATCCGTATCCAACGCACCAATTAACATTATAAGTGCTGGGAGATGAAGCCGATGAAAAAGACTTCTCTCAATCTTCCCTTGCTTGAGCTGACAGATGCCGTTTGTCCGGAATCACTTAAAGCCAAACGTAGTATGATCCAGCAGCAGTTGTACGCCCAGCTTCACGAAAGCGATATTTGTGAATGGGTGGCGGTCGTCAACGATATGCATGACAGGATCATGCGGCAGGCAGTAACAATATGTGAGCAACAATTAGTTGAGGCGGGCTACGGTTCGCCTCCTGTTGCATATTCTTTTATTGTTTTTGGCAGCGCAGGAAGATGTGAGCAAACACTTTGGAGTGATCAGGATAATGGCTTGATCATAAGTGATGAACAGCACGAGCAAAAAGATCGTTATTTCGCAGTCTTCGGCAGTCGTTTGGCGGATATTTTGGAGCAGGTCGGGTATGAGAAATGCCAAGGGAAAGTGATGTGCTCCGAACCGATGTGGCGCAAAACATTGCAGGCATGGCAACAGCAACTAGACAGCTGGCGCGAGGAATTAAGTTGGGAGCCGGTGCGTAATTGGATTATTGCTTCCGATATGCGTCATATGGCAGGCGATCGCGAACTGGCTGAACGTTGGCAGACGTATTTTTATGCCAGTCTGCAAGAAACACCAGCGATGTCGGCGGCAATTTTACGCAATACGGTACGCCATAAAGCGACATTAAATGTGTTGGGGCAGATTGTGCCAGAGCGGTTTGGTGAACATGCCGGTGATTTTGATGTAAAATATGGAATTTATATTCCGCTTGTGAACGCTGCACGTTTTTTGGCGATTCAAAATGGGATTTATGAATCGTCTACTTTAAAACGGCTGGAACGGCTCATTCAGTTGGAAGCTGCCTCGCTAGCGTTGCTGGAAATGATGCAGGAGGCGTTTTTGACGGCGCTGCGGATGCGTAATTCGACACCGGTTCAAGAAGATGATGGGCTATATGTGAGCACCGGATTTATGCTGCAAAAAGATTGGCGGCAAAAGCCATTTTTCCATGAACTTAGAGAAAGTTTGGGCATTGTCAAAAAAGCGCATCGTGAACTGCAAAGACAATTGCGCTTTCTGGAAAGGAGACGCTTATGAAAGAACCTGCAAAAGCTAGTAGCGGATTTTGGCGGAGTTTGCGCAGTGGTGGTGTTCCATCGGCGATCGCTTCGGTATTTGGTGCACCGTCTGCGCAGCAGATGGCTTTTATACGTTCACTGTCGCGTGAGCAGCGTCGTCCAGAGGTGCTGCATTATCCACTGAGCAGGCTGGAAACCGTCGTTTTCGATTTGGAAACGACGGGGTTTCATCCTCAGCATGGGGATGAGATTTTGTCTTTTGGTGCGGTGAAACTAGTAGGCAGTGAGGTCAAAGAGGAATTTTATACGCTCGTTAATTCTAAGGTGACTGTACCGGACAATATTTCGGTGCTAACTGGTATTACCCAGGAAATGATCGAAGGCGCACCATCATTAATCGACGGGTTACATGATTTTATGGCATTTGCGGGCAGCTCGGTATTGATTGCGCACGGTACAGGGCATGACAAAGCTTTTCTGAATGCTGCACTATGGAAAACGTCCAAAATTCAATTAACCCACCGCATACTGGATACGATGATGATCGCCAGATGGCTCAAGCCTTCACTTGGTAGTTACGGATTAGACGAGGTGCTGGAGGAGGCAAATATTCCTGTGACGGTCAGACATCATGCGCTGGAAGATGCAAAAATGACTGCTGGGTTATGGCAGGAATATCTTCGTCTCATGCGTCACAAGCAAGTGGATACGCTGGAGGAATTGTATTCGCAATTAAGTAATTTTTAGTCGTTAGTTGTTCCTATTGAACATAGGGTAGTCAATGATTGTCTATTATAGCAATACTAGCAGCTTAGACGCTTTATCCGCTTTTCCGTTTGTTTGCGACCGTGATATGCTTGGGCATCCACGACTGCGCAAAAGCATCCGCGAATCGGCGGACACCTCTTCTAGCAATTTAACATATAGACAATCAGTGGACTAACACATAGCAGCAGCGCCACATTTATCGGCTGCAAGTCGGATGATCGGTTATCGTTTGCTGTGGAAAATAGGTCATTCCAATTCTTTTACGCGGCACATACACATATACTTCTATAATAGAACATGGAGAACTATATAGAACCTGGATCAAACACGATATCACAAAAATTCAAAACGGTGATGTAAACAAGTCTATATACTCGTTTATACAGCCTTAATAGGAAATAAGCGGTACAGACAACAAATCATATCGTGATAGCTGTGGCGCAGCGTCAGGTGCGCCCGGCTCATATTGACGAATTACATTGTAAGCACGAATGTTATTGGAATGGTCGTCTAGCACATTGTGATCGCTGGCTAAAGATGGATCGCTGGAGTATCGACTAGTAGCTGTAGGCAGCAGCGGCTCATTTAGTCCAATTCCAGGCGCTGCATATGCTGTAGGCGGACTGCCGATAACATATACGGAAATCAGCCCGGCAAAGTCGGACAGACGCTCGATATCTTCCTGTGACGGCACGGGTGCAGTGTACGGATGGGAATGGAACAGACCGATTAGCTCGTGTTGCTCATAGCAGCACTTTATCCAGTCAGACGGATGCAACTGGAAATGATGCAGCGGGTCAGGTGCGACGTTACGCAGTCTCCGGTAGGAGTGAATCTGCGTACCGCCCGCTGCTTTTTTACCAAGCAGTATGCCGCATACTTCGGTGGAAGGGGAACATTTCATATGGTCGTTCAGCTTTTGTACAACAGCGGCGGCAATCTGAATGACCGTTTGCTCGAACGGATGTGGGCTGTTTGCCAAGTGTATTACCCTCTCTCTATTAAGGCTCTCCGGCGAACGGGGAGTCTCTTTTTTTGGCATAAATACGGTCGTAGTGTACGCTGCTACATACAGTAGCCCAGTTCCTGTCTTACAAAGGAACTGGGCTACTGTAATCGTATTGGTGGAATATTAACTAGCGTGTGTTAGGGCGTATCGTATACGCAAACTCGTATGCTGCGAGCTGCCCTTCGCCGCGGTTTGGGTTTATTAGACTATCGTTCGCTGTTTATAAACTATCGTTTGCTGTTCATGTCATTTGAGTCATTGGAAACGTAATCGTGTCGACTGCTCCTATGACGAGCTTGATCATTTGAATATACTATAATGCCAGTTCAATGCCAGTTCGCTACAGCTTATATTATCAGTGATTGACGATGCCTTGTTTGCCTGAAGTGACGGATTGACCTTGTATAGGCAATTGCTGTCCGAGCAGGGCATAACGAATACTGTCCACTAGCGCTTCCCAGCTCGCTTCGATCACGTTGGCGGATACGCCGACTGTGCTCCACGTGTCATGCACATTTTGCGATTCGATCAGCACGCGTACTTTGGATGCCGTTGCATCGGTTTCATCGAGCACACGCACTTTATAGTCAGACAGATGCATTTCACGCAAGCTTGGATAATGCTCTACTAGCGCTTTGCGCAATGCATTATCAAGCGCATTGACCGGGCCATTGCCTTCTGCCGCCGTATAAATGCTTTGACCACCGATGCGCAGTTTGACAAACGCTTCTGATACAACGGCAGCGCCCGCATTTTTCTCAACGAGCATTTTAAATGATTCAAATACGAACAGCTCGCTTAGCTCCCCATTCGCTTCGCGCAGCAACAGTTCGAGTGAAGCATCAGCACCTTCAAACTGATAACCTTGATGTTCCAAATCTTTGATTTTGCCGATAATTTGTTTTGTTTCTTCGTTTTCAGGGTTCAGCTCCAAATTCATTTCTTTGGCTTTGGACAAAATATTGCTCTGTCCGGCAAGCTCGGAGACGAGGATACGCTGTTTGTTGCCGACACGCTCTGGTTCGATATGTTCATACGTACGCGAATCACGCAAAATGGCAGAGACGTGAATGCCACCTTTATGCGCAAATGCGGCATTGCCAACATATGGCTGGTTGATCGGCATATGCACATTAGCAATCTCGCTTACATAGCGCGCCGTGTTGGTCAGCTGGGCAATTTGTGCCTCGGAAATACATGTATAATCCAGCTTTAACTGCAAATTGGGAATGATCGAGCACAGATTGGCATTGCCGCAACGCTCGCCATAACCGTTCATCGTACCTTGTACTTGGCGTGCGCCTGCCTGTACAGCGCTAAGCGTATTCGCAACCGCCAGCTCACAATCATTGTGCGTATGAATACCGATCGATGCGCCTTCCAGCTCGATCACTAGTCTGGATACGATCTCATACACTTCATGTGGCAAAGTACCACCATTCGTATCACATAGCGTCAGCCAGTCCGCTCCAGCTTCTCGTGCTGCACGCAGTACGGATACGGCGTATTCCGGATTATTTTTATAGCCGTCAAAAAAGTGCTCTGCATCAAAGATCAGCTCCAACTGTTGCTGCTTCAAATAGGCGATTGAGTCAGCAATCATCGCCAAATTTTCCTCCAGCGTCGTTTGCAATGCAGTATGCACATGGAAATCCCACGATTTGCCCACCAATGTGGCTGCCTGTGCACCGGATTCGACAATCCGTTTTAAGTTGGCGTCCTCTTGTGCGGTGCTACCTTTACGGCGTGTACTGCCAAAAGCGGTAATTTTCGCATTCAGATGGAGCTGTTGAACACGTTTGAAAAATTCGATATCTTTACCGTTACTGCCCGGAATACCGCCTTCGATATAATGCACACCAAGCTCATCAAGCTTGCGCGCAATTTTCAATTTGTCGTCTGCCGACAGACTGATACCTTCCCCCTGTGTACCGTCTCGCAGCGTCGTATCGAAAATTGAGATGGATTTGGACATGATGTGGAATCCCCCTTTGATTGGACCAAGATTCATAAACACTCATTTATCGTTGTCGATAACAGATGAAACCTGAGTATAATTGATTATTATAGCATTTTCGGCTATGTGAGGTATACGGTAATTTTACCGGAAAATACCGTAAAAATACATTGTTTGTTTGTGCATGACGCACAAATGGATGCGCTGATTGCGTTTGTTTCATTGGCGATCGCATAGGCTGTATCATGATGTTCTGGTACAATGGAACAACACAAATATGAACTGTTGGAGGATTATGACCATGGAAATCGGAATTAAACGTGTAGAACAGCAAGGCAATCACTATACGATCGACTATACATTGGAACAGCCATTGCCGTTTGATTTGCATGATATCGTGATGGTGCAGGCGGGTGATTATGTCGTCGGTAGTGTGCGGGAACTGGATCGAGAGCGTATTACGCTGCATATTAATGAAGATGAATTGCAATGGGGACAGAAGGCGATCATTCAGCTTGCTTTTTCACCGCTGCTTTCGATTGAAGGCAGTGCGGCGGTTGTTGAACAGTTAGGTTATTTTCCGGACTTTGAACAGGCGATCATTACCGATTATGACATTGGCAAAGAACGGGTACAGTTGACGGTAGAGCTGGCTGATCCAGCGCTAACACAAGCGGTAAAACTGACGTTTTTGGAGGCGTCTGATGTGGAATTCTCGCCGCCAGATGCGCGTTTGAATGTGATTGCACAAATGGATTTCCGCTATGAGGTAACCGATCTGGTCGTCGATATTGAAGCGGCACAGGGATTGTCAGGCAGTTTCTTTTGCGGGAAAATTAAGGCAGAGCTAGTGGAACGGTGAGCGGTTTGGTGCCGCTCTAGCAGCGTTAATCGACGATGATATAAAGGAGGGGCATGATTATTTGCAGCAGATTCAGCATAAGCTAAAGTATGATCGATAGTAGTTTGGACATTTTCACCAAGATGTTGAACTGCTTAATCGGCAGCGTTTGATTGATTATGATCTGCTGAGCATTTAATACTTGTACATAGAAATGGTGAAACAGGGGAGCTGCTTATGGGGCTGGAATATGGAATACGGATCGGTCATACTAACACTAACACAGCGTCAGACGGCAAGCAGGCGGAATGGCTGCTTGATATGCTGCATTCGCGGTTGGTGTTTGCTTTTGGCAATGATGAGACGTATCGGATTGTGTATCATCATCATCAGCTTACTGTGCTTCAGCAGTATGATCGGTGGCCGGAAGTGCTGGAAATTTCGCTGAAATATTCGCGTGGCGAGCTGGAAGGAACGGTAGCGGGCGAGCGGTATGTGTATATCCTTTGTCATATCGGTGGTTCGCTCGTGCAGCCGCTGCTTGCTGTTGTGGATGATGTGCTGAAGCAGTTTCTACCGGGTACGGTGCGCGAGGAATTGTAATGGTGCGGCAATGTGAACGAATAAGCTAGCGAACGAAACGGTCAACCAACGAACGAGCCAACCTAACGGCAAAGGAATGAATGGGAGGAGCAGTTGAACGATATGGACGCGGTACGGACGCCACTTGGTTATATGTATGGGCGTGATGCGATTTATGTGGATAAGCTGGATTATGAGCTGGAACGGCGTACGGTCACATTAACAGGTGAATTTAATGGGGCACTGGGCAGCGATGCAAAGTCGGATGATTTTATAATGTATACGCTCCGCTTGGAAGGGGTGTACTATTTTAACGTGGTAGAGCTGGATTTGTATGGTGATGATGTACAGAGTGTACAGTCACAGTCAGCTTATCCGTCTAACTGGTTGGAATATCGTCATTCCACACTGCTGGACAACGCCAGGCAGCAAGGCAAAGCTGAGCTGCAACGGTTACGTCATTTTATATTGTTTACGTATGATGATGTGTTTGAGATCGTTTGCCGCATGTACACGTTGGAATTACATGCGCTGGGTGCGCAATAGAACGGAATGGTCATTGTCAAATGGCTGTTCTTTTTTTATAATAAAACAGAACGTATATTCGCTACATAGATGTATTTTGGCGTATGACGATAATGTGGATCATCACTATACAAGCTTACAATATAAACTTACGATACAAGCGGTAGAGCTGTCAGCGAAATGTCGGAGGATGACAGGGGGAGAGCAGATGAAACAAGACACCAGCGGTCATTATCCAACGCGTGGACGGGTTATTTTGCATGTGGATATGAATGCTTTTTATTGTTCCGTCCATGCAGCCGAGCAGCCGGACAAGTATGCGGGCAAGCCGACAGCGGTTGCGGGCAGTGTGGAGCTGCGCAAAGGCATCGTCGTGACCGCTTCGTATGAAGCGCGTCGTATGGGTGTGAAGACGGGGATGTTAGTCGGTCAAGCGCTGCAAAAATGTCCACGGCTGACGGTAATTGCACCTGATTTCCATTTGTATCGTAAATATTCGGCTGCATTTATGAATATCGCTTACAGTTATACACCGCTGCTACAAGCGACATCGATCGATGAATGTTATCTCGATATTACCGGTTCCAGCCAGTTTGGCACGCCGCTCGATATCGCCAATGCCTTGCAAACCCGTATTCGGGACGAGCTGCATTTGCCGTGTTCCGTAGGGATTGCACCGAACAAGCTGTTAGCCAAAATGGCATCGGATATGAAAAAGCCTAATGGCATTTCGATCTTGCGTATTCGCGATGTGCCAAAGCTGCTCTGGGAGCAGCCATGTGCAGAGCTGTTCGGTATCGGGCAAAAAACAGCTGCCAAGCTGCGTGAAATGGGCATACGTACGCTCGGTCAGCTAGCGGTCGCAGATGAAGCGCGTTTGAAAGCGCGGTTTGGTGTGATGGGCAGCTGGCTCAAACAGGCAGCGAACGGTATCGATCATTCATTGGTGGAGCCGGATCATGAGCAGAGCAAGTCGATCGGTCATACGACCACATTGCCAGCCGATATTGAGCAACTGGAAGATATTAAGCGCGTTATGCTCAACTTAAGCGATCAGGTGTGTCGGCGGATGCGTAGGCAGAAACTGATGGCGCACACGATACAGATTACGATCCGCACACCGGATATGAAGACGATTACGCGCTCGCGTGCATTGCCAATTCCGACCGAGACGGCGGAGGAAGTGTATTATGAAGCCTGCGAGTTATACATTCGGCACTGGCATCATAAAGGTGCAGTCCGCTTGCTCGGTGTGACATTGCAAAATTTGTTACCACGCAGTGAAGCGGCGATTCAGCTCGATCTGTTTGATTATGAACGTCAGCCACAAAAGGAACAGTTAAACGAAGTGATCGACCAGTTGCGCGACAAATTTGGAGAAAGTGCCGTACTGACCGCCGGCATGCTCGGCAATGATCCGTCGGCGCTTATTCGCAATCATAAACTGCGTGGAACATCGTTGCAGAAAGATGGGCGACGTTTTCAACAGGATGAGACAGAGCAGTAGGCAGATTGGACGCTCGTAAGGTGCCTTATGCTTGCTCTGTTGGTAGGCTGACGGCGTTTAACAGCATATGGGTAAGGGTAAAAAGGACATATCACGGCTTTCATTTCATGATCATTGTGTGACAGACAGATCGGCAATGAAGCATGCGTCAAGTGGATTTTATTTGAAATTGTTGAGGCTTTGTATTATATTTTGAATATCTGTACAAACTGGTGTCCTATAAATAGACAACTGGAACGTAATGATAGGAGGATATACGATGAGCAAATATACTTGGGTTGATAAAGATACATGCATCGCTTGCGGTGCGTGTGGCGCGACTGCACCTGACATCTACGACTACGATGATGAAGGTCTTGCCGAAGTGATTTTTGGCGGCGACAGCAACCGTGGCGTAACAGCGATTCCGGAAGATATGCATGAAGATATGCTGGATGCTTGTGATGGTTGCCCGACCGATTCGATTCAAATTGCTGATGAGCCGCATGCCGAATAAGATCGGTATGCGTTTATGCGCAAATTTGATGTATTAAACGCGCAAAAGCACTATGTTGGCGAGAGCCAGTATGGTGCTTTTTTGCAATTATAGTATATAAAATCATCGTTTACCGGCGAAATAGTGCATTTTACACGTTTTCCATTTCACATTTCCGCAAATAAAGTATGAACGTAGTGATACAATTTGATTCAACAGCCCTATAGTTGTTCTATCGAGAAATGGCTTCTTTTGACCGATAAAAAGGAATATAGGTTTTTTTGGCGTGAATCGGGGCATCACGACCAAAAAACCGGTATTGCAGTCAAACAAGTATACATAATCATACGGCTGCGAAGTCCGGGAAAGGGGAGCCGGAGCGAGTATCCGGAAGTGTGATGAAAAACTTACTTTATTTAAAACGTTATGTGAAAATGCATCCTGACAATCGTATGGGTTGGTATTTGCTTGGCAAAGAGTATGATGCCGACGGACAGATTGGTAAAGCCAATTATTGTTATAATCGCGCCGGTGATGTATACGAGGCGTTTGAGCAAAGCCAAATTCCGGCGGAAGTGCTGAAAGATTACGAAGCGAAAGTGATGGAGATGGGGCATGCGCGCGAGCGTAAAGTGCACAAACGGCGTTTGGTCTGGTTTGGACTCGTGCTGCTGTTTCTGTTTATGATGCGCTCGGTCGGTTTGCCCGCAGCCAGCGATCAGATCGCTATGGATGCGGCACCTGGGGCGGCAACGAATAGCGCTGTAAATGGAGGCAATAACGGTGTCCAACAAACTGTCCAGCTGCCAGCTTATCATGCGCCACTTAGCTTCACCGCCGCTTCAGGTGGTAGCACTGCCGCAGGCAACGGATTGGCGCTATATATGGCACAGCAATCGAACGGCACCGAGCCGGAACGTGTAGCTATACTTGGCATGGAAAAATCCGGTAACTGGGAATTGTGGAAACATGTATTGCCGGTTGCGTATACGATGGAGGCGGCAGAAATGCCAGCGCAAGTACAAGTGCAGTCTTATAATGCGGCGGCATGTCGCTGTCAACCAGCAGCTTCGGGCATTCGTGCTGCCGCTGCAGCGGAATGGATGCAGCAGCAGGAACAGCTTGCTGTCATGCAAACCGCACTGGCGAGCTTTAAAGCAGCGCGTGGGCAATTGCCGGCAGGGTTGATGCAGCTTGATCAATCGTTTCCGTCCAATTGGTTGTCCGGTACGACAGAGACGATGGATCAATCGTTTCGTACATTGCAGCCGTATCCGCTTGATCATACGCAAGCGATGCCCGAAAATGGCTTTAGTGGTGAGATGCAGAAGCTGTTTGCAAGCACGCTTGGCAATCGGCCTTATTTTAGCGAGCCACTGGAAATCATTGTCGATAAAAAAAGGCATCGGCTTGGCTTAGTTAGCGGTACAAAGCTGCTGCGCAATTATCCGGTTGGACTTGGCGGCACAAAAACGCCGGAAGGCGTGTTTCATTTATCGATTAAGGTTATGAATCCGAATGGCAAATCGAGCGGTGAATTTGGCAGTCGTGGGATGCAATTATCCGATACGAATTATGCGATTCATGGCACGAATGAGCCGAATAGCATCGGTGCGGATGAATCGCTCGGCTGTGTACGGATGAATAAGGACGATATCGAGGAGCTGTTCGATATGGCGCCACTCGGTACAAAAGTAACGATCGCTAGCGATGTGCTGCCTGATGAGACACAAATCCCGTCCAAACGCTATGTTTCGGACAAAAAACCGCAACAAGATCAAACCGATCCGAGCCGTACGTACCACTGGCTTCATTAGGACGATCGCCGCTCTTGCCGGAGATGTGCATATAAGCGATAGCTGCACGAATAGGCGGTCTTCTCAAAACGAGAAGATCGCTTTTCTTTTGTGAAAGAACAGGATAAACTAGAATAGAGAGTCATCTTGCATGGAGCCTTGAGGAACCTTGCACAACGCTATGCATCATGGCTTTATGCCTATGCCAGGAACGGAGTGAATGGAATTTGTTATACCGTAATCTTTTCAAGCCTGTATTGTTTCGGATGGACCCGGAAAAAGCGCATCATCTGGTGATCGGAGGGCTAGGCGCGGGCGTGCGCATTCCCGGTACCCTTACTGCTATGCAGTCGATGTATGGCATCCATAGTACACCGGATATGACAACGGAATTGTTCGGGCTTACGTTTCCCGGCCCGGTCGGCTTGGCTGCTGGTCTGGACAAAAATGCCCAAGCGGTAGCTGGCTTGTCCGCGTCCGGATTTGGTTTTATGGAAGTCGGCACGGTGACGCCGAAGCCACAGCCAGGCAATGACCAGCCGCGTTTGTTTCGTTTGCCATCAGATCGGGCGCTCATTAATCGGATGGGCTTTAACAATGAAGGCGCATGGGCGATGGCGGATCGTTTGCGTCATCTGGTCGATCATCCGATCCCGTTAGCGATCAATATCGGCAAAAACAAAGTGACCCCGAATGAACAAGCGGCGAACGATTACAAAGCGTGCATTAGCGAGCTATACACGTATGCCGATTTTTTTGTCGTCAATATTAGCTCTCCGAACACACCGGACCTGCGTAATCTGCAACATGGCAATGAGCTGAAAGAGTTGCTCGCTGAGGTGATGCAGGAGATGGATGCACAGGCTAGAAATCACGGTATCGCCAAATCCGTACTCGTAAAAATCGCACCTGATGTGAGTGATGCCGAACTGGAATATATGGTGGAAACGATTCGTCAGAGCGGTGCGGCGGGTATTATCGCTACGAATACAACGCTGTCCCGTGATGGACTAACCCATGATAGCGCTGGTGAGACTGGCGGTTTGAGTGGACGCCCATTGACCGAGCGCTCCACCGAGATTATTTCCCGTGTATATCGCCAGACCGAAGGCAAGTTGCCGATCATCGGTTGCGGCGGCATTTTTTCGAGCGAAGATGCATATGATAAAATCAAGGCAGGCTCCAGCCTGGTGGAAATTTATACATCATTCATTTATGAAGGCCCGCAGATTACAAGGCGGCTTCATAACGGAATCCGTGAGCTGATGCAACGCGACGGATTCGCACATATTTCCGAGGCGGTCGGAGCAGCTCACCGCTGACAGGCAGCCTTTTCAACATGTTAAAAGAAACAGGTCATACATGAGGAGGCATGAAGATGGATGATAGAGACTGGGAGTTATTCTTGCTTCCCTACGAACAAGCGGTTGAAGAATTGAAAGTAAAATTCAAAACGATGCGCGCCGAATTAAAAAAGAGAGAAGAATACGCACCGATCGAATTTGTTACTGGACGCGTCAAAAAAATATCCAGCATTTTGGATAAAGCGAAGCGTCTGGATGTACCAATGGATCAGTTTGACACCGGAATTGAGGATATCGCAGGCATCCGAATCATGTGCCAGTTTGTGGAGGATATTCGCTGGGTTGCACAATATATTCGTGCACGCAAGGATTTGACCGTTCTTTATGAAAAAGATTATGTGACCAACTTTAAGGATAGCGGGTATCGCAGCTTCCATATGATTGCCGAATATCCGGTACAAACCGCATTCGGTCAAAAAATCGTACTTGCCGAAATTCAGATTCGTACCCTGGCGATGAATTTCTGGGCAACGATTGAACATTCGCTTAATTATAAATATCGTCAAAGCTTGCCGACGCCGATTCGGGATCGTCTGAAAACGGCAGCCGAGGCGGCAATGATTTTGGATAACGAAATGTCCAGCATTCGCGAGGATATTCTCGACGCGCAAAAAAGTTTTGAAGATGAGGCGAATCTCGTGCAGCGGGTATTAAAAGATATCCATCGTCTATACTTCCTGCACAAAATTACCGAAGCGCTGGAAAGTCAGCAAAAGTTCAATGAATTATGGGAAAAGCAAGACTTTGCGGGTTTGCAGCAGCTTGGGGAAGCGGTACGCAAAATGCGCAAATCCGGCGCTCGTATGATTGAAGAAGAACAAGATGAGTCATGAATTCCACCCGCTGTATATCGCCTATCTAGTCTATTTCAACCGGGATCGTGATTATTTTGAATGTCATGAAGTTTTGGAAGAACTGTGGCTGGAAAAGGACAGGGAACCGGTATATAAGGGATTGTTACAAGTAGCGGTCGGGCTGTTTCATTTTCGCAACGGAACGGTCAACTCGATGTACAATAAACGTCTTGGTGCGATCAAAATGTTGAACAGCAGTTTGCATAAGCTAAATGCCTGTTCACATCATGCGCTTGGGATCGATATGGAGCGGTTGCTTGCGGATGTGCGGCAATACATTGCACGTTTGGAGCGATATGAGCATGAGCCGTTTGACTTTTATCCGCTCGATATTTGCATTACCGATCCGCTACTGCGCAAAGAAGTGAAAGCAGGCTGCAAAAAGCTGGCACCTCATCTGCCGCTGCGCACTGGCTATGAACGTGGGCCAAAAGCAAAAGAATGGCGACCGGATTGACATAATCGTAGTCATCCAATGTCGTATATCGATAAAGATGAGTTTGGATTTACCGATACGATTGTTGCAACAAGCCCATCATTGCCAAAAAGCTTGCCGATTGCGGCAGGCTTTTTGATTTGAAGGGACCGAAAAAGCGTGGAGTGTGCTAAACTATATGCTGTCCTACTGGCAACAGTAGCTTTGTGTTGTCATAGTTTAGCGACAATAGATTATGATTGTTGTCAGTAAAAAGTTGGCATATGAACAATTGCTATTGTATGTAGTGTAGTGATAGTGTCCATCCAGCGATAGACGGCGTGAACATAATAACGTGTGGATCAATGCAGCTACACGATGCGGAGCAATCCGATTTTGATACAAAAGGAGCATTATTGAATATGGCTGTACAGTTACCTTCGCAATTTCTGGCGCGTATGAAGCAATTACTGGAAGGGGAATATGAATCTTTTATCCAGAGCTATGAGCAGTCTCCGCGTGCAGGCTTGCGTGTGAATACATTAAAAATAAGAAATGAACAGTTTCAGCGCAAAACTCCATTCCAGTTGCGTCCGATTCCGTGGTGTGAAACAGGGTATTATGTCAACAATGAAGAACGTCCGGGCAAGCATCCGTATTATTATGCCGGGTTATATTATATTCAGGAACCAAGTGCGATGAGTCCAGTAGAAGCGTTACAAGTGCAGCCAGGTGATCGTGTACTTGATCTGTGTGCAGCACCCGGCGGCAAATCGACGCAAATCGCTGCTGCGCTGCAAGGGCAAGGCTTGCTCGTTACTAATGATCTAAGCGGTGAGCGCATTCGAGCGCTAGGCAAAAATTTAGAGCGATACGGTGTGCGTAATGCGATCGTACTAAACGAGACACCGGATCGAATCGCAACGCGGTTTGCAGGCTTTTTTGATAAAATACTGGTGGATGCCCCATGCTCAGGCGAAGGCATGTTCCGCAAAGATGAAGATGCGGCACGGCAATGGCTACATCATTCAGTGGAACGTTGCTCGATTATGCAGCGGGATATTTTGCAAACCGTAGCACGTATGCTTGCCCCTGGCGGACGGATCGTCTATTCAACATGTACATTTGCACCGGAGGAAAATGAACGCAGCATCGCTGTTTTTCTCGATCAACATCAACAGTTTAAGGCGACGATTCCGGTAGGCAGCCAACATTTTCAGCCTGGGCAAAGTCAGTGGGCAGCATTAGTTGAGCAAGAAATCGCTGCAGGACGCTCCGTATTAAATGAAATGGCTGCGGCTGATCAGCCTTTATCTGCCGCAGCCATCGCGCAAACTAGCAATACGGTGCGTTTATGGCCGCATCATATTGAAGGGGAAGGTCATTATCTTGCTGTGCTTGATCATACAGGCATCCGTAGCAGCGATCGCTCAATTGCGATCGCTACATCTGCAGAAGCGAATGATGCAGCAGCATATGGACAGCAACGACAAGCGCAAGCGAGCGGACGTGTGCGCCGTGACAAGTCGGCACGAGCAGACAAAGCGCAGAACGGCAAGTCTAGTAGTCGAGACGGTTATGACGATAAAGCAGCCGCTCGCCGTTCAGATGGCAAAGGGTATGGCAAAAAAGGACAGTCGGCTCGAACGGCTGCTCATCCGGCGGATGAGTTGCAAGATGGCATACTCGCTTGGCAGCAATTTAGCGCACAGGAGTTAAATGTGAATTTGAATGACGAGCAGTCTGCTAATCCGCGTTATATGATCGCTTACGGTAACAATTTGTATTTGTCGCCAATTGCTGAACAGCGTTTGCAAGGATTGAAAGTGATTCGCCCTGGCTGGTATATCGGCTCGTTCAAACATGGACGTTTGGCGGCAAGTCATGCGCTCGCGACAGCGTTACTTCCAGCCGAAGCGAAGCGGCGCCTGAATTTGGCGCTTGATTCGACGGAAGCAATCGCCTATTTAAAAGGACAGACGCTCATCATTGATGAACAGCGGATCGATTGTGATCCCGGCGTAACCGCAAAAGGTATAGTGCTTGTTTGTATTGACGGCTATTCGGTTGGCTGGGGCAAATGGCAACAAGATGGCAATTTGAAAAATGAATACCCGGCAGGATGGAGATGGATGTAGACGATGGCAACAACGAGCAAAAAACAACGAATCGATAAAATACTCGGCAATCTTGGTTATGGCACACGCAGTGAACTAAAGCGTGCAGTTAAGCAAGGGCGCATTCGTGTAGACGGACAAACCGTCAAAGACAGCGGTTTACAAGTTGATCCGCAGCAAAGCGAGCTTGAATTTGATGGACAGCGTGTCGATTATCGTGAATATATTTATGTTATGCTCAACAAGCCACAAGGCGTTATTTCGGCAACCGAAGACCGCCGCGATCGCACGGTAATTGATTTGCTTGATGAGGAGTATCGGGTGTTTGAGCCGTTTCCGGTAGGACGACTGGATAAAGATACCGAAGGGCTGTTGCTGCTCACAAATGACGGTCAGCTTGCCCATGAACTGTTGTCGCCACGCAAGCACGTACCCAAAACGTACGTAGCGGATGTGCTGGGCGATGTGAATGAGCATGATGTGGAGCGCTTTAAAGAAGGGGTCACATTGGATGACGGTTATATGACGATGCCTGCCGCATTGGAAATTACCGGCTCCTCGCACACAGCGGACGGTACGGTGTCACAAATTCGGTTGACGATTTCGGAAGGCAAGTTTCACCAAGTCAAACGCATGTTTGAAGCGGTTGGGAAAAAGGTGATTTATTTGCAGCGTGTTTCGATGGGCGCATTGGAGCTTGATCCAGGCTTGCCGCTTGGACATTACCGTGAATTAACCGCGATCGAGCTGGAGCTGCTCGGTCGCAGCGAAGAAGTATAAGCAAGCGAGAAGTCTTATCAAGCAGGAAGTGTAATAAAGAAAGAAGCACAATAAAGAATGGAGATGGAACGATGCACTATCAATTGATTGCACTGGATATGGACGGTACATTGTTAACCGATGATCATCATATTTTGCCACGTACAGCGGCTGCGCTGCAAGAGCTTGCCGGGCGCGGCGTGGAGATTGTATTTTGCACCGGGCGCACGCCGACTAACTCGATTCCTTATATGAAGCAGCTCGGCTTGCATGAAGATGGGCATGTGATCGTGCATAATGGTGCGGCAACCGTTCATACCGGCACAGGCAAAATTGTGCATCAGTTTCCACTTGATGGAGCGGCATTGGACAGCTATATTAGCTATTGCCGTAGCCATGAGCTGCATTTTGATGTGAATACCGCCTATGACATTTATGTCGATTCGCTTGAAAATATGCAGGCGGCAGCACAGGATATGTACGCTCAGTTTCAAGGCTTTAATATGCAGCCGCGACTGTTACCGCATTGGAGTGAATTGAGCGAACCGGTACTCAAGCTAAGCGTATTTGCACAGCCGGATCAGCTTGATGCAGCATATGCGGATTGGAGTCTGTGGACGCCGACATTTAATGTACAGCGCAGCGGTGAATTTTTTATCGATCTGATGCATCTAGACGCATCCAAAGGCACTGCTCTACAAGCATTCGCTCAGCAAAAAGGCATCGCACCCGAGCATATTATGGCGATCGGTAATTATTACAATGATCTGTCGATGATTCGTTATGCCGGGCTGGGGATTGCGGTCGACAACTCGCCGCTTGATGTGAAAGCAGCCGCAGACGAGATCACATTGTCGAATAACGAAGACGGCGTATATCATATGCTAAAAAAATATTGCGATGTGTCTGTGTGAACATAGCAGGCTATTTCAATCACACACCAGATGTGAACGTAAATCAGCATGTCACCAATCAATACAACATCAGTGCTTCCCACTGTCGTATAGCTGTCTGACAGGTGACAGCAGTTAGGCTACATATGCAAATCATACAACCTGAAAGACCGCTGATGGCAGACAATGCAACGACAAATGATACATTACAGTAGTGCCGCTCGATTTTTGAGCGGTTTTGTTATGTTGGTCTGCGCCAATCCATGATACAATCGTGTAGTAGAAAGCTCAGACGTGTGTACCGATTGCCGTTCAATCGGACAATGAACTGACAGGAAGGAGGAATATTTTTGAGATTGTTGCAGGCACTGTTTTTTCCTCCTGAACAACCGGGGGGCGTATCATCGATGATTCCATATTTGCAGGAGCGCTTTAGTTCGGCGCGCTGGGAGATGGAGTTATTTTCTTTGCCTAAGCGTATTCGCAACAAAGGCAAAGATGATGTCGTATTTGAAACATTTGACTGGACGATTTACGGAGAAAGTCCGATTGTACAAAAATACATTCAAACGTATCGTGACTATCGCTGGTGGGCAAAGCTCAGGCTAACTAAACCGTACGATCTGATTCATTCCCATCATCCGCTAGTCGGATTGGTCATGCGTGAAGTGTTTCCGCACACACCGATCATTCAGACGATTCACTCCAGCTATGAACGCGAGCTCATCTTAAACGGCAAAATACAGGCAGGCAGCAGCGAACAGCAGTTTCTAATCTCACTTTATCGCGAGTTGGAGCTGAAAACCGATCGCTTAATGACGGTTTCGCAATCGTTTAAAAGTTATCTGGCACCTTATGTGGAGTATGCGGAACGCATTATCGTATTGCCGAACGGTTTTGACGAGAAGCGTTTCAAACCGATTCCACATGAAAATGAAGTGCCTCAACTGATGACCGTTTGTCGCCTTGTACCGGCAAAAGGGCTGGATACATTGCTTAAAGCGTGCGCGATTTTGAAGCAGCATGGACATGCGTATGTACTGCATATTATCGGAGATGGACCAAGTCGCACCGAACTGGAAAATATGGCGCGTGAGCTTGGCATTTATGAGGATACGATCTTTTACGGGTATACGCTTCATCCTGAAGAATTTATGCCATTTTTCGATATTTTTGTATTGCCGTCACGAGCGGAGGCGTTTGGTTCAGTGTTTGCGGAGGCAGCATTATGCTGGCTGGCGCTCGTTGGTACGGATGTAGGCGGTATTGCCGAGCAGATTGAGGACGGCGTAAACGGTCTACTCGTGCCGCCGGATCACGAGCAATTGCTAGCAGAAGCGTTGGAAAAAGTCATTGCCGATCCTGCCTATCGTTATGAACTAGCGCGTACTGGCTGGGAAAAAGCAAAAACGCATTATTCGCTCGGACATGTAGTAAACGAGCTGAAAAAGCTGTATCTGGAATTTGTGCCTGAACAGCCAACGACCCGGATGACGGATATGGCGGCACCGCAATTAGAAGGCGAAACGTAAGTACAACCTATAATGATACACAATGGCAGGAAATGCTACACAAGCGACGAATACATCAAAATGTGATGTAAGACGTAGCCAGTCCAAGCAACAGCGCGTAGGATGACAACATACACCTATACAAAGACGCACGCACTAACAGAAGCAATTGCAACGCAGCTGATAACATGCTTGGACTCGACCGATATGAATGATGGAGGACGGATGATGGAACAATTAAAACAACGTATTTTGGAAGAAGCAACCGTATTATCAAGTGATGTACTAAAGCTGGACGCATTGCTTAATCAGCAGGTTGATCCGCAGCTGATGATGAGCATGGGGAAAGAATTTGCACGTCTGTATGAAGGTGAACGTATTACACGCGTTGTGACCGTCGAATCGTCAGGCATTCCGGTTGCATTTGCAACCGCGCTCGAACTCGGTGTACCGCTCGTATTTGCACGCCGTAAAAAGACGCTGCTTGCTGATCCGGATGCACTCGTTGAGCGTGTGCCGTCGTTTACGAAAGGTATTGTGACCGATATTTTGCTGTCCAAACAATTTGTGACCGAACATGATCGCATTTTGTTTATCGATGACATTATCGCTAATGGTGATGCGGCACGCGGGCTGGTCAAAATTATTCAGCGTTCCGGTGCAACGCTCGTCGGCGTCGGCATCGTCATTGAAAAATGCTTCCAAAATGGTGCGAATGCGATTCGTGAACAAGGCATTCGTCTCGATTCGCTCGTCAAAATCGCTTCACTGGACGATGGCAAAATTACATTTGCGTAAGCGATAAGGCAAGCGCTCTGCATCGCTCCAGGCATGAACGCTGTCAACCATCTCGTACACATCGATTGTAAAATGATATTTTAAAATTATTTATGCATTTTATTTCGGTTTGTCTTATGATATAAGTAGATGTGACCGATAGTGTAAATATAACCCCATGATCCGACACTAGACTTGGATAAGCTTACACGGATTTTACCAAAATACGATATTTTCTTTCCAAATGGGGTCCCGTTGTCTTATAATAAAGATATGTTAGGGAGGGGAGGCAGACTAATGAGCAAAGAGCCGATCACTGAACAATTTTTCCTGAACAAACTGGCTGACGCAAAAGTACACTTCGAACGTGCTTTGGATTGCAAGCACACTGAATTTGATGACCTGTATCCCTATATGATTGAACATCCTCAGTTCTTTTGGTACAAACGTTATGTAGCATGGTCTGAATTGCTGACTATTGTGAATTTGTGTCAAGAGCTGGACTTCGCCTGGGAGCCGCAATTTTCGAATCATCAGGTAGAGTACGTCAATGAGCGTGTGATGTCCGCTAAAGTGCTTGATTATTGGTTCGAGAAAAACGATTCCAAAGAGCATGCACAGCGTTAATCATATTTTGGATCATCATTCCATTTGCTTTAACAAGACCTAAATGATCATTCATTTAGGTCTTTTTTTGATCGTTAACATCTGCGGTAGGGATGAGGTTATGATCGGATGAGACAACGGTGAGATTATACGGTCATGCAAACGTATATTCATATAGCTGTTCATAAGACAGCCATACCGATGCCTACGCCTACCGAACGGTTATACGAATGGCAATCGATAGGCTGGATTGCACAGCTGGAAAGGAGCAATTGAGATGATTAGTGAAGAACAACTGGACGCCTATCGTCTGTCCGGTGAAAAGGTACGTGTCGTACGCGATGATATTCGCGACAATGATGTGCGCGGTATTGTGATCGCTTGGGATGATGAGTATGTGCTCATTCGCCGTCCGAATCGGAATGTGGTCAAGTTAAGCCGTCATTATATCATTCAACCGTCCAAAGAGCCGCGCCGTAGCCCGTTAGATGAACAAATGATAGCTAATCCCGATGAATCAATCACAGATGAATCGTAGTGCTAAAGTGACAAGTAGTGATGAGTAGTGACAAGTAGTGATGAGTAGTGACAAGTAGTGATGAGTAGTGATGAGTAGTGATGACTACGATGGCGCTAATCATCGAAAGCATCGATATGCAACAAGAAATATAAGATATAAAAAGAAACACGAAAAGAAGCACAAAAAGAAACACAAGCAAAAGACCTTGTCTCCGCTGTTTGCGGTTCAAGGTCTTTTTGGCGTAGCTATTGGGGACTGTTCACGGTGTATGAACTAGGCTACATATGCTCAAACTGTCTCTGCCAAAGTCCTCATATCGTCGTAAGTGGGGAAATCGCAATTATAGGGGGATAATCGCGATTTCTAGATTCAGAAAAGGGACAAAGCTGCAAAATTTACATATTGGTATCGTTTAGCTGCTGATTATGATATACGTCGCCTTGCTTATGAGGGTGAAGCTAACGATCTATTTATAAAGCCGGTTTGTGTAAACAAAGGACGTTTAGCAGAGACAGAGGCAAACATCAATTGGGCAAAACATAGGCTAACAGATCATTTCTATCGCTTAAACGATATCGACTCAACTCATTCGGGAGCGCTGAACGATAAACAGCATGATTGTATCCAGCACTATAGCTGTATATTTTAGTTCATTATGCGCCGGTACGATAAGGTGCATAATTGCCTGCATAACGTGTCGATTTGTTTACACGTGTAGGGGAGAAAGCAGGCGTTTCGGATTGATCATCCGTATGCGTTGACGCTGTAGTCGTAACGTTTGTGCTTAAGCCAACGTATGCGCGCATACGTGCAGATGCTTCGTGATAAAACTCGTCGGCAGGAATGTGAAAGGTTCCATGATGGCCCTTGCACAGGATTTGCGCTTGTACATCATGTTCGGATCGATCGACTTCATATAGGCGGATTTGATGTCTGCGCAAATCACGTCGTACTTCGGACAATAACAAATTGGTACGATCAATACCACCCTGGATAATTTCCATATACAATGCGGGACTATCAAAAGCGTCCTGATGCTTCATCATACGGGCATCATGATCGAATTTCTTCTGAATATAAGTTAGCAGCAAATAGCTTTTTACTAGGGAACGTTCTTCTGCAGATAAAAAGACAGCCATTCATTTCACCACCTTATAGGAACGGATGTTTCGGGAACTTATGTTCTCATTATAGCGAACATGGGGGATATTGGCAAGCATTATGTATAAAAATATCCAAAAATATGTGTGCGATGGTAGCGGTATTTTGCATACAATTTGTGGAGCAATGATATGGATGTGTATCTTATTTTAGTATGTTGCTGCCGACGTATAAACGTGATAAACAAACAGGAGCAACGACGAACAAGCTCGCAGTTGCTCCTGTTTTCGGTTTTAATATAAAGCTAACATATAGATAAATGGATGTGCACATACAATGGCATCAAATAATCGTAGCAACAAGCTTCTGTCTTCCATATTATTCCACGTAAACTGTTAACAAGTGAGTATTAAACAAGTTTCACATGTAAAAATTGACGTAAATTTTACATTGAACGTCACTATAAAAGCGATTATAGTTAATAATTGTAATATATATAATTAATATACATAAAATTAAATGATAGGATTATTTGGTGGGCATGTCTAGTTGTACGATATGGAGAAAATCAAACTCCACTTCGCAACCATGTCCTTGTGGACAGCATGCATACACACCACATTGGAAAGGAGTCTGATCATTCACATCATCGAACAGATGCGCAATTCTCATTTGCTGCCATGCCGGTTCTGATGCGTTATCATCTGTCGGCTCTGCGTATTCAATCGTGTAATCACCAGCAACACGGGTAATGCGGAACATTAGCTCTGTAAAGCCTGCCTGGAAGTTTTGTGTCGACCAGTCGGAATAACCATTGTTCGTCACTACTGCACCGAGCTTGGCATGTCCATCGGTTTCAAATTCAACCGATGTTTTCAGCCAGCAACGATCGGAAAAGCGAACCATCAGCCCGGCTTGATCATATTGATGTACCGGGTATGTACGGACGCGTGTCGTCATTTGAAAATCGCCCTGCACTTTGGCAAAGAGAAAATGCCCGTTATCGACCCGAAAGCCGTAATGCGTTTTTTGCCAAAAATCGGTTTCTGCTAGCGGCTTGAAGGTGAGCACCTGTTTTTGCGAGCTGATCGACCAGTTTTCCGGTGGGGAGTGCCATTGCAGTCGTTCGTCTAATGTCGTTTCAGTGAAATTTTCCAGCACGTTCGTCATCATAGTTGCTCCTTTGCATACGTTTATTGTGGGCAGCAGCACCATTGGGGCTGTGCGCTCATTCATTATGTTGAAATTGACTGGAAATATCAAGCTTCTAAACATAATTATGGGAAGGTGAAGGTGGACATGAAACGAATTTTTAGGTTGAGTTGTGCGTTTTATTTTTTGATTGGGATTACGAGCGTTATGCTTGGTGCACTATTGCCGGTCATTTTGCCGCATTATCAGCGCAGTTATAGCGATGGTGGTACGCTGCTGTTTTTGCAGTTTATCGGTTTTCTTGCCGGGGTGTTAATCTCGCCTTCACTGTCGGCAGGCATCGGACGTAAACGCTTGCTTTTGATCGCTTTAACTGCGATTACGCTGGCATATGCAGTTATGGGCACGATGCCTGCGTGGGGCTGGATGGTAATGATGACGATCTTCGTCGGTTTTGGCTCCGGTATTATCGAATCTTCGATCGGCGCATTTACGATTGAATTTGCCGAGGAGCAGAAGGCGGTAGCGATGACAAAGCTGGATGTGTATTTTGGTGTCGGCTCGATGCTGTTGCCGGCGCTGGCAAGTTTGTATATTTATCTCGGTGTATGGCATCTGTCGTTTTATACGGTCGCATTGTCCACATTGGTGTTGTTGTTGTTCTGGATGCGAATGCCTGCGGACAGCTCGGCGCATTTGCATCAGGATCAGATGAACACGGATACGACAGCAGCGGCGGCGAAGCCTAAATATCAAAGTGGACAATTGAAGTTATTATCGATCTTTGTGTTATTTTTCTTTGTTTATATGGGCATCGAATTAGGTATGATGAATTTTCTACCTTCGATTTTGATCGAAAGTATTCATATTAGCGATGCGGCGGCTTCGCTTAGTGTTACCTTTTTCTGGGGAGCGATTACGATTGGACGGTTGTTTGTCGGACGGATGGCGGAATCGATGAGTTATGCGCCGTTTCTAATTGGCAGCACGATCGCTTCAATGCTGCTCATTATTGCGCTGGCGCTCTTTTCCAGCCCGGTTATGATGTATGTGCTTATTTTCGGAGTTGGCTTTTGCATTTCGGGTCTGTTCTCGATCGCGCTCGTATTTGCCAATACGCTAATGCCTGGCATGGTGGAACGAACGACGAGTACGCTGATTGCAGCTGGCGGGATCGGCGGTTCGGTGCTGCAATATTTGATCGGTTGGAGTATGGATCATTGGTCGGTCGGACCGACATTGTGGATTTTTGCACTGTTTGCGTTTGTGTTGCTGATTAGTCTTGTGCTCGTACAACAGTTGCCGACGAATCGGACTGCGGTACGTGCAGGGATGGAATCGAAGTATTGAGCGAGCTAGTAGGCTGACCGCGTTAAATAAGTAGTTTGCTCGTGCAGAGCAGCGATGTTGTCCTGCTACAATTCCAGTGTATTTTCATAAGGTAGAGTGAATGAGACACTGAATGTAAGCTGGTCAGCCGACTAGGACAGTACGCAAACTTGATTGGTTAGGGCATCATCGACTGTGGTGCGGAATAGGCGGGGATTCTCGCCTCGACTAGGAAGTTACGGAATAGGAGAGAAGGTAGATTGCTAGTCTCAAAGAAGTATGGTCTTTTGCTACGCAACCCCCTTTTTCATTGCACATTGTGTTAAGTACATTTACAGTCTGTCGATCTAATTATCGCTTGAGTATAAATAGTTTAAGGCATGTTGGAACACAATTTTCACTTGAGACAGCTTACTAGATGTCGTCCTTACTCTTTATTTCCTTCCTGTAGTGAAGTGCTGCTTGCGCCTACGAGTTTGCGTACACGATCCAAATCAATGCGTTGTAGTCATAGTTATCGGTTGTACGTGTCGATTTCAGCTTGAAGGAGGTGGTGCCTGCCTTTTCGGTTATAGAATAGCCGGAAAGGGAATTGGCAGATGATCATGCAGTAGGAACAGGAGACGTACGGATGGCAGTTTTGCCTGGGAGCGTATGTATCCTGCCAATGAGCGTATGTAGATGAGTAGACAGAGAAGATGCAGCAATTTCCATTCAGTGCAAGCGGGCATAACGACATGCATAGATACGTATCACAAGATGATCATAGCATCGTATGATGTTTGTGGTGTTAGATGAAAATAGTTCTTATAATAAGGTGTTAATAAGATCAACCTATATAATAAATATCGTGTTTGCGTCAAAAATATTAATAAATTAGCTGTTATTCTCTGTCTGCAAGTAGGCGAAGCCGGAAAGTCACAACCGTTTGTCAAGGCGGACAAACGGATAGGGTGTAGTACATGTCATAAGGGGCAGGCAAGCAAACGGAATGCGTATAGATTACAGAAGCGCAGTTCGGCTATAAACAGACCCATCATATTGCAATATTGGTGTCCGATTGTATTGCTATTCTATCCATGTGGAGGGATTATACATGTCAACAACTACAGAAAGCCGTTTTTCGATTGGGCAAGGAATCCGTTTGATTGATGATGCCGGGAATGAATATTTGGATGGGGTATCCGGTACGTTTAACTTGTCACTAGGCTACAATCACCCTTATGTTGTGGAAAAGATTCAGGAGCAGGTTGGTAATCTGACGCATATGTCATCTTCTTTTACCGAGCCGTATGTGGAGGAAGTGCTGTCGTTATTGTTGGAGGAAGCGCCGAACGGAATTGATGCGGGCTGGATGCGTGATATTACCGGCTCTACCGCTAATGAATGTGCAACCAAAATTGCGCAAAAATATACCGGTGAGCGCGATATTGTCAGTTTGTATTATTCGCATCATGGTCAGACACAGTTCGCAACCGGTATTTCAGGCAATGCGTTTCGTCGTAAAGGTTTTCCGAATTCTTCGGTTCCTAATGCACTCCATGTCCCTGTACCGTACTGCTACCGTTGCCCGTTCCAAAGCGACCCGGATCATTGCGCAATGCAATGTATTGAAGCGCTGTCCGATCAGCTAGAATTTGGCGGCTCCGGTTCTACCGCTTGCATGATTATCGAGCCGATTCTTGGCAATGGCGGCAATATTATTCCACCGCTAGAATATTTCAAACAATTGCGTAAACTGTGTGATGAGCACGATATGTTACTGATCGCTGATGAAGTGCAGACAGGTATCGGACGCACGGGTTATATGTATGCCAGTACATTATTTGATATTAAACCGGATATGATTACGCTCGCCAAAGGGCTTGGTGGGATCGGTGTGCCGGTGGCAGCCGTACTGATGCAATCTCGCCTCAATGTGCTGGAAAAGCACGAGCATTCTTTTACATCCGGCAGCAATATGATTTCGCTAACAGCCGCGCGTTCGACGATGGAAGTTGTATCCGCACCTGGCTTCCTTGAAAGTGTGCGCACCAAAGGCGAATTGCTCGGCAATATACTGTCCCCACTGGCAGAGCTGTATCCTGATACGATCGGTGAAGCGCGTGGTGTTGGCTTAATGTGGGGGCTGGAAATCGTCGATGCAGATGGCGCGCCGGATTCCCGCAAAGCGAATGCGATCGTCGATTTGGCATTCCGTGAAGAAAATCTAATCTTGCGCGGCTCGCGTTATGGTTTTGGTAATGTGGTGAAAGTACGTCCATCACTAACGGTGACAGAAGATGAAATTGTCGAGATCGTCGGTCGTCTGGAACGTGTATTGCAAAAAATGGGTTAATCTATAAAGGGGGAAAATGATAATGCTTTCACTTGTTTATCGTTCAGCATGGGATGTGGCACTGGAAGAACGTCCACGCCCGCAAATTCGTGGCGATCATGATGTGATCGTACGCATTCACGCTACCGGTGTATGTGGTACCGATCTCGGCATTATTAGCGGTAAATACCATGCCAAATCGTCGATTATTCTCGGTCATGAATCCGCCGGTGAAGTGATCGAGATCGGGCCGAATGTACAAAATCTGCAACCGGGCGATCGTGTCGTCATCGATCCGACGTATTATTGCGGTCAGTGCAAAATGTGCCGTACCGGACGGCAAAATCATTGCCTGCATAAAAGTACAACCGAAACTGGTGTTAGCAGTGATGGTACGTTTACCGATTATTATGTGACCGAAGATCGGTTCTTGTATAAGCTAGCCGATCATGTCAGTTATGAAGAAGCGACATTAACGGAACCGCTCAGTTGTATGTTGACTGGCATTAATCAAATTCAGTTGCTGCCGAATTTCCGGACGATCATTCTCGGTGCTGGGCCGATCGGTATGCTGTACAGTTATGCGCTCGCTTCCAAAGGTGTAATCGGCAGTATCGTTGACATTTCCGAGGAACGGCTAGAGCTCGCTCGTTCGATCGCTCCGGATCGCTGGGATACGTATGCTTCCTTTGATGCTGCTGTGCAAGGTATCTCGCCCGATGATCATCAAGTCGATCTGATCGTCGATACGACAGGTGCGATCGGTACGCAAGTATTGTCCAATTTGGCGCATGGCGGTTATTTGATGCTAGTCGGTTTGCGCGATGGGGTGAGCCATTTTAATCCAAAAGAGGTCGTTGATCGCAGCCTCAAAATTATCGGTTCGATCGATTCGCTCGGCACATTCGCGACTGCCCATTATATGATCGAACGCGGTCTCGTACCGGCAAAAAAGCTGATCACACATACGTATCCGCTACAATCGTATCAGGAAGCGTTCCGTATGCTCGGCTGTGATTTGGACGACGGCACATTAACGACCGCTTCTGGCGCAATTAAAGTTGTACTTCAATCGACCTGATGCCAAAATAAGTTTGTGACTGATGTGACTGATGTGACTGATGTGACTGATGTGACTGATGTGACTGATGTGACTGATGTGACTGATGTGACTGATGTGACTGATGTGACTGATGTGACTGATGTGACTGATGTGCACGGCTGTGGCGAACAGAAAATGAAACCGGCAGCCATGTACACCGGTAAAAGATAGCAGGACAGCGATTGCACAGTACAGGAGGAATGTGAACGATGACAAGCGAGCAAACGGGTATATCGGCAGTTGCAGATACACATTTAGGGCAAGCTGCGGACTGGCTGGTGGAGCCGATCGCAGGCGTTATTTTTGATATGGATGGCGTGCTGATCGACAGTGAGCCGATCTATTTTGACATTGAAAAAAGTACGTTTGTTCATTTTGGTGCACAGGTTGAGCAGGAAGAACATCATACGTATGTGGGCGTAACACTTGCATCGATGTTTCAGCAAGTGCAGCAGCGGCACAGGCTGAGCTGTACGGTAGAGGAGATGTTATCGTTTCATGTGCAGCATGTGATGGATGTGATCCGCAAACATCCGGAGCTGCGCCCGTTTGAGGGACTAGTTGCCTGGCTCGACTGGCTGCATGAAGCAGGCATACCGATGGTTGTTGCCTCATCGTCACCGCGTGCGCTGATCGAGCTAATTTTGGAGCGGCTGGAACTGCGTGGCTATTTTCAAGGCATAGTAAGCGGTGAAGAAGTGGCGCATGGTAAGCCGGCGCCGGATATTTTCCTGCATGCAGCCGGGATGCTCGGCGTGCAGCCGGAACGTTGTTTGGTGATCGAAGATTCCCGCAATGGTGTAAAAGCCGCCCGCTCTGCAAGCATGCGCTGCATCGGGCATCAAAATCCTGGCTCTGGTATGCAAAATTTGGAGCAGGCGCATACGGTCATTCACAATTACGCAGAATTGTTTGCCTTGCGTGGGCAATTGCCTTTCTATAGAAGAAACGCGCAGTAATGATAGGCAGTGAGCGGTAGATGGTGCATTGGCAATGAAGTTATGTCGTGCTAATGTGCAGTAAGTCAGTTCACGCAAATATCGCACGATGCAACGCTGAGTCATGCAAGCCGGTGATTGGTAATCGAGCAGCCGCATCTGAATAGAGCGACGATCGATGTGCTTAATCATGTAATGTTGTAAGCGCAAGCAAAGGAAGACGAACAACATTACGTTTAGAGTGTACGAATATTACGAATATAGTGTATGGAAGCATGCTGTTTCTTACGACGCCAGGCATCACCCAACAATTGATGATAGTATTGGCGTCATCCTATACTGTGAGCGGTCAGGTACGTATGTATCGAATCTGACCGCTCGCGGCTATACGGAATATTGTAATAAGAGCAAGCGACGATTGTACTGTAGAGATATACATGTAAGTGAAATACAGCTTTACTAACGTTTAAGTCAGTTTGAACATATTTGCTACATAGTTAAATAAAAAGTTTTTACTAGGCGTGTACGCAAGCTCATAGGATGCGAGAAGCAGGGAACGGACGGAAGCAAATAAAGGGAAAGGATGGACTTCAGTGTTTGCGATTTTCAAACACGAGGTGAAATGAAAAGAGGTTTTTGCGTAGCAAAATACCATACTGCTTCAGTGTTTGCGATTTTCAAACACGAGGTGAAATGAAAAAAGGTTTTTGCGTAGCAAAATCCCCTACAGATTTGAGCACAGGAATGTACTCCTACTCCGTACATCCCTGTGCGAGACGGGAGTCCGTCGCCTTATTCCGTCCCGCAGCGGTGAATGCTTTAACTTACCAGGTTTGCGTACACGCCCTAGCATGATAGATATGAAGCGGCGAAGTTTTGCATATTCATTGACCCTAGCGGATCGTAATGTATAATTTCGATGCCGCCCGATCGTTTATTTATTAGGCTAGATCATCAGGTTAAGCATAACGAGTTCAGTCGTTTTGTCCCCCCTTTCACAATCGATTTAACGGTGTCAGCGCAGCAACGGTATATTTTATAATGAACAGGAGCACATTTGGGTTAGAGTCCATTTAACACAGTACGATAGAAGCTTTTGTATAGGTAAAGCGATAACACACTACCTTAAATCGACAAAGGAGCTGGATAAGATGAGCAATATTGGAGTATGGGAATCGGCAGAGCCGGGCGTAAAACGCTGTATTTTGAATGCGGCGGATGAGCTGATGATGATGGAGGTTCATTTTGAAAAAGGAGCAGAAGGCTATCAACATAGCCATCCACATCAGCAGATGAGTTATTGTTTGAGCGGATCATTTATTTTTACGATTGACGGTGTGCATACGACGATAAGCGCAGGCGAGACGATTGCGATTCCGCCGCATGCGCGTCATGGTGTGTTAGCGTTAGAGGAGAATTCGGCATTGCTGGATGCGTTCACCCCGATTCGCGAAGATTTGCTGAAGCGATAGCTCACTAGCAAAAATCATTAGCCCCCAAGCTGTCCGACTACTTTGACCGATATTAATTTGAGTGTTGGAGCTGTTTTAAGATCGTATTGATCAGCATTTCAGTACACAATAAAAATTAACATTTAACTTGGTCTGCATATTAGCCACAGGCGACACGACGCTTCTTCACACGATTGTGCGGAATTGTTCGGTTACCTGTGGCTGATTATGGTGAATAACATAACGAGGGCTATGAGTAGGAGCCGTCCAACATTTTACCATTACAATGGATATAACAATAAATGCAATAAGGATAGGTACATATTTGGAGCGCATAGCCTTCGTGAATCATTCGTGTCCGTCATCTGCGTGCATAATGTGTATAGGATGCGATGTTTACAATAGAAAGGAGCGATTGTCATGACAGAACGTGTATTTATTAGTCCCGGCAAATATGTGCAAGGGCGCGATGTGATCGCCAAAGCCGGACAATATGTAAAAGCGCTGGATAATAATAGCAAAGCACTCGTCATCGCTGATGAAATCGTATGGGATATCGCTGGCAATCAGGTGCTGACAAGCTTGGAGCAATTTGAGGTCGAGTATGTCAAAGTTGTATTCAATGGCGAAGCGTCGACCAATGAGATCGAGCGACTGACTACAACCGGGCGCGAGCATAGTACACGCATCGTGATCGGTGTTGGTGGTGGCAAAACGCTCGATACCGCCAAAGCGGTCAGCGATTCGCTCGGCGGTTATACGGTGATCGTACCGACGACCGCTTCCACCGATGCGCCGACCAGTGCATTGTCGGTCATTTATTCGGATGAAGGTATATTTGAAAGCTATAAATTTTATACGAAAAATCCTGATCTGATTTTGGTTGATACCGCTATTATTGCAGCTGCACCGCCGCGTTTTCTCGCTTCCGGTATTGCCGATGCGCTCGCTACTTGGGTGGAAGCGAGAGCGGTAATCGAAGCGCGCGCCAACACGATGGCTGGTGGTCTGCCCACATTGGCGGCAGAAGCGATCGCTCGCAAATGCGAGGAGACGCTGTTTGACTTCGGTCTGCTCGCCTATGAATCGGTGCGTCGTAAAGTCGTAACGCCTGCATTGGAAGCGATCGTAGAAGCGAATACGCTGCTAAGCGGACTTGGGTTTGAAAGTGGCGGTCTAGCTGGTGCGCATGCGATCCATAACGGTTTTACCGTGTTGGAAGGGGATATCCACCATATGACACATGGTGAAAAAGTTGCTTTTGGTACATTGACTCAGTTAGCATTAGAGCAGCGACCGATTCAGGAAATTGAAAAATATATCGCTTTTTATATGAGTCTTGATTTGCCGGTAACGTTGGAAGATTTGCATATTGGCAATGTGACGGACGATGATTTGTATCGTGTTGCTGAAGCGGCAACGAAGCCGGATGAAACGGCGCATAATTTGCCGTTTCCGGTCACTGCTGCGGATGTGAAAGATGCGATTATCGCTGCCGACCAATATTCGCATGCTTATAAGCAAAAACATGGACGAGGGTAAACCAACGCTGGCTATGATAACATAAGCTGACCTTTGCTTTTGAACGATTCCGTTCGATTTTTAACAGTTAAAAACATCGTATCTGTGCAGACCCTGCTGTTAGCCATCTAGTAGCAGGGATTTGCTGCTGCTCCGGTCACTTTATTTTTTACAAAAATCCACAATAAAATCGGTCTATTTATCGTCTGAATATGATATAAAAGATAGGGGGAAATAAATAGCAAGCAATCAACAATTTTTACAGGCATAAACAGGCAGTACCGATTCTGTCCGATACAGAAGCGGTGACATCACACAGTAACGCTCGGGAATGGGCGACTGCAGACAGACGTACAGGTTCACGTTGAGATGCCGGAGACTGTAAATAAGGTATACAAATGTTGAACAAGGTAGGGTGTGGGCAATGAGAACAAATATGAAGACAGTTGTATTAAACGGGGAAGATTTTGCTACGGTGGAAGAACTGCATATGACATTGTGTCAGCTGTTAAAATTGCCTGCCGACTATGGTGCCAACCTCGATGCACTATGGGATGGATTGACCGGGCAGATTGAGCTGCCACTGCAAATTGAATGGTTGAATTATGAGCTAAGCTATGAACGGCTCGGAAGTTATGCCGAGCAGGTGCTTGGATTGATGGAGGAAGTGCAAGGCGAAGGCAATGGCTTCCGGGTTTGGGTGCTGCAAAGCAGCGATGCGATGGCATTTTGAGTATAGCTAGCTAGTAAACATCAACTGAAAGCGACATATCATGATCCGCCTAGTACGCTAATCGTTAGCGTATACGGTGCGGATACTATACGAATGTAGTACTTAATTGAAAAGCCGCATGTCCTTTTATTGCTGTTATGCTGTGCTAGGAAGTTAACTAGTGACAGGAGAGCGTATGGCAAAGGGCAGCGGCTTTTTTGCGTTGGTATATGTGTAACGCTAGCAGTAGCAATTCGAATAGACAGATTAGGTCAAAGTGAGTGGTGACGAATGATAGTGTTGAAAATATGGATAACACAAACAATTATTTAAAATTTTACAAAATTAAACGGTGAAATTAAAGATTTTAACGACATCATATGGTATAACTGGTAAGTGAAGGTTGATATCTATAAATGATTTCATTATTTTAGGGTATTGAATTCAACATTGTACCGTATACAGGAGGATGACAAGATGAAAAAGTTTTGGTCAACAGCTTTACTTGCTATGATGCTAGTAGTTGTATTTTTGGCAGGATCACAAGCGCTGCCTGCTGCCAACACGCATAAAGCATCGGCGGCAACATGTACGATTATTAACACATTTGACGGTGTAGCCAATTATGTGGCTGCTAATGGCAAGCTGCCATGCAATTACATAACTAAATCGCAGGCGAGTGCACTTGGCTGGGTATCGTCCAAAGGCAATTTGGCAGATGTCGCTCCAGGCAAAAGTATCGGTGGCGATACGTTCAGCAACCGTGAAGGCTTGTTGCCTAAAGCAAGCGGACGCGTATGGCGTGAAGCGGACATCGATTACACATCCGGCTTCCGCAATTCCAAACGCGTACTGTATTCTAACGATGGGCTAATTTATAAAACGACCGATCATTATGAAAGTTTTACACGCATGAGATAAACGCATACAGAGGCAGTGGGAAACTGCAACTATGCTAGCGATTCTGTCATGTCTAGCTGCCGATCATTGGTGGCAGGATGGCAGAATCGCACTATTGTGGTAATGTAATGATAATGAATAATGTCCACATACATAATGGGTACGGCATTTATAATCTAATTTATAGTGTAGTAGTATAGGGAGGCAACATGATGAAGACTGTTACAATCGACGGTAAAGATTTTCATACTAAGTGTGAACTGCATGAACAACTGAAGGAAAAATTGGAATTGCCGGAATTTTACGGTGCCAATCTGGATGCACTGTGGGATTGTATTACCGGAATGATTGAATTACCGCTGGAGCTACACTGGCTTCATTATAATGTCAGTGAGCAGCGACTTGGTGCACAGGCACAGCGTGTACGTGCGTTGTTGGAAGAAGCGCAAAATGAAAATATTGGCTTTACGTTTATAGTTGAAGATGAAGCACATGTGTAAGCTTGCTAGTTATTGAACGTTAATTGAACGTTATTGGATATCGTTACTGAACGATATTGCATATCAACCCAAAAAACCGACCTACTAAGGTCGGTTTTTTTCGTGAACCTATTTGCGATGATCAGTGTGCAGGCAATCAGTTAGGCGATGTTGTACGTGCAATCGGTTTTTTGAGGAAAAAGCCATAAGAGATAGCACCCAGCAACAATAAACCGGCTCCAAGCAGAAATACATCGTTAAAACTGCCGGTTTTATCAAGAATCAAACCGGTAATGATCGGCGCAAGTGCAGCACCGAGGAAGCCGCCAAAGTTTTGGATGGCACCGAGCGAAGCGACTTGCTCACCTGGGGCGATATCGGCTGCCAATGTCCAGATTACACCGGATGGTAACTGAGAAGCAAAGTAGCCAACCGACAATAGGATGATACTAAGTACGGTGTTATCGATAAATGGGATTGGTGCAACCGAGGCGGCTGCCAGTACTGCACCGCCCACAATCGGCACTTTGCGCGACGTAATCGGATGTACACCTTTGCGGATGAAATAATCTGAAATGATCCCACCAACAAGGACACCGATAATGCCGGCGATAAATGGAATCGAAGCGATCCAGCCCGTCTGCTTGAGGGTAAAGCCCTGTTCCTTTTCCAAATAACTTGGCAACCACGTCAGATAAACCCAGATCGTAAACATAATGCCGAAGTTACCGATAATCATAAACCATGTACTTTTATGTTTGAATAGAGAAGACCAGCTGGCAGTGGACGTTGCGCTTGTTTGTGCTTCGCTCGTAGGTGAGTTGACAGTTGATGTGCTGTTGGCTAGTTCATGATCGGCTGCATGGATAAGCTGTTGTTCGGCAAATGTAGGATCACGATATATTTTGAGCCAAATGATCATCAGCAGTAGCCCGGCAATCCCGATCACAATAAACATTCCGCGCCAGCTCATCGTTAACATCAAAGCAGTCAACAATGGCGGAGCAATCGCATTAGCGATTTGTGAACCGGTGTTAATAATGGAAGTGGGTACTCCACGCTCTTTTTTGGCAAACCAGCGTTCGTTGGACTTTAATGCGGAAGTGAAAAATGGCGACTCGGATACGCCAAGCAACATTCGCATGGCGTACAATAGTGAATAGGAATTGACAAAGGCGCTTATCAATGTGGCGATTGACCATAAGCCAGATGCCCAGGCGAACATTTTACGAGGTCCAAAGCGATCGACCAGCCAACCGGCAGGCAAATTGGCAATCGCATAAGGCCACAAAAATGCCGATAATAACAAGCCCATTTGTGTGGAGGAAAGCCCAAATTGTTGAGCGATCGTCGTGTTGGCGACACTCAAATTCGAACGATCCAAGTAGTTAATTACCGCTCCGGTTAGTAGCAGGATGACGATGCCCCAGCGCAATTTCGGTTTGGAAGTGAGCGGGGATTGCGATGCAGTTTTGCCCGGTGATGGAGTAGAGTGGGTAGCCATTTGTCAACACTCCTTATAATAAACTGAATATGTGAATCTAAATAAAATAAAGTTAAATAAAATAGCTAAAAAAGGTTGTTATACGAATTGAAATTGGATATAACTTTACAGCAAGCGAATCGTAAATTATAAAATAATACCGTTGATGATTGAGTATGATATCTGTTTTGCCTAGGGTCAGCGATCGTTTGTTCGTCAGTAGGTGTATAGGGTACTATCAAGTTAAATGTTTGCGTTTACAAAATAGATTGAAAAAATACAATCATTCCGCCATAACCGACAATCAACATACCACGTCCATTACATCGTCACATTGGGGAATGCGGAGCATATTACATGAAACATGCTCCGTCCAATGTATACGCTATCGTTTGCAATAGTTATTACATGTCTATATTGTACAGAACGTTGCTGTCTATAATAATGTGTAGGCTATAGTTAACGTGCTGCGGCTACAGCAGCTACAAACTCCTGCGCAGCAGCAGTCACTCGGCTATAGTCGCCGTCTTGCTGTGCAGCTTTCGTAATATAGCTACCTACACCGACGCCGATGCAGCCTGCTTGAAGCCATTCATGCACATTTTGCGGTGTTACGCCACCGGTTGGCACGATTGGTGCTTGCGGAAGTGGTGCATTGACCGCTTTGACGAACTGTGGCCCAAGCGTTTCGGCAGGAAACAGTTTCACAATGTCAGCGCCCGCTTCCAGCGTATCGAAAATTTCGGTTGGTGTGTAGGCGCCACTGATCGTTATAGCTTGATAGCGATTAGCGACATCAATCATATCCGAATTGAGCTGTGGACTGACGAGCATTTCAGCACCAGCGAGAATGGCAGCACGTGCGGTTTCAGCGTCTAATATTGTCCCTGCCCCTACCAGTACATCATCGTTTTTATATTTGTCGGACAGTGTACGAATGATGCCGAGTGCATTAGGCACACTCATTGTAATTTCCAGTGCTTTGATCCCGCCTTGAACAGCTGCGTCGGCAACCGCTAGCGCTTCTTGTTCGCTATCTAGACGGATAATCAGTACGATGCCAGTCTCAGCAATTCTGTTGAGATTGTCTAGCTTTCTCCACATTGTGTTATCCTCCAATTGGTTATTCATCTGCTTATTGCGTTGTGATCAAAGAAATCGATTAGTCAGCCAAATCGGTATACAATTGTTGTCCACGGTAGCCAAGCTGATTGGATAGTTTGAGTGCGGTTTCTTTGACCAATTGTACAATCATTTGCTCGCGTTGTTCATTCATGCTGGCATACATACTTGCAACGCTAATGGCGGCGGCTGGTTGATTCCATTGATCATAAATGGCGGAAGCGATACAATAGATTTCCAAATTATCCTCACGATCATCAATGGAATAGCCGCGTTTGCGGATCGCATGCAAGTCTTGCAGCAGTGCAGATAGCGTAGTTTTGGAAAATACGGTACGTGAAGGCAGATCGCCGTCACCGAGCAAATGGGTTACACGTTGATCCGACATTGCCGCCAGCAGAGACTTGCCCAGACCGGTCGTATGAATATAACGTCGAGAACCAAGGTTAGCGGTCGGACGCATGACCGAATAGCTTTCCGCTTTGTCTAAATAGACGACTTTACTTTTATCTTCGATCCCTAAAAAAACAGTGCTGCCTGTTTGTCGGTTCAACTCTTGCATGAGTGGCCTTGCCAAATGAGGAAGCTCAAGATTAGATACATAAGCCATCCCTGTTTCGAAAACACCAAGCCCCAGACGATACGTTTTCAGGCGCGCGTCATCCAACTCAATGAAACCTTTATACAGTAACGTTTGAACCAACTCAAAAGCACTACTTTTGGGCAAACCTAATTGTTTACAGATTTCATTTAACGTCAGTGGCAATTCGCTTTTGGCAAGCAACACAAGCAGGTCGACGACCCGTTCAGCAGATTTGTTCACACGAATTTTTTCCATATGGACTCCTTTAACATGTTGTTAAGTTCGTATATGTGAACACGTTTCGTAATATCGAATACAACGCCTATTATATAGACAACATTTTTGAAATTCAATAACTTTTCCACAAAAAAAATTGTAATTTTGTACGGAAGAAGCTATTGTAATCCAAATAAAAACGGTATACGCTAAAGCTAATGATTCGATATTAGGAACTTTGTTCGCATATGCGAACTTAAATTTTTAATAATTGTATGCGTATTCAACGTTATGCACAGATGTTGGCGCAAGTATCATCGTTGCTATTTTATCATTAGTCAGAAGTTTGCCCAATGCTTATTCAGTGGGAAAGGGAGTAATGGAATGAAATCTACAGTTATGTTTTTGATCGGTTCTGCAGGTTCCGGAAAATCGACAATCGGCAAATATATTGCGCGTAGATATGGATGTACGTATTTGGATAAAGATATCGTATGCAATACATTTAGTGGGGTGTTGCTGGAAGCGAATGGATACGCTGCTTATGAACGGGATGGTTGCGATTATTACCGTCATGTAGTTATGCCATTGGAATATCGTACATTACTGGATATTGCTAATGATAATGTGCAACTAGGTCAGTCTGTCATACTGGATGCGCCATTTCTTAGTTATTTTGCAGAGCCGGATTATGTCAAAGAACTCGTACAACGTTATGGGTGGGATTCAAATGATGTACATCCGCTTGTAGTGCAAATAAATGTAAAGATGGACGTGTTACGTAAGCGTATACAAGAGCGGAATTTGCAACGCGATCAATGGAAATTTGCACATTGGGATGAATTTGTAGAGGGGATACGACAGAACATATGTTTATGGGATGAAGTAGATCGAATTGAATATGATAACAGCGCAGATCAGCTGGATGAGGAACAGTTAAAGCAGCAATTGCATGTGCACTTCGCGCGTTATGACTCTACTCCTATCCAAGTGGATTAAGTTCAACGCTTAGGCAAGCGATTGAGCGTTACTTAAAGTTGCTTAAACATAGTATAGGCGTGCAGTTCATACTGGACGGTGCTTCGACTATTAAATGATTGGATAACGAGCATGAATTGGAGTGTAACATTCGACGGTATTGTTGTATACTTTGGTATGATTATAAGAAGTGTGATTATGATGCAAGCAGAAGGAAGATCGTCATCTGCTTGTACAGCAAACCTTTTATATTTTAACCAGACTATACAACAGACAGGAGAAATTATGTCCAGAAAAACGATATCCAGTATTCTTTTTGTCATTATTGCTGTGGTGGCGGTGTTGTTCGGAGCGAATGAGTGGAATGGCGGGCAGCAACATACTGCCGATCAAACGGCTCAGACTGCTGGAACGACAACGACTAGCCCGAATCGCTCTGGTTCAAGCACATCTTCCAGTAATGGTACAGCAAGTACAACGACTGTGGATCAATGCACCATTATTAACACATTTGACGGTGTAGCTAACTATTTGCGGCAGCATAACGGTCAGCTGCCTTGCAATTATATTACGAAAAAACAAGCCGAACGACTTGGCTGGGATTCCTCTAAAGGCAATCTCGCTAAAGTAGCGCCTGGCAAAAGTATTGGCGGCGATACGTTCAGCAACCGTGAAGGGCGATTGCCCAAAGCATCTGGTCGCAAATGGCATGAAGCCGATATTAATTACACATCCGGCTTCCGTGGAGCTGATCGTATTTTGTACTCGACTGACGGGTTGATTTATAAAACGACCGATCATTATCGATCGTTTCAGCAGATGAAATAAACGTGGCAAAGCGATAATACCTATCGATGTAACTAGGCAATATACAGTATGTACCGAAGACCATAATTTCCGCTATCGGAATGTTATGGTCTTTTTGGTGAAGGAGGTTCTAAGCAAATATGTACATTTTAAATGACATCCGGCTTCATCAAGTGCAGATGTATAGTGATGATCTGACTGACAGTGGAGCGATTGTTAATGGGGAAGCGGCTAAGTCGCTTTTGAGACCGTCTCATTTTCAGTTACCGATTGCCGTGACCGCAAAGCAGTATTTATTATGGCTCATACGCAGTGGCACAGCTTTATTAGTGCTGGACGGGCAGCCTGCAATGTACGTGTCTGCCGGGCAATGGGTGTTACTGGAACCGAATTGCCATTATGTGATACAGGATGCGTATACTCAGGCAGATGGCACTCACGATGGGATGTGCGATTTAAGGTTAAGTAGAAACTATACGTATGGTCACAAGCGCGAAGTGAATGGTGAACCGCTAAGCTGGCTGGAAATTGCCTTTGATTATATGTACGAAATAGAGTTGCCTGATCAGCCGACATTAGAGCCATCTGCCGAACGGGGGCAGGAAAAACAACAAGAACAGCCCTTTCGTCAGGCACAATCGTGTGCATTGTCCTCCGTTACCGATGAATCGATGTCTGAAATGATGGATTTTTCTGATCCTGACGCGCAGCTGCAAACTACATCTAGTATACATTTGCAACCGACAGCGGTTACCGAACGCGGTCAAAGACGATTTGTGTGCGCTAGCGCTCCTTTTGCCTGTATCGGTTTGTTGCCGCAGCGTTATGGCGACGAACTATGGCGACTTGCCGGCAAGTTATGGGTAGCGATTTCGCCTTGTACTGCACAGACGGGAGCGAACAGAGGCAATCTGGCAGACGTATTGTTTCAGCAAATTATGCATGAACTGGTCTGTATGGTGCCTGAATCTGCGTCTGCGCTGCCAGCCGTAGCGGACAACTATATGGAACGAACGATTGCCTACATGGAGCTGCATTATGCTCAGCCGATAACGAGAAATGAGCTGGCACATATTGCCGGGCTGAGTCCGTGGTATTATTCGACTTTGTTTCAGCAGCATTATCGAGTGAGTCCGATGACATATTTGAATGAATTGCGATTGCGTCGGGCGAAGGAGCAACTTGTGATCGGCAAGCGGTCTGTACGTGATATTGCCGAGCGTTGTGGCTTTCGGGATGAAAGCTATTTTCGCCGTCGTTTTAAAGCTGCGGCAGGCATCACACCGCTGCGTTTTGCCGGTCAGAGCAGGGAGCGTATTGCCGATATGTCGTATGCCTATGTTCCGCATTTGCTAGCACTGCAAATCGTACCTTGCGCTGCGATGATCAATGAGGAAAGAGATATTCATCGACGTCCGTATCATCGGTCGATTGCGGTTCCGTTGCCGCGTCAGCGCCATATGACCGATGCGTTATGGCAGCAAAATGTAACGCTGCTCGCTTCCGCAGCTCCGAGCGTCATTGTGTGCGATGATGCCAAGGAACGTATGCCGTATCGACAACAATTGGAACAGATTGCCCCTGTCTGTACATACCGTGGAAACAGCTGGATTGGCGCAGTCAGTTGAGTCAGATCGCCGAATATATGCATTGTGAGCATACCGCTTCATTATGGCTGGAGCGGTATGAGCAGGAGACTAGCATACAGCGCCAACTGCTGGCACAAACGATCGCTCGGCAGAGTGTGATGCTGCTGCGCATTAGCGGCGAACAGTTAGTCGTATATGGCAGACGAAATGTGGGCGCTGTATTGTATGATGATCTGAAGCTGCATTGTCCGTATGACAGCGAAGCGATCGAGGTGGAACAGATCGTCGAGCTAAGCTTTGTGCAGCAGTGTAATCCGGTTCATCTTTTGCTCGTTATCGATCAGGAGCCGGTATCGTTGACACACTGGGAGCGGATTCGTCATGATGAACGCTGGCAGGAGCTTGCCGCCGTACGCGGACAGACAGTGTATTTTGTCTCCGAAATGCCGTGGCTGGAATATAGCCCACTTGCCCATCAATGGATTGTGCAGCGGATACAGTCTGTTTTGCAGCGATAGCTATAGTTGGCTGACCGTTTTTGGTGGTCGTTAGCGCTGGCGTTGATTTCGTTTATTATCCGACCACATCGCACAATTGTGCCGTTGCAAGTTCGCACAATCGGTTATAGTGTAATGAACTCGCGAATGATATCATGTTGTATTAGTAAATGAGAATTATTATCAATAAAGGAGGGTATGAGGGTATAATGAACGCAAAACGAATGTCATGTATCGTTATGTTTATATTGGCGGTATGCTTACTCTTTACAGCGTGTGCAGCAACAAACGGCGGTCAGAACGAGCGTGGATCATCGTCCGCCTCCAATGCGCAAACAACGACAACGCAACCGACTTCTGCCGGTGCCGAATCGTCATCCGAGTCCGCCGTCTATCCGCTGACGGTGGAACATGCTTTAGGCAAAATTACATTAGCCCATCAGCCGGAACGCATTTATGCGCCTTATATGGAAGATGCGCTGCTGACGCTCGGTATCAAACCTGTGCTGAAATGGTCGTATGGCCCGCTCGTACAGCAATATTTGGAGCCACAGCTTCAGGATGTGCCGAAGATCGATTTTTCCGGCGGCAACAATTATGAGCAAGTGCTGGCGGCGCAACCTGATCTGATTGTGCTGTATAGCTCGGAAATGGCGGCGAATGGGGTGTATGAACAATTTTCAAACATTGCGCCTACGTATGTATTTCCAGATGCAGCTGGGGATTGGCAGCAGACGGTTCGTGTGCTGGGCAAATTGACTGGCAAAGAAGCTGAAGCTACACAGGCGATCGACAACTATAACAGGCTGGTAAAGCAGGCACACGCACAGTTGGAGCCGATCACGAACGGCAAAACATTTGCGATTATTCGTATTAAGCCAAAACAACTGAATCTGATGGAAGGCATTTATTTTAGTGGGGTAACGCTGTATCATGATCTCGGTCTGACACCGCCCCCGCTTGTTAAGGAAAAGTCGTGGAACAAATTTGCGGTGTTGTCGATGGAAGGCTTATCTGAACTGAATGCGGATTATATCTTTTATACTGTACAAGGAAGCGATGCCGTAAGCAATGAGCAAACGATTCAGTCTAGCGCGATCTGGAAGCAGCTTCCTGCCGTACGTGCCGGTCATGCTTACAAAGTGGAAAATAACTACTGGCTTGCCAGCGGAGCGATTGCCAACACACTGCAAATTAAAGATGTAGTACGACTTGTTACAGCCAAATAAATCGTTCGGACAGTGCATATGATGTGCACTGTCTTTTGGCGTTATGCTACACTGTAAAGGTTATCGACAGCCAAAACAGGAACGAGGCAAAAGGAGCAAAACGATGAATAGTACACTGGAACAATCGATTCAACACGCGGCTGAACTGCGCAGCAGTGGACAAGCAGCACAGGCAAAACAATTGCTGGAACAGCTGCTATTGCTTCATCCCGATCAGCCGGATGTGTTGTATCAGCTTGCCTGGACATGTGACAATCTAGGGTTGGAGCGTGAAGCGGTACCGTATTATGAGCAAGCATTGCAGCATGGATTGACAGGTGAGGATCGACCGGATGCATTGCTCGGTCTTGGCAGCACCTATCGGACGCTGGGACGTTATGCGGATTCGGAGCAGCTGTTACGGACAGCGATTGCGGAATATCCACAGCGCAGAGAATTACACGTATTTTATGCGATGACATTGTATAATCTAGGACGTTCCGCTGAAGCGGTTGGCTTGTTGCTGGAACAACTGGCGGCGACAAGCTCGGATGTTGGCATTACACAATACGGAAAGGCGATTCGCTTTTATGCCGATAAGTTGGATGAGGTATGGACATAGCGGACTTAGCGTCGTATAGGGCAACTGTTATGCTGTATTCGGCTACGCTTATGTAAGCCAAGTGTGATTGTATGCAAATGGGATGTACGCAACAGCAATAGCCACGAGTCGCGGCGGAACGCTATAACTCGTGGTTATTTGATGATTCCAGACGAATATATTCCAGCTCAGGCTGCTGCAAAGGCGCTTTTTCAAAACGAATATCATAATAATGATCCAGCTTGACGATCTGTACAATATCATCGGTAGTACGCAATGTTTGCGCTGTATTGCCAAGCTGAATTACGATCCCTTTATCATTGACACCGATAATTTGATAGTTGCCTTCAGTCACTTTGATGCTGCTTCGATAGACAAATGTAACAGCGATGACCGTAATTATGGTCATGGCAACAATCTGCAAGATCAGCTTTTTCACAGATCATCCCTCCGGTTTAAACATGCTTTCATTCATTCAACCATAGCAAAGTTACGTGCGGTTTGCATCCGTCCGCAGGCTGAATCATAAAGGCAATAACAAATAGACAAGGATAATCTGAATCGCCGTGCTTGGAGATAGATGTAGTGGACGCTGTGCAGGCTGCTGCAACCTGTACGACAAATTATACGTCTAAACAATGCTAGGTATTGCTGCTTGTTGCCAGCCTAGTATAAAACGGATGTTCATCAAAGGAGGATGCGAAAGCGATGAAGCAAAATCTGTACGATAATCCGGAGTTTTTTGCATATTATAGCCGTTTGCGTGCATCAAAGCTGACTTATAATGATTTCGTGGAGCAACCGGCTTTTCGTTCGTTGTTGCCTTCATTACAGGGTAAACGAGTGCTTGATCTCGGTTGCGGTTCCGGGCAATTGGCTACTTATATGTTGGAGCAAGGGGCTGCACATGTGACCGGCACAGACATTTCTGCCAGCATGCTCAGTTTGGCACCACAGCATGAACAAATCGAATATATTCAAGCGCCGATGGAACAATTGGATTTCTCGGGGAATCATTTTGATATCATCGTAAGTTCGTTAGCACTGCATTATGTGGAACAATACGAAGCGATGATACGCAAAATCGCTCACTGGCTTCGCGCTGGCGGTACGTTTATATTTTCGACCGAGCATCCGCTTGTGACCGCCAAGCTGGATAAAGAAGGTTGGGTAGAAAATGAGCAGGGCGAGCGCTTATATTATGTTATCGATCAGTATAGCCAGGAAGGAATTCGGCGTTCGCACTGGGTTGTCGATGATGTGATTACATACCATCGCCGCCTATCGACACTTATAAATGGTGTGATTCAGAGCGGGCTACGTATTGAGGCTGTGATTGAACCGGAGCCGACTGCGGAAGGTTTGGAGAAAATGCCGCAACTGGTGGATGAGCTGCGTAAGCCGTCGTTTATAGTGATTGGGGCGAGTAAATGAGCGGGAAAGCGACGGGTATACGTTTTGGCATGGGCATATATGCCATCATTCTCAATAAACAATTTGGTTGCTTGTACCGATATAGTTAGCAAGCAACCAAATTGTTGTTAAAGGGGAATATATATGCGTCTGTATCCGATTGAGATTTGCCGAGCGCTCAAAAATTTAGCATTGTATGAGTACAAGCCGCTCTATTATGTGATTACGACCGATTCCAGTTTGTATAGTATGGAGCAGCTGCCTGCACAAATTGAATGTGTGTCGTTACAGCAATGGAGCGATATGATTTATGAAGATTATAAGCAGGAACTGGAACAGTTTGTTGCTTCTTCATTTAACAAGGACGTTTATGCACTCGTTATTGCTGCTAGCGAATATCGTCTGTATCAACTATATGCGAATAGTGTAGGAGAAGATGAGAAGCTTCTTCATACAGACGGAGATGCAACAAAGCGTTTCTATCGTAGGGAGTATCATCTTGGGGATTTTGATTTTCGTACTCAATTAGGTGATGCGCTGATCGATAAATTACAGCTAGCTATAGCTATTATGCAAATAAGTTATGATGTTCATGATGAGGACATTGTAATTGCTGCGTATACAGGCGATTTTAGCGATATTGAACAAGTGGTTGATGGTCGATTGATCCATTTTGCTGATTATGTGATCGCACAAGATGTTGCCAATCGTTTAAAGCCATATGTTGATCAATATGTGCATAAGGCAGCAGATTTTGTCTTCCATGCTTCGGCGGATAACTGGCATATCGATGATAGTGTGGCGATGCGGGAAATGGTTCCAATCGATCTGTTGTACCGAATTCGTCCTGATTTGGAGCGATATGATGCGCAATTTGCACAGCTACAACAAGATTTGTCCAAGCTGCCACTATTGGAACAATTGCATTATTGGAGTACAGATGAAGGAACGGAGAAACTGGACAACTATAATAAAACATCGTATCAAGTGTTAGAGTCGATGTTGGAGCAAATACATAAAAGGGCAGTAGACCCGTTGCCATTGTGGAAACAAGCGTTGGATAAGTTACACGACAACCCGGATGATTTCTATCCTTTATCGATTTTAACGTATGTGTTGCACGAAATGAAAGTGAATGAGACGCATGCAGCGGAATTGCAGCATTATTTGAATGATGCCAGATGGGATACAGAGGCGTATCAATTTGTAATTCGTGATATTAGAGGGATGTTATTCGCTACGATTTATCCGTTGTATGCGAGTTAAGGAGCAGGGGATTTGGAATATAACAATACTTGTAATGTAGCAACAAAAAAGCGCCCCATACATGCGGAGCGCTTTTGTCATTTTCATATGCAAAGATACCACTGCATGCTGCACAGACCGCATCTTTACACAATCTTTTTCCGAATCCAACCTGAGATCAAATCCGTTAAAATAACGAGCACTATAATGCCGAGCAAAATGACGCCGACACGGTTCCAATTGCGCGAGCTGAGCGCGAACAGTAGCGGTGTACCGATGCCGCCAGCACCGACCAAACCGAGTGTAGTCGCGGAGCGCATATTAATTTCAAACCGATACAGCGCATACGACCAAAATTGTGGAATCACTTGTGGTAATACGGCAAACCAGAGCACTTGCAGTTTGCTGGCACCAGCGGCGGTGAGCGCTTCGGAGGGGCCTTTGTCGATACTTTCGATCGATTCTGCATATAGCTTGGCAAGCATGCCGACCGAATGCACGCCCAGGGCAAGCACACCGGCAAATGAACCGGGACCAACCGCTTTAATAAACAAAATCGCGACGATCATTTCAGGAAAGACACGAATGACGCTAAGCACGACTTTGCCAGTGCCGGAAATGGCGCGCAACTTGCTCATATTAGCTGCTGCCCAAAATGCGAACGGAATACAGAGAAATGCCGACACAAATGTACCAAGAATGGAAATCGTCAGCGTTTCTAGCAGCCCGCGCAGCAAATCTTCGCCGGCAGGATCATACACATAATTCCAGTCCGGATGCAAAAAGCCATTAAGAATGGACAATGATACCGATTTGGCGGTCGCTTGCACACCTTCAAAGTTTAATCCGTTAAATGCCCATAAATAAACAGCGATCAGTACGGCGATCCATACCCAGGCACGAATGCGATGCCATAGCGGTCTTTTGACAGCAATTGAATTCATAGCAACTTCCTCCGTACGACTGTACTGGCATAATCGATCACAAGCACGACTGCCAGCGTCAGTAAAATAATAATGGCGGCGCGATCATAACGAAACAGTCCGAGCGAGCGGTCAAGCAGCAAGCCGATGCCGCCTGCACCGACCAGACCGAGTACGGAAGCGGCACGCACATTCACTTCAAACGCGTATAATAAATACGACATATAATACGGCATCGCCTGTGGCAATACAGCAAACACGATCAATTGCAGCTTGTTCGCCCCGACCGCTGTCATCGCTTCCAATGGACCCGGATCGATCGCTTCGATCGCTTCAAATGTCAGCTTGGCAATCAATCCGAACGAAAAGAACAAAATCGCCAACATCCCGGCAAATGGCCCGATCCCAAACACCGCCACAAAGATGGCGGCAAATAGCAGATCAGGAATCGTCCGCACCAGATTGAGCACGAGTCGTACAGGCAGCGCAATCCAGCGATTGGATGTGACATTGTACGCACATAGCAAGGCAAACGGAATCGCCAGCAATCCGCCGAGCATCGTACCGACAAGCGCAATTTGAATCGTTTCGACCATCGGTTCCCAAATTTTCGGCAAATAGCTCCAGTCCGGGGGCACCATTTCCGCGAGTAAAATGCCCATTTGTGGCAATCCGCGTATAAGCTGATAGGGCGTAACATCGGTCTGAATGCAGCAGACGATCATCAAAGCGACAAATAGCGCCCACGTCGCATAGCGTTTATACCGCGGCGGCGCGGATAGGACGGGCGGAGTATGATTGGTGCTTGTGCTCATAACCGTTCACCAATCGCTGTTGCTGCTGGCTGCGGATCAAGTGTAACGACCTCATCGCCTGGTGCTTGTGCGCCTAGTACTTCATCACGGTGGATCGAACGGCCATAAATATGAGCGAACGCTTCATCGGTCGCTTGTTCCGGTGTGCCGTCAAATACGATCTCTCCCGCGCGCAGCCCGATAATACGTGTCGCATATTCACGCGCCAAATCGATAAAATGCAAATTAATAATCGTCGTAATGTTCAAATCACGATTAATCCGGCGCAGATCGTCCATCACTTGGCGAGTAGTTAGCGGATCAAGCGAGGCAACCGGTTCGTCCGCCAAAATAATTTGCGGTTCTTGCGCAAGTGCACGTGCGATCGATACACGTTGCTGCTGTCCGCCGGAGAGTTGGTCAGCACGACTATACGCTTTATCAACAATATTGACCCGTTCAAGCGCTTCCAGCGCCAGCTGTGTATCTTCGGCAGGGAACATACCGAGCAGCGTACGCAGTGTCGAATGGTGACCGACACGACCGGATAGCACATTGCGCAATACAGTGGAACGTTTAACGAGATTAAAGCTTTGGAAAATCATGCCGATCCCCCGGCGAATCCGTCTTAAACTAGAACCGGACGCATAGGTAATCGACTGCCCGTTAATCAAAATATTGCCTTCACTAATATCATGCAAGCGATTGATCGAACGCAGCAATGTTGATTTACCCGCACCAGACAAGCCGACAATTACGACCAATTCACCTTCACCGATCGTTAGATTAATATCGTTTAAGCCACGGGTACCGTTTGGGTATACTTTGGATACATTTTGAAATTCAATCATAATCAAACCCAACTTTCTGTATAAAATCGTGCAATATTTGCATAAGTGTCTTTTATAAGCGAACACAGGCAGCACCGCCCGCAAAAGAAGGACGGTGCTGCCTTAAACATAACGAAAGCTGTTGCCCTATAATGAGTAGCAAAAATAGGTGGTATGCTTGTTAGTACGCTACAATTCGACTGTCTGTTAAGCAAAATGAGCCATCTGTGCGCCAATACGTCGACCGTAATTGATTGAAGTAGTAAAGTAGTAAAACCGATTTGAGTCGTTCTATATGACCCTATCCATAAGCAATCAAAACGGGTTTTTCAAGCGGTCAATGTACGATGTTGACTACAAGTTGCACCGTGCAGACAGATCGGCATATGCTATCCTAAATGTATGCGGCTGACGCATACTTTGCTGGCATTATTGCGCTTGACCGACTTCTTTGGCGTATTCGCGTACAGGATCGAAGTTTTTGTCATCGCCTTTTTCATAGCCAACATGCGTATAGATATCTTCGATGATCTTTTGTCCGTCCGGATCATTGCCGATATCGATAAACGCTTGGCTAATTTTGTTGCGCCATGTTTGATCCATATCGGAGCGCACGCTAATCGTATCGTTTGGAATCGGGGCGCTGAAATGGATGACACGCGTCTGATCAAAGACGGTAGGTACGTCCTTTTTCACTGTGTTGCGTGCGTCTTGGAATACCGCGACCGCATCGACTTGACCGTTCAACAGCGCCATTACAGCCGCATCATGACCTTTGATCGTAACGCCTTGCACGTCGGTGTCTGGGTCAACGCCAGCTTTTTTCAGTTCGGCAGCCGGAAATACATAACCAGCGGAAGATGTTACATCTTGCCAGCCGATCTTTTTACCTTTCAGATCGGTTAATGTTTTGATCGGAGAATCCTTTTTCACGAGGATCATCGATTTGTAGTAGTTGACTTTTTCGGTGGTCGGCTGACCGGTTTGATCATTGACGCCATAACGCAGCGCTTGCAACAACAGATCAGCAGCTTTGCGTTTGTCATGAGCGAGCACATAAGCGTTTGGCGGCAGGAAGCCGACATCGACTTGACGGGAAGCCATCGCTTCTACGATCGTATTGTAGTCCGGCGATACCGATACGGTAACTGGAATGCCCAACTTGTCACCGAGCAGCTTTTCCAGCGGCTTCGCTTTGGCTTCAAGTGTTTCGGCATTTTGCGAAGGTACAAATTGAACTTTCAGTTCGGTTGGCACATACGCGCTACTAGCTGCTGTGCCGGAGCTTGCGGATGTGGAAAGATTGCCGCCACAGGCGGTTAAGCCAGCTGCAAGAGCCAATGTCATACTAAGAGCTGCTACTTTTTTAAACAATGTTATTTCCCCCTAGATGTCATATACATATTAGCTATGTAATTGATGATGAACAGATGTCGTACCAGTCTATATGTTGACATGTTGCAAACAGAATCGATAATGAATAAGCTCTACTGTGCATACGGTCAAGTTGCTGACTGGCAATGTTCATAAATCGTATTCTACCAGTGTTCGAAAATGGAAGGGTCAAAACAAAAGACAATTTTTGTCATAAAAATGTAAATGCTTATCCAAATGTAAACGTACATGTTTACACTATAATCATATTCATAGGATAAAGTGAGTTCGTTTGACGGATTAGAACAGAAAGGAACGGTATAGATGAGACGAGCTTCTTTTATATACGAATCAACAGACCAATCCGCGCTACAACAGCCAAAACAGTCCGATCGCTTTCCATTACGACTGCTGGCGACGACCGATTTGCATGTTAGTTTAACCGGATATGACTACTATCGTAATCAACATACGATTCATATGGGACTGTCGCGCACCGCTGCCTTGATCGCGCAAGCACGTGCCGAAACGATCAATCATTTATTGTTCGATAATGGGGATATTTTACAGGGGAATCCGCTAGGCGATTATGCGGCAGAGCAGCGCTATTGGCAAAATGAGCAGACCGGAGCAGGTGTGCATCCGCTAATTGAGCTAATGAACAGGCTGGATTATGATGCGGCAACACTGGGCAATCATGAATTTAATTATGGGCTGGACTATTTGCAGCAATGTATCGCTGGTGCGTATTTTCCGTATACTAATGCAAATGTTGAGGTGCTGGATGGGCAGCAGCGTCATTCATTGTTGCCGCCGTATGTGCTGCTACATCGTACACTGCACAATGAAGAAGGCGATACCGCCGAGCTGTGCATCGGTGTCATTGGCATCGTACCACCGCAAATTATGAACTGGGATCGCAATCATCTGGAAGGACGGGTTGAAGCGCACGATATGGTGGAAGCGGCGCGCGCTGCAATTGCCGCAGCAAGGCAAGCGGGTGCGGATATTATTGTGCTGCTGGCGCATTGCGGCTATGTCGAGCAGGATGCGCCTACAATTAGCGAAAATGCCGTATTGCCGCTAAGTCGTCTGGCTGGTGTGGATGCGCTCTTTTTTGGGCATGCACATAAAGTATTTCCCGGTGCCGAGTTTGCCGGGCGACCGGGCGTTAATTTGGAGCGCGGAACGATCTACGGTGTACCGGCTGCCGAGCCTGGTGTATGGGGTAGCCATCTTGGCGTTATCGATCTGGAATTGGAACGGTCTGCTGACGGCTGGTCGGTCGTGGCAAGTTGTGGCACAGTGCGCCCAATCGTTGACCCGGTATTAGGGTGTGCGCTGGTGGAACCTGTTGCTGAATTAGAACAAGTTGCTCAAGCTGCACACGAGCAAACATTACACTATATTCATACGCCGGTCGGACGGTTGGATGTGTCGTTGCATAGCTATTTTGCGCTCGTGACCGATACGGCGATTGTACAGCTTATTAATGAAGCACAGCGCGAGTTGGGGCGGCAGTTGCTGGCAGGAACGTCTTATTCGTCTTTGCCGTTATTGTCGGCGGCAGCACCGTTTAAAACAGGCGGTCGTTACGGCCCGCTCCACTATACCGCGATCGAACCCGGACCGCTCACATTGCGGCATATGGCAGACATTTACAGCTATGCGAACACATTTTGCATCGTACGATTAAATGGGGATGAAGTGCGTGAATGGCTGGAATGGTCGGCAGGTTTGTATGCGACACTTGTGCCTGACGATGAGCGGCAGGAGCTGCTACATGCCGCTTTTTCTCCGTTTAATTTTGATGTGATCGATGGTCTGTCGTATCGAATCGATGTGAGTATGCCGCCGCGTTACAATGCGGAAGGCGAGCTGATCAACAGCAATAATCGCCGGATTGTCGAGCTGACGTATAACGGTGAACTGGTAACAGGAGCGATGGAGTTTGCGGTCGCCACGAATCAATATCGCGCCTTTTCCACACCGCTGGCGAATCCTGACGGGCAACGTGTCATCGTGGATGCAGGCATCGAAAATCGCCAGGTGTTGATCGATTATGTGCGTCATCATGGACGGATACAGCCTGTAGCTGATCATAACTGGTCGCTTTGTTATGGAAGCGGGCAGCAGATGGATACGCAAATAGATATGCTGGAGCAGCCATCACTTCAACAAGCACAAGCCGAGCCAGTTGCTTCAAAAAAAACGATCTATGCGGTATTCCAATCTTCCCCGGATGCACGGCAGTGGCTGGATGAATATCCGCAGTTTGCTCCGGTAGGATTGGAAGCGAATGGGTTTGCTACGTATCGAATTAGCCTGAAAATGGGGATGTAGAAGTGTAGAAGTGTAGAAGTGTAGAAGTGTAGAAGTGTAGAAGTGTAGAAGTGTAGAAGTGTAGAAGTGTAGAAGTGTAGGCAAGAGCCGCCGGTTTCGATCGTTCATTTGCAATCGGTAGGGTTGCCATCTGGATAGGAGTTAGACGCTATTCGTTGTAGTTGACAATGTGATCGTAAGCTCTGACTCAACCTATAGCGCGTTGGTTGTCGTGCACAAACTGCCAAAAACCGAATCGAATATAGTGTGACCTAAGACCGCTAGGTGGATCATAGCGGTCTTTTGCCGTATTTTCCGCTCGCTGTGATCCGGTATGTGGATGAACAATATAGCCTTTGCAGAGACGAACGGCTATCGCTTAAAATTAAAACAAGAGGTGAGGAGATGGGAATAGAGTCCAATATGCTGGAAAGTGCGATCAGCCAGTTTATGTATTACAAACATTTAGGTGAACAAGCGATGCGTCAGCTTGAGCCAGCACAGTTGTTTGTATCACCGAACGAGGACAGCAACAGCATCGCCATTATCGTTAAACATCTGTGTGGCAATATGCGCTCACGCTGGACTGATCTGCTCACTAGTGATGGGGAAAAGCCGTGGCGTATGCGGGATGAAGAATTTGAATGGGAAACGGCGGATGCGGCGCAGGTATGGCATTATTGGGAGCAAGGCTGGCGTTGCTTGTTGGATGCGCTAGAACAATTGCCACCAGAGCAGTTAATGACAATCATTTACATTCGTAATGAAGGTCATACGGTATTGGAAGCGATTCAGCGTCAGTTATGCCATTATCCATATCATGTTGGTCAGATCGTATATGCCGCCAAAATGTTAAAATCGACCGCTTGGGACAGTCTGTCCATTCCTCGTCAGCATTCGGCGCAGTATAACAGCAATAAGTTTCAACAGCCGCAGCAACGCCGTCATTTTACCGAAGATGTATAAGCAGCAGACCGAATGAAGGGGTGTACAGTATGAATGGGCAACCGATGACATGGGATATCGAAATTACGGACGACCAACAGCAGCGCTTTCGGCTGCAATTTGAAAGTCAGCGTGAACTGCAAAAGTTTATTTTGACATTAACAGTGGAGCAATTGCTGGATGCGTATATCTATGATCCGCAGCAACGCAGTATGGAAGGCAAGTTGTATGTGTATCACTGCTTGTAAGCGGAAACGATGCGCATAAGCGATAGGATGTGTACGCAAACTCGTATGCTGTGAGCTGTACGTATCGCAGTCGTTGATGCTACAACGCAATAGTTTGCGTACACGCTCTAATAGGGTGACCAGCTTAAATTCAATGTCTGATTGACTACATTTTATGAAAAATATACTGAAATCGTAGCATAAGAACATTGCTGCTATGCAATATCAAACTGCTTATTTAACGCGTTCAAGGTACTAAATCGATGCGATTCAAACATTGCTGTACGATCGGTGGAGAAAAGTAGACCAGCCGCCTATCCAGACCATGTTCCGATTTTATAAACGATACGTGATATCGAATCAGGAGGACATCTACGATATGAAATTTAGCAGCATTGGCGCCCGATTTCGATTTGCCGTCCGATTTGTCACGGTAACAGCACTTACCGTTTCACTAGGTATCGATTCATCGAACGCTCCGCAGGCAGCGGCGGCTTCTTCTGCAACGCCTGCCGTAATTACGATTGCCGGGCAGCAGATCAACTGGTCTACTGCCCCATTTGTGCGCAATGGCACTACGATGATTCCGCTACGTGAAGCAGCGCTTAAATTAGGCGCATGCACAAGTTGGGATGCCGCAACCCGCTCGGTCGTCATGTACAATAACGGTGATCGAATTGTACATACACCTGGCACATCGACCATTACACTCGATGGCTATCGATTGTCGATGCCAGAAGCGTCGCGCAATATAAACGGAACGATGATGGTGCCAGCACGTTTTGTGGCGGAGGCGTTCAAAGCAAAGCTGACGCTAAACACGACCGCACAGCTCGCCACGATCGATCTCACACCGGATGCGTCGACGGTTCGGGCAACTGCGGCGCAAAATGTGGACACTTATTTGCAAGCACAAGGTTATTCCGGTCTGGCGCTTGTGGAGTCAAACGGTAAAGTCATATTAAAAAAAGGATATGGCTTGTCAGCAGTTGGCAAAGCGACCGCTCCAAATGGCATATCCCGTATCGCCTCGTTAAGCAAATCATTCACCGCTGCTGCGATCATGAAATTAGTGCAAGACGGCAAAATTAGTCTGGACGACAAATTAACGACCTACATCCCTGACTTCCCACGCGGCGATGACATTACTATCCATATGTTGCTGTCCCATACAGCAGGTTTTAACTCGAATTTTACGCGTCGTATAGGCACAACGCTACAGGATACGGTAAATGAGATCAAAACGAAGCCGCTACGCTTCGAGCCAGGCACTACGTTTAATTACAGCAATCAAGGTTATGTGTTGCTCGCGTATATCGTACAGCTGGCATCCGGTAAAACGTACGGTCAATATATCCAGCATACATTTCTCGACCCGCTGCATATGAATCATACCGGTGAAGCGACACCAGCGACGAAGACGATTGCCGGTTTTGTCAAACATAAGGCGACCGGCGCTTGGGTAGAAGGCGATTATTACTGGTCGCAATCCGGTACAGGCACCTTTTATTCCAGTTTGGACGATATGATGACATGGTATCAATCGTTTGCCAATTATACGATTTTAAATCAAACAAGTGTGGAGCGTATGTTGACCCCTCATTCCAATTTGAAGCCATATGGCTATGCGTTTCTGATTAAAAATATAGACGGCAAGCATACGATCTATCACAATGGCAGTGGCACTGGCTATTCTACCGGGTTTACGTACAATTTGGACGATGATGTGATGGTCGTGCTGCTTGGCAACCATTACGGTATAGATATCGCGAAGCTGCTCGTGCAAACGCAGACGCTGGCGAATGATACACTTATTAAATAAGCTTAGCAGCAGCCTACAGCAGCCTAAATCAGCCAGTTGATACTGCCCAAACATTCAGTGCGCATAATGAACACTGCAATGCAGAAAGCATAATTTCAATTGATCGCTGTCACGCAGGCAGCATAAGCCAAAGGAGGAATCGTCTGATGAAGTCCATTATTAACTATGCGCATCGCGGCGCATCAGGGCATTGTCCGGAAAATACAATGGCAGCCTTTCGCCGTGGCCTGGAGCTGGGAGCGACAGGCATAGAGACCGATGTACAGATGAGCAAGGATGGTATATTAGTGCTCATTCATGATGAAAGCGTACAGCGTACGACCGGGCAAGCGGGAGAGATTAGCGAGCTTCATAGCGATGAGATTCGTCGCCTTGATGCTGGAAGCTGGTATGGCAATGAATTTGCTAGTGAACGGATTCCGACATTGGATGAATTGCTTGATTGGGCAATGTCCAACGAGTTGATTTTGAATTTGGAGCTAAAAAACAATATTAAGCCCTATACCGGTATGGAGGAAAAGCTCATTCAGGCGGTGCGTGCACGCGGGCTGGAACAACGTATCCTCATTTCGAGCTTTAACCATTATGCGCTGCTGACGTGCAAACGTCTTGCACCAGACATTCGCACCGGTATTTTATATGTCGAAAATTTGGTCGATCCGTGGAATTATGCACGCAATATCGGAGCGGAAGCGCTGCATCCGTATCATCTGACAATGGAGCCATTTATCGTGCAGCATGCTAATGCGGCTGGCATTGTGAGCAATCCGTTTACGATCAATGAGCTGGAACGGATGCGTGCATTGATAGAGATGGGCTGCGCGGGCATCATTACCGATTATCCGGATCGTTTGGATGAAGCGTTACGAACAGCGACAGCGCCAAGCGCCAAGCCGTTTTAATGATCCAAGTTAATGGCTAATTATGATAAAATTGTAATCATAAACGTTTCGTCTATAAAACAGCAGCGCACCGTATACGTCATATAACGTATACGGTGTTTTTTGTATAGTATAAAGCTGTGTTTTTAGTTATTTTGTGGTATGTTTAAAGTCTGCTCCTGTCGATTGCTGGCACTGGACGACAGCGGCGAAACCACACTATATGCCACGGAAACAACGGATAAAATGACCAAACTGAAACTTTCCAAGCGTAACAGAAATGGTTACAATAATGAATATCTGTGATCCTGGCGCCGTATGGGAGACGAGCGATGAGAAAACTACGAATTGGACGCTACTTGAAGCTTAATACCATTCGGCTACTACGATTGCGGAGGGGCGCGCATCAGGTCGCAATCGGATTTGCAGTCGGGCTCATTCCAAGCTGGTATCCGTTAATCGGAATCGGCCCATTATTATCACTAGGACTCAGTCGTTTGTTCAAAGGAGCAATGCCGGCGGCGATCTTCGCGGCTTCGCTTGACTCTTTTGTGTGGCCGCTGACTTTTTTTCTGAATTATCATACCGGTCATTTGCTGGTCAGTCTGTTCCATTCGGCACGCTGGCCATCCCGTATGCTGCATATCAAAATGCCGGATTGGCCGGAGGATTATATGCAACCGCTGCATGCATCGCATCACTGGCGCGATGCTGGTATGTATTTTATTACCGGTGCTGTCGTGAACAGTTTGGTCTTTGCCGCTATTATTTATGTGGTTATTAAATGGGTGATGTTAAAATACCGCAAGCCACTACTTCAGTTGCTGCGCGGTAAAAAATAATTCTTCCTGCAACCAGTCAGCCAAACAAGGGTATTAATGTATACGCTATGTTGGTCACCGTTTTGCGGCAGTGATCAACATAGCAGCTGTCGACCGGCTAGATGAAACGGTCAGGGGTTGCCAACATAGCTAACGATCTACTACTCGATTTAAAGGAGGAACACCCGTGAACTTCGGAGCCCGCATGCTGAAGACCGGTATCGCGGTCACGCTTGCTTTATATGTAAGCTCCTGGCTCGATTTAAAACCACCCGTGATTGCGGCGATTGCTGCCATTTTTGCGATGCAGCCTTCGATTTACCGTTCGTTTCGTTATTTTCTGGATCAGATTCAGACGAACACATTGGGCGCGATTCTGGCGTTACTCGGCGGGATGGTCTTTTCCAATGACCCGATCGCTGTCGGTCTCATGTGTATCGTCGTCATTATGATCTGTCTGCGCCTCAAAATGGGCGATACGATCGGCTTGACACTCGTAACGGTCATTTCCGTGATGGAAGTGTCGGGGATGGGACAGGGACAATGGCAATTTGCCCTCAATCGATTTACACTCAGTATTATCGGAATCGTATCTGCGTTTCTGATCAATGTGCTGATCGCGCCGCCTAAGCCATTGGAACAGTTTAAAGCACAGATTGAAAGCACGTTTACGAAAATGTCGTTGTTGTTGCGTACAGCAGTATCGGATGAGATTAAAGAAGCGGTATTTCGCGAGGAAAAGCGTTCGCTTGACGGTGCTATTCAATCCCTGTCAGATAAATATAATCTGATGGAGGAGGAAATGGGCAAGCTGAATCGCCCATCGATGACGACGCAGCGGCATCTGGTCGTAGACAAACAGATGGTGACCGCGCTGCGCAAAGGGATGGACGTGCTGACGGCAATTGAGCAGCATTATTTTCAGGCGGAACGTACGAAAGAGATCGATGAATATTTCGATTCCCATCTGGAAAAGCTGATCAAATTCCATGAGCACATCCTGCTTAAATCGGATAACAAAATCAAACATAACGGCAGTGAAGCGGCGGAAGTCGAAGCCGCCAACGACAAATTTCTCGATACGATGATTGAGCGGTATCAAGAAAATTTCGGCGGTGTGCTGCGCTTGTCGATCGTCGCGGCAGTAATGTACGATTATGGTTATCAGCTGGAACGGTTACATCGACTCGTTGACCATGTGAACGGCTCATCCAACCGGGATAAAGATCATCCCAAAGAAGATTCCGGCAAACGGCTGCATGAGGAGCTACAGTCGGATTCGGAAGCACGTTCGTCGCGTGCAAGACGATCGTTTCCAACCTGGCCCTGGAAGTGAAATCCTGGGCCAGGCCATCTATACTTATTCAAATTACGTATTCGGTTTAAAGGAGATCGACGGGAATGACGAAAGGTGTCCCATATGAATTGGAAAAGTCTATCGGTTACAAATTAACCATCGCTTCACGCCTTGCCAGCAATCGTCTGAATCAGCAGTTTCGCGATGCCGGTTATCCGGTCACGTATGAACAATGGATACTCGTTTCGTATTTGTGGAAGCGGGATGGACAAACCCAGAATCGTCTGGCACGTTTGTCGCGCAAAGATCAGCCGAGCGTATCACGGCTAATTGACAATATGATTCGCCGGGGCATGGTCATTCGTGTGCCGCATCCGGATGATCGCCGCACGAATCTGATCTATTTGACCGATTATTGTCGCAGCATTGTAGACGATCTTGCCGCTAAAGCGTATCAAACGATCGAAGAAATTTTCAAAGGGTTTAGCTCGGAGGAACGCGAGTTTACGGTGAAAATGATCGATCGTATTATTAAAAACATGGATTGAGTGTAGCTGCTGCTGTTATCTTTTCGCCATCATGGTTAAGTGTATAATGATGGCTGATTAGTAAACAACAGGAGGGACAAGCGATGATATCAACGGAGGAAAGACAACGCTGCATCGAAGCTTGTATGGAATGTGTGGAAGCCTGTAACAACTGTTATGTGTCATGTTTGAGTGAGCAGCATATCGATATGATGCGAGAATGTATTCGACTTGACCGCGAATGTGCTGATATGTGCCAGTTTGCGATCAAGGCGATGAGTTCGAACAGCCCGTATGTGCAGCAAATTTGTGAGCTATGCGCGCAAATTTGTGAAGATTGTGCCCGAGAATGCGGCAAGCACGAGCATGATCATTGTCAGCGCTGTGCCGAGGCATGTCGCCACTGCGCCGAAGCTTGTCGAAGTATGGCTGCTTGAGCGGAAGCTGCGTTTAATTAAGCGGATATATCTGTGCCTATCGAAGTTTGCGCAACAACAATGACAAACGAGGCTGATTTTGATCGGTGTATAAGTGAAATTCCGTCTACATTTTGCCTCTGTAAGGTATCGATTCCATAGTGATACAGAGCCGGTTAGCAGATCGTCAAAGTCTGTTAACCGGTTTTTTCATATGTGCATATTTTAATATGGATACTGGCTCTAATATCGTTATTTATCGATATACTGTAGCCGGTTCCCGTGCAAATGACTGGATAATAGAGTATAGTAGAATATGATGTTGACGGAAAAGGAGATTATTTATGATTGCAAAAACAGAACAGGATATCGAAGGATTAAAAAAAATCGGCAAAGTCGTAGCGATCATTCGTGACGAACTCAAAAATATGGCACAGCCCGGCGTACGTACGATCGATCTTGATCGTCGTGCAGGGGAGTTATTTCAGCAATACGGCGCAATCTCGGCACCGAAGTCGACGTATGATTTTCCAGGTTATACATGCATTAGCATTAACGAAGAAGTTGCCCACGGCATCCCCGGCGATCGTGTCATTCAGGACGGCGATCTGGTGAATGTGGACGTATCCGCTTCATTGGACGGTTATTTTGCGGATACAGGTGTATCTTTTGTAGCGGGCACAGGCGATGCCAAACTGGAGGCGCTCTGTGATGCATCGATCCAAGCATTTGACGCAGCGATGAAAAAGATCAAAGCAGGCTCCAAACGTAGCAATGCAGGCAAAGCAAGTCATAATACTGCCCGCAAGCTTGGTTTTACAGTCATTACCAATTTGACTGGTCACGGTATCGGCAAATCGCTGCATGATGAGCCGGAATATATTTTAAGCTATTACGATCCGACCGATAACGATTTGTGGAAGGAAGGCAGTGTGATCGCCTTTGAACCGTTCGTTTCGACCAAAGCCGAGGAAGTATTCGAATCCGGTGATGGCTGGACATTAAAAACAGACGATGGCAGCTATGTTGCCCAGTATGAACATACACTCATCATTACTAAAGGTGAGCCGATCATTTTGACCCGCTAACAATTAAAAAGCCGCATGACAGAAGTAGAATTCTCCGTCGTGCGGCTTTGTTATTTGCAAATAGACCAAAAAAGACGTAAAATAAAAAATGCTCTGCCAAAAAGCAGAACAGTTCATCTCGTCTATATACTTATTAACGATAACATATATGTTAGGTGATTGTCAACAGTTAATTTAAAGGGGGCTGGCAGGATGGCAACAGAAGAACAAGCTTGGACGCAGGAGCAGCAACGTGTAGATGACGTAACTGCCAAAATTAAACGCAAAATGGCAGCACTGGAGCAAGAAGTCGGCGATAGTCGTGGTGATGTCGTAGGCATGCGCAAAGATTTTTGGGATGAAGTAACGATCAACTTTAGTGAGCAAGATGATGTAGGTGAGACATCGACCAGCTTGCGCCAGCAATCGCAAGTGCTGTCCGAGTTGGAGCTAAGTCACCGCCGTTCCAGTTTGACGCTGGATAAGTTGCGTCGACTGTCCAGCTCGCCTTATTTTGGACGGATCGATTTTAGGGAGCAGGGACAGGAGCGAAGCGAGCGTATTTATTTGGGTATCGGTTCGTTTTTGGATGATAATGAGGAGGATTTTCTAATTTATGACTGGCGTGCACCAGTATCGAGTTTGTATTATGATGGTGCGCCTGGGCACGCTTCATATCGTACACCGGTAGGCAGCATAGAAGGCGAGATGGAGCTAAAGCGGCAATTCGTCATTCGTGATGCCGAAATTAAAGTGCTGTTTGATACCGGTGTGACGATTGGTGATGAACTGTTGCAACAAGTGCTTAGCCATAGCGCTGACAATCAGATGAAAAACATCGTTGCTACGATCCAAAAAGAGCAAAATAGCGTCATTCGCAACGATAAAAGCCGGATGCTGATCGTACAAGGTGCTGCTGGTAGCGGCAAAACGTCGGCGGCATTACAGCGGGTTGCGTACTTGTTATATCGATATCGGGACAGCTTGCGTGCGGATCAGATGATTTTATTTTCGCCCAATTCAATGTTTAACAGCTATGTGTCAACCGTATTGCCAGAGCTGGGGGAAGAAAATATGCTGCAAACGACTTTCCAGGCGTATTTGGAAATTCGGATCGGGCGCGAATTTGATCTGGAAGACGTATTTTCACAGATGGAATATTTGCTCGCTTGGTCGGACGATGATGGGCATCCGGCACGTGTGCAAGGCATTCGTTATAAATCATCGCTTCAGTACTTCCGCGCGATTCGCTGTTATGCCGAGCTGCTGTTGCATGAGGGGATAAAGTTCAGACCGATTCGTTTCCAAGGACGCGAAATTGTATCGGCAGCGCAAATGGAGCATAAGTTTTACAGTTACGATCCAGCGGTCAAATTGGGCAACCGGATGGAGCTGTTACGTGATTGGCTGCTTAAAGAAGTGAATGAATTTGGACGCGAGGAGCGCAAACAGCCGTGGGTGGAGGAGCAAATTCAGATGCTCACTACCGACGATTATCATCGCGCGTATACGATGATGCGGCGCAAGCAAAAAAACAAATCGGTCTCATTTGACGATTTCCAATTGGAAACGGAAATGGCAGCACGCATGGTTGTGAACAATTGGCTCAAACCGTTACGCAAATGGGTGAAACGGCTACGTTTTATCGATCTAGGTGGGTTGTATCGCCGTCTGTTTGAAGATGAAACATGGTTCCAGCGTATTAATGACGACACATTGCCGGACGGCTGGGCGGAATTTGCGCCACAAACGGTCCAGCGGATGCGTCAAGGCGAGTTAGGCTATGAAGATGCGACTCCGTATTTGTATTTAAAAGAGCAATTACAAGGCTTTCGCTCCAATACGGCGATTAAACATATGATCGTCGATGAAGTGCAAGATTATTCGCCATTTCAGTTGGAATTTATGAAGCGTCTGTTTCCGCGTGCACGCATGACGGCGCTAGGCGATCTGAATCAAGCGATTTATAGCCATAATTCAGTGTTTGATGATGAGGAACCACTAATGGAGCTGTACGGACGGGAGCAGACCGAACTGATCCGCTTAACGCGCAGTTATCGCTCCACCTATGAAATCGTTGATTTTACGCGTGCGATGTTGCCGGGTGGACAAGAGATTATTCCGTTTAACCGGCGCGGTAACAAGCCTGTCATAGCATTGTACGATGATCGTGAAGATATGCATCAAGAGATTGTGCGCAATATTCATGAATTGCAACAGCAAGGTTACCAGTACACCGCGATCATTTGCAAAACAGAGAGCGAATGTACGGAAGCATATGAAGCGCTCAAAGATCGGATTACGATGCGCAAAATGACCAAAAATACGCCGGTGTTTGAAAAAGGGACGATTATTATTCCAGCGTATTTAGCAAAAGGGGTCGAATTTGACGCGGTTATTTTGTATAACGCCTCGGCAGCACAGTATGATCGTGAGGCGGAACGGAAGCTGTTTTATACCGCTTGTACGCGGGCGATGCATTTGTTATACGCTTATGCGGTCGGTGAGGTAACGCCGTTTATTAGTGCGGTAGATGCCGAGTTGTATGAGCGGCATGATTATCGCGGATAAGCGCAGTATGTTACAGCTTCAGTTGCACAGGAAATGATCGTCGCTCATTGTTCAGCGATCACAACGCCGTTTCCTGTGCAACATCAATACAACACAAAGCAGCGCGCTTGTACATTACTCGTGTATAGCGCACTGCCTTTTTTGCTGCACGGATTGTATGTTGACCGATACGATAACTCATTATGTTAACACCATATCATCGATCAATAACTCTGTCGTACGTCCGGAATGCAGCCGATTCAATTCTTTGCGATATTGCGAAGGTGTACAGCTATGATGCTGTTTGAATACGGCGATAAAATAGCTCAAACTATCAAAGCCAACTTCTAGCGAAATGTCCACAATTTTGCGATTGCTGCTTTTTAACAGACGGCATGCTTGTTGGGTTCGGTAGCGATTAATGTAATCGATCGGACTTTTTTGCGTTAAACTTTTAAAAAAGCGGCAAAAATGCCCTTCACTCATATTCACCTGCTCTGCCAGCTCACGTAAGCGCAGCGGCTGTCCATAATGCTCATGGATATGACTAAGTACCGTTTTGAGACGTTCGATCCGGTCATAGGCAATCGCAGGCGGTCGTTCATGCTCATGATCTATATGTTCATACATGGAACCGAGCACGAGATATAAGTACGCCTTTGTCGTCAATTCATACGCCACCGGTTGTGTTAGATTCACATGCACGATCTGTTGCAACAACTGTAATACATGTTGCTGCCATGCTGTACTGCCATCCATATGCAGCAGTGTCGGAGAGTTGCGCGCTAGCAAAGGGTCTAGATAGCTCGCCTGGATCGTATCATAGGAACTGCTGTCTAATAGCGACATGCCAAACACAATCGCCGCAAAGCTACATATGCTATCGTCGATCTGGTACGCAGTATGCAGCTCACCGGAATTCACAAAGATCGCTTCCCCGGCTTTTACTTCACAGCTTACCGTCCCAACCTGAAACAGCGCTTTGCCCTCGGTCACGATAATAAACTCGGGCTCCTCATGCCAATGACATTCCAAAATAATATCATCATGCAAATTGCCCATCTCATAAATGCTGACCGGATATAGCAAATTGCCATGCACCCGATCTTCACGCAGCCGTTCGCGTAGCGGCTCAACGTTTTGCATCATTTCATCCCTCCTTATCGTTTACGAGTACATATTGCTTTCATTTAAAATAATTCTGCACACCAATAAAGCCGCTATACAGATGTTCCATGTTGCATCCGTTCATTGTGAACATGTTTATGATAAATGATTTATAAGCAGCAAAATATTAATACTTTTCGTCAAAATAAAAGAAGAAAAGCGCTTTCTTAATCAATATCATTATACACATAGACGAATATAACTAACAAATGCAACTCGCTCCACTCGTAAATCGAACGCAAGAAAGGACGAAACCGATGAAATTTACCGACGGCTACTGGATGACAAGAAAAGGTTATACGATGCAGCACCCGACCGATATTCGTGATATCGTACGCAAAGGGGACGAAGTGACACTGTACGCGGCAACAAAGCGTATCGAACGGAAAGGCGATACATTAAACGGTGCATTGATCAAGGCGACACTGAGCTCGCCGATGCCAAATGTGATCAAAGTAACGTTTAATCACCATAAAGGCGGTGTTGTCAAATCACCACAATTCGAGCTAGCTACGTTAGAGACGGCGATCGAGTTCAACGATAATGAGCACGAAATGAAGCTGCAAAGCGGTGAGCTTACAGCAACCGTACACAAACATAAAGGCTGGAATATTAGCTTTGATTATGGCGATCGACATTTGACCGGCAGTGTGCACCGTGGTCCAGCTTATATTAACGGCCCGGACGACGGTATATTTTTCCGCGAGCAATTAGAGCTTGGTGTAGGCGAATACATTTATGGGCTTGGTGAACGCTTCACGCCGTTTGTGAAAAACGGACAAATTGTGGACATCTGGAATGAAGATGGTGGCACAAGCAGTGAGCAAGCGTACAAAAACATTCCGTTTTACTTGTCGAGCCGTGGCTACGGTGTATTAGTAAATCACCCGGAACGTGTATCGTATGAGATCGCTTCTGAAAATGTATCCAAAGTACAGTTCAGCGTTGCAGGTGAGACGCTGGAATATTTTATAATCGGCGGCAATACGCCTAAAGAAGTGCTGGATAACTACACCACATTAACCGGTAAACCTGCTTTGCCACCTGCATGGACATTCGGTCTATGGCTGACGACTTCATTTACGACCGATTATGATGAAGCGACGGTTAATCATTTTGTAGATGGGATGGCGGAACGTGATTTGCCATTGTCGGTGTTCCATTTTGACTGTTTCTGGATGCGTGAATACCAGTGGTGTGATTTTGAATGGGATAAGCGTATGTTCCCTAATCCAGAAGCGATGCTGCAACGTCTCAAAGCTAAAGGGCTAAAAATTTGCGCCTGGATCAATCCGTATATTGCCGAGAAATCGTATCTGTTCGATGAAGGTATGGACAACGGTTATTTAGTAAAACGACCGGATGGCAGCGTATGGCAATGGGATTTATGGCAGGCAGGGATGGGACTGGTCGATTTCACCAATCCAGCCGCTGTAGACTGGTACAAATCCAAATTAAAAGTGCTGATCGATCAAGGCGTTGATTCATTTAAAACCGACTTTGGCGAGCGTATTCCCACCGATGTCGTCTATTATGACGGCTCCGATCCGGTCAAAATGCACAATTATTACACATTTCTGTACAACAAAGTCGTATTTGAACTGCTGGAAGAACAGCTTGGCGTCAATGAAGCGGCATTGTTCGCGCGTTCGGCAACTGTGGGCGGACAGCAATTTCCGGTTCACTGGGGCGGCGATTGCTCGTCCACATTCGAATCGATGGCGGAATCGCTGCGTGGCGGCTTATCGCTCGGTGTATCCGGCTTTGGCTTTTGGAGCCATGACATTTCCGGCTTTGAAATGACGGCTGCACCGTCGGTGTACAAGCGCTGGGTACAGTTCGGTATGCTATCTTCCCATAGTCGTCTGCACGGTAATGAATCATACCGTGTACCGTGGCTGTTCGATGAGGAAGCGGTCGATGTGCTGCGTAAATTTACGCAGCTAAAATGTACACTCATGCCGTATCTGTTCGATGCGGCGGTCACCGCTTCACAGCAAGGCATACCGATGATGCGCCCGATGGTGCTCGATTTCCATCATGATCTTGCTACCCATACGCTGGATCGTCAATACATGTTCGGTGATTCATTGCTCGTCGCCCCTATTTTTAATGAGCAAGGGGAAGCAAGCTATTATGTACCTGCTGGCAAATGGACAAACTTGCTTACCGGTGCAGTCGTCACAGGTGGTCGCTGGTATCAGGAAACATTTGACTATATGAATTTGCCGTTGTTAGTAAAACCGGGCAGTCTGATCGCCTTTGGTACAGAAGCTAGCAAGCCAGATTATGATTATACGACTGGCGTACAGCTCCATCTGTTCGAACTGGAAGCAGGCGGCATAACAACCGCACGCATCGTAAGCCTGGACGGACAGCCTGCCGGCGAAGTGACCGCAAAGCGTACAGACAATACAATCGAAGTGACCACATCCGGTCAGATTAGCAACTGGTCGGTCGTACTGCGCGGCATAGCGAATGTAACTTCCGTAAGCAACGCGTCTGCAACAGCGGGTGAATTCGGTCAAATCATTACCGCCGATCAAGCGGCGACTACCGTTCGAATTGAATTGTAAGCAAAAGAAGATACAATCAAGACGCTAATGACAGGAAGCGGAGCAATTGCAGCAATTTGAGTTCGTAAAAACGAGTAGGCTGACCGCGTTAAATAGACAGTTTGCTATTGCATAGCAGCGATGTTCTAACGCTATGATGCCGCAGAATAGTATTAGCAAAGTGATACAATATCGCAATGGCAGCCATCGCTTTAATAAGCAGGCTGCCATTTTGCTATGGATTGATCTAGGGTAATATTTGCACGATTTACCGTCAAATTACTGCCTAATCTACATTAATTGTATAAAAGTTGAAATGAAAGAACGAATGTTCTAATATAATAGAAACCCCTATGCAAACAAGTTCATATGTATTGTCGTATGATACATTTACTGTCGATTATTTTAAGGAGGCTTTACGATGAAATTGTATACGATTCATTCGATCCGCACGAACAACTTTAAAGACACCGAAATGCTCGAAAAGATTCAAACAGTATGGCAGCAAGCCTATCGTCATCTAGGCGAGCAAAGTCAAACAGTGTACGGTGTGTATCACGATTATGAGAACGATTACAAAGGCGATTATTCACTTAGCACTGCAATCGCAGATCGCTACGATGGAGCGGTGGAGCTGGAATTGCCGGTTGCTACCGAATATCGTGTGTTTGAAGTACTAAGCGCTAATCCACAAGGGGTTATTCAGCAATGGAAACATATTTGGCAGCTTGAAGAACAAGGTGAACTTAGCCGTGCGTATACATTTGATTATGAACAATACGAGCCAGATGGCAAAATCACCATACATATTGCGCTCGCTCCGGCACTGATGAGCCAGGAAACAGCACAATCGCAACAACCTGCATCGATGTAAGCAGTCCAATTTTAAACAGGCATCATTATCTATTCGTGTGCTGATATACCGATAGGAATGGCACGTCCAAACAAAAGACGCAGTGACGATCCGTTTACCGGGAAAATAGCCACTGCGTTTTTTTGTGATTACATTTGTATAAACAAACATTCGAATTGATTTAATCCACTTTAATATGAATAGCTGCACTTTGCTGTGCTGGTGTCTTTTGCGCCCGTACCATATAAATGATGCCGATTATAATATACAGCACGATAAACACAACCGAATAACGATACATCGACGTATACGTCGTTGCACTGGCAATCGTGCCCAGAATCATAGCACCGAGCGCTACGCCCAAATCGAGTGAATTAAGGAACATCCCGTTAGCCATCCCACGCTGATGCGGACTAACGACCTGAATCATCCATGTTTGCATCGTCGGTTGCAACGCTCCCCAGCCTACACCATAACATAGTGCAGCGGCAAATAGTCCGAGTGTGGAATGCGCTAGCGATAGCAATAACAATCCGGCAATGAGCAGCATAGCTCCTGGCACGAGCAATGCTTTCGGTCCAAAACGATCATAGATTTTGCCGGAAAAAGGACGAATCAAAATGACAGCCAGTGCGTTAAACAGGAAAAAGTAACCCGGATTAGCGATATGCGCTTCACTCCCGAACAGCGCGATAAAGCTGACCAATCCGCCATACGTGACGGACATCAAAAAATTCAGCAAACTCGGCAACAACAGCTTGCGCTCAAAACTCGATGTTTTACGTGAATGAGTGGAGGCGACAGATGTAGCAGTGTCCGTTTTTGCCAAAACTTGCTTTTCTGTAATCCGCTGTGCAGCAGCAATGTTGGCTCGTTCGTGCTGCTCTACATTCACCGGTACGTGTGAGTCTGAACGTGGAATGGCTCCAACTTGCGCATTCACAAGCGGCGCTGTCACCATTTTTTGTGCTTGTGCTTGTGCTTGTGCTTGTGTCGTCCCATCTGTCCGCGCACGCTGTTTGCCTACGATCAAACTATAAGCGAGTGGAAACAAAATCATAATAAACAGCGATCCGATCACAACGAGCGGTGTAAAGCCATACTGTTTCTCAATCCACATCCCAATCAACGGGCCCATCGACATCGAAATGGTCGTCGACAAGCCAAAATAACCCATACCTTCTCCCATCCGATTGCGCGGAATAATGTCCGATGCCATCGTTGGAAATGTCGTACTATACATCCCAAAACCAAAGCCAAAAATGACCCGCATCACCAGCAACGCGACAATGGTGGCGCTAAAATAATAACCAACCGTACCGAGCAGCGCAATTGCCAGCCCGCCAAACAAAATCAGATTACGCTTACCAAGCTCTAACGCTTTGGCGGAAAATAGCCGTGCGACAATCGCAGACAATGCCATCAAGCTCGTACACAGGCTCACATAAAAGTCACCCGCATTAAAATGCTCCCTCATATACAGTGGGAGCGACGACAAAATCATATGCAAATTCAAAAACACGAGTAGATTACAGGCGGTTAAAACGAGAAATTCTTTAGTCCATAAGCGTGCCGCCGGGCTTTGCTCTGTTACATGGGCAGCTTGGGCAGGTATAGCGGTGTTCGGTTGTTCCATAGTCCAGTTCTCCATTTCGTTTTCTTTTAAAATACATCTTTTGCGATCGTTAGATTTCCTCTATCCGTGAGCGCAGTTCGCGTAGCAACTGGCTAAGCTGCTCCATATGTTGAGGCGTGATCAAGTGGGCGATCTCCTCATTGTGCGCTGCTTCCAGCATCTGTACCTTTTGCATTAGTTCGCGTCCTGTCTCATTCGGATAAACGAGAAAGGCACGCCGATCATGCGGATCAGTCTGTTTGCGAATTAATGCTTTGCGATGCAGCACATCCAAAATGCGTGCAGTTGTCGGCTGATCTTTATAAGCATGTGCCGCCAGCTCTTTTTGATTCATACCTTCCTGTGCACAAATGTAATACAGCACGCCCCATTGTTCAGGCGTAATATCGTATTCTTTTAGCTTGGCGCCAAACATATTGCTTACTTTGCGATATGTACTGCCTAGTAAAAAGCCGATCGAATCTAGCTCTTGCCATGTCATCCGTAACATTCCTTTCTCGTTTGCAACTATAAGGGGAGCGGTCAACCTAATTGATAAGCAAATAGTAGCATGCAAACGAATAAATAGTTGTTAATGCAATTATAATTAATGCAAGTAAATTTTGCAACAAAAAAGCGGGAATCATAGTGATTCCCGCGTCGTGTGTGGTTTCATAAGTGAATCATCGTATGTTTTGCCGGCTAGCGCTCACCTCAGTAGAAGTGAAGCAGGGCAAAATGATGATTTCTTATTTGGTGTTAGCTTCTTCTTTTACTTGCTCTTTGGCTTGTGGAACACTTTCCCAGTCTTTCAGGAAGCGCTCAATACCGTTATCGGTAAGCGGATGTTTCCACAGTGTAGGTACGAGCGAGCCTGGGATCGTAGCGATATGAGCGCCAGCCAAAGCTGCTTCTCTTACATGCTCCAGGTTACGGATACTTGCAGCAATGATCTCGGATTTCAGACCGAATGTATCAAGAATTTGACGCAGATCACGAACGAGTTGCATACCGTCAATACCGATATCGTCCAGACGACCAACGAATGGGCTAATAAATGTAGCGCCAGCTTTTGCCGCCATCAGACCTTGCGATGGAGTGAAGATTAGCGTTACGTTTGTTTTGATACCTTCTTTGGAAAGCTGGTTACAAGCGTACAGACCTTCTTCAGTCATAGGCAGCTTAATAACAACGTTCGGTGCCCATTTCGCGATTTCGTGTGCTTCTTTCAGCATACCTTCAGCGTCAAGGCTAACAACCTCAGCACTTACAGGACCATCGATAATTTCGCAAATTTCGTCGATTACGTCTTTAAAAACGCGACCTTCTTTGGCGATCAGGGAAGGGTTTGTCGTTACACCATCCACGATACCAAGACGAGCGATACGTTTAATTTCGTTAATGTTACCAGTGTCCAAGAAAAATTTCATTGCTCTCTGCCTCCTCAAAATATATATCATTTTGCCCTAGCATACAGCAATTTGCCAGCGACAATATCATCCCTCATACGGGATATGCATATGTGTACATTACCCATTGTTACACATATGTACACCCTAGTAGCAGATGTTTATTTGTGCGTACAAATTGCTTGACACAAGCTGCGATATTCTGCAAGCAGAATAAGGGCGTGCCGATAAATTTCACCTTTTAAACTTCAAATGTGAAACTTGCTATATTTAGTTTTTACCACAATTCCAAACAACATACAATGGGCGCGGTATCGTTTAACCTGCGCTTTACAATGAAGCAAAGATAAACCCAAACCAATATGTTGATTTTAGCAAAGTGATAAAACTAGATATGGTATAAAAATGGTCGATATGAATGTCAAAATGAGTCTTTCAAAAAAACTAAAAAATTTTATCGCTCATACTGCTAATGTACATTCTGCTGTCGAGCGCCTGCAAATAGCATCTTCCATTCTATCCTCTATGTAGTTCCATCTCATCTGGATAGCAAATCGATGTTCATTCTTACTTTGTATAGCAAATAAACCTTTGTTATATTATTTCGAGAAATAAGTTTGTATACTATTTAAAAGATGTCTGTTATAGTCGACATAGATTAATTAAGTGTATGGACTAAGAATAAGCCAAGCGAACCGTAATGATCGGACATAGTTGGCGCCCTATTCTCATCGATATACATCCGTTTCATTAGCCAAATGGTAGAGCGCCATTATGCATCTCAACTTACAATTTGTGATCAATAGGCATCATGATGAACAGACAATATAACAACAGGAGTGATACGGTCATGGTTCAAGGTTATGGAAATAGCGATTATAAAGCGATTGAAGATGTAAGTGTAGTAGAGATGGTCATTGAAAGTATGAAATATTTTGAACATGTAGTTGGCGATGATCTAATGCTCGGCGTCACTGATCTGCATGAGTTTAAATATTATAAACCAGCAAAAGAGCTTGATCTGGGCATTCGTCCAGGCACCCCGATTGCCAAAGATGATCCGAACTTGAACAATGCGCTTAAAAACGGGATCATTACTGTCAAACGTGTGCCAGCATCAGCGTACGGTTTTGAATTGGATGCTACATCTGTACCGCTTAAAGACAAACATGGCAATATTGTCGGTGCGATCGCCTCTGCTTATACATTGCAACACAATACATTTATGGCGAATGTAACGATCGATATTGAAAGTATTAGCCGCCAGTTAAGCGAGATGGTGCAATTGCTCGCCGCACAGTCGCAGCAGCTTTCCGCTACGGCAAGCCAAATTCAAGCCAATACCGGCAAAGCGGTTGAAAACTCCAAAGAAGTAAACCAGGTGACCGGATTTATCCGCGAAATTTCCGAACAGACTAATTTGCTCGGTTTAAATGCTGCGATTGAAGCAGCGCGTGTCGGTGAGGCAGGCGCAGGTTTTGGCGTGGTTGCATCCGAAGTACGCAAGCTATCGGTAGATACCAAAAATGCGACCCAAAATATCGAAAGCTCGCTAAGTAGCGTACAACAGTCGATTTTGCAAATGGAACGCGAAATGACAGCAGTAGCCGCTTCCTCCAACGAGCAGGCACAGCTTGTAAATGAATTTAGCGAGTTGGTTGATAAATTAAATAGCGTCAGCCATGATTTTAAAAACTTTATGGAAATATTCCTTAATTCACGCCTATAATGGTGCAGTCCGTAGTCGCATAACACGATAAAACGATCATTGGGACGGTTTGAACATACCGCCTATTTTAGATCATGAGCGGATGAAATGAACAAGCATAACGAGCAGTATTTCCCACTTGAGCTGGGGAGGCTGTTTGTTGTGCTTATTTGTGTTAATTAAGGCTTGAAAATGGACGGCGGAAGTTCGTGCCTGTATTCCGTACCGCAGTGGGTTACACTATGACTTCAGTATGCGCATACGATTGACCTAGTACGTTGCTTCAATAACGAACAAATACAACTTTTGACAGCAGCGATCATTTTTTGAATAATGAGAACAGAACAAGTGGACTGAAGCAAATGTTAGGGGGAGCGCTTCATATGAGCAAGATTTTTCAAAATGATTGGGCAGACGTGCTTGATCCGGAATTGGAGAAGCCGTATTATCAGGAGCTGCGCCGTTTTCTAGCGCAGGAGTACCGTTCTGCGACGATTTATCCGGATATGTACGATATTTACAATGCGCTTCATTATACGCCATTGTCTGCCGTAAAAGTCGTCATTCTCGGACAGGACCCGTATCATGGGCCAGGGCAGGCGCATGGATTGAGCTTTTCGGTCAAACCGGGCATCGCCGTTCCGCCATCGTTGCAAAATATTTATGAGGAGCTTCATCAAGACATCGGCTGTCCGATTCCACGGCACGGCTCGCTCGTCCATTGGGCAGAGCAAGGAGTGCTGCTGCTGAATGCCGTATTGACAGTGCGGCGTGGACAAGCGGCATCGCACCAGAACAAAGGCTGGGAGGCGTTTACCGACCGTGTTGTAGAGGCGGTCAATCAGCGTGAAACACCGGCTGTGTTTATTTTATGGGGCAGTCATGCACAGCGTAAAGGGGCGAATATCGATCGCCGCCGTCACTTTGTTATTCAATCACCGCATCCGAGCCCGTTATCAGCGCATCGTGGATTTTTGGGCAGTCGTCCGTTTTCGCGTGCCAATGAATTTTTGCAACAGCAGGGCATGCAGCCGATCGATTGGTGCGTGCCTGCTCAGCCGGTGGAGCGGGCAGCGGTATCTAATCGTCCGTCATAAGCGGATCGTGCCCATTGTATCAATATCCATTGATTTTAACGAAAACGGGTGGATTTTTGCCTGATGTAAGCGTTACAATGATAAAGGTTTAACGAAGCATTGATCCGTGGTACGATAATAGTCGATTCGACCTATAAGGAGGACTTGTTCAGTGGAATACCGTGTAGAGAAAGATACGATTGGTGAAATTCACGTTCCTGCCGATAAGCTATGGGGAGCACAAACCCAGCGCAGTAAAGAAAACTTCAAAATCGGTGGCGAAAAAATGCCGGTTGAAGTCATTTCTGCATTTGCGATGCTGAAAAAAGCAGCAGCATTGGCAAACGAGCAACTTGGCAAGCTGTCCGCTGACAAAGCGGATGCGATCGTGCAAGCGGCAGACGAGATTATGGCGGGACAATGGGAGGAGCATTTCCCACTCGTTGTATGGCAGACCGGAAGCGGCACACAGTCCAATATGAATGTGAACGAAGTGATTGCGCATCGCGGCAACCAACTGCTGGAGCAAGCGGGCAAAAGCGAGCGTTTGCACCCGAATGATGATGTGAACATGTCACAAAGCTCCAACGATACATTCCCGACCGCCTTGCATGTAGCCGGTGTGCTGGCAGTGGAAAATGATCTGCTGCCTGCAATCACGAAGCTACAGGATACATTGATGGACAAATCCAAGCAATTTATGCATTTGATCAAAATCGGTCGTACGCATTTGCAAGATGCTACACCGCTCACACTCGGTCAAGAAATTAGCGGCTGGGAAGCGATGCTGCACAAAACGAGCCGGATGATTCTACACAGCTCCAGTGAAATGAAGGAGCTGGCAATCGGTGGTACCGCAGTCGGTACAGGCATTAATGCTCATCCGGACTTCGGTCGACTCGTCGCTGAGAAAATTGCCGATATGACCGGTAAAATGTTCACATCCGCTCCTAACAAGTTCCATGCGCTGACGAGCCATGATGAAGTAGTATATGCACACGGCGCCTTGAAGGCGCTGGCAGCCGATCTGATGAAGATTGCCAACGATGTACGCTGGCTGGCAAGCGGCCCACGTAGCGGCTTGGGCGAGCTGACCATCCCTGCTAACGAACCGGGCAGCTCCATTATGCCAGGTAAAGTCAATCCGACGCAATCCGAAGCGATGACGATGGTCGTGACGCAAGTGATGGGTAATGATGCGACGATCGGTTTTGCGGCAAGTCAGGGCAATTTTGAGCTGAACGTATTCAAGCCGGTAATTATCTACAACTTCCTGCAATCGGTACGTTTGCTGACCGATTCGATCATTTCGTTTAACGATCATTGTGCAGTCGGGATCGAAGCGAATGTGGACAAAATCCAATTTAATCTCGATAATTCGCTTATGCTCGTTACCGCGCTCAACCCGTACATCGGTTACGAAAATGCAGCGAAAATCGCCAAGCACGCCCACAAAGAAGGGCTATCGTTGCGTGAAGCGGCATTGCAAAGTGGCTTGCTGACCGCAGAGCAATTCGACGAATATGTCGTGCCTTCCAAAATGATTCATCCTAAAGCGTAATAAAGGCGTTGTGCTTATCTTGTCTCTGATAAGATGAGCCGGCTTGTGCATAACAGTTAATATAGGATTAGCTGGCATAACTATAAGCACCTATTCAGGCAAGTCAAGCGATCGTATAGCCAACGGTCGCCAGGCTTGCCTGTTTATTTTGTTACAAAATAAGTAACATGCCACAGCCCCCTGATGAATCGGTACGACACAACCTGCTCACAATCGCTTGCCAAATGGCGAAACGTGCTATACAATGGCTTTATCAATTGATAATGATAACCATTATCAATTGATAAAGCTGAATGAACGCTTATCGACAAGTTGATCGGTCTAGAGCAAAAATGCGTTTGCATTCGATCGTCTCGCGTATGTTTATCGTGTATTAGTATGGATAAGTGAGCGCAAATTTGAATCATGATGCAGATGACATAGACCACTTGATGACAGACATAAGCGTCATAGAAGGGGGAGTTTGATGAGTATCTTTTCCGCGCATCTTGCGCGTTTGAGCGAGCAGCTTCAGCTTGATCCTTCCGTATTGGCTTTGCTGCTGGCAGGGGAAGAAGGAAGCCGGAGCGGAGCAACGGTAGCCGAGCTGGATGTGATTATTGTCGTTTCGGATGAGGAATTTGAACAACGTCTGCAACAAGGACGTCTCTATTATAAAATGACCGATTGTGCCGTGCAGAACGGTACAGTAACAGGCAGATATATTTCTCCGCGCTATTTGGACAAAGTGGCACGGACAGGCAGCGAGCCGGCACGGTTTGCGTTTATGGGCGCTGTGATCGTATTTTCGCGTCTGCCGCAATTGCGTACGATGATCAATGATATTACCGAATATCCGCTGCATCTAAAACAGGCGAATATGAATCGATTTTATGCGCAATTTGAGGCATGGTATCACGAATGCAAACGGGCGCTGCTTCAGCAGGAGCACTATGTGCTACATCAGTCGATTATGAATTTGCTGTTGTTTGGAGGGCGTCTTATTTTGGCTCATAATGAGATGTTATATCCGGGCTATAAATTGCTTGTACATATGTTGGAGCATGCCCAGCGCAAGCCGGAGCAGCTTTTGCAATCGATGCAGGCGATGATGGTTACACCGTCCGAAGTATGTTTGGAGCGCCTGTATCGGCAAATCCGTGACTATCGTAACTGGGTTGACGATGAGCTAAGCTGGACGGATTATGTCATTATGGATAATGAGTTACAGTGGCTACGTCAGAGCGTATCGGTTGGGGACATTTAATAGCAACGCAAAGACCGCCTGCTACCAAAAGTTACTTTTGGCAGTAGGCGGTTTTTGCTAACTAAAGCGTATGGTCGGTTTGTTTATCTAACTTTAACAGCGTGATCACGATCTGCTGTTAATTCAATGTTATTTTTAACCGTTATGCGAGCAACCGATACAGTTGTAAATGACTTTAGCTGTACATTACTTGGCGACAGGCTGATCAAACACATGCTGGAAACTAATCATGCCATTGCCGTATATATTGTCTTTGCCAGGTGCACCCAGATCGACTGTATTTTGCTCGATCAAACTGCGCAGCTGGTCATTCGTTAATTGTGGATAGGCTTGTTTAAGTATAGCCGCCATACCGCTTACGAATGGAGCAGCAACGGAAGTGCCATCACGCAGCTCATATTTGCCGTTGCTGGCAGTACTGACGATATGATCGCCAGGTGCGGTCACATCCACTTCCACACCGGTAGCGGAAAACGTAGGGCGGGACAGCTTATCATCGATGGCTGCAACTGCCATCACCTCGCTAAATTTTGCCGGGAATTGCACCGTATCTTGCTGTACGTCAGCGGTTCCTTTGTTACCAGCGGCAGCAATGAGCAAAATGCCTTGATCATGAGCCGTTTGCAGCATCGTTTGCACAGATGGAGAAGCTTGCGGGAAAGCGATGGACATATTGACGATATCCATCTTGTTCTGGATCGCCCAGTTAATGCCTTGTGCCAGTTGTTCAGTCGAGCCATTGCCTTGATTATCCAAAATTTTGACCGCATACAGGCTAGCATCCGGCGCTTCACCGATCAGTCCTTTGCCGTTATTTTGTGCTCCGATAATGCCAGCAACAAATGTGCCATGCCCATTATCGTCGGCATATGAAGATGTGTAATTGACGACAGAGACGCCACCGGCGATTTTGAGATCGGAATGATTGGAGATGCCTGTATCCAAAATGGCGACTTTAACACCTTTGCCTGTATATCCTTTTTGCAAAGCGAGTTGTGCATCGACCGTACCGTAGCCCCAAGATGCCTGTTCTTGACCTTGCACCGTAATCGCTTTGACATCAGGTGTAAATGCTTGTGCTGCCGCAGTGTACGTCATGCTTGGTTCGATATGAACGACACCGGACGTTTGGGATAGCTGTTCTTTTTGCTGTTCGTTCAAATTGAGTGCTGCCATATGCAGGTAGTCGAAAAACTCAGGATGTGCTGAGGAGACATTAGCAATCGCTTCTTTCGCCTGGATTGTGGAATATTGAACGAGATATCGTTGCTCGTTAGATGAATGATTCGAAATATGAACACTTAAAAATGCAGCGGATAAAATAGGAATTAGAATGATTGCAGATACGGTTGACTTTTTCCAGGTTTTAAACTTATTTAAACTTTTCATTAGCAAAGTAGCTCCTCAGATGTGTGGGTAGATTGATTTAAGTCTTATTACCCACTTATCATATGATTAATCAATAACTTCTATTAAATTATAACTTTTTTCGACAAAATAATCAATTATTATTATATTTTGTAATATAATGTCGATTTTAGTAATAAAACTAGAGCGGAAAAATAATTTGGTAATACGAAATTACAATTTATTGTATTTATGAACCATTTAGTTAGCATAATGTAGCATAACCGACTGACAGGTTGTATAGATTATTATACAGCTTACCTAGTTATATGACTAGGTTTTTTGACCTATGTATAAACAAAACAGCTCCCCTGTACACGGGAGCTGTTTTGCTGTATCTCATTTACATGCAATAAGTAACGATTATGCATTTAAAAATTGAGAAGGTTCTTGTTCATTTTGCACATTAACTGCAGCGGACGCAGTAAACGAAGCTGTGGATGGCATAACCGGTGTCGGGAAGTATCCGATACTTGCTGCATAGCTCAGCATAGCGCGAATAAAGTTCAGATCAGGTGCTACACATGTAATGCCATCTTGCTCCAGACGCTGAGTCGTAAGCGGGTTGGCATAGCGGAATGGAGACGGTCTGGCTCCATCGCCTTCCAGCTGTGCCATCGCCAATTGGATCGCTTCCGCAGGCTTGTTTACGGTGGAATCGAGCAGCCAGTTGCGGTATTCCTCCTGATGAAGTTGCTCAACCGGATAACCCGATTGTTGGATAAGTGTCATCAATTCGCTATAAGGAATTTGCTGTGGATTACAAATATGGAAAATGCGACCCGCTGTATCTGCTTGAAGTGCCAGATGGACGATCGAACGTGCAGCATAATCGATTGGCGTAAAATCCATCCATTGCTCTACAGATGGCGCTTTGCCGAGCAATAAGATCGCTTTGATCATCCGATAGACGGCATTGCTATCGATATTCCGTTGGAAACTGCCGGTAATGGAATGACTGGACAGATTGCCCGCTCGATAAATATTGACGGCAATGCCTTGCTGTGCTGCCCGGATGACGAGCTTTTCCGCTTCCAATTTACTGTTCGTGTACACATTGCTCGCGTACAATTGTTCCGGCAGTTGCCCGGTTTGTTGTACTTGTTGCCATTTGCCTTCCAACGATAAATCTTCCGGAATGCCCATCGTAGATATATAGTGGAAGCGAATGCCTGTACGTGTGCCCGCCAGCTTGAGCAGTTCATCGGTCGACTGTATATTCGTCTTGCGGAATTGATCGCTATCGCCAAAGTGACGCACATCGGCAGCACAGTGGATGATAGCGTCCATTTGTTGTTGTAACCGTTCGTAATCGTCAGCGCTCAAACCAAGTTGCGGTTGATCCAAATTCCCTTCAATAACGGTTACCCGATCATCAAATCCAGTCAGTATATCACGACCAAAATACAATTCCATCGTTGATTTCAGCCGATCCGTACTGCTTGTAGTGCCTGTTTTACGGACAAGTGCATAAATGTGTGCTTTGCTGTGCAGCAGTAGTTCATGAAGCAAATATGATCCAAGATAGCCGGTAGCGCCTGTGAGCAGTACACCTGTTGCAGGCAACAATTGCGCTGACTCATACGATGCTACTTGTACCGGATATTCATCCAGCTCGATCACTTCGCCAGCATGTACAAATGGCAGCAATGTCGCCTGGGCATTGCCGGGTTGTTCTGCGCGGACAGCGAGTGCCGCAACCGTTTTGCAATCAAAGAAATCGCCAATTTTGAGCATCGGATAACTGGATTTGAGCAAAGACAACACATGAATAACGTGCAGTGAGTCGCCACCGATCGCAAAAAAGTCATCTTCAATCCCGATCAGTTCACGGTTTAACACTTGCGACCATGCTTGGGCGATCTGTTGCTGCGTTGCGGTTTGTGGTGCTACATAACCAGCCGGTTGCTCGGACAGCTCGGTGTTTGGATAATTGATAAGCCGCTTGCGTTCTGCTTTACCGGTTGGAGACAGCGGAATCGCGTCCAATTGGCAAACGAATTTAGGTACAAAATAAGATGGCAAACGATCAGCCAAAAATTGTTTGATCGCTGCTGGCGATAATGTAGTGCCATCTTGAGTCGTAAAATAGGCAACGATCATATTTTGCTCGGATGCATCTTTTTTAGCGACAACGACAGCGTCTTGAATCGTTGGATATTTGTTTAAATTATCTTCAATCTCACCAATTTCGATACGATGACCGCGAATTTTCACCTGTGAATCACGGCGTCCTACGTATTCAACCGTACCATCTGGCAACAGTTTGGCAAGATCGCCGGAACGGTAAATTTTGGCGCCTTCCACATAAGGGTGGGCGATAAAAGCCGCATCCGTTTTTTCGGGCTGGTTTAAATAGCCTTTGGCAAGCCCTACGGTAGCGATATACACTTCGCCAGGCACGCCGACCGGACAAGGCATATATTCGTCATTGACGATAAACATTTCATAATTGTTAATCGGGCGACCAAGCGGCACGTTAACGACATGCTCCGGCAACGGTTCGCTTACCGTATGCAGTGTCGTGCACACCGTGCATTCAGTCGGGCCGTACACATTAACGATATGAACGGAGGCACCTACATTTTTTTGAAATGCGCGTACCCGTTCGCCATACATCGCTTCACCGGCTACTGCCAAGAGACGCAGTTTGGACAAACGTTCATAACCTTCTGGCGACAAATAAGCGGATAGCTGATTAAAAAATACGGTAGGCAAAGCGGTTACAACGGTCGTACCTGTCCGTTCAACCGCCAGCGCAAACTCCTCGATCGATACACGCTCATCATTGTCGAGCATATACATATGTGCACCGTTAAACAGCGGCGCAATCGTATCCAATACGGAAGCGTCAAAGCTATAACTGGCAAACTGTGCCATCACATCTTCAGGCACAACATGGAAGTAATCCGTCAAAATATGACCGAGGTTAATGACACCGCGATGACCGATCAATGCGCCTTTTGGTTTGCCGGTTGAACCGGATGTATAAATGACGTAAGCGAGATCATCTGCGCCGACACCGGTTTGCGGATTAGGCAACAGGTTAGCAGATGTAGTAGGAACGAGCGATTCAATCGACAACACACCGCGCAAGGTGGAAATGCCTGCTGTCAATTCATGTACTTTGTCATAATGCTCTGGTTGGGTAATGACAAAGGCGGAACGGGTATCTTGCACAATATAGTGATTGCGTTCATTCGGATGGGCAGGATCGACAGGCACATACACACCGCCTGCTTTCATAATGCCAAACAGACTAATGACACTATACAAACTGCGATCCAAAAACATCGTAACAAACTCACCTTTTTGCAAGCCTTTTTGGATCAAGAGGTGAGCGATTTGGTTCGCCTGATCATTTAACTCGGTGTAACTGTACGTCGTTTCACGATAACTAACAGCGGTATGATTCGGATATTGCAGTACAGCAGCTTCAAATGCTCCGTGGTACGTCATGTCGGTATTATACGATGTGGCAGTATGATTAAGTGCAGAATAGAGCACCTTGTCTTCGTCATTTAAAATATCGATTGCGCCAACAGACAGTGTAGGATCGTTAAGCAACCCTTCTAGTAAGCGAATATAGTAGGTGGAAAAACGAGCAATTGTAGCTGATTTGAATAAAGAATCATTGTATTCTACGACCATAATTAGTGAAGATGGTTGTGATTCAATTGTCCAGTTAATTAGTTGTCCGGATTGTGCAGGAATCGTTTGACCGAAACTGAATACCGTTTCGCTTTGGATACGTTGTCCAGGTTGAGCGGTGACAAGCTGATCATACACTTGCTGTACAACCGTCTGGAAAGCAGGCGTCTGTTCAAACGAAATATGAACAGGCACGATTCCTTTATCGGATGCGAATAAAACAGCAGTTTCGTACTCAAATGACATGCGATGAATCCAGCCAACATAAGCAGCAAGTAAAACGCTTTGCCGTTGCAAATCGGATTCCATGTTATGGATCGCATTCGCAATCGTAGCGCCGAGGTCAAACCGGTGCAGCATAAACGTATCTTTTTGGCGTTTGCGTGTATAATCAAGCGGTATTTGTAAAGCGGGAAGTTGCAACGGAAATTGGGAAGGTAGAATAGGTTCAAATGTTGACATTATGATCTCTCCTTAAAATCAGGTTGAATACGTACAGTGTGTCTTATTAAAGTTGAAAGAGAGTTGCATTGTTTACAAATTTTTTCAATTCTGTTCGCAACACCATTACAGTTCTATACAATTGGGGAGAGCTGCATAGTCGATCTACATTTCTCCCCATCATGCTATAGTTTACCAATGAACAATGAATTACTTTTTACGCACATGGAAGTGGGCAATCAGCTCTTGCAATTGCTCAGCCATATTGGAAAGCTGGTTGGCAGCATCGGAGGTAGAGATAACCGTTGCCTTTTGAGCTTCCAGTGTTTCGGACACTTTGGTACTGTTAGCGGCGGCTGTAGCTGCCGATGTTTTCAGACTGTCTGTCGTTGCGGTCATTTCTTCTGTACCGGCAGAAATTTGCTGGGTTGCACTGGAAATATCCTGAATTTGCTCGGTAACTTTTTTGGTTGCATCGTGAATTTCGGCGAATAGCATACCGGTTTGGTTAGCGATCGACATACCGTGTTCCACTTCCATCGTACCTTTTTTCATCGAAGTGACGGCATTTTCAATCTCGGTTTGAATTTCGGAAATGAGTGTGCTGATCTGATTTGCTGAATCAGCGGATTGTTCAGCCAGCTTGCGCACTTCGCCAGCAACAACGGCAAAGCCTTTACCATGTTCGCCAACACGTGCCGCTTCGATCGAAGCGTTCAATGCCAGCAAGTTCGTCTGACCGGAAATGCCTGTAATGATGCCCAAAATGTTGCCGATTTCCTGTGAACGGCTTTCCAGCAGTTCGACAGCTTTGGCGGTTTCGTGCACCGATTTGGAGATCAATGTCATCTGATCGGTTACTTTGGATACGATCTGATTGCCCTGCGCCGATTTCTGTTCCATCGCATATGCTTCGTCCGAAACGGTGGAGGAATTTTTGGCAATCGTATTGATGACCGTTGATACTTCATTCATCGATTTGGCGGTTTCGTCGGTAGCAGCTTCCTGGTATTTCATACCGTCGGCAATATCCTGTACGCTGTTGGCGAGCATAAGTGAACGGCTGCTATGGTCAGAAGCGCTATCCATTAACATTTTGGCGGATTCGGTAACTTGTTTGGAGGCGGATTGAACATTAACGATCACGTTGTTCATTTTGCCCACCATCTCGTTAAACTTATGGTTAATAATACCGAGATCATCTTTACCGGTTTTGATATGGGTATCCAGATTTCCTTTGCTCACTTCTTCAATTCCACGGATCAATTCGCGAATCGGGGAAAGTGTGCGGCGCACGATCAAAAACTGGATAATAAAGATCAAGATGAGGAAGATGACCATAATCGTAATGCCGCGCACAAGCAATTCGTGCAAACCATCCGGCACTGCACTTGCGTCGGCATCGACACCGAAGTAGGCAAAGATTTTGCCATTGGAATCTTTGATCGGATACAAGATCGTTGTCCACAATCCAAAATCATCGCTGTAAAAGCTCGTAAATGTCGTCTGACCGGTTTTGAGCATTTCGCGAAGACCGTTGGCAACAACTTCAGGCTGTGTATACATATCTCCGATATTCACGTTGCCTGCTTTAAATGCTTCCATCAGCTTGGTTGGGAAGGCGATCAAGCTTGTACCTGTTCCGTCTTTCAGTTCTGTACCAAATACATAAGCTTGAGCAATATTAGGATTATATTTATTCACATTATCCAGATATGCACGCAGTTCGCTTTGCACCGGGCCATCATAGCTTTTCTCGGCAATCGCCTGCTTCACCTCATCGGCTTTTACACCCTGGGCAAATGTGTCCGTAACTGCTTGAATCTGTCCGTGAAGCTGGTCGATCAAAATCGTTTTCTGGGTAAAATAACTGCTGACTAGCAAAATCACACCCATCAAAATGATGCTTGCTGCCGAAATGATCAAGTTCTTCGTGAAAAAAGATAGGTTCCCCAATTTGCTGCCTAATTTTTTCAATAATCTCCACTCCTGTAATTAAGTATAAAATTTGGTTTGACTCAAACGACAACGTTTCCGTCAACTTCTAGGCTTAAGTAAATTAGGTATTTAGAATTATTTTTTCTGTTCATTGGAATTGGAAGTAAACTTGAATAAAGTTAAAATTTTTCCCAATGTTAGAAATTAAATCCCAATTTACTGACTAGCACATAAAATTATATGTCGGATTTTGTAGTCATTTATGTTATAGCTAGGAGAAAATTTATCAGGAGATAAAAATACTACTTTAATTTGTAGTACTTTTAGACTATTAGCGTTTACCCTGAATGTGAACAATTGAAACATACCAAATAATGGACTTGAAAAAGTTGTTTTCGTACTTTTTTACATATTTTGGATGATTGATTTACTTTGTATTTCTGAAATACATGGGATAAAATATGGAATAGAGCCTATTTAGCCGTGATAATTACCTTGAGGATGGTCAAGCACCCATTCCAGCATGATGGACATATCCTCAAGCCGGGCAAGTTGCTGATGCAAAGAGGTGTAAGCAGCTGCTTCAGGTGTAAGCGTGGAAAGGCGTGTACGCAAATTTGTCTTTTGCGTGCTTAGTTCATGTAGTTTAGCTTTGATTTGATCTTCGGTTCGCATAAGAGTGACTCCTTTTCGCCTGGGAATAGATTGAGATTAGGATGATGTGTATTCGCCAGTTTCAGTATAGTTCAATTCATACAGGAAATCTATGCATACGCATGTATTTTGGGATAGACGTATTCAATCTATCTACATTGCTGCCTGTTGAAGCTGAAACGTAATCGATATTATTCAAGGCTCGTAAGGCAGGTTGCTTACTTAGACGCAGTGCTGACAAAACAGGCTGAAAAATCTGACTTGTGGAGTGAACGATACGATGAATATTAAGCAACTGGCTGCTGAAAAAGCGGTAGACTGGGTAGAAGATGGCATGACGATTGGATTAGGCACAGGCTCGACTGCTGTGTATGCGATTCGCAAAATCGGTGAACGGGTACAACAGGGACTGCGCATTCAGGCGGTAGCTACCTCGACGGAATCGGAAAAACTAGCGCGCGAGCTATCGATTCCGATTTTGCCGTTTGCGGAAGTGGGCATGATCGATCTGACGATTGATGGCGCTGATGAAGTGGACCCTGATTTGAATTTAATTAAAGGTGGGGGCGGCGCTTTGCTGCGTGAGAAGATCGTAGCTGCGCGCAGTCTTAAAGTGATGATCGTTGTCGGAGAAAACAAAGTTGTCAAACGTCTCGGTGAATTCCCGTTGCCAGTGGAAGTCGTTACATTTGCCCATGAATGGACGATTCAGAAGCTGGAAAGTTTGGGCTGCACACCGGTACTGCGCAAAACGGACAATGGTGATGTGTTTATTACCGATAACGGCAATTATACGGTAGATTGTCATTTTAAAGAAATTCTCAATCCAGTGCGTATGCACCGCCAGTTGAACGATATTCCAGGTGTAGTCGATAACGGTTTGTTTATCGGTCTGGCGAGTGCAGCTGTCGTGGCGTACAATAGCGGCACGATCGAAGTGATGCGTGCAGGGAAGTAACATAGCGCGAGCGCTGAATAAAGTATGCTAGCTAATGGCGCTATTTGTACAAAATTTGGTTAGAGGCTGCTTTACTTAATAGGAGTCCAACAAAAGTCCAACGATGAAGCAGATGATACAATATAGATTGACCTATTTAACCGGAAAGGCTGCATGGCAGTCGATTCCGGTTTTTTGGCGATTTTGCCCGTAACGGTTGACAAAGATGATTCGTTATACTATCTTTAAATCAAGATTTACTAATTCATAATTTGTGCAAACGCCAAAGGAGAGAAACCGATGTCTAAAGTTTTATTTGTCAAAGCAAACAACCGCCCTGCTGATCAAGCGATCACTGTACAGCTGTACGATGCCTTCCTGGAAAGCTACAAAGCTTCCCATCCACAAGATGAAGTTGAAGTGCTGGACCTGTTCGAAGAAAATCCTCCTTATTACGATGCATTCGTAATCGGTGCTAACTACAAAGCAGGTCAAGGTTTTGATGTTTCCGCTGAAGAACAAGTGGCTGTTGATCGTGTGAACCGTTACATGAACCAATTCCTGGCTGCTGAAAAAATCGTGATCGCATTCCCGCTGTGGAACTTCACTGTTCCTGCTGTGCTGCATACTTACTTCGATTACTTATCCCAAGCGGGTAAAACGTTCAAATATACGCCGGAAGGCCCTGTAGGTCTAGCTGGTGGCAAAAAAGTAATGCTGCTGCACGCAAGTGGTGGTGTATACTCCGAAGGCCCTGGCGCAGATGTTGAGCTGGCGGTTCGTTATGTAAAATCGATGCTCGGATTTTGGGGTATTACCGATGTAGAGAAATTCCTGATCGAAGGTCACAACGCATTCCCTGACCGCGCTGCACAAATTGTAGCTGCAGGTCTGGAGCAAGCGAAAGAAGTTGCCAAACAATTTTAATTGAAGTCTAACTCGTTTGACCGGCTTTCATGTTTGTCTGTGATTCCCATGACAGCGAATATTATTCAGTCAAGCAGTCGGGGTCAGAAGGAATATGAACCGTCGATGTCGAAATATACGTCTTGATGCGATTCATACTCACTGGCAGATTATGTCCGTAAAGACTGTCCGCTGCCGAATGAATGGAATGGATGTATTCATACGCGATCTTTGAAGCGATCCATAGATTTACAATGGCGCCTGGGTATACTGCATATCGTTGTAGTATACCCAGGCGTTATACATCATGAGGGAGGAACAAATCATGAAACAGGCAAACCGCACAACTGCTCCTGTTAACGATGTAGAGAAGGAGTCTCTGCATTTGTGGATGGTGCTATCGAGAGCGTATCAATCGGTTGTATCGCTGATCAATGCCGATATACACAGCTATGGTCTGAACCCGACCGAGCTTGGTGTACTCGACTTTTTGTACCATAGTGATGAACCGCAACCGCTGCAAAAGATTGGGCAGAAAGTGCTGATCTCCAGCGGTAATATTACGTATGTGGTCGATAAGCTGGAAAAGAAAAATTTGCTTGCCCGTCGTTCCTGTGATAATGACCGCCGTGTTATTTTTGCCGAACTGACCGAGCAGGGCAATTCGTTTTTTGAAAGTATTTTTGATCAACATAAGCAAGCGATTGTTGAAGCGATGGCAGGATTGACGCAGGAGGAAAAGCTGGTCGTCATTCCATTGCTCAAAAAGCTCGGCTTTGCCGCAGCTGACAAAACCGTCTGACCGATAGTTTCTATCGGTTGGACTTTTTTTGTGTGGACGCATATTAGGTTGTATAGATTGTAATGATTGACCTGTGTAAACGAGGCAGATATAGTAAGGAAAAGTCATATTTTGGCGTTTTGTAGGATGTACATACTGAATGAAGTCAGGTATCCATTTGCATATGAACATACTATATAAACATCGTTGGGGGCAGAATACAGATGAGGGTGAAATGGCTGTGGAGCGGTATACTATTATGGATCGCAGCAATCGTGTTTGCAGGCTGTAACAGCGATAACACAAGCTGGAATGGGGAGAGCAAACACGGTAGCGGCAACGTGTTAACGATCGGTACAGCTTCCAGTATAGAAAGCTTTGATCCGCACAATAACAACAATACATCAAGTGAAGCGATTCTCGTCAATATGTTTGATTATTTGCTCAAAAACGACAGTAACCAGCGCAAAATCCCCGTCTTGGCGACGTCCTGGCAACAGACTGATGATAACATATGGCGCTTTCATTTGCGTCATGGTGTTACGTTTCAAAATGGTGACCCCTTTACGTCTGCTGATGTAAAATTCACGCTGGATCGTGTTGCCAAAGATACGACACTGCGGCAAAATCGCTATTTTAACAAAATTATCGAAGTACGCATTATCGATGATTATACGGTCGATATTGTGACCGACGGCCCTGACCCGTTACTGCTCAATCGATTAAGTAAAATAGGTGCAGGTATGCTGCCATCCGCTTATATCGCAACAGAAGGGATGGACGCTTTTTTGCAAAAACCGATTGGAACCGGGCCGTATGCATTTGGGCAATGGCTTAAAAACGATCGGGTTGAGCTAGTGCGTAATGATCATTATTTTGGCGGCAAACCGAAATGGGATCGGGTCGTCTTTTGCGAGCTGCCTAATGCGGCGACCCGTGTCGCTGAGCTGCTTGCCGGGCATATTGATATTGCTACCGATATTCCGGCGCGCGACATTAAACGAATTGAACATATGGCAGGCAAAACGATTGTGAAAGCGCCGATTCAGCGTGTGTTACAAATTATTTTGCGTACGGCGTCAGGCAATGCGACAGCGAATCCAAAGGTGCGGGCGGCGATCGATTTTGCCATCGACAAACAGAAGCTTGTCGACAGTGTGGCAGGCGGCGCAGGTGTGGTGACGCGGACCTCAGTTACACCGGGAAATTTTGGTGCAGACCCCGGCTTGTATGGACATAGTTTGTACGATGCGCAGCGGGCAAAGCGCTTGTTGCAAGAGGCGGGCTATAGATCAGGCGGGCCTGCCATTCAGCTCAGTGTATCGTCCGCGTATGAACAATATGCACAAATGGTAACCTCGATGCTGGATCAAGTAGGCTTTCAAACGACATTGGAAGTGTTGGAGCCGAATGCTTTTAATAAGCGGTACAGTTCCAGATCATTTAAAGAAGCATTTATGATCGGAATCGGCAATTCTTTGTTTGATGCTTCGAACAATTTTACTCGTTATTTAAAAGCGATAGCGGTAGGCGAAACGGATTATAACAATCCTAAAGTGGAACAATTACTACAGGCAGCAGCAATCAATCTGAATCCGATCACACGTGATAAGCAGTACGAGCAAGTACAGCAAATACTGGCACAAGATCGACCAGCGATTTATTTGTTTCAAATGGAAGGCGTATATGGGGTTGACCAGCGGATCATATTTGCGCCGCGCCGGGATGAAATGTTTTACGCCGACGATATTGTGCTTGCTAGCTCCTCACAGGTATCAAACGCACAGAATGAATAGCTATATACAATTGTAAGCTGAACGTGAAGCAGACGTATAAACAAGGGTGTTGTTGCATAGACATCGTAATTGCAACGTATCATTAAAAAAATTACTTCTATTAATAATGTATAAATATTTGAGTATGCAATTTGGAAGATTGCTTTTGCGGTTATTGTCCTATTGCTGCTAGTGTTAGTTCGTAATCAAGGCATGGTGGAGAATTTATTTTATTTAGAGACTGGATAAAGTTTTTGTTGATTTAACCTTGTATAATTGAGTCATAAGGTTTATAGTAGGGCGACATGGAAACAGAACAAAGAAGGTCCGACAATAGCTGTGTCTATGTAGTCGGGCCTTTTATGTATGTATAGAATCGGTTTCTATGTAGCGATCATCGCTCGGGGCGGTCAAGACGGATTGAATAGTATGTGTAGCATTGCATAATTATTTTTAATTTGCGACTGGATTTGTGGATGGGAACTTGCTTAATTGACAGATGTGTGGGAAAATTTCACTAAAGCAATCCAACGTGGACTGTTGCAATTATTGCCAGTTGGCGTCGATCGAATAGGTATAATTCAAAGCATGCTAAAAGTCTGTTCGGCAGGGGAGCTGAACGATAACCGGCTTTTTTCATATTGCTTGGAGGCATTATTAGTGTGATCGTACAGTCGGGAGCCGACGGTCAGCGTAGGGACAAGTTGAAGTGTTATATGCGTCGTCCGCGTACGAATGAACAGATATTAAACTTATTGTGAAAGTTATGTGATGCTTGCGGAGTCATTTGTGCTACTTATGAGAGATGCCCGCTGCTGACAGGACAATAGAACAGCAGGTGAACATTTAATTATAGAAGCGGACCGATTGGCAGAACAGGTAATGATGATTCAATACCTGCAACAACCGGATTTGGTCCAGCGATTTGGGGCCAAGGGTAGGGACAGAACAAAACAGGACTCTTTGTACAGCCTCAGCTATGTAGCGAAAAGCGTACAGATGAAAAGCCTGCACTGTTCATGCACTATATCTCTTGGCTCAAACTGCTTTTATGCGAATATCGCATTATTAATTAAGAGATCGGTATTCATTTAATGTTTGCGGTTTCCAAACACGATGTGCAATGTGTTGGAAGCGATCATTTCCTAACAATGTGGATTTGATGGGAAACTACGTAATAATGACCTTTTATGTGCATCTGGTACAGTAATTAATGATGACTATTCGCAGTAATTAGCAGGTCGCGCACACTAACACGACAGTGGGCGAATTGCCTTTTCATATAGATCGGAAATTCTGGAAACAGAGTTTAGAGCCGATGAGGATGCGCCTGATGCAAGCGGAGCGATAAAACTGGCTGATACTCTGGTGACTGCTGCGGAGATTCAGCAGAATATGGGGAAGGGAAGATGAAGGCAATGACAAATGCAGAGCATGAAATTATGGTTTTGCGGAAAACAATTGAAGATCTTTCCCACCAGATTATCCAGAGTAAGCACCAGGAACAAAAAACGCTGTCCGAATTTTCCGCCATGAACAATGAACTCGTTAATTTACAGCATCTACTTGCCAAAAGCAATGCAGAGTTAAGTGAAGCACGTGAGGAAGCGGAGCTGGCGAATCAGGCACGTGCTCGTTTTCTGGCGATTATGACGCATGAGATTCGCACACCGATGAACGGTGTAATCGGGATGGCGGAAATGCTAATGTCGTCCGAATTGACGGAAGAACAAAAGCGTTCTGTGATGCTGATTCAGGAATCGGCAGAGCTACTGCTCAGTATGATCAACAATATGCTTGATCTGTCCAAAATGGAAGCAGGCAAAATGCAATTGCAAGAAGGCGTAATCAATATGCGGCTGTTGCTTGATCATATTGTACGGCTAATCGAACCAAAAGCGAATGAACACGACAATGCAATTTCGACCTTTATCGATTATCGCGTGAAAAGTGATCTGATCGGAGATGGTGGGCGTATCCGCCAAATTTTGCTCAATCTGATCAACAATGCCAATAAATTTACACGCAACGGCAAAATCGAAATCAGTGTGCAATTGAAGGAAAATCGTGCAAATCTACAGATTCTCCATATCGAAGTGTCTGATACTGGCATTGGGATTGCACCGGACCAGCAACAAAAATTATTCCAGCCTTATGCACAGGCACAGCGTCCGGAGCAGCATGGTATGGAAGGAACGGGGCTGGGCCTCTCTATCTGCAAGTCATTGGTGGAGTTGATGGAAGGGACAATTGATTTGAGAAGCGATGAAGGTAAAGGATCGGTATTCTGGTTTGATATTCCTTTGAAAAAAAATACAACTGCACAAGCGCAGCCTGAATATGAGCAAGAGCGTACGACCGGACAGCGTCACGGTAACAAATCGAATACGCCGGTCGCCCGTGTAACCGATCAACCCATTTTGATTGTTGAGGATAACCCGATTAACAGTCAGGTCATTCAGCTTCAATTGAAAAAGATGGGGATGAGCAATGTGCATATGGCGATCAACGGCCAAGAAGCATTTGATGTGTTTTTACAACATGAATATGTACTTGTGCTGATGGATAACCGGATGCCTATTATGGATGGATTTCAGGCAACACGCAAAATTCGAGAGCTGGAGCGCATGAAACTGCGCGAGCCTGTACCGATTATTGCGCTGACAGCCAATACAAGTCCTGAAGATCGGCAGCGCTGTCTAGAAGTCGGCATGGACGATATTTTGACCAAGCCGGTCAATTTGGAAAGTCTGACCCGTATTTTGCACAAATGGTTACCAGCGGCAGCGATGACCGAAAAGGCGCTTGATATGAATGTGATTCAGGAAATTATCGAGTTAAATGAAGAAGGCGATCCTGAAGTGCTGCGTACGTTGATCGATATGTATCAAAATGAAACGCCTGCCAAACTGGAGCGTTTGCAACGATTGGCAAGTGAGCGCAATCTCAAAGGACTTACCGAAGCTGCACACGAATTGAAGTCTGGCAGTCTAAGCATCGGTGTGCATCATCTGTCCAAACTGTTATCCGAGATTGAGCAAAAAGCTCGTGATGGCGAAATGGACGACATTGAGCTGTTGGTCGATTCGTTATTTCCCGCTTATGAGCAAGTCTGTCTGGAGCTGAGACAACTGGTGAATTAAGCTTTATGTAGTGGGAAAGATAACATATAAGTAGGATGATTACTTTTGTCAGCATTTAACAGAAGGTAGACAAAAAGGATGAGTATACATGTAGTGATATGATGGATCGATGCTAAGCGGTATGGAATAAAATCCTGCATTCCCAATTGGGATGCGGGTTTTTTGTTATTTTTAGCAAGTATAAAGATGGGCATCCTCTGTCAAAAAGCAACTTTATCGTGGTCGATTTCAATGTAGAAAGCGTATAGGTGGCAGCTTTTTGTCAACTAATCGATGCTTACATATAGCATATGTTCATTGCATTTTCAAATCGGAACGTATAAGCAGATCGATTATGGATGGGCGAAAGATTCAGTCTGTGGGTAATGGTATACGATGGAATGTTTGCATATTATACCAATACAATCGATGCAGACAGAAAGGTGGATTTTAGCATGAGTGGGTCTTTTCATACGGCAAGAGATTCGGAGAACGAGTATCATCAACAATTTTATAAAGAAAATAAACTGTTTGAAGACGGAAGCTGGATGTCGCGTCCGACTCCGCTGGCGATGGAACTGCTGGAACGATTACAGCAATATACACCTGCGCCACAAGTGCTTGATCTCGCATGCGGCATAGGCAGACATGCGATTCCGATCGCGCAACAGTTGGAGCAGGGCGGTAATGTGATCGGTGTTGACTTGCTGGAAGACGCAATTAAGCAGCTTCAGCAATATGCGGAGCAATACGAAGTGAGCGATCGCATTAAAGGTGTAGTCGGTGATGTGGAGCATTATGAAATCGCCCCGGAGCAATTTGATTATATCATTGCGACCGGATGTTTGGAGCATGTATCGTCACAGCAGGCGCTGCACGCTGTAATAGAGCGAATGCAGGCGGGTACACGTACAGGAGGTATTCATTTTATATCGATGACATCGTCTGTTCAACAGGTCGATCAACAGAGCGGACAGGCGGAAGCAGGCAATATTGAGCTAAATCTAGATACGACTGAATTGCTGCAATTGCTTGCACAGGCATATGATAGTTGGCAGATTATCGCTCACAAAGCAGTCGCACAGGCGATCGAAGAAAATAAAGACGATCATGATATTGAGCTACAAGGCAACTGGGTGACTTTTGCCGCGATCAAGCAGCCGCATTCGAATGAGCCGGAGCTATTGCGACAGCACGGACAAACAAGGTAAACTATGAAAGTGTGTTGGACAGACGGGAGGGACTATAATGCTTGAATTGATGAATGAACGATTGGATGATACTGAACTGCGGCAGTTATTGTCGTACGCTGTATTTCCGGATGATGAAGTATTGGATGCGGTGTTGGAACAATATCGTCATGATCCGCAGCAGCGTCTGTACAAATATGTAGAAGATGGTGCAGCGATCGGTGTAATTGGCTGTGCTGCCGATCAGGAGATGGAACAAGCGCTGCGCATTCGCCATCTGGCAATTGCTCCGGAGGAACGTGGACTTGGCTATGGACGCGGTATTATTTTGCTGCTGCTGGAACAGGAACAGCCGGCTATGCTAATGGCGGAAACGGATGCGGAAGGTGTGGAATTTTACCGCAATATCGGTTTCTCGGTCGTGAGTACAGAGCTGGATGAAGCAGCTTCGGATTCGTATATGTGTATTTTTCATGCGGATGTGGAGGAGCAGGAGGTGTAGAGGATAAGCTATAGGAAGCCGAGCTGTTCATCTGTTCATCATAACGTACGGTGAGCATAGGAATTGCGTTAACGGTTGATGACTATATTTGTTTTAATGAAGCCCGGTTCTAATGAGAATCGGGCTTTTTAGTCTAGTTTATACATTGGATTCATAGCTAATCCGATTTGTAAATTAAAGATTTAATCAAGAAATAATAAAGAAATGTAATAAAAGTTAAAGTTATCTATATAAAGGTTGTATGTGGTAATTAATTTGAATATGATAAGCGAGAGAGCAAGCAAAACCAATTTGCACTCTCTGGAAGGCAGTATTTATTTGAAAAGAATGCTGCTCAATACAGCGATTCAGCATCGTAGCTTTCAGTATACATCGTATGATCATTATACTATTTGAAATGCGAAAGGATGAATGGGATGCCTGTTATTGCTAAAGGAGAAAATGGAGCACCAAGCAAGCATATTCAAGCGTTTATTGATCTAAGATTGTTGAACTGTAATTTGAAAGGCATTTATGAATATCAGACGATTGAAGAACCGGCAGAAAAGAAAACTAAAATTTTGATTATGCCTACGGATGAAAAGCCGGAGAGCATGTTATTGACTGAATTGATTGACGAAATCAATAACATCATTAGCTCTTTTAGCGGCGGAGAGCAAGTTAGCACAGACGATATGAAAGAAACATTGAACTCGATGGGCTTAACAGTGCTTAACACGCTTCGCGTGGAATTGCGTCAATTGTTTCTGTATGTGGATAAATCGAGTATTGGAGAGAAGAAGCATTGTGAGTACGCATTCAATTTTGTCGTGCTTCATGAAGTGGCGCCGGACGAAAGTTTGAAAGTATTTGAAATCCAAAAGTTGGGGTTAGCCATTTACAATACGGATCGCAAAAAAGTAATCGAACGCATGGAGCTTCAAGATATCGACCAATTGTTGGCTTAATGTAGGAGGCGATATCTATTGAAAAGCTATGATGCTGAATCCATTTCATCTTCTACACCAACCGTCGTTTTTTACAGCGATTTTTCGATTAATACCGCTCAGTTTCAGCTTACATTTATGAAAGATATGCAAGGTATACTCGTATCAGGAGCATGGGTGAATCAGAAGACTAGATTTGAGTTGAATGATTTGACCGACTATTTTGAGATTGAGTTACCGGAATTTTTGGATTTTGAGTTTGTGCTGGAAATGGTGAAATTGAAATATTTCACCAAGGATAGCAGTTTAAGTTTTGCCGCGACGATTAAAAATTTTGGGAAATTAACTTTAGCCACTACCAAAGTCGAAAAACAAAAGAAACGAAATTATAAGATGGATTTGGAGTTTAACCGGACGTTAGAGCTGGCGCAGCTTCCGATTATCGGTAACTTTTGCGATGCTGGTGATGGATTTATATTTGAGCAAATTGGCGTCAATTATAAGCCGAGCGATGCGCTTGTATTTTCTTTTCTCTCCAAGTTGTTGATCAAACGACACTCATTAAACCTCAACATTGACTATGCCGAGTCATTAAAGTCAAAACCTGTTCGCGAGGCGAATTTGTCACCGACTCGTACGGCAAGTCAGCCTGCAACAGCTTCACCTGCATCTTCCCGCAAAAAAATATACTGGTTAGACATTAACAAAGGATTTAGCGTATTATATTTTTCTAAAATTGGCGCAAGTCTTAATAAATCCGAGCTGACGCTGTATTTGGACGCCAGCTTTACGATTGCAATGCTGCGGATTGATTTTTATGAATTGTATGTGTCCGCTTCGTTGAAAAAATTAACGGATGTCCAGTTTGGCTTGAACGGTTTGATGGTCAGTATGGAGAAACCGAGTTTTTCCTTGTCCGGTGGATTGTATAAATCGCCGGAAGAAGAAATGATGTATAACGGAGCTTTAAGTTTACGAGTGGGCTCTTATGGTTTTCAAGCATTAGGCTCTTATGGTCAAATGCCTGGTAGTAATGAAAAGACGTTTTTTGCTTATTTGATGTTGTCGCTACCATTAGGCGGGCCAGATTTCTTTTTTGTAACTGGGCTGGCGCTTGGATTTGGTGTGAATCGTTCGATTAAGCTGCCTGGAATTGAAGGTGTTAAAGATTTTCCATTTGTAGCGGCAGCAATGGGGACGAGTTCTAAGCTTAAAGCGGATACGCCGCCAAGTGTAGCGTTAAGTGCGCTTAGTAAAACGATTGTACCGGATTCAGGTCAATATTTCTTGTCCGCCGGTATTCGCTTTCTTACGTATGGTGTGCTGGAAAGTTTTGCATTGCTAAATATTGAGATGGGCAAACGTCTCGTTATTTCCATGCTGGGCTTGTCTAATGCGTCGATGCCACCTAAAGTGACCGGCTCACCGCCGATTGTGCAGGCTGAACTGGCACTGAAAATGGTGTTTGATCCACAACAAGGTGAATGTATGATGATCGCGGCGCTCACCGATCGTTCATTTATTCTTGATCCTGCATGCAAACTGACTGGCGGCTTTGCGATCGGTTTTTGGTTCAAAGGCGAGTATAGTGGCGATTTTATCGTGACGTTAGGCGGATGTCATCATCCTGAGTTTCAGAACGTTCACTATCCAGCGATTGCACCGCTTGGTATATCTTGGATCATCAGCGATCAAATTTCGATCAAAGGTGAAGCGTATTTTGCGCTTACACCGACTTGTCTAATGGCAGGTGTCAATGCCCAGCTTTTGTTTGAGCGCGGGAATTTACGAGCATGGTTTTGTGCATCGGCTGATTTTATTTTGAAATGGAAGCCGTTTTATTACCGTGCTACCGCTCAAGTTAGTATCGGTGCCTCCTATCGGGTTAGCATTTTTGGCATCGGCAAAACGTTTAAAGTTGAAATTGGGGCAGGTTTGGAATTGTGGGGGCCTGAATTTTCGGGCAATGTGCGGATTAATTGGTTTATCATTTCGTTTACGATCGGATTTGGAGCAGGTAATAGAGCGTTACCAGCGCCGATTCAGTGGAATGAATTTGCCGATAGCTTTTTGCCAGGGGCAAAGCCACAGCCTGCTGCTACGGTTCGAGCAGCTAATGCGACTACAGCCGTGAAGCTGAATACGGTTCATATGGCTGGTGGATTGATCGCTGAATATACGGATCAGCGCGGTCAAAAAGCGTATGTGTTGGACGGCTTTAATGCTGCTTTTACGGTCGAATATAAGATGCCGTGTACGGAGTTGCATTTAAATGGACAGTCATTGTTAACCGATAACGTTCAACTCGGTATCGTGCCAATGGGACTTGCGGATGTAAAAATACAGCAGCAAGTCAATGTCATGCGTAAAGAGGATCAACAGCGTGTAGAAGGATTTACTGGAACGACTCAATTGCGCAATGTACCAGCAGCATTGTGGGCGACTAAAGCGCCACAGATGAGCGATTCGCTCATTCGCGATATGCCTGTCGGGATGGCAGTCAATATGAGTGAGCCTTGTATCGTCAGACATATTTTGCCGTCTCAGGGAGCTTATGATGAAGCGGTATTGGATGAACGGGAAAGTATGACAAGAACAGCAATCTATACTGCGCCGATTTTTGCTGATGGCGTACAGTATCCGTCAGATGAGCAAACCGTCGTGCAGCGATTGCAAAATACGATTGGAAATCACGCGGTTCGTGATACGTTGCTAGCTGATACGGCAGCCGAATTTGGAACATGGGAGCAGGAGCAGCTGCATAGGCTTGCCAGTCATCCTAAAGCGGTATTGTTTGCAGCGCCAGAGCTGCGTACAATCGGCGCAATGTACGCATCGTAGCCGAACCAGAAAGTAGAGGAATATGGGGAAATCGATTCGTTTTGCCGAAATGTGTGAGCCTTCTTTAAAAGCTGGAACCTATGAAATCCAAATGGAGCCGGTTACGACTATCGATTGTCAGCTTGCCAGTGAGATTGTGGAGTTTACGGTCGCGACCGAACGATTTCACTTGCCGCCCAATCAGGTGTATTCGGTATATCCACCAAGAGAAGCGGTTGGCAATTATGAGCGTTGTTTACCGCATATTGTACTCCATCGACGTACATTGCCGTGGGAGAAAAGATTATTACCCCACTATCCGCATATGCCCTGGGTCGCTTTGCTTGTATTTGATGAGGCAGAGACAGTACAGATGAAGGAAAGCACTTGTGCGGAAGTGTTACAGCCTGAAGCCGGTGTATTTGTACCTGCTTTGTCATTGCAAACGCATGAGAAGAACGATGATGCTTGCATGTATATTCATGTGCCTGTGCCGCTGTTAACGAGCATATTGCCATATGGTGATGCATTATCGTTATTAGCACACGGCAAAGGGGTCAGCTTGGATCGTAAAGTAACCGATGCAACCGTACAGGATAATTGGTTTGCGACGGTAATTGCCAATCGGTACAACAGAGAGCCAGTCGATGAACATCCTGTGCGTCATACCGCTTGTTTAGTGTCGCTGGAAGGGTATGAAGCTTGTCTGGATAACGAGCCTAAGCGCCGAGAAGCATTGGCGGGTTATGAGCAGGCACGGATGATCGTTTTGGCAAGCTGGAGCTTTTCGATGTCACAGACCGCATTTGATTTTAGTTCAACCGTATCTTCGCTCGATGCTGCTATTCTGTCTACGCCATATGGTGGTAGTCAAGCGCAAGTGAAGCAGCTTTGCAAATTAGGGTATTTTCCGCTGAATCATCATATTCGTGACGGAAGTAAGGCAGTGTCATGGTATCAACCTCCGCTTATTCCATATGAGCAGCAACGTAGCGAGACGAAGTGCAAGCTATTTGCCGACCAATGGCTTGCTTATGATCCGGGTATCGGTATGCTGGATATTCGTTATGCTAGCGCCTGGCAGCTAGGCAAATCGATGGCATTGGCGGATCGCGCTTATGCACAGCGACTGTACGCTTGGCGTCAACAAAATAAACAGCTTGTTCGTACCGCTCGTTATCGGGAAACATTAAGCCGTCATCTGACACCGGATGTGATTGCTCCTAGCGTAGATGTGATACAAGGACGGGCGATGGTAGATTCGGATGGAATTGACATGCAGTCGACAGAAGTGCAATCTGCACCGGTCAGTTTGTTGGCGACGAGTTTTTTGCATGCTGCTCGTAATGATCAACAAATTGGAATCGCAGATAGCGGTAAGCTGGATGTGCTTAAGCAACTCAATGCGCGTTATGCTTCCATTTTAAGCGGAATAATTGGGGGATTGGACGATGAGACTATGGGCAAGTGACCAACAACAGCCGCAAGCACGTGCTGCTTCCATACTTCACAGCAGTCCAATGGCTGAGATGGAGCTGGAAAGTTCGAGTCCAACCGCTGAGAGCGATTCCGACGATATGGATCGACTGGATTCAAGTCCGATCGGTGAGCTTGATTTCAGCGAAATGGATCGGATGATTTCTAATCCGCAGGCTGAAATGGATTCACGTCCGCTAAATGCGATGGAATATACGTTTGTACAACTGGCTGGATTGAGCAAACAACAGTCTGCTCCACAAGGGGCAGAGCGAGAATTGGTGACCTGGTTAAGTGAGTGTTGCTTGCTGGACAATGTCCCTTTTCATTATTTGATTCCAACCGAGTCGATGCTGCCGCCTAATTCGATTCGTTTGTTTTATGTGAACCCGGATTGGCAACTTGCGCTGGTCGATGGTGCATGCAGTCTTGGGCGTAACGGATCGATGGATTTGGCACATGATCGACAGTTGATCGACACCGTATTTGCGCAAATTGGCAAGCAGATGAAAGCGATACGGCCGTTATTGCAACATAAGCAGGTCGATCCGCAGCAGCTTGGTGATCGGGTTGATGTGATCGGTGGATTTATATTGCGCTCGCCGCTCGTTCGTGGCTGGCGTGGACTGGAATTTCAGGCATTGTCTGCGGACGATCAAGTATTGCGTGCTTTGCGTATCGAAACACTATCGGATGAACTGTTGATCGGGCTGTTTGATGGTGTGCCTTATAAGCTGGAATTGGCTCAACCGCCGGAAGGATTTCACTTTGGCTTTTCGGCAATGAATGGTCAATATCGCAAACGAATGCGCCATCTGGATACAGGTGCATTGCTGGCAGAATCGGAAACTGTGGAAGTTGTCGTGTCCGATACTAAGGCACGCACGATCGATGTGTGCCAAACGGCTAAAAATATAGAGGCATCGTTAGGAAAAACGGTCACATCGGCTGAATTTGCCTTGCAGATGATTCAGACGCCCTATATTGGTCGTATTCAGCGGGTCGATCAATCTTCTTGAATGATTGTTTTTAATTGGAAAGGGGATAGTAACTATGTATTCATTTTTAGGCGAGCATCATAACAAGGTTCTTAATCAGATTGACTCCAAAGTAGGCGTAATGCAACTTGATTTCTCGGATGAAGCTCATTACGGTTTCTTTTTGGATGAAGTGGGCGGACTCGGTAAGTTTGAGTCGGAACATCCGGAGCTTGTACATCTGTTAGAAGATATGCGTCATCCTCGTTATCAGGAACTGGCGAGCAAGCTGTCCGCTATGGTTCCGATGAAAGGAGATACGACGAATCAAGGTTATATTGTAGGACCGCATGATTTGATGATCGTGGAGAATGTCATCTTCAATAAAAAACCGCAATCCGATCGCTTAGAAGCGACAGCTACGATCCGAGCCGAATATGTAAATAAAAAAAGAATCATTAAAGTGACTTCCGAGCTCGTTGATGTGACGACTCAGCAGGTGCTGTATTCTATGACAGAGATGGTGTCCGATACGTATTCTTACAAAGGGGAGCTTAAAGTCGAGCTGCCGTTTGATCATGAGCAAGACCCTCGTACATTGATCGTCAAAAGCTTGTTTTGGTGTTTGGATGAACCGAAGGCGCAAAGTTCAGCAAGAAGTAATAGTATGTTTGATTTTGTTAACAGTTTTGTCGCTGCACAACCTGCTTTTAGAATCACAGAAGGTTCAGAGTTTATTAAATCGTTTACGTTAAATGATCCGGTTATTCGACCTGAACATAAAAATAATCCTAATCATACACAAGTTAAAGTTTCGTATACGCGTGAAGGCATGATTCCGGATTATGATTATAAAAATGACGAAAATCCATTTAAGGATGGCAATCACGAGCGGATTATGGTGCGGCTTAAGTTTTCCACTACGATTGAAACGCAGCCAGGCTATTACATTTTGGGACTTGATGAAAACGAAGAATACCTTGTATTTTTACGGAATGTAGTAAATGGAACGATTTATCATTACGGCGGCTTTGATAAGATTGAACAAAAACAAGAAGCCTGGGATGACCAAAATCGGTGTGTCAAAATGACGATTACTTTTCCGGAAACGTGGGACAGTGTGCTGGATTTTAAAACAGTAGGTTATCAAGCGTATACAGACATTTATTTTCACGCTTCTTTTGTGGCAGTGCTAAAAAGTAGTACGGCTCCAGAAGAAGAAGTAGAGTTGGTATCTCTTTCCGTCAAAAGTGATGATGAGCCGGGCAATTATAACCTGCTCAATATTCGTTGTGCCCAAATTTATATTCAATGGGGTTGTGTTGGCAAAGAAACGGAATTGGTGATGGCGGATCGCTCGCTAAAACGTGCGGATGAGATTGCCATCGGGGATTGGTTGCTTGATGTGAATGGCAATCCTGTACAAGTACGAAACATATTTACTGGATCAGAGCATCGTCTGTACGACGTGCAAACGGCAAAGCGTCATGTTCGTGTGACACCTGCTCATATGATGAGTACGGATGAGGGATTGCGGATGGCGATTGATTTGCAAGTAGGTATGCATTTAAATACCGTCGATGGTGTCGAGCCGATCACTGCACTGGAATGGTCGATATATGATGATACCGTCTACAATTTTGAGTTTGAACAGGAAACCCTGATTGTCGGTAATGGCATTGTGATCGGAGATTCGATGCTGCAAAATCGCAAAAGGGAGCTGGCACTACATGAAAATTGATTTTCACTATTTTACAATTAAATTTCTAGCGGCTCGTTCCGGTTATAACGAAGCAGAAGCACAATTGATTGCGACCGCTTGCCAATTTTTGAATGATAATAGTGCCGACAATGCATTGAATGCGACGATGAATAATTTGTCTGCTGAAATTAAACGTCTTCGTCTGTATGTGCCTGATCCGTCAAGTGGATCAGGTATGTATAAAGTACCTTTGTTGCTGTCGGCAATTTCCGATGATCCTAATTTTGCCAAGTTAGAAGATCAAACGATTCAAGAAGAACGGCTTATTCCTTTTTCTTATTTTGCTGCCAATGCGAAGGGAAGTGGCACTAATTATAAAGTGACACCACTCAAAACATTGAGTGCGAGCACGGTATTTGGCGATTTGTTTACAAGATCAGCTCGCTTATATTCACCGCCTAGTGATCCGCAGCCACTTGCGCCAGCATCGATTCAGGCGTTGCGACGGCTTGGTATATTGCTGCATACGGTGTCAGACAGTATGGCTTACCATTTATTTAATGGCTATACAAGTAAGCAAAATGACTGGCGCATTGAAGATGCCAAAGATGTGCGTACATTTGATGATTTGACTCCACGGTACAAAACGGCTGAAATAACCAAATATCCAACCGTAGGCAAATTTAAAACGAGCAGTCTGACGGAAGATTATAATGTGCAATTCGTCGTTTCAAATTGGAGCCTTGGTACGGTTAACCCGGTTTATATCACGCGAATTAATAATGATCAATTTTTGAAAATAGCAAGAGTCGTCTACAATTTTCTGAATGAATTCCGTGGTGTGGAGCCGAGTGACCGAAATTGGCAGGATAATATTAAACCTATTTTACTGAAAGCATGGAATACGGATGCCAAAACTTATGCTGATTTAAAAACATACTGGAGCAGTCAAACACCATTGCAATATGACTATGATCCGATTGTGGCAACACAAAGTATCGTTCGTTGGGACCCGGCGCTATCACCGGAACAGCAAAGTTATTTTGATTTTGTCGTTATGTTGAAATATATGCGTGATGCTGTGACAGGTACATTACAGCTGCAAGATGATGCGGATGTGAGTATGACCAGAATGGCAGCAGTGGAGGAGGGCGTCTATATGGCGGAAGCGGATCAATCTATGCCAGAGCTGTTGGCATACAGTATGCCAGCAATAGAACCGCTGGTGGATTCGTTTACAGGTACGATTTCGGAACCGCAATTTAACGGGGAACAGTATGAAATGATCTTGCAGGCGTCTTTACCTGCCAAAATACGCTCATTAACAGTGAGCATATCGATCCAAGATACAGAGCGTGCAGAACAGATTTATTCCAATACGTATAAGCTGCAAAATATTAAAACGATTACAGATAAAATAGTATTGTTGATTCCGCATAAAACGCAACATTTGCAAGCCCGCGTAGTGTTGAAATGGATGGAAGATGGTCAATCCCAACAGCAGTTTATTACTCATAATTATACGATTAAAGGAAACGATGAGGTGGTATTGAATCAGCATTTGCAACAACCTCGCCATCGGGATGGAAGACCGGCGATTCAAGTAGTTAACGGTTCCCAAAGTGTAACGGCGGATTATTGTTATCCGAAAAATGCGATGTACATTTCGCAGCAAAAAGAACGATTGCTTGATTTGTATTTGCCGATTGATTATCAACTGCAACTGGCAGCCGGATTTTCGATGGCAGATTATACACAACCGGACATCGTGCTACGTACAGCCGATGGAGACGTGATTAAATATTGCAACAATTCCAAATTTGTAACGGTAGAGTTTAATGAAGAAACCGGTCTGATTGAAATCCAAGCTGAAGAAGAATGGAAAAATCGGATTTTGGTGAACACTTATCCTGCCAGTATTGCCAAAATGAAATTGTCGATGTCGCTGCAATTGAAAGTGATCTCAGACGATGAAGAAGGCTACCGATTGGTTGTAATTAATACGGATCATAACAACGAGTTAATTACCGATATCGAATATTTATGGAATCTGTAGGGAGTTGTAGTTGATGACAATCAATGCTCGTACCGATCTGTTATGTGTGCCGATGCGTGTGGATGCGATGATGGTCGGTAAAAGCCCAGCATCTCCGATATTTGCTAATATTCCCGATGCGTATGACCGACTGGCTGCCCATCCACTGGGAATGTATGTACCGAGTGGATTGATGAATATGAAAGAAACCGAAAAGCCTGGTGTGCATATTAGCTGGCTATTACCTGAAGGATTACGACAAGGGTTTCAAGCGGATCAGACGCAAGAACCGGAATATCCGCGTGTGCCTGAACGCTGGACTGTGACCCGTATATGGTGTTCCCAGCAAGAGCCTGATCGCATACAATGCAAACATTGGATCGTTGAAAGTGATGCGTTAGAAAGCGTATGTGATAATCATTTGCACAATGAAGACAGTTTGACCTTTCCGTGGCTGGATGATCCGAATGTTCCGTATCGTATTTTGGGCAGGTCTTATCCGTTTGGCAGCGATGTGAAGGAACCGCAAACACGACTGAACGAACTGTCTGCCAAAGGGCCCGGAAATCCGGCTTTTTCTGCCATGTATCCGTATCATGTGAATGTGTTTGGCTTTTACGATCAATTGCTAGATGACGATGGGAAGCGGCTTTGTCACGTATCACTACAGTATACGGTGCGGGGATATTACCGGGACGGGCTGCCATTGATTCAAACAGCCGATGATTGTCATGAGCGTTATGGCTGGACAGCACCCGCACGGTTACAATATCCCGCATCACTCGCACTACATGGCGGAATTACAAATTTGCCTTGGGTAGATGATACGACCGATTATAATAGCCCGGTCATTGAGCGGCTCAAGCAACCGCAATTAGCATTTGGCAATACGTCTGTAGAAGCGGTAGCGGCGTTGTATGGTCAACATGAACAAAATGATGAACGGTTGATGCATGTTCTGTTTAACGGTCAAAGCCAGCGCCTGTTAAATTTGAACGGTATGTATCAGACCGATTATGCGGAACATGAACGGCGTTTTCAAATCGCTAGCGAGCAAACGAGGTACATATTGCGCAGCCAACTTGAAAATGACACGTATGAAACCGCGCCATCGTTAACCGTTGCCGAGCAGACGCGCTTTCGTGCGTTACAGTCCGGCTTAGAGCAATGGTATCACCAACAATTTGCGCATGCTGCCAAACAATCGTCGATCTATGATTTATGGTACAAATATATGCTCAAAGCCTATCAACCTATGAACGATACGGTAGCAAAGAAAAACATTACACAATGGATGAGTACGTATAAGGCACAAATGGAAACCGCCATGAGCGAACTGGATAGCATGGAGCAGCAACTGCGAGCGCTACAGCAGGAATTGGACATCGCAGCAGAGCAATTGTCACGCTCGATCGAAGATCGATACAAGCTGGAAAAAACGGCAGGCAGCCGCTATTACGAACCTAATGCGCCTGCTCTGCTATTAGCTGGCGCTGGACGTGGAACATGGATACATGGAGCATCGACAACAACTGAAGCGCCCGCTTTGGTTTGCCGATTGTTGTCTGAAACGGTCGCTGCGTTACAGTTTGAGTTTACATTGCGCAACAAGGCGCATACGGTGCTGTTAGAGACGAGTGACTTGTTGACTGACGAGCAACAGAGCGGATTGTATGCTGAATTGCTAATGGAATCATTATGGTTTAGCGGCTTGTTCGTCGATCGGATTGTAACTGTGATTGGGCGTAAACTTGAGCTGCTTCCATTTACAGCTGCTGAACGGAAGCAATTAAGCGAAATCGTACAGCATATACAGCAGCAAGGCACCTACCGTACAGCTAATGATCATCAGCAGCTGCCTGATGCTATATGTATGCATGAATGGAAAGCGCCGTGGAATCCGGTGTTATTATGTTGGAAAGGTATCTATTATCCTGATCCCGACCTGATTAGCGCCACGCCGCAATTGCACAATTGGACATTTAATGAAACCGATTATGTGTTTAGCGGTGCAGAGGTGGATACGCGCAATCCGGTTATATTAGAAGGGCGTATTTACTTGACCCCTTATGTCGCGCAATTGATGCAAACGATGGCGGTAAAGCAGTTTGGCGATCAGTTGCCGCGACATTTACAACGACTGAATCTGGCTGACTATTTATCCCAAGTATTGGATGGATTTAATGCTGCCTTTTTGATGAATGGATTGGATTTGACCTTTCCGATCTTTGTTATGAATAAAGGTAGCTCCGAGCTGGCACAGCAGGTAGCTGCCGCCTTAAACGGCCATACGATGGAGCAGCCGCGATTTGGTTCGTTTTTCTCACCTTTGCGTGGCGGATTTTTCAAGCTGGATACATTAAAGTTAATCGATACTTTTGGGCAATCGCAACAGATCGAGTGTACCCATTATGCCGTCTCGGAAGATATGCGACGTTATGCACATGAAGTGGTCGATCAATATATTATGTTGCCGCCTCGTTTTATGCAGCCGACACGACTTGATTTTCATTGGCTACAGGCACGGAGCGATGAATATTGCGATTTTAGTCTTGCCGACTCACCGATTTGTGGTTGGATGATTCCGAATCATACCGATCAATCACTGCTTATTTATGATGAACAAGGCATTATGCTGGGCAGTTTGGTGACGACTGCTTTTGCGGGCAGGGATGTACAGTGGAGAAATGCGCCGGGAATATCTCAGCAGCCTGGTGTGCGTGTAGAAGCGGATCAAGCGGTGTCAGATGATATGCCAGCACGCATGAATCCGGATATGCGAGCTTTTTTAACTGAAATGTTGCGTCGGAGCGAGCAAGAACAACAGGATGTACTGACTCCATTTTTGGAAATTGTTGATTCTGCGATGTGGGATATGGATCAACAACAATCGGCGGATGCTAGCGGATTAAGTTTGTTTGTCGGTAAGCCGCTTATTTTAGCTAAGGCGACGATCCAACTTGTGCAAGCTGGGCCTCCGGCGCAGTATAAATCCAATCCGGGCGGAAGTCCGCAACATCTACAACCGGCAAGCCAGTCCAATGACATCTCGATTCAGCAGTTTCAGATGCCGCTGTGGATTGGGGAAGAACGTCATACCGGTGATGGAGCAGTTGGATTTTTTGTACTGGATGGTGAGCATGATTACACTCGTTTTAACAGCGCTTTTATTCAAGGGATGCCACAATCGGATTATTTGCAACCGAACTATCGCCTCGATCTTGCCGTTGACGCAGGAGCTGCTTGTACGAAGATCGCCGTTATTTTGGACCCGATGGAGGCGATTCATCTGCGCAGTGGAATGTTGCCTGTATCCGAGCAACGTATTCCGCCGGATCGCATTGAATCTGGAATGGAGCAGTTGTATTTAACATTATATACAGGGCCATTACTCGTTGGCGAAGGAGGATGGTTAATGCCGTTTACACGGCTACCGGAGCGCGATTGGACATTTGTTACGCCTGGAGATGAGGATGTCTGGCTTGAAATCGAAAGTTTGCAGCCAGCGAATGGCAATGCGTTTCTTGCTAAACCGCCTTTTCGTGCGGTAGAAGGATGGCTCAAGCTTAAAGCAGGAGGTACACATGAATCAAAATCCTAAACTGCAAGTCGATCGACTTGATAACTGCAAGTATATGATGGATGTGAACGAGAATGTGATTGCGGTAAATGCCCATACGACATTGACCAAAAGCAATCCAGTCAAAAATCGACTGACCTTTCAACTGCTCAACCCGGAGCGTGCCAAAGAGATCGTGTTTAACAATCCCGATCAACTTTCAGCTGAAGATATTGTGAAAAAGCTGCAACAAGGTGAATCGGTGGCAAATACGTCCTATATTAAATTTTTCGTTCCTTATGGTGAGCGTGAGCGCGATTTTATCGATGTAGAGCGTGCCAAATTGTTGTCTTTTACGACAGAAGGCGAAGGCTGGTCTGCTTCCCAAGGCGTCATTTTTAAAGATGAGGACAGTAATCAACCGTATATGAGCTTTGTGCTCAACTGCCTTAAACAAACGGTGATCAGAACGCTGTTCAGTTTGTATTTTCATTGTGATAATATTCAATCTTATGCTCCTCCAGGGCAAACGTATGTGTATGCCGAAATTCAAAATACGGTCGGCATTAAAGACGTGACCAAAATGTTTCCGATTCAAAAAGTAGCTGCCAAGCCGCGTATCCATAAATTTTTCTCCGCTAAAACGACACTCGGTGGAGCAGCTCATGACGAGGCTAAACTGGAATGGGCAATTAGCGGGGCTGAGCGGGGCGAATTGTCTCCAGATGAGGTTGATATTTTTTCATTGGCGGCGCCGGTACTGCAAGTGACACCTGGACGGAGCAGGCAGTATCATTTGTCGGTAAAAGGAAGCGGTTTAACGACTAATGCTTATATTAACGTATATACTCGACCGCCAGAAGTGCAAAAGCTGGCATACGATCGTAACCAACAGCATATCGTCTGGCAAACGGATTATAGCGATACGGTGCAGATGAAGGTCGATCATGTGCAGACGACAGTAGCATTACTCGGTTCATCCCCTGTCTCATTGGAAGGGAAATCGCAAGCGGTGCTAAAAGTAACCGGGTATTTATACACTGAGTTAGTCGGGGTGGCGCTTAAAGGTTATACATTGGAAAAACCGCAATATTTTAGCAGCCGCATGCGGCTGTATGCTCAATATACACATACGCGCTGGAGCTGGAAAACAGACGCGATAGATCAGGTGACGTTACAGTTCACTGAAGATGGCTGGACTTGGTATAAACATACGGTTAGCGCTACAGGTGAATTTGAGTATGTATCGGCAGAGCCGATTGTCGGCGCGAAATTAGTATGCACCAAAGCGGATGGCAGCATCTATACGACGCTTTGTCTGGACAAGGAGGCGGAGCAGTGGAACGTTTAATGCAAGCAAATGTACATGGAAGTAAGCAGATCGTCTTAAGTGAACATGTTAACGGGCAAGATTTAATTACCCGCAATTCGATTGATATTGAGATTGTGAATGTTAGTAGTGTGCAAACTGCTTTTTTTGTGAATCAGTTGCCGACCGGAGCGGCAGTGCCCGATATCGATGTCGAGCAGGATCAAGTATCGGTCATTTATATTCATTTTCTGATCGGCACGGGAGAGGCTTATTTGACAGAGTCCAAGTGGGCAGAAGGGATGGAATGTCATGCTCCATATGATTGGAAAATGGAGAAGGTGATCGATTCCGAGCAATATGGCGTATATTTCAAACTGTATCCGCTTAAAGATATAGGTCTTGAGCCGAGAAACAAAATTTATTTTAGCCTGACCAATCTCGTTTCGTTCGGTCAATCAAGTAAAATGGTATACGTCGCTGTGCGCTTTGGCGATGTGCTGATGGAAAGTATGGATGTAGTGGAGGATGAGGAACAACAGCAGATCATCAGTGCGGATGGGACTGATTTTTTGGCTTATTTTAAAACATCCCCCTTGCGTATCGTGCATCTCCAATGTGATCGAACGAGAGTCGCCGTTGGAGATAAAGTGAACGTAAGCTGGGCAGTTGCCGGTAAAGCAAGTAAATGCGTGCTCACACCAGGCGATCTCGTTGTCGAGCGTGTAGGTAGCATGGAGATCGAAGTGTTTGATGATACGACATTTCAGCTCTATGTGTTTGATGACGATAAGCAGCTTTCGGAGACGACGACCGTTTATGTTGATGCTGCGACGATCTCTGCTTTTACATGTGATTTGCCTGACTTAAAAGCGGTGTATGGACAGCATATTACGCTGTTGTATGAAGTGAAAAATGCGGTCAATGTGTATTTAAATGAAGGGATCGGACGTTTGACGGCGCAGCAACGTGCTGTTCGTGTAACCCCATCGCAAGCTTCGACTACGTACCAATTAAGCTGTATGGGCGCCAAAGGACTTGTGCAAAAAGAGCTGACGGTCGTTTTAACCGATTTGCTGGAGCTGCTTTCTTATGTATTTAATCGGATTAAACGTGCGGATGGAAGTTATAGTTACACATTACAATGGGTGGTGGCTCATTGCACGTCGATTCAGGTCACCACTTCTGATGGAGTGGAACATAGCCACGGGCAAGCACAAGGAACCGTTAATTTTACAAACGCTTCAGCTACACCGCTTTCATTTACATTGGATTGTACCGGTTCTTCCGGGCAGACGATTCACAAACAGTATTTCGCTAACGCGTAAGGTTGAAGTAATGCTTACCATAATAAGAGACTGGCGCGAGCAGTAAACTTGAATGAGTAAGACGACTGTATAGATTCGATATCAACAGACTGCCATCTGACGGATGGGCAGTCTATTGATGTTGGTTGTGCCTCCTAGGCTACTAGGATGATCGCTTTAACTATATAGTTTGCTGTTGCACAGGTTTCTGCTATGAATCAGGAGCGCGCGGATATAAAGCCAATATTGAAAACAGTCAAGATGCCACTTTACTGTATAGACCACTATGTAGCGATAGTGAAATGAGCCATTTATGAATTCGCGCTTTCCATTTATAGTCGTGAGGGATTGTGTTTTACAGTGACCGATAAGCAATAAGCGCGTGTCATTGCCCAAAATAACAAAGCCGCACCGCTAAACGTTAACCCAAGCCAACATACACCGTTCCAGCCGTAATGGGCGTACGTCCAGGTGGCGGTGAGGGAGCCGAGTGCGCTGCCGAACGAATAAAATACCATGTACCCGCCAGTTAAGCGGCTTTCCGCTTCGGGATATGTGCTTATGATCATACTTTGGCTAGTTACATGTACCGCTTGCACTGCCAGATCAAGCATAACAATGCCGATGATAAGAAACCAGATACTGCTATACATATTCCACATCAATAACCATGATAGCATGAGCAAAAGCAAAGCTAATCCGCTTGTTGTTTGTGCATAGCCACGATCTGCCCAAGCGCCTGCACGTGAAGCAGCGATCGCACCGGCGATACCTACAATGCCGAACATGCCAATCACACTATGGGATAAATAAAATGGTGCTGTACGAAGCGGAAAAATAAGCGCTGTCCATAATGTGCCAAAGGTCGCAAAGATAAACAGCGCCAATACCGCACGTATGCGCAACATGGGCAATTTGTGGAACAGTTGTAAGGTGGACAAAATGAGCTGGGCATACGATCGTGGAGTCGAGGCTAAGGGTGGCGCTGGCATATAACGATAGAGCAGCATGACGATTAATAACAGCATACCCGCAGAGCAGCCGTAGACAGAGCGCCATCCTGCCCAATCGGTCAGCAACCCGGCGAGCACACGTGCTAGCAAAATGCCGATAACGATGCCGCTCGTAATGAACCCGATCGTTTTGCCGCGCTGATCAGGTGAACAGCTGGAAGCGGCGGCAGCGATTATCGTCTGGGCGACAACAGCGAGTGCGCCTATTGCACTTATGCTGATCCAAAATAGGATAGTGCTTGATGCGGTTGCAATAAGCAGTAGGCAGATGACAGACAGCAGCATTTGTCCAATAATCAACTTACGACGCGGCAGCAAGTCACCGAGTGGTACGAGAAACAACAAGCCGAGCGCATAACTAATTTGCGTGACCGTAATGACTGAACCGGCTAATGCTGCCTGCATATGCAAGTCGGCTGCAATAATATCTAGCATCGGATGGACATAATAAATGTTCGCGACCGACAGACCACAGGCGACCGCAAGCAGCAAGGTGATCGGTAAAGATAATGTGGCACTGTTGCGTAATGATGGAGCAGCATACATAATAAGACCTCTTTTCTGTACCATTTGGTATTTAATTAAAGGTGAATATAATCGTTTTAGCGGATATTGTCAAGCAGTGAAATAGAATAGGATCGCGCTGAAACGAATAATGCGGATTGCGTAAATATGTTGATGGTGAGAGGAGGTTGATCAAAATCTAAAGGTTTTTACTGTATTTTTACTACGTTATCTAGCTCATCATTATGTTATGATATATAGATGGCAAGTACAGCAATCGCTAATATAATAGGTTTTATAATAAACTAATCGGTATAAAAAGAGGTGTTCATTTTGGCGCGCAAACGCGAATTTGATGAGGAACTAGTGTTGCAGAAGATTATCGAGCTGTTTTGGCAAAAAGGTTATGAAGCGACATCGATGGCGGATATAACAGCCGTTACTGGCTTGCAAAAGCCGAGTGTATATGCCGCTTTTGGCGATAAAATGGCTTTGTTTGAACGAGCGTTGCGCCAGTACAATCATCAGCATGCACTGCGCATCGGTCGTTTGTTGCAGCAAGGGGCAACAGCCAAGCAGTCATTTGAGCTATTGTTTGAGCAGTTCATTGGGGGGGATGGTGAACATCGTTCGCAATATGGTTGTTTTTGTATCAATACGATCGTTGAACTGGCGCCGCATGATGAGCGATTTGCTGTGTTGACACGAGAGCATCAAATGTATTTGAGTGCACTGTTCACACAGCGGTTGGAGCAGGCGATTCGGCAACAGGAATACGCTGCCGATTATGATGCACGAGGTTATGCACAGACGCTTGTCACCGGTATGATCGGCTTGACGGTAATGTTGAAAACGTCGCCTGATCCTGCTTTTGTAAGGCAGACGATTCGCATATTGCTGTCTTCACTACTAGGATAGGCTGATTCGATAACAGATGATGGGATGTGTTAATCATATAAGCCGCTCCTTTCTTAGCTAGCACGGCTCGGCATATGTTGTAGCGCTAGAAACGTATAGCTAAATCGGTCATGCAATGCAAATGAATAACGTATCTGTGCAAACTTCTGCAAATGGGCATATTTGGGCGGAATATACAAGATAGTACGTTAAACAATTTCTATGTTATAATACGTGACAATATTTGAGTTTAACGGCTCCTATCGACTGTTCAAGCGCACAGGAGTTCGGCTGAAAACGGTAAACGATACTGTGCTGTAGCATTGATCGGTACAGGAAATGCAAAGTGAACGATGGGGGAGAGGGTGCTCGTATGCAATTGACTGTCAAGGAAGCGCTGGCGGTCTATCCGTTATCGGAGGCGCGTCTTGTTGCGGGTGCCGGGGGAACTTCCCGGCTGATGAAGTCGGTGAATGTGATGGATGCACCGGATATCGCGGATTGGATTAAAAGTGGTGAAATGCTATTTACGACCGCTTTTTTAATGAAGGACGATCAGGAGGAAGCGATCAAGTTGATGCGTAAGCTCAACGAACGTGGCTGTGCTGGCATGGGGGTTAAGCTCGGTCGGTTCTGGGATGTCATTCCCCAGGCGATCATTGAAGAAGCGGATCGGTTGCAATTTCCGTTGCTGGAATTACCGTTTGAATTTACATTTTCCGATCAGATGAATGCGTTGTTCCAAGTGGAGCATGAGCGCAGTACAAAGCTATTGCAATCGGTATTGCACAAACAGAAACAGCTAATGCAATTCGCTTTGAACAAAGATTCACAAATGAATGTGTTTGCTGCGCTGGAAGACATTATTCGTTATCCGGTGGCGATTATTGGCTCGCGTGGTCATGTGCTGTACAATAGCGGCGAAGGCAAAGAAGATGGTTTGCTACAAGGTTGGCCGTGGAAAACGGCGCTAACGCGTGTGAAATGGAATCAGGGCAGTTGTTACCGAGTGCCGATTATGAAGCGGGATGAGCAGTATGGATTTTTGCTCGTATTTACCGATACGGCGATGCAATTGCGTGAGGAGGAGGAACTGTTCCAGCAGGCTGCCGAGGTGTTGGCGTTCCATATGGATACGACGTATCGCGAGCATATTAATCCGGGCTTACAGGACAAAATGCGCACACTAATGGCAGAGCATCTGTCACGCCGCATTTCGATTACCGATTTGATGCAAGGTGCTGAGCGACTGGGCATGAGTCTGTTTGGCGGCGCGTATCAATGCGTGCTGACGACGTTGGAACCACAGGCATTTTCGTCGGAAAAGCGGCTGGCGCAAATTCATCAGGAACTGCAATACAATCCGCTGATGCAGCTTTTTCCGTCTCAGCATTTTCGGGTGGAAGAAGGTATTTTGTCGATCTATACATGTCCGTCGGAACGTGATTATGGCGAGGAGCTGGCTGCGTTTCTGATGACTCGGTTTGAAGATATGGCAGAGCTGGCAAGCGACGGCGGCAGTCCGCGCTTCTGGATTAGCAATATTAAGCTAAAACCGGAATCGTTTCGCGAGGCGTATCAAGAGACGGTGGAGACACGCAAGCTGGCACGGCGCTTTGGCATGGCGCATATGGCGCTGCAATTCCATACGCTGGAATTTGCTTATGTGTTCCAGCATGTGCCAGAGCATATTATGGAAACGTATTGTAACAAAGTGCTGGAACCGCTCATGATTCGCGATAGCGATCCGAATCAGGTGTTAATGGGCACGCTCGAAGCGTTTGTCGAAAATGACGGTTTGATCAATGAGGCAGCCAAACAGCTGTATGTACACCGCAATACGGTCACTTACCGGATGGACAAAATCGGCAGTCTGTTGCAAATGGATTTTAAAAAGACGAATGATTTATTAAAGTTGAAAATGGTGTTTACGTTTCGGAAGTTTTTGAAGCATAAGCAGTAGTGATTATATTTCAAAATGAAATTAAAATTTGTTGAATAAGTTGAATAAAAAGAAGCCATTCTTTTAAGATGGTCTTCTTTTTTGTTTTAAAATTTCCTTAAAAATCCATAAATATATTTACTTGGAATAAAAATAATTGTAGTATATTATTGTGGTACTTGTATCTAAGTTTAGAATTACAATAATTTCTAAATGATAAAATTATTATAAAGGAGGCATTAAATTTATTATATTACCAAGGTTAGTATAGTGTATTCTAAACTTTAGATTTATAAGTACTCATTAGCTTTAACTAAAAAAATCAATATACGAAGCGTGTGAAAATGCGAAAAATCGTTAGTATTATGTTTGTTTTTATGAGTTTCTTCTTTTTTATATCAAATGTAAATGCTCAGTCATTTCAAGAAGAACCTAATGATCCTTCGACTTATATTACATATTTAGAATCTTTGCCTGAAAAATCTAAAGTAGTTTTAAATGATAAAAGTGAAAATGAAATTCAAACATTTATCAATCAATTTAATAGTTTGTCTTCAGATAAACAACAGAAATTGGTGGATTATTTGAGAAATCCAGAATTTATAAAGGAAATTTCAGAAGCTCAGTATTTAGATACTACTGATAAAAATGTGTCATTATTTAATGGTGATGTAGCTGTATCATCAACTGTTTTATACATTAATGATAGTAGTGAATCTCAACAAGAGATAGTTGCTAAAGCAGTCGGTGATTCTTATTTTAAATATGCGAAGCATACCGCTACTACTACTGTTTTTGGTCTAGACATCGTTAAAACATCTGCTTATATACAGGTCGAAATAAAGCAAGTTGCTCCAAATACGAGTAAGATTGTGAAAATTCTTGAAGGAGGAGGGATTGTGGAGCAGAACTATATGCCCGGGTTAGATATTTCAAAAAGTGTGAATCCAGCATTTTTAACTTCTGACGGCACTATTGCAACTCAAAAAGTAATTTGGGGTTGGAATTTTGTGAAATCTGGTCTCGGGTTAGTTGTAGGGAATCGAGAACAATGGGTGCAAATAAATAAAGCAGGTGTATCTACTGGAGGAGCGGCTAACCTTTAAATCTCTTTATTATTTTGTAAAGGACGTGTTTATTATAAAAAAAAAATTGTGACTATAGTTGGGATTGTCTTCGCAGTTATGTTAATACTTTATATTGGTTCTATTATACTGTATAACATTTCTCCTACTACTGAATTGATAGAAAAAAATGGACTGTAATAAAAAGGGTATGCGTAATATTTACTTACGTATACTCTTTTTTATTAACTAGCAAACAAAATTACAGTTGATTAATTTTTAATATTAATTTGATATATGCTTTGGTTATATTAAGGCACGATTCACAAAACCATTCTGCAATGTTATTTTATATAACAAAAAAATAAAGGTTTAATTGATATGTTCACTTACCTGACGTAAAATGATAAAAATAAAACGAATAATGAGGCGATTATAGTGGAATTGACATCACAACCGTGGCAATCGTGGACGAAGGAACAATTCACAACGCAGTTTAGTGGACTATATGAACATTCACCTTGGGTAGCGGAAGGGGCATGGACAAAAGCTCCTTTTTCCAGCTTACAGGATGTGTTAGCTAAAATGAAAGCGGTCGTAGATGAAGCCGGTACGGAAAAACAGCTGGAATTGCTACGTCAGCATCCTGATCTGGGGGCGCGGATTCAGATGACCGAGCATTCGCAATCCGAGCAAGCAGGTGCTGGGCTGGACAATTTAACTGCCGAACAATATGAAAAGCTGTCGCGTCTAAACCGTGAATATACAGCAACGTATCAATTTCCATTTATCCTCGCTGTTAAAGGTAAACATGCAGCGCAAATTCTCGCTATAATGGAGCAGCGCAATGGGCAGCCGTGGGAGCAGGAATTTGCGACCGCACTCGCCCAAGTGCATACGATTGTCGGTTTGCGTATGCACGATTGGGCAGAACGCGCAGGGCTAAACGTATGAGCGGCAAGCTGACGACGCATGTGCTTGATCTTGGACAAGGCTGTCCAGCGGTAGGTGTGCTAATCGAATTGTATGATGTTGCTGCCAGTGCGCTCATCGGCAAGGCGGTGACTAATCGTGACGGACGTGTCGATGCGCCGCTGCTAAGTGAGGAGCAGATGAAGGCAGGACGGTATGAGCTGCGCTTTTATGTGGGGGATTATTATCGCACATTGGCATTACCGGCAGCCGAAACATCGATTTGGGATGTGGTGCCATTGCAATTTGAAATTCGGGATGAAAGCAGCAATTACCATATTCCGTTGTTGATCTCGCCAGGCGGGTATAGCACGTATCGCGGAAGCTGATAAAGCTAAGATGAAGGCATAGCCGTCAAGTAAATAACAACAGATTATAGATATAATAGTATATTGTTGCAATTGAAAAGCAAGTTTGTATACACGCTCTAAACTACTAATTAGCGTAAGATAACATACGGGTACAGGCTGCAAAAGGCTACATTTCCAAAGAGTACAAGGCGGATCGAGAGGAGGAGCGGTTATGGTACAGCGGCTAGATTGTATTGTTCAAGGCGGACTTGTCGTGTTGCCGGATCGGGTCGAGGCACTCGATATCGGTATACATGACGGCAAAATTGTAGCGCTCGCTCCCTCATTGACGGACGCACAAGCAGAGCGCACGATCGATGCGGCTGGGTTGTATATTTTGCCCGGAGCGGTAGATATTCATGTTCATTTTAATGAGCCGGGTCTGGCGGCGTGGGAAGGCTTTGTGAGCGGATCGGCGGCGCTGGCGGCAGGAGGCATTACGACATATGTGGATATGCCGCTTAACGGTGTGCCGCCAACGACGAATCGGGAACGGCTAGAGTTAAAACAACAGGCAGCACAGGGCAACTCTTATGTCGATTATGCGCTCTGGGGCGGGCTAGTAGCGGGAAATGTACATAGCCTAGCAGGGCTTGCCGCTGGCGGCGTAACTGGTTTTAAAGCGTTTATGTCTGAGCCGGGCGGCGATGGAGACGATATTTTCACACGTGCCGATGAGGAAACGCTGGCGGCGGGTATGCAGGAGATTGCTCGCCTCGGACATGTGCTCGCTTTGCATGCAGAAGATGAAACGATCGTAGCGGCGCTCGCTGCACAGGCGCAGGCGGAAGGGCGTATCGGTGAGCTGGATTATGCGCATGCTCGACCGATCGCAGCGGAAGTGCAAGCGGTGCGGCAGGCGTTGAAGTTAGGACGCGAGACGGGATGTGCACTGCATTTTGTGCATATTAGCAGCTATGAAGCGGTAGAGCTGATTACAGCGGCGAAAGTAGCTGGACAGGATGTAACGGTGGAAACATGCCCGCATTATTTGGTGCTGACCGAGCAGGATTTGCTTCATAAAGGGGTGGTCGCCAAATGTGCGCCACCGCTGCGATCGTCCGCTGAGCAGGAGCGGTTATGGGGAGCGGTACAGGCGGGAATGATCGATATTGTAGCGTCCGATCATTCTCCATGTCCGCCGGAAATGAAGCTGACCGACAATTTTTTCCAGGCATGGGGCGGCATTTCCGGTGCGCAGAGCACATTGCTGCTTATGCTGGAAGAAGCGGTTCACCGTCGTCGTATATCATTGCCTACAGTCATGTCGATGTTGGCACAGCGTCCAGCCGAGCGACTCGGACTGGCGCATTGCAAAGGCAGCATTGCCGTAGGGATGGATGCTGATCTGGTGCTGGTCGATTTGAACCGTGGCACGGTGTTGGCACAGGAACATTTATATGATAAACATCGTCAAAGCCCGTATGTCGGCTATTCATTTTCGTCAACGATTGTAGGGACGCTCGTGCGTGGCATAACTGTCTATGACGAAGCAACAGGTCTTGCCGCTGAGCGGATAGGACGCTGGATCGCTTACAAGCCTGGAGGTGTAACATATGGCTAAATCAACAGCGCAGACGGCAGTATTGTTAGAGCAATATTGTGAACGGCTACAGCCGATGCTCGATTGGCTTGCCGGTTATGGTGCCGATCCGCAAGGCGGTGTAAGTCGTCTGTTATATACAACAGAATGGGTAGACGCGCAAGCCGCACTAGCGCACTATATGACCGAGCATGGGCTGGACGTCTTTTACGATCAGGCAGGCAATTTGACAGGTAGATTGCTCGGAACTGAGCCGGAGCAACCGTCGATTGCGACCGGATCGCATATCGATACGGTCATTATGGGCGGTAAATATGATGGCGCTTATGGCGTCGTTGCTGCTGTGCTAGCACTTGCTTATTTAAAAGAAGCGTACGGACAGCCGAAGCGTACGCTTGAAGCGTTATCGCTAGCCGAGGAAGAAGGCAGTCGGTTTCCGCTGACGTACTGGGGATCGGGTAATATTGCAGGTAAATATACGGTAACCGATCTGCCTAGTGTGCATGATCGTGATGGCGTGACACTTGCCGAGGCGATACAGGTAGCTGGATTTGGAGCGCAGTCGCCGTATCGTTCCGGTCGCCGCGAGCTGGGGGCGTATATCGAGCTTCATATCGAACAAGGCTGTGTGCTGGAGCGCAGTGGGCAGCACATCGGCGTAGTGACTGGTATCGTAGGGCAACGCCGGATCGAAGTGCGGGTAACCGGAGAAAGCAATCATGCGGGTACAACACCGATGGGCTGGCGCAGCGATTCACTCGCCTGTGCTGCCGAGATGATTACAGAAGTGCGGCGCAGCGCATTGGCAGCAGGCGATCCGCTCGTCGCTACGGTAGGCAATATTCAGCCTTTTCCCGGTGTATCGAATGTGATCGCAGGGGAGACGATGTTTACGCTGGACATTCGGCATTTGGATAGCGTTGTGCTGGATGAGTATACCGAGCGCTTGCGCAGCGAGTTTGCCGGGATTGCTGCAAGGGAAGGCATGACTTTATTTTGGCAGGAAAATCTACGGGCAGAGCCGGTGCTGATGAATGCGGATATGATTGCTGAATTGGAGCAAATTTGCCATCAACATGGCATTAACAGTCGCCAGATGCCGAGCGGTGCCGGACATGATGCCCAGATTTTTGGCATGACTTGTCCGTCCGCGATGATCTTCGTTCCAAGTCGGGACGGCATTAGCCATAATCCGTTGGAATATACAGCACCAGAGGAGCTTGTGCAAGGTTTCCGTGTATTAACGCAATGGTTATATCAAACTGCTTATTGAGGTGAACGTGATGAAACAGTATAAAGAGCTTTCCCCGCCGCCGCGTACGATTATGACCCCGGGACCGGTCGAAGTTGATCCGCGTGTGTTGCGTGCATTGTCGTATCCGATTTTGGGTCAGTTTGATCCTGCTTTTACCGAATTGATGAACGAGACGATGGAAATGCTGCGCGGTCTGTTCGTGACCGATAATCAATGGTGCTATCCGATTGACGGTACATCACGTTCCGGTCTGGAAGCGGTATTAGTGAGCATTATTGAGCCGGGCGATCGTGTGCTCGTGCCGATCTATGGACGGTTTGGACATCTGTTAACCGAAATTGCCGAGCGCTGCGGTGCCGAGGTGATGACGGTGGAAACGGAATGGGGCACGGTATTTCAGCCGGAGCAGGTGAAAGAAGCGATATTGAGCTTCCGTCCGGCGATTGTCGCGATGGTACATGGTGAGACATCGACCGGCTGTATGCAGCCGCTGCGTGAGATCGGTCACTTTTGCCGTGAACACGATATGCTGTTTGTCGTCGATGCGGTCGCTACGATTGGTGGTGTACCGCTATATACGGATGATTGGAAGCTGGATGCGGTCATCGGTGGTACGCAGAAATGTTTGTCTGTACCGTCTGGTATGGCACCGATCACGTACAACGAGCGTATTGAACGCAAAATTTTGGCACGTAAAAGTATTGAGCGCGGGCTGCGTACATCGGTCGATGAGATCAATAGCCGCCGCATTAGCAGCAATTATTTTGATCTGGCACAGCTGCAAGATTATTGGAGCCCGGCAAGATTAAATCATCATACTGAAGCGACATCGATGTTGTACGGGTTACGCGAAGGATTGCGCATTTTGCATCAGGAAGGGTTGGACGCACGATTTGAGCGTCATCGCCAAAATGGAGCGGCGATCGTTGCCGGGGTGAAGGCGATGGGATTGGAACTGTTTGGCGGCGATGAGCAGCGTTTGCCGGTGGTGACCTGTATCGAGATTCCGGCAGGGATCGATGGCGAGAGTGTACGCTCGATGTTGCTAAATGATTTTGGGATTGAGATTGCCAGTTCGTTTGGACCGCTAAAAGGACGCATTTGGCGGATCGGCAGTATGGGTTACAGCAGCAGTCGCAAAAATGTACTGCATGTGCTCGGTGCACTGGAAGCGACACTCCTTTATCACGGGGTGAAGCTGTCTGCCGGAGCGGGCGTACAAGCTGCGCTGCAAGTGTATGCAGGCAAGGAGGAAGTTACATGCTGATGAACATTATGCCGCAATCGCGCAGGGGGATGGTTGCTGCGCCTCATTATCTGGCTAGCCAGACCGGGGCGTTCATTTTACAATCCGGCGGAAACGCTATTGATGCTGCCGTCGCGATCAGCGCGGTGCTTGGTGTAGTGTATCCGCATATGACCGGTGTTGGCGGGGATGCGTTTTTTCTCATTCATGACGGCAAAACCGGTATGGTGAATGCATACAACGGCAGCGGTCGCTCCGGGTTAAAAGCGACCGCTGCATATTATATTAAACAAGGTTTGGATACGATCCCACAGCGCGGGCCGCTGGCGGCGGTGACGGTGCCAGGTATGGTTGACGCATGGGAAGCGGTATGGAAAAAGTACGGCAAACTGCCGTGGGCACAAGTGTTGGAAGCAGCGATCCGTTATGCGGAGGAAGGCTTTCCCGCTTCGCCAAGTTTGGCACGCTGGACGGTGCGCGATCTGGAATGGTTGCGCCAAGACCGATATTTAAACGATACGTTTTTGCGTGATGGGCAGCCGTTGCAGGAAGGTGAGCTAGTATTACAGCCGCACTTGGCTGACGTGTTGCGCGGTGTATCGATAGAAGGACGGAGTTATTTTTACGAAGGCAGTCTCGGTCAGCGGATCGGTGCTGCGACCGAGCGTGATGGTAGTCCACTCACGGCGGATGATCTGGCAGCCCATCATGGCGAATGGGTAGAGCCGGTTCAGACGAATTATCGCGGGCATGATGTGTATCAATTGCCACCGAATACGCAGGGCTTTTCGCTATTGATGATGCTCAATATGCTGGAACATACCGATGTGTCGTCGATCGCCCGCTTTTCGCCAGAATTTTACCATCTGATGGCGGAAACGGTCAAAAAGGCGTTCCGCGATCGGGATCGTTATTTGACCGACCCAGCCTTTCGCGCTATCCCGTTGGAGCGCTTGTTGTCCAAATCATATGCAGCTGAACTATGGTATGAAATGCAGTCCAGCCCGCAGGCAGCCGAGCAGGTGTCAGCGATGATGGGACAGGATACCGCGTATGCGGCGGTGACGGATGATGAAGGCAATGCGGTTTCGTTTATTCAAAGTTTGTATTTTGACTTTGGTTCCGCTTATGTGCCGGATGGTTGCGGGGTTATTTTGCAAAATCGAGGTTCGTTCTTTTCGCTCGATGATCGCAAGCCGAATGTGCTTGAACCGCGCAAGCGTACATTCCATACGCTTATGCCGGGTATGGTGTTGAAACAGGGACGGCCGTTTTTACTGCTCGGCACACAAGGCGGTGAAGGTCAGCCGCAGACGCAGTTGTCGATTTTGACTGGAATTATCGATTACGGACTGAATGTGCAGCAGGCGATCGCTTTGCCGCGTTGGTTGTACGGTCGCACATGGGGCGATGCCAGTGATACGCTCAAAATCGAGCATCGTTCCTACGAGGACATTTCGTCCCGTCTGGAAGCTTATGGTCATACGGTGGAAGCAGTACGCGATTATGATGCGCTGATGGGCGAAGCGCAGGGTATTTTGATCGATGAAAACGGCATATTTAGCGGCGCAGCTGATCCGCGCAGTGACGGTCTAGCGATCGGTATTTAAGCGAACATGAGCTTGGATTGGTTATAACTGCAAGCGACTGTAAATGCTATGACCGCAAACAGCTCACCGTTGGCATAAGTCAAACGATAAATATTGAAGCTGACAAAAGATAGATGGATACAGAAATGATCTAGCAAAATATAGAGCAGGCTTAAGCCGGATGCGCTTGGGAAAAGGTAGCGCTACACATGATCGTGTGTGGTGTCAGCTTTTTCAAGCGCTCCGGCTTTGCTGCAACATTGCGTTCGATTGCTGTATGATGGCAATGTGCGCAATGTTGTTGCCGCGAGCAGACTAGAGGGGGAAATGAGAGTGGGAAGCATACTGATCCGTCAGGCGCAATTGGTAACGATGAACGAAAGTGAAGACGTATTTATCGGTGATGTGCTCGTCGAACATAATAAAATTACGAAAATCGGCACCCATCTGGATGATCATGCCGACCGCGAAATCGATGCGCGTGGCAAAACATTACTGCCTGGTTTTATCCAGACGCATATTCATCTTTGTCAAACGATCTTTCGCGGACGTGCTGACGATATGGAGCTGATGGACTGGCTACGCAAACGAATCTGGCCGCTTGAAGCTGCCCATGATGAAGAATCGATCTATTATTCCGCTTTGCTCGGCATCGGTGAGCTTATTTCCAGCGGCACGACGACGATCTGTGATATGGAGACGGTGCATCATACCGATTCCGCGTTTCAAGCGATGGCACAGAGCGGTTTGCGTGTCATTTCTGGCAAAGTGATGATGGATCATGGTCATGATGTACCCGAGCCACTACAGGAAAAGACCGACGAATCGCTGCAAAAAAGTGTTGATCTGCTAGAAAAATGGAACGGCTTTGGTGGCGGGCGCATCCAGTATGCCTTTTGCCCACGTTTTGTCGTCTCGTGTACGGAAAGACTGCTCACTGAAGTGCGCGATCTATCAGCGCGTTATCATGTCAAAGTACACACCCATGCTTCAGAAAATCGCGGCGAAATTGCGCTCGTAGAGCAGGAACGCGGTATGCGCAATATCGTATACCTCGATCATATCGGGCTGGCGAATCCACGCCTCATTTTGGCACATTGCGTATGGCTGAGTGAAGAAGAAAAGCAGATTTTGCACAAACGTGGCGTTAAAGTGACCCACTGCCCTGGTTCCAATATGAAGCTTGCTTCCGGCATTGCCGAAATTCCCGATCTGATGAACCGTCACATTCATGTGGGCATCGGTGCCGACGGTGCGCCGTGCAACAACAATTTGGATATGTTTCAGGAAATGCGCATGACCGCGCTCATTCAAAAAGTACCGCATGGGCCGACGATAATGGATGCACGTACCGTACTGCGAATGGCAACGATGGGCGGTGCCGAAGTGCTCGGTCTATCCAAAGAAATCGGCAGCATCGAAGTGGGCAAAAAGGCAGACCTCGTACTGCTTGATCTGAACGATTATCATACATTTCCCGCTTATGATGTGGATGTGTATTCACGGGTCGTTTATTCGGCTGGTCGCAGCAATGTGGATACAGTACTTATCGATGGACAGATCGTATTTGAAAACCGTCAAGTGCGGACGATCGATCGTGCGATCGTTATGCACGAATCGGACAAAGCGATTAAACGTCTGCTGACGCGGATTGGCTGAGTATATCGACAAATCTAATATGCCGACCATTTTCAATATATAGTTTGATGTTGTGCGGATTACGGCTATAAATAAGGTCATACAGCGGATGGACAGCCAATATGGAAAGCGGTCAATGAACTGGCAGCTTGTCTCAAATACATTTACAGTTTGTCGATCTAACCATTGCTTGATGATGAATAGGTTAGGGTACGTTCAAACACAATTTCCATTTGAGACAGCCTGCTAGCAGCTTGTTTCAATTAAAAACAGATTTCAACTTACTGCAATGGGTTTACGATGAAGCGATCATAAAATAGGCATAACCTAAGCATAAGTTCAACGACGACGATGCACCCATGCTTAAACCAAGTGACGATTTAATTTGGCTTATGAACTATTCTGAACTCCATAATTACAATACATGCTGTAAACACGGGAAAGGAGCGGGAGACGATGGATATGAAAGATTTGTGTGAAGCAGCGCTGCGAGAGGATAAGCATCATATCCGTACCGTGCTTGCAACGGTTGTCCATGTGCAAGGGCATGCGTATCGCAAGGAAGGAGTCTCTATGATTCTGACAGAGGATCGCCGTCATTATGGCACGATCAGCCCGGGCTGCCTGGAAGACGATCTGTGTGCCCGTGTACAGCAGACGTGGGACAGTGAACACGTATGTATAGTGGAATATGATATGCGTCCGAAAGACGATCTGTCTTGGGGCGAAAATATAGGCTGCGGCGGCTTGCTGCATATTTTGCTAGAACCGGTACGTGGCGAATTGCTGACATTGCTTAAGACGATCTACAATCGGCTTGACGCAGGCGAAATCGTACGGCTGACCCGCCAATTTGGCGCTCAAGACGAACGGGTCACGTATCATTTGTTCAGCGGGCATCATCAATTGGAGGCACATAATAGTTACGGTTCGGGTTCGCCCGGTTTGCATGCCACTGGACAGCGGTCTGAGGCAGGGCTGACGTTGTTCAATGGAGGCGCTACTGAAGCATACGCTATAAACGAGAACCAGCTGGAGTGGATAGGTGAAAAGGTAACCGGCAAGGAGATCGTTGACCCGTTAGCGACCGACCTGTCAAAGGTTAATCTGCACACAGCTACTCCGACTCCGCCATCATTTAACATCATTGATGCTGACCGACAATCGGAATCGGTATCACAGCGATCGATTGCAGACAACGCTCACAGACTTATTTTGGCTCATCATGAAAATCAGGCAGTAGAGGCAACGGCTGATGATACTAAGACGGAAAAACAGTATACATTTATCCGTACGTATCGCCCCAAACCGCGCCTTATCGTCATTGGAGCCGGAGACGATTCGCGCATGGTCAGTACGCTAGCGCAGGCGGCAGGTTTTGAAGTGACGGTTGGTGACTGGCGTCCGGCGTTGTGCACAGCAGAGCGTTTTCCCGGTGCCCGTTGTGTGAGTGGATTTCCGCAGGAGCTGTATGAAATGATCCGTCCAAGTCAAGGCGATTATATGCTGCTGATGAGCCATAATTTTCCGCGTGAACGTGAATGGGTTGAATTGTTGCAGCATTGTCCGTATGCTTACCTCGGTATTATGGGTTCCTCTACACGCACCCAACGATTGCTGGACGGATTGCCGGATTACCCGAATGTGCATGCACCGGTTGGGTTGGCGATTGGAGCGGACGGCCCGGATGAAATTGCCATTAGCATCGCTGCCGAGTTAATTGCGGTCAAGCGTGGCAAACAGCGATCCAATCGGGAGGTTGCCGGTTATGAGCATCGTCGCACTCGTACTGGCAGCCGGTAAAAGTAGCCGTATGGGCAGCGATAAATTGTCCATGCGGCTGGATGCCGTTCATGATGATCGTGTAGCCGTCGCGGATGTTTCGTCGCCTGTCGAAGCAGCGATTGTGGACAATATCGCTAATGAGCATGTTCGTTCAGAGCAGAATGAAACGGATCATTATACAGTCGGTGGGCGTGTAGTGTCTGTATTGTTACAGGTGAAACAGCTATCGTCGATTATCATCGTACAATCACCGCAATCTTCGGTCGCCTGGCAGCAGCAATGTCAGCGCTGGCAACAGCTTTACAGCGAACGTGTACAGCTTGTGCATTGTGAGCACGCTGCGCTGGGCATGTCCCATTCGCTTCGCTGCGGTGTGCGTCATGCGCGCAGCAGAGCAACGCAAGCGATCATGATTGTGCTTGCTGATCAGCCGCTGCTGGAACCGGCGCAGTTCGAGCAATTGGCCACACATTGGCTCCGGCAACGAGAGCTTGATTATGTCGCCGCAGCTAGTATGGAAGGAGCAGCACCACCGCTTATATTTGCCGCATCCGTATGGGATCAACTGGAACAACTTGCCGGCGATCAAGGGGCGCGTCGTTTGTTAACTGATACCCGCTGGCAGGGAGCGTATGTGCCATTGCCAGCGCATTGTTTTTGGGATGCTGACACGCCGTTAGCGTTGCAACGGATTCGGAAGTATTGGGCAGAGTACGTTCAGTAGACAGGGCGGACAGGGAAGAACGAAGAACGAAGAACGAAGAAGGAAGACCGTTCAGCAATGGAATACGCATACATTCATTGTTGCACAATCTGAAATCGAAGACGCCACGGGGACAGCGTACAGAGCTGTTCTGGTGGTTGTTGGCGTTTCACCTATAAGCTTCAAGCTGATTCGGTTTGTATGTAGCTGACTTTCGTTCATATGCAAGTCAGAGGTCATTTTCGTCCAGTAATGACATGTAGGCAAACCGAAATGCGGATTAGACCGAAAATATACATCAGCAGAACATATATCATAAACTTAGCAAGTTCCCCCTGTTTAATACTAGGTTAGATTTTTAGGAATGAATGGATAAACAAACGTAATAGGAGAGATCAAAGCAACCGAAAAACTAAAGTGGGTCAAAATTGTATAGAACAATATAGAATAAAGCGAAGGTTTTTGTGTTAATTAATATTACATAAATAAATAGAATTGCCGAATAAAAAATGAATAAATTTTAAATAATCATTCAAAAGTGATATAAAAATGAACGAATTAATGCAAAAGAACAAAAATTAGAGCTAATACTCATTTTTCTTACAAAATGAAGTTAATTTAATTGACGTGAAATATAAACTTCTATAATATAGTTTCAATATTCAATTTGGGAAACGGAGGGTGGCACTATGAATACATCGATGAGCCATAACGATCTGCCGCCAGTGTATACACCTATTGTATGGGAACCAGCCGATGCGGAAGAAGCGATCACTTTGAAAAGACAGCATGGTGCGGATGCAGTCTGGGTTGCTGGTGGGACGCTGCTGCGCACACAGTGGGAAGGCGGTATTGCGCCATTGCCGAAACATATGATCCGGCTGGATACGCTTGCAGGCATATGCGCGATTACCGAGGAAGCGGATTATATCGAGGTAGGCGCACTTGCCACCTTAAAACAATGCGGTCAACATGCCGCATTACAGCAATATGCTAACACATTATATGTGGCATGTCGCCATATTGCGGCACCGGCAGTACGGAATGTGGCGACGATCGGTGGAAATGTCGCTTCGGCTGTTGGCGATGCGTTACCTGCATTGCTTGTGCATGATGCAAGTCTGCTTTGGGCGGATGGTGAGCATACGACACTAACATATGAGCAGGCTGCGATCGATTGGATGGAACAAGTACGTGCGGGACGACGCAGTTTGCAAGCGGTGTTGCTCGGTATTCGTTTTGCTAAACTTCCGATGTTATGCGGGCAAGCGCTGGAACTTTGGCAAGAGGGAACGGTCGTGTCAGCGCTGGACATGGCACCAAACGCTGTATCCTACTGGCGGGATGATAGCGGCAAACGGTGGCATGAACTATGTTTTTTTCGTAAGCTCGGTCGGCGGGAAGCGTTTACGCCATCACTCGTAACGGTTGCGCTGCGTTGCTGGATGAGCGAACAGGGCGAACTGACACAGGTGCGGGTGGCGGCAGGCGGTGGCTCCGGGCTAGCGATGCGTCTGTTGCAATGCGAAGCGCTACTGGAAGGGCGTAGCTATGATGCCGCCTGGTTGCCGGAGCTTGCCGCAACAGCGGCACAGGAGTTTGTTAGCTACAGCGATCCATTTGCCGAGGCAGCTTATCGCCAGCAAAGTGCAGGTAATTTGCTGGCAGCGGGATTGTGGGAAAGTATACAGGAATTAGCGGAAGGGAGATGATCGTCAATGTTGCTGAATCGTGAAAATAGCGGAGATCGCTGGCGCAAGCGTCGCGACGGCAAGGAAAAAGTAACCGGTGAGTTGCGTTATCTAACCGATATGACAGCGGAAGGCATGTTGTATGGGCGTGTGCTACGCAGTATTCATCCCCATGCCCGCATCGTATCGATTGATATAGCGGCTGCGCAAGCTTGTGCAGGTGTGGTCGCGGTCATTACCCATCTTGATGTGCCTGGCTTAAATCGGTTTGGGATCGCTACGCCGGATCAACCTGCATTATGCGAAGACCGTGTGCGTTATATCGGTGATGCGATTGCAGCGGTCGCGGCGGAAACGCCGGAGCTGGCGGAATATGCATTGTCGCTCATTCATGTGGACTATGAAGTGCTAGAGACGATTACCGATCCGCTCCGTGCGCTGGAGCAGACGGCGCCATTACTACATCCGACAGGCAATGTGTTGCATCGTACGTCGGTAAAGCAAGGCGATGCCGATGCAGCTTTTGCCCGCTGTGTTCATATCGTACATGAGACATACGCTACACCGCGTCAAATGCATGCTTATATGGAAACAGAAGGCGGTTTGTTCGTACCGGAGCAGGACGGTCGCCTGACCGTCTATGCGCCAACACAGCACGGCTATAAAGATCGGATGCAGATCGCCCGTATACTCGGCTGGAAGGAGGAGCAGATTCGTGTCATTTCCAGCCCGATCGGCGGTTCATTTGGCGGTAAAGATGAATTGAATGTACAGCCGTACGGCTCGTTGCTAGCGCTCAAAACAGGGCGTCCAGTGAAGCTGCACAATTCGCGCAAAGAATCGGTACGAGCGGGGTTAAAACGACATCCGATGCGCATCGAAATGGAAACCGGCAGTGATGAGTATGGACGTCTAATTGCGCATCGCGTGCGGATTGTGGCGGATACGGGAGCATATGCGACATTGGGCGCGCCGGTGCTGAATTTTGCGACCGAGCATGCGATGGGACCCTACCGGATCGCCAATGTCGATATTGAAGGGGTATCGGTCTATACGAATAATGGTGTATCCGGTGAATTTCGCGGCTTTGGCGGCAATCAGGCGATTTTTGCGATGGAAGGGCAAATGGATCGGCTGGCGGAAAAGCTCGGCATGGACCCGTGGCAATTTCGTATGCTCAATCGCCGTCAGCCGCATGATCCGGGGCCGTTGCAACAGCAAATTTGGCGCACCAATGGACTGTATCAGGTGATGGAGGCGCTGGAACAATCAGATATTTGGCAGCGTAGACAGACAATGCTTAAGATCGGTAGAGAAGCCGCACAGAGGCTGGCACATATAAGTGGAGCTGACAGTGCACAGCCATCGCAGCCGCCGCAACGACCGTGGATTAAGCGTGGCATCGGTGCTGCACTCGCGATGCATGGCGCCGGGCTTGGTTACGGTATCGAAGACCCGGCTGGCGGACGTTTGTCGCTGAATGAATGTGGGCAGATCGAGGTTGCTTTTAGCTATGAGGAGTTTGGACAAGGATTAATTGCTACGATGGAGATAATGCTGATCGATCTGTTTCATTGTGAGCCAAGCGATATTAGCATCATTATCGGGGATACCGACCGTGTACCACATAGCGGTTCCAGTACAGCTTCTCGCTCCACTACGATGGCATGGATGGCGTTACAACGACTGAAAACGCCGTTTTTGGAAGCTGTTTTGCGGGCAGCGGAACGGTTAACCGGAATTTCGGCAGCTGAGTTGACGACCGGAATTGGGGGGATTTGGCGCAAGGGAGAAGCTCGGGAGCAAGCGGGGGCACGGACATTATCCCGGCAAACGGATGGCTCATCAGTGGATCATTTATGTTCATCGGCTACCGCTGTATCCGTAATGGATGATCATTTGCACACGGCGGTTGACGATGCGATTCATCGCTTCGGCTATAATGTACAGAACGAAGTGGTGAACGAGACGTTGGGACAAGCGGCAAAAGAGCCAACAGAGCACCAAGGTGAAGGGCGCGCTGCTGCACGATCGTCATCGCCAGACTCGGAGCGGGTACAGGCAGCGGACGCAGATATGTTTTCTGCGGGCGCACTCGTTATTACTTACCGCGAGCTTGCCACTGCAGCGGCGCTAGATGAGCTTATATTTGATACGCAATTTCAATATCCAACGACACCGGATGCGGTTATGGGTGGGCATTTCCTGTATACGTATGCGGCGGTCGCTGCCGAGGTGGAAGTGAATACTTTAACAGGCAATGTACGTCTGCTAGATACGTACCATACGGTCGCTGCTGGTCCGGTCATTAACCCGATGGGCTTTATCGGTCAGATTGAAGGTGGCAGTGTGATGGCACTCGGTTTTACGCTGACCGAAGATTCGGTCATGGATGGCGGTCATTATATGACTAAAAATATGGATACGTATATGATCCCAACTATTCAGGATATGCATCGCTCGCTGCAAGTTGAGGCGATTGAAGACTTGCCGGAAAACGATCCGTTTGGACCACGTGGGATCGGTGAAATCGGTTCGGTTGCGCTCGCGCCGGCGATTACGGCAGCGATTCGGCAAGCAACCGGTGTGTGGGTGAACCATTTGCCAGTTCCACGCGAACGACTGATCCAGCCGCTTGGTGCATGGCAGCAGGAAGGAGTGAGTCCACGATGAACAGAACGAATACGAACTGGAATGCTACCGTTAACGGGAAGCAGTGTGAGCTGGACATCGCACCGTCCCGCCGTCTGCTTGATGTGCTCCGTACCGATCTAGAATTGACCGGCACGAAAGTGTCTTGCGAAATCGGACGTTGTGGCGCCTGTATGGTGTTGATCGATGGACAACCAGTCAACTCCTGTTTGACGATGGCGTATCAATGCCACGGCAAAGCGATTACGACAATCGAAGGTTTACAAGGTGACACGCCAGCCGAGCTGCATCCGATTCAGGAGGCTTTTTTGGAAGAAGGCGGTTTCCAGTGTGGCTATTGCACACCAGGTATGATCATATCGACCAAAGCGCTGTTAGATCATAACGAACAACCGGATGAACAGGCGATCAAAGAAGCGCTCTGCGGTAATCTGTGTCGCTGTACCGGGTATGGTGGCATTATGCGTGCAGTGGAGAGTGCAGCGGTTAAATGTAAAGCAAGTGCGGTAATACCAGCGGTAGCGGAGCAGTTGTAGCCTTATCGTTAAAATACAATACAGGCAAGCAGCAATATATCGTGCTGCCCAAGCATTTGTCGCTCGTATGCAAATGATGCAAAATAAATCCATCTCTAATCAGCAGCATTGAATTCTGTCCATCAGGGCAGCAATGCTGCTATTGTCATTTTGGCGCGTATTGCTGTCGTATTTGGGTATGCTAACAACGATAAGTTTACAACTTCACTACGAAAAAGTTTTCACACGGGCTTGTTCGTGTTATTATATAGCTTTGGTGCCGGATTTTGCGTCAAAGGCAGGAAGTAATCTTGTTTGTGGCGAATAAAATATAGATCAATTAACAATGGCCGTAGGGCTTGAACATGGTAAGGGAACACCCGGAATCGGAAGGATGCACGAATTTGTACCGGAATGCATGAAAAGGTATGGAGCAGGCAACAGCAAATGCCTGTATTATGGAACGACTGCCGGAATGATCGGCTGATCATTCATCTGCCCTGTAACACGTACGGCTGGCACGGGCAGCAAGCGCCTGCCATGTCGGTATTCTCCCTTATCTGCATAGGACTAATGGCAACAAGGAGGGGAATTTTTGGAACGCGAAGCAATTGATTCAATGGAACAACTGGCAGATCACTTTTTCCCGTCCGGGAATTGGCATATGGTAGAAGGAAAGGGAGGCATGAACAATACGACGATGTTTATCGATCATGCCTCTGAACGGTATGTATTGCGCCGTTATGAAACGCATCGCGAGCCGGAAAAAGTACGTTATGAGCACGAAGTGCTAGCTGCTTTGCCGCAAGTGCTGGATGGGTTGTCGATCCCGAAGCCGGTGCGTGATCGTTATGGCGATACGATTTATGTGACTGCCGCTGGCGCGGCGGCAGCGAGTAATGGCAGACTTGCCGCCCTTTTTCATTATATGGATGGCAGCAATCCGGAGCTGGTCACCGATGGGCAGCTTATTCATTTTGGACAAACGGTAGGACGTCTGTCCCAAGCGCTCGCGCAGATCGAGATTGATCTGCATCCGGTATACCCACCGTATTATCGGTTAGGACAATCGTATCCGCTGTGTAGTCCTGGCAGATTGGAAGCATTTTGCGCCAATCCGCCGGAGGATTTTGCCGCGATTCGCGAAACGTTGAATCGGATTGGAGAGCGGCTTGGTGAGCAGCTTGTACGGATTGCCCGGCTTGCTTCTTTGCCGCATCAGCTCATTCATGGTGATCTGAACGCATCGAATATGTTGCAGTCAGAAGACGGGCAAATTACAGCGATTCTTGATTTTGAATTTGTGACTCGGGATTTGCGGGCGATGGAGCCGGCGGTATGTTTGTCCGATATGCTCGGTAGTATGGAGTGGGGCGCGGAAGATGAACGCCGCTGCACCGCCTTTTTGCAAGGATATGCGTCGATCGTCACTTTGACGGAAGCGGAAGCGGTGCGTTTGCCGCTGCTCATTCTGTTGCGGCGGATGGATGTGTTTATGCATTTTCTAAGTCGTTATTTTGAAGGGATCGATCAGGCGGATGTGGTCATTGCGCAGGCGAAACGTTTGGATGAGGGCTTGAACTGGTACAAACAAAGCGGCCCCCTGCTCAAAGCAGTTAGCCGCCGCATTTTTGGATATGATGACATAAATTAAAACAGCGTGATCGTGTATCGTATTTGCTGGATCGAACTTGTATTATAGGTTGGACCCATTCGTTGTTGTACGATGCTCATGAACCGACCAGACTGCGCAGCCAGCTACGGATTGCCCATCCGCGCTCGCTGCGTTTTTTGTATTTGGGCAATGAACGGTAGATCATTACCGCTTCTTGAAAGGCAGCTTTCGCTTCCTGCTCCCGACCGAGCGCGTGATCAAGCTGACCGAGCATATAATAGGCGCGGCAGGAGGAAGATTGAATATTGCGAAAGCGTTCCAGTAGATGGAGCGCTTTTTCGCTATCATGGTGAGCATAATAGCTTGCCAGGCGCAAATACGGCTCGCCATATTTAACGCGCGGATTTAACTCCAACGCTTTGTGCATATACTGTTCGCCGGTTGCAGGTTCACCGGTATGCAGCATAGCGGTACCGAGGTCATCCCAATATTCGGCGGATTCTGCATACGCCTGACCGATCTGCTCCAACCAGCGCCGTGCTTCGCCATAGTGACGACGCTCTAACAGCAACCTTGCTAGCTCATAGCGTGACGACATATCGCTTGGACTGTTTGCCACCTGTCGCCGCAATGTACGCATACGGCTCATCCGTCGCAACGGCTTGACCACACTCGGAAACATTCCGACAAAGCGGCGATCTAACACATAAATGATCGCGAGCAACACAATCAGCGCGAGAAACGGGTTGCCAAGCAACCACCAGAGCAGCGAAAAAATAAATATTTTACCCATCGGAAAGCCTCCTTGCTAGTGTTTGCGATTTTCAAACACTGCCTCCATCATTTCATCAAATGATGCAAAAATCGGCTCCATCCTTTTTTCCAATAAGGCGCGCCGATCTTCCTGGGCAGAGGCGTCCGGCAATTCGTATAGCGTATCAAGCAAAATCCAGACGATCGGGCAATCCCCATTGTCCATCAGCATGGCGGTATCGAAGCAAACGATGCCTTGACCGTCTTCACCGATTGCAAACGGGATATACCCCGTATCGTGAAATACCGACCATTCCTGTAGCATTCGCTTCACTGCGGACAATCCGTGCGCGGTATCCAGCGTAGGAAATATAAACGAACGGCAACCGCCTGCATAACCATCTGCTGTTAATCGATTAGGCAGCTCCCAATCCAGCAAATGACACGCTTGCAAAAAGGCACGATAGCGAAGTGGCAACTGCAGTTTACATTCCTGTTCAAGTTGCTCAATCTGCGCATTAGTGATCGAGGAAGGAATTGGCTTCCAGACCGCCCAGTCGTCATCTTCCAGCAGCGGTTCCGGAATATAGTCATTGCTACCGCGCATATCGATTGGAATCGTCTCCGCTATTGTCCAGAATAGAATGCGAGAAGCAGGATCATTGTACATCCCTTGAATACGTGCACGGATAGGGTGGATATACGCTTGTTCAGTTAGCATTATAAGCATCCTTTCTATATCGGAATGTATACATACTCTACAATGGAGCGGTATAGTCGTCCTATCTACGTAGCGCCATTCGTTATCATTTCTAAACTATTGCCATACGTATCGGTCGTAAAAAGAGGACGGCAAACTGTCTATGCACACCGGATTGGCAATAGTATGCTGTGGCTATACATCCACCCATTTTACATCTTGTAACAGCCAGATTCGACACCCGCCATACGATTTCCTATAACGTGCAAACTATAGTAAAAATGGAGCGAATCAAGCCTTCGTTTCAACGTGGAATTAAATTTGGCGCACGGCTATTTTTTTTTCACTATTTTAGTCTAAATGATGTTACAATATGTGGCAAGAAATGCTTTTGCTCCAAAATGTTCACGTTAACATTATAAGCTTGTTATCGGTTAGTTGCTCTTTTTGATCGTGTTTAGACCAGATCGGATCGAACGCGATCGTTATTAATTTCGATGGGGGTTCATTTATGACAACGAGCAAAACACAACCACTGCTGCGTCATCAGCTGACGAGTGAAAATGAACGACGACGGCATAATGTCATTCGGCAACAGCCGCTCAAAATATTGCAGATCGGTGAAGGCAATTTTTTGCGCGGTTTTGCCGATTGGATGATTCACGAAATGAATGCGAGCGGCAAATACCACGGCAGCGTCGTGCTCACACCGCCAACGCCACGCGGTGCGCCTAAGCTGGACAAGCTTGCCGAGCAGGAAGGGTTATATACGCTTGTACAGCAAGGTTTGCAACATGGGGAAAAGGTGGAAAAGCGCCAATTGATTTCGGTATTTCGCGAATATGTGAATCCATATGGGGATTGGGAAGCATTTTTGCGACTGGCAGAGTTGGAATCGCTCGATGTGGTCATTTCCAATACGACTGAAGCGGGTTTGACATATGTCGAGCTTGATTATGTGCCAGGCGAACCGATCGTAAATTATCCGGCGCGTCTGACCGTATTTTTGCAGCGCCGGTTTGCGACATTTGGTGCTAATCCGCAGCGTGGGCTGATGATTTTGCCGTGTGAATTAGTGGAAAATAACGGCGATCTGCTCAAAAGTTATGTGCTGCGTTATGCACAAGCATTCGGATTTGGCGACGATTTTTGCCAGTGGGTAGAGCAGCATCAATTGTTTTTGAACAATTTGGTTGATCGGATCGTCACCGGGATGCCACAGCCGGAGGAATATGCACGGCTGACGGAAGGGTGGGGCTATGAGGATCATTTTTTGACGTCGGCAGAGCCGTATTATATTTGGATTATTGAAGGAAGCCCGTCATTAGATCAGCGTTTGCCGCTTGTACAGACCGGGCTAAATGTAAAATGGACGCATGATTTGCAGCCGTATCGCCAGCGCAAAGTGCATATTTTGAACGGAGCGCATACGCTGATGATGCCCATCGGTCTGCTGCATCATATTCATACGGTACGCGAGCTGATGCACAATGAGCGTTTTGGCAACTGGGTTAAGCAGACGATTGCTGAGGAAGTGATCCCGTCGTTATCGCTCCCGGCGGCAGAGCTGCAACAATACGCGGAAGAAACGTACGAACGTTTTTACAATCCGTATTTGGAGCATCGTTTGCTCGATATTGCGATGAACAGTTTAAGCAAATTTCAAGCGCGTATATTGCCTGTATTGAAAACGTATACAAAAATCAATGGGCAGTTGCCGCCACAGCTTGTGCGTAGTTTTGCCGCTTTGCTGCTATTGTATCGGGTACAACCGATCGAGCATGAAGGCAGCACTGTATTCCGCAGTTTGACGCTGGATGGACAGCCGCTCGATATTCGCGATAATGGCGAGTGGTTACAATACATCGCCCACCATTGGAATGAAAGTCAAAGCACTGCCAAGCCGGATGGTCAACCTATTACCACTAATGCTGTTGCCATCAACCGGATTTTGAGCGATACCCGTATTTGGGGAGAAGATTTGACGGTCATTCCTGGGCTAGCGCAGCAGGTGACAATGAATTTGAATGAGTTGGAGGCAGAGCGAAGATGAATACGATGATTCGAGATTATATCGCCATTCAGAAGCAGGATGATGTGATTATCGCGCTACGTGATATGGAGGCAGGCGATACATTATTGCTAGATGAAGGACAGGTGCTGACGGTTACCGACGCTGTACCGCGTGGACACAAAATCGCTGTGCGCCATATTGAACCTGGACAAGATGTGCTCAAATACGGCTTTTCGATCGGACGTGCTACAGCACCGATCGAGCCGGGACAATGGATTCATAGTCACAATTTGCATACCGGCTTGTCCGGCACGCTGCAATATGAATATGCACCGGCAACCGCATGGCAACCGTCCGCATTGCCACAACATCTGCAAACATTCGAAGGTTATGTGCGTCCGAACGGTGAGGTAGGTATCCGTAATGAGCTATGGATCATCAACACGGTCGGCTGTATTAACAAAACATGCGAAGCGCTCGCCCGCATCGGACATGCTGAGTTGGTAGGGCGTGTCGATGGTGTATATCATTTTCCGCATCCGTTTGGCTGCTCGCAGCTTGGAGATGATCTGGAATATACGCGTCAGCTATTAACATCGCTTGTGCTGCATCCGAATGCAGCCGGCGTGCTTGTGATCGGGCTTGGCTGTGAGAACAATCAAGTCGATGTTTTCGCCGCCGGCATTCCGGCGGAGTATGCGGATAAAATCCGGTATTTAAAAGCGCAGGAAGTGGACGATGAGCTGGAAGCAGGAATGGCATATTTGCAAGAGCTGGCGGAAATCGCTGAGCGTCAGCAACGTCAAGCGGTGCCGCTGTCGGCGCTAAAGTTAGGTTTAAAATGCGGCGGTTCCGATGGGCTGTCCGGCATTACAGCGAACCCGCTCGTCGGCACCGTTGCCGATCTGCTCGTTTCGGCGGGCGGTACGGCAATTTTGACGGAAGTGCCGGAGATGTTTGGCGCAGAGACGATTTTGATGAATCGCGCTGCTAGCCCGCAGGTGTTTCACGATTTGGTGGAGTTAATTAACGGGTTTAAGCAATATTTTGTTAATCACGGGCAAAATATTTACGAAAATCCGTCGCCAGGCAACAAAGCAGGCGGCATTACGACACTTGAGGAAAAGTCGCTCGGCTGTACGCAAAAAGGCGGTCATTCCCAAGTCGTTGATGTGCAGCGTTATGGCAATCGGGTGCAGCGTCCAGGGCTGAACATTGTCGAAGCGCCGGGCAATGATCTCGTATCGGTCACAGCGTTAGCGGCGGCAGGTGCGCATATCGTGCTGTTTACGACCGGACGCGGTACGCCATTTGGCGGCCCTGTGCCAACGGTTAAAATCGCTACCCAATCCGAGCTGGCGCACCGCAAAAAGCACTGGATCGATTTTAATGCCGGTCAACTGTTGGAAGGCAAAACGATGGAACAGGTCGGATTGGAGCTGTTAGAGCAGATCGTCGATATCGCCTCCGGACGGCGGGAAACGAATAGCGAGCGGCATGGATTCCGTGAAATTGCTATTTTCAAAGACGGCGTTATTTTATAAAAAAATAGAGTTGCCTTGTAAAATGGAAACGTTGCGGCTAAAATATGGAAGTGAACGTATACCGTTCACGATGTGAGCGAAAAGCCAACTTTCGCTGTCGATATCGACAATCGTATACGTGGCAAGCAAGTGATCAATAACAAAAAGGCGATGTGTGCTGTTATTCGTATCGGTTTACAAGTCGTAATAAGCACTGAAGATTGTACATTATTATCCAAATTATCCAAGCGATCGTACAAGCACTGTTCCAACTATAATAGAAATTAATATGACGACGATCGTCCATATACGAAAAGTAACCGAGCCTATTCGATATAACAATGACGTGCTGAACGATCTAAGTGATCGTTTCGATGAAACAAGCGCAAGATGAGCAAATTCGACAAAAATAGCGATACGTAAAATGTATTTTTCTACATTTACGTATCGCTATTTTCATGTTACAATAGGCACAGTAATGGATGGCATTATTTTACAGATAAAATAATTGTTCCGTTACCTGGCACCTCGATGGAAGAACCTGTCGGCTGATGATCTAGCATATTGTTAGTTTGCAGTGAACCGAGCTTAACCGTTGCTGCTTCAGCGTTATGATTGAGCAGAAACAGAAACGCTTGCCCATCTTTGACGCGGCGTCCGGCTTCCACACCAGCCGGTGTATCCAGCACAGGTTCGATCTGTTGCTGCTGACACAGATGTTTCAGCAAGCCGGCAACAAACGCTTCTTCACCATCCGAGGCAACATACCATGCTTCACCTTGACCGAATGTATGGCGTGTCAGTACAGGCATGCCTTTGTAAAAGTCTGTGCCGTATTCGGCAAGCACGTCGGCTCCTTCGGTATGCAGTAGATCGCATAACATACCGCATTCATAGCTGCCGCTCAACTCGCCAAGCGTTGTTTGCATTACGATCGAGTTGCGCATCGATGGCAGCAATGCGTCGATCTCCTCAACCCAGATGCCGAGCAGCTTGCGCAGTTCACCCGGATAGCCGCCCAGTGTGACGAGATCATGCTCGTTCACAATGCCGCTAAAAAAGGTCGTGACAAATGTACCGCCATTTGCGGTGAATTGCTCAAGCTTTGCGGCGAGCCCCGGCTTCACCATATACAGTACAGGTGCGATTACAAGCTTGTAGCCGCTCAGATCGGAATCGACGGAGACGATGTCTACTTGCACATTACGGTCATACAATGCTTTATAATACTTATGAATTTGTTCGACGTATTTTAGCGCAACCGTTGGTCCGCTTGATTTGTCGAGCGCCCACCAGTTGTCCCAGTCGAACAAAATCGCTACGCTCGCTTCAATTCGCGAATCGAGTAGTTGATCGCCCAATGTTTGCAACTCCTGTCCAAGCGTACTCGTTTCACGAAACACGCGTGTATTCGCGTGTCCGGCATGCTCAATGACGGCACCGTGAAACTTTTCGCATGCTCCGATCGAACGGCGGAGCTGGAAAAACATCACTGTATCGGCACCGTGCGCAACAGCTTGGTAACTCCATAGCCGCATGACACCCGGACGTTTGAGCGAGTTGTACGGTTGCCAGTTTTGCTGGCTTGGCGTTTGCTCCATCAGCATGAACGGATCACCATTTTTCAGACCGCGCATCAGATCATGCGCAAGAGCGGTGAAGCTGACCGGTGTATTCAGCCCCGGATAATTGTCCCATGAAACGATGTCCATATGTTTAGCCCATTTGAAGTAATCAAGCGGTTTGTAAAAGCCCATGAGATTCGTTGTGATTAACGCATCCGGAATGATGGCGCGGATCGCGTCATATTCAAGACGATAGCACTCCAGCATGCTGTCGGAATTGAAGCGTGTATAGTCGAGCGAAATGCCCTGAAAGCTAGAGCTGTGTTCGCCCCATTCCTCACTGCGATTGTCTGGCACAACAATCTCATCCCAATCGTAAAAGGTGTGGCTCCAGAAAGCGGTATTCCACGCTTTGTTGACGGCATCCAGCGTACGATAACGCTGTTTCAGCCAGACGCGGAACGCTTTCTCGCAGTTGTCGCAATAACACTCGCCGCCATATTCGTTAGAAATGTGCCATACGAGCACAGCGGGATGCTCGCGGTAGCGTTCCGCCAGCTTGCCGGCAATTTGCGCCGAGTAATGGCGGTAGGTTGGACTGTTCGGACAGGAGTTGTGACGGCCGCCAAATTTGCGCTTGCGACCGTCTTTATCGACTCGCAAAATGTCTGGATAACGGGTAGCCATCCATGCCGGATGCGCACCCGTACTTGTTGCCAGACAAGTATAGATACCGCTTTCATAAAGGCTGTTAATATAGTCGTCCAGCCATTCAAATTGGTATGTAACTTCGTCTGGCTGATTGCGTGCCCACGAAAAAACGTTGAGCGTAGCGATATCGATGCCTGCCTGTTGGAACAGGTTCAGGTCTGCAAGGTGAGTTTCATGATCCCATTGTTCCGGATTGTAGTCGCCGCCATAAAACAATTTAGGAAGTTTGCTGCTAATCAACGCTGTCACTCCTTGTATAAGAATAATTCTATACTAAACGATAACAAACCCTTGTAAAATATAAGATAATTACACTATGATATTAAAATAAGGATATAGGATGTGAACAATCATGTACGTTACCAATCCGCATCGCCGCTTTTTTAGCGAATTGAAAGACTTACAATTACCGATCCATATGGAAAGTATTGGCGAAAATCCCGATCAGGAAAGCATCGAGCGTCCAGACGGTTATCCGTGTTATCACTGGCTGCAAACGGTACGAGGTGAAGGTGAATTTGCGTTTGGTGGGGCACGTTATTTAGTAAAGCCCGGTTCAGGTGTACTGCTCGCTCCGCGCGATGCGCATAGCTATCGTCCGGTTAGCGGCATTTGGGAGACGACGTATTTAACGTTTGGCGGCCCGCAGTCGCTTGCGCTGTTGTCCACATTCGGTCTGTCGCATTCGGCGTATTATGAATGGGATCGCGATTGTGAACTGGAATTTTTTACAGGGAGCTTGCTCGGTCAAATTCGCAGTAACCGCGATTTGTCAGGACTAGATACAAGTGCCGATCTGTATCGTTTTTTAACGCTGCTGAAAAAGCACGGACGCGTGAACAATTTGCCGTCACTATCGCATACGGTAGAACGTCTTGCACCGCTGATGAGCTTTATGGAGGCGCATTATGATGATCCGAATATCGGGTTGGAAGATATGGCACAGCAGGTCGGTGTGAGCGCACGACATCTGAACACACTGTTCCGGCAAACATTTGGTATGACAGCGTATGCGTATTTTATTTTGCTCAGGCTGCGTAAGGCGAAGGAATTAATGACACTGTATCCGCGCATGACGATCAAAGAAGTGTCCGGTCAGGTCGGTTTCCGTGATTCGAGCCATTTTGTCGCCACATTCCGCCGTTTGGAAGGGGTAACACCAGAGCAATTCCGCAATCTTTATTAGGGGAGCGTCCGATCTGTGATCGATTTGGCAGCAATCGGCGTATTGCGGTAAAGATTTATCATTGAAACGATTAACTAAAGCGCTTACAATGTAAACGATTGGACAATCAAATTTAACTTGTTCGTCGTTGTGGCATCTTGAGCTTGCTTGGTAGTAGCATCTTGATCGTGCTTCATTGTAACTTTACATTCATTTCAAGCCCTTATTTACAGCGATATTAATAAGCAATCAAAGTTAATAGGTAAAGCGGTCAATGTACGGTGCCAAGCTGCCGTATGCCCGCCGCAGTCCCAATCAACGCATGTTATTGCGTACACACCCTGGCTTGCGAGCCAGGGCATATTTTTGCAAACGACGACGATGATGCTATGATGAGGACAAGATGGCATACAGACGGTTGTACACTTTTAGCATAGGGGGCTGGGCTGCATCTGTATGGAAGTGGAGTAAAGCGGATGATAGTAGCTTGGCGCATCACAAACGAAGAAGCGGAGGATACATATGGAACGCATTTGGATTGCTGATGAACATATTGTTGATGAAACCGGGGCGCGCCCGTATTTGGAGCCGTATTTGTTGCCAGGCGCGCACAGTGCGATCATCGTCTTGCCAGGCGGTGGGTATGAAATGAAAGCCGATCATGAAGGCACACCTGTAGCGAAGTGGCTAAACGAGCAAGGCATTTCCGCGTTTGTATTGCAATATCGGTTGACACCGAAGCATCGCCGCACACCGCTAGCGGATGGACAGGCAGCGATACGGCATGTTCGCGCCTATGCGACACAGTACGGTTTGCGACCGGATCGGATCGGTATTCTCGGCTTTTCGGCAGGTGGTCATCTGGCGGCGATGACCGGAACCGTCTTTACGGAGCAGGCTGTGATATTGCCGGATGGAAGCACCGAAACGGTCAGCTCGCGTCCCGATTTGATGGTGCTTTGTTATCCGGTCATTACGATGGAAGGCTACGGTCACGAAGGCTCCAAACGGGCATTGCTCGGCGCCGATGCTTCGCCAGAACTCGTCATGGCGCACAGCGCCGAACGTCAAGCGACTGCCGCTACGCCGCCAGCATTTCTATGGCATACCGCAGACGATGGCGCTGTACCTGTGCAAAATAGTTTGCGGATGGCGCTGGCGCTGGAACAGCATGGCATTCCGTTTGAGCTGCATGTGTATGAACATGGCGGGCATGGAGCAGGGCTAGCGATCGGGCATCCAGCGATGGGCAGTTGGACAGAACGCTGTGCAGACTGGTTGCATCGTCAAGGCTGGTAACCTTAAGGCGTGTGTGTCAAGTGAATACGTGCACAGTCACAATCGGTACATAGCTATTCATGTCGAGTCGTAGGCTGTTTTCATAAAATTCAGCCTCAAGTTCTTATCAATGAAGATTTCAGTACACAATCAAAATTAACATTTAACTTGGTCAAGGTATTGATAGGCTGTCTCAAATGAAAATTGTGTTTAAATGTACCTAAATCGATTCAGCACCAAGCGATGGCTAGATCGACAAACTGTAAATGTATTTAAGACAAGCTACTAGGCAACACCTGAATATAATAAAAAGACAGAAGGGATGGATGAAAATGAAAATAGAGCCTAACAGCATACTATTAATGATCGGAGATTCGGTTACTGATTGTGGTCGTGCCCGTCCGGTCGGTGAGCACGGGGCGATCGGGGACGGTTATGTCGGTCTTGTCGATGCGTTATTGAATGCGGCTTATCCAGATTACAATCTGCGTGTGCTGAATACCGGCACAAGCGGGGATACGGTGCGCCATCTGCAAGCACGCTGGCAAGAGGATGTGCTGGCTCATGCGCCGGACTGGGTAGCGATTATGATCGGCATTAATGATGTTTGGCGTCAATTTGATCGCCCGGCTGATCCCGACCAGCATGTGTATTTGGAACAATATGAAGCAATATTGCGTCAACTTGTGCAGGACACATTGCCTCAAGTAAAAGGTCTGGTGTTAATGACACCGTATTATATGAGCACAACCGCTGAAGACCCGATGCGTGCCACAATGGACATTTACGGACAAGCGGTTAAACGGATCGCTGCCGAGACAGGGTTACCGTTAGTAGACACGCAAGCGGCATTTGATCGGATCAGTGAGCATCTCTATCCGGCAATATTGTCACAAGGCTGGGATCATGTGCATCCAAACACGAAAGGGCATATGGTACTGGCACGTGCATTTTTGCAAGCGATTGAGTACGATTGGAGCAGAGGCTTTGGTGGGGCATGACGGAGGAAATCGTCAGCGGGCATTCGCTATATGTTTAAATATGTGGAGTTTAATGTTGTGAATGCGCTTGTTTTCACGCTATGATGCTGGAAAACGAGCGGTTAATGAGCTATTCAATCAGCGCAGCATCGTTTGCCAAGTGAACTTGCTGAAATTGAACTTATTATGCACAGGAGGCGGTACGATGGAGCGGTATGAAGCGGAATTAATATTGGATGCGCAAGCGAAACTAGGTGAAGGTCCTAGCTGGGATGAGCGTTCGCAGCAGTTGTTATGGGTTGATATTGAAGGCTATAAGCTACATCGTTATGACCCTGCTACTGGCGAAGATCAGGCGCTTGATGTGGGCGAGCATATCGGTGCTGTTGTACCGTATACCGAGGATGAAGTTATCGCTGCGCTGTTTAGTGGCATTTACCGTATTCATTTGCAAACAGGTGAGAAAGTGCTAATCCATGACCCGGAAGCAGGACGTCCTGGCAATCGATTTAATGATGGCAAATGTGATCCATTCGGTCGTTTTGTAGCCGGTACGATGAGTTTGGGCGACGAACAGAAAGCGGGCGCGCTGTATAGTATGGACACGACCGGTCATGTACGGTTGCTGCTAAGTGAAGTTTCGACTTCAAACGGGCTGGCATGGAGCGCAGATGGTCGTATTTTCTATTATATTGATACACCAACATTGACGATTCGTGCATTTGACTATGATGCAGACGATGGCTCGATCGCGAATGGTCGTGTAATTGCTGAAGTGGATGAGCGTGAAGGCAATCCAGATGGGATGACGATTGATGCGGAAGGCATGTTATGGGTAGCTCGCTGGGGTGGACGCCGTGTGTCCCGCTTCGATCCTGCCACCGGTCAAGTGATTGCGGAAATTGCGGTCGCTTCGGAAAAGGTGACTTCATGTGTATTTGGCGGCGCTGAGCTGGACGAGCTGTATATTACGACCGCACGCGGCGATATCGATCCTGGTGATAATACCAAGCAAGATGGTGGATTGTTCCGCGTTCGTCTAGGGATTAAAGGCACACCTACCATTGCGTTTAATCTGGGACAGCCTGCGCATGAACTGCCTGCTACAAAGTAAGCGCCCGATCCTCATTCACTACCATTGCACAACAAAAGACGTATGTAGCCGTAGCTCTGTTATATGGAGCTGCGGCTTATGTCGTTTGCAATGGTAGCTTAGGAATGATCGGCAAACGAATCGATCCATTGATCGATAATGAGCGCCAGATACAACTGGCAGCTGTCTGTATTCATCGTAGTACATAATCAAAAGGAGTGTGATCGGCGCATGATCTTTACTGTTGTACAATGTGAGCAAGCATTGACCGAGCATGATCTGGATACATTGGAACAACAGTTGGGACGTAGCTTTCCGCCTGCCTATCGCCAGCATTATTTACAATATAACGGTGGCTATTTATCGGAGCAATGGAGAGAGCGGGAGCGATTTGGCTTTGGCGGCTTTGATTCGATTCGTTAATTTCGTTGAATTTGCACGTTTTCATCATTATGGGAAATTGCCAGCCGAGCAATTGTATGCCGATCTGTTGGGAAATTTTCCAGAGCTAGCGTATTTGTTTACGTTTGCTTATGATCAGGGAGGGCATGACTTTTTGATCTCACTGCAGGCAGTGTCGGATTACGGTCGTATTTGTATTTGGATTATAGATACGGAGGAATTGTTATTCGTTGCCGATTCATTTGCACAATTTTGGCAGCGGCTGCGAACGGAATTGGCAGAATGAGCTTGTAACGATCGCGCTGCATACGAATATGTGCGTAATGAGCTGGATTGGATGCTGAGCATTATAGCGTTTAAAGCACATTATATGGGTATGATATGAACACAACTATGTTTTAAAATGAGATAAACAATATGACCAACATAGAGATGCAATTGGGCAATCGGTGTGGAGGAGGAATTGGATATGACTGGCAAACGAATCGATCAATTTATTCGTAATGAACGTGAGGCAGAACTTGTCGCATGGGCAGATGAGCTTGCTGTACGTTTTGCGGAACGAGCAGCGAAGCATGATGCGGAAGGAACATTTCCGTTTGAAAACTTTGCGGAGTTGAAGGAAACAGGCTATGCGAAACTAACCGTCAGCCGTGACTATGGTGGAGAGGGGCTATCGCTGTATGAATGGCTACTTGTACAAGAGCGAATCGCTCGTGGCGATGGTTCGACCGCGCTAAGCGCAGGCTGGCATGGCGGGATGATGCTGCATTTTCGCGAGGCAGACGGTTGGCCAGAGCCGACCTTTTCGGAATTTTGCCGCGATGTAGTGGAACATGGCAATATGATTAACAAATTTGCCAGCGAACGTGGTACAGGTAGTCCGACCCGTGGCGGACGCCCGGAAACGACTGCTGTGCGTACCGATGGCGGCTGGTTATTAAATGGACGCAAAACGTACAGTACACTTAGTCCGCTATTAACTGACTTTATCGTAAGTGCTGGATTAGCTGGACAGCCGGAGATTGGCGATTTTCTAATTCGTTCGCGTGCAGGGATCGAGGTGGAGGAAACATGGAATACGCTAGGGATGCGTGCAACTGGTAGCCATGATGTCGTGCTGACCGATGTGTTTGTGCCGGATCGTCAAGTGCTCAATCTGTACCAGCCTGGTGCGCCCAAAAGCGGGCGTGATGATGGGGACGGCTGGCTGCTGCATATTCCGGCTTGTTATTTGGGCATCGCGTATGCGGCGCGTGATTTTGCGCTGCGTTATGCTGCCAATTATACGCCGAATAGCCTGACCGAGCCGATTGCCACGCTGCCGCATATTCGCCAGTGGATCGGACAGATCGAAAGCGAACTGCGACTCGCTCGTACGCTTATGTATGATGTGGCAGATCGCTGGGATCGTTTGCCAGAGGAGCGCAAGTTGATGCGTCCTGACTTCGGCTTGGTTAAATACAATGCGGTACAGCTTGCCAACGCGGTCGTGGACAAAGCGATGAAAATTGTAGGCGGCGCTGCTTTATCCAAAAATTTGCCGTTAGAGCGTCTGTACCGCGATGTACGCGCCGGTCTGCACAATCCGCCGATGGAAGATGCGGTCATGCAGATGATGGCACGTACGGCGCTGGCAGAACTGGATGAATAGCTGCCAGCACAGAATCAATGATGAAATGATCAAGCATGATGCGTTGGAAATCGAATCGGGATTAGCGGTGTAGATGAATGGTGCGAGGGCGAGCGGCTTTACGAAATTTCAATCTTCGCTCTCGCACGATACATGGATAGTATATATGCTATCATTCAACAATCGTATCGCATAGATGACTATAAGACGAAACAAGGAGGGATGATTGATGTCGCAACGTTTGCACGACTGGCAACAATCGAGCACAGATGAGCGTTTACAAGCATTGCTGCGAATCGACTCGGCATTACAGCCGGCAGAACTGCAATTGTTACTGGCTGCGGCGGTCGATGTACAAAGCGATGATATTTTGCGGATTGAGATTTGGAAAGTGCTCGGTTTGTACAGTGATGAGCAGCAACAGCCGACTGTGCGCGCGTTGATTCATCGTCACTGGGCACAGGAGCAGGATGAAGAATATGTGCAGATTGCGATGTTGGAAGCATTGACAGCGCTGCATGTAGAGGCAGACGATATTCAGCTGGCGTTGTCGATTGTAAAAAGTGATGAGTATATACTCGTACGCTCGGCAGCATTTGCGCTTTTGCGACGCAGTCTGCCTTTGCCGCAAGCTAGGAAAGCGTTGGTACAATTGCGGGATGATGCTGATTTTGGTAGTGTGGCAGTGAAGTTGGTGGAGCGATTGTAAATGTGAAAGGGTAATTGGTATTATTCATTTTTATGAAGTATTGTTCTCTATTGGTACCCCTGCTCATTTATTTCGTAAGTAATTTCAATACTCCAACTATCTTTACTGGGATATACAGTGATTTTCGATATTATTTTATTTTTACCACTTATATGTTGCGCAAGCATATACCCTGCGCTTTGACAATTATCCGTTCCTAATAAAGCAAAAAAGCCGTCCTGGTTATCGGTGAAACTAACAGGTTTTGTAGCGTTTGTTCCACAAAGTAGACGCGCAACAATATTTGTTTGAGCGTTGGTGATATTTTCTCTTTTGAACTTTTTTAATGTATCAATATAATCTGCTTCATTCTTATTCTGGGTCTGATTTTTGCTGAGACTAAAATTAATTGCTTCTAAATATTGATGCCATATTATATCCGAATTTTGTAATCTTGTTTTGGTTTTTTCATGATCATCTAGTCCACTATTATTACTTATTGCAATGATATTTCCTTCTTCAAGATCAAAGTTGTTGTGATAAGCGACAAACTTTGATTTCTTATTATCCGCTGTCATACTTTTTGTTTTTACTTCATATAAATTTAAATTTTGTTTTGATTGCTTAATCTCGGAAGAATAGTTTTTATAAAATCTAGTTTTTTTCTCATCATTTTCTTTATCAAGAATTTGTTGATATTGCTTACCCTTTTCTGAGTTAGGGTCATTTTCAATGGATTCCTTTATTTTTTTGTATAGTTCATTCCCTTTTTTATAACAATACCTATATGCTTTTTCAATCGTTGTTTTTATTTCAGACTTATCCTCACTATTTGCCCACTTAGAGTAGTTCAAAAGAGCATTATCTTTAGGTAGTATTGAAGTAAAATAATCCTCCTTATCCTCCTCTTTATTACTCTCATTTTTCACCATTTGAAGAATAGCTTGATTTCCTAATATTTTTGGCATATCTAATGTAGGGTGTATCATTTTAAATGGCTGTATCGGGCTTTTGACAGTTGAGGGTGTAGGAGGTACGTAGAGGTTTTTCGTTTTATGTTGATACAAATGAGCCATCTCCTTAGTTAAAGGGTACAAGCAAAGTGATTTAAGTGATGTTGCTAAAATAATTAGTGCACTAAGCGCTCTGTTAGCAGCAGTAAATTAATTATAGGCTATCGTTTGAAATCAATCCATAAAAATCACTCTGTTGCAGCCTGCAATACATTCATTGTTGCTAAGTCTATCCACGTTGTACCAGCAGTTTTGAATATTTTTATAAACAGCGTAACTTGCATATTCACTATAGTACAAGTCAGCTACAGTTTCTTCATGAAAATACAAATAACACAAACCCGCCAACCATTCTTATCGTGAGCGATTGGTGGGTTTGCGTGTTTCTGAACTGGACAAGCATTTCGTCATGCCTAGCGATCAGCAGCCTATACATCTGCTAACTACACATCTGCTAATTGCACAGCCGCATAACGAGCTCCACACATCGCCCGATTAAGCGCGAATGTCGAGTGTGCTTCCCAATGTCGGATGAGGAGCTTGCTTCAACATCTCAGCCAATTGTTGGCCTTGTTGCTCAGCCATATCTTTGGACAGTGACAGTACCTTAATACCGACGGCCTGTGACAGCGAACTCTGACTCAATGAAGTGGACAAAGAAGCGATATCCATGAATACATTCCTCCTTTCTTGCCTTCAAACAGGGCATATGTTTATTATCGGTGCCAGCGTGGAGCGTAGTAACCTTTGGTTCGTAAGTATCATAGCCGATACTGTAAGAAAATAGCAATCTTCACGATGATGCAGAAAAAAAAATCGCATTTTAAGCTAATTTTTAGGTTTGTATCAGCTTTATTTCAGCTTGTGCGTTTAACATACAGACATACCCCTTTTGATATAAATATTGCCTACACCCTGCCCGATCCCAGGCAGGGTCCTTTTTTGTGTAACAGCAGTTTTGGATCGGTTTCACATGACGCTACATAAAAACGAGCATAATGATAGCTTAAATGTAATGTTAGCATTACAAACACAGATTTTACAATCTTAATATGTTTAATCCAAAATTTAACATAAAAAGATTTAAACTTTACATTCATTCGCTTAAAATGGTATTAGATTCCAGTTCGCACTTCATTCACAGCACAAATTAACTTTATATTATGCTTGCTGCGAACTACTTGCAAACGAGGAATTATATTATCGCAGAAAGCGAGCTGATTGTATTGAAACGATTGAAAAAGCTAGGCATGATGTTAATGATGATGGTGGTGTTGTTAACGACACCGACACTGCTGCAAGGTGAACACAATGTGCAGCACGCAACCGCAGCCGCAGCGTATGATTACACACTGACATTCCCGTCTACCCGCTACCCGGAAACGGCGAGTCATATTCGTGATGCGATTGCTGACGGTCACTCGGCTGTATGTACGATCGACCGTTCCGGTGCGGACGAGCGCCGCGAGGAATCGCTCAAAGGCGTACCGACCAAAAGCGGCTATGATCGCGACGAATGGCCGATGGCAATGTGTCTGGAAGGCGGCGCAGGTGCAGATATTCGCTACATAAGCCCATCCGACAATCGGGGCGCAGGCTCTTGGGTTGGCAACCAGCTGACCAAATACCCGGATGGTACACGCGTGAAATTTATCGTGAACTGATCCACATACCGATGCACATAGAAACAGAAACGAAAGACCCGATTCCTCTTGCGAATCGGGTCTTTGATCGTATAGCTGGAGCAAGTCGAAATTGCATGTTCATCCATTCGCTATTCATCCATTTGCTGTTCAGCCGTCCACGTTCTGTCCACCGTCAAATCTCGTTTTAAAATGCATGCCTGGTCACTGTAAACTGAAACACGACGCCAAATGGATCACGTACTGCTGCATAACCGGAGCTAAACGAATTGGGCGCAAATGGAACGATAATGTTACAGCGCGCATCCGCAATCATATGATGATATAGCAGTTCCATATGTTCATGCTGACGGGATTGCAGGCAGAGCGAGAATGAGGAGCCATGCTGCCACGGTTGTTCGAGCTCGACGGATGCTTCTGCGATCATCAGTTTGTTGCTGCCGAACTGTAATATGGAATGCGTAATATGCTGTTCCTGTCCGGGTTGTACGTGAAAGCTGTCGTCCATCGCGGCAAGTTGAGCGTATGTGACTTTGAGCAATACGGTTGCGCCAAGCTGCTCATAAAAGGCAATCGCTTCCGCAGCTTTGCCGTTTAGCGATAGAAACGGAATCACTTCGGTTTGGGCTGAAATCGACTGCGCTCGTGCTAACGTGTCATCGGTTTGCTTGGCGTTCGTTTGTGCTGTACGCGCTGGCTCTGTGTTCGTTTGAGCTGCCGTGAATGGCGTTGTGGTAGATGATGCTGTCGTTTCTGTCGTCTGTGCCATTTGTTTTTCGTTCATGATGAATCGCCTCCTGTATTGTGATACAGTACAAGCATAACGAAATAAGGTGCCAAAAGATGACACCTTTATAATAGAAAAAGGGGATCACAATGAACAAAGCGGAACGGTTACAACAAATGCAGCGTTATGTACATCGGCAGCGTCGGTTTACGCTTGGCGAGCTGATGGCACAGTTTAGTATTTCACGTCGCACGGCGATTCGGGATGTAGAAGCATTGGAAGCGATTGGTGTGCCGCTTTATGCGGAACATGGACGATATGGTGGGTATCGACTGCTAGATACGGCGACATTGCCACCGGTTTCATTTACAGCGCAGGAAGTGCTGGCATTGTATTTTTCGATGCAGGCGTTGGAAAGTTTGTCAGGTGCTGCGTTTGGGGTATCATTTGCCTCGATTAACGCCAAGTTTCTAGATATCGTCTCCCCACAACAGCAGCAACAGATCGAACAGTTTCGCAATCGGGTCGCCTTTTATTATGGGATCGAGGCGGAGCCGGGAGCATGTTTAGAACAACTGCTACTGGCTGCTGCCGATCAGCGAATTGTACGTATCGGCTATCGTTCGGGCGAGCGTGTAAGTCAACGCCGGATACAGCCATTTGCCATCTATGTGATGGATGGGTATTGGTATTGCCGCAGCTATGATATGGATAAACGGCAATATCGCGTCTTTCGCTGTGATCGTATCGAGTCGATTGTGCGCACAGACGAGCCAAGTGAAACGATATTTACACATGTGGATTTGCATACTGCACTTACGCTACGGCAGCCGTCTCAGCAAGCGATTTCGTTTCGCTGCCAACTGCCCGAGCTGACGGATGAAAAACGCTTAGAGGCACGTTTGCCACCTTCACTGCACTTAGAGCATAAGGATGGTGTATGGCAATTGTACGGCTGCTATGAGCCGGAGGAGATCGATTTTATGCTGGCGTATTTGGCAGGGCTAGGTACGGTTGTATCGGCGGTTGAGCCGTTGCAGTTAAAACAACAATTGCAAGCGTATTATCGTAAGTTGCTGGAGCGTTTATAAGGGAAGTGGAGAGATTGCTGTATATTCATCTGACCGAGATGAATTTTATTTTTGCAGTCGTTTTAAGTCCTTGTTGATTAAGGTTCCAGTACAAACTGATCATCAATTGAGTATTGTTCACTGCCAATGGCGAGGATTGGTTTAGACAGCAAGCGATTATAAAAGTATAGATAAGTGGAGTCGAGGCGTATCAACTAGAGAGATTAACTTTAATCTGTTGATCACCATTTTGATTTTCCAAATATACGGCATGTACTGCTCCAAATGAATTTGGTATTTGGATATCAAAACTGCCCCGTGGACGGAACAAAGCCAATGAACTGCCTTTCAATTGAATAAACACAGACCCATCCTTATAACTGACCTCATAACCCTTATAGTTATCTCCACTACCCATCAATTCTCCTTGCAGCTCGATCGTATGATTGGACAATTTTGCATGTTTAATCATAACTGTTGCTGGATCGATCACTTTATTAAAACTCATAACAATCCCCATTCCTAACAAGACAATCAATACTGCGCTTATTATTATAATTATTTTTTTTTTCATATTGAGTTGCCTCCAATGTTAAACGTTTTTTGATTTAAAAGGAGCGGCTGCGTATAGGGGCGTTTGCACCGTTTGCATAATAGACCAAATAGTCATTAGGAACAGCCATTCCTGAAATATATCCTGACTTGCTTTTAATAGAATTAGCTAAATTTTTAGGTGTATTAATAGTGCCTGCACTTAAGGTTGTAGCAGCAACAGTATTCCATATACCAACAGCAAATGATGAACAATTGTTAGTATAGCCCCAATCATCATGATTCTTAATATAATTATTTACTGCTTGTAGCTGCCCAGAGGATAAGTCTATTGTTAGAGAAACTCTACTTTTGTATGCATCTTGATTTGCAATAAATTTTTCTTCTAAATTATACCAGACTCCATTGTGTTCACTTTTATTTCCCCAAGTTCCGACTGAAACTGTTTTGCCTGGAGCTATGCCTGTTAATCCACCTACCTGTATAGCAGAAGTATTTGAATTTTTAATTGTTACAAAAGCATGGACACCAAAATCGGTAATATTACCGCTGCCAGAGGAACCTGTAGTATTTGAGCCGCCATCCGCAAAAATAGTTAACCTGGCAACATTATAATCGGGAGTTACTGCATTTGGATAAACAGTACCAGAATATACTGAATCTGTAACACTAATAGCTTCTGAAGCATAAATTTTTATAGCATTACTAGTAAAAAAAACTAATACTGTAAATACAAATAGTAGCAAAATCGGGATTTTAATTTTTTTTGGAAAACTCATATATATTTCTCCCCAATACAAAATAATTATGTATAACTTTGGCTGAAAGTTACAATAACAACATACTATCACGTAAAATACCAATTTAGCATAGTTCTAGCGATGTGTTTCCTTTTTGAAATTTTCATCTGTCAACATCACGTTTTCGTATCAACAAACACTGCTTCTTTCTACTTATCAACTCTTTTATCTATAAAATGAACTCAAAAGATTTTAAATTCATTAATATTAGCTGCTTATTTTCCCGTGTAAAAAACACCTTCAAACATCACGCCCCTATCTGCCGATAAGTGAACGTCACGCCCAAAGGTGTTCCGATTCCATTTATTAAACATACTCTATTATAACGATTAACGTTGTAACGCTCCATTACACATCAACCATCCACGAACGAGTAACGATGATCCTTATCCAGCGCTACTCAACTCGATTTCGCCATATCCGACTCCACTTCCCTACGCTGCGGCATTTGCGGCTTCACACGCAGTGACAACAGAAAGCAGAGCGTCAAAATAAACGCTGCCATCATATACGGATAATTCACATTCCAGTCGAACAATGCACCAGCCACAATCGGCCCAGCGATATTGCCAAGACTCGTGTAAGCGGAGTTCAGACCTGCCACGTACCCTTGTTCATTGCCTGCTTGTTGTGACAGCTGGGTGCCAATCGCTGGACGCAAAATGTCCATTGCCAGAAATACCGCAAATGTCACCGTAAAAATAAGGAAATACGTGTGTACGAGCAGTGTAAGCACGATAAACACCGCCGAAGCGAGCAGACAGATGATAATGAGCCGCTGTCCGCCAAATCGGTTGATCATCCAGCCGAAAATCGTCGCTTGCACGACCGCACCGGCGATTGAGCCAAACGTAATAATGATCGCGATATCCTGCGCTGTAAAGCCGAATTTATGATCGACAAATAGCGAGAATACGGTCTCATAATTCGCCAGCCCGAACGAAGCGACAAATACGATAATCAGACTGAGAAAATAAGGCTTGCGATACGATTGCAACAATTGACGCACCAGACTTTCACTATGGCTAGTGCTGTTCGCCAGCGCAGCACGCCGCTCCGGTGACAGCGATTCCGGCAACAGCAGCAACGTGGCAAGCGCGGCAACAACACCTGCAATCGCCGCCGCATAAAACGGGACACGAATGCCATATTCTGCGAGCAAGCCGCCGATGCCAGGGCCGATAATAAAGCCGGTTGTAATCGCCGCATTAATAAAGCCCATCGCTGCGCCGCGTTCTTCGTCAGAAGTTATATCGGCAGCATATGCCATTACGGACGGCATAATTAGCGCCGCCCCCAGACCGCCAATCGCACGTGATACAAATAGCAGTGCCGGCGCATACGCGATCGCAAACAACCATTCGGAAATCGCAAACACAAGCATACCGACAATAATGAGCTTTTTGCGCCCGATACGGTCTGACAAACGCCCGCTATAGGGCGAGAAAATAAGCTGGCTAATCGAAAAGGCAGCGACCATGAGACCGAGCACACTGCCGCCGATATGCAGCTCATTCATATACGTTGGCATAATCGGAATGACAAGCCCAATACCGGTAAACACCAGAAAAATATTAAACATAAGCAGCAACAGCGCTGCCCGATTACGCATTAACAGTGACATGATTTCCTCCATCAAATAACTGCGTGCCTGCTATAGCACGAGCCGAATCCGATCTATCGATTATATTGGAAACAATACATACTGAACATTCGGTCAGTAAAAAGCGATAAAAACACCGGATCACCAGCAGCGAGCTCGTTTACACTACGACTGCTTGGCTCCGGCTGCAATACCATACAAAAACGTATCGATCGCAAATCGATAATGCTCTAACACTTGCTCCAGCGGTTGGTTACGACAGACACGGCTCATGCCAACGACGATGCCTTCCAGCACGAGCGCTTTTTGCTCGATCTGTTCACCGCTAAATTCACCTCGATCTACGCCTTCTTGAATCAATTGACGATTAAATGATAGATGTTCTTGTATCATCGTGTTGATTTTGGCTTCAATCTCGCTTTTTTGCTCATCATTGCTAAAAAATTCATCGGCTGCACGGGTCAACGGATGGTTTAAATCTTCGCGCACAATCTGCTCGGCAAGTCCATACATTTTAGACGTGGCGGTGGAATAGGACGGCAAACGCGCTTGCCATTTTTCCAGCCAGTCATGATCCCATTCGTGCAGCAAGTAGGAAAACAGACCTTCTTTGCTTTTAAAATGGTAATAAATATTGCCTTTGCTGCTGCCGGTAGCGGCAACGATATCTTCGATCGAAGTCGCTTTGTAGCCTTTTTGCACGAACAGACTGCGTGCAGCTTCGCTTATTTTTTTGCGGGTTAGCTCGCTTTGAGCCTGTTTTTTGTTCATCGTCTCACCTCAACACTTTCGATACTGAACGTTTGTTCAGTATTGTAGCAGATGCGGCTTATAAAAGGCAAGCGAATGAGTGGATCATTTTGCAACGATCGCTCGATATGATACGATAACGTCGTGCATTTGCTTGCTGGGCAGCGTCCTGATGGGTAATGAACAGCAAACGGGAAAGTTGGATAGTGAACAGAACGTACACACGCAGGAACGGCATAGGTTGATGGTATACGTATACCGTCGTCTGTCTGAACTGTATGTCCTATACTATAGAAGAACGGGTGAATCGATCGGAATGAGAGTCATTTCTGGAAGTGCAAAAGGAAGACCGCTAAAGGCGGTACCGGGAAACGGAACCCGGCCAACGACCGATAAGGTCAAAGAGGCGATGTTTAGCATTATCGGCCCTTATTTTGCTGGCGGGCAGGTGCTTGATCTGTTTGCTGGAACGGGTGGACTTGGCATTGAAGCGCTCAGCCGTGGAATGGAACATGGCGTATTTATCGATATGGAATACAAAAGTATTGAAGTGATCAAAAGTAATGTACAGTCCGCCGGGCTGACGCAACAGGCGGAAATTTATCGCAATGAAGCAGGACGTGCGCTTAAAGTGCTGCAAAAGCGTGGTACGACATTTGATCTCGTCTTTCTCGATCCGCCATACCGGATGAAAAACGGAATTTTGCTAATGCAAGATATGCATGAACGAAACTTATTGCAGCCGGATGCTACAGTTGTGCTGGAATTTGAAACCGGGCATCCGTATCCGCCGGAATGTCCCCATTTTGTCGGTGTTCGGCAGGCGGTATATGGAGAGACATCGATTTATGTGTACCGGTATGAGCCGGAAGCCCAATTTGATCGATCAGCAAATGAGACAGCAGCACAGCAGGGAGGAACGATCGATGAATAACGATACGAGCAATTTGATCCAGATGACAGTAGCGAATGAACGGGGCGGCAGGCGCATTGCCGTCTATCCGGGCAGCTTTGATCCGGTGACGATGGGGCATTTGGACATTATTCACCGTGCGGCACGCCAGTTCGATACACTCGTCGTTGCTGTACTGAACAATATGAGTAAAAAGCCGCTGTTTACCGTCGAAGAACGGGTAGAGCAGTTGAAACAGGTTACCGCTGATCTGCCTAATGTGGAAATCGACAGCTTCCGCGATCTGCTTGCCAATTATATTCGCGAGCGTGAGGCACATGTGATCGTACGTGGCATTCGCTCGGTGACTGATTTTGAATATGAACTGCAAATGGCATCGATTAATCGTGAACTAAACCCGGATGCCGAGACGATTTTTATGATGACAAATCCGCGTTATTCGTATTTAAGTTCCAGTATGGTGAAGGAAATCGCCCGTTTTGACGGCCCGGTAGCAGACTTTGTACCGCCGCTAATTGAGCGGGAATTGCAGCTTAAATTTAGCGCGTCAACAAGTTCATAACAGACCAAAGCGGTTTGCCGCAGTCAAAGTGGATTTGCGACGTCTGGCATGGGATAATAGACGGACAGATAGGTCGTTATCGACATCGTTTTGTCCGTTTATTCCAGCCGTTGCGGCAACCGTGTACAGTATGCTTAAGCTGTACCGTTGCAGGTAGCGCAGGATAAAACTTGCCGTGGCGAATATCATCACAATGTAAAGGAGAGAACAGCATGTCCGGCCGATCCCTTAAATCCCCGTTTTCGCAAAAGCGAATATGGGTTTATTTGCTTTGTTTGATCCTGTTTGTGTATGTGCTTGTGTATATGCCGACTCCGTATGTAATTAATGCGCCGGGCGTTGTGGATGAGCTGAAGCCAATCGTACATGTGACCGACGGTGATCCGACCGAAAAAGGAACATTTATGTTGACGACGGTCTCGATCCGTTATGCGAATGCGGCGATGCTGCTCGCCAGCCTGTTCGATCCGTATGAGGACATTGGACCGAAGCCCGCCCAAAATGATCGCGAAGATTATGCCGCCGAGCAGCTCTACTATATGAGCAGTTCGCAGTCGAATGCGATCGCGGCAGCCTACAAAAAGGCAGGCGTTGCGTTCAAAATCGAACCGCAATACGTATTTGTCGTCGCCGTACCGCAAGGCGATAAAATGATCTATGCGGGCGATAAATTTGTACGTGTAGATGGACAGAACATTACCTCGATCCAGCAATTGGAACAAATGTTAAGCGGCAAAAAAGCAGGCGATACGGTCGATGTCGTCCTTGATCGCGCCGGTACGAATGTCGACGAAAAAATTAAACTGACCGAATTTCAAGATTCGATCGGACGCATCCGTGTCGGCTTTGGCGTAGCGATCGGAGAAGTGCAAAAAGTTACACCGGATGATCCCGCCCATGAAGTGAAATTTGCCGATACGAATATCGGTGGCCCGTCGGCAGGACTTATGTTCAGCCTGGAAATTTACAATCAACTCACACCAGGCGATCTAACCCGAGGTTATCGCATCGCTGGCACCGGTACGATCGATCCTGACGGTACGGTCGGTATTATCGGCGGAGTGCAGCATAAAATTGTGGCTGCACAGAACAAAGGGGCGGAAATCTTCCTCGTGCCACAAGGCAACTACGCCGATGCCAAAGCAGAGCTTGATCGTATACACTCTACGATGAAGCTCATTCCGGTCAAGACGATGGATGATGCGCTAAAAGCGATTGCCGCGCTGCCAGCCAAGTCGTGAAAGGTATGTTTATACCGTCAACCCGTATCATAGTTGAACCATGTACCGTGTTTGTAAAATAAGACGAGGACAGTTATGTATAACGATTAGCCTGCTCTTGGTAATGTATATGCGATCTGCTGTACAGTTTGCTGCCTGTTGTTCGACAACCATAACCGTATCATCAATCGCATCACAAAAAGGAAGCGGACATGATCCCGCTTCCTTTTTGCTGATCTGTAGTATAAACATACGTTGCATACCGGAACGATAAACTGTAAAGCTAGACAGAATACATTGTGGCACGGAACGTTGTTGCCGATGAAACGAGAAATGGCTGCAAATAACGCGCGCTTTATGTTGCAATGCCGAATGTTGTTGCCGATGAAGTGCGCAAGCTTGCTGAACGCAGTACTAGACAGAATACATAATGACACGACACGGAACGAACGCATCGTATTAAGCTAACCAATACAATATGTTGTGAGCATTGCGTTTCGGTAGTCAGCAGCAATAGAACACAGCTATGAGCTAGGCGACAGCATGACACAACTGGGCAGCATAATCGATTGCAACATAAATAGGCTTGAATAGGAAAAGAGCAACTGTATCGATCATCCAGCGATTGTACGGTGATACGTTTACTCTCCCGATTGCTGCATTGTTCCGGCTTCATGCTGTTTACCGAGCCGCGTCCGTTCGCGTGACGATTCACGTCCTGCGCCAATCGGACGCAAATCGCCTGCTTTGCCAAGCCCGGTCGCTGGCATATTGACGTAAATCGATTCATACGCTCCATTTTCGACCAAATACGTCTCATGATAAATGCCGACCGCTTGCCCAGCACGCGATTTGCGATTGAAGTTTTGCCATGCTTGCAAATGTTGGGCGCCATGTGCGTAATGCTCCAGTTGATCGTAAGAGCGCCAATACTGCACGATCGATACACCGCGCCCTGATACAAAAGGAGCAGCATCCAAAAATCCAAGCTCCGGATTGGCATACAGCTCTTTGAGCATCGGTCCCATCGCTTGCAACACCGGCAACCATTGACCGATCGCCAACCATTTGTTAATGCGCACACCGATAATAAATACGACAAACGGCCCTTCAATAGACGCCATCTGGCGTCCCGCAATAATCGGATTCATCGTTTTGCCTCCTTAGTGTCGTTCCAAACGGGCTAAATGCAGTTCGTAAAATCCGTGAATATCAGGTGACGCATACATACGCGCAGTCAAAAATGCGCCGTAAAACACCGTACAGAGCAGCTTAACCGCATCATCAATTTTTAGCTCAGGCGCAAGTGTACCTGCCGCCTGCGCCTGCATCATACAATCGCGGAACAGCGCATGCAGATTAGGCGAGACCGTCGCTTCTGTTTCACGCCCCGGAAACAGCAGATGGATTTCCGCTGCGCTCAGCTCCGGCATACACGGGTGCATATCGATTTGCGCCAAAAAAGCGATCAAACTTGGCATTACACCCGGAATATGCTGGTAGCATTCGGTAACACTGTCCAGCACATGCCGCACCGCCGCAAAGCCTTGTTTGCCGTTTGTATGGAGTTCCAGTATGCGTTCCGTTAACCAGACACGCATAAAATAGACGAGCAGCGCTTCTTTTTGCGGAAAACATTTGAAAAAAGTAACTTTGGATATTTCCGCTTCCCGACAAATTTCATCGACCATAATTTCGTTAAATTTGTGCGTTTTCATCATTGCTAAGCCGGTTTCGTATAGCCGGATGCGTGTTCTTGCTTTTTTAATATTCCGTAACGAATGCGTTTGTTGCGCCAATAGTTGACCTCCTTGTTTGGATTAACTTATGTTAATTAGTTTACTTGAGTTAAATTAATAAAACAATGCTATTTGACGCGTATGCCTATCTTATAGTCGTTTCATGATGAACAGGTTGAAGTGCGTTCGAACCGGATTTTTAATGGAGACAATGTAATCGTCTACTCTACACGTACAGGCGCATAATAATAATCCGCATACATGTCGCGCATCTGTGGCGTCGTAAAGCCTGCTGCCTGCATAACCGTCGCTTGTACATCCAGCTCCATTTGCTCATGCTCGCTATCGGCTGCGCGCATCATGATCGGCAACGTAGCGGTGCTTTTCATCCGTTTGAGCAATGTGCGTCCTCGCTCTGTAAAGCCAAGTACACGCAAATAACCCGGACCACGGCGCAGCATCGGCTCGTTCAGCAGTTCCCGGCGATGACTGAGCAGTAGATGGGCGAGCAAGCGCTGTAAACGTGCACGCGTATACCGTTTCGTTTTTAGACGGTCGATCAGCATGCTGACCGTTGGCTGTTCCAGTGTAGGCAACAATCGTTTGAGCCGATGTTCAATACCTTCGTTCATATCGTAATATTGCGCCAGTACAGTGGGGGATGAGGTGGCGATCGTGTGCAGCAGCGGCAACCATAGGCTGTCCATTTGTACCGGGCCGCGTCCAGCCGCCATCTCGCGCTGCATAATGTCCAGCGTAGCAGAGGGCACGTAATTGCTTACCCGCAGCGGCTCTTGCAGCAGCATTTGCCGCAGCGCTGTAGCGCTGGCGATTTGTTCATGCGTTGGCTGTGTATCATGATAGCCGGATTGTTCGCGCTGGATCGTCAGCGGGATAATACGGCTTCCAAGCTGGCGCAGCGCCCGTATGTATTGCAGTCCAAGCGTATTGTTCGGTTCATGCAAAAGCGCCGCCGTTTCTGCCGATAACAAACCTGATGCCAGCGCTGCCCGGCTTAGTGCGGCTGGATAACTAAGCCCGTAGCTAAGCTGCTCTCGTAGCGCTGTATGCAGTTCGGGCGGTTGTTGCTCCAATAGCTGGGCGAGCGGCTCCAATCGTTCCAGCGCACCGGATTCGCTGCCAAATACGAGCTGGTTCACGATGCCAGTCGCTTCCAGCACCGCTACCGCACCATAGGCGAACCATTCGGCAGGCTGCACCGCATAGGCGGAAGGGAGCTCCAGCACGACATCGCAGCCGGCATGCAGTGCCATTTCAGCGCGCGCCCATTTGTTAAAGCTGGCAGGCTCGCCGCGCTGGGTAAAGCTGCCGCTCATAACCGCTACGATGCCATCGCATTTTGTCAGCTGCTGTGTGCGGTGGAGGTGAAGCTGGTGGCCGTTGTGGAATGGATTATATTCGACGATAATGCCGGCGATATTCATACATTTGTGCTCCTTTGTGCGCGGTATGCTATAATTGTTATTTTTATAACATATCCGAGTTCAAGATATGGTAAAATCAATGCGATCTGTGTCGTTCGCTACCGTGGCGGATTTGCTGTATACGTCGGTTGCTCCATTATATTGTATTGGAGAATAAAGGTAATGCAAGCGATATCCGGGCGCTTTTTTGACAGGCAGAGCAGCGGTGGCGAAAAGCGGATTTGGACGGAGTTTGGATCGATTTTGCATGAATAACAGATGCCAGAAACCCGCATCAACACTGGGAATCCCGCTGTAGTAAAGGAATTTACCCTTACAGGTTGTTAAAATACAAAATTAGATTGACAAAAGCCGCTATTCATTGGTAAAATAATTTTTGTTTGTTTGGAGTGATAACTATGCAATTCCAATTTCGAAAAATGGCGCAGAGCGATCAGCCTATAGAGTTTCACCAGACACTCGATTCCGAATTTGTAAAAATCGACCGCAATGATATCCTGAATGCACAACCATTGCAGGCGGATTTGACGGCACGGTACAGAATCGATCGGGTTGTGGAAGTGAACGGAACGTTGAAGCTTGATCTGCAAGTGGCATGCGCTCGCTGTCTGAAAACCGTTGAACTCCATCGCGAATTTAGCCTGGAGGAGGAATTCAGGCACGGCGAAGAACCGGAAAATGTAGCGGAAGAAGATAATATGGTATACGTGAATAGCGATACGGTAGAACTTCGCCCTTATCTGGAGGAAGCTGCATTGATGGACTTGCCGGCGATTGTTCTGTGCAAGGACGATTGCAAGGGCTTGTGCCAGACATGTGGGGTCAACCTGAACGAACAGGATTGTGATTGCGATAACCGGCCGATCGATCCTCGACTGGCAGGGCTCAAAGATTTTTTCAAGTGATTTGATAACTCTGATTTCAGAGTGTTAAATGGCATTCAATTAGATGAAGGAGGTGTTTAACGATGGCAGTACCTCAACGGAGAACTTCCAAAACACGCCGTGACAAACGTCGTACACACTTTAAACTGGCAGTACCAGGTATGGTGAAATGCGAAAACTGCGGCGAAATGAAATTGTCTCACCGCGTTTGCAAAGTGTGCGGAACTTACAAGCAAAGAGAAATCGTACAACAATAATTGTTGTAAAGGCAGCGTCTCGTCGTTTGATGAGACGCTGTTTTTTTACGCAGAGGCAGCTAGTCGCTTGTTTTAGATACAGTTATGATGGGTCGATCCCGTCAGCGCTTGATCGTAAAGGCGCTCGGATACGTTCGAACTTGATGTTTACTTGAGCCAGCCTACCAGTACACAGACCAAGTTGAATTTCAACTTTGATTATCGACTGAAATCTTCATCCATAAGAGCTTAAGCCAGCTTCAAACATCAAATTAATTTTGGTCAAGGTGTTAGCTGGGAGCGGGATCGCTGTTATGTAGACCCGGATCATCGTGCAAATGCGTAAATGAATGCGTGCACACATCGATATCGACTGCGCGCTTTCCGTGCAAACGCCATTTTCCAGTCGTGGCATAGTCTGACACCGAAATTACATAATAACGAAACACTGCCTCTTTCCTTTTGCGGAAATATGCTTTATACTACATTCTTAGTACCAGGTTCTAAAACGAAGCGATAATTGCTGGGACGATGCTGTATGCATCGTGACGAGCGTTTTGTGCTGTCATTGTTATACGGAAACCGAAAGGTTGATATAGATACGAATACGCTCATATACGGACGAGCACCAGACAGGGGAAATGTTTCGGTGCTGCGGAAAATCCATCTGAAAGTGGGGGGAGGCTTTGTGACCATCGAACGATTGCCCAAACGGCAACGCCAGCAGCGGCTTGTGCAGATTATTGAAAACAACCCGTTTGTGACTGACCAGGAGCTTACCCGTCAGCTTAAGGTCAGCATCCAGACGATTCGTCTGGACCGAATGGAGTTAGGCATTCCCGAGCTGCGCGAGCGCATGAAACTGATGGCAGAGCGTTCCTATGATCAAGTTCGATCCTTACCGCTGGATGAAGTGATCGGGGATATTGTCGATTTACAGCTTGACCGGAGCGGAATTTCGCTTTTTGAAATTCGGGAGGAGCATGTGTTTTCACGCACTCATATCGCACGGGGGCATCATATTTTTGCCCAAGCCAATTCGCTCGCGGTCGCTGTCATTAACGATGCGATTGCACTGACGGCTTCGGCGGATTTGCGTTTTGTCCGACCGGTTAATCTAGGGGAAAAATGTATCGCCAAAGCGTATGTACAGCCAAGTTCGGGGCGAAAGGGCAAAGCTAAAGTAGAAGTGTTGACGTATGTTGGCGAGGAAATGGTATTTCAAGGCAACTTTGTGATATACCGATCAGACGGGGGAGAACAAGATGAAGGAGGACTTGATCATGCGAATCGCGATTGACGCGATGGGGGGAGATCATGCTCCAGATACGAATGTATTGGGCGGCTTGGAAGCAGCCAGAGAGTGGAAAGATACGGAGATCATTCTTGTCGGTGACGAAGCGAAGATGAAAGCACTGCTGCCGGATATGCCGTCCAACTTAAAGCTGGTGCATGCTTCCGAAGTGATCGAGCCTGAAGATGAGCCAGTACGATCGGTGCGCCGCAAAAAGGACGCTTCGATGGTTGTTGCAGGTCGGATGGTCAAAGAAGGGCTTGCCGAAGCGATGATCTCGGCAGGCAATACCGGGGCATTGATGACGACCGGCTTGCTCGTAGTCGGACGGATCAAAGGCATCGAGCGTCCCGCGCTGGCACCGATCATTCCAACGATTGATGGCAAAGGCGTACTGGCGCTTGATTTGGGCGCGAATATGGACGCTACCGCCGAACATTTGGCGCAATACGCGCTGATGGGCAGTTTGTACCGTGAAAAAGTGCAGGGTGTAAGCCAGCCGCGTGTCGGTTTGCTGAACGTAGGCACCGAAGCGAAAAAAGGCAACGAACTCGTCAAACAAGCGTACCCATTGCTAGAGGCGTTACCGATTCAATTTGTCGGCAATGTCGAGGCGCGTGATGTACTGAATGGGGTATGTGATGTGCTCGTCTGCGACGGTTTTGCCGGCAATATTTTGCTAAAGTCGATGGAAGGTACGGCGGCAGGCATTTTCTCGATCCTGAAGCAGCAATTTTCCAAATCGCTCAAAACGAAGCTCGCTGCCGCACTTATTATGCCCGAGCTACGCGGTTTGCGCGATATGCTCGACTACAAAGAGCATGGCGGCGCACCGCTGCTCGGTTTGAACGGGCTTGTGTTTAAAGGGCATGGTTCTTCCGATGCCGGCGCGATCAAACATGCGGTACGACAAGCACGAATTGCGATTAGCGGCAATCTGGTGGCGAGCATTTCACAGGAAGTTAGTGGCTGATTCACAGTTTCATTGGTCTGTTTTGGAACGAGCATAGACTGTCCAAGCTCTATTTGATCCTTACCGTAGCGATAAGGAAATTCGTACGCATAGAAAAGAGTGACAACGATGAGTGTTTTGCCTATCGGAATTATCGGCACTGGTAAATATGTGCCTGAACAAATATTAACAAATGCCGACCTTGAAAAAATGGTCGATACGAACGATGAATGGATCGTTAGCCGTACCGGTATTCGTGAGCGTCATATCGCCGCACCGGATCAAGCGACTTCCGATCTTGCCTATGAAGCGGCGCTCAAAGCGATCGAAACGGCAGGGCTGACGGCAGCCGATCTCGATTTGATCGTGGTCGCTACGATTACGCCGGATATGTCATTCCCGTCGACCGCTTGTATTTTGCAGGACAAACTAGGTGCGAAAAAAGCGGCGGCATTCGATCTGTCCGCAGCTTGTTCTGGTTTTGTGTATGCGCTCGGTGCGGCAACAAGTATGCTGCAAATGGGAATGTACAAAAACGCGCTTATTATCGGTGCGGATACATTGTCCCGCATTACGGATTATAGCGATCGCAACACATGTGTATTGTTTGGTGATGGTGCAGGCGCTGTTGTCATCGGTGAAGTGGGCGCAGGACGCGGTTTTAAAGCGTTTGACCTCGGTGCAGAAGGCGCTGGTGGCGAGCTGTTGAAACTGCCTGCGGGCGGTTCCCGTACGCCAGCTTCTGCGAACACGCTGGAAGCGAAGCAGCATTTTATCCAGATGAGCGGCCGTGAAGTGTTTAAGTTTGCGGTGAAAGTGATGAATACAGCAACCGAGGATGTATTGCGCAAAGCAGGCATGTCCAAAGACGAGATTGACCTGTTCATTCCGCATCAGGCGAATGTGCGTATTATCAATTCTGCAATGGAACGTTTGAATTTGACCGAAGACCGCGTTATGATCAATGTGCAAAAGTATGCGAACACTTCGGCGGCTTCCATTCCGCTCGCATTGGTTGAAGCGGTGGAAGAAGGACGAATTCAAGAAGGCGACAAAGTCGTTATGGTCGGCTTTGGCGGCGGTCTGACATGGGGCGCGTCCGTGATCGTCTGGTAACTTTCGGCATTCAGGAGGTAACTGTCAAATGGGTAAAATAGCATTTGTATTCCCCGGTCAGGGAGCGCAAAAAGCAGGGATGGCTAAAGACGTCTATGATGCTCAGCCTGCGGCAGCGCAATATTTTGACAAAGCGGACGAAGTGCTCGGCTTTGCGATCAGCAAGCTGGCGTTTGAAGGTCCCGAAGATGAATTGAAGCAGACGGCGAACACGCAGCCTGCGCTGCTAACAGCAAGCATCACGCTGCTAGAGGCGCTCAAAGAGCGTAATATTCAGCCGGATTATGTAGCAGGTCACAGCCTCGGTGAGTATAGTGCATTGGTAGCAGCTGGTATGCTGTCGTTTACAGATGCGGTAGCGATCGTACGCGCCAGAGGACAGTTTATGGAGCAAGCGGTACCGGCTGGACAAGGTGCGATGGCAGCCGTGCTCGGCGCAGAACGCGCTGCACTGACTGAATTATGTACAGCGGTGACCGCGGATGGACATGCGGTGGAGCTTGCCAATGTCAATTGCCCAGGTCAAATTGTCATTTCTGGTACGCGTGAGGGTGTCGAAACGGCAGGTGCGCGGGTAAAAGAAATTGGTGGCAAACGTGCGATTCCGCTGGAAGTGAGTGGGCCGTTCCATTCGTCCATGATGAAGCCTGCTGCCGAGCGTCTGGAAGAACGTCTGCAAGGCATTCCATTCCATGATGCGGCTGTGCCGGTCGTTGCCAATGTAACGGCACAATCCGTCACTTCCGGAGACGATGTTCGCAAGCTGCTAGTTGAACAAGTATACTCGCCTGTACTGTGGGAAGATAGCGTCCGTTATCTGATCGAACAAGGCGTGGATACATTTATCGAGATCGGGCCAGGCAATGTGTTGACCGGTTTGATTAAGAAGACGGACAAAGATGTGCGTCTGTTCAACATTAGCGGTCTGGACAGCCTGGCTTCGCTGGAGCTGTAATTGCGAATATTCGGTGAAGGAGGTGCGTAGGAATGAATAAACCACTGGCAGGGCAAGCGGCACTCGTTACCGGTGCATCACGCGGAATCGGTCGCAGCATTGCGCTCGCACTGGCGTCAGCCGGAGCGGATGTCGCGGTTAACTATGCGGGCAGTGAGTCTGCCGCACAGGAAACGGTGCAGCAGATCGAAGCGCTTGGTGTGAAAGCATTTGCGGTACAAGCGAATGTAGGTGTAGCGGCTGAAGCGGAAGCGATGGTCAAGCAGGTGAGCGAGCAATTTGGCAAAATTGACATTTTGATCAACAATGCCGGCATTACGCGCGACAACTTGATTATGCGGATGAAAGAGGAGGAGTTCGATCAAGTGATCGAAACGAATCTGAAAGGCGTGTTCAACTGCCTGAAGGCGGTCACACGTCCGATGATGAAGCAGCGTTATGGCCGCATCGTCAACATTTCATCGGTCGTTGGGGTGCTCGGTAACCCTGGACAAGCCAACTATGTTGCCGCCAAAGCAGGGGTAATCGGTCTGACCAAAGCGTCTGCACAGGAGCTTGCTTCACGCGGAATTACCGTCAACTGTGTTGCACCCGGCTTTATCGCTACCGATATGACGGATGAACTGAACGAGGAGCAGAAGGGCCGTATTCTCGGTCAAATTCCGCTGGTACGTTTGGGACAACCGGATGAAGTAGCACAAGTCGTCACTTTTCTCGTGTCACCTGCCGCATCTTACATGACGGGACAGACGTTACACGTTGATGGTGGCATGTACATGTAACAAACAGGAGATGCTTACAGATGCCTGTATGGATTTTTAAGTATAATTTCCGTATAATACTTGGCAGAGGAGGTGAACCGGATGTCTGATGTTTTGGAACGTGTAAAACGCATCGTCATTGACCGCTTAGGCGCTGACGAAGCTGATATTAAATTGGAATCTTCTTTCAAAGAGGACCTTGGCGCAGATTCCCTTGATGTAGTGGAACTCGTTATGGAACTTGAAGAAGAATTTGATCTTGAAATTTCTGATGAAGACGCGGAGAAAATTACGACCGTAGGTGAAGTTGTGAACTACATACAATCTCATACCTAAGGCTCAAAAGTCCCGTTACCTGCATATGATTGCGGGTCGGGACTTCTCCTCATTCATGGCGTCTATCGGAATTGAACCAAAAATACACACATGCAGTCGATATGAGGTGAATGTGTTTGAAGCATAGAGTAGTGATTACAGGTTTGGGAGTGACAACGGCTCTCGGTAAAGACAAAGATACATTCTGGAACAACCTAATGGCAGGCAAATCCGGAATTACCCCGATTGAGGGATTTGATGTGAGCGCCTATACGACACGCATTGCGGGTCAGGTGCATGATTTTAACCCGGAAGATTATATGGAGCGCAAAGAAGCGCGCAAGCTGGATCGTTTCGTTCAGTTCGCCGTTGCTGCAACTGCGGCAGCACTCCAAGATAGCAAGCTGAACGTAAGCGAGGATACCGATCCTGAACGTGTGGGCGTCATTATTGGCTCCGGCATTGGCGGGCTGGGTACCTTCGAAGATCAGCACAGCATTTTGCTGGAAAAAGGTCCAAAACGCGTTAGCCCATTTTTCATTCCGATGATGATTGCCAATATGGCTTCCGGCCATGTATCGATCATTCACGGGGCGAAAGGCCCGAATGTGGCGCCGGTTACGGCGTGTGCAAGCGGTAGTCATGCGATTGGTGATGCGTTTAAATATATTCAAACCGGCGAAGCCGATGTGATGATTACAGGCGGTGCGGAAGCGACGATTCGTCCGACTGGACTGGCGGGCTTCTGCTCGATGCGTGCGATGTCGACGCGTAATGACGATCCAACGACCGCAAGCCGTCCGTTTGATACCGGACGCGACGGTTTTGTAATGGCGGAAGGATCAGGCATTTTGATTCTCGAATCGCTGGAACATGCGCAAAAGCGCGGTGCACACATTTATGCCGAAGTGATCGGCTATGGGCTGAGTGCGGATGCATTCCATATGACCGAACCGAATCCGGATGGCCCGGCACGCTGCATGAAGATGGCGCTGCGCACAGCTGGCATTGCGCCGGAAGAAGTGCAGTACATCAATGCGCACGGCACATCCACACCAGTCGGTGACAAATCGGAGACGAGAGCGATCAAGCTGGCGCTTGGCGATCATGCCAGCCGCATTGCGGTTAGCTCCACCAAATCGATGACCGGGCATTTGCTTGGTGCTGCCGGTGGTGTCGAAGCGGTCATCTGTGCGCTGTCCTTACAGCATCAGATTATCGCACCGACGATCAACCTGCATGATCAAGACCCGGAATGCGATTTGGATTATGTTCCAAATGTGGCGCGCAAAGCCGATTTGAACATCGTAATGTCCAACTCTTTTGGATTCGGGGGCCACAATGCCTCGATCGTCCTGAAGAAATTCGAAGCGTAAGGGGTCAGTTTCTTGAACGGAGATGTGAAACAGCTACAGCAACAAATTCAAATTCAGTTCCACAATCGTCAGTTGCTCAAGCAGGCGTTTACGCATGCCTCTTATGTGAATGAACATCGTTTCAGTCAACATCAGGATAACGAGCGACTGGAGTTTCTTGGCGATGCGGTACTGGAACTGACGGTGTCGGAGTATCTGTATAACGAGTATCCCGACCGGCCGGAGGGAGAGCTGACCAAGCTGCGTGCAGCGATCGTTTGCGAACCTTCGCTGGTCAAGTTTGCGGAGGCGCTCGATTTCGGACGTTATGTGTTGCTCGGTAAAGGGGAGGAGCTGACCGGTGGACGGCAGCGTCCTGCTCTGCTGGCGGACGTATTTGAATCGTTTATCGGAGCGCTGTATTTGGATCAAGGTCTGGATGCGGTCAAAGCCTTTCTGGAAAAGCATGTGTTTGCAAGCCTTTCGCCCGGTGGACAGCTGCAAATGATGGATTTCAAAACCGAGCTGCAGGAGTTTACCCAGCATCACAATATGGGTGTACTGGAATACCGCATCATTGAGGAAAAAGGTCCTGCCCATGAGCGGGAGTTTGTCTCGGAAGTCTGTATGGGAGATGAAAGTCTAGGCCAAGGATCAGGCCGTTCCAAAAAGGAAGCGGAGCAGCGTGCGGCAGCGGCAGCCTTGAATCGGTTAAAGCTGAAATAACATCTCTTTCTTTTCTGGCGATTACAGGACAAACAAAGAGCAAAGAGCAGTCATTGCCCCCTTGCGAGCGTACAAGAGGCACGACCGCTTTTTGCTCTTTTTCCATTAATGGCAATATACGCAATTATGCTACAATAGCAGTAGAGGTGAACAATACATTATGTTCCTGAAAAGAATTGAACTATCCGGTTTTAAATCATTTGCCGACAAAACGGAAATGGAGTTTGTCCAAGGTATTACAGCGGTAGTCGGTCCTAATGGCAGTGGGAAAAGTAACATTTCCGACGGCATCCGCTGGGTGTTGGGGGAACAATCCGCCAAATCGCTGCGCGGCGGCAAAATGGAGGATATTATTTTTGCCGGAAGCGATTCGCGCAAGGCAGTCAGTTACTCTGAAGTGTCGCTCACGCTTGACAATGAAGACCAAGTGCTGCCGCTCGATTACAATGAGGTGACGGTGACCCGCCGTGTGCATCGTAGCGGGGATAGCGAATATTTAATTAATCGTCAAGCTTGCCGTTTGAAAGATATTACCGAGCTGTTTATGGATACCGGGATCGGTAAAGAGGCGTATTCGATTATCGGACAGGGCAGAATCGAAGAAATTTTGAGCACACGTTCCGAAGATCGGCGCGGTATTTTTGAAGAAGCGTCCGGTATCGTCAAATATAAATCACGCAAAAAAGACGCGGTACGCAAGCTGGATGATACCGAGCACAATTTGCTGCGCATTTATGATCTGGTGCATGAATTGGAAGATCAGATCGTCCCGTTGCGGGAACAATCCGAAAAAGCGATTCATTTTAAACAGCTTAAAGAGCAGCTTAAACAATCGGAAATCGGGCTGTATGTGCATGATATCGAACGCATTCATAGTACGTGGACAGCCGCTGGTGAGCAATTGGAGCGTTACAAAGGGGTGCAGCAGAAGCTTGCCGATGTGGTAGCAGGGCATGATGCTAAGCTGGAAGATGAACGCACCGCGCTGCGCCAAGCCGAGCAAACGGTCGAACGTCTGCAAGCGTTACTGTTGCAATATAGTGAGCAGGCAGAAAAGGCGGAAGGACAAGTTGAGCTGCTCAAGGAACGCCGTCACAATTTGGAGCAAAACCGTAAGCAGCTTGGCGTTGCGCTCGAACGTAGCGAAGAACGCACCAGTCAGCGCACTGGCGAAACCGAGCAGCTACAAAGTAAACTCGCAGAGCTGAACGGGCAATTGGAGCAGCTGCGCAGCACATTGAATGCGGAAGAAGCGCGTTTGAACGACATTAATGGCGGTATTAGTCAGCAGCAGGAAGAAAGTTTGAAAGGCGATCTGCTGCAACTTATGAACGATATGGCACAGCTGCGCAATGAGATTCGTTATGCCGATCAGGAAACCGAGTCGACGCAGCGCCGGATGGCACGTGCCGAAAGCGAATCCGGCAAATGGCGCGCAGAAAAGCAGCGTCTGGAAAATAGCAAAACCGCACTGCTTGAACAGATGGGTAAGTTTGCCAAAGACATCGCCGGTGTGCGCACCGATTATATCCAGCAAAGCGAACAACTGCATGCGCTGCAAAAATCAGCCGAGCAATTGCAAGCATCGCTGCGGCAGTGGGAGCAGCGGCGCGAAGCGCTCATTTCACGGCGTGATACGATGCAGGAGATGCAGGAGGATTTTGAAGGTTTTATGCTCGGTGTCAAAGAAGTGCTCAAAGCATCGCGCAACACTACGCTTACCGGTGTACATGGTGCGGTTGCCGAACTCGTACGTGTGCCGGAACATTTGGAACAGGCGATGGAAACGGCGCTCGGTGCTTCGGTGCAGCATATCGTCATGGAAAATGAAGATGTGTCGCGCCGGGCGATCGCTTTTCTAAAGCAGCGTCAACTTGGACGTGCGACATTTCTGCCGCTCGACGTTATTCGTGCACGCCGGATTCAAGACAGTGACAAACGTTTGGCAGAAAGTGCGGAAGGCTTTGTCGGCATCGGCGCTGAGCTAGTGCATTATGATGAGCGCTACGCATCGATCGTCGGCAGTTTGATCGGTAGCGTCGTGATCGCGGAGACGTTGGAACAGGCGAACCGGATCGCCGCTAAACTCGGTTATCGTTACCGTGTCGTAACGCTGGAAGGCGATGTCGTTAATGCCGGTGGTTCCATGACCGGCGGTAGCCAGTTTAAAAAGAATAACAATTTGCTCGGACGCAAACGTCAACTTGATCAGTTGGGCGAGCAAATTGCCGAGAGTGAGCACGAAATCAAGCGTGTGCGCGGAGAGCAGGAAAGCGTGCGCGAGCGCTTGCAAACGACCGAAAGCAAGCTTGATCGACTGCGTGCTGAAGGCGACCGTAAACGCGGTGAGGAGCAGCAGGCAGCAGGCGAGCTCAAACAATTGGAACATGAATTCCGGCATGTGAACGAGCAATATGAGCTGTATGGACAGGAAAAAACGACGTACACGTCCGAGCTGGAAGCGATCGCGCAAAAGCGCAAACAAGCCGAGCAAAAGTTGGCGGAGCTGCAAGGACAAGAGCAGCAGTTGCAAACGGACATTCAATCCGCCGAGCAAAAGCGCAAATCGAACGAATCGGTCAAAGAGCAATTACAAGAGCAGGTGACCGATCTGAAAATTCGTGAGGGCAAGCTGGCACAGGAAATATTTTCGCTGGAAGAACAAATGTCCCGTACGCGCGAAGAATCGCATGATTACGGGCGTGAGCTGCAAAGTAACCGCGAGCAGCTTGCCGTGTTAGAACGTGATTTGCAAAAAAACACGACCGATCAGCAGCGGCAACAAGAGCAATTGGAGCGCCTGCGCCGTCAGCGTACTGAAACCAGCACCGAGCTGGAACAAGCGCGTACTGAGCGCCTGCGTTTGCAACAAAAGCTGGAACAGGAAGAAAACAAAACGCGCGAACAGCGTACCGAGCTGAAAGCGGTCGAGGATGAAATGCGCAAAACCGAAATTCAAGTCAACCGTCTCGATGTGGAGCTTGAAAACGTGCTCGCAAAGCTACAAGCGGAATACGAGCTAACATATGAACAAGCAAAACAGCGCTATGGCTTGCCAGAGGACGTTGCCGCGACCGGTGAACAAGTGCGCGCGTTCAAACGACAAATTGCCGAGCTAGGTGAGGTTAACCTGGGGGCGATTGAAGAATATCAGCGTGTGAATGAACGCTATGAATTTCTGACCGAACAGCAACATGATCTGATCGAAGCGAAGACTGCATTGTATCAAGTCATCAAAGAGATGGACGATGAAATGTCCAAGCGGTTTAAGCATACATTTGATGCGATTCGCAGTCAGTTTGGCACCGTGTTTACAAAGCTGTTTGGCGGTGGACGGGCAGATTTGGTTTTGGCAGACCCGGAACGTTTGCTGGAAACTGGCATCGATATCGTCGCTCAGCCGCCCGGCAAAAAGCTGCAAAATTTGCAATTATTGTCCGGTGGAGAACGCGCGTTGACGGCGATGGCGTTGTTGTTTGCGATTTTGCAGGTGAAGCCGGTGCCGTTTTGCGTATTGGATGAAGTGGAAGCGGCGCTGGATGAAGCGAATGTGACGCGTTTTGCGCAATATTTGCGCGAATTTGCCGGACAGACGCAATTTATCGTTGTAACGCATCGTAAAGGCACGATGGAAGAAGCGGATGTGCTATACGGTGTGACGATGGAAGAAGGCGGCGTATCGAAGCTCGTGTCTGTGCGTCTTGATGATGTGAACGAAGTGGAGATCGCTTGAGTGCACGATGAAAATGACAGGATGCGATGACAGGCACGGCTGGCTAAGCTGTGTATGTGCGTGTACATGATGCCGAGCGCTCGTTGTCACCCTAAACAGGTCAAATGATGAACTTTCAGCGCACAGATAATCCGTATACCGAGCGCTCATTGTCAACATAAACAGGCAACATAGCGAGCAAAGTATAGCGGTATAGCGATAAACGTGCTGATTGTGTATGCTAAATAAAGCGTTGATCGCCAATAAAATCAACAGATGAATGATGACTATGATGGTGACGGAGGAATCCTATGAGCTTTTTCAAAAAATTGCGGGAAAGCATTTCCCAAAAAACCGAAGCGGTAACCCAGCAGTTTCGTGACGGTCTGGAAAAAACACGCAAAGGTTTGGTTGATGCGGTAACCGATTTGGTCGTACGCCGCAAAAAGATCGACGATGAATTTTACGAAGAACTGGAAGAAATTTTGATCGGTGCAGATGTCGGTGTAAACACAGTGATGGCACTGATCGAAGATTTACGCGACGAAGTGAAAAAACGGCGTATTGAAGATGCGGCTGATCTGCAACCGGTACTGTCGGAGAAGCTGACCGAGCTGCTGCGTGGCGATGAAAATCCGGGTCTGAATATGAACCCGAACGGCATCACCGTCATTTTGTTTGTCGGCGTCAACGGTGTCGGCAAAACGACGACGATCGGCAAAATGGCACACCGTTTCCAACAGGAAGGCAAAAAAGTGATGCTCGCCGCAGGCGATACATTCCGCGCCGGAGCGATCGAACAGCTGGAAGTATGGGGACAGCGTGCAGGCGTCGAAGTGATCAAGCAGCAGGCAGGCTCTGATCCGGCTGCCGTCATGTACGATGCCGTGCGTGCAGCAAAGCAGCGTAATGTGGATGTATTGCTATGTGATACCGCCGGACGACTGCAAAACAAAACGAATCTGATGGACGAGCTCAACAAAATTTTCCGCGTCATCCAGCGCGAAATTCCGGATGCACCGCATGAAGTGCTGATGGTGCTAGATGCGACAACCGGACAAAACGCACTTAGTCAGGCGAAGCTGTTTGGCGAAAAGAGCGGCGTAACCGGGCTCGTATTGACTAAGCTCGACGGTACTGCCAAAGGCGGCATCGTCGTCGCGATTCGGCAAGAGTTAAATCTGCCGGTCAAATTCGTCGGTCTGGGCGAGAAAATCGGTGATTTGCAGCCATTTGACAGTGAACAGTTTGTACATGCCTTGTTTGCCGGACTGATTCAGCAAGAAGTGGAACAGGAAGACGAGCACAACTGATGATGCAGATGCAATAAGGCAAACTGCTGGAATATGCTGTTTGTAATGGTGCGCCTTCATTTTTATAGCTTTTGCTTATTCATTATGTACGATTGCATTTTACCAACTCACTTTATACAATGCCGAACTGCCCAAGCACAGACGTTTCCAATCTGCGCTTGGGCAGTTTATTATTTTTGTTAGTTTGCTCGATTGCATGCGTTATCGTATGAGATTATTGCGCATAGACAGCGTGATAGCTCGTTGTTTATTTACAGCTTCTCCAATTGCATGGTGGAAATGGAAGTGTTGAAAGAGTTACAATAGAAACAGCGCTACATGATGTAGCAATGAAAGGACGCTATGTAACTTCGGCTTACGTTTGGATAGAGATAAGTGAACTAGTGCGGCAACTAGGTGGTGTCTTTAAACGATCCTACGTCTCATTTTATTGTTCACAAAGGTCGGAAATAAGATTATGTACAGCTTAGTCTGACGCAAATTACCCGTATCGAACGATCTGTAAAGTAGTTTGAAGACACGTCCTAGTAGCTTGTCTCAAATCGATCTAGGGATTGCGTTCGTCTGAACGTTGCACGGTTCAAGCAGAACGCAACCTTACATCTTCCTGAGACAGGTCACTAGGCAAACTTACAGTAAGCAATGGGATGTTGCTGAGCAGGCAAAGTTGTCTACACTACGCTGGTAGACGGATGAAACAGACACAGAAGATCGACAGGTGGAAGAAGGGAAGTGAATCATGGCTGATACGTATACTTATACTCGCCGTGAAGAAGTTGCGAATGCAATCACACACGGCATTGGTGCTGTGCTTAGTATGGCTGCACTCGTCATTTTGATTGTATTTGCAAGTTTGAAAGGCACACCGTGGCATATCGTCAGTTTTACCATTTACGGATTTACGATGTTATTGCTGTACAGCTGCTCTACGCTTGTGCACAGTTGGCGTGATGGCAAAACTAAAGATTTATTCGAAATTTTTGATCATTCAGCGATTTATCTGTTTATTGCAGGTACGTACACACCATTTATGCTGCTGGCGGTAAAAGGGCCACTCGGCTGGTCGATTTTTGGTACGGTATGGGGCATGGCAGTGCTTGGCTGCGCATTTAAAGCTTTTTTTGCCAAACGATTTTTGTTTATGTCCACGATCTTCTATGTGTTAATGGGCTGGCTGATCGTATTGGCATGGGGGCCGTTGACCGCATCGATCGCCACTGGCGGCATCGTATTGCTCGCTGTAGGCGGTATTTTGTACACGTTTGGCACGATCTTTTACGTATGGAGAGGGTTTCCTTTCCACCATGCGGTTTGGCATCTGTTTGTGCTGGCAGGCAGCATACTGCATTTTTTCGCGGTATTGTTCTATTTGCTACCGTGGCGTTAAGTTTTGCTGTAGTATGCCGAGATAGACGGATATGAATGAAATGTAGAGTAAAAACTCGTTAGCTGCTTATGAATATGAAATGATATCCACAAAGTGCACAACCGTTAAATATAGCAGGTACAACATAACTACCAGAGACGAGCGCAGTAAAATGATGCTGTGCGTATGCTGGTAGTTTTTGCTATGGTAAAGCAGCTTCACACAAAGCAAATCACTCCTAAAAAGATGTTAAGGAAAAACACTTGACATGACGTGCAGATTTGGATATGATATAAAACGTTGAATGTGACTGTAAAGTGTTTTTCCTTGACGGAGGGAGTGCTCCGGATGAGTCAGGAGAATCGGCTCGAAAAAACGACCCGAATTAACTTATTATTCGATTTCTACGAACCGTTGCTGACCGATAAGCAACAAATGTTCCTTAAATATTATTTTCATGACGATTACTCGCTCGGTGAAATCGCTGCTGAATTTAGCATTAGTCGCCAGGCGGTATATGAGCACATTAAACGCGCCGAACAAGTGCTGGAGATGTACGAGCATAAGCTTGGACTGATGGACAAGCATTATCGCCGCTCCCGTCAATTAGACAAGCTCAAACAAGAGCTGAATGGAAACGATTTTTATAATAAGCAAGCAAGTGTTATGCTCCATATGATTGAGCAGCTTGAAGCGATCGATCGGATAGATTGACTGCACATTGTGCAAGCCCTATTTCCAAATAGAACTGTACTACCGAATAAGGTATACTATATAAATACTGTGCTCTCTTACAGAGAAGCGGTATGATGAATGAGATAATGAATGGCTGCATCGGCAGCATACAGCATCAAAGCAGGAAGCGAGGTGAAGACAGCGATGGCATTTGAAGGATTGACAACACGACTGCAGAACGTATTCAGCAAGCTGCGCGGCAAAGGTAAAGTGTCCGAGGAGGATGTAGGCGAAGCGATGCGTGAAGTACGACTTGCGTTGCTGGAAGCGGACGTTAACTTCAAGGTCGTTAAAGAATTCATCAGCAAGGTGAAGGAAAAAGCGATCGGTCAGGAAGTAATGGAAAGCTTCACCCCTGGTATGATCATTATCGACATCGTTAACAAAGAATTGACTGAACTGATGGGCGGTACACAGGCGAAGCTTGCCAAAGCGACTAAGCCACCTACCGTGATCATGATGGTCGGTTTGCAAGGTGCCGGTAAAACGACCACCTCCGGCAAACTGGCACGGATGCTGCAAAAGCAAAATCATCGCCCACTGCTTGTGGCAGGCGATATTTATCGCCCGGCTGCGATCAAGCAATTGCAAGTGCTCGGTGAACAGATTAAAGTGCCTGTGTTCTCGATGGGCGATCAAACAAGCCCGGTAGAGATTGCTCGGCAAGCGATGGCGGAAGCAAAAGCGAACAATAACGATTATGTGATTATCGATACCGCTGGACGCCTTCATATCGATGAAGAACTGATGGATGAGCTACGTCAAATTCATGAGCTGACCAACCCGGATGAAGTATTGCTCGTCGTTGATGCGATGACCGGTCAAGATGCGGTCAATGTCGCGGAAAACTTCAACAATCAGCTGTCATTGACCGGTGTCGTACTGACGAAGCTAGATGGCGATACCCGTGGTGGTGCGGCATTGTCCGTCAAAGCTGTCACCGGCTGTCCGATCAAATTTGCGACGCTTGGTGAAAAGCTGGATGCACTGGAAGTGTTCCACCCGGAACGGATGGCATCCCGTATTCTCGGTATGGGCGATATGCTGTCCCTGATCGAAAAAGCGCAAATGAATATCGATGAAACAAAGGCAAAAGAGATGGAGCGCAAAATGCGTAACGCCGAATTTACCTTTGAAGATTTTTTGGAACAGATGGAGCAGGTCAAAAAGCTCGGTCCGCTTGACCAAATTATGGATATGCTGCCCGGCATGGGCAAAATGAAACAAACGCAAAATTTGCAGGTCGATGACAAGCAGGTTGGACGGATCGAAGCGATCGTGCATTCGATGACGATCGAGGAGAAACAACATCCTGAAGTGATCAACCATAGCCGTCGCAAACGTATTGCTGCCGGAAGCGGTACTTCGGTTGCCGAAGTAAACCGTCTGATCAAACAATTTGATGAGATGCGCCGTATGATGAAGCAGTTTTCGGATATGATGGACCCGAAAGCGATGAAAGGCGGCAAAGGCAAAATGATGAAACAAATGCAAAAGATGAGCAAAGGCGGCGGAGGCTTTAAGTTCCCGTTTCGTTAAGCCCGATTTTGCAGTTGGCATGGATGACCCGATAGCGGAAGTCCTGATCTCAATGAATCCCGCGTCTCTTTTATAGAGCGTTTGATATGATGTTGAATTAGTTTAAGGAGGTGAATTCTCTTGGCAGTACGCATTCGTCTGAAACGTATGGGTGCCCACAAAGCGCCTTTCTACCGTATCGTTGTTTCCGATTCCCGTTCTCCTCGTGATGGACGTTTTATCGAAGAAATCGGTACTTACAATCCAGTTGCAGAACCATCTGTAACTAAAATTGATGAAGAAAAAGCTCTGAAATGGCTTCAAAATGGAGCACAAGCTTCTGATACTGTTCGCAACTTGCTTAGCAAAGCGGGCGTTATGAAAAAATTCCATGAGCTGAAACAGCAAAAATAATTGCTGAACAAGTTTAGCCCTGTAAAGCGTGTGCTCGTTAACGCTAGATTGGCTGGTCGAAACGCGGTTTTGTGTATACAGAACTGCGTTTTTGCGAGCCAATCGGCTACAGCGTCGCATCAGGCTGTGGCATTGACAACTGATTTTGCTTCGCAAAATATTGCCTATTCCGGAGGATGAAACGATGGAACAATTAGTAATCGTTATTGCTAAAGCTCTGGTGGATCATCCGGAAGATGTGTCTGTCCATGTGGTGGAAAAGGAAAACCTGATCGTATACGAACTGAGCGTCCATCCGGACGATGCCGGCAAAGTGATCGGCAAGCAAGGACGTATCGCCAAGGCGCTCCGCACAGTAGTGACCTCCGCCGCTGTCAAAACACATAAACGGGTTACGGTTGATATCATGTCTTAAAAATGTACGAAAAAGGGCTAGGGTTATTCCTAGCCCTTTTTCGTACATTTTTTATAAAAACTAATGATGAATATGAAATGATACCAAAACGATACAAAGGAGAACGATATGTCAAAACAATGGCTAAATGTTGGTAAAATCGTCAATACACACGGTATTCGCGGCGAGCTGAAAATATATCCAAATACGGATTTTCCGGAGGTACGCTTTGCTCCGGGCAATAAGCTAATGATGCGAAATGAAGACACAGGCGCTGTCCAGGAAGTTGAAATTCAAACGTCACGTCTGCAAAAAAACATGTATGTTATTCGTTTCAAAGGTTTTGGTGACATTAATGAAGTGGAGCAATACAAAGGCTGGGAACTGCGTGTGTCCAAAGACGACGCGGTTGAACTGGAAGAAGACGAATATTATTTCCATGAGATTATCGGCTGTGAAGTCATTACCGATGCGGGGCAGTCGCTTGGCGTCATTCAGGAAATATTAACGCCAGGTGCGAACGATGTATGGGTCGTTAAGCCCGCCAAAGGCAAAGATATTTTGATCCCGTACATTCATGATGTCGTGCAACAGATTAATATCGATGACAAAAAGATCATCGTACAAGTAATGGAAGGTTTGCTCGAATGATGAAGATCGATGTGTTAACCTTGTTTCCGGAAATGTTCACAGGGGTATTTGGCTCCAGCATTCTCGGCAAAGCAGCAGCTAAAGGAATCGTGGAGCTGAATGCGGTCAATTTCCGCGCGTATTCGCAAAGCAAGCATGGTACGGTTGATGATACGCCATACGGTGGCGGTGGCGGGATGGTGCTTAAACCTGATCCGATTTTTGCGGCGGTGGAAGATTTGCTGGCTGGCAAAGATGCAGCATCCGGCGATTTCGCTGCGAGTAAACATTCGCTCAACGATACAACAGAGCAGGCTCTAGCCGAAGCGACAGACGCTGCGGATGAACTTAATCCCGCTGTCAGTGCGATGCACATGTATGAAGGCGTTCTGTCCACGTCTGTAACGGCGTCTACGCCACGCATTATTTTAATGTGCCCACAGGGTGAGACGTTCACACAGGCGAAAGCGGAGGAGCTGTCCCGTGAGCAGCATCTTATTTTCATTTGTGGTCATTATGAAGGCTATGACGAGCGCATCCGTGAGCATCTGGTGACCGATGAGCTATCGATTGGTGATTATGTATTAACCGGGGGCGAGCTGCCGGCGATGACTGTTGTGGACAGCGTAGTGCGTCTGCTGCCGGGTGTACTCGGCAATGAGACGAGTGCGGTAACCGACTCGTTTAGCACGGGTTTACTGGAATATCCGCATTATACGCGTCCGGCGGAGTTTCGCGGGATGAAAGTACCGGATGTACTGTTATCCGGTCATCATGCCAATGTGGAAAAATGGCGCCGTGAGCAATCGCTGCTGCGCACATGGCAGCGTCGTCCCGATCTGCTGGAATATGCTAAGTTGACGGAGCAAGAGCGTGCATGGTTGAAACAACAGCAGCAAAGCGATACCGGTAACATAAGCGAATAGGAGATATAGACATGACACAATTCCAGAAGCTACAGCAGACGCCTGAATGGATCGAGCGTCTGCGTAGCGATTTGCGCAGCCAGGGTTATGCGTCTGTACTCGATACTGGCTTTTCCGATGGGGAGGCTGATTCGGTTATCGGGCAGCTTTTGCCTGAGTTTAAATATTTGTTATACGTGGAAGCGGATCAACGCAAAAAGTATTTTATCGCTGATTATGCCGGACGCAATACGGTGATCAAGCTGTTAGATCGCTTGCGTGATCACAAAAAAACGACCCGTATGCAGCTTCAGGCACAGGATCGGCTTAGTTTTGCCCGTTATAGCGAGGAGATCGATCGTTTGCATCAACTGGAAAAAATGCTGTTGCAGGAGCGTTTCGGCTAATTTTTTTGAAAAAACTATTGTCATCTACTATGTAAGTATGATAGAATTCGTATGTTGTGTGAATACGATGGTCCTCTGCGATCAATGATGAGAAGACGATCCGTCTTCCTGAGACGCAAGAACATCTGTGCGGAAGGAGGGAGTCATAGATGAATATCATTCAGGCGATTACTCAAGATCAACTGCGTAAAGATATCCCTAATTTCCGTGCCGGTGACACTTTGAAAGTGCACGTTAAGGTTATTGAGGGAACTCGTGAGCGCGTTCAGTTGTTCGAAGGGGTTGTAATCAAACGTCAAGGTGGAGGCATTGGTGAGACTTTTACAGTTCGTAAAATCTCTTACGGTGTAGGTGTGGAAAGAACTTTCCCAGTACACTCCCCTAAGATTGATAAACTCGAAGTGGCTCGCCGTGGTAAAGTGCGTCGTGCGAAGCTCTACTATCTTCGTGAACTGCGCGGTAAAGCAGCGAGAATTAAAGAATTGCGCCGTTAATCCTTTGGGAGCTACGGTTGAGAAGGGCTTGGTCATACAAGCTCTTTTCTTTATTTCTGAAACATTTCAATTGCATAGGAAAGCGATAATTCCGCCGTACAGTTGTAAGGTCACGGCATTTTTCCAGAGCAACAAACCTGGCAATGATCGGCTTCTTAACAGGATGGAGATGATGGCTCCAAAGCCGCCGATAGAGTAGCATAACCGGTTTATTTCTGTGGCAAAATGACGCCAAAACTGCACACGGAATTTTTTGTATCATCTGTAATCTGTATAGTGGTCAGTATGTATACATTGTCATGCTACAATGGAAGCGGCGCTTGACAAATATGAATCCTTCAAAATTTGGTTTTTGCAAAATTGTGTGTAAAATAGATTAAGGAATCGTATAGGTACTTGGTAATATTGACACTGGGCTATTTCCGGATGATTCATACCACCGGTACATATACAAAGCGCCAATTCAACCAGGAAAGAAGGCATTGCGATGGAGCACGATAAACAAAATCAAAACCGAGCCGAAGCGGCTGAGCTGGCAAGCGTACAGGAGCCTGTAGTAACGGGACCGACCGACTCGGAACAAACCCCTCCCAAAAAGAAAAAAAGTGAAGCAAAAGAGTGGATTAAAGCGATTGTGGTCGCTCTTGTGCTCGTGATCATCATTCGCGGCTTTTTGTTTGAGCCGTTTATTGTAGATGGTCCATCCATGCAGCCGAACTTTTATACCGGCGAGCGTGTGATCGTAAACAAAATTTTGTACGATATCCGTCCACCGCATCCGGGCGAAGTGATCGTACTCAAAGTCCCTTCACAAAACCGCGACTTTATTAAGCGCGTTATCGCTGTAGGTGGAGATACGGTAAAAGTAGAAGGCGATACCGTAACGGTCAATGGCAAGGTCATTAGCGAGCCGTACATTCAGGCAGCGATCGATCAAGCGCATGCACAAGGCCATGATTACAACATTAACAATTTCCCGACACCGCAAATTCCGGATGACAAAGTGCCGCAAGGCTATGTGTTTGTCATGGGGGACAATCGTTCCAACAGTCAGGATAGCCGGATGATCGGTTACATTCCGCTCAGCAACATTATCGGACGTGCGGATGTGATCTTCTGGCCGCTAAGCAAGGCGGAATGGATCAATCATTATTGATCCGCAGTAGCCGGTTATTATTTTAGAAAGTAAGGGGGAAAACCTGTGACTATTCAATGGTTTCCCGGGCATATGACTAGAGCAAGACGCCAGATTGAAGAAAAGCTAAAGCTGATCGATATGGTGATCGAGCTGCTGGATGCGCGCTTGCCACTGTCAAGCCGCAATCCGATGATTGATGAGATTTTGCAAAATAAACCGCGATTGATCATTTTGAATAAAGCTGATCTGGCTGATCCGGCAATTACGGATGCCTGGGTACAATATTTTAAACGTGATGGACATGAAGTGCTTACACTGGACGCAGCAAGCGGGCAGGGAACACGTGAAATTCCTGAGCGTGCTAAGCTGTTATTAAAAGAACAGCGCGACAAGCGTGCTGCTAAAGGCATGAACCAGCGTGCGATTCGCGCACTGATCGTCGGCATTCCAAACGTCGGCAAATCGACGCTGACGAACCGGCTCGCTGGCAAAAGTATCGCTGCTACAGGCGATCGTCCGGGCGTGACCAAAGGACAGCAGTGGATCAAAGTCGGTACAGAGATGGAATTGCTTGATACACCGGGTATTTTGTGGCCGAAATTTGAAGATCAAAATGTCGGTTATCGCCTAGCGGTAACCGGTGCGATTCGCGAAGAAATTTTGAATGTCGAAGATGTTGCTTATTATGGCACCAAATACATTTGCGAACATTATTGGGATCGACTCGCGGAGCGCTTCGAATTGGATGAGCCGCCACAAGATATGGAAAATCCAAACGATGTGGTGGAAATTATGGAATCGATCGGTCGCAAACGCGGCTGTTTGATGAGCGGAGGGCGCGTTGATTTGGAGAAATCATCCAAAGTCATTTTGCGCGAGCTACGTGCGGGTAAACTGGGCAGAATCTCGATGGAAAGACCCTGAATCGAATCGATGACGGGAGGAGATACGATGTCTGAATTGCTGAAATATGAACGCGAGTGCTGGGATGCAGGCTACCTTCATATCGCCGGTGTGGATGAGGTGGGACGCGGTTGTCTGTTCGGTGATGTGATTGCGGCGGCGGTTATTATGCCGCAAGAACTTGTCATCGAAGGGGTGACCGATTCCAAAAAACTAACCGACAAAAAGCGTGAACGTCTATATGTCGAAATTATGGAACAGGCGCTGGCAGTAGGGGTAGGTTATGTTTCCGCTCAAGTTATCGACGAGATCAATATTCGGCAGGCGGCGCTGCGCGCGATGAAACAAGCGTTAGAACAGCTTGTCGTCGTGCCGGATTACATCCTAGTTGATGCCGAAACGGTCGATATGCCGCAGCCGCAGCAAAGTATCATTAAAGGCGATGCTAACAGTCATAGCATTGCTGCCGCTTCGATCATTGCCAAAGTGACCCGTGATCGGCTATGTGCAGGCGCATGGGAACAACTTCATCCCGGTTATGGCATTGCCGGACATAAAGGTTATGCGACCAAGCTGCATCGTGAGCGTATTCTCGAACTGGGCATTACACCGATGCATCGTAAAAGCTTTCTGGGCAATTTGCTGTTGGAACAGCCGACGCTGTTTTAAGCATAGTCGAGCGCACTGCTGTAACAACTGCTGCGAGTATATTGACCGAGATGAATCGATTTTAACGCATGCTGTCAAAACGATATTGCTCTTTAGGATACAATCCGTTACGATAGGAACAGAGGTGCTTATCGCACAGGGAAGAACCCGAATCTTGTTTGTTCAAGATCGGGTTCTTTTTGTATATATGGATGCCGAGCAAGCGGGGGAGTTTGTCATTTTTGACTCATCATCATGCCGGTTTTGACCGATAAATAAACATATCAACGTTTAGGAAAACGGCGCTACATACGAAGCCGCTATGCCGATACTTGGGCAGATTAACAGACAGGAGGAGAGATTATGAATATTGGTTCACTGTTCCGTGGCATGATGGGCGATAACAAGCCCGGTGAGGCCAAACAGATGGAGTTAAAAGAAGGTCAGGTCGTTCGCGGAGTAGTAACCAGCGTGTCTGAAGACGGGCAGGAGGCAGTTGTGCAAATCCAGGGCGTCAAAGTACGTGCGCAATTGGAAACGCCTTTACAGCAAGGGGAGACAACATTGTTGCAAGTACAGCCACCAGGCAAAGATGGTATGCCGGTATTGAAACCTGTCACCGCCAGCCAAACACCGCTTGCTCCGTCGACGATGAACGAACTGCTCAATTCTTTTCAATTACCGGATACGAAAGATAATCGTGAGCTGCTTACCCAGATGCGAGCTGCCGGAATCGCCTTAACAGCAGATAATGTAAAAAATATTCAAACATCGCTGGCGCAAAAGCCTGCTACAGTATCGGTCGGTGAATGGGTGCAATCCGCCGCCGTAGCGATCCAGCGCGGGCTACCGGTTACCGGGCAAAGTGTAGCCGGTTTGCAGCAAGCGATCTTTGGCCCACCGCTACATGAGTCACTGGACAATCTGCAAAATTTGCTGCGCACGGTCTTGCCGCAACTTCAAGGAGGGGCAGCTGCGTTATTAGATGAACCGCTTAACGGTTCAGGGATGTCACAAGCGCAAACGTCAGCAGCTACTCCGCCTGGTAGTACAAATACGGGAGCGGGACAGAGTGCAGATACAACTCAGCCAAGTGGACAGCAGGCAGCTTCTGCAGGGACAAATGTTGCTGCTGGAAGCGCAGCGGCAGCGATCGTCGCCAAGCTGCAACAAGTATTGCAACAATTGAACAATCTGATCCCGCCTCCGGCAGCGGGTGGAATGCCAGCAACAGGCGCTAACGGACAACAAGCCGCAGCGACAACATCACCTGCGATGACAACAGAGGAGCAACATGCAACACATAACAATGCTGCAACAAATTTTGCTCAAACGGCTCAAACTACAACTTCCACACCATCATCCGGCTCTACCACACCGTGGCTCGGTCAGTTGTTCAAGCTGATGGGCGCCGAATATGAACAGCAAAGTGTTCGTGCCGCATTAACACTGACCGCTCAAAATGCGGATGCTGCCAAAGAACAAGGAACAGCTAATCCAGCTGGCTTGCCAACGAATGCACAGCAGCAATCCGCGACAAGTGCAGAGAATACGCGTCTAGCAGCTCAGCCGAACCAGCCAACGGTGCCGTTGGCTCCTGTGACACCGAACGCTTCAACTGTACCGACACCAGCACAGCCAACACCAGCTGGTACAGCCTCATCCGCGAATACGCCGGATGCAGCTGCGACCAAAACAGCGAACAGTACCGTAGCAGCGCAATCATCGACTGCAAATGCTTCAACTCCGGCTACAGCCGCCAATTTAGCCGGTCATGCTGCAAGTTCTGCGCTACAACCATTACAGGTTGGAGACGGACGTACCGATACATTGCCTAATCCTGCTCAGAGCGGAGCAGCACATACAGCTGCGGCGGAAGACGCGTTAGCAAAAGCTCAAGATACGCTCAAAGGACTGCTGCTGCAACTTAGCACATCTCCTGACGCGCCACCTGTATTAAAAGATGCTGCACAGCAGCTTGTCCAGCAATTGACTGGACAACAGCTTTTATTAAATACCGATCGTACCGCTCCATTCGCGCAAGTGACGATGTTCGTTCCGTTTAACGGCCCGGATGGGCAGGAGACCGCTTCCGTGCACATTCAGTCACGCCGTGGCAATAAAGGCGAACTGGATGCTTCCAATTGCCGATTATGGTTCGATCTGAATATGAAAGCGCTCGGTCATACATTGCTTGATGTGCACGTTACCGATCGGATCGTATCGCTCAAAGTGCATAACGATTTGGAGCAGCTCGGTGCTGTGATTGAGAGCAAGCGCCAAGAGGTGGCGGATGCGATTGGCGGACTTGGTTATCAATTGTTATCACTGCATGTTGCTCCATTGCCGGTACGCAGCACAACCGATAGTTTGATCGGGACAGCGGGCAATGCGGGCGAATTAATCGATCAATTTGCACCGTCCGAGTACAAGGGGGTAGACATGAAAATATGAGCCAGTCCAAACCTCCCAAAGACACCGAATCTTCATTTGTTGGCAAACGAGCGGTTGCGCTCAAATATGATCCTGCTCGCAGTGATGCACCTGTAGTTGTCGCCAAAGGACGCGGTCGTATCGCTGAAACGATTCTCGAAAAAGCACATGAAGCAGGCGTACCAATTCAGGAGGATGCCGCACTCGTTGAAGTGCTGTCCAAGCTCGATCTGGATCAACAAATTCCCGGTGAATTATATGATTTGGTCGCTGAAGTGTTAAGCTTTATTTATCGCGCTGATAAAAATTTTGGCACGAATCCGCATGATTGGTAACAGGTGCGTGTCTGCGGACTGCTTTATAGATTGTTTGCTGTATTTGGTTTGTGTTAGATTGTGCTGTACAGGCGGTACGGTTCGTTTCATTGATTGGCAACGGCACTATTTCTACCGCCAAAATGACGGTATTGCAGTTTAAAGACACTGCTTAGAGCAGTGCGTACATGCTCTCTATAAAGTCGTGCTTTTTAATGTGTAGCCGTCAATGTTATTATTTTCAGACTAAAGCAAGCATAATATTTACGATAGCTAATCAATAGGCAGTCTAAATCGTATACGTTGAGGAGCATATGATGCAGCATAACGATAAAGCTGTTCGTGACAATCGTAGGCAAAAAGGACGGATTGGCGAAGATGTTGCTGCTTATTATTTGCAGCAGCAAGGCTACCATATACTGGAACGCAACTGGCGTTGTCGTAGCGGAGAACTTGATATTATCGCCGTAGCACCAAGCGAGTCAGCACGGCAGTATGCAGCTCATGATTGGATCGTTGAAAATGATGCCGCGTATAACGCATCCATCGATATCATTAGTGAACAGGCTGACCATTTCCAAACGATGCTGCTCCATAAACACCTTGCTTTTGTAAACCAAAGCGCTATCATTGTCATTACGGAAGTGCGTAGCCGTACAGGCGATACACATGGCACTGCCGCCGAATCGGTCGATTGGCGCAAGCGCAAGCAATTGCGAGAAACGGCTGCTTTTTATGCTCATCATACAGGTTTGCATGAAGTGGCGTTTCGCTATGATGTGATCGCTGTACGACTGAATGAGCATGATCAGGCTGTAGAGTTGGAGCATTGTATCGAAGCATTTACGTAATTTGAGTAGAGTAGGGCGTATTTTTAAATTGTTTTAAAGGCAATTCGATACCGTTTGTTGTTATTGAATTATGTTGCGCATGCCGTTAATTGTATTTGCAACGTGACCATTTTGAACGTTTGCAGACATCGCCTAATGCACGGGATAAACAATAAAATAAGTAATCGAAAATAGAGGAAGCACCCTTTTTCAAAGATGAACGCTATTACGTTAGCCGAGGCTGAATATGTCAAACGATGTATCAGCTATCGCGTGAGCACTGGCAGACCGTATGCTGAGCCAGTACCGATCCAGCAAGCGGACGTAAAATGGCGACAATCAACAGAAAGGGTGTTTTTGTTATGTATGGCAAACAATTCAGTGCGTGTATTCAAGGGATTCACGGTGTGCTCGTCGAGGTAGAAACCGATCTATCTAACGGCTTGCCGCTCGTGTCGATTATCGGTCTACCGGATTCAGCGATACGTGAGTCGGTGGAGCGAGTACGTTCAGCGATTAAAAATTGCGGCTTTACTTTTCCATCTCAGCGGGTAACGATCAATCTGGCACCTGCTGATTTGCGCAAAGAAGGCTCTGCTTTTGACTTAGCGATTGCGATCGGCATTTTGGTCACGAGCGATCAGCTCGTATTTCCGGAACAGCAAAATTTTTTGCTGCTTGGTGAGCTGGCGCTGGACGGCAGTTTACGTCCGGTGCATGGTGTGCTGTCGATGGTTGATATGGCGCGTCAACGAGGTTTGACATCCGTTATCGTACCGTATAATAATGCAGCAGAAGCTGCGCTTGTGGATGGGATGAATGTGTACGGTGTCAAACATATGCGTGATCTGTTACAAGCGTCAGAGCGCCAGTCGATTGTGGAACAGCTTACTGCCTCTGTCTCAACTGAAGCTATCGATTTACGTTCAAATACAAAGCCAATGGACATAGCCTCTAACTTAAATAAAATGGAGCCACAGCAATTTCAAATGCACATCCCCGGTCAACCGGATATCCAAGTACGTGTGTTAGCGCCAACAGATTATGCCAACTTGAACAGCCATCATCCTGCTCAATCGCCTGTATATGGTCAGCGTCAACTTAAACATACAAACGATAATTTAGACTTAAGTAAACTGAAAGAGTTAAATAAAATTAACAGTATGCGTGAAGTCAAAAACATAAACGAACCGAACATAAACAAACTTCAAAGTCTAACTAAACTTGAGCATGTGTATAACAATCAACATACAAGCGAACTTGAAAATACGCCCAACAGGACACCAACAATAGCTCAGTTCTCGTCGACTAAGCAGGTCGATCAGCCAACTAATTCAGCAGTCCATCCGTCATCCAAGCATGCGAAAAGCTCTGATTCACGTCATCATATTCATCTGCGTCCCCATCTGTTCATCCGCGCTGCCCAATCGTCTGCAACCGATACAGCGCCTGTAACTGCCGAAGATTATGCCGATGTATTTGGTCAACAGCATGTTAAGCGGGCGCTAACAATCGCCGCCTCCGGTATGCACAATATTTTGCTGATCGGCCCACCCGGTACAGGCAAAACGATGCTGATCAAACGCCTTCCGACTATTTTGCCGCCATTAACCGATGAAGAAGCACTGGAAGTGACCAAAATTTTAAGTGTAGCTGGCAGATTAAAAGATGGTGGCACCGGATTGATGCGCAAACGTCCTTTTCGTTCGCCGCATCATAGCATTACCGCTTCCGCACTTATCGGCGGCGGCACTATTCCTAAACCGGGCGAAGTTAGCCTGGCACATCAAGGCATTTTATTTCTGGATGAATTTCCTGAATTTCCGCGTACGATTTTGGAACTATTGCGCCAGCCGCTGGAAGATCACGAAATCCACATTAGCCGCTCCAGAGCTGTATTTACATTTCCGGCTAATATTTTGCTTGCCGTATCGATGAATCCGTGTCCGTGTGGTTTCGCCGGTAGCCGTCATCCCCTCCATCCGTGTACATGCACGGATGCCAAAATCGCTCGCTACCGCGCTAAAATTTCAGGCCCGTTGCTTGATCGGATCGATTTGCAAGTCGAAGTACCGCGGCCGAGCGAACAGGAGTTGCAATCGTCCCGTATGGCGGTAGCGGATGGGGATGATTCCGCCGCTATGCGCGAGCATGTCCGGCGTGCACATGAACGACAAATCCAGCGCTACCAACCGATCGGTATCCATTGGAACAGCCAATTGTCCGGCAAATGGCTGCGCCAGTATGCCCCGTTAACGAAAGAAGCCGACTCGCTGCTAAACACTGCATTTGAGCAGCTCGGTATGAGCATGCGCGCACGAGATCGTATTTTAAAGCTGGCACGCACGATTGCTGATTTGGAGCAGCAAGAACAGATCGATACGGTACATATTGCAGAGGCGATTCAGTATCGGCAGCTGGATCGGGGATAGGGATGTAGTATATTTAAAAAAGATTGCTTTTATAAAATAATAGAAATCCATCATTATGAGCGCTTTTTGGCAATCTGAAGATATCATTAACATGAATGTTGATGTAGCAGACATCCACTGGAAAGTCAGTTACTGGCATTCTATTATGTATAATTTTATAAAATATAAAGGAAAGGAGAAGTTTGTGAAGTTTATGAATATACCAGAAAAGCAAGCTTGGATTCAATGGAAAGACGAACTGAAAGAATTTGAAACGTATCGTGAATCGCACGAGTGGGTATACAATGGTGATCCGTATAATGAGATCGGTTACAATTGTGATGGGTATCGTTTTAAAGACCCAAAGATGGCATCTGCTTTAGTTTATGAGTTGACTCGAAAGCAGACGTTTGGACATATTACTTACAAGATTTTGGCAGCCGAGGATTATACGCTCTCGACTCCTTATTTAGTTTGGATTGAAAAAATATAAACATAATTATTGAAAATCAAGTGTTCCTTTTTTACATGAACAAGGAGCACTTGATTTTAGGATACTTTGGCTTTATTTGCACCTGTTACAATAGCTACTTTGTTTGCAAGCAACTTTATGCCTCCATTTCACTACGTATCAATCGATAAATATGCAGTTTTATTGTTTATTTATTCATCGTCTATGACATTGGTATACAGTCGATCCAGAAACGTACGCAACTGTTCGATTTCTGCGCGCGAAAAGCCGCGTGTGACATGTGCATGCGCTTGTTGCACAGTAGCGAGCAATTGTGTTTTGATCGCTGCGCCTTTGGCGGATAAATACAAATGGTAAGAGCGTTTATCGTCCAGATTATGAATCTTTTTGACCATTTGTTTGCGTTCAAGTGAATGAATCATACGTACCACGGTCGTTTGATCGCGGTCGATTGCCTCGGCAAGTTGTTTTTGATTGCAAGCACGCTCTGTATCCAGCACGTAAATGATCCCCCATTGATCAGGTGTAATCTCATATGGCCGTAATTGTTTCATAAAATAATTGGTCATTTTCACATCGGTACGATGAACAAGAAATCCAGTCAAGTCGTATAAATTCATAGTGTTACCTCGCATTTCTTCGGATCATTTATAGTGTCTGAATCATACGAGATGTACTATAAACTGTCAACGTTGAACTGTACAGAATGAACAGCTGGAGCTTACTTGTCCAGCACATCATTGCATAGCTTACTTGTCTAGCACAATGATCGCATACGGATGCTGATTCATATAACGTGTTTGCCAAGGGATATTAAGTGACTGCCATGTTAATCCGCGATCGACGGAACGATATACGCCTTTATTGTTAAATGCATAGAAATCCCCTTTTGCATTGACACATAAAGCTGGAATTAATGAGCCTTGCGCATCTGGTAGCCCATCTGTCAGCCGTGTCCACGGTTTGCCTTTTTGCTTGCGATACAGGAATGATTCACAGCGTCCAGCTTGATAATCGTGAGCATGCTGCGGATTGGAGGAAGTGGCTAAAATAACGATATCCGGGTCTTGCGGATGGACAGCGAGATCATAAGCATAATGATGCTCCAGCCCGTCAATATTATACTCCCATGTCAGCCCATGATCGATACTTTCCGCATAAGCGTGACCGAAGTGATCTTGTTTAAGAAATGAATCTCCGAGTGCTCCGTATAAACGAGCTGGAGCTTGAGCATGTGTGCACAGGCGATGAATATCCCGGGGAGCGTTGACCGCTTCCGACCATGTCGCTCCACGATCAGTACTATAAAATAAACCACCGACCTCGATCGTAGCATAGAGCAAATTCGGATCACTACGGTGTACTTCGATATGTTTCACATGATGCGTGTAAGGGCGTGGTGGGAAAAACCAGTTTGCTTTTGAAGGAGCATGGGCAAAATCGGTCAGCATTACAAACGAATCACTCCCATCTGCACAATAGACGATCGAGCTTGGTTCAGTGCCGGCATAGATGATAGCAGGCTGCCCGTGTGCAGATGGTGCTGCCACATTCAGCGTCGTATACGTAGCTCTGGCGTAATCTTTAGCTTCGGTAAAGTCTCCGAATGACGGAGATACATCAATCGCTTCCCAGCTATGACCGCCATCGACTGTTTTCCATAAGCCACGGTCAAAAGTTGCGCAATACACGGTATGCTGATTATGTGGGTCGGCGGCAAGCGACACCGGATGAGCGCCTTTAAAATGGGAGCTGACATGCCAGTGTTGCTCGCGTTGCTCGGCAATGAGCAGTTCACGATCAAAAGCCAAAAATAATTTAGTCATCATTGTCCTCCTTTTTATGCTATAGCATATAAATGAATTGCAGTTGCCTTTTACTGGATTACACAGCAGCATAGGATGCGAAACATAGCTGTATGTTGATCGATGTATGCAATACGGAAGTGTCTGGAGCGCATTTTTATCGTGCAACGAACGAAATAGGCTGCGATTTGAGTCGATGTTGCAAGGCGAAACAGAGTGAATTAATAATTGTATGCTATAGCATATATTAAATTTAATCTTTGCTGCTGTCAAATGAAATTCACTGTATTCGGAAATTGGACAAAACTAGCAAAATTTATGTATAAACATAAACCAATGGCGGAATCACGTTCATTGTGCTCGTAATCCCGCCATTTGCTCATTCCTCATTCGTCATTCTGCGTGCAAACTCGACAAACTGGAACTTGTCCAGTCGGTGCCGAGATTCGGTATACTGAAACAATGTAGTGTCTTCCAAATGCACATAATTACGCACGACGACGATATGTGTATCGCGTTTTAAGTCCAGTAGCAATTTATCTTCGGCAGTCACTTGTTCGACCGAGATTTCTTTTTTAGCATACGCGATTTTGAGCGCCAGTTCGCCTTCCAAGTATTCATAGATCGATTGGCTAGCAATGTCGTGAGACAAGGAGGGGATGATGGACGCGAGAAAATAATCTTTATCCAAAATAATCTTTTCATCCTCAATCTCACGCGCACGCACGACTTTCCAGATCGGTTCTTGTTCCCCTGTGTTGAGCTGCTTGGCAATACGGGGCGGACACGGAATAAGCGACACTTCGTGTACAAGCGTACGCACATTGCGTCCAAGTCGCTCGGACAGCTCTTTGAAACTGACCAGACCGGAAATAGGGAATTCCATCCGGTTCATATCCAGCACAAACGAGCCTTTGCCGCGCATTTTGTGAATGTATCCGTTCTGGGATAACAGGTGGAGCGCTTTGCGTACCGTTTCTCTAGATGTACCATATTGCTCTGCCAATTCATTTTCGGACGGCAGTTTAATCCCAGGTTTGATCGTGCCTGCTTCGATTTGCTGTGTATAATCACTATAAATTTGCGAAAAAATATTTTTGTTCATCTGCATCACCGCCATCTATTTTACGGATAATAAGGCAAAAATGCAAAATAATCCAGTCAGGATGAAGTAATCCAAGTATATGTCATATAACAACAAAGTATAAAGCGGGCGGAAGCGGTTGGAAACGATATGATTTGGGGTCATGTACACGAATACATAGCGATAATAAGTACGTTAAACACGACAAGCTTTGTCATCTAGTGGATTACAGTACGTGTTTACATTTGAGCCAAAGCTGTATTGTTAATGATTGTATTTGGTCAGTACATGTTGCCAACCAAGCATGTTTTGACCGAATTCCCGCTTGCGCTAGCATTGATCGGATCGATCGTAAGCGATACTACGCCAAAAATGCCTGTCGCTAGCAGCAGAAGCTGGACGACAGGCGCTTTTAATACATCGTTTCAATCATTTACCACATAACGGTCAATGAACACGCATATACACGATAATTTTATAATCATTTAACATCGTTTAAGCTTATGCCAATTCATTCCAATCCGTAATTAGGAAGCATGTGCCTTGCTCAAATGAATACGCAGCAGCGGTGTTTTACCCGCTTCAACCGTTCCAGGCATGTCTTCGATCGTGTCGATCATTTCCTGACCGATCGGTACGATGACTGGGGAGATGGTAGCATAACCAGCCGCTTGGATCGTATCGATATCAAATTCTAGTAGCAATTGACCTTTGCTGACGTGATCGCCGGTAGCGACATGGACATTAAAACCATTGCCTTTTAGCCCTACTGTATCGATGCCGACATGCACAAGAATTTGTACACCACTCGTATGTTCCAAAATAAGCGCATGTTTACTTTTATCAATGACATGCACGACCGTACCATCGAATGGAGCGTACACTTTGCCGTCTGTCGGCTCGATTGCGATACCTTCGCCCATTTGTTTGCCAGCAAATGCCGGATCAGGTACATGTTCCAATGCAACCGCTTGTCCGGAAATCGGTGCAACTAGCTCCAGCACATCAAGTGCAGCGGAAGTAGCCGCTGTTGCAGTCGTGGTCGCAGCGCTAGTTGGAAGCGGGCTTTGACTGTGTTCGACTTTTTGTACATCGTTATCGGCAAGCTCCAATTCGGCTGCTTGTGCATCTCCGCCAGCAGCTTGTTTGCGCATATTCAGTCTGCCCCACAGTAATGTTCCGACAAAAGGCACAACAAGCGCAATCGCCATGCCGATGAAAAAGATACCCCACTGTGCAACATTAATAGCAAGGAAGCCTGGGAGACCGCCTACACCGATCGCAAATGCACGTACATGGTTGATCGTTAGCCACACACCACCGATCGCTGAGCCGAACATCCCCATAAACAGCGGATATTTAAAGCGTACATTTACCCCAAATACAGCCGGTTCGGTTACGCCGAGGAAGGCGGTTAACGAAGTTGTCGCTGACAGGCTTTTCATTTTTTGAGTACGAATAACAAACATCATCGCTAGTGCAGCCGCACCTTGTGCGATATTGGACAATGCCAGCATCGGCCACAGGAATGTGCCGCCAGTAGAGTTAATCAATTGCAAATCGACTGCCAGGAACGTATGGTGCATGCCGGTAATAACGAGCGCTGCATACAGACCGCCATACAGTAGCCCACCCAGCCACGGAACCGTTGAGAAAATCCAAACGACTCCAGCTGTAAGCCAGTTACCAATTGTAAAAGTAACCGGGCCGATAACGACAAACGCGAGGAATCCTGTCACCAGCAGTGCAATTGGCGCGACGAGCAATAATTTGAGTGAATCAGGCACTTTTCGAGTTAGCCATTTTTCGATCACAACTAGCACATAAGCTGCGACTAACATCGGCAATACTTGTCCTTGATAACCGACCGCATTAATATGAAGACCAAATAAATTCCATGTAGGTACGGTGCCTTCATTATAAGCTTTGGCATAATCGTAAGCGCTTAACAAAGATGGATTGACGAGAATCAAACCGAGCACAACGCCGAGTAATGGGCTACCGCCAAAACGGGTTGCCGCTGACCAGCCGACAAGTGCAGGCAAGAAAGTGAACGCGGTGCTGGCGATCGTATTAACGATGGCGGCAAAATCCGCCCATTGCGGATACACTTGTACAAGCGATTTGCCGGCATAAAAAATATTGGCGCCGGTTAGCAGATTGTTAATACCGAGCAGCAAACCGGCAGTGACGATCGCCGGCAACAATGGGATGAAAATATCGGACAATGTTTTAATAAATTGCTGGATCGGGCTTTTATGTTTGATCGCAGCGGCTTTGACGTCTTCTTTGGTGGCGCGTTTGCCACCGGTAATCGCTATCAATTGTTCGTACGCTTTATCAACGATACCGGGTCCGATAATGACCTGGAATTGTCCTTGGGTGGAGAAATAACCTTTTGCCAACTCATTGTCATCCAGCGCTTGTTTGTTTACTTTGCTTTCGTCCACGAGGGAGAAGCGCAGCCGGGTAACACAATGTGTAGCGACTTCAATATTGTCTTTACCGCCAATCGCTTCAACAATTTTCTCGACGTCTTCTTTTTTTACCGACATATGCTCAGCTCCATTCTTTGTCGCAAAATACCGGGGGCTTTACCCCCGAATGACCCACATATAAGATGCATAAGGTTCAAGCCATACGGTACTGTCCAGAGCGGGCGCATACTCTGTATTGGAGGCAAGCAGCTCAACTGTCACCGGTTTTACATTGTTTATCTCGTCCGGCAAGTTTAATTCGGCAGGCTGATCGGTAAAATTGGATATAACGACCAGTGTATCGCGTTCCGTTTGGCGGGCATAGGCATACACTTGTGAATGCTGGTTGTCCAGACGAATATAATTGCCATCGGTCAATACAGCTTCGGTTTTACGCAGGGCAATCAACCGTTTGTAATGGCTGAAAATCGAATTTGGATCATGCTGTTGCAGGCTGACGTTAATTTCCGGATAGCGTTCATCCAGTTTGATCCACGGTGTGCCATCGGTAAAGCCGGCGTTTGGTCCGTAACCCCACTGCATCGGTGTACGGGCGTTATCACGCGAACGGCGGGCGATAATCGCAAATGCTTCCTCCGGTGATTTGCCCAGCTCGACCATAATGCGATACATGTTTTTGGATTCGACATCGCGAAATTCGGTAATATCGTTCCAGTGCGGATTGGGCATCCCGATTTCTTCGCCCTGAAAAATGTACGGTGTGCCTTGCAAACCGTGTAATGTAGTTGCCAGCATTTTAGCGCTTTCAACCCGATAACGTCCATCATCAGCAAAACGCGATAAAGCGCGTGGCTGATCATGATTGTTCCAGAACAGAGCATTCCAGCCGCCGCCTATATACATGCCGGATTGCCATTGTGAAAGCAGTGTTTTCAGCGCTTCAAAATCGTAAGGCATCAATTCCCATTTCTGACCGTACGGGTAATCAACCTTAAGATGATGAAAGTTAAACGTCATCGAAAATTCCCGTTCCGCTGGATTGGAATAACGAATACAGTGTTCCAGTGTCGTGGACGACATCTCGCCAACCGTCACCAGCTCATACGGACCGAATACATTGTCGTACAACTCTTTAATGTATTCATGCACTTTTGGCCCATCGGTGTAAAATCTGCGACCATCGCTAATGATCAGATCATCGCCTTCATCATTAGGAAAATGTTGATCTTTGGAAATCAGATTGATCACATCAAGCCGAAAGCCATCCACCCCTTTGTCCGTCCAAAAGCGCATCAATTCGGCTGCTTCATGCCGAACTTGTTCATTTTCCCAGTTTAGATCAGCTTGGGTCGGGTCGAATAAAGCGAGATAATATTGCCCGGTCTGCGCATCATACTGCCATGCCGAACCACCGAATTTGGATTGCCAGTTGTTAGGAACGCCGCCGCCTGGTGTAGGGTCACGCCAAATATAATAATCGCGATATGGATTATGTTTAGATTGACGCGACTGCTTGAACCAGACGTGCTCTGTTGACGAATGATTAACCACAATATCGAGCATCAGACGCATATTGCGCTGATGAATTCCGCTCAGCAACTCGTCAAAATCGTCCATCGTACCGTACATCGGATCGATCGCGCGATAATCGGCAACATCGTAACCGTTATCATTTTGCGGTGAAACATAAACGGGCTGTAGCCACACAATATCGATGCCCAAATCGTGCAAATAATCAAGCTTTTCGGTCAAACCTCGAATGTCTCCGATTCCGTTACCTGTTGTATCGTTGAAACTGCGCGGATAAACTTGATAAACGGTCGATCTGCGCCACCACTCCGTTCTATTCATCTGTATAATTCCTCCTGTAAATGCGTTAACCCGATCCCCAAGTTAGCTGCGCTACGCTATTAGTATGTGTACATAAATGCAGCTGCATCCATCATCTAACCTGTATATACAAGATCATCTGCAATGTTGATTCTATACCTGTATATACAAGTTGTCAATTGAGGGAACGGAAAATATTTTAGAAACTGAGCTTTTTTGGCTGAAACGTTTACAAAGGAGGAGCGGGTTCGCTTTTTTTATATAGTTATAACGTGCATCCAAATGGATACAATCTACATCAATCGCCCAACAATGAGGCGATTCAGTGCTACGATGATGAAGCTAAATATCGTAGTATATACTATTGGTTGATTAGACTGTGCCACTCAGACAGATGAAGATGCATCTATACACCGATGTGGAAACTCATTTGTAGCTGTTTTTGCGCTTAACCAGACTCATAATAGGAGGTTTAGAAATGCCAATTCAGTGGAATACTGACTTTTGCCAAATGATGGGGATTCGTTATCCGCTCGTGCTTGCCGGGATGGCAGGCATTGCCAATATGCCGACATTGGTGGCGGCAGTCTCAAATGCAGGTGGACTGGGTACGCTTGGGGGCGCTTATGTTAATCCACCACAGCTTCGACAGATGATAAAGGAAATTAAAGCGAAGACGGATGCACCGTTTGCGGTAAATTTGTTTGCACATATCGGCAGTGATCAGTACGATGGATGGGAGGCGGTGTTGAAACAATTGGAGCCGATTCGACAAACGCTACGTATTCCAGCACCTGCCCGCAATGAGATCGTGACACCTAACCATTTTGAAGCGCAATTTGCCGTATTGCTGGAAGAACATGTGCCTGTCATTAGTACTACATTTGGCTTGTTGTCCGCCATGCATATGCAACAGGCAAAGTCGGCTGGCATGCTAGTGATCGGTACAGCAACGACGGTAGCGGAAGCGATGCAAGCGCAAGCAAGTGGCTGTGATGTAATCGTGGCACAAGGCAGTGAGGCAGGTGGACATCGAGGTACATTTGATATCCGCACGGAGCCGCTTGGTTCTAATATCGGGACGATGGCGCTCGTTCCGCAAATCGTTGACCATGTTCGTATTCCGGTGCTTGCTGCAGGCGGCATTATGGATGGGCGTGGACTGATCGCTGCACTTGCGCTTGGTGCACAAGGCGTGCAAATGGGCACACGTTTTCTCACTTCTGCTGAATCGGGTGCACATGAAGTATACAAGCAGGCGCTACTGCAAAGTACAGAGGAGAGCACGGTCATTACGAATGCTTTTTCCGGGCGTCCTGCACGTGGAATTTGTAATGCATTTATACGACATTGGAACACTGCTGGAATGGAGCCGCTAGCTTTCCCGACGCAAAATACGTTAACACGCGCTATCCGTAACGCAGCCGCTGACCAACATAATCCCGAGCATATGGCATTATGGGCAGGACAAGGAACGAGACTGCTCACCGATCGCCAGCCTGCTGCCGAAATTGTGCAGCAAATGATGGAGCAAGCGGAAGCATTGTTACAGCGCTAACCTAAATTGGCGCTTACGATTGGCTGTCCTATACCGTAAAAGCGACGAATACGTTATGTTTGCAATTGACCACATGAATGGACTGAAATGGATAATCGATAACATCAATACGATAGCAACGCTGTTGCAGCAGCAAATGGTACGGAAATGCCATTACATTTGGCAACTATCGCTATGAAGATTGCGATGATGCACAAGGTCAATTTGCTTGCTTTAAGGTTCATCCTAAGTTGGAATAGTAAATTACAGTGTAACAAACGATAATAGCAGCACACCTATGGAAAGGACTGAATACTCAATGGTAGAACATGAATCTAAACCGCTGCCCACCGCAGTAAAAGTAATGACCTTTAATTTGCGTACGTATACGGCGTATGATGCAGGCAATGAATGGGCAAATCGTGCTTTATGGGCAGCGCAGACGATAATGGATCAATCGCCTACGCTAATCGGTGTACAGGAAGCGTACCGTGTGATGCTGGATGATTTGCAGCCGCAACTTCCACGGTATGACTGGATTGGTGAAGGTCGGCGCGGAGGCAGTGAAGATGAGCATTGTGCGATCTTTTACCGTAACGATGAGCTTGAATTGTTGGAGCAGGGACAATTTTGGTTATCGGAAACGCCGACAGTTGCAGGCTCACTCGGCTGGGATAGTGATTTTCCACGTATTTGTACATGGGGACGATTCCGCCATCGCCAGAGCGAAGCGATCATGCGGGTGTACAATGTGCATTTTGATCATATCGGAGAGCAGGCACGGCTGGAAGGTGCCAAGCTGGTCGTGACGATGATGAAGCAACATGCGGCAGCTGATCCGAACAGTGCCGGTATTATAATGGGCGATATGAATGGACAACCGTCGGAGCCGCCGCTGCAATATTTGCACGGACAATTGCCTCATTTGGGCGAATTGCCTGGATTGTATGATGTGTATAACAGCTTGCAGGGCGAATACGGACGAACATTTCATGATTTTGCTGGAGGGGTGGAAGGCGAGCCGATCGATTATATATTTGTTGAACCGATATGGCATGTGCTGTCCGCTACAATTGAGCGCCGCGATTTTGAAGGCAAATATCCGTCGGATCATTACCCGGTTATCGCTGAGTTAGCATTGCGTACTGAACGAGATGAGCGATAGCAATCATCAAGGGTAAGGATGACTTGTAGTATTGGTCGTTTTGAAATGCTGGAATCAAGTGCTTCGATCAATAGCAGTAAACGAATGAGGAGGAATGGTAATGTCCGACAAAGCGGATCGTTTGAAAAAAGCACCTGCACCGAAACCAATCGAACTGGGCAGTGAATTACAGCATCGTTTACCACCTGGGCAAACATTGACCGACAGCTTTCCGATTTTACATTATGGTGATGTGCCGGAGTATGATCTGGCGTCTTGGAATTTGCGCATATTTGGTGAAGTGGAGCAGGAGCGTCTGTTTACGATGAAGCAACTGCAATCATTGCCGGTGACACGAACAGTGAGCGATATTCACTGTGTAACCCGTTGGTCCAAATTTGATACCGTTTGGGAAGGGGTTCGTTTTGCTGATTTGCTGCATGAGCTTAAGGTCAAGCCGGAAGCGCGTTATGTGATGCTGCACGCTGACCCTGATTATGAAACTAATTTGCCACTGCAATCATTGCTGCGAGATGATGTGCTGCTCGCCTGGAATTATGATGGCAAACCGCTTACCGCCAAACATGGCTCGCCGCTGCGGATGGTCGTGCCACAGCTGTATTTTTGGAAAAGTGCCAAATGGTTGCGTGGGATTGAGTTTATGAAAGACGATCGACGCGGATTTTGGGAAGATCACGGGTTTCATAATGTGGCTGATCCGTTTGTGGAGCAGCGGTTTTCATCGGATGAATATGAGATGCCGGAGGATGAGTGGAAATATTGCGAAGCGGATTGAAAACGTAGTCCATTTTCCGTAGAGTCCATCTTCACCGTTATTGTTCCGATGAGCAGAGCAAAGTACACGTTATTTGCGCTTACGATAAACAAGCCGACAATGATGAATTAGTGTGCAAACCAAGTTGAATTTTAATTTTGATTATGTACCGAAATTTTTATAGATAAGCACTTGAACTAGCTTAAGAAATGAAATCATACTTGGTCAAGCTATTGGTCGTATACTACGATCAAAATATGCCCGCAGTTCGATAACTATCTCCAGTGAAGCACGAGTTTATCGTATGCGGGCATATAGGTTTGAATGGATGAAGCTAGCTTCTGCTCCATCTAATGGGGGTGTATATGATCCAGTTGTATCGCATCATGATCATATCGAATGTTGCTGCACGATCCGGTAATGCCAAATGATAAACTTATCGCTGTACGCCGCTTACAGGCTGTTTACAGCTTTGGCGATTTTGGCATCCAGTACGCCTTTTTCGGTGTTGCCTTTGTTCAGGTCAGGATCGAACCAGTAGATGACAAGCACATTGCCTTTTGTATATTCCGTTTTGCGGAATGGGACACCGTTCACCTGTTTTTCCAAGTCTTTCAGACCGGTTTGCAGGTCGGATTCGGATTTGAATACATAGATCGATACCGGCTCCGCTTGTTTGGCATTACTATTCGTTACATAACGATCTGGTTTTACATTGTTTAGCGTCCAGCCTTCTTCCGGTTTGGAAATGAGCTTGATGCCTTGTTTTTCAATTGCGGCAGCAACTTGTTTAGTCGTCAGATCACTGTTTGCCGTTGCCGAGCTGCTACCTTGATCCGTTGATGTTGTACTTTCGGTGCTGCCGGTCGTGTCCGTTGTCGATTCGGCGCTCTCGGTTGCAGCGTTATCTGGTGTAGTCATGCTTGTACTTTCGCTACTTTGTTCACTCGTTGTCGGTGTGCCGGAATTGGTAGTGTTGCTGCTGTTGTTAGAGCAGCCTGTTGCTGCAACTACAGTTAGCGCAAGCAGCAATGTTGTGATTTTTAATTTTGTCATGATTGACCTCCTGTGAATACCGTATGAATTTACTGAAAAAAGCTGCAAGCCTTGATGTGGCTTACAACATCATAACATACATAAACGGCAGAGCAAATTTTGACACAATGCTTACATTATTGAAACCGACACAACACAATCTGGATACTTGAATGAACGTGAACGAAGCTCCAAGAAAGCGCACAAAAAATACACCTGCTACAATAGAGACGGATAAACAACATCGTTTATGCCGGTACGTATTGCTACAGGTGCATTACAATAGGTGTTATGGATGTGAATTTAGAGTTGTTTATGTTTGTCAGGAGACTGCACTAGCCATTTGATCTGTTCGATTAGCGACAAACGTATAGATTGCGATACAAATACATGTATACATGTTTATCAGTTTTTGTCGTTCATTAGCCTTCGTCGATCAACGTGCCGTCCCGAATGGCTACAATATTTTAAAAGATTACAATACGTTCAGCTCAACCGCGATATTGCCGCGTGTTGCACGCGAATACGGACATACATCGTGAGCTGCTTGCACAAGCTGCTCTGCCGTTTCACGTTCTACACCTTTAACGAGCACATCCAGCTTCACAGCAAGCGCGAAGCCGCCATCTTCTGCTTTACCAAAACTTACAGTGCCGATCACTTCGGTGCCTTCATGTTTTACTTTTTGCATACGTGCGACCAGATTGAGCGCACTATCAAAACAAGCGGAATAGCCTGCCGCAAACAGTTGCTCCGGATTCGTGCCGGCACCGCCTGCGCCGCCCATTTCTTTTGGCGTAGATATATCAAGACGCAGTTCAGGGCTGGATGACTCGATATAACCGTTACGACCGCCTACCGCTTTGACAGATGTTTCGTACATTTTTTGTTGGATAGTTAACATTATATAAACCACCTTTTTATAATTTGATTTTACAAAATTTAATTTATCACAATTAATTAAAAAAGTAAAATGGTGACTATTATATTAATGTCAAACAATTGATTTTATGATACAATATGCTCTAAGCATCATGTATTCTCATCCGTTCATATATTAGAAAACGGAACCTCTCGTAATTGCTTTAGATAACTTGGAGCTGGAGAGAGCTAGAGACCACGTATGTCTTCTGCCCGAACGTGTTGATCGATCCAATCGGGTAAGGAGGACATGCTTTCCGATCTGCATGATGTTCCTATAGACACCACCTTTTTGAATTATCGTTTTACAAGCGACATGCACGTTAATATGCGCATGATTTTGAATACATTTTATTATCACAAATTTATCTTAAAAGCAGGTGATCACATTTATGGATACTTCCCAGGAATATCCTCATCCGCAATTAAAGCTGGAAAATCAGCTTTGTTTTGCGATTTATGCATCCTCGCGTGAAATGACCAAAATGTACCAGCCGCTGCTGGAGCATCTTGGGCTCACATATTCGCAATATCTTGTTATGCTTGTACTGTGGGAGCAACGTGAATGTACAGTAAAAGAACTGGGTAACGCCCTTTATCTTGATTCAGGTACATTGACGCCGCTGCTTAAACGTCTGGAAGCAGCCGGATTGATTATTCGTAAGCGCTCTACTGAAGATGAGCGTAAAGTTCACATTACGCTGACTGAAGCAGGCTGGAATTTGCAGGAGAAAGCCGTGTCCATTCCGGATGATTTGCGTCGCAGAACATGTATGGATGTGGACAAGCTGGATGAATTGTTGCATGAATTCCGTCATTTGCTGAAGACGGTGCACGAAGTGAATGCAAGCGGTAGCGGTAAGTAAACCGCTGCGAACATTATACGATGTTCGCTTTATATTAAACCCTGCGCAGGGTCGGTAAGTTATAGTCCTCTTTGGCGTTTAACGCGAAAGAGGATTTATTTTTTTACTTTGTTAACGTATACATGGTATATTAGCTATAGGCCTGCTGCCCTGTAGGCGCACCTGGTCAAAAGGAGCATACAGCAGAGTGATTTGTCCAATATGTGGAAATCTCCCGGCTGTTTAATTTTGGCTGTGGCGTGGATTAAAATGGTAAAATTTTTAAGGAAAGCGTTTTAAAAACGTGGTACAATAGCAAAGGTTGTTGATTTGCCGGGCAATATTGCCGGAATGCATTCATGCCGATAGGAGGATTTACCAGATGAATATCCATGAATATCAGGGAAAACAAGTGCTTAAACAGTATGGTGTGGCAGTACCCGAAGGTAAGGTTGCTTTTACGGTGGAAGAAGCTGTAGCAGCGGCTGAATCGCTCGGAAGCCCGGTTTGTGTCGTTAAGGCACAGATTCATGCCGGCGGCCGTGGTAAAGCAGGCGGCGTCAAAATAGCAAAGAGCATTGAGGATGTGCGTACGTATGCACAGGAACTGCTCGGCAAGGTGCTCGTAACGCATCAGACCGGCCCTGAAGGCAAGGAAATCAAACGTCTGCTCATCGAACAGGGCTGTGATATTCAAAAAGAATATTACATAGGCGTAGTTATCGACCGTGCCACTGGCCGCGTCGTTATAATGGCTTCCGAAGAAGGCGGTACCGAGATCGAGGAAGTGGCGGAGAAAACGCCGGAAAAAATCTTCCGCGAAGCTGTTGATCCAGCGATCGGTTTGCAGCCATTCCAAGCACGTAAGCTGGCTTATGCCATCAATATTCCAACTAAGCTGGTGAACAAAGCAGCTCAGTTTATGATGTCTTTGTACGCTGCATTTGTAGACAAAGATTGCTCGATTGCCGAGATCAACCCGCTCGTCGTAACCGGCGATGGTCAAGTTATGGCATTGGACGCGAAGCTGAACTTTGATTCCAACGCATTGTATCGTCATCCGGAAATTTTGGAGCTGCGTGATTTGGAGGAAGAAAACGAAAAAGAAATCGAAGCTTCCAAATTTGACCTTAGCTATATCGCACTCGATGGCAACATCGGTTGTATGGTTAACGGTGCAGGTCTGGCGATGGCAACGATGGATATTATTAAATATTACGGCGGCGAACCCGCGAACTTCCTTGATGTAGGGGGCGGTGCGACGACCGAGAAAGTAACCGAAGCGTTCAAAATCATCCTGTCCGATGAGAACGTAAAAGGTATCTTTATTAACATTTTCGGCGGCATCATGCGTTGTGATGTGATCGCTAACGGTGTAGTGGAAGCGGCGAAACAAGTAGGTCTTAGCCGTCCATTAGTCGTACGTTTGGAAGGTACAAACGTCGATCTCGGCAAACAAATTTTGGCTGAATCCGGCTTGAATATCGTCGCTGCCGACTCTATGGCTGACGGTGCACAAAAGATCGTTGCACTCGTATAACATCCGAACCCAATTTAAGTGATAGGAGCTGTGACTGGACAATGAGTATTCTGGTAGATAAGCATACAAAAGTTATCACTCAGGGCATTACCGGTGCTACGGGATTGTTCCACACCAAGGGCGCGCTCGATTACGGTACCCAAATGGTAGGTGGCGTAACACCAGGCAAAGGCGGCACAACCGTTGATATTACATTGGAAAACGGCGAAAATGTGAGCCTGCCAGTATTTAATACCGTTATCGAAGCGAAGGAGAAAACCGGTGCAACCGCAAGCGTAATCTACGTTCCGCCTGCATTTGCAGCCGACTCGATTCTGGAAGCTATCGATGCGGAGCTTGATCTTGTTATCTGTATTACAGAAGGTATTCCAGTACTGGATATGGTAAAAGTATCCCGTTACTTGGAAGGTAAAAAGACCGTCCTGATCGGACCAAACTGTCCAGGTGTTATTACACCAGGCGAGTGTAAAATCGGTATTATGCCGGGCTATATCCACAAACCGGGTTATGTTGGCGTTGTATCCCGTAGTGGTACATTGACCTATGAAGCGGTTCACCAACTGTCTACTCGTGGTATCGGTCAATCGTCTGCAGTCGGTATCGGTGGAGACCCGGTTAAAGGCTCCGAATTTATCGATATTCTGAAACTGTTCAACGAAGACCCGAACACACGCGCTGTCATTATGATCGGTGAAATTGGCGGTACGGCAGAGGAAGAAGCGGCTGAATGGATTCAAGCGAATATGACGAAGCCGGTTGTTGGCTTTATCGGCGGTGCAACAGCGCCTCCAGGCAAACGTATGGGTCACGCGGGCGCGATCATTTCCGGCGGTAAAGGTACAGCAGCTGAGAAAATCGCCAAGCTGGAATCTTGCGGTATTAAAGTCGCTCCAACACCTTCCGAAATGGGCTCTACGCTCGTTGAAGTGTTGGAAGAACGCGGTCTGCTAAGCGAATGCACCACGCACTAAGTGTGCAGTAGCGGCATGAACATATTCATTTGATTATTGATGGAGCCGTTTTGCGCTGATACAGTATATCATCCGATACGTATTTCGATGAAAATGAGATACGTGTCACACTGTGAATGTACCGGAACGGCTGCATAAATATACAGAAAGTCTGTCTCGAAATGGGATGGACTTTCTGTGATGTGTTCATCTATAATGAATGAAGCAACTATACGAAATTTATAATCATTTATACAAGGTAAGCAACCTTTGAAGCCATAGGGCAGAGAAGGTTGCTTTTTTGCATTTTAAGCTATATGCCATCTGTTGATAGATCGTTTCGATCGAGTAAACGCTTGCAATCTAAATGAACTTACGATTAAATGGAGTAGGTGATTTCATCCGACTCCGATTTGGGGGAGATGGACTATGCTGGATGAACGTGATGTGTTGATCGGTTTGCATGAAACAGCAGGTATTGGCTGGAAAAGGATATATGGTATACTACAACAGCATGTGGACCTGCGCGAACTGCCGGCATGGAGTGCCGGACGCTGGCGTAGCTTAGGCATGCCCGAAAAAGTGGCGCAATGGTTGCCATCTGAATTAAGCGAAAGCGCTATTACTAATAAGTTAGCCCGATACACCGAGCAAGGCATCGATATCGTGACGATGATGGACGATACGTACCCTCTATTAATGAAGCAAATCGCTCAACCGCCGTGGGTATTGTATATGCGTGGGCGGAGCGAATTGCTTCATTCCTTCTGTATTGGCATGGTCGGAACACGCGTGCCGACAGCGTACGGGCGACGTGTTGCTGAGCTGTTGGCGGGAGGATTAAGTGAACGTGGGATAACGATCGTAAGCGGGTTGGCGCGCGGAGTCGATAGCGTGTGCCATGAGGCGACATTGCAAGCAAATGGCAGCACGATTGCTGTACTTGGAACCGGGGTCGATGTAATTTATCCGTTGGAAAATCGGTTGCTATATGAACGTATTTGTCAGCATGGATTGATCATATCGGAATATCCGCTCGGTACACGAGCTTCGCCAGGCACTTTTCCACAGCGCAATCGCATTATCGCCGGTTTGGCGCATGGCTCAATCGTCGTTGAAGCGGATGAGCGCAGCGGTTCGCTCATTACGGCTGACTATGCGATGGAGAGCAATCGTGATGTGTTTGCCGTTCCAGGTCCGATCACTTCACCGAAAAGCAAAGGCACATTGGCACTGCTCAAACAAGGTGCCATTATGGTTACCGATGTACACGATGTCATCAATGAATATGATTCAATCGCACACGATTTGTGTGATAAAACATACGTGAAACAGGAAGATAATGGAATAGTTAACAACGTGAATTATACGCCTGAACCGAAGCTTACAAATATTTCTCATTTGACAGAACAGGAAAAGACGATATACCTTATATTGGAGCAGGGTGACGCAACGATCGACGAAATTCAAACGAAATCACAGTTTGATTTTGGACTTTTGCATACGGTTCTGTTATCTTTAATCATAAAAAAACAGATCAGTCAGCGCTCTGGTGCCATATATAGCTTAATATCATGCAAATTATAGATAGCATAACGGAAAGGGGGACAAACCTGTGGCAGATTCACTCGTCATTGTGGAATCACCAGCAAAAGCGAAAACGATTGGCAAATATTTGGGCAGCAAGTTTATCGTTAAAGCATCTATGGGTCATGTCCGTGATTTACCAAAAAGCCAAATTGGAGTGGATGTCGAAAATGACTTCGATCCCAAATATATTACGATTCGTGGCAAAGGTTCCATTCTGAAAGAATTAAAAGATGCACGAAAAAAAGTGAAAAAAGTTTATCTCGCAGCTGACCCGGATCGTGAAGGCGAAGCGATTGCCTGGCATTTGGCGCATGCGCTAGATGTGAATGAAGGCGAAGCATGCCGTGTCGTATTTAACGAAATTACGAAGCAAGCGGTAAAAGATGCCTTTAAAACGCCGCGTCAAATTAATATGGATTTGGTCAATGCCCAGCAGGCGCGCCGTATATTAGATCGGCTCGTCGGCTACAAGATCAGCCCCCTATTATGGAAGAAAGTTAAAAAGGGTTTGTCTGCCGGTCGTGTACAATCGGTTGCCGTCAAAATTATTATCGATCGTGAAAATGAAATTTCAGAGTTTACGCCTGAAGAATACTGGAGCATTACCGCCAGATTGACGATCAACGATACGACGTTTGAAGCGAAGTTTCATCAATTGAACGGTGAGAAAAAAGAGCTGCACAGCGAGCAAGATGTGAATGAAGTATTGGCAGCGATCGCTGATGCTACGTTTGAAGTGAACGAAATTAAAGAGCGCGAACGACTGCGCCATCCAGCCGCTCCATTTACGACGTCTTCGCTGCAACAGGAAGCCGCGCGTAAACTGAACTTTCGCGCAGCGAAAACGATGTCTGTCGCCCAGCAATTATATGAAGGGATCGATTTGGGCAAAGAGGGCACGGTCGGTCTGATCACCTATATGCGTACAGACTCTACCCGAATTGCCGCCTCAGCACAGGAAGAAATTCGGGAATATATTACAGGCAAATACGGCAATGATTATATTCCGGAAGAACCGCGTCAATATACGAAAAAAAATGCCAACGCACAGGATGCGCATGAAGCGATTCGTCCAACCTCTGCGAGCCGTGAGCCGGAATCGGTAAAAGAATATATGAGCCGCGATCAGTTCCGTCTCTATAAGTTAGTGTGGGAGCGTTTTGCCGCCAGTCAGATGGCTTCTGCCGTACTGGATACGATGTCCGTTGATATCGCCGCCGGGCCTGCAACATTCCGCGCTGTCGGTTCGAAAGTTCGGTTCCAAGGTTTTATGAAAGTGTATGTAGAAGGCAATGATGATGGTAAGGAAGAAAGCGAAAAGTTTCTACCACCGCTTGCCAAAGGCGATAAACCGACGCCGGAAAATATTGAGCCAAAGCAGCATTTTACACAGCCGCCACCACGTTATACGGAGGCAAGATTAGTAAAAACGCTGGAAGAACTCGGGATCGGTCGTCCGAGTACGTATGCGCCAACACTCGAAACGATCCAAAAGCGCGGCTACGTAGCGATCGAGGAGAAAAAGTTTATGCCGACCGAGCTGGGTGAGCTTGTTATTCAGCAAATGGAGGAATTTTTCCCTGAGATTCTGAATGTGGAATTTACCGCTAATATGGAGCAAGACCTTGACCATGTAGAAGAAGGTCAAGAAGACTGGGTACAGGTGCTGAATGATTTTTATGAATCATTCGAAAAGCGGCTTGAATTCGCTGAAGAAGAAATGAAAGAAATCGAGATCGAGGACGAAGTGTCCGATGAGATTTGCGATAAATGCGGACGTCATATGGTGTACAAGCTGGGACGTTTCGGCAAGTTTCTCGCTTGCTCCGGTTTTCCAGATTGCCGCACGACAAAGCCGATTATCAAAGATATCGGTGTCAAATGCCCAACTTGTCATGAAGGTGATGTCGTTGAGCGCCGCAGCAAAAAAGGCCGTGTATTTTACGGTTGTAATCGTTATCCTGAATGTGATTTTGTATCATGGGATCGCCCATCGCCTAAACCTTGCCCGGTATGCACATCGATGATGGTCGAAAAGCGGAATAAGCAAGGTGTCAAGCTACAATGCACAAGCTGTGACCATACGGAAATGGTAGAGGAAAATGACAATGAAGATGCGGTGGAAATGGATTAAACTGCTATACCGCATACGTATACGGTGCAGTCATCTGCCGCAGCGGAATGATCGTCCGCTGTCTCATTAGAATTTCCATATCATTTCACGTATACTATAAATACGACAAAGGCAGCACAACGACTGACTTGTATTCAGCATATGAACTGGATACAAGTCGTGCTATTTTTCACTCATTATCTACGGGAAGACATTCAGGGGGTTTTTATCGTGTCAGAGATTCAAAAGGTAACCGTTATCGGAGCTGGACTTGCAGGCAGTGAAGCTGCATGGCAGATCGCCAGTCAGGGCGTACCTGTACAGTTATATGAAATGCGCCCGGTTGTGAAAACACCGGCACACCATACGAACCAGTTTGCCGAGCTTGTATGCAGTAACTCGCTGCGTTCCAACACACTCGCGAATGCGGTTGGCGTGATGAAGGAAGAAATGCGGATGCTGAATTCGCTCGTGCTGGGAGCGGCAGATCGCCATGCTGTACCGGCTGGTGGGGCGCTTGCGGTTGACCGTGATGGTTTTTCCGGTGAAATCACATCGACATTGCACAATCATCCATTAGTGACGGTATTAAATGAAGAAGTGCAGGAGCTGCCGAAAGATGGCATCGTGGTGATCGCTACCGGCCCGCTCACTTCGCCGGCATTATCCAAACAAATTCAAGAACTGCTCGGGGAACAGTATTTTTATTTCTATGATGCGGCGGCACCGATCATTGAGAAAGATTCGATCGATATGAGCAAAGTGTATCTCGCTTCCCGTTATGATAAAGGGGAGGCAGCCTATTTGAACTGCCCGATGAATGAGGAGCAGTTCAATGCGTTTTATGAAGCATTGGTTGGAGCAGAGACCGCTCAATTGAAGGAATTTGAAAAGGAAATTTATTTCGAAGGCTGTATGCCGATCGAGATTATGATGAAGCGTGGCAAGCAGACTGCATTGTTCGGTCCGATGAAGCCGGTTGGACTCGTGAATCCGCATACTGGGGAATTGCCGTTTGCAGTCGTGCAGTTGCGTCAAGATAATGCCGCAGGCACGCTGTACAATATGGTTGGTTTCCAGACTCATTTGAAATGGGGCGAGCAACGTCGTGTATTTTCAATGATTCCTGGTTTGGAAAATGCCGAATTTGTGCGCTTTGGCGTAATGCACCGTAATACGTTTATTAATTCGCCACGCCTGCTGGAACCTACGTATCAGTTGAAAAACAATCCAAATGTCTTTTTTGCGGGTCAGATGACAGGGGTAGAAGGTTATGTAGAATCTGCTGCTTCCGGTTTGATTGCCGGCTTGAATGCTGCTCGGCTCGCTAAAGGGGAACAATTGCTAGTATTGCCACAAGCGAGCACGCTTGGTAGTATGGCGCATTATATTACCGAAGCTGATCCAGAGCATTTCCAGCCGATGAATGCAAACTTCGGTCTATTGCCTAAACCGGCAAAGAAAATCCGCAACAAAAAGGAAAAAAACGAAATGTTGGCGCAGCAGGCGCTGGACAGTATTCGTACTTTTTTTGAACTGCCGGAAGCAGAGCCGGTTGCGACTGCCGAATCCGCCGATTAAGGTCAAGTAATGATAAGGCGTTTACGAAGCGGCTCGTATATGGTCTGTATTATGCATATGACGTAAACCGCAGCTTTATAAACGTCCGATATGTGATCGTAGTGGTATAGGTCGCTTGTGTATGTCATCTCTGTTGACTAATATGGGCTTCCATTGTTTGCATGGGCAACTGAATATAGATATATGGCGATCAAAACAAGCGGATGATCCTATTGCCGTGTCGTTAGGCAAACAACCGATTTTACTTCAGTTTAACTGTTGGTTTACACAGCTTAGTATGAAGTTGCTAATTTACATGCACTTAATCATGGAACCAATTGCCTTGTCATCCGTAATGCTGAGAGACGACGAACAGGAGGGAAATTAGATGGAGCTTTCATTTCACGCAACAACAATCTGTGCCGTACGTCATCATGGTAAAGCAGCGATTGCCGGTGATGGACAAGTAACCTTTGGACAAAACGTCATTATGAAGCAACATGCCAAAAAAATCCGTCGTCTGTATCGTGGTCAGGTACTGGCTGGATTTGCCGGTTCGGTTGCTGATGCGATTACGTTGTTTGAGAAGTTCGAAGCCAAATTGGAAGAACATCATGGCAATTTGCAACGTGCTGCTGTTGAACTTGCCAAAGAATGGCGCTCGGATCGTGTGCTACGCAAGCTGGAAGCATTGCTAATCGTAATGGACAAAACCGGTATGCTGCTTATTTCCGGTGGCGGAGAAATTATTGAGCCTGATGATGATGTGATTGCGATCGGTTCAGGTGGTAATTTTGCTCTGTCGGCTGCACGTGCGCTCAAACGCCACGGTAAAGACTTAGAAGCGCGTGATATCGTGCAATCTTCGTTGCAAATTGCAGCGGAAATTTGTGTGTACACGAACGATAACATTATTGTAGAAGAACTATGAGCCTGGCCGGTGCGGTCCGTACTCCACTTGCAGGGGCGGGACTGTACCGGTTTTTGTTTCTGAATTTAGGATGGAGGGACACAGCATGAATAAAGATGCCCAGGCGTTAACGCCAAGACAGATTGTAGCAGAATTAGACAAATATATTGTCGGTCAAAAACAAGCTAAAAAATCGGTAGCCGTGGCACTTCGTAATCGTTACCGCCGCAGCCTGCTTCAGGAGGATATTCAGGACGAGATCATTCCTAAAAATATGTTAATGATCGGACCGACCGGTGTCGGTAAAACGGAAATTGCCCGTCGCTTGGCAAAGCTAGTGCATGCGCCGTTTGTAAAAGTGGAAGCAACCAAGTTTACAGAAGTCGGTTATGTCGGCCGTGATGTAGAATCGATGGTACGCGATCTGGTGGAAACGTCCATTCGTGTCGTGAAAGCTGAACGTACGGAAAAGGTAAAAGATAAAGCGGAAGAAGCCGCCAACGAACAAATCGTTAACATTTTGGTGCCATCTTCGTTTAAAGCCAAAAATCAGCGTAATCCGTTCGAAATGCTGTTTGGCGGCGGTGGAGGAAATACGCATTCCACGGAGGAACCGAGTTCCGATCCTCATGAACAACAATCGATCCATGAAAAGCGTAGACAGATTCGGTTTGATTTGTTGTCCGGCAAGCTTGAAGATGAAATTATCGAAGTTGAAGTAGAAGACACAACGCCGAATATGATGGATATGTTTATGGGTCAAGGAAATGATCAGATGGGCATGAACATGCAGGAGATGTTAGGGAATCTGCTGCCTAAACGGATGAAAAAGCGTAAACTTCCGATTAAGGAAGCACGTAAAGTATTGACCCAACAAGAAGCGAACAAATTGCTTGATATGGATGATGTGAATCAAGAGTCGGTGCGCCGTGCAGAGCAAAGCGGTATTATTTTTATCGATGAGATTGATAAAGTGGCAGGCACAGGGCGCAGCAGCTCAGGCCCGGACGTATCCCGTGAAGGGGTACAGCGCGATATTTTGCCGATCGTAGAAGGTTCCACCGTTATGACCAAATATGGTCCAGTCAAAACGGATTATATTTTGTTTATCGCGGCAGGCGCATTCCATACGTCCAAACCGTCCGATCTAATTCCAGAGTTGCAAGGGCGCTTCCCGATTCGGGTCGAATTGGAAAGTTTGACGATGGAAGACTTTATTAACATTTTGAAAGAACCGCAAAATGCGCTCACTCATCAATATGCCTATTTGTTGCGTGCGGAAAATATCGAGCTGCAATTTTCCGATGAAGCGATTCGCGAAATTGCCAGCATTGCGGCAACGGTCAATCAAAATACGGAAAATATCGGGGCACGTCGTTTGCATACGATTATGGAGAAGTTGCTGGAAGACATTTCGTTTGAAGCGCCAGAACTTACGCTTGATACGTTTGTGATCACACCGCAATATGTACAGGAAAAGCTGAAAGACATTGCCCAAGATCGCGATTTGAGCCAATATATTTTATAAGCAATGCTCATCGCTTGTTTAGTGGAGTAGGAATAGATTAAAAACGATAGGTTTTATTTTAGGAAAAAGGTGGGGGGCTGGATTGGGCAGTTCCCCGCCTTTTTCCTATGTTTTCAAATGTGTGAAAACGGTATGATAAGTATAATAGTTCAGTAAGCAATACCAATTATGAAGCGACGATTTAAAAGTGCGCGTATCTTACTTTTTGAAATGATATAAATTGATATAGATTTTTTAGCGAACTTAAGTTATGATAATGGCGTTTGCGTAAATATGCAAGTTATCGACAACATACAGTACAGATTTAAGCACTGTTAAAAAAAGTCGATAATTTGGAATAAATTAGTATATTTTTGACAAATTCATTTGAACTTCATATTGTTTAAGTAATCCGAACTAGGATTTGGGACGTAAAATAGTATATTTAGATCGAAAAGAAAGCTATTTTTCAATAATCTGTAACAAAATGACTATTTTATTTCCTTGTTTATTTCCAGTTTTTCCAGACGCTGAATTGCTTGAAAATGTAAAAATAAAGTACTTTTTCTAATTAATTGATAACAATATTTGTTTTAAATGTCATATTATTTATACTATTTGGAAAAAAATATTCAAAATAAGACAAAAACTGATTTTACTTGCTAAAAGATAGTCCTTTCTTCTTATTGTCTTAAGACCAATTCTCTAGGAAACTTATGGTATCACTTTTTTAGGAAAAACGACGCAGAACGAGTAAAAACAACATAATTCCGCAATATTTGTCGAATGATTAGATGAAATGAAAAAAATGCAAGTTACATTTGTTAGTTTAAATATATTTTAGTGAAAGGAGTGGCGTAAGTGAATTTGCTTAATGATGTGGGTTTTCGTCGATTAGAAGGTGCGCTAAGTGCAGCTAATCTTAGACAACAAGTCATTACAAACAATATCGCCAATGCAGACACACCTTATTTTAAACGTTCTCAAGTTTCATTTGAAAACATGCTTCAGTCCCAACTTGATGATGGCACTAGTTCATTCCGTGGCATTACTACTAACCCGCGTCATTTCCAAATTGGAAGTTCGCCAGACAGTGTTCCACAGCCTACCGTTGTTACAGATGAGGGAACGGTAATGAACAACAACCTTAATAATGTAGATATCGATGTGGAAATGTCGAATTTGGCTGAAAATCAGCTTCGCTACAATACGTACATCGAACAAGTTAATCATCAGATCAAAATGATGCGTACCGCGATTCAAGGCACAGGAGGAGCGTAACAGATGAGAATCAGTAACAGTTTTGATATTAGTGCTTCTGCACTGACTGCACAGCGTCTGCGTATGGATGTCGTTTCCTCCAATATCGCCAATGCCGAAACGACTAGAGCAAGCGTGCAAAATGGCGAAGCGGTGCCATACCGCCGCAAAGAGGTTGTGCTTGCGCCTAACAAGTCTTCATTTGCTGATTCCCTTGATAATGCAATGAACGGATCAAATAGCTCAGGTATAAATGGCGTCAAAGCTGTCGGCATCGAGGAAGATAAAGAACCGTTCAAGTTGGTGTACAATCCAACACACCCGGATGCTGACAAAAACGGCTATGTAAAAATGCCAAACGTCGATACTTTAAAAGAAATGGTGGACATGATATCGGCTTCGCGTTCATATGAAGCTAACGTAACTGCACTGAATGCCACAAAAGCAATGCTAATGAAAGCAATGCAGATTGGTAAGTAATGAATCAAAAATTGGAAGGAGGGGTAATTAATGATAGAAAACACAATGTTTAATATTGGCGCTGGCACTTCACCACTTCAAATGAAAAATGCGGTTTCTCCGACTCAAACGACCCCGGGAGAAGCGATGAATCAGTTCGGTTCTTATTTGGCTGATGCATTGGAGCAAGTTAATGCACAAGAGCAAAACGTACACAAGTTAAATGATCAGTTCCTGATCGGTAAAGCAGACGTAGACCAGGTGATGGTTGCAGGCGAAAAGTCGATGTTAAGTCTGCAATTGACTGCCCAGATTCGAAATAAAGCCATTGAAGCGTATCAAGAAATTATGCGGACACAAATGTAAATGGACTGAGATGAGGTTTCATAGCAAAGTTTCGAGTGGGGTGGCATTGTGAATGAAAGAATTGTCCAGTACAGAGACAAACTCGTGCAATACTGGAAAAACTTTAACAAAAATCAGAAAATTCTACTGATCTCAACGCTTGCATTTATTATTATTGCAATTGTTGTGCTAACGATGCAGTTTACCAAAACCCAATATGAGGTTGCATTTCAAAATCTGGATGCGACCGATTCTGCGGCGGTCATGCAATACTTGGATGGGCAAAAGATTCCTTACCAGCTCAGTCAGGATGGCACGACCATTTCGGTGCCTTCCGAAAGTGCAGCTAAAGTGAAAGTAGCGGTAGGTTCTCAAGGACTGATTCAGAACGGTACGATCGGTTTCAGCGAATTCAATACGAGTTCATCTGCGATCGGGATGACGGATAATGAATTTAATATCAAATACAGAAATGCACTCAACGGGGAAGTTTCCCAATTGCTTCGCAATATGAACGGTGTTCAAAATGCGAAGGTGCTCATTAACTTGCCACAAGAAAGCTTGTTTGCAACCGATGAGAATAAGGATACAGCAAGCGCATCCGTTGTTATGCAGTTCAAACCAGGCTTCCGCGCTTCGCAGGAAGCAATTGACGGTTATTTTAATCTCGTGCATACGGCAGTACCTCGCCTTCCGATCGATAACATCACGATTACGGACGGAACAGACGGAAGCGAGCTGGTCGCTACAGTAAAAGGCGGCGGTTCAGGCAATCTGATCGGCGCGGTGCAAGACAATATGGCATTGCAGAAAAAGTATGAAGCTGATGTTGAAAATAACGTAAGACAATTTTTGGCTCGCTTGCTTGGTCCGGATAAAGTAAATGTACTCGTAACGTCCACACTCAATTTTGATCAGCGCACAACGAAGGAAGATCGCGTTGAACCGGTTGATACAGACAATATGCAAGGGATTGCAATTAGCGCCCAGAAAATTCAGGAATCGTACACAGGCACTTCTACTCCTGATAGCGGTACAGCAGGTACAGGTTCCACCGATACACCGACTTATCCTGGAGGCTCCTCCAGTGGAAATACATCATCCGAGAAATCGCAGAGCACGATCAATTATGAAGTGAACCGAATTCATAATGAAATTGCCGCAAGTCCGTATCATGTACAAGATTTGAGCATTAACGTTCTGATCGATCCGAATCCGACTCTTGTTGCAGCAAGCGCTCAAGACCCAAAAGATAATACTGTTAAAACGCAACAAGATGAACTGAATGCTAATATCAAAACGATGCTTGAAAACATCGTTAGAACATCATTGGCAGAAAACGGAATCACTTATACTGATGCGACAGCGATTGCAAGTAAAGTTAGCGTAATGTCTCCACAACCATTTGCAACTAACGATTACAGCGGTGACGGCTTCCTTGCCTCCAACTGGCAGTGGATGGCTGGCGTAGCAGCGGCACTAGTAATCGGGATTATTGCGCTCGTCGTTTATCGTCGTCGCAAACAGCAAGCTGAAGAAATGGGCGAAGATATGATGCTTCCGCCAGTTACAGAATTGCCTTCCATTAGTTTGGAAAACTTGACCAATGACAGTCAAGTACGTAAACAGCTCGAATCGCTGGCGAAAAAGAAACCGGACGAATTTGTAAACTTGCTGCGTACATGGCTTGCTGACGAATAAGAGGTGAATACGTTTGGCAAAGGGAGCTATACTGAACGGACGACAAAAAGCGGCCATCCTGCTCATCTCACTTGGCCCTGAAGTATCCGCACAAATTTTCAAACATTTGCGCGATGAAGAAATCGAGCAGCTTACTTTGGAAATTGCCAATGTGCGTAAAGTGGATAGCTCTGAAAAAGACTCTGTCGTATCCGAATTTCATCAAATATGCCTGGCGCAGGAATATATCTCCCAGGGCGGTATCAATTATGCCAAAGAAATTTTGGAAAAAGCGCTTGGCGAATCGAAAGCAATGGAAGTTATTAATCGCCTGACTGCTACACTTCAGGTACGACCGTTTGATTTCGCACGCAAGGCTGATCCAAGTCAGATTTTAAACTTTATTCAAAATGAAAATCCGCAAACGATCGCGCTCGTGCTGTCCTATTTGCAGTTCGAGCAGGCGGCGGTTATTCTATCGTCTTTGCCGCAGGAAAAACAGGCAGAGGTTGCGCGCAGAGTAGCGGTTATGGACAGCACGTCACCGGAAATTATCGCACAGGTGGAACGTGTGTTGGAGCAAAAGCTTTCCTCTACCGTCACACAGGATTACACAAATGCTGGCGGTATCGAGTCGATCGTACAAATTTTGAACGGCGTCGATCGCGGAACCGAGCGTACGATTTTGGACTCGTTGGAAATTCAGGACCCGGAATTGGCGGAAGAAATCAAAAAGCGGATGTTCGTATTCGAGGACATCGTCAATATCGACAATCGTTCAATTCAACGTATCATTCGCGATGTGGAAAATGCCGATTTGCAGCTCGCGCTCAAAGTGGCAAGCGAAGATGTGCGTGAAGCTGTATTTTCCAATATGTCCAAACGGATGGCGGATACGTTCAAAGAAGAAATGGAATTTATGGGGCCTGTACGGCTTAAAGATGTCGAGGAAGCTCAAAGCCGTATCGTAGGTATTATCCGTAGACTCGAAGAATCTGGAGAGATCATCATAGCGCGTGGCGGAGGAGATGATATCATTGTCTAATTTGATAAAATCATCCCAATATATTCCAGTTGAAATTTTGAAAAAACTCGATCTGAGCAAAGATTATTTTAAAGCGAACGATCTTGCAGGAACGTCCCAGCATATCCCGCACATTGTATATGATCAGCCTAGAGTAGATGAGCAAACGGTTTTGATGAAAGAGCAGATGCTGGCTGATGCACGCGAATTTGCCGAACGGCAAGTGCGCGAAGCGGCTGAAGAAGCGGAACGTATGCTGCAACAGGCGCAGGATACGATCGCGAGCTGGTGGCAAGAGCGGCGTGAGCAAGATGAGCATCTGATCGAAGCGGTAAAAGCGGAAGCTTTTCAGCAAGGTTTTGAAGAAGGCAGACAACGCGTAGAATTGGAATTGCAGGAACATATCGGGCAGACGATGGAAGAAGCGCAGATGGTATTAACGCAAGCGTATGAAGCGAAAGAGCAGATTATTCAGGAAGCGGAGCCGTTTCTCGTTGAATTGAGCTGCGGAATTGCTGAAAAGGTAATCGACAAAGAGCTTGGTGAACAGCCGGAGCTGGTCGTGTCGCTAATCAAAAAGACGCTGCTACGCAAACGGGAGCAAGGTGTCATTACACTTTGTGTTAGCCCTTCACAATTTGATTTTGTTCATGCGGCGCGTGAAGAATTGGTGCTGTCGATCGATTCACAGGCAGAGCTGCAAATTTTGCCGGATGCAACGGTTCGCGATCGTGGCTGTGTGCTTCGGTCTGCATTTGGTAGTGTAGATGCACGGGTCGATACGCAGTTGGTCGAACTGAAAAAGGAACTGCTGCGTTTAGCACTTCATGATGAGGAGCGGGGGAATGGCAATGCAGGAACTTAATGCAAGCCGTTATCTGGACTATCTGAAGCAGCTTGATCCGGTACGCATCAATGGTAAAGTGACCCAGGTCATCGGCTTGATGGTAGAGTCGGAAGGGCCGGACGCAAGCATCGGTGATGTTTGTTACATTTATCCAACTAAAGGATTCGATCCGCTGCGTGCAGAAGTGGTCGGATTCCGTGACAATAAAGTATTGTTAATGCCGCTTGGCGAGCTGCAATCGATCGGACCTGGTTGTGATGTGGTCGGAACGGGCAAACCGCTGACGGTACAAGTCGGATCGGAGCTGTTAGGCAAGGTGTTGGACGGATTGGGACAGCCGCTGGATGGCTCGGTGCTACCAGCGCGCATGACTCATTACTCCACCTTCAATTCACCACCGAATCCGATGACAAGACCTAGAGTACAGGACCCGATGAGCGTAGGCGTAAGAGCGATCGACGGGCTACTCACGATCGGTAAAGGACAACGTGTCGGCATCTTCGCCGGTTCCGGTGTTGGTAAAAGTACGCTGATGGGCATGATTGCCCGTAACACCGAAGCCGATGTGAACGTAATCGCCTTGATTGGAGAGCGTGGACGCGAAGTGCGTGACTTTATCGAACGCGATCTTGGTCCGGAAGGCTTGCAGCGATCCGTAGTCATTGTTGCGACATCAGATCAGCCGGCGCTGATTCGGATCAAAGGGGCGTTGATTGCCACTACGATTGCTGAATATTTTCGTGATCGCGGTATGAATGTAATGTTTATGATGGACTCGGTTACCCGTTACGCGATGGCACAACGTGAAGTCGGATTGGCGATCGGTGAACCACCAGCGATGAGAGGGTATACGCCATCCGTATTTGCCGGATTGCCGAAGTTGCTTGAACGTGCAGGAACCGGACCGTCAGGCTCAATTACTGCATTTTATACAGTGCTCGTCGATGGGGACGATATGAATGAACCGATCGCTGATGCCGTACGTGGGATACTGGATGGTCATATTGTGCTCAATCGTTCGATCGCTAACAAAGGGCAATTTCCTGCCATCGATGTACTGGCAAGTATTAGCCGGGTGATGAAGGATATTGTGGAAGATGAGCAAAACGATGCTGCCAACAATATGAAACGTCTAATGTCCGTTTATAAAGAGTCGGAGGATTTAATCAATATCGGAGCTTATCAACAAGGATCAAGCCCGGACATTGATGAAGCGATTGCACGAATTAGGGATGTGTGGAATTTTACCAAACAAAAAGTAGATGAAAAAACGACGCTGCATGATGCACAGGAGCAGATGATTGTCCAATTTGCGAGGAGCTGATAATTTATGAATTTCCAGTATAACTTCCAAAAAGTCGTCGATATTAAATCAGGTGCTAAAAACCAAGCCGAATGGCTATTATCTTCTGCACTTGGTGAGCTGCAAGCGGAAGAACAGTCGCTCGATCAATTGCTGGAAGATCAGAACCGCACACTGGAAGCGATCAATCAGGCGATTGAGCAATCCGCTCCTATAATGGAGCTGCAAAATATGCAGCGTTATGTCGTCTATCTCGATCAGGCAATCGCCAAAAAAATCGCTGCTGTACGTAAAGCCCAATTAAATGTAGATCATAAAAAGCTTCATTTAACTGAGAAAATGGTCGATGAAAAGGTATGGCTGCAAGCAAAGGATAAGGCAAAAGCCAAATTCATGCATGAGTACATGCTTCGTGAGCAAAACGCACTGGATGAGATGGCAACCGTTCGGTTTGCAATGCAATCGAGATAAATTCCCGGACTGTATCGTTCCCTGTTTGGCAGTAAGCAGCTAGAATTGCTAAAAGGAAGCGACGATACAGTCAAGCATGAGGGCTCAAGGAGGTTTACCGTGGCGAAGAAAACAATGGAGATGGACATGGAAAAAGAAGGCGGAGGTCTGGGAAGATTTCTAGTCATCGCCACGCCCATTCTGTTTACACTAGTGTTAATCGGCGCAATTATTATGCTGTTTAATGTGAATTTGCGCAATACGATGTTCAACACACTCGATAAAATTCCTGTAGTGAAAAATTTGGTGCCATCTGCCGATAATAGTAGTAGTGCAGACCCAGCGACCAATCAAGCGGAAAGTACAGCCGCGACAGTGGATCAGCTAAAGCAGCAACTAAGTGATGCACAAAAGACAAGTACAGATCAAGCGAAACAGATTCAAGAACTGAAAAGTGAGCTGAACAGCAAATCTGGCACAACAGGGAATGGGACGTCAGGCACGACTGACACGACAACGACAGGCAACACAAGCGCAGGAAGCACTTCCAGCTCTACGACGCAGACGGCACAGGACAAGCAACTGAAAAATCTGGCGAGTGTATATTCCAACATGACCGCTGCCAAAGCCGCAGCGATTATGCAAAATATGACAACAGATGAACAGGTGCTCATATTCAGCAAGATGAACGCGGAAAGTCAAGCTGGCATTTTGCAGAAGATGGACCCTAAGGCAGCTGCGGTAACGTCGTTGGCGCTCAAAAACGCTACACCTGCTAGCCTTGCTGCTATGCAAGCAGCCGCAGCCAATGAAAAACCTGTGCAGCAAAAAACCGTTACAAAGCTAGATACGGCGGCGATGGCGCAAACTTTTACGACAATGCCGGCAACAAGTGCAGCATCATTATTGCTGCAAACCGCCAAAGTCAGTCAGACGAAAGCGATTCAAGTGTTGAACAATCTTGATGACGCAACAAGAGCAGGCATTTTGTCGGCAATGTCCACACAGGACCCTGCTGCAACCGCCCAAATTGTTAACCGCTTGCTGGGCAATTAACTTAACGGGGTGATCGGAATATTTTCCTACTCTTATGCCAAATGCAATACTTGGGAATTCCTTCTTATACATTTTTCGCTTCAGGGAGGTGATAATAGATGAGTATGACACTTCAAAATTTTGCGGCTAATTCCAGTTCGACTCCAGTAGCGAAAATGAAAGGTGGAGCGACAACGACAGGCAACAGCGCAACAGGTACAGGGTTTACGCAGACGCTTACGTATGCGATGAATGCAGGCGGGACTAACGCAGCAGGCGCTAGTGCAGGGGCAGCAGAAGGGCAAGCGCTCTCCGGTTTGATGGGCAGTGCGGCATCGTTGCTCGAAATGTTGCAGGCGTTAATGTCGGGGGAGCAAGGCGTCAGCGGTGAAGGTCAAGGTGACGCCAAAGTACAAAAGGTGGGCAAATTGCTGGATGATCTGCTCAAAAAATTGCAGGATATGGACGCTTCTATTATGAACGATCCGACGCTCGTACAGGCGCTGCAATCATGGCTTGTACAAGTACAACAAGTACTTGGCGGCGGTAATCAGGCAACAGAAGCTAACGGTACTGCCGACGGCGCTACAGCTTCTTTACCGGCGCTTGCACAGCATGCAGATACGCTTCGTTTTGCAGTAGCGGATGCGGTATCCCAAATCGTTGAAAAGATGCAAGCCGTACAAAGTGGCAATCAGCCAGCAGACCCGAAGCTGGAACAACTGCTCAACAATTTGCAAAGCATTTTGCACAAAGCAGGTGGTGAAGGCGGATCAACTTCTTCCGGTAATAATCCGAATGGTCAGCAAAGCAATAACCCGGCTGAAATTATTGTGAACAATGACTCCAAGTCAGGTGAAGCGGGAACGGCTGCTACAGCATCTACAGCGCAGGCTTCAGTCGATATGGCAGCAACAACCGCTGCGGACGACCAACCGCCATCCGGCGTAGTAACGGCAGGACAGCTGGCAATGCGCGCTCAAGCTTCGATGACATCTACACCAATGCAGGCACCAGCAGCAACGATTCCGATGCAAAGCTTCCCAAGTGAGATGAGCAAATTTATCGTCAACAAGTTTGACATTCATCAGCTCGGCGGTTTGTCCGAAGCACGTATTATATTGAATCCGGAGCATCTCGGTCAGGTGGATGTGAAAATTTCGATTCAAGATGGACAGCTACTCGCTCAGTTCATTACTGAAAAGCACGGTGCCAAAGATGCATTAGAACAACAAATGGCACAGCTTCGTACCGCACTTCAAGCGCAAGGCTTGCAAGTAGACAAGCTTGAGGTTGCGCAAAGCTCGGGAGCTTTCTCCGATATGTATCATGGAGGACAAGGCTTTGAATCCGGCGCAGGTCAGCAGCAATCCGGTCGTCGCTCCAAGTCCAAAGATGAGCAATCCGATGATGCGATGCTAACAGCTGAGATTGGTGGCGAGCTGAAAGAATGGCGTGATGACCAACGTGCCACCGGTACGCCTGGCGTCGCTAATATGATGAACTATGGCAGTACGTATGTAGCTAAAGCTTAATAAGGATGGAGGTGAAATCAATTGCCAGACGCAATTTCAACATCTAATGTATGGCCGAACTATTCGACAGGTAATGTGCAAAAAGCGGCAGCGACCAAACAAAAAGAGATGGGTAAAGATCAATTTCTGGCTATTTTGGTGGCACAGCTTAAAAATCAGGACCCTACATCCCCGATGGATAATGCACAATTTGTCGCTCAGATGGCGCAGTTCTCCTCTGTCGAGCAGTTGATTAGTATTAATGAAAAAATGGATAAGGTGCAAGGCTCAATGGACACATCGCTGGGCAGCGCTTCCGAATTGATCGGCAAAAAAATCACATGGCTCAATGAAACAACCGATTCCAAAACCGGAGCGACCAACTCAACGTACGAATCCGGCACCGCTGAATCGATCGTTTTAAAAGATAAAGTGCTATATGCGCAAGTGGGCGAAAATGCGATTCCGATCTCCTTGATTACGAAAGTAGAACGAGGTACGACAAGTGCAGCTACGAATGCGGCAAGCGAAACGCCTGCAACGAGCAGTACAACAACGCCAGCAGCAACGAGCACTACAACGACACCAGCGGCATCAACGACAAGCGGTACGAGCACGTCAGCCAGCGATACTTCAACATCGGCGAAGTCGACTGAAACGCCAGCTTCAACGAGCACAGGCACAGCGTCAACATCCAGTTCAGCAACGAGCACGTCTGCTGCTTCCGGTACTACGGATAAAGCTACAACTACAACTTCGGATACGACTTCTACAGGCACAACGACTGGAAATAGCACATCCGGCAATATGGCAAACGAAAGCACAACCGCACCGGCTGCAACCGCTACAGCGAGCAAAACTACAACAGAGCCAGCGAAAAGCGCAGATAGCTCCACATCGACTTCTAGTACGAGTACAGCTTCCACTTCTGGGGAGAACGCGTCATGAATGGGCCGATTCAAGTAGGTCAGCTTTATCCTTCCAAGCTGAATTCGAGCTTGATCGGACGGCCTAACACTCCGGCGGCAGCAACACAAGGCAATGAATTCAAAGCTATTTTTGACCAAAATCTATTGAAGTTTAGCAATCATGCTTCCAAGCGGTTAGAGCAAAGAGGCATCCAGTTTAGCAGTGAGCAGATTGCCAGCCTCAATCAGGCGATTGATAAAGCAGCAGCTAAAGGAGCGAAGGATTCGCTCATCTTAATGCAAAATCAAGTCGCGTTGATCGTTAACGTACCAAACCGAACCGTCGTGACCGCCATGGATGGCAAATCGATGAAGGACAATGTATTTACACAAATAGACAGCGCCGTCATTCTTTGATTGCTGGCTGGACCTTAAACGGGAAGCCAGTGGACTGCTGACCGACTGAAGCAGTCCAAGTTACAATTTTGCATCCATTAGGAGGAAGAAATTTATGTTAAGATCGTTATATTCCGGTATTTCGGGTATGAAAGGTTTTCAAACTAAATTGGACGTTATCGGTAACAACATCGCGAACGTGAATACAGTTGGCTTTAAAAAATCCCGCGTTATGTTTCAAGATATTTTGAGCCAAACGACTAAAGGCGTCACCGCTCCTGTAGACGGAACGAGCGGCGGTGTGAACGCACAGCAAATCGGTTTGGGTAGCCGTGTATCATCGATCGATACGCTGCATCTGGCAGGTAGTGCACAAACGACTAACAATCCGACTGACTTGCGGATCGATGGTGATGGCTTTTTCGCTGTTAAGCTGTCCGCAGACCAGGAAGTTCCTTACTTGACTCGTGCCGGTGACTTTCATGTCGATGCTTCACGTAACCTTGTTACTTCTGATGGCGGTTTTGTTGTAGATAGCGGCGGTGCGCCGATTCAGATCGATGATGGTGTCGTCTCGTTCAGCATTCAGGCAAACGGTACACTATTGTATACGAATGCCGACGGAACGACCGCTCAAGGACCTCAGCTTGGCGTTGCCAAAGTAACGAATCCGGAAGGTCTGGAGAAAATCGGCGGTAGCTTGTACCGTGTAACGCCGAATGCGATTACTGACGATTTGACGCTGACAACTGCCGGTGATACAACGGCTGGAACCGGCTCAATCGTCGCTGGTCAGCTGGAAATGTCAAACGTTGATCTGACGGATGAATTTACGGAAATGATCGTGGCACAGCGTGGTTTCCAGGCGAACTCACGTATTATTACGACTTCCGATGATATTTTGCAAGAGATCGTTAACTTGAAACGTTAAGAGTGAAGATGCCATAGAGGGAGAGTTGTTATGCTCCCTCTGTTTGGCGGTCAAGGCTCCAGCTTACGATCTGCATGATGCATATGCTCTAGCTCTAATACCGAGGCACAGTATGCTTGTTACAGACAGACATTCAAGGAGGGGTATTTATGATCCCGGTCACGCGGCTCAATGGTTCTCCCATGTGGCTTAACGCCCTGCTGATAGAAATGGTGGAAGAAACGCCAGATACGTATATTACCTTAACGACAGGCAAGCGTTTGATCGTGCTTGAAAAAGCCGAGCAAGTGACGAACCTGATTCGTGAGTATAATAAAAGCATAGGCACACTTACCGGAACGATTAAGGTGCAGCATATGGAGGAATTGGAATGAAGAAGTTATTACCCTGGTTAATCAGCGGGGTGCTCGCATTGGGATTAATCGGTGTCGTTGCTTATTTCCTGCTGTTTGGAAATTTATTTGGCAACAAGCAACCGATGACAGCAGCCGAAGTCGCAGCGGCCGAAAAAGCAAAGCTTGCCAGCATGAGCGCTTCCGAGATTGCGGAAGTATCATCCAGTATTACAGACTTGACGACAAACTTGGGTGATCCGTCTTATGTCGTGAAAATCAGCTTTTCTTTCCAACTTGCAGACAAAGATGCAAAGGCTAACTTTGATCTGATTAAAGATTTGAAGGTTAAGCCAATCATCATCAGAACGCTTGCCGATACACAGCCGGATGCTCTGCGCAGCGCGGATGGTATTCAACAACTGGATGCCAAGCTGATGAAGCTGATCAATAGCTCGTTGCCGGAAGAAAGCGGCAAGGTGGTGGATGTTGAGGTCTCTGATCGCATTATCAGTTCCCTCTAATCAAGCGATCATCCACAACTACAACCGAATCCTTTTATATCGCAAGGGGGTGAGATTATGGTAGATGTATTATCCCAGGGAGAGATTGATGCCCTACTCGCAGCATTATCTTCCGGCGAAATGGATGCGGAGGAACTCAAAAAAGAGGACACCGAAAGAAAAGTTCGCGTCTATGATTTTAAACGGGCAGTTCGCTTTTCTAAAGATCATATCCGCAGTTTGACGCGCATTCATGAAAACTTTGCCCGTTATTTGACGACTTACTTTTCGGCGCAGCTTCGTACATTTGTGCAAATTAGTGTCGTACAAGTGGAGCAATTGCCTTATGATGAGTTTATTCGTTCCATTCCGAAAATGACGATTTTGAACATTTTTGAGGCAGAGCCGCTTGAAGGAAGAATGGTGCTGGAAGTTCATCCTAATATCGCTTTTGCTATGTTGGATCGTATGTTGGGGGGAACAGGAACGGCGCCCGCCAAAATTACTGCCCTGACCGAGATCGAAACGACGATTATCGAGCGTATGTTCAGCCGTACTTTTGAAAGTTTGCAGGAAGCTTGGAAAACGGTCATTGACCTTTCGCCACGTATGGAAGCGCTGGAAACGAATCCACAGTTTATGTCGCTCGTATCGCCAAACGAAACCATCGCCCTGATCTCGCTTAGCACGAAGATTGGTGATACGACAGGGATGATTAACTTGTGTATCCCGCATGTAGTTATTGAACCGATTATGACCAAGCTGTCTGCCAATCATCTTTTTTTCTCGCAAAAAAAGGAGCCGGCACTGGAAGAAGTGGAAGCGCTGAAACAGCGTGTTCATCGCGCACAGCTGCCAGTTATCGCTGAGCTGGGCGAATCTGGTCTATCGATTCAGGAGTTTCTCAGTTTGTCGGTAGGCGATGTAATTTCGCTCAACAAGCCAATCGGACAGGATTTGTCCATCAAGATAGGCAACCAGCTCAAGTTTTATGGCAGTCCCGGTACCGTCAAAGATCGGGTAGCGATTCAGATTAACGAAATCGTCAGTGAAGGAGTGGAAGGACTTGACGAGTAAAGATTATTTGTCGCAGGAAGAAATCGACGCTTTGCTTAAACAGTCGTCAGGTGAGGATAGCGGTTCTGCCGTTTCCGCTGCCCAGACGGTTGACGATTTTCTGACGCCGCTAGAGCAGGATGCTCTGGGCGAAATCGGAAATATCACCTTCGGCAGTGCGGCGACAGCGTTATCCACGCTGCTGGGGCAAAAAGTGGATATTACGACACCTCGTGTCGGTATCGTCACACGCTCGCAATTTGAGGAGGAGTTTCCAAAGCCTCACGTTGCTGTGCATGTCGAATATGTAGATGGCTTTCAGGGAATCAACTCCCTCGTTATTCAAACCCGTGATGCTCAGATTATTGCGGATTTGATGCTCGGCGGAAGTGGGGAACCAAAAGATGAGGAATTGAACGAAATTCATATTAGCGCTGTGCAGGAAGCGATGAACCAGATGATGGGCTCCTCGGCAACATCGATGTCGACGATCTTTAATCGCTTCGTTAACATCTCGCCTCCAGGCATCGATATCCTTGATGTGAGCAATGACAAAGGGGTTAGCATGTTGCCTGCGGACGAGACGCTGATCAAAATTTCGTTCCGTCTCCTGATCGGTGATCTGATCGATTCGACGATTATGCAATTGTTGACGGTAGAGTTTGCCAAATACATGGTCGATATTTTGATCAACGGTGGAGAAGAAAGCACACCTGCGGTGGAGACACCAGCAGCCAGCACACCGGCTCCTCAAGCTGCTGCGCCACAGGCGACACAACCAACAGCTCAGCAAGCGCCTGAGCAGTCTAATATGCCGCCGATGCCACCGCCAGGAGGAATGCCGCCTTATGGTCAACAACCTCCGTATGGCATGCCTGAGCAGCCGTATCCGCCTTATCAGCAACAATATCCGTATCCTCCACCAGGCTATGGTTATAACATGCCTCCGCAGCCACCACAGCATTATGGTGCACCTGCTGGGCGTGAAGTGAATGTCCAACCGGTTCAATTCGCCAACTTCGGAGCAGGTGCTGCCCCGAACCTGGATGAAAATAATTTGAACTTATTGATGGACATACCACTTAAAGTCACCGTAGAATTAGGAAGGACCCAAAAGCAAATTAAAGATATCCTCGAATTGTCCCAGGGCGCAATCATTGAACTGGACAAATTGGCGGGCGAACCGGTAGACATCTTAGTCAACAACAAACTGATTGCCAAAGGTGAAGTAGTTGTTATTGATGAAAACTTTGGTGTTCGCGTAACGGATATCGTCAGCCAGTGGGACCGAATTCAAAAAATACAATAAAGATCACTTAGGGAGGATTTTAAATCAATGGCAAATCGTATTCTTATCGTGGATGATGCAGCTTTTATGAGAATGATGATCCGGGATATTCTGACAAAGAACGGATATGAAGTAGTAGGAGAAGCACAGGATGGAGCACAAGCAGTAGAAAAATTCAAAGAGCTTCGCCCCGATTTGATCACTATGGATATCACGATGCCAGAGATGGACGGTATCGCCGCTCTGAAAGAAATCAAAAAGCTCGACGGCGGAGCGAAAGTTATTATGTGTTCCGCAATGGGCCAGCAGGCGATGGTTATTGATGCCATTCAGGCAGGTGCCAAAGATTTTATCGTAAAACCTTTCCAAGCGGATCGTGTTATCGAAGCGATCAGCAAAACGCTGGGCGTATAGGAGAATATTCCCATGTCAGGTGAAACAGCCACAATGGGAGGAACAGGCGGTTATATCCTAAACCTTGTTTGGGTTATAATCGTCTTGGCTGTAATAATAGCCCTTATTATTTTGTTGCTTCGGTTTCTTGGTCGTAAAAATCAATCCTGGTTATCCCGTCGCGCCATTCGTACAATAGGTGGTATGGCACTGGGACCGAATAAATCATTACAAGTGATTGAAATTGGCAATACATTGTATTTGATCGGTGTCGGAGATGATATTACATTGGTTGATAAAATTTCCGATCCAGAGGAAGCGATGCTGGTTATTCAGTCTTTTCAATCCGAGTCGGCGGAGAACGAAAATTTTTTCACTCCGCTGATCTCCAAACTCAGCAGCAAGCTACGTCCTAAGTCCAACGTCCAAGAGGAGGAGCTTAAGCATACGGACGCTTTTCAGGAAGTGTTCGAAAGCAAGCTTCGCGAAATTCCGAATCGACGGGAAAAGATGGAGCAGTTGTTGAAGGAGGAAGATTCTACAGATCGGTCGAGGGATTCATGAAAAAAAAGCTGATTTTATCTATTATGCTGCTTTTTGCCGTTAGTGTGCTGTCAGTGCATCCGATATTTGCAGCAACTGCCGATCCAATACCTAATATCGATATTCAAATCGGCAATAATAATAGCTCATCCGGTGGTGCGGCGACAAGCTCATTGTCCATTTTGCTGCTTATTACCATCATTAGTATAGCTCCAGCGTTTATGGTGCTTATGACCAGTTTTACACGTATTGTGATTGTGCTCAGCTTTGTCCGTACTTCATTAGGGACTAACCAGATGCCTCCCAATCAGGTACTGGTAGGGCTGGCTTTATTTTTAACATTATTCATTATGTCGCCTACATTGTCACAAATGAATCAAGTTGCCTTACAGCCGTATCTGCAAGGGAATTTGACGCAGATGCAAGCATTGCAAGCTGCGGAGAAGCCGATCAAGGAATTTATGTTCAAGCATACCCGCGAGAAAGACCTGCTGCTTTTTCTGGAATATACCGGTACGCCTAAGCCATCTAATGTACAGGATATCCCACTTACGGTCATGGTTCCTTCTTACGCGATCAGTGAGCTAAAAACAGCATTCCAGATGGGCTTTATGATTTTTATACCGTTTCTTGTCATCGATATTGTCGTCGCCAGTGTATTGATGGCGATGGGGATGATGATGTTACCGCCGGTGATGATCTCACTTCCATTCAAGATTCTGTTATTTGTATTGGTGGATGGATGGTATTTGATCGTCAAATCATTGCTTATGAGTTTCAATTAGCGCAGCTCTTCACGATGAATCTGCGCCTTATCCATTTGCCGGGTAAAGGGAGGTAAATTATGAGTTCGGAGTTTATCATCGGTATGGCAGGACAAGCGGTATATACCGTGTTAAAAGTGAGCGCACCGATGCTGATTCTTGGACTTGTAGTCGGCTTGTTAGTCAGTATTTTTCAAGCGACTACTCAGATTCAAGAGCAAACTCTTGCCTTTGTGCCAAAAATCGTAGCTGTCATGCTTGCGCTGCTGCTGTTCGGTCCGTGGATTTTGACGGTGTTGGTCGATTACACGTCTGATATTCTTGGCAATCTGTATAAATATATCGGTTAGGCTGAGGGCTTATGGAGACATTACTGCAAAGCTTTCCTGTTTTTTTGTTAATTTTTTGTCGAATGACCGCTTTTTTTGTAGTTTCACCTGTTTTTTCTTCCAGAGGGGTACCTAGCCGTTTTAAAATTGGGATTGCGGGTTTTATTTCTGTCCTTATTTATTTGATCAAAGGAACAGCGATTAAAATTCCTGACGGTACGGACATTTACGTGTTGATGGTATTTAGAGAAATATTGATTGGCTTGCTGCTCGGATATATCGCATATTTAATGTTTATGGTGATCCAGATTGCCGGCTCCTTTATTGATATTCAGATTGGTCTTGGTATCGCCTCGGTATTTGATCCGATGACAGGCGCTTCTGCTCCGGTCATCGGTAACTTCAAATATATGTTTGCGATGTTGATCTTTCTCAGTATGAACGGTCATCATTATTTGCTGCAATCGGTGCTGTACAGCTATGACTGGGTGCCGATGAACAGCGATATTGTGAGTCAAATGTTGAACGGCTCGCTAAGTGAGTTTTTGATTCGCACATTCAGCAATTCGTTTTTAATCGCTTTTCAGATGGCGGCTCCGCTCGTTGTGGCGATGTTTTTGACGGATGTGGGATTGGGCTTTCTAGCGCGTAGTGCGCCGCAATTCAATATTTTTGTAATCGGGGTACCGGTGAAGCTAATCGTAGGTCTGTTCGTACTTATGCTACTGACACCGAGCTTCGCTTTTGTTTTTGAACATTTGTTTGAGCAAATGTTTCAGGCGATGCAAGGATTGTTGCAGGTGCTAGGCAAACGTCCGGCATCATAATGACCGATTCTAGGGAAAGGAGTCCGTGAAACGTGGCATTTCGTTTAAAATTGAATCTTCAGTTGTTTGCCGGCGAGAAAACCGAACAAGCGACCCCTAAGAAACGTAATGAAGCCCGCAAAGAAGGTCAGGTCGCCAAAAGTATGGATATACCGGGTGCATCGATCCTGCTGGGCGGTATCGCCTGTCTGATGATTTTTAATGATTTTTATATGAAGCGCATTAGCTGGTTATTCACGGACACTTTTTTGCACCGGATGACGATGGATGTCACGGTCGCAAACATTATGCAAATGCTTGGACAATATGCAATCCAGATTTTATTGTTATTGGCACCGATTTTCGTTACGATCGTATTGTTAGCGATTATTACGAGCTATATGCAAATCGGCTTTTTGCTCACAGGTAAACCGCTCATGCCGCAGCTTAGCAAGCTTGATCCGATCAAAGGCTTCAAAAATTTAGTTTCGCTACGTTCGCTCGTGGAGCTGTTCAAAGCGATATTAAAAATGTCGGTCATCGGTTATCTCGTTTATACGACATTGAACGGAGCTAGTCACGAAATATCCAAAATGGCGTATATGTCGGCTGAATCGATTTTGCATTATGCTGGTAGTTTGACGGTTACGCTGGGGCTTAAAGTTGGTGTCGCCATGTTTATTTTAGCGATTATGGATTATATGTACCAGCGCTACGAGCATAACAAAAGTTTGAAAATGTCCAAGCAGGACATTAAGGACGAATACAAAAACATGGAGGGTGACCCGCTCATCAAAGGTAAAATCCGTGAACGGCAACGTCGGATGGCGATGCAGCGGATGATGCAAGATGTTCCGAAAGCGGATGTGATCATCACGAACCCGACGCACTTTGCGGTCGCGCTTAAGTATGATAACAGTGAAATGGCTGCCCCACAGGTTATCGCCAAAGGACAGGATTATACAGCGCTTCGCATTCGAGAAATTGCCAAGCAAAACCGGGTCGTCATTATGGAAAACAAGCCGCTAGCCCGGGCTTTGTTTGCTAGAACGGAAATCGGTGATTCCATTCCTGCCGATCTGTTTCAGGCGGTAGCCGAGGTGCTCGCTTATGTATACAAGATCAAGGGTAGAACGAAGTAAGGGATCGGAGGGCTGAATAACAGTGAAGAAAAAAGATTTGGTTGTCCTTGTAGGCGTCATTGGAATTATTATGATGATGATTCTTCCGATCCCAACATGGCTGCTTGATATTTTGTTAATCGTTAATATCTCGCTGGCAATGATTATTTTGCTGATCGCGATGAATACAAAAGAAGCGCTGGAATTTTCGATTTTTCCTGCCATGTTGCTCATTACGACATTGTTTCGGCTGGCGCTTAATATTTCCACAACCAAATTGATTTTGGGACAGGCGAACGCAGGCTCTGTTGTAGCAACGTTTGGTAGTTGGATTGCCGGCGGCCAGATTGCGGTCGGTTTTGTCGTCTTTCTGATTCTCGTTGTCGTACAGTTTATCGTTATTACAAAAGGCTCGGAGCGGGTAGCGGAAGTTGGAGCACGTTTTACGCTCGATGCGATGCCAGGTAAACAGATGAGTATTGATGCCGACTTGAACGCCGGTATGATCAATGAGCAGCAAGCCCGTGAACGCCGCAGCAAAATCGAACGTGAGGCGGATTTTTACGGAGCGATGGACGGTGCAAGTAAGTTCGTAAAAGGGGATGCTATTGCAGGCATTATTATCCTCCTTATTAACCTGGTTGGCGGGTTTGTGATCGGGATAGCGATTCATGGAATGGCATTCACAGAAGCGCTCTCGACGTATTCGGTACTAACGATCGGGGATGGTCTGGTCAGTCAGATTCCGGCGCTGCTCATTTCTACAGCAGCCGGTTTGATCGTTACACGCGCGTCATCAGACGGCAACCTGGCTGACGATATTACAAATCAGCTATTCTCGTATCCGATGATGCTTTACATCGTTGCAGCTGTGATCACATTGCTCGGTCTGTTCACACCGATTCATTTTATTACGACATTTCCGCTAGCGATTTTGCTTGTGTTCGCAGCGCGCAAAATGCAGGCGAATTTGAACAAAAAAGTGGTGGAAGCTGAGCAACAGGTGGAGGAGCAGCAAATCGAAGAAGTGCGCAGCCCGGAAAGTGTTATTAATTTGCTGCAAATCGATCCGATCGAATTCGAGTTTGGTTATGGACTAATTCCGCTGGCGGATACGCAGCAGGGCGGCGATTTGCTCGATCGGATCATTATGATTCGCAGACAGTGTGCACTTGAGCTTGGACTGGTCGTACCGGTCATTCGGATTCGTGATAATATCCAGTTAAAACCAAATGAATATGTCATCAAAATTAAAGGGAATATCGTCGGTGGTGGTGAATTATTACTAAATCACTACCTGGCCATGAGTCCTGGGTTTGAAGATGACTCTATAACGGGTATAGAGACTTTAGAACCAGCTTTTGGTCTTCCAGCCCTATGGATTGATGAAATTACCAAGGAGCGTGCGGAGCTATCGGGTTATACCGTTGTCGATCCGCCATCCGTTGTAGCTACCCATCTGACAGAACTGATCAAAAAGCACTCGCACGAGCTGCTAGGACGTCAGGAAACGCGTTCGCTTATCGACAATTTACGCGAAAACTACCCTGTACTCGTGGATGAGCTAATTCCGTCGGTGCTGTCGATCGGTGATATACAGAAGGTGCTCGTCAAGCTTCTAAAAGAGAAAATTTCGATTCGCGACATGGTAACCATCTTTGAAACTCTTGCCGATTACGGTACTTATACCAAAGACCCGGATGTGCTGACCGAATATGTGCGTCAAGCACTCTCACGTCAGATTACGCAGCAATTTACGAGCCAGGGTGAAACATTGCGTGTGATCACGGTAGGACCGAATTTGGAAAAGAAAATCGCCGAGAGTATTCAGCAATCAGAGCAGGGCACGTACCTTGCGCTAGACCCGGTTTCCACGCAATCGATGTATCAGAAAATCAACGAGCAGGTGAATCGTCTCCTGCAAATGGGACAACAGCCGATCGTACTCACTTCACCGGCAATCCGTATGTATTTGCGCCAGTTAATTGAGCGCACGATGCAGGATATTCCGGTGCTGTCGTACAGCGAGCTGGAGCCTAACGTTGAAATTCAGAGTGTCGGAGTGGTGAACTTATGAGAGTCAAACGCTATATTGTAGACACAATGCCCGACGCCATGCTCAAAATCCGTGCTGATCTGGGAAGCGATGCCGTCATTTTGAGCACCAAAGAGCTGAAGACCGGCGGGTTCCTGGGCATGTTCCAGAAAAAACAAATCGAAGTCATCGCAGCGGTGGATAAAGGGCAGGCAGCTGAAACGCCTGCCGCTCCGCCGGCACGCACAGAACAGGCGCCTCTGCCAACTATGCCTGTTCCGCCGCGTGCGGTGCCGGACGCTTATCGCAAGTCCAGCCAGGCATTTGCCGAGTCGATGCGGCAGCCAGCGGATAGCGTTGCTCATGAATCGATCTCAGCGCCGCGTGCCACAAGCAATCAAGCGGAAGCTAACGCACCGTTTCAGGCTCGTGATCTGCAAGAACCAAACGCTTTACAACAGTATGCGACGCGTTTTACGGAAACGAAGCAACCGGAAAATGAGCAGCAACTAAGCGAGGAAAATCTGCTTGAGGAGCTTCGGCAGATGAAGCAAATGATGGCGGAGTTGTCCCGCGAAAAAAAAATCATCGATCTGCCCAAGTCTCTGCAGCAATTGCAAGCGCATTTAAAGGCGCAGGGAGTCGAACAGAGCCTTATTGATGGCTGGTTGGAGGCAATCGTACAGCAGGCGCCCAAATCGACGCAGATGACCTTACCGAAAGCCAAGCGAGCGATGAGGGAACAAATTGAGCGCTTTACCGCGCAACGGATTGGAGGCGGAATCAATCCGTCCACCAAAATCGTATATGTTGCCGGTCCAACCGGAGTAGGCAAAACGACGACGATTGCTAAACTTGCTGCCGAACAACTGTTCAAATATAAGCGTAAGGTCGGTTTTGTCACGTCGGATACGTATCGTATTTCGGCAGTGGAACAACTGCGCACTTACGCTTCCATTTTGAGCGTGCCGTTGGAAATCGTGCAATCGCCTGGTGATTTTCAGCGTGCATTGGAGCAGATGTCCGACTGTGATCTGATTTTGATGGATACAGCCGGACGTAACTATCGAAATGAATTGCTCGTCTCGGAGCTGCAAAGTTTGCTTGCCCCGATGGAACAGAGCGAAACGTATCTTGTGCTTTCCCTGACATCCAAAACGGAGGATATGCGTATTATTACCAATCATTTCAACAAATACCCACTAGACAAGGTAATCTTTACGAAAGCTGACGAAACGGGAAGCTATGGAGCGATGTTTAATATGTTACAAGAGTACCCGCTACGTCTTTCCTATATGACGAATGGCCAAAATGTGCCGGATGATCTGCTTATGCCAAGTCCGGACTTTCTCGCTGGAGTGTTATTGGGAGAGGTATTGCCATGATGGATCAGGCGCAGTCATTACGCAATCTGATTTCTGCCAAAGCCAGAGCGTTGAATGATGAGCCTGGAGGCGTCAAATTTATCGCGGTTACAAGCGGTAAAGGAGGCGTGGGAAAGTCGAATTTCACATTGAATTTTGCGCTGGCATTACAGCGACTCGGACAACGCGTACTCGTATTTGATGCGGATATCGGCATGGCTAATATCGACGTATTGATGGGTGTTCGTTCACAATTCAATCTTTCCCATTTGCTTAGCGGTGAAAAAGAAATTGGCGAGATCATTGAAAAAGGTGCCGGTTCTCTGCCATATATTGCCGGCGGTTCCGGTCTAAGCTCGCTATTTTCACTGTCTGAAAAAGATTTAGTTTACTTTACTACTCAAATTCAAAAAATTGCTGCCGATATGGATTATATCCTGTTTGATACGGGAGCAGGGCTGTCAAAAGAAACATTGCAATTTATTATGTCATCCGACGAATGCATCGTCGTCACTACGCCGGAGCCAACGGCGATTACCGATGCCTATGCGTTGATCAAGGTGGTGCATGGACTGGAGGACAGCACATCCTTCAAACTGGTTGTGAATCGTGCGGAAAGCCAGCGCGAAGCCGAGCAGACTGCCGACAAAATCAGACTGGTAGCAAGCCGGTTTTTGAATCTGGATATTCCGCTGCTCGGTTTTGTCAGTGAGGATGCGCACGTAAGCCAGTCCGTCAAAAAGCAAATTCCTTTTTCAATCAATGCTCCTGGCTGTCTTGCTGCTAAAGATATCCAACACTTGGCCATGCAGTATGTGGTTTCGCCAGATATGCGGCAGGAGGGTACCTTATCAGGAATCAAGGGATTTATACAAAAATGGATGCGGCGTACTAAATGATTCTGTAAGGAACAGAGGTGCTATTATTATGGCAACTTATAAAGTGCTAGTTGTAGACGATTCCCCATTCATGCGAAAAATTGTCTCCGACCTGATCGAGGCAGACCCGGCATTTCAAGTGATCGCTACGGCAACCAATGGTTTGGAAGCTACCCGGAAGGTGTTGGAGCTAAAGCCGGATGCAGTCACGATGGATGTGGAAATGCCGGAGATGAACGGGCTTGAGGCGCTCAAAATCATTATGTCTCAACGCCCGCTTCCCGTTATTATGCTGTCTGGCATTAATGAACAAGGTATGCGCGAGACGATTATGGCGCTCGAAAGTGGAGCGTTTGATTTTATCCGCAAGCCTTCGGTAAGCAACTCCCAGGATATCGATGAAGTGGGACAACAGTTGCGCAGACAGCTTCATACTGCGATGCAGGTGCTAGAGCGTCGCCGTAAGCGCAGTGAACAGAAGCATGTGACACCTGAACAGCCACAGAGCGTATCTGCCGAGCTGGATGTTCAGCAACAGCCGCCGCAGGCGCTTCAAACGCCGCCGGTTAAGCCCGCACCGCCTGCTGCATCGGGCAAACGTCCAGCTGAAGTTGCTGTCAAGTCCATTTCACCGCCTTCCTCGCTAAGCGGGCGCGTAAGTCGTCCGGTGAAAACCGAGGATATCAAAAAGGCAAAGCTGGACAAGTTGCCGACACAGACGCGTCCGACGCTGGCGGGTAGCGAACAGCGAGCACCAGGTCGTCCGGTTCCGGTATCGCCAGCAGAACTAAAGCAGTCCAAAACGCCGCCGGTCAAGCCGACAGCCGCTCCGACAAGTCGTACCGACACATCGCTGCCATCCATGCCGGCAACACCGGTAGGTCATACGGCGCATACGGATCGGCCGGTAACCGCGATCAGCAAGCTGGTCGCCGTCGGTTGTTCCACCGGCGGGCCGCGAGCGCTCAAAAGCTTTCTGGAACGAATCCCGGCTAATTTTCCGGCACCGATCGTCATCGTGCAGCATATGCCGCCTAACTTCACCCGATCACTGGCACAGCGTTTGAACAGTCTCAGTCAGATCAATGTAGTAGAAGGCGAGCACGGTATGCCATTACAGCCAGGCACCGCTTATATTGCCCCAGGTGGCTACCACATGACTGTCGTTAAAAGCCAGGGTGGTTATCGCCTGCAATTGACGCAGGACCCTCCACGTAACGGACATCGTCCTTCGGTGGATACGCTTTTCGCCTCAATCCGCCCGTTTACTGATCTACAACGCTATGCGGTGATCATGACCGGAATGGGAAGTGATGGCGCACGGGAAATGAAAAATTTATACGATAGCGGCGTAATTCCAACCTTTGCCGAAAGCGAAGATACATGTGTCGTGTATGGGATGCCGCGCTCGGCTGTAGAGCTTGGATGTGTCAATCACCTCCTGCCATTACCTGAAATTGCGCCAAAACTTGTACAAATCGTTAGATAGCTTACAACAAGGACTATGTTATTTTATGGAGGAGGTGTCTCACGATGGACATGAATCAATACTTGGCCATGTTTATTGATGAGTCGAATGATCATCTGCAGTCATTAAATGAAAAAATGCTGGAATTGGAAAACAACCCGACCGATCTTGGGATCGTGCAAGTTATTTTCCGCTCGGCACACACATTAAAAGGTATGGCAGCAACGATGGGCTTTGAAGATTTGGCAGCGCTGACGCACCAGATGGAAAATGTACTTGATTTGGTGCGTAATGAAAAGCTGACTATGCAGGAATTTATTTTTGATACGCTGTTCAAAGGTTTGGATGCGCTGGAATCGATGGTTCAGGACATTACGCAAGGCGGCGAAGGTAAAGCGGATGTAACGTCGATTGTCGAATCGCTACAAGCGATCGTACGTGGCGATATCCCTGGGGATGGAGTAGCTGCCGCAGCTAATACGACAGCCGTTCGGGTTGCCGTGATTATGAATGATAAAGGCATCGAACTGGATGAGTTTCAGCAATCCGTAATTGAGCAGTCGCTATCGGCAGGTCATCAGGCATTGTATATGGAAGTGTCCATTCGTGAGGATTGTCAACTGAAAGCGGTTCGTGCCTATATGGTGTTCGATCTGCTGGAACGTTATGGCGATGTGATTAAGTCTGAGCCATCTACACAGGATATTGAGCAGGACAAATTTGAGCGTAGCTTCTCCTTGTACTATGTTACACAAAAGGATGCTGCTGAGCTTGAGCCGATGATCATGAGCATTTCCGAAATCGAGAGCGTGAAAGTGACATTGCTGGATGCGCGCTCGTTGAAAGAGATGATTACGTCCAAAGAGCCTCAATCGATCGCTGCACCTGCGGTAGAAACGCTAGCACCTGCTGCACCGGTAGCGACCGCCGTCAAAACGGAAACCGCTGCACCTGCGGCTAAAGCGACGGCAACAAAGGCACCTGCACCTGCACCATCCCGTACGATTCGCGTCGATATCGATCGTCTGGATGTACTGATGAACTTGTTCAGCGAATTGCTGATCGACCGCGTACGTCTGGAGCAACTTGCCAGCGAGGTGAAAGTTCCAGCACTGACAGATACGGTCGAGCATATGGGCCGCGTCAGCAGTGATCTGCAAAATATCGTTCTCAAGCTGCGCATGGTACCGGTAGACACCGTATTTAACCGTTTCCCGCGTATGGTACGAGACCTTGCTAAATCGCTTGATAAAAAGCTGGAATTGATCATTACAGGTGCCGAAACTGAGCTTGATCGTACCGTTATCGATGAAATCGGTGATCCGCTCGTCCACCTGCTGCGCAACTCGGTTGACCACGGTATCGAATCTGTCGCTGCACGCGTGGCGGCTGGCAAAGATGAAGTCGGTACAGTGAAGCTAAGCGCATTTCATAGCGGTAACCACGTATTTATCGAAATCGAAGACGATGGTAACGGAATTGACCGTGATGTCGTACTGCGCAAAGCGCTTAAAAACGGTGTCGTAAGTCCGGAAGTTGCCAGCTCGATGAAAGATGAAGAAGTGTATCAACTGCTATTTGCACCAGGTTTCAGTACAGCAGAAGTCATTTCGGACATTTCCGGTCGCGGCGTAGGACTGGATGTCGTTAAATCCAAAATCACTTCGCTCGGCGGTCATGTTACCGTATCATCCGAGCTTGGCAAAGGTACGAAATTCTCGGTACAATTGCCATTGACATTGTCTATCATCTCCGCGATGTTGATCCGTGTCGGTTCGGAAAAATATGCGATCCCGCTCACTTCAATTGTGGAAACGGGCATCATCAAAGCGAAACAGGTTCGCGACTTGCATGGCAGTCAGTTGATTCCTTACCGCGATACGCATATTCCACTCGTTTCCCTGAGCCGTGTGTTTGAAGTTCCAGACTTCGACGAGCGCGAGGAGGAAGAAACAGAGATCGTTGTCATTCGCAAAGGTGACAAGCTGGCGGCGATTGCCGTTGAAAACTTTATCGGGCAAAACGAAATCGTTCTGAAAAGTCTGGGCAGCTATTTGCCGGATACGATGGGCATTTCCGGTGCGACCATTCTTGGCGATGGCCAGGTGGCTTTGATTCTTGATCCGAATGCATTCATCAAATAATGCAGTCCATTATTGAGGAGGATTTACCCATGGATGAATTGAAAGTTATCGTGTTTAAACTGGCAAGTGAGGAGTACGGCATCGAAGTCGATAAAGTACAAACGATCGAGCGTATGATGCCGATCACTCGCGTTCCTAAAACGCTTGATTTCGTAAAAGGTGTTATTAATTTGCGCGGTGTCGTGATCCCGGTCATCGATCTGCGTGGACGCTTCAATCTGACACAAACCGAATATAACGATCAAACCCGTATCATTATCGTGGAAGTGGAGAAAGTGCAAGTGGGCTTTATCGTAGACTCCGCTAATGATGTGGTCGACATTAAACGCAGCAGTATTGAAAAACCGCCTGAAGTAGTAGGTGGCGTAAAAGCAAGATACCTTGATGGTGTAGCAAAGCTTGACGAAGAACGGCTGCTGATCATGCTCAACCTCGCGGAAGTGCTTAACAAAACCGAGGTTGTACAGCTCGAAGGTATCGAGGATTAAAGCATGAGTTTCTTTAAGAAACTCGAAGGCTTCAAAATGGATGTGCTCAAGGAGGTTGGGAATATAGGGGCAGGCAATGCAGCCACTGCCCTTTCCCAGCTTTTGGACAAGCCCATCGATATGGCAGTACCGAAAGTACAAATTTTACCGTTTGAAGAAATTGCCGAGAAAGTCGGCGGGCAGGAACAGATCGTACTGGCGGTATTTTTCCGCGTTGAAGGCGAAGCGCCAGGCAATCTGTTTTTTATCCTGACGCCGGAAGCAGGCAAAGGATTGCTTCATCGTCTGGCAGGTCTTGAAGTCGTCGACGATGAGCAATTTAGCGAAATGGAACAGTCCGCATTGTCGGAAATCGGTAATATTTTGGCGGGATCATATCTTTCCTCGCTTGCCGATTTTACCGGTTTGTCCATGACGCCGACCGTACCGGGTCTAGCTTATGATATGGCGGGTGCGATCCTCAACTACGGACTGCTCCAATTCGGAGAAATGGGCGATGATGCATTGTTGATCGATACGACCTTTCTTGAAGGCAAAGATGAAGTTGAAGGACAATTTTTTCTGATTCCCGATCCCGAATCATTTGAAAAGATCTTCATCGCGCTAGGAGTTCCGTTACAGGATGATTGAAGAACAAGCTGTCGTTAAAGTGGGTATGGCCGATTTGAACGTCGTGAAAACAGCCGGAATTATCCGTACGACGGGATTGGGTTCATGTGTGGGTCTTACCCTCTACGACAAAAACATTCAACTGGCCGGCATGGCACACGTCATGTTACCATCATCGGATATTGCCCGTGAAGGGCAGCTGAACATTGCCAAATACGCAGATACGGCACTGCCGGAATTGCTGAAAAGAATGACCGATCTCGGTGCGCTTCGCTCCAGATTGGTCGCCAAAATGGCTGGCGGTGCACAGATGTTCTCCTTTTCCAGTGGTGGTGACCATATGCGGATTGGTCCCCGTAATGTGGAAGCCTGCAAATTATTTCTGCAAGAGTACAGCATTCCGCTCCTGGCGGAAGATACCGGCGCTAATTATGGACGTACGATCGAAATGGATTGCACAACAGGAATGTTGGCGATTCGAAGCGTACAAATGGGTAAGAAGGAAATATGAAGTATGATAGGGAATATTAAGTTCAACGTCTGGTTTGGGGTGCTGGGGTTTCTCATCACCTTTCTGTTCTCTCTCGGAAATAATTTGTGGACCACCAGCCTCGTAAGAGGCTGTTTAGGCTTTATGCTATGGTTTGCGTTAGCATTCTTGTTGCGCTTTATTCTCGGAGTGCTTGCAACTCCGGGCAGCGCTGCAGGAAAACCGCCTGCAAGCGGAGCGGCAAAGACGATGGACGAAGCGGAGGGACAGCCTTCAACCGATGAGCAAGGGCGAGGCAATCTGCTTGATATCACCACACCTGATCAAGATCATGAACTAAACGATTTGCTGACACCGAAGCCGTCCCATTCTGGAGGCGACAGCGGTTTCGCTCCTCTAAATCCTCCTAAGCTCGTTTCAACCAAGGAACAGGACGCTGAGGAACTGGCGAAGGCGATACGCCACCTGACACAAAAGTAAGGAGGGTGAAAGCAAGTGACCGAGCAAAAAGGAAGCCATTTAAACCACATTGAACTGTGGGTACAGTGGAAGGAACATGGTAATGTAGAAGCGAAAAAGAAGCTAATTGAGAATTATCTCGGCACGGTTGAATATGTGTCCAGTCGACTTGCTATTGGCCTTCCGAAAAATGTATCTAAAGATGATCTGATGAGCAATGGTGTGATGGGTCTGATCGATGCAATCGAGAAATTCGATTATAAACGCGGATTGCAATTTGAAACGTATGCGTCATGGCGGGTACGTGGAGCGATTTTGGATGGATTAAGACAAGGGGACTGGGTACCTCGTTCGGTCAGAGAAAAAGCCCGCAAAATCGAGGATGCCTATCAGCAATTGGAGCAAAAATATTTGCGAGCTGTATCGGATGCTGAAATTAGCGCATATTTGGATGTGAGTGAACGCGAATTTCAGACGATGCTTCAGGATGTGGCAGTGATGACAATTACATCGCTGGAAGACCCGATCCGTGAAGAAGAATCCGAAACACGCATGTCGCTGATCGTAGATGAAAAAGCAAAAAATCCCGATCGTACGGTAAATGATTTTGTACTGAAGGAAATGCTGATGAAGGGGATTGAGAAACTTACTGAAAAAGAAAGAACGGTTGTATCTCTCCTTTATTATGAAGACCTTTCACTCAGTGAAATTGCGGAAGTGATGTCGCTATCCCCGTCACGCATCTCACAACTGCACTCCAAAGCGATCCTTCGTTTACGCGGAGCGCTGGACAAACAAAGAGGTCTGTTAATGCAGGATATGTAACGCCGTTTTGAAGGGGGAAATAAGGCGTGACATCGAAATTGACGCTTGATGCATATGTCAAAATTAGTTTTTCCAATGACAAATCGGTTGCTTATATGGAGTTTAATGGGCTTGAGTTTGAAGAAGATTTTGAATGTACTGTCGAATTAATGGAGGGATTTTTGCGTACACAAGGCATTACCTATGGCATCCAAATGGATCAGCTGCAAAAAATGGCTGAGCGTCCCGAGGCATACCGTTCCGAAACGGTAACGGTAGCCTGCGGTACACCAGCGGTGCCTGGCACGGACGGCTATATTCATTATGCCGTAACATTGAACGACCAAAATAGAGGTCCACTTGAAGCCGAAGATGGCAAAGTGAACTACAAAGAGCTTGTACGATTGAACAATACGCTTAAAGGTCAACTAATTGCTGAGAAAGTTGATCCATTGCCTGGCGTAGAGGGTACAAATGTAAGAGGAGAGCCGATACCATACAAGCCTGGCAAAGAAGTTCGTTTCAAAATCGGCAAAAATATCGTACTTAACCCGGAGCAAACGGCTATTTATGCAGCGATTGACGGGATGATCTCCTTTACCGAAAACGAAAAGATCAATGTATTTCCGGTCTATGAAGTCAATGGTGACATCGATTATCATACCGGCAATATCGATTTTGTAGGCACGGTTGTCATCCGCGGCAATGTATTGTCCGGTTTCCGCGTATGCGCTTCTGGCGATATCCGTGTCGTCGGCGGAGTGGAGGGCGCCGAAATCGAAGCAGGCGGCTCGATTGAAATTACCGGCGGCATTATCGGATACCATAAAGGGCTCGTCAAAGCGGCTGTCGATGTTAAAACCGGCTTTATTCAGGACGGTAATGTACAGGCAGGCGAATCGGTGCATGTGTCGCAGAGTATTATGCATTCCAACGTACAGGCAGGTGTTAGCATTCATTGTGACGGTCCTAAAGGATTGATCGTCGGTGGACATTTGCAGGCAGGAGAAATCGTTGTCGGACGTACGATTGGCAATACCGCTTTTACTATGACCGAGATCGAGGTAGGCGTACTACCAGAACTGCGTAATGGGCTGGTCATGCTGCGGCAAGAACTCAAAACACATAACGAAAACTTGGATAAAACGGAAAAAGCGCTCTCCTTGCTCGATCAACTTGCCGCTGTCGGGCAGCTTCGGCCGGATAAAATGGCACTGCGCATCAAGCTATCGGCAACGAGAAAAAGCCAGCTCCGCGAGCGCGATAACATTCGCGATAACGTACTGGAAATCGAAAAGCGGCTGGAGGAGTCAAGCAAAGCCAAAATTGAAGTGTTGCATACAATTTATGGCGGAACGAAGCTGGTCATCGGCCGCTATACGAAGTATATTAAAGATACAGCCCAACGCGTTAGCTTCGTCTTCAAGGATGGAGATATAAGGCTGGTGCCATATCATTAATTAAAGTGAAAGCGGGTGTTCACAATGGGTCTGAGAGCTGTGGAATTGCAAATTGCTGTACCGCGTACAAGTGAAGCAAGTAGAGTTCAACAGGAGCATCTCGTTCGCCCCTCGATTGAACAGTCCATGCTTGCCGATCGCACGAGCGAAGAAACGGAACGTATGCGCACGCGCAGTGCTAATGTAAAAGAATCGGCTTCCGGCTTAATTTATGATGGTCATCCTGGTGAACAGCATGCTCCGGGGCAACATCATGAGCAGCAACCTGAAGATCAGCATAAGACCCCTGCTGAACATCCGTACAAAGGCAAACATATCGACCTGTCTTTTTAATAAGGCAGGTTTTGTTTGTCATCGAATCACATTTTGACGATAAACGAATACGGGTGAGCGAATATGAGTGATTTCCCTTCATGGGTGTATATCGTTTTGGTGGGAGCAGTTGCCATAGTTTTAGGCATGCTGCTTCCCAAAAAACGAGCGGTAAAACCGCAGGAAACAGCATTATCCTCTACCGTGGAAAAAGTTGAGGATACATTGGAACATTATATGACCGAAATCGAAAAGGAAAATGAAGAAATTATCGATCTTGTTTCCAAAATCAAGCAGGAATCAACAGCCAAACAAATCGCTTTACAAGAACAGGTTAGCGAAATGCGTCAACGTCTGATGGAACTGGAACAGCGCGCTGTCACTGTACCGCAACCCATTATCGTAGAAAAGCCAGCGGTCGAAACGGTTACTATTCCAGTGACAGAAACAATTATAATCGGACGACAAGGGGAAGCATTGTTGGAATCAGCGGTTCGTTTACAGCAGGAGCAAGCAGCTGAGCTGGAGCAGGACGCCGCCAAAGAGCGCATTGAGAATCGTTATCCCGAGCTGTTCCAGTTGCATCGAAACGGAAAGTCCGTCGATGCAATCGCACGTGCGCTTAGTTTGCACCGTGGAGAAGTGCTATTGATTTTGCAGCTGGCGAAACAGGAGGAACAATCGTGATCAAAAATCGTGCGTTTATGATCGGCATCGGGATCGGCATTATGATCGGTGCGGTGCTGTTGCAGCTAGTAAATATCGGCAAAGGCGAAACGATGCTAGGCGGTATGCAGCTGACACCAGAACAGATTCAGCAAGCGGCACAGGCGCAAAATATGCAAGTATATACAGCTGATCAAAAAGTATATACGCGCGAACAATGGGAAGCACTGGCGAAACAGGAAGCGGAGAAAAAGACGCAATCCCAAAATTCACAGCAATCCCAGCAACAGAGCACAACTACAGAACCGGAAAGCACAGAGCCAGAGCAGCCGGAAAGCCCGGAACAGCCGAACGTATCAAATTCCAGCAATGCCGGCACTACGAGTTCGACAACGAATAAAGCGCAAGCTAGTAGCGGCACAGTTAGCAGCCCAGCGGAGCCGACGACTAAAGCGACATCAACACCACAAACGCCGACGACTTCCACTACAAAGACGGCAGCAAGCAAATCGTTTACGGTCAATCGTGGTGAACTGTTAAAAGATGTCGCTTATAATTTAAAAAAACAAGGCATTATTGCTAGCCAGACCGAATTTATTAAACGCGCTTCCCAGCTTAAAGTGAACAAAATATTACAGGTAGGCAGTTACCGATTTAGTCCGGGCGAGGATTATGATCAAATTTTGAATGCATTAACCGAAAAGTCATCTCCATAACGTGTGCTTTACACACGGCAGCCGGAGATGGCTGTTTTTTTGTAAAAAAAAGTTGCGAACACGTATACGCCTATGCTATATTATTAACTGGTGTTAAAACACACGCTTTCTGATTTCAGGCAGAGGTGCTTTTCTGCGGAAAAGTTTTGCCGAAAGATGACGATGGCGGAGGCACACAAAAAACCAAATCTAGGAGGAACACACACATGGCAGTTATTTCCATGAAACAGCTTCTCGAAGCTGGCGTACATTTCGGTCACCAGACTCGTCGTTGGAACCCGAAAATGGATCGTTACATCTTTACTGAAAGAAACGGTATCTACATCATCGACTTGCAAAAAACGGTTAAAAAAGTTGACGAAGCTTACAACTTTGTAAAATCCGTTGCAGCAGACGGCGGTACTGTACTGTTCGTTGGTACGAAAAAGCAAGCTCAAGATTCCGTTAAGGAAGAAGCTGAGCGCGCTGGTCAATTTTACATCAACCAACGTTGGTTGGGTGGTACATTGACTAACTTCGAAACGATCCAAAAACGTATTAACCGTCTGAAAGAACTGGAAAGATGGGAAGAAGACGGCACATTTGAAGTGCTGCCGAAAAAAGAAGTTATCTTGCTTCGCAAAGAGAAAGATCGTCTGGAAAAATTCCTCGGCGGTATCAAAAACATGAGAGGTTTGCCTAGCGCCCTGTTCATCATCGACCCTCGTAAAGAGCGTATCGCTGTTGCAGAAGCTCGCAAACTCGGTATCCCAATCGTAGGTATCGTTGATACAAACTGCGATCCGGACGAAATCGACTACGTTATCCCAGGTAACGACGACGCGATCCGCGCTGTTAAACTGTTGACTGGTAAAATGGCTGATGCAGTGATCGAAGCGAACCAAGGCGAGCAAACAACTGCCTAATTGCTGATCACGTATCGATACGAAATACACGTTATGCAAAATAAAAGGGTGGTTGGCAGGTGTAAAACCTTTCACTGCCCTTTTTTTAAGGTGTCGGGAATTTTATTTCCTGATGAAATATGGTAAGCTTCTACTGGATGTTCATCATCATGAGGAAGCTACAATACTTGTCCACCAGCCGTAACAAGCGCTGCTTGGAACCGTGTGATAGGCAAGGTACTTACATTAATTCTCAACTATATGGAGGTTACACTAATGGCAGTTAACGCAAGCGCAGTAAAAGAGCTTCGTGAAAAAACAGGCGCAGGTATGCTGGATTGCAAAAAAGCGCTGGAAGAAACAAATGGCGATATCGCCAAAGCGATCGACGTACTTCGTGAAAAAGGTCTGTCCGCAGCAGCAAACAAAGCAGGTCGTGCAGCAACAGAAGGTACGGTTGAATCTTACATCCACGCTGGCGGTCGGATCGGCGTACTGGTAGAAATTAACTGCGAAACAGACTTCGTTGGTAAAACGGATCAGTTTAGAGACTTCGCACGCGATATCGCAATGCAAATCGCAGCAGCTAGCCCGCTGTACGTTCGTCGTGAAGAAGTTCCTGCTGAAGCGATCGAGAAAGAAAAAGAAATCCTGAAAGCTCAAGCACTGAACGAAGGCAAGCCTGAAAAAATCATCGAAAAAATGGTTGAAGGCCGCATCAACAAATACTACGAAGAATATTGCCTGCTTGAGCAATCTTTCGTTAAAGACCCAGACAAAACAATCAGCCAACTGCTGAACGAAAAAATCAGCACGATCGGTGAAAATATTTCGATCCGTCGTTTCGCTCGTTTCGAGCTGGGCGAAGGTTTGGAGAAAAAAGAAGATAACTTTGTTGAAGAAGTTATGGCACAGGTTAAACGCTAATCTTCAATCGTTGAAGATAACCATACCGGATTGCGATTCGGGAATACAAACAAGGGAGGGGACACAGACTGTGTTCCTTCTTTTGTAAAATCCTACAGAAAAATCGCAAAATAATGAGCATTTGTCGTTTGTCTATCGTTGGCGATGCTCGCTCATTCCGGTAAACCTAACTAAATTCACAAAGTGGAGGGTATGCATTTTGAACAAGCCTGTATTTAAAAGAGTAGTTCTGAAGGTCAGTGGTGAGTCGTTATCGGGCACAACGGGATACGGCATCGAAGCCGATATGATCTCGTCGATCGCTGAGCAAATTAAGGAAGTTGTCGAGCTGGGTGTGGAAGTTGCGGTCGTATGTGGCGGCGGGAACATTTGGCGCGGCATTGCAGGCAGCCAGAACGGGATCGACCGTGCCACGGCTGACTATATGGGCATGCTGGCTACAGTGATGAACTCACTGGCACTGCAGGATGCGCTAGAGCAGATCGAAGTGCCTACACGTGTACAGACTTCTATCGCAATGCAGCAGATTGCCGAGCCATACATTCGTCGTAGAGCGATTCGCCATCTGGAAAAGGGACGTGTTGTTATTTTTGCGGCAGGTACGGGCAATCCATTCTTCTCCACAGATACAACAGCAGCACTGCGTGCGGCTGAGATCGAAGCAGAAGTAATTTTGATGGCTAAAAACAAAGTAGACGGCGTGTATTCGGCTGATCCGTTCAAAGACCCGACTGCACAAAAATTCGAGCAATTGACCTACATGGAGGTACTGAACCAGAATCTGGGCGTGATGGATTCAACGGCATCCTCACTATGTATGGATAACAATATTCCATTGATTGTGTTTGCCATTACCGAGCAAGGCAACATCAAGCGCGTTGTGCTTGGTGAAAAAATCGGAACGATCGTTAAAGGGAGTGTAGATTAATGCCACAAGGGATCAAGAAAAGTGCAGAAGAACGTATGCAAAAAGCGATCCAAGCGCTAAGCCGTGACCTTGCAACATTGCGTGCAGGTCGTGCAACTCCATCCATTTTGGATCGTGTACAAGTAGAATATTACGGCGCGATGACGCCGATCAATCAGCTTGCTAACATCAGTACACCAGACCCACGTACATTGTTGCTGCAACCGTGGGACAAAACGTCGCTGAGCGATATCGAGCGTGCGATCATGAAATCTGACCTCGGTTTGACGCCTGCCAATGACGGCAACATTATCCGTCTATCGATTCCAGCGCTGACGGAAGAACGTCGTAGCGAACTCGTTAAACTGACCAAAAAATTTGGTGAAGAAGCGAAAGTAGCTATCCGTAACATTCGCCGTGATGCAAATGATGATATTAAAAAGCTTGAAAAAACAGATATCTCTGAAGATGAATCACATGGTCATCAGGAGGATGTACAGAAGCTGACCGACCGTTTCATCAAGGAAGTCGACAATGTACTTGCTGCGAAAGAAAAAGAGATCATGGAAGTGTAAGAGACTGGCGACCCCTCCAACCTGGTGGGGTTTGTCTCTTTTCACACCTTATGGAGGAAAAGCAATGTTCAAGCGTGTTCGCTCGTGGTTGGATAAAGATGAACAGGAGCAATCCAGCGAGCTATCGCCGGATAATATTCCAGAGCATATTGCCGTCATTATGGATGGAAATGGGCGCTGGGCCAAAAACTTCGGCATGCCGCGTGTGATTGGGCATCAGAACGGTATGAAGGCGGTCAAGCGTGCAACGATTGCGGCTGACGAGCTTGGTGTCAAATATTTGACGATGTACGCGTTTTCGACAGAAAACTGGAAGCGTCCGAAGGATGAAGTCGAATTTTTGATGAAGCTGCCCGCTGAATTTGTAGCAACCGAGCTGGATGAACTAGTAGAGAGAAATGTGCAGGTTCGCCTGATGGGTGATAAAAGCATACTGCCTACTTATACGCTGGAGCCGCTTGAAAAGGCTATCCGCGATACGAAGCACAACACCGGACTTGTACTTACATTTGCGCTGAATTACGGTAGCCGCATCGAAATTACTGAAGGCGTCAAAAAAGCGGTGCAGGCAGTGCAAGCAGGTTCGATGTCCATAGATGAGATCACACCTGAAACATTTGGCGGGATGCTGCAATCATCCGGTTTGCCTGATCCCGATTTGTTAATCCGTACTAGCGGAGAACTTAGACTTAGCAATTTTATGCTATGGCAACTGGCATACAGTGAGCTCTGGTTTACACCGATTTATTGGCCGGAGTTTGGCAAGGAGCATATGATTGAAGCAGTAGCGGAGTATCAGCGCAGAATACGCAGATATGGCGGCTTATAAGCCGTAACCCCGGTGAGGGTCGCCCATGTTGTTTCGGATGGAGGATAAATTGTGAAAGAGCGGATAATCACGGGGCTTTTAGCCGCAATCTTATATCTGGGATTTTGCCTGGCTGGAGGGTATGCGTATGAAGCCTTTCTCCTGGCGATGGCACTGGTCGGGTATTATGAGTTTGTAACGATGACAAAGGCGGCTCCGTTTGGAGCACCGGCGGTGATCGGTTACATTAGTGTCGCATATATGCTTTTTCCCTGGACACTAATGGGGCTGACACCGCCATTGTCTGTTGATCATATGATATGGATCGTGATGCTGTTGCTAATGGCGGTAACGGTCATTTCGAAAAATCGCCTCGATATTCAATTGATGGCGATGCTTTTTATCGGAGCCTTTTATGTTGGCATGGGCTTTACCTATATCGCGGATACGAGACAGGCGCCGGATGGACACGGATTGTTCTGGACATTTATGCTGTTATGTACGATTTGGGCAAGCGATATTGGAGCGTATTTTACAGGGAAAACGCTCGGCAGGCATAAGCTTTGGCCTTCGATCAGTCCGAATAAAACGATCGAAGGAGCGGTCGGCGGTATCTTTTTTGCGATGGTGGCGGCAGTTGTATTTTCGCTAGCATCTCCGACGCTGTTTCCGCTCTCCAACGCATTATGGATCGGTCTAGCGGCAGCGGTCGTCGGACAGATGGGCGATTTAATTCAATCGGCATATAAGCGCATATATGGCATTAAAGATTCGGGCAAAATTTTGCCAGGGCATGGCGGCATATTGGATCGGTGTGATAGCTGGCTGATGGTGTTTCCGTTTGTGCATATTCTGATGCTATTGCCATTTCAATAAATAGATCATATTACAGAAAGCGACGATGGAGGCAAGCATGAAAAAGATTGCAATTCTTGGTTCGACCGGTTCGATCGGTACACAAACGCTGGATGTCGTGCGTGCGCATCCGGAGCAATTTGCTGTGGAAGGCATTGCCGCAGGTAGCAATATCGAGCTTGTGACAGAGCAGGCGCTGGAATTCCGTCCGCGTATCGTTTCGGTCGCTACACGCCAGCTTGCCGAACAGCTTCGCTCCAGCTTGCCGCACGATATCGCCGTTCATTATGGTGACGAAGGGTTGATTGAGGTCGCTGCCGGTACGGATGCGGATACGGTCGTTACGGCAGTGATGGGCAGTATGGGCTTGCCATCGACACTTGCCGCTATCGATGCCGGCAAAACGATCGGGCTTGCCAACAAAGAAACGCTCGTTACAGCAGGGCATATCGTGACCGAACGTGCACGTCGTCAAGGCGTAGCGCTGCTGCCGATCGATAGTGAGCATTCGGCATTGTTCCAAGCGCTGAACGGTGAACCGCGCGAGCGTATTGCCGAGCTGACATTGACCGCTTCCGGCGGCTCGTTTCGCGATCGCACGCGCGCGCAATTACGCGATGTGACCGTAGCTGATGCACTGAAACATCCAAACTGGTCGATGGGCGCCAAAATTACGATCGATTCGGCAACGATGGCGAATAAAGGGCTGGAAGTGATTGAAGCGCACTGGTTGTTTACGATGCCGTATGAGCGCATTGCGGTTGTGCTGCACCCGGAGAGCATCATTCATTCCTATGTCGAGTTTGTCGATACGAGCATTATCGCACAGCTCGGCAATCCGGATATGCGTGTGCCGATCCAGTATGCGCTCACGTACCCGGATCGTCAGCCTTCGCCTTCCGCCAGATTGTCGCTCGCCCAAATTGGACAGCTTACATTCCGCGAAATGGATGAGCAGCGTTTCCCTTGTTTGCAGATGGCATTTGAAAGCGGACGCCTTGGCGGAACAGCACCAACCGTATTTAATGCAGCGAACGAAATCGCTGTCGCACGCTTTTTGAAAGGCGAAATTTCGTTTTTGACGATTGAAGACATTATTGCGGATGCGCTGGAACATCATGACACGATCGCGATGCCTGATCTGGAAACGATTCACGAAGTCGATCGTCTGACGAGAGCGCGTGCTACCAAAGCATTTGCCTGAACGATACCGGTCTTCTAAACGGCGAAAATGGTAGCAAAACAGAATATGGAAAAAATTTCATGATTCCGCGCTGTCGCTGCTTGTAACCGGACTTACAAAAGTGATAATCTAAGAACGTACAGACTATCCGGTCTTACAGACTTCGGTCGCAAGCATATGAAGGAGGATTTGGCAATTTGGAGACAATTCAAGTAATAATTATGACGGTACTTATGTTTTTCGTCATTGTCACGGTGCATGAATGGGGACATTATTTCTTTGCCAAACGTGCCGGGGTACTTGTACGCGAATTTGCAATCGGATTTGGACCTAAGCTGTTTTCATATAAAAAGGATGAGACGGTATTCACGCTGCGGCTGTTGCCTTTTGGCGGTTATGCCCGTATGGCAGGCGAAGACCCGGAACTGGCGGAAATTCAGCCTGGGCAGACGATCGCCGTACGTACAGTCGGTGAACAGGTCAAATCGATCTTTGTCGATCAGCTTGACAACCGTCGGAACGTCATTCGCGGTGAAGTACAGTCGATTGATTTGGTCGATGATCTGCGTATCGTTATGGATGTGGACGGTGAAGTGCAGACGTTCCCGGTACATCCGCAAGCGATGATGACGGTCAAAGGTCAGGAAATTCAAATTGCGCCGCGCAATCGTCATTTTAACAGCGCTTCAGTTGGGCATCGTGCATTGTCTATTTTTGCCGGGCCAGCGATGAACTTTATTCTCGCCTTTGTGTTATGTGTCGTGTTTGTACGCATGACTGGCGTACCGGTCGACAATCCGCAAGGTGTTGTGCTTGGACAAGTGACCGCAGCTTCGGCAGCACAGGCAGCTGGTTTGCAAAAAGGCGATATCGTCGAAAAGATTAACGGCGTTAGCATCGGTGGCGACTCCACCAAAATGATCAGCATGATCGAGCAGTCTCCAGGCAAAGCGATGCAATGGACGATCGATCGTAACGGTCAGCAGGAGACGATTACCGTCACACCAAAAGCTGATCCGAACAGCAACAATGTCGGTAAAGTCGGCGTGTCGGTAACGGCGCAAACGCGTCCGGCTGGTTTGGTGGAAACATTTACCCAGGCAGGACATCAATTTGTTGATATGAGTACCGCCATTTTGACTGGGTTGAAAAAGCTCGTCTTTGGTGAGTTCCATCTGAACGATCTTGCCGGGCCGGTCGGTACGGTTGATATGACCGCACAAGTAGCACGTCAAGGACTGGCGAGCATGATTTTGTGGACAGCATTAATTAGTACGAACCTCGGTATTTTTAACCTGTTGCCAATTCCGGCGCTGGATGGAAGCCGATTAATCTTTATTTTTGTGGAATGGATTCGTCGTAAACCGATTGAACCGAGCAAGGAAGGTCTTGTGCATGTGATCGGGTTTGCGATGCTGTTCCTGCTTATGATCGCGGTGACGTATAATGATATTGTGCGTCTGATCAAAGGGTAATGACCGGACAAATACGGCAGCCAGGCACAACGTGCAGCAGCATCAACGTTGGCCTGGCTGTTGTTTGGCTGGATGTATATCGTTCTTTTGCGCAACAGCTTCAACAAAAATGATGAATCATGCTACAATGGATGAACAAACAAGCACAGCTGCACGCTCGAAGCACACGTACTGCTGCGCTGCAATTACAGAGACACCGTGTATCACGGTTGTCGATTTTAATTACGGGTCACTTACGGGAGGATATCCACTTTTATGTCGAACGAAAAGCAGGACAAACAATTTGTAACCGAAATTACACCACAGAGCGAAGATTTCTCGCGCTGGTATATCGATGTGATCAAAAAAGCCGAGCTGATGGACTATTCACCAGTACGTGGCTGTATCGTATTCCGTCCAGACGGCTATGAAATTTGGGAGCATATTCAGCGCGATTTGGATCGTCGTTTCAAAGAAACCGGTCACCGTAATGCGTATTTCCCACTGTTCATTCCAGAAAGCTTTTTTGAAAAGGAAAAAGAACATGTTGAAGGGTTCAACCCGGAGCTGCCGTGGGTAACCGAAGCGGGCGGCGATCCGCTGGAAGAACGTCTGGCGATTCGTCCAACGTCGGAAACGATGTTCGGTCATATGTACTCCAAATGGATTCAGTCGTACCGTGATCTGCCGGTACTTATTAACCAATGGGCAAACGTCGTACGTTGGGAAAAACGTACATTGCCATTTCTGCGCACAAGCGAATTCCTGTGGCAAGAAGGTCACACCGCGCATGAGACAGCTGACGATGCGATGGAAGAAACGATGCGTATGTTAGATGTGTACACCGAGTTTGTGGAGCAGTTCCTGGCAATTCCGGTAATTAAGGGTCAAAAGAGCCCGTCCGAGAAATTTGCTGGCGCCAAAGCTACATATTCCATCGAGGCGATGATGAAGGATGGTCGTGCGGTACAAGCGGGTACGTCCCACTATATGGGTACTAACTTTGCCGAAGCGTTCGATATTCAGTTCCTTAGCCGCGACAATACACAGGAATATGCACATACAACATCTTGGGGCGTCAGCACACGTCTGATCGGTGCGCTCATTATGGTACACGGCGATGACCGCGGACTTGCATTGCCGCCAAAAGTAGCACCAAAACAAGTAATGATCATTCCGATCGGCCCGCCAAAAACTCGCGATCTAGTCGTTGGACGTGCGGATGAACTGTTTGCCGAGCTGAAAAAAGCTGGCGTTCGTGTCGGCATTGACGATCGTGCCGATGTGCGTCCAGGCTGGAAATTTAACGAATACGAAATGCGCGGCATTCCGGTTCGGCTCGAAGTCGGCCCACGCGATATCGAAAACGGTATTTGTGTACTCGTCTCCCGCATTACAGGTGAGAAAAAACAAGTACCACTGGACAATATCGTAGCGGAAGTACAAACGATGCTCGATCAAGTACAACAGGAAATGTACAACCGTGCGCTCGCATTCCGTGAGGAAAACATGCATGTCGTTGACACGCTGGACGAAATGAAGGCGATTATGGAAGAAAAACGCGGCTTTTTTATCGCCGGTTGGGATGGCACAGAGGAAACGGAGCGTCAGGTCAAAGAAGAAACCGGCGCAACGATCCGCAATATCCCGTTCAAGCTTGATGTGCACAAGGAAACTTGCCTCGTTACCGGTCAGCCGGCGAAGCATACGGTCGTATTTGCCCGCGCGTATTAATCGATGGGCTGGTGTTGATCGTTGTATAGGAATAGCTAAAATCGATCTTTTAATACGGATCGTGCAATGCAAATGTGCAAAAGATCGTCGATCATTCGTGGTAGCAAGTGGCGATCTTTTGCACATCATATATTAAGCAAACGAATCTTTGGATTGATATGTAAAATCAGCCTGATTGAGCGGTTAGAATCCGGCTATACAAGCAAGCAGAACTCAAGCAGGCAAGCTTCCGTCAAACGGAATGGACATCATGTCCGGTACCGAATGGTTAGGGGGCTTGTCGCTTTTTTGAAGGGGGACCTCATGAGCGCAAGCGGGGAAAGAAGACAACGTTTTGAGCTGCTGATGAAACAGGCGGAAGTGCCTGCCAGTCTGATGGAGCCCTATTTTGCGGATGGTGCGATTGAACAGGTCGAAGTTAGCCGCAGTAATAAGGAATGGAAGCTGATCATCGCTAAGGAGACGCTCGTACCGTCGGTGACGTACCGCACATTTTGTCGGCATATTCAGGACAAAATGGCGCATATCGCCAAAGTGCGGTTTCGTTTTCACTATAGCCAAACGATCGATCACGTGCAAATTGTCGAAGAATATTGGTCGCTGTTTCTGGAATGGGTACAGCGTGAAATTCCATCGGTTAACGGCTGGATGACCCGTGCCAAGTTTGCGCTGGCAGGGGATGTGCTGACACTGACGATGAGCGACAATATGGCGCTTGAGCTAGCTAAGAAAAAGCAGATCGATCAGGCGATCGTCAAATTTTACGACGATTATTTCAATATACAGCTTCGTATAAAAATTGAAGTGGGCGAAAGTTCTTCTGAAGATGTGCAAGCTTTTCACGAGAAACGCCGTCAGGAAGAATTGCAAGAAATTGAACGCTTGATGACGAGCATAGAATCCGAGCTGGAAGATGAAGTAGATGAAGATGGTGAGCCGGTTCGTTTGCAAGTCGGCTATGAGATTAAAGAACCTGCCGTACCGCTGCAACAGCTGCAAGATGAGGAAAAGAAAGTTATCGTGCAAGGTACGATTTTTGGACTGGACAGCAAAGAGCTGCGTAATGGCAGCACATTGTTTACATTTTTTATTACCGATTTTACCGATTCATTGCAAATGAAAATGTTTGCGAAAACGAAGGAAGATTTGAAAATTATGAGCCTGCTTGCCAATGGTAAATGGGTGAAAGCACGCGGACGGGTAGAATACGACCGCTTTATGCAAATTCCGGAGCTGGCGATGATTCCGTCCGATCTGTCCGAGATTAAAGCGCCACCTGGACGTAAAGATGATGCTGCCGAGAAACGGGTTGAATTTCATCTGCATACGACGATGAGCACGATGGACGCGGTAACAACGATTGATAAATATGTGAAAACGGCTGCCGACTGGGGACATACTGCGATTGCAGTGACCGATCATGGCGGTGTGCAATGCTTCCCTGAAGCTGCCAAAGCCGCGAAAAAGCACGGCATTAAGCTCATTTACGGATTGGAAGCGAACGTAGTGAACGATTCGACTGCGATCGTATTGGAGCCACAGCCATTGGATTTGAAAACAGCGACTTACATCGTATTCGATATCGAGACGACCGGTTTGTCGATCACGCAAAATAAAATTATCGAGATTGCAGCGGTCAAAATGGTCGATGGCAAAGAGCTTGACCGTTATGCGACCTTTGTCGATCCACATGAGCGCATTCCATACAATATCCAGCAATTGACTAATATTACCGATGAGATGGTGCGCGGTGCGCCGGAGATCGATCAGGTGATTCGTGAGTTTGTGCAGTTTGCTGGTGACGGCATATTGGTCGCACACAATGCGCGTTTTGATATCGGTTTTATTCAAGCTACGCTGAAAAATCATCATTTGCCAGAGCTGACTAATCCGGTGTTGGATACGCTGGAGCTGGCGCGTCTGCTCCATCCAACGCTCAAAAACCATCGTCTGAACACGCTTGCCGCCAAATATAAAGTGGCGCTGGAAAGCCATCACCGTGCGATTGACGATACGATTGCACTCGGCGGCATATTGTTCGGCTTGCTGAAAGATGCTGAGCAAGAGCGTCGTTTGACCCGCTTGGATCGGCTGAATGATTTTGTCGGTCAAGATTTGTCCAATGCGCGTCCATTCCATTGTACATTGTATGCGCTCAATGAACAGGGCAAGAAAAATCTGTTCAAGCTCGTCTCGCTGTCCCATACCGAATATTTCAAACGGGTACCGCGCATACCGAAGTCGGTATTAAGTCAGTATCGCGAAGGTTTGGTCATTATGTCAGGCTGTGAAAAAGGCGAATTTTTTGAAACGGTGCTGAACAAAACGGTGGAAGAAGCGGAAGAAATTGCGCAATATTACGATGTGCTGGAAATTCAGCCGCTGACGATGTATATGCATCTGGTTGACAAAGGTCTCGTCGGCACGCCGCGTGAACTGGAAATCGCCGTGCAAAAAATCGTCGATCTGGGCATGAAACTGGACAAGCCGGTCGTAGCGACAGGTAATGTGCATTATTTGGAGCCACGTGAGAAAATTTTCCGCGATATTACGATCAACGGTATTACCGGCTTTAGCCCGCTCAAAGATCAGCGTAAACCGGATGCCCATTTGCGTACAACGACCGAGATGCTGGATGAGTTCAAATTTCTCGGCGAGGACAAAGCGTATGAAGTCGTCGTGACCAATACGCAAGCGCTGGCGGAACGGTTTGAAGTGTATCCGCTGTTCCCGGACAAGCTGTTTACGCCGAATTTAGAAGGGGCGGATGAGGAAATTCGCAACACCTGTTATGCGACAGCGCGTTCGATTTACGGTGAGGAACTGCCGGAAGTCGTCGTGGCACGCCTGGAAAAAGAATTGGAGCCGATTATCAAATACGGCTTCTCTGCCAACTATCTTATTTCCGAAAAGCTGGTGAAAAAGTCCAACGAAGACGGTTATTTGGTCGGCTCGCGTGGTTCGGTCGGTTCGTCGATCGTCGCGACATTTCTCGGCATTTCCGAAGTAAATCCGCTACCTGCGCATTACATTTGCATCAATTCGGACTGCCGACATAGCGAATGGTTTCTCGATGGCAGCGTGCCGAGTGGATTCGATTTGCCGGAGAAGGAGTGCCCGAATTGCGGTGGTCGTTTGAAAGGGGAAGGGCAAGATATTCCGTTTGAGACCTTTCTCGGCTTTAAAGGCGACAAAGTTCCCGATATCGACTTAAACTTTTCCGGCGATTACCAGCCGATCGCGCACAATTATACAAAAATACTGTTTGGTGAGAAAAACGTATTCCGCGCCGGCACAATCGGTACGGTCGCGGAAAAAACCGCCTACGGTTTTGCCAAAAAATATGAAGAACTGCATCAGAAAAAATGGCGTGGCGCTGAGCTGAGTCGGCTTGCGTCCGGCTGTACAGGTGTTAAACGCAGCACCGGTCAGCATCCCGGCGGGATCGTCGTCGTGCCGGATTATATCGATGTGGAAGATGTTACACCAGTGCAATATCCGGCAGATGATACGAGTGCCGAGTGGAAAACGACCCATTTTGATTATCATGCCTTTGAAGCGAATTTGCTCAAGCTTGATATTCTGGGGCATGATGATCCGACGATGATGCGGATGCTGCAAGATTTGACCGGCGTCGATCCGACGACGATTCCGATGAATGATCCGAAAGTGATGAGCATGTTTAACTCGACCGATGCGCTTGGCGTCGCTCCGCATCAATTGCGCAGCCCGGTCGCTACGTATGGTGTACCGGAGATGGGCACAAAGTTTGTGCGTCAAATGCTGGTGGAATCACAGCCGTCGAGCTTTGCCGATTTGCTGCAAATTTCCGGTTTGTCTCACGGTACCGGCGTATGGCTCGGTAATGCGCAAGAATTGATCAAAAATGGCACTTGCTCGATCAAAACGGTTATCGGCTGTCGTGACGATATTATGTTGTTCCTCATTTACAAAGCGGGGATGGATGCAAGTTTGGCGTTTAAAATTACGGAAAGTGTGCGTAAAGGTAAAGGTTTGACACCGGAATGGATCGATGAGATGAAAAAATGCAAAGTGCCGCAATGGTATATTGACTCCTGTCTCAAAATTCAGTACATGTTCCCGAAAGCGCACGCCTCTGCCTACGTGATCTCGGCGGTGCGTACCGCTTACTTTAAGCTGTATCATCCGATCGAATATTATGCGACGTATTTTACCGTGCGTGCTGAAGATTTTGATATCGATTTATGCTGTCAAGGCTATGAAGCGATCTATCGCAAAATCGAGGAGATCGAGCAGCTTGGGTTCCAGGCATCACCGAAGGAAAAAGCGATGTTGTCCATTTTGGAAATGGCGCTGGAAATGACGGCGCGCGGCTTTACGTTTAAGCCGCTTGATCTGTATCGTTCACATGCAACTTCATTTACGGTAGATGGCAACAGTCTAATTCCTCCATTTTCGGCGGTGCAAGGGATTGGCGATAATGCGGCGCGCAACATTGCCGCTTCCCGCGAACTGGGCGAGTTTCTATCGATCGAAGATTTCCAGCAAAAGTCGAAGGCGAGTAAGACGATTGTCGAGCTGATGACCCAGATGGGCTGCTTCCGCGGCTTGCCGGAAAGCAATCAATTGTCACTGTTTTGATCGGGGTTGTTATGGGCAAGTAGTCAAGGCGTATTACTTGTCACCACTACGGGATTATGGTATAATTCCAAGGAGTGAGAAAAGAAATAACGATCCGGTAAAGAGTGGGGAAACCCACTCTTTACTGTTTGGTATGAGGCTGCCAGCCGCCTATTCACATGAAATTGCCCTGCACAAGATCGAACCGAGCGTTATGTCTGGTTCGATTTTCTTTAAGCTGGGCATCCGATTAGAGTGGGGCGAGGTGGCTGCCAGCCAAAAGGATACTACGTTGATGGAGGGTTGGATTGTTTGAGCACACCAAAGATTAAAGCGACCGTCGAGGAAATGGTACAGCCATTTTTGGAGGAGCATGGATTTGAGCTGGTCGATGTGGAATACGTAAAAGAAGGCAAAAACTGGTTTCTTCGCGTATTCGTAGATAAAGAAGGCGGCATCGATATCGATGACTGTGGCCGTGTGAGTGAATATATGAGCGAACAACTCGATAAACACGATCCGATCAAGGACCCTTATTTTCTGGAAGTGTCCTCCCCAGGAGCCGAACGTCCGCTCAAAAAAGAAGCGGACGTGCAAAAGGCAGTCGGCAAAGATGTATTTGTAACGACCTATGAGCCGGTGGACGGAGCGAAGGAATTTGAAGGACGACTGCTTTCATTTGAAGCAGATGAGCTGTTGATCGAAGCGGGTAAAAAACGCTATACGGTTCCATATGCCAAAGTCGCCAGCGCCAGACTGGCAATCATTTTTTAAAACGGTGGTTTTTTGAAAGGGGGAGTTTGAGAGCTATGAGTATGGATTTTATCGAGGCAATGAATGAGCTGGAACGTGAAAAGGGAATTAGCAAAGACGTGCTGTTTGAGGCGATCGAAGCTGCCCTAATTTCCAGCTATAAGCGTAATTTCAATACCGCACAAAATGTGCGTGTAGACATGAACCGCAATACCGGTGCAATCAAAGTATTTGCCCGCAAGATGATCGTTGAGGAAGTGCTCGACGAGCGTACCGAAATTTCGCTGGGCGATGCGCGCGACAACATCAACCCGCATTTTCAGCTGGAAGATGTGGCTGAAATTGAAGTGACGCCACGCGACTTCGGTCGGATTGCCGCTCAGACAGCCAAGCAAGTTGTGACGCAGCGTATTCGTGAAGCCGAACGTGGGCTGATCTACAATGCGTTTATCGATAAAGAAGAAGACATCGTAACCGGTATCGTGCAGCGTCAAGATACACGCAACATTTATGTTGATCTCGGTAAAGTCGAAGCGGTATTGCCGCTAACCGAACTGATGCCTAACGAAAAATTCACGATGAACGAGCGTATCAAAGCGTACATCACCAAAGTGGAAAACACGACCAAAGGCCCGCAAATCGTGCTGTCACGTACGCATCCGGGTTTGCTCAAGCGTCTGTTTGAGCTGGAAGTGCCGGAAATTTTTGACGGTGTTGTGGAGATTCGTTCGGTTGCACGTGAAGCTGGCTTCCGTTCCAAAATCGCCGTTTATTCCCGTAATCCAGAAGTTGATCCGGTCGGCTCCTGCGTCGGTCCACGCGGTTTGCGTGTACAAACAATCGTAGGCGAGCTGCGCGGTGAGAAAATCGATATCGTGCGTTATTCCGAAAGTGTGGAGGAATACGTAGCCAATGCACTTAGCCCATCCAAAGTACTGGAAGTGCAAGTGTTTGAAGAAGAAAAAATGGCACGTGTAATCGTGCCGGATTACCAGCTATCGCTTGCGATTGGCATCAAAGGTCAAAATGCCCGGCTGGCTGCTAAGCTGACCGGCTGGAAAATCGACATTAAAAGTGAAACACAGGCAGAGGAAGAATTTGGACGTCCAAAAGAAATGGGCGAAGAAATGCATCAAGATTCCGTATCGGTCGACTAAACCTTCCCGTTTTCTGCCTGACTGGATGCTTCGGTTTGTTCTCCTTATTGCGGTATGCCGCGCGCAGATCGCAGCGCATAAACGGATGAATAGTGTTGCCGAAGTTCCATACGTTTGAAAGGGGTTGGTTATCAAATGAAGACGAAAAAGATACCGCTGCGCAAATGTGTCGCTTGCCAGCAAATGATGCCGAAAAAAAGCCTGGTTCGAATCGTGCGTACGCCGGATGAGAACGTTGAGATTGATTTGACCGGTAAAAAATCGGGCCGGGGAGCTTATGTATGTGCAACACAGGCATGTTTCCAGCTCGCACAAAAGAGCCGCGCGTTTGATCGCGCGCTCAAAGTGTCGGTAAGCCCGGACATTTATACACGGCTTGCCGGTGAACTGGGCAGTGTGAAGCAACCAATAAGTTCAGTGCAGGAGAGAGACGCTAATGAATAACGAACTATCCCTACTCGGACTTGCCATGCGTGCCGGAAAAGTATTGTCCGGGGACGAATTGGTGCTAAAAGCGATCCGTTCCCGCGAAGCTGCGCTCGTCATTTTGGCTGGTGATGCTTCCGCCAATACGCAGAAGAAATTCCGCGATAAGTGTAGCAGTTATGCCATTCCGCTGCTGATCGGTTACGACCGTGATCAGCTGGGCACCAGCATTGGAAAGGAAGGTCGCGTCATTATTGCGCTGACCGATCAAGGGTTCGCAGGGCTTCTCCGGAAACGAATAGGGGATTCGTCGGAGGTGGAATATATTGAGTACACAGGAGCAGAAGGATAAACGTAGAGTTTACGAATATGCCAAATCTCTCAATATGAGTAGCAAGGAAATCATTACGATCTTGCAAAAACTGAATGTGCCGGTCAACAATCATATGAGTGTTATGGAAGATGGCGCAATCGCCAAAGTGGAACAATTTTTTAACCATATTAAATCAAATGCCGCTGACAAACAGGACGGCATAGGCAAGACTGCGGAATCGACGCAGGAAAAAAATAGACAGGAAAAGCAGGTAGGTATGGATATAAAAACTCAGAACAACTCAAACAACGGGAATAACAGGTCCCAAAGCGGTTCTAGCAACCGCTCTAACTCGTCGGCAGGTCAAAATGGTAACCGTAGTGGACAAGGTTCCACTTCGCAAGGTAACCGCAGCAATTCACAAAGTTCCGGTTCACAGGGCGGCAACCGTTCGCAAAGCTCCAATTCGCAAGGTGGAAACCGTCAGCCAAGCACTGCATCACGTCCACAAAGCGGTTCGACTCCAAATCGCCAGCCTTCCGGCTCGGTGAGAACATCCCAAGGTGGAGATTCCTCCGGCGGCAACCGCAGCGGCGGTACGAACAGCAGTCGTGGCGGTACGGGCAGCGGCGGTAACAATAGCAACCGTGGTGGCAATAGCGGCGGTGGCGGTAATCGCGGCAATAGTAACAATCGCGGTAGTAACGGCGGTAGTAACCGCTTTGATAACAACCGTGGCGGTGGCGGTAATCGTAACAGTCGTGGCGGCGGCAAAGGTCGCGGTGGCAGAAACTTTAACAACAATCAGCCTCCACGCGAGAAAATTGACAACACACCGAAAAAGATCATCGTGCGCGGTGAGATGACGGTTGGTGAAACCGCCAAATTGCTGCACAAAGATGCTTCCGAAGTGATCAAAAAGCTAATTAGTAGCGGTGTGATGGCGACGATCAACCAGGAGCTTGATCTGGATACGATCCAACTGATCGCTGATGATTACGGTGTAGAAGTGGAAATCAAAATTCCGGTCGAAGAAGATCGTTTTGAAACGGTTGAAGAAACCGATGATGAAGCCGATCTGCAAACACGTCCACCAGTCGTTACGATCATGGGTCACGTTGACCACGGTAAAACGACATTGCTGGATGCGATTCGCTCGACTAACGTAACCGGCGGCGAAGCAGGCGGTATTACCCAGCATATCGGTGCATACCAGATCGAAATTAACAAAAAGAAAATTACGTTCCTTGATACACCGGGTCACGAAGCGTTTACCGCTATGCGTGCGCGCGGTGCACAAGTAACCGATATGACAATTATCGTTGTAGCAGCGGACGATGGTGTAATGCCACAAACGGTCGAGGCGATCAACCACGCGAAAGCGGCAGGTTTGCCGATTATCGTCGCTGTTAACAAAATCGACAAACCGGGTGCAAATCCGGATAAAGTCAAACAAGAGCTGACCGAGTATGAACTCGTACCGGAAGAATGGGGCGGCGATACGATCTTCGTTAACGTATCCGCTAAACAACGTATCGGTCTCGAAGACTTGCTGGAAATGATTCTGCTCGTCGCTGAAGTGAACGACTACAAAGCGAATCCGGACAAACGCGCTCGTGGTACGGTAATCGAGGCGGAGCTGGACAAAGGTCGTGGTCCTGTCGCTCGTATTCTCGTGCAGCATGGTACGCTCAAAGTCGGTGACGCATTTGTTGCCGGTAACTGCTTCGGACGTATTCGTGCGATGGTCAATGATAAAGGACGCCGCCTCAAAGAAGCTGGACCTTCGACACCGGTGGAAATTACCGGTCTGACCGAAGTTCCGCAAGCAGGCGATCCGTTCCTCGTGTTTGAAGATGAGCGTAAAGCTCGTGCAATTGCCGACAGACGTGCAATTACACATCGTCAATCCGAGCTGGGTGCCAATACCCGCGTAACGCTGGACGATCTGTTCCAGCACATCAAAGACGGCGAGATCAAAGACTTGAACGTTATTATTAAAGGTGACGTACAAGGTTCTGTTGAAGCGTTGAAAGGCTCGCTTGAAAAGATCGAGGTGGAAGGCGTCCGCGTCAAAATTATCCATCGCGGCGTAGGTGCGATTAACGAATCCGATATTATTTTGGCAGCTGCTTCCAATGCGATCGTCATCGGCTTTAACGTTCGTCCGGATGTACAGGCAAAACAAACTTCTGAGCAGGAGCAAGTAGACATCCGTCTGCACCGCGTCATTTACAACGCGATCGAGGAAATCGAGCAGGCGATGAAAGGGATGCTTGATCCGGAATACAAGGAAGTTGTTATTGGACATGCTGAAGTCCGTAACACGTTCAAAATTAGCCGTGTAGGTACAATCGCAGGCTGTATGGTAACATCCGGCAAAATCACACGCTCTGCTGAAGCGCGTCTGATCCGTGAAGGTATCGTTATTTTTGAAGGCAAGATCGATTCCCTCAAACGCTTCAAAGATGATGCCAAAGAAGTGGCGCAAGGCTATGAGTGCGGTATCACGCTAGTTGGCTACAATGATATGAAGGAAAACGACATCATCGAAGCCTTCATTATGGAAGCTGTAGAGCGCAAATAACGAGGTGAAAAACAATGGCTAAGATCAGAACCGGACGGGTAGGCGAACAGATCAAAAAAGAGCTGAGCTTGCTCATCCAAAATGAACTTAAAGACCCACGTATCGGTTTCGTGACCGTTACCGGTGTGGATGTAACAAATGACCTGTCACAAGCTGAGGTATACTTGAGCGTGCTAGGTGATGAAGAACAAAAAACAGGTTCACTCAAAGGGATTGAAAAAGCAAGCGGATTTTTGCGCTCCGAGCTCGGCAAGCGCATCCGATTGCGTCATACGCCTGAACTGTTGTTCAAGATTGACGAATCGATTGCTTACGGCAACCGGATCGATCAACTGATTAACCAGATTCATCGTGAAGATTCCGACAAAAACGAGTAAGCCTTAAAGGAGACGGCAATGCAGACCTATGAACAGGCGCTTCTGGATGCAAAAGCATTTATAGAGGAGCATGATAATTTTCTGGTGGTTTCGCATATTCAGCCGGACGGAGACGCAGTCAGTTCCACGGTAGCCGTGGGCTGGCTGCTGTCTTGTCTCGGCAAGCAATTTACACTCGTAAACGAAGGCCCCATTCCGAAGCGGATGAGCTATCTTACGCTATCCGGCGACATTATTAATATGGTGGAAGATGGCGGCAAGCGTCAATATGAATACGTAATCTGTGTCGACTGTGCGGATTTCAAACGTGTCGGTCTCGTCAAAGACTGGATGTCCGAAACGGCAGCGATTTTGAATATCGATCATCATCCAACCAATGACCGCTATGGTGCGGTAAATGTGGTGAAAGACGATGCAGCAGCGACTGCGGAAGTGTTGTATGACTGGATCAATCGGTTTGACGTGAACTGGACGTGTGCAGCGGCGGAAGCGATCTATACCGGTCTATTAACCGATACAGGCGGGTTCCGTTATTCAAGCACATCGCCAAAGGTGATGGAAATTTCCTCACGTTTGCTGGAACTGGGCGTGAACGGGCCTGAGCTGGCGGAAACGCTGCTGGAAGAAGTAACATTGCCGCAAGTGAAAGTGCTGGCGCTCGCATTGTCCACGCTAGAGCTGGAAGCCGCAGGCAAAATCGCCCATGTATACGTCACACCCGAGCATATGATTCAAACCGCAGCGGAAAATGAAGACCTGGAAGGCATTGTTAATTATCCGCGCAATATTCAAGGCGTGGAGGTCGGTATCTTTTTCAAAGTGATCGACGACAATGCGGTCAAAGCAAGCCTTCGTTCTGCAGGACGCATTGATGTTGCCGCCGTTGCCCAGCATTTTGGTGGCGGCGGACATATCAAAGCGGCAGGCTGTCGTCTGGAAGGCAGTCTGGCAGAGGTAAAACAACAAGTCGTGTCGTATATAAAGGAGCTTTTATGAACGAATTTGACGGTGTGCTGGCGGTACATAAGCCAGCAGGCTTCACTTCCCACGATGTAGTTGCCAAAATCCGGCGCATCGTGCGGATGAAGCGGATTGGGCATACCGGTACGCTTGATCCGGCGGTTACTGGTGTGCTGCCGCTTTGTTTAGGTCGCTCCACACGCATCGTGGAATATTTACAAGAAATGCCGAAGGAATATGTCGCTGTGCTGCGTTTTGGCATTGCGACCGATACCGAGGATTTGACTGGCGAGGTGACCGAGCAGATCGAGCGCGCCGACATTGCACGTGAGCAGGTGGAAATGGTACTACGCACGATGACCGGAACGATCTCACAAGTGCCGCCGATGTATTCGGCAGTCAAAGTAGATGGTAAACGTCTGTATGAGCTAGCGCGTGAAGGCAAAACAGTAGAGCGCAAAGCGCGTGAAGTGACGATTCATGAGCTGGAAATGAGTGGCTGGAAGCCTGGCGATCATCCGGAAGTGACATTTCGGGTGCTCTGCTCCAAAGGAACGTATATCCGTACATTGTGCGTCGATATCGGGCGTGCGCTAGGCGTGCCATCGACGATGGTACAACTCGTGCGTACTGAATCGGCAGGTATCCGTCTGCAACAATGCCTGACATTTGAGCAAATCGAGCAACTAGTCGAACAGGGCGAGCTGGAAGCACATCTGCTTCCAGCAGATCAAGCGATGTCGAATATGCCTTCTTTTACCGTCGATGCCGCAGTGTACAAACATACGCTGCAAGGCAAATCTATCGATAGCAAGTGTATTCGTCCATACATCGCTTCCAGGGACGCTATAACAGCGGATACGCTGTCTGCATCTACCACTGCTCCAGAGCGTGCTGAACAGGCTACAGCCGATGCAGAGAAGCTTTTGAAACTGTACGCACCTGAAGGTGAGTTTATCGGGATTTTCCGTCATGACGAACAGAGCGAACGGATCGTGCCTGTAAAGGTGTTTTTGCCGTAATCATAGTGAAATGCAGGCAATTGAGCTAATGTACATGTATAGGCAGCGACGGCAACAGTCTGCACATTGTCAAAGCGTGCGGACTGCCATGTATGAATCCATTTGTAGAAATGCGGGTGATATCACAGTGAACATCGTAAGATTGGCTTATCCTTGGCTGGAAAACGGCATACAAAGCGAGGCAAACCCGCAGGTGATGGTCATCGGGCAATTTGACGGCGTTCATCTCGGTCATACTAGTGTGATCGATTATGGCATTCGTCTGGCACGGCGTCTTGGCATTGCCGCAGCGGTAATGACCTTTGATCCGAATCCGAAGGAAGTGTTAGGCAAGGGAGATTATGAAGGCTATTTGACGCCGCTTTCGATCAAGGAAGAAATTTTGCGCGGAATGGGCGTCGACACGCTGTATGTGGCGGAATTTAATCATGCTTTTGCAGCGGTTACACCGGAGCAATTTTATGAACAGATGTTAGTGCCACTGCATGTACATACAGTGGTCGTCGGCTTTGACTTTCATTTTGGACATCGCGGTGCAGGTACGCCGGAATTGCTCCGTCAGCTTGGGCGCGATACACTGTTGGTGGAGACGGTTCCCGCTTTTAGGCAAGGGGACAAAAAGGTCAGCAGTTCAGCGATTCGTGCAGCGCTACGTGAAGGCGCTGTGGCGCATGCGGCAGAGCTGCTCGGCAGACCGTATCAAATTCGCGGTACCGTCATCGACGGTGACAAACGCGGACGCACGATCGGCTTCCCGACCGCCAATCTGGAACTGAACGAACGTTATGTCGTGCCACGTCCAGGCGTATATGCCGTCCGTGTGCTCGCAGCAGGCGTCTGGCGCGCCGGTGTGATGAATATCGGCTTTAAACCGACATTCCAGACCGGTGAGACCCGACCGAGCTTTGAAGCACATATACTGGACTTTCAAGGTGATCTGTACGGTCAGCAGCTAGCGGTGGAGTTGATCGACTACATTAGAGCAGAGCGGAAATTTGGCTCGATCGATGAACTGGTGGCACAGATTACGCGTGATGCCGAAGCGGCACGGCAAATTCTTTTATAATGGCATTGCTATTTGACATTTAGCTGTGCTATACTGATCAACGTTGCTGTTTCGTAGGATCGGCAATGCAACCTTAGCTTGGTTACACGAGTTTCACCGCCGGTAACGAGGCTAACGGTTATTTTAATGAAACTATTAAGGAGGTGAATAGGATGGCACTTACTCAAGAACGCAAGCATCAACTGATCGAGGAGTACAGAACTCACGAGTCCGATACAGGGTCTCCAGAGGTACAAATCGCTATCCTGACTGAAAACATCGTGAACCTGCAGGATCATTTCCGCAGCCACAAAAAGGATCATCATTCCCGTCGTGGTCTGCTCAAAATGGTAGGTCAACGTCGTAAGCTTCTCGCTTACCTCAAGAAAACCGATGTTAGCCGTTACGGTGCGCTGATCGAAAGACTCGGTCTGCGTCGCTAAAACTAAAATGCAATTCCAAAGCAGCCTGGTTGTTCAGCCGTATGGTCTTTTCGGAGCCAACGGCGGCGGCCGGGTTGCTTTTTGTAAGTACACATATTTTTCGCTTTTCATTTTCGGCAGGGAATTGGAAGCTGATTATAGAATAGTAGGATGACCTAAAAAGGAGGAATTTCATGGAACAGCGCGTTGAAATGCAGCTCGGAGGCAGAACTCTCGTACTGGAAACTGGCCGTCTGGCTAAACAGGCGAATGCAGCAGTAATGGTACGATACGGTGACACTGCGGTGCTTTGTACCGTAACCGCATCTTCCGAACCGAAAGATTTGGACTTTTTCCCACTTACCGTAAACTATGAAGAAAAGCTGTATGCCGTAGGTAAAATTCCCGGTGGATTTATTAAGCGTGAAGGCAGACCGAGCGAAAAGGCGATTTTGGCAAGCCGTCTGACTGACCGTCCGATCCGTCCACTGTTTCCGGAAGGTTTCCGGAACGATGTACAGGTAGCCAACTATGTGATGAGCGTAGAGCAGGATTGCGAACCGCAAATCGCTGCGATGATCGGTACTTCCGCTGCACTGAGCATTTCCGATGTTCCGTTTGACGGTCCAATCGGTGGCGTAGCTGTAGGCCGTGTAGATGGCGAATTTGTCATTAACCCGACCGTTGCGCAACAAGAAGTGAGTGAAATGTACCTCGTTGTTGCCGGTACACGCGATGCGATTATGATGGTGGAAGCGGAAGCGAATGAGCTGCCGGAAGAAATTATGCTGGAAGCTATTATGTTCGGTCATTCCGAAATTCAAAATATTATCGCTACGATCGAGGAACTGACTGCGTTAGCAGGCAAGCCGAAGATGGCAGTGAAACTGCATACAGTCGATGCCGATGTGAACACAGCGGTGCGTGCATTTGCCGAAGCACGTCTAGTCGATGCATTGAAAATTGCTGAGAAACAAGCTCGTCAGGAAGCGATTGACGTCGTGAACAACGATGCGGTTGCTCATTTTGCAGAGCAATATGCTGAAACACCTGACTTGATGGATGATGTCAAAGAAGTGCTGCACGATATTGTCAAAGAAGAAGTGCGTCGTCTGATCACCCATGATAAAGTGCGTCCAGACGGACGTAAGCTGGAGGAGATTCGTCCGATCGAATGTGATGCGAATCTGCTGCCACGTACACACGGTTCCGGTCTGTTTACCCGTGGTCAAACACAAGTACTGAGCATTTGTACATTAGGCGCACTCGGTGATGTACAGATTCTCGACGGTATCGCACCAGAAGAATCGAAACGCTTTATGCACCATTATAACTTCCCGCCATTCAGTGTTGGTGAAGCTCGTCCGCTGCGTCCTCCAGGTCGTCGCGAAATCGGTCACGGTGCGCTCGGTGAGCGGGCAATGTCCAAAGTTATTCCTTCGGAAAAAGAATTCCCATACACGATTCGCGTCGTATCCGAAGTGATTGAATCGAATGGTTCGACGTCGCAAGCAAGTATTTGCGCAAGCATACTGGCGATGATGGACGCTGGCGTTCCGATCAAAGCACCTGTAGCAGGGATTGCAATGGGTCTGATCAAAGACGGTGAGCATGTATCGATTTTGAGCGATATTCAAGGGATGGAAGATCATCTGGGCGATATGGACTTCAAAGTAGCTGGTACAGCTGAAGGCGTAACGGCAATCCAGATGGATATTAAAATCAACGGTATCGATCGTCAGATTTTGTCCGAAGCGTTGTCACAAGCACGCGAAGGCCGTCTGCACATCTTGGGTAAAATGAATGAACTTTTGGACAAACCAAGAACAAGCCTGTCCAAATATGCACCTAAAATCGTCATCATCAACATCAATCCAGACAAAATCCGCGACGTTATCGGTCCTGGCGGCAAAATCATCAACAAAATCATCGATGAAACCGGCGTCAAAATCGATATCGAGCAAGATGGTCGCGTATTTATCGGTTCTTCGGATGAAGAAATGATTCAAAAAGCGCAAAAAATGATCGAAGACCTCGTACGTGAAGTGCTCGTTGGCGAAACGTATCTCGGTAAAGTAAAACGAATCGAGAAATTCGGCGCATTCGTTGAACTGATCCCTGGCAAAGATGGTCTCGTACACATTTCCCAGCTCTCCAACGAACGTGTGGCAAAAGTGGAAGATGTAGTCGCAATCGGTGATATGATCACCGTTAAAGTGACCGAGATCGATGGTCAAGGCCGTGTAAACTTGTCCCGCAAAGTGCTGCTTACAGCTGACGCTGCAGAACAAGCCAAATCGTAAACCAGCTTGTGCCATAAGGCAGAGCGGTGAAGATAGTCATACCGGATCGCTAGGTTGGGCGACGGCTTGAACTATAGCTGTCTCCGTGCCTAACATCCTTAACTTTATAACAATATGAGCAAAAGAGTCAGATTTATTCTGTCTCTTTTTTCATTTTTAGCTGCTTGGAAGTTAGGGCATGTACGCACACTGAGCGTGTCGGGGCATTAGCTAATCCAACATCTTTTTTTTAAATAAACCTATTAATACAAATAATTAACATCCAGAACGACCCAAATTATTTGTATTATAAAAACAAGTTTTTGCAGTTCATAACACTTTCTTTCTATATAAAATACAAGAGTAATCTACTAAAATAGAGCATCAATAAAGCATCACGAACCGACTCCATCCGACAAAACCGTGTCAAACCGCAATCATGCTTGAGCACGGTTGCATATTCTGTTAGGATAGGAATGCATTTATCGATTAGGAGGCCCATCCATGGAACGGATACAATTAAATAACGGTTTGCGAATCGTTATGGAAAAAATGCCGACCTTCCGTTCTGTCACATTTGGAATCTGGATCAAAACCGGTTCCCGTAACGAAAATTTAGTGACAAACGGAATTTCGCATTTTATAGAGCATATGTTATTCAAAGGCACACAGCGTTTTGACGCGAAAAAGATCGCTGAAATCTTCGATGGCATCGGCGGGAATGTGAATGCATTTACGAGCAAGGAATATACATGCTTTTATGCTAAAGTGCTGGACGAGCATTTGGAGATTGCGCTCGATATTTTGTCGGATATGTTTTTCAACTCGCTGCTTGATCCGGAAGAATTAGGGCGCGAGAAAAATGTCATTTTGGAAGAAATCGCTATGTATGAAGACGATCCCGACGATCTGGTGCATGACTTAGCTACGGTCGCGTCATATGGCAATCATCCGCTAGCGTATCCGATTCTCGGTACAGCCGAGCGTCTTGAACCGATGGGACCGGATCAGTTGCGTCTATTTATGAAAGACCGGTATACGGTTGAAAATACAGTCATTAGCGTCGCTGGCAATATCGATGAGCGGCTTGTGCCATTGCTGGAAAAATATTTTGGCGGCTTCGATGTACACGGCGCGGAACAACAACTGATCGCACCCGAATTTAAAGGCGAACTTGTATTCCATAAGAAAAAAACGGAGCAAAATCATATCTGCCTGAACTTCCCAGGTGGTAAAATAGATGATCCACGATATTATGCGATGGTACTGCTCAACAATGCACTCGGCGGCGGGATGAGCTCACGCCTGTTTCAGGAAATTCGCGAAAAGCGCGGACTTGCCTATTCGGTCTACTCGTATTATACCGCTCATGCGGACAGCGGATTGTTCACGATTTATGCAGGCACAACGCCAAAACAGACGAAAGATGTATTCGAACTGACGCATAATTTGCTGCATGATCTGAAACAAAATGGGCTGACCGAGCACGAATTGGAGCAAGGCAAGCAGCAGCTGAAAGGCAGTCTAATCTTAAGTTTGGAAAGCACAAGCAGCTTGATGAACCGTCTGGGCAAAAATGAAATTATGCTGCGTCAGCACGATACGGTCGATGAGACGATCGATTATATCGAGCAGGTGAGCATGGACGATATCCGCTCCGTCATTGACGATATGTTTGCCGAGCCGTATGCGCTGGCGATGGTCGGTACGTCCGATAAAAGCATTGCAAATGTAAGGAGAGATGAACTTGTCCACTACTAGTATTACGGTCGAAATTCAAACTTTACCTAATCACGAAGGATTGGAACTGCCACGCAAAATGTCCGAGCAAGCATCAGGCTACGATCTGTATGCTGCGGTCGAAGCGCCGCTCGTACTGCAACCGGGCGAGCGTGCGCTTGTGCCGACCGGGTTGGCGCTGGCGATGCCTGCCGGGTTAGAAGCGCAAATTCGTCCACGCAGTGGTCTGGCGTTTAAACATGGCATTACATGTTTGAACACACCGGGCACGATCGATGCCGATTATCGCGGCGAGCTCAAAGTGCTACTAATCAATCTCGGTCAGGAAGCATTTGCGATCGCCCGTGGTGAACGGATTGCCCAGATGGTATTCCAGCTTGTGCCGGATACGGAGCTTGTGCAAGTAAGCGAGCTGTCCGAGACGGTGCGCGGAGCGGGCGGTTTCGGTCATACCGGCACCAAATAAGCGGTGACATCAAAGCTGAATGGCAGCGTGATCCAGCTTTCGTTTGGCATGGATGATGTCGGATAAACAGCTGTTAGCGGCGGTGCAAACGAACTAAAGTATCATTGCTTGATATTACCGCATTAAAACTTTTCTGCAAAACAGTTGAAAGAAATAACAGGGAATGATATCATTTCTACAATTATTGCAGGATACTGAAATTCATTTCCGGTCGCTCTGACCGGTGGGAGGGTTGCGGTGGTCTGAATGGGGCCGCCGTTTGTGCATGATGCGCACCCTGCAAAATCGAAGGGGAGAAGATGCTGGATGTCCAATCAATTCTTTAATGTGGCTGTCGTGGGAGCGACAGGAGCAGTAGGTCAACAGATTGTAAGATTGCTGGAGGAGCGCGATTTCCCGGTGAAAACGCTGAAGCTTCTGTCATCGGCGCGTTCGGCTGGCAAGAAGGTTCTGTTTAAAGGTTCGGAAGTTACCGTGGAAGAAGCGACGCCGGATAGCTTTGCCGGTGTGGACATTGCCCTGTTTAGCGCAGGTGGTGATATTAGTAAGGCGCTTGCTCCGCATGCGGTTCGTCATGGCGCTGTATGTATCGATAATACGAATGCTTACCGGATGGACCCGGATACACCGCTGATCGTACCGGAAGTGAATGCGCATCGTATTGCTGATCACAAAGGCATTATCGCCAATCCAAACTGCTCTACGATCCAGATGGTTGCTGCACTGAAGCCTCTGCAAGATCGCTATGGCATCGATCGTATTATCGCGTCGACGTACCAAGCGGTATCCGGTGCTGGTAATCAGGCAATTGAAGAATTGAAACGTCAAAGCCAGGCTGTATTGTCAGGTGAAGACGTACAACCGGACATTTTGCCGGTTGGTGCACTGCCGGTGAAGCATCAGATCGCCTTCAATGCGATTCCTCAAATCGATAAATTTCAGGATAACGGCTATACATTGGAAGAAATGAAAATGGTACGGGAAACGAAAAAAATCATGGAAGATGACTCCATCAAAGTCACTACAACATGCGTACGAATCCCGGTCGTATACGGACATTCGGAGTCGGTATATGTGGAACTCAAACAGGACGCTGATCTGGACGAAGTGAAACAGCTTCTGCAACATGCGCCGGGTATTACACTGGTGGATGATCCATCCAACCAAGCTTACCCGCTGGCAACGGAAGCAGCCGGTCAAAACGACGTATTTGTCGGTCGTTTGCGCCGCGATCTGGACAATCCGCGTGCATTTAACATGTGGATCGTATCGGATAATCTGCTCAAAGGTGCAGCATGGAACGCTGTTCAAATCGCTGAGATCATCGCCGCAAAAACAGCAGTTAATAGCTAACGGAGGCGTGTGGTCATGACGACCTTATTGCAAAAAACAACCAACATACTTGTACAAAAATTTGGCGGTACATCGCTCTCGACGCCAGAAGCGCGTGAGCATGTGCTGCGGCATATTAAACGCGAGCTTGCCCGGCAGGTCAAGCTCGTTGTTGTGGTATCCGCAATGGGTCGCAAAGGCGATCCTTACGCTACCGATACATTGCTGGACAGCACCGCCCAAAATGGCAGTGTTCCGTCCGCACGTGAGCGCGATCTGCTTATGGGCTGTGGAGAGATCATTTCAGCGGTTAATCTGAGCGGCATGCTCGTTCGTGAAGGCATCCCATCTGTTGCTTTAACCGGTGCACAGGCAGGTTTTATTACCGATGATAATTTTGGCAATGCACGCATTTTGACGATTCGTCCGGAGCGTGTTTTGCGTGAATTGGAAGCAGGCAAAGTTGTAATCGTAACCGGTTTCCAAGGTCAGACCGAACAAGGTGATTTGACGACGCTTGGACGCGGTGGTAGCGATACATCCGCAACGGCTCTTGGCGCGGCGTTGCATGCGAATATGGTCGATATTTATACTGATGTTGAAGGCATTTTGACAGCTGATCCACGTATCGTCGAGGATGCTAAGCCGCTTGCTTTTGTCAGCTATAACGAGATTTGCAATATGGCGCACCAAGGTGCCAAAGTGATTCATCCGCGCGCGGTTGAGATTGCGATGCAAGCACAGGTGCCGGTACGTGTTCGTTCCACTTTTGCCGAGACGGAAGGTACGCTTGTTACCCGTCCGGATCAATTTGTCGATTCGCCAGGTGGCGTTGTGGATCGTTTTGTCACCGGGATTACTTATATGAACAATGTAACGCAAATTACCGTGACCGAGCAGGAAGGCATTACTAATCTGTCGCTGCAAGTGTTTGAAGCGATGGCGGATAACCGCATCAGTGTCGATTTTATTAACGTAACCCCGCATGGCGCGGTATATACCGTATTGGATAGTGAAGCAGAGCGTGCAACTGCACTGCTGCAATCGATGGGACTGCAACCGACCAGCTTGAACGGTTGTGCTAAAGTTTCGGTTGTCGGTGGTGGAATTAACGGTGTGCCAGGCATTATGGCACGCATCGTTGCCGCTTTGACCGGACAGGGAATCACCATCCTTCAGTCGGCAGACTCCAATACGACCATCTGGGTGCTTGTCAAGAAAGAAGATATGGTGGCGGCGGTTCGCGCGCTGCATAACCAGTTTGAACTGCACCTATAATCTGACCAAGTTCTGCGGGAAGCATCCCGTATTGAAGGAGGAACAACATTGGTAGACTTCGGAAGACTGATTACGGCGATGGTCACACCTTTTAACGATCAAGATGAGATCGACTGGGATGTAACAGCCCGTTTAATTGATTATTTAATCGAAGAACAAAAGTCTGAATCGCTCGTCATCTGTGGTACGACTGGTGAATCACCGACACTAACGGATGAAGAAAAGCTCGACATGTTCCGTTTTGCGGTCAAACATGCAGCCGGACGATGTAAAATTATCGCCGGCACAGGCAGCAACAATACGAAGCACTCGATCCACCTGACCCGCGAGGCATCCAAGCTGGGGGTGGACGGGCTGCTGCTCGTCGTACCGTATTACAACAAGCCGAATCAGGCAGGTCTGTATCAGCATTTCAAAGCGATTGCCGCAGCGACCGAGCTGCCGGTCATTTTGTACAATGTGCCTGGACGTACTGTAACTTGTCTGTCTTCTGAGACGACATTGCAGCTGGCACAGATTAGCAATATTGTAGCGACCAAAGAATGCGCGTCGATCGATCAAGTAACCGAGATTGCTGCTGGTGCGCCGGAAGGATTCCGCATTTATTCCGGTGAAGATGCGACTGGTTTTGCGGCGATTACAGTCGGTGCGCACGGCATTATTAGCGTCGCCAGTCATGTCGTCGGTCAAAAAATGCACGATATGATCCACTCGTATGTCAATGGAGATGTGACACAAGCCGCGCGCATTAATCAGCAATTGTTGCCATTGTTCAAAGGGCTATTTGCTTGCCCTGACCCGTTGCCCAATCCATCGGCTGTCAAATATGCACTGTGTACACGCGGATACGGTAATGGCGATGTACGTTTGCCGCTGATCGGCCCATCTGAAGCACAGCGTCAATTTATTCAAGCTTTGTTGTAAAAGTCGGTTAGTGAGCAACTGCTGCTTTCCAGTAGATATGCACACTGTACCGTAGCAATGCAGCACAGCGGCATAATTATATAACTTCGTTTGCATACAATGCACTCTTTTATGCACATTCAAACGCCGGCAGGCGGGGTAATGGGCATGGAGGGGTGCATTTTTGCGTATAAAACGATCGTTAAAGCGATAGTATGGAAGGGGTGATTAAGGATTTGCAACCCCCTATTAGCTTAATATGAAAAGGTTTTACTAGCGTGCAAGACGAGGTTTCAAACATGACTTGTGTTTTTGTTTTTTAATCATGTATAATATTCTTAAGTGACTGGGTGCGGTATAAAAAAGTAATATGTATTTGCTGGTAGAATTCTTTGTCAGGCAGAGGTTCGTGACATCGGCAAATCATGCAAGAAGTTGAAACATTCGGATGCTGGTTTCTTGCATACTTGAACTGGCAATTGCCGGTTTGTATTGTTATAGCCAACATATGCGATTTGTTTGATTAGTGATTGTCTATGTAAAAGAAAACCAGGCGATTTTGTTTATAAATATGAAAACGACGTCCAACAATTATAGGAGGTATAGATTCCATTGTCCAAGAAAAACACAAATAACGAAAAACTGACGATCTTTGCGCTGGGCGGCGTCGGTGAAATTGGTAAAAATATGTATGTCATTCAGTATGCAAATGACATTGTCGTAGTCGATTCAGGCTTGAAATTCCCGGAAGAAGATATGCTGGGAATTGATATGGTCATTCCGGATATTTCCTATTTGACTGAAAACCGTGATAAAGTGCGCGGCATTTTGTTAACACACGGTCATGAAGACCATATTGGCGGCTTGCCGTATGTGTTAAAACATCTTAATGTACCTGTCTATGGCACACGCCTGACGATGGGACTCGTTGAAAATAAGCTCAAAGAAGCAAATCTGCTTGGCGAAACGAAACGTATTCTCATTCATGAGGATTCCGAAGTGAAGCTTGGCAACACCATCACTGCTACATTTTTCCGTACCAATCACAGTATTCCGGATTCTGTAGGTGTCTGCCTGGCTACCCCGGAAGGAAACGTTGTGCATACGGGTGACTTTAAGTTTGATCATACACCGGTCAACAATGAATTTGCCAATTTGCAACGTATGGCTGAAATCGGTGCCAAAGGCGTACTCGCTCTGTTATCAGACAGTACGAACGCGGATCGTCCAGGCTATACACCTTCCGAGAAAACGGTTGGAATCGTGCTGGAAGATATTTTCCGCAAGTCTCCACAGCGCGTCGTTGTGGCAACGTTTGCTTCCAACGTACACCGGATTCAGCAGGTCGTTAATGCTGCGGCAGCAACCGGACGCAAAATAACGGTTATCGGACGCAGTATGGTTAATGTCGTAGGCATTGCCAGTGATCTCGGTTATTTGGACATTCCGGATGGCATGCTGATCGAGCCGGAAGAAGTGAACAAAATGGCAGCCGATCGTGTCGTTATTTTGTCGACTGGTAGCCAGGGCGAGCCGATGTCTGCATTGACACGGATGGCACGCTCTACGCATCGTAAAGTTGATATTTTGCCGGGCGATAGCGTTATTATCGCAGCAACACCGGTACCTGGTAATGAAAAATATATCGGTCGTACGATCGATGAACTGTTCCGTCTTGGTGCTAACGTATATTATAGTGGCGCAAACCCTGGTGTTCACGTATCTGGTCACGGTTCACAGGAAGAACTGAAGCTGATGCTCAACCTAATGAAACCGAAATTTTTTATCCCGATCCACGGTGAATACCGGATGCAGCGCAGACATGCGATGCTCGGTGAAGCTACCGGCGTTGATCCAGACAACATCTTTATCGTCGATATCGGGGATACCGTTGAAATTCATAACGGTTCCGCACGCAAAGCCGGCAAAGTCACTTCCGGTAACGTGCTGATCGATGGTTTGGGTGTAGGTGATGTTGGTAATATCGTACTGCGCGATCGTAAGCTGCTGTCGCAAGACGGTATTATGGTCGTTGTGGTGACGCTGAGCAAGCAAAATGGTCAGATCGTATCCGGACCCGACATTATCTCACGCGGATTTGTGTATGTTCGTGAATCGGAAGGACTGCTGGACGAAGCGAACCGCATCGTGACTAGCACATTGCAGCGCCTGATGAGCGAAAACGTAAACGAGTGGGCTTCCCTGAAAACAAGCGTTAAAGACGCGCTTGGCCGTTTCCTGTATGAGCAAACACGCCGCAGACCGATGATTTTGCCAATCATTATGGAAGTGTAAGCATATGACCGATACGGTCAAACTATGCTTTTTGAATAATAGGTAAGGGCAACCAGTCGCCCCTGATTTTCCGCATGGTATATTGGACGGTCCCATGCGGGGAACAGGGGTTTTGTTTTGATGTAGCATTGTTTACTGTTCGCATTATGGCTTGAAAAGGCGAACGCAAATGTGAGCAAATATGCTATAATAACACATCGGAGGTGGTAACAGATGGCTAAACCGAAAGCAACCGAGAAAAAGCGTACACCAGCCAAAACGACCCGGAAGCCCTCGCCATCTGCTGCGCGGAAGCCAGCGCAACCGAAACGAAAAACATCATCAACGAATGCAGGCACATCAACACGTAAACGCAAAGCGAATGCCCCTGCGCTTGGCTTGCTAAAATCTGAAATTTACGGCATTTTGTTGATTACGTTGTCGGTTATTGCTCTGTCACGACAGGCGGCGGTCGGGCAATTTTTGTATTACATAAGTTCGTTTATTTTGGGCAAAGTATATTTTGTATTGCCGCTTGCCGGTATTTATATCGGTTTGATGACGATGTTGCGCCAGCGCTGGGCGAACGGTTGGACTAGTCGTACGAGCGGATTAGTGCTACTTGTATGCGCATTTACGTTAATGAGCATTTTGATCAACGTACCGGAGTCACAGCTTGAAGCGCTACCGGCAAGACAGGCGGCAGGCGGGTATGTAGGTGCAGTACAAATGTGGCTGTTACTCATGTTGTTCGGTGTGACCGTAACGAAGCTGGTGACGGCGGTTATGCTCGTCATTAGCCTTATGCTCATTACCCGTATGTCGCTTGTGCAGCTGATGGAGCACGGACGTGCTATCATAGCACGAATCGGCACCGCTACGCGTCAGCAGTGGCTAGCTTCCCGCGAAGCGATCGCTGAACGGCGCCAGGAGCGTGAGCTGGAACAACAGGCTGCCGAAGCGGAAGCGGCATTGCACGAGGCGGAATCGCTACACGAAGAAGATGACGCGTCTACACGTAGTCAAGGTCTGCTCGCTTGGCTGCGCCGGGAAAGAGGCGCACAATTGGAAGTGGACGATATCGCTGCCGAGGACGCTTTGTCTGCTGAAGCGACTGAGCGCATACGAAGCACGCGTAGCAGAACGTCACGCAAGTCCGAATGGGATGAGACAGCAGCAATAGCGGGGGAACGATATGAAGTGGGTTTTGATACTAAACAGTCTGCTGTAACCGATCCCGCTCACAGCGATATTCATAACGATTTGTTTGATAATGTGCCTGTTGGAGCCGTTTCACCAGCCGCTGGTGAAGCGGGTATAACAGCTGGCACAGGAAGTGCAACGGCAATAGCGACTAGTGTGCTTGATACCGACCGGACACCGATTATTCGTGACTTTTTTGAACAAATTCGTTCGGAGCAATCGGTTCATAGCGATGATGTTACCGAAACAGCAGGGCAATCGGCTAGTGATATAACATTTGTCGAGGCAACGAACGGAAGTGTAGCTCATAATACGGTGTTAGAATTAGAGGCTCGGCAGCCGGTATCGGGCATCGATATCGCTTCGGCACAACAGGATGGAGTCGTACAGCAAGACGCTGAGCGCGTATCTGGCATGATAGATAACGTAGATGCAACTGCTGTTGCTGCGTCTGCTATATCGACAGCACAGCCCGGTACAGCAGCTACCGATGCACTGATAGCGGAAACACCGCCTCCACCGAAGCCGTATCGTTTGCCGCCATTTAGCTTGTTAGCAAAGCCGCAGGTAAACAGCAATGCGGCTGATCAGAACGATTATATGCAAATTGCCCGCAAGCTGGAAACGACGCTGGAAAGCTTTGGCGTGCGCGCAAAAGTGCTGGAAGTTGTGCGCGGGCCTGCTGTAACACGCTATGAAATTCAGCCGGATGTTGGGGTGAAAGTAAGCCGGATTGTTGGCTTGACCGATGATATCGCACTAGCGCTAGCAGCCAAAGATATACGGATGGAAGCGCCCATCCCAGGCAAATCCGCGATCGGGATTGAAGTACCTAACAATGAAGTGGCGATGGTGACGATGCGTGAAGTGATGGAAACGCAAGTGTTCCACGAGTCTGAAGCGCGTCTGTCAATTGCATTTGGACGCGATATTGCCGGGCAGACGATTATCGGCAATCTGGCAAAAATGCCCCATCTGCTCGTTGCCGGAGCGACCGGTTCCGGTAAATCGGTCTGTATTAACGGCATTATTACGAGCATTTTGTACAAAGCTAAACCGGATGAAGTTAAGTTTCTCATGGTCGATCCGAAGATGGTCGAATTGAATATTTACAACGGTATTCCGCATTTGCTCGCACCGGTTGTGACCGATCCGCGTCGTGCTTCACTAGCACTGAAAAAAATCGTCGTCGAAATGGAAAAACGTTACGATCTATTTTCCAAATCAGGCACACGCAATATGGAAGGGTACAACAATCTCGTTAAAGATAATCCGGCTGCCGTATTGCCGTATATTGTCGTCATTGTCGATGAGCTTGCCGATTTGATGATGGTGGCAGCCGGTGATGTGGAAGACGCGATTGCCCGTCTTGCCCAGATGGCACGGGCAGCAGGTATTCATTTGATTATCGCAACCCAGCGTCCATCGGTCGATGTTATTACCGGTGTGATCAAGGCAAATATTCCGTCACGAATCGCCTTTGGCGTATCGTCACAGATTGACTCGCGGACGATTCTCGATATGGGCGGAGCCGAGAAGTTGCTTGGACGTGGTGATATGCTGTTTATGCCGGTTGGTGCTTCAAAGCCGGTACGTGTGCAAGGCGCATTTATGTCGGATCAGGAAGTGGAAGCGATCGTTAATTACTGCCGTGATCAAGGAGAAGCACAGTATAACGAAGATATCGTGCCAGAGATCGATGATGCTGTCACAACGATCGAGGAACAAAAAGATGAACTGTTTGATCAGGCGGTGCAAATTGTCGTTGAAGCTAAACAAGCTTCTGTATCGCTGCTACAACGCCGAATGCGGGTCGGTTATACCCGGGCGGCACGCCTGATCGATTCATTGGAAGCGCACGGTATCGTCGGCCCATACGAAGGCAGCAAGCCGCGCGAAGTGCTTGTATCGCCTGAACAATATCATCAGATCGGTACAGGCAGCTAAAGCGGCACGTAAACAGACGATGTTGTTTATTTGGGCAGGCAAACTTATGTTTATTCGTCTATGTAGAGACAATAGAACATAGGCATTTGTAATCGGTGTTTGAGCTGTGCGGTAGCTCATTGTCTGTTATATAGCAGCATGCTCGCAATTTATGTTTGCATATGATGCTGTCAACGATCGTTAGCTGTTGCTGATGATCTTTCTTTTTTTATCTACCAAATAACAAACACAAATGATCAAACATACAATAGCAATCATGGAACAGCAACAGCAAACAGCAATATAAAACCAATAAACAAACAACACCCTCGTAGACTTTACAAATAAAGCTACGAGGGTGTTGTATACGTTTAGCGTATAGATGGAATCCAGCACGGTGGCATGGCTTATTGACAACGAATAATTAGTTATAACGCTTCAAAATGCTGGAACGGTTGCTGCTGTCGTATACAAAGCCGTAAATCTTTTTGCCCATATTGCTATAAGCGGCATCGATATCGGCAGCGATACTGCTCATCAGGCTCGTGCCTTGATTGTCAGTTAGCAAATTCCAATCGCTTTTGTTCGCATAGACGCGGAATACGATTTCTTCATCGTTATCGTTGGAAAGCTCAATGCTTAGCTTAATATTGCGATAAGTGCCATAATCATTGTTCAAGTTTTTTTGTACAGTAGCGAGATCAACATTCGAACTGATAATGACGCTATTGCTGTTGTTCACTGTAAAGCCCATCAGCTTAGTTGAGTTTTTGTTGTAGACGGTACCGCTAATCGTAGCGGTTTTGAATGTAGTGTTATCATGAATGTCATCTACGATATTTTGCAACAGCGTTCTGCGGCTTGTACTGGATGTATCGTTCCATGTACTTTCGTTAACACGAACCGATACACGAATAGCAGATTGCGTGCCTGTCAGTTCAATCACTGCACCTGTGCCTCTGTAATCGCCATAGCTGGTGTTCAGTGCGGTTTGCAGCTTCGTCATCGTGCTGCTCACATTGCCACTGCTGGAACTGCCATTGTTGGCAAGCTGGTTTTTGAGGGTCGTAATTTGAGAATTCAGGTCACTGACCTGCGCTTGCAGCTGGGAGATCGTTGTATCTTTAGACGTGCTTTGCGTGTTGGCTGTATTTAACTGCAATTGCAAACTTTGAATTTGTGCATTCAACGCATCTACCGTCGATTGCGGCACTTCTGTTTGCGTATCAGCGATCGATACCGCTTTGTCGGTATTGTTCCATGTTACTTTTTTGCCTACCGCATCGCCAAGCACACGCAACGGTACATAAGTTGTACCATTGATCATAAATGGTTCTTGAGTGGCGTCGACGGTTACCTGCTTGTTGTTGTACATCACTTTAATATTGGCATACACCGCTTTAAGCTGTTTGGTAGCGTCAGAAGCGTATGTACTGTTGGCAAAAATCGTTCCGGATACAGCCAGAGCGGACACGGCAGCGATGATCATCGGTTTTTTGTTTAGTTTCATGTTCGTTCATCGGACTCCTTTGTAATCAATTTGGATAGTGTACAATTCGTCTAATTATACTATGTCATTAGACGCGGTACAGAGACAATAGTTTCGCACCAATTTCCTAGAGATACCAATTCAGTCATCATCATGATCTTATGCGTGTACATCATGCCTATACGCCAATTGCAATAAACCGCCACTGTACTGCGGATTGCCTTGCGCATCAACATGCTCATTCGAGTCCTAATATAAGTTGTACCGGACTTGTACTGCAACAGACTAATGAGCTTGCCTACAAGCTTGAATTGAACCCAGAGTCTTGATTCTAACATAAAATACAGGCGGAATGAAATCGGCATTGTAATTGGCATGTAATCGAATAACACGATGATCGCTATCAATAAAGCGATGAATCTCCCTCACTGCAACGGTATAAGGCAGCTTGAACTTACCTTCAACTCTATGTTCAGACTATGAAAATAGACGTAAGACGATCGATGGAATAGACTGGTTTGCTTACCGGGATTGGGGTAGTATAAAATAAACGTTATGATGTATCGCGTATGTCCTCGCTACAATGATAGGACATAATAACGCAATCCGCCACCAAAATTCGTCTTGAAAAAGGGGTTTTGATATTGAATACGATAGCATTTGAACACGGCGAAATTCATGGAATCCGCGTGCATGTTATGCCAACGACGCGGTTTAAAACCTTTGCCATCTCCCTCTATTTGGGCGTGCCATTGGCAGAGGATACGGTAACACCGACAGCGTTAATTCCGTTTATTTTACGCAGAGGTAATGAAACATATCCGGAAACGACACAGTTCCGCGAAGCGCTGGAAGATATGTATGGAGCAGGTTTTGGACTGGATGTGTACAAAAAAGGCGATTACCAGCTTGTGCAACTGCGCATGGATACGATCAACGATGCATTTGTAAGCAGTGATGAGCCGCTGCTGGCGCGCAGTCTCGGTTTTCTCGGTGAAACATTAACCCGTCCGGCGTTGGAAAATGGATCGTTTCGACAAAAATATGTGCAGGCAGAGCGTGAAAATGTACGCAAGCGTCTAGAATCGATTATCGATGACAAAATCCGTTATGCGGCAGAACGCTGCATTCAGGAGATGTGCAAAGACGAGCCGTATCGTTTAAGCCCGCTCGGACGTTTGGATGCGTTAAACGAATTTGATGCTAACAATTTGTACGAATGGTATCAACAATGGCTGTCCACATGCAGTTTTGATCTATACGTCGTTGGTGATACGACGCTGGATGAAGTGCTTGGACTGGTCGCACGTCATTTCCGTCTGGAACGTGGAGCTGTTGCCAGTTATACGCCAGCAACCGCCAAACCTGCCGGTGCTGAGGTGCGTCAAGTCATCGAGCGGATGGAAGTGAGTCAGGGCAAGCTGAATATGGGGCTGCGCAATCCGATTATGTACGATGATGATCGTTATGTAGCAGCGCTGGTAGCAAATGGCATATTGGGCGGCTATCCGCATTCCAAGCTGTTTACGAATGTGCGTGAAAAGGAAAGTCTTGCTTATTATGTCGGCTCGCGTTTTGATCCGTACAAAGGCATGACGACGATTCAATCGGGCATCGAGCTGCAAAATTTTCAAAAGGCGCTTGATATTATTCGCGAGCAGCTTGCCCTGTTACAAGCAGGCGACATTAGCGAAACCGAGATCGCGCAAACAAAAGCGCTGCTGCGCAATGATCTGCTGGAATCGAATGATTCGGCGTACCAGATGATCGGTTATGATTTTAACGGCATTTTCTCTGGTAAGCAGCGTTCGCTCGATGAACTGCTGAAACAGATCGAGGCGGTAACAGCAGCTGAAATTCAAGCGGCAGCGCAATTGCTAGAGCTGGATACGATCTATTTCCTGACGGGTGAAAAGGAGGCATAAGCGATGGAAAGCATACATTATGAACGTCTGCAAGAAACGCTGTATTACGAAAAGCTGGATAACGGGCTGGAAGTTTATGTATTGCCAAAAGAAGGCTTTCAAAAAACATATGCCACCTTTGCTACACGCTACGGCTCGGTAGACAATCATTTTCAGGTGGAAGGCGGTGTGGAAGTACAAGTTCCGGACGGCATTGCCCACTTTTTGGAACATAAAATGTTTGAAGAACCGGATGGTGTAGATGTGTTTTCCAAATTTTCCGCCAACGGTGCGTCGGCTAATGCGTTTACGAGCTTTGAACAGACGGTGTATTTGTTTTCGGCGACCGAGCATATTGGCGCCAACCTCGATACGTTGCTCAACTATGTGCAAAATCCATATTTTACCGAGGACAATGTCGAGAAGGAAAAAGGCATTATCGGACAGGAAATCCAGATGTACAGCGACAATCCGGACTGGCGTGTGTATTACGGCTTGATCGAAGCGATGTATCAAAAGCATCCGGTGCGGATCGATATCGCCGGTACGATCGAATCGATTAGTGCGATCACCAAAGATACGCTGTACACCTGTTATAACACGTTTTATCATCCGTCCAATATGATGGTGTTTGTCGTGGGCGGTGTTGATGCAGCCGAGGTGATCGAGCAGGTGCGTCGCAATCAGACTGCCAAAGGCATTCCGGCACAAGGGCGCATCGATCGTTATTTTGACGATGAGCCTGTCGCTGTTGGCGAGCCGTGGCATGAGGTGAAATTGCCGGTCTCACAGCCGAAGTTTCTAATGGGCTTTAAGGAAAAAGAGGTCGGTCTGGACGGCGAACAGTTGCAGCGTCATACGCTCACAACGAAGCTAATGCTTGATTTGCTGCTCGGTAACAGTACGGCATTGTATCAAAAGCTGTACGATGAAGATTTGATCTCCGATGATTTTGGCTATGATTACTCGGCAACAGCGCAATATGCTTATTCGATGATCGGCGGCGATACGAAAGACCCTGAGCTGCTCGTGAAGCGTCTGAGAACAGAAATCGATGCGCTGGTGGAAACGGGCTTTAGTCAGGCGGCATTTGAGCGTGCGGTCGGCAAACGGATTGGCGGATATTTGCGTTCGCTGAATTCGCCGGAAAGTATCGCGCATGAGTTTATGCGTTATCGTTTTAAAAATAGCGATTTCTTCGCTGTGCTCGGTATGTACGAAGCGCTGACACTGGATGATGTGAATCGCTGCTTGCGCTCGCATATCGATTGGGAACAACTCGCTGTATCGGTCGTTGTCAGCCCATGAGTCATTTGGAATATTCCGCTGGCAGCAAGCCGTTTGCGGAGATGAATGTACTGATTACCGGAGCGAGTCGTGGCATTGGCGCTGCGATTGCGAAACGGTTCGCGCTAGCGGGTATGAATGTCATTATCCATTACCGGAGCTCGCATGAGCAAGCTAATGAAGTTGCTCGTGCGTGTCTGGAATGTGGTGTACGTGTACTGACGGTCGCTGCTGATCTGCGTGAGGTGGAGGAAATTCGCCGCATGCAGAGCAAGCTGGAGCAGCATCGGATGGAGCCGGACATACTGGTAAACAATGCCGGTCTGTCCCATTATGGCATGTTGGCAGATTTGAGCGAGCAGGAGTTTGACGATATTATAGCGGCGAATCTTAAAGCGGTATTCTTTTGCAGCCAGACGTTTATGTCGTATATGATCCGTCAACACTATGGACGCATCATTAACGTATCGAGCATATGGGGAATGACCGGCGCTTCATGCGAGGTGCTGTATTCCGCTAGCAAAGGCGGGGTCAATGCATTTACGAAGGCGCTCGCCAAAGAGCTTGCTCCGTCCGGCGTGACCGTAAATGCCGTCGCTCCGGGTGCAGTGCGTACCGATATGCTGTCTCATTTGCAGCATGAGGAAATTCGGATGCTAGAGGACGATATTCCTGCCGGTCGAATGGCGGAACCGGATGAGATCGCATCGATGGTCTATTTTTTGTCGCTGCCCGAATCGGGTTATATGACCGGACAGGTAGTAAGTCCCAATGGCGGCTGGTTAACGTAGCAGTATGATCGGCAGCAAGTGTTTACAACAACGATAGAAGCTTCTGTGCGATGCGCATATCGAAGCTTCTATTCATTGTCAGCTTCATCTCCAAACGCTCTCTATCATCCCGGCAATCATCGGATTGAAAAGATGATGAAAAAGTTGTTTCCTTTCGCGTCTTGCCTTTCTATTTCATTTTATATATCATTAACATGTTAAAGACTTGAAGCTAAAAGCAGGCTGTAGTCATCATGATGATCAGCTTCTTTTTATTATATGCCGCTGCGAGGCGGTAAGCCGAAGATCAATAATATGGATACAGGTGCCCGTGCGGACAGGTCCGCGCTCAGACGGGAGGAAAGGTTCGAGGTGAACGTGGAAGCAAAACAGATGAATACTGAAGCCAAACAATGGTACTTGGAGTACAGGATACATAAAAATCGTCCTGGCTTGCTTGGAGATGTTGCATCACTACTTGGTATGTTGAATGTGAACATCCGCACGATTAACGGTGTGGAAGGGAAAACACGCGGTATGCTGCTGGAAACCGATGACGATGAAAAGATCATTTTGCTGGGCGATATGCTCGCCAAAGTGACCAATATTACGATTACCGCCTTGCGGCAGCCGAAGCTGGTTGATATTTTGGCTGTACGTCATGGTCGCTATATTGAACGCGATTCTGACGACAAAAAGACATTTCGTTTTACACGCGATGAACTCGGTCTGCTGGTCGATTTCCTCGGTGAAGTGTTTAAGCGTGACGGCAATCAGATTATCGGTCTGCGAGGTATGCCACGCGTCGGCAAAACCGAATCAATCATCGCGGGCAGCGTATGTGCGATGAAGCGCTGGACATTTGTATCGTCGACATTGCTGCGTCAAACGGTACGCAGTCAGCTGTCCGAGGAGGAAATGAACCCAGCCAATATATTTATTATCGACGGAATCGTCAGCACGATTCGTTCCAATGAGCGACATCATCAATTGCTGCAAGATATTATGCAAATGCCAAGCACCAAAGTCATTGAACATCCGGATATTTTTGTCCGTGAATCGGATTATGATTACAGTGATTTTGACATTATTATCGAATTGCGTAATAATCCGGATGAAGAGATCGTCTATGATAAATTTACGGAAACGTATACCGATGATATTTAAGCGCTCGATGTTAAATATGACTTTATGCCATAAAACAATCTAATCAGGAGGTAATCGTATGTCAGATCTGGGTCGCCAATTAAGGGACGCCCGCCTTGCACGAGGCTTATCGCTCGATGACGTGCAGGAAATGACCAAAATACGCAAGCGCTACTTGGAGGCCATCGAAGCGGGTGATTTCAAAGTGCTTCCCGGAAGTTTTTATGTTCGGGCTTTTATTAAAACCTATGCCGAGGCTGTTGGCATCAATCCGGACGAGCTATTGCAGGAGCATCAGGACGTTGTGCCTGAACCGGAAGCAGAACCGGTTATGGAACCGGTCGTACAGCCACGTCGTGCGGCAAGGCGTAATGCGGCGACAGCAAGTCGCAGCGGTAAGCTGCTGTCCACCATTTTGATGTGGACGTTTCCGATTTTAATTATCGTGCTTGTATGGGTGTTTGTAATCAAGCAAAACTCCTCACCGCAAATTGCGGAAAACAAGCCAGCCACCGAGCAACAACAGCAAGGTAACAAAGGCAATACAGGCGGCACAGCCACTACCCCGCCAAGCACGAATACAACGCCAGAGTCATCCGGTGAAGGCAGTACATCGCAGCAGCCAAATGGCGGCGGTGCTCAGCAGGGTGGCGAATCGACATCGCCTGAAAGCACAGGCACAACAGATGGCGAAGCAACCGGTACGCCAGAAGGTACACCGGAAAGTACGCCTGAAGGCGGTACAGGTACAACCGATGCATCCACTGCACCGGTCATCACAGAAGCGGGCAAACAAGGACGTAATACGATTTTTGATGTAAACTATACCGGTTCCGGTACGGTGAAAGTCAATATCGCAGCGACCGGTCAAAGCTGGCTGGAAGTGTACAAATCGGAAAATTCCAGCGGTGAGCGTTTGTTTTTCAACAACACGGAGAGCGGTCAAAATCTATCCTATGATCTTACTGATTCCGGTTTGTACATTAAATCCGGTAACTCGCGCGCAACGAATATTACAATCAACGGTCAGCCGATTACGGATGGCAAAGCAACGTCGCGTATCATCCTGAAGCTGATCAAAGCCGCACCATCCGGTGATGCAGCAGGCACAGCGGCAACAGGTGACGGTACAACGACCGATAGCACGTCGACTTCAGGCACAACCGATTCCGAATCGACTTCCAGCGGTAACTGACAAGCTCGATAAAAGGACATCCCTTGGCTCTGCTTCAGGGCAGAAGCGGATGTCCTTTTGCAAGTTCAGACAGTTGCGGTTACAAACGGACAGACGCGTTTGCATGCTGATCGTGCAGTAGCCGCGCAGTCTGCTTGTCGATAAGATAATTCCCGACAAGCATAACGCTGATTCGATCCTATCCTGTTTGTGGTAAATGTTGACGTTTACGTTGTACACAGCTTGCCGGAGTAACATAGCAGGCATCGCTACCGTTTGCAGTCAATCGTTAGACTTCATAGATACGAACACCTATAATTTTACTAAAGGGGGAAATTTCTGTGGCATCTGAAAGCTCATTCGATATCGTCTCCAAAATGGATATGCAGGAAATGACCAATGCAATTCACCAAACCGAAAAGGAAATTATCGGTCGGTTTGATTTTAAAGGCAGCAAAAGTTCGCTCACACTCGACAAAGAAACACTAGTCGTCGTGTCTGACGATGAATACAAGCTCGGCGCATTAATTGATATTTTACAAACAAAAATGGTCAAACGCGGTTTGCCGATCAAAAATATCGAATACGGCACGGTCGAATCGGCATCGCTCGGCACAGTGCGTCAGCGCCTAAAGCTAAAACAAGGTATCGATCAGGAAAATGCGAAAAAGATCAACATTCTCATTCGCGATTCCAAGCTAAAAGTGAAAAGTCAAATTCAAGGCGATCAGATTCGCATCACCGGTAAAAGTCGTGACGATCTGCAAGCGGTCATTCAATTGCTGCGTAAAGCAGACTTGTCGCTCGATCTGCAATTTACAAACATGAAATAATAATTGCATGTAACTGCTTGGTTACAGGGCTGACGGAGGCTGCACGTTGATGTTGATAAACCAAATAAGCTTGGACGCAGTTACATATCAGCAACTGCATCATATTGCTGCAAACCGTATGGGAGGTGCTCTGTGAATCTGCCAAATCAAATTACGCTTGCCCGGATTGCGCTTGTACCGGTCATGATGTTGTTTCTGCTGGTCAATTTTCCCTTTGGTGAACAGATACTTCAAATCGGCAGTACATTTCAAGTTCAGTATAACGATCTGATCGCTGCGTTTATTTTTATTGTTGCAGCCGCTACAGACGGAATCGATGGGCATATCGCCCGCAGCCGTAATCTGGTCACAAACCTGGGCAAACTGCTCGATCCGCTGGCGGACAAGCTGCTCGTATCGGCGGCATTGATCTCGCTCGTATCGCTTGGTAAATGTGCAGCGTGGATGGCGATCATTATTATTTTTCGTGAGTTTGCGATTACCGGCTTGCGCCAGATTGCACTGCTGGAAGGCGCGGTTGTCGCTGCTAGCAACTGGGGTAAAGCCAAAACGATTACGCAGATTGTTGCGATTGTGGCATTGATGATTAACAACTTCCCGTTTGTGCTGATCGGCTTTCCGTTTGCCGAAATTGCGATCTGGGCAGCTACGATCATTACGCTCTATTCTGGTGTGGACTATTTTATAAAAAATAAACATCTGCTGCACCTGTCTAATTCCTGAATATCGGTCACCGTTTCATGTGCGTGCACAGAGCGGTAAGATATAGGAGAGACTCAGGGAAGGCATAGCAAAAGGCGATAGGGAGCTCTCTATTGCCTTTTGCTGTGAGCAGGCGCATATTGAATAGGTAAGTTTAACGATCGCGAGGAGGAGAACGATTCATGAAAGCAGTCAAAGCAGAAATTATCGCAGTAGGAACCGAGCTGTTGCTCGGTCAAATTACAAACACAAATGCACGCTATCTGTCCCAGCAGTTATCGTATTTGGGCATCGATGTGTATTATCAGACGGTTGTTGGCGATAACTTGAATCGTCTCAAGCAAGCGATTGAGCTGGCATCCAGTCGGGCGGATGTAGTTGTATTTTCCGGTGGAATCGGTCCAACACAGGACGATCTGACCAAAGATGCGCTGGGCGAAGTGTTAGGACGTTCCCTGCATATCCATGCGGAATCGATGCAGATGGTGGAGAAGTTTTTTGAAGGGCGCGACAAGCCGATGACGGAAAACAATCGTCGTCAGGCGATCATTTTGGAGCATAGCTATCCGCTACGGAATGAAATCGGTCTGGCGGTCGGTGTCGCCATTTCGCAGGACGATAAACATTATATCGTCTTGCCGGGCCCGCCCAAAGAATTGCAGCCGATGTTCGAAAATCAAGCGATTCCATGGCTGTTGGAACATGTGTTAACCGATGAGTACCCAATTTATTCCAAAATGCTCAAATTCGCCGGTATCGGTGAATCCGCGTTGGAGGATGCGCTGCTCGATCTGATTAGCGTGCAGACCGATCCGACGATTGCCCCCTATGCCAAAGAAGGTGAAGTAACGATCCGCCTTACGACTAAAGCGCCGGACGAAAAAGAAGCGATGAGCAAGCTCAAAGCGATGGAAGCGCAAATCCGTGCACGCCTACCGGAGTATATGTATGCGGATCAAGACGTTACGATCGAACATCAGATTATCCAGATGATGACAGGCATGAAGCTGACACTTACTGCCGCTGAAAGCTGTACAGGCGGTTTGGTCATGCAAAATCTGACGACGATACCGGGCAGTGCGCTCGTATTTATGGGCGGGATCGTATCGTACTCCAATGAAATGAAGGAGCAGCTGCTGCATGTGCCGCATGAACTGTTGGAAGGCGAAAATGCGCCGGGAGCGGTCAGCGAACAAGTGGCGGAAGTGATGGCAGATCAAGCGCGTCGTTTGCTTGATACCGATTTTGCCGTTGCAGTGACCGGTGTGGCGGGTCCGGGTGCTTCAGAGCGCAAACCGGTTGGGCTCGTATATATTGCGATTGCTGAACGTGATCACGCAACCGAAGTGTTTAAGCTGAATTTGAAAGGAAACCGCGAAGCGATCCGGATTCGTTCCGCCAAAGCTCTAATGTATCGTCTCTGGCTTCGTCTGAAGCAACGTCAGGATGAACAGCTTGCCGCAGCGCAATCTTAATGGGTTAAGGCTTTGAATGGCAAATAGAGCGGTCTGTACGCTTATAGCTCATACAGTCACATGCACTCTTGTAACTAACGATTCGTATCGATAACTGGATATGCTGGCTTATAGCTCATATAGTCGCATGCTCTTTATTGCGGATCGAGTCATTCAGATGAGGATGAGAACAGCAATGTATGATGAAACCCACTATACAGCGTTGTTAGCGCCCGCTATCAGAAGGGCTTGCGGATGGCAAAACCGTGTGCTATGATCATCTCAGACGGAAGAACCGCAGCAATCCCATTGCTGCGGTTTTTTGTTTCCCGGGCGTAAAAAATGGCTTTGTACAGAGCAAATGAGCTTGAAACGATCACGTATTTAAAGCGGCTATAGTAATAGGCAAAAACGGCACGCAAGCGGGAAAATAGCGATACGCTTTAATTACCATTTTTTGTAATAAAGAGACCGTAAACCGCCAAAAAGACGAATATATGTTCGAAAAAAGCTTGGCAAACAGTGAAAAATACGGTATAATTAACTTATAAACATTGAGAAGGATGTGAGCTGATTGTCAGATCGTCGTGCTGCGCTGGATATGGCGCTTCGTCAAATAGAGAAACAATTCGGTAAGGGTTCCGTTATGAAACTTGGTGAATCCACGCATATGCAAGTAGAAGTTGTACCAAGCGGTTCGATCGCTTTGGATATCGCACTCGGAACAGGCGGTATGCCAAGAGGCCGTATCGTTGAAATATATGGTCCTGAGTCTTCAGGTAAGACGACAGTAGCTCTGCACGCGATTGCAGAGGTTCAAAAAGCGGGCGGACAAGCGGCATTTATCGATGCCGAGCATGCATTGGACCCTCAATATGCGAAAAACTTAGGCGTCAACATCGATGAGCTGCTGCTGTCCCAACCGGACACAGGTGAACAAGGTCTGGAAATCGCTGAAGCACTTGTACGTAGTGGTGCAGTAGACATTATCGTTATCGACTCCGTAGCGGCGCTCGTACCAAAAGCGGAAATCGAAGGCGAAATGGGTGATTCTCACGTCGGTTTGCAAGCGCGTCTGATGTCGCAGGCATTGCGCAAACTGTCCGGTGCGATCAGCAAATCCAAAACGATCACGATCTTTATCAACCAGTTGCGTGAAAAAGTGGGCGTGATGTTTGGTAACCCTGAAACAACACCTGGTGGTCGTGCCTTGAAATTTTATTCGACCGTTCGTCTTGACGTACGTCGTATCGAAGCGATCAAAAACGGTAACGATGTTGTCGGTAACCGTACGCGTGTTAAAGTTGTCAAAAACAAAGTTGCTCCTCCTTTTAGACAAGCAGAGATCGATATTATGTACGGTGAAGGTATTTCCAAAGAAGGTAGCTTGATCGATATCGGTACTGAAAAAGATATTATTAACAAAAGTGGTGCTTGGTACTCATATGAAGGTGAACGTATGGGTCAAGGTCGTGAAAATGCGAAGCAATATTTAAAAGAAAATCCTCAAGTTTCGCTCGTCATTGAAAACAAAATCCGTGAGCTGAGCAACTTGACTACACTTGTAGATGCTCCAACTGATGAGCAAAAACGCAAAGAAGAACTCGAAGAACAAGAATTGTTCTCCGAAGCAACAGAATAAGTGCAAGTTAGCTCTTTCTAGTTCGACCGTTCTACAATGAGCAATGGTGGACGAGATAATGTCACATCCAATCATTTCACATCGATTCGTTTCAAATTCAGCAATTCCAAGTTTGGTCCCATATGCCCGGGGCTGCAAACTTTATAAGCATTCCTTTATCGGTTTGTGCCAGCATTCCGATGAAGTAAGCGCCTGTAACGTGACTCACGTGCAGGCGCTTTTTGCACATAATAAGCGTCAATGATTATAAAACACCAATGCAGTCATTACACCGGTTCTGCGCCAGAATATGATGTAACGGCAGAACAGAGAGGAATAAAAATGCCAAACAAATATAGCTGGGGACGCAAACGCAAAGATCACGCAGCATCCAATACAGTCGATGAGAATCAGCATAGCAATGAATCAACTGAGCAAGAGTGGGAACAGGACGATGACATACAAGCCGGCGTCGATCCGCTAGAGCATTTTCCCGAGCAAGAGCCATTGGAAATTACAGGCGTAGAGCAGGCAAAATGGCCACGTCTTCATTATAAGCTGTTTTTTGGCGAGCTAAAATTAGTTGTGCATGAAGACGTAATGATTAAATACCGAATGTTGAAAGGTTATAGCTTTACGAAAGCTGCATTGCGTGACATTATGGCTGCTAACAAGCTACAGTCCGCTTACGCTTCATCGATTCATTATTTAAGCTATCGTTCGCGTACCCGTACCGAAGTGGCACGTAAGTTGGAGGAGAAAGGTCATGATGAGTATGTGATCGAGACGACGCTAGAACGGTTAGAACAGGAGCAACTGATCAATGATCCTCTGTTCGCGGAGCAATGGGCAAGACAGCGCGTGCGCACACAGAAGAAGGGTAAAGTATGGATTCGTCAGGAACTGCGGCAAAAGGGCGTCCAGCCCGGTCATATTGAGCAGGCATTAGGCGAGATTAACGAGGAGGAAGAACTGGTCAGTGCGACGACGCTTGCACGCAAAAAGTGGAACAGCACTTCCGGCGAATGGGTTGATAAAAAGCGGAAAACGATGGCTTATTTGATGCGCCGTGGTTATTCGTCCGATCTTGTGCGGCGTGCACTGGCAGCGATTGAGGAAGATGAGCGGCTGGATAATGAGCAGTCTTAATTTTAAAAGCAGGTCGTCGACCGGTTTGCCTATATGCCTTTCGGTTTATCATTTATGCTAAACAAGCGCGCATCGATTTCGACAATAGTCATACTGCGATAAACAAAACTCATATTAAGCACATATAATAATACAGAACAGTTATACTATTACTGCTGCAAGTGATATACCGATCAGGACGCATCGTTTGTAAATCATCTGTGATTGATCCGAAACAGATTGTTCATAAATTAAATTTCAACCCAACAATAACGAAATTCAACACTTGGCTTGAATGATATACAAGCAGCTGACTGTTCACGTGAAAAGAACAGGAAATGTCAATTGCTTGACAATGTCTTTTGGCAAATAATAAAATGGATGTGTACAGTTTGTCATTTTTACGTCATTTTTTCGCTTATTGACTTCAAATGTGGTGGCTATGGCAGACTTGTACAATCATGCTTGAACTTTTGAAAATGTTTAAGCCCCTTCGTTGGGGAATTGGCGCATGTACCCGCATGAGCGATGAAACGGAATTTAAAGGGACGAAGCATTGCATTACCATCAACATGGTAGTTCCCAAGGAATACCTTGGAGGAATCAGCGAGGAGGTGAACAGAATGAGTTATCTCTGGATCATAATTCTCGTTGTTGCCGCATTATTCTTTGGGTTCGTGATCGGATATTTTATTCGCAAATCTCTTGCAGAAGCTAAAATTTCAAGTGCTGAAACTGCTGCCGCACAGATCGTTGAAAATGCGAAAAAAGAAGCAGAAGCGTTGAAAAAAGAAACAGTTCTGGAAGCGAAAGACGAAATCCACAAATTCAGAGCTGAAGCTGAAAAAGACATTCGTGAGCGTCGGAATGAAAACCAACGGCTGGAAAGACGATTGTTGCAAAAGGAAGAGTCGCTGGATAAAAAGCTGGAATCACTGGAACGCAAAGAAGAACAAGTGGTTAACAAAGAGAAACGTATCGAAGAGACACAGCAACAGATCGAACAGCTATATCAAACTCAGGTAACCGAGTTGGAGCGGATTTCCAATCTGACGATGGAAGATGCACGCAGCATCATTCTGAGCAATGTAGAGCAAGAAGTGCGTCATGAGACAGCACAGATGATCAAAGACATTGAGCAACAGGCGAAAAACGAAGCGGATAAGCGCTCTCGTGAGATCATTACACTCGCTATTCAGCGTTGTGCGGCTGACCACGTAGCGGAGACGACCGTTTCTGTTGTCACCTTGCCTAATGAAGAAATGAAAGGCCGCATTATCGGCCGCGAAGGACGTAACATCCGCGCATTGGAAACATTAACTGGTATTGATCTGATTATCGATGATACACCGGAAGCGGTTATTTTATCCGGATTTGACCCGATCCGTCGTGAAATCGCCCGTACTGCACTGGAAAAACTAGTAGCTGACGGACGTATTCACCCGGCACGGATTGAAGAAATGGTCGATAAATCGCGCCGCGAGGTGGATGAGCGCATTCGTGAATACGGGGAGCAGTCCACATTCGAGGTTGGCGTACACGGTTTGCATCCAGACTTGATCAAAATTCTCGGACGACTCAAATTCCGTACGAGTTATGGTCAAAACGTGCTTAAGCATTCGATGGAAGTCGCTTATCTTACCGGCTTGATGGCAGCCGAGCTTGGTCAGGATGTTACACTGGCGAAGCGCGCAGGTTTGCTGCATGATATCGGTAAGGCACTTGACCATGAAGTGGAAGGTTCACACGTCGAGATTGGCGTCGAGCTGGCGAAGAAATACAAGGAACATCCAGTTGTCATCAACAGTATTGCTTCGCACCACGGCGATACCGAAGCAACGTCGATTATCGCGATGCTCGTCGGCGCAGCGGATGCTCTGTCTGCCGCACGACCTGGCGCACGTCGTGAGACACTGGAAACGTATATCCGTCGTTTGGAAAAGCTCGAAGAAATTTCGGAATCGTTCGATGGTGTCGAAAAATCATATGCGATTCAAGCCGGACGCGAAATTCGCGTGATGGTGCAACCGGATAAGATTGATGATGCCGAAAGTTTCCGCCTCGCTCGGGATATTACGAAAACGATTGAAAATGAACTGGATTACCCGGGACATATTAAAGTCACCGTAATCCGTGAAACACGCGCGGTTGATTACGCAAAATAAAGATTATGCGAAAAGTGACCTGGATACGGGTCACTTTTTGTATTACTGGACGGAGGAGAACATCATCAAAGTTATTTTTATTGGAGATATTGTCGGCAGTACAGGGCGGAAAGCGATTAAGTCAAGCCTTCCTCGGTTAAAATCAAAGTATAACCCGGATATGATTATCGCGAATGCCGAAAATTCCGCCTCCGGGCGCGGCATCACACGCAAAATCGCCAACGAGTTATTTGAACAGGGCGTACATGGTATTACGATGGGCAATCATACATGGGATAATCGCGAAGTGTTTGAGTTTATCGATGACGAAGCGCGGATGGTTCGTCCGGCAAATTTCCCGCCAGATACACCCGGTCGCGGCTATACAGTGATCAAAAACGGCAGCAAACAGTTAGCTATTATCAATTTGCAAGGGCGCACGTTCCTGCCAGCGATCGATTGCCCTTTCCGTAAAGTCGATGAGATTTTGGAAAAACTGAAAGGGACAACGAACGCAATTTTGGTCGATTTTCATGCGGAAGCGACATCCGAGAAAATTGCGATGGGTTGGCATTTGGAAGGTCGTGCATCGATGGTCGTCGGAACGCATACCCATGTACAGAGCAATGACGATAAAATTTTGCCGGGCGGTACAGCTTATCAGACCGATGTAGGCATGGTTGGCTCGTATGAAGGTGTGCTTGGAATGGAACGTGATGCGGTATTGTACAAATTTCAGACGCAATTGCCTGCACGTTTTCAAGTGTGTGAAGGGAAATGGCAATTCCATGCTGTCTATGTCGATATTGATGATACGACCGGCAAAGCGAAAAAGATCGAAAAAATCCGGATGTACGAAGACGAGTGGCATATGGATTAATTGCACATTTCGCGATCGTGATGCTTTATTCTTGAAGCGATGATTCCCAATATGTATGTAAATGTGTATGCAGCATAAGTGTACGTTTTGTACGCTTATCTCTTGCCCACGTATGTCATGCGGCCCTGTTTGCGGAGATGGCATGCAAGTATATTGAATTTTAAAAATATATTTGGTAATTCCAACTATGCGGTTCCAAAAAAGAAGGAAATTGAAACAAATCCTCGAATACTAACTAGACGCATTTCCGATCATTTTTGAAGCCAAGCCATCATTCATTCCTAGGGGAGGTACCTAACATGGAAGTATTAAAAGTGTCAGCAAAATCCAACCCGAATTCAGTAGCCGGAGCCTTGGCAGGAGTGTTGCGCGAACGCGGCGCTGCCGAGCTTCAAGCTATAGGAGCGGGTGCACTGAACCAAGCGATCAAAGCTGTAGCTATTGCCAGAGGATTTGTAGCGCCAAGTGGAGTTGACCTGATTTGCATTCCGGCCTTTACCGACATTGTGATTGATGGAGAAGACAGAACTGCGATGAAGTTAATCGTGGAGCCAAGATAAGCAGTAATGGCGAATGAGCGAATGAGTATAATAACCGCCCCTTCAGAAATGCGTGCACTGCGCATTTTATTAAGCGATATGCAGTGATTTAAGCGGCATATGAGATCAGAATGGCGGAAAACGTAAACTTTTGTGACCTGTATCGCTTTTTTTGCTGAAAGCGTGCAGGTCTTTTTGCTGAGTTGGTTTTCATTTTCATAGTAAACGATGTATAATGGAAGATGTGCGTTTCAGTAAACGTAGTACGTGTATTTTGTTAAAAACGTATATGGATATAATAGTCGAGGAGTGAGCGATCAATGAGTAAAGTAGTACCTGTTGGCGTATCTGCACGCCATATTCATCTGTCCCAAGAGCACATCGAAATTTTGTTTGGTGCGGGCTATGAACTGACTGAATTTAAACCACTATCTCAACCCGGTCAGTTTGCTGCTAACGAAACAGTAGAAGTCGTTGGTTCGAAAGGTTCTTTCCCTAAAGTACGTATTTTGGGCCCGGCACGTCCGGCAACTCAATTGGAAATTTCTTTGACCGATTCGTTTGCAATCGGCGTTAAAGCACCGGTTCGTGAATCCGGTCATATCGAAGGCACACCTGGCATCTTAATCAAAGGACCAGCAGGCGAAGTTGAAGTGCAGACAGGTGTAATTGTAGCTGCTCGCCACATTCACTTCCACACTGCTGATGCTGAAAAATGGGGCATCAATGACCAAGACAAACTGAAAGTTCGTCTGTCTGGCGAGCGCGGTATGGTACTTGAAAACGTAATCGCACGCGTATCCGATTCGTTTGCACTTGATATGCACATCGATACAGACGAAGCGAATGCAGCAGGTGCACGCACTGGCGATACAGCTGAAATTATCGATTAAGCCATTACGATCAACAACAACCGGAACGGTTCGACTTCAGATGTGGGCAGCAGTTATAATTGCTGTCCCGCTGGAAGATCGCAATCTGTTCCGGTTGTTTTTCGTTTAGTTGCTGTGGTAATGATTCATTATTTCTCCGTTTGTTCGTAATGGTTGTAAGCTCTAATAAAATTATAAATTATTGGATAAGTAGTAGTTTGGATGTTTCAACATTGATCCTTGTAGCATAATGATGTAATAGATAGATGTACTAGATGCGAATACGAGATATGACTTATGACTGGCGTAATACGACAACAGGAGGAATTTGCGATGAATCAACGTATTCGTTTCACATTGCTGTTATGGATATTGGTAGGATATATTCCGTTCTCCGGTGAGGCGGAGGCTGCCCGTTCGATCGACGAACCGAAACTGTTTAAGAAATTGGATCAGTTAAATAGCGAGCAGATCATTCTCGTTACTGCGGATCATCACCATTCGATTACTGGTAACTTGTTTGTATATGAGAAACGAAATCAAATGTGGCAGCGCCAATTAGGGCCGTTGCCGGTCGTATTAGGCAATAACGGTCTTGGCAAAAACAAAGAAGGAGATGGCAAAACACCGCTCGGCACGTATACACTTGGTACCGCGTTTGGCAGCAGTACGCAAGCACCGCCAAATTTGAAAATCGACTATCGTACAGCCGATGGTGACGATTATTGGGTCGACACACCGAACTCTCCTGATTACAATAACTGGGTTGCCTATGCGGGCGATCCGCGGGAGCGCTGGTCTTCATTTGAACGGTTAAACCATCCGTTATACGAACATGCGCTCGTCATTGATTACAATACACATCCGGTCGTACCCGACAAAGGCAGTGCGATTTTTATGCATATTTGGCGTGCAGCAAACAAGCCGACAGCAGGCTGTATCGCTATGTCCAAAGATCATTTGCTACGTGTGTTGACTACGATCGATCCTGAATTGTCGCCAAAGATTCGCATCGGTGTGGGCACCGGAATTTATTAATAGTGTGCATTCCACAAAGCCGGCATGCTATCGTTAACGTTAATGTACGGGGCGCATATGATGTGTAATTACAGCATACAGACCATTTTCCCTTTCAATTGGTAGATGTACAATTCCAATCTGTGTCTCTGTTCATTAAGAATGATGATTCCTTGCTTTTTATATACATAGTGCCATGCTATAATTACAGGTGATGCTTTTTTGTTGTACCGATTGTTGTTATAGATGATGAAACGGCAAATCGACGGTGAACAGATGCACAGTCCGTCATTGCCGCTGTCACTCATTGTACATCGGCACAATGGTGGAGCAGCAATGGTCGATAACAAGCAGCTTGTAGCTGCTTTGTATATGGCATAATGATCGGTATGTTCAGGAAATGTTTATGGTGGGGGAGTGACAGCATAGCATGTCAAAACAAACAAAAGATTATTCTAAATATTTTGATTTTTCCGATGCAAAGGTTATATCTGAGGATGAAACTGGCAAAAAGATACGGATTCGTGGACGGGAAATTCATATTATGTCCGAGCCGAACCAGCGCGAGGAAAAAAAGCGTGGTAAACAGGAAGTGCAAGTCATGTACGAAAATGCCGTACCGGAGGAGCTGCGCGAGATCGGTGTTGGCAAACATTATCTTGTATATACATTTGGTTGCCAGATGAATGAGCATGATTCGGAAACGATCAAAGGCATGCTGGAACAAATGGGTTATACGGCAACCGAAAGCCGCGAGCAAGCTGATATTATTTTGCTTAATACGTGTGCGATTCGTGAAAATGCCGAAGATCGTGTATTTGGCGAACTCGGTCATCTGAAAAACCTGAAGCTGGAGCGTCCGGGCTTGTTGCTCGGGGTGTGCGGATGTATGGCACAGGAAGAAGGCGTTGTGAACCGGATTATGCAAAAGCATAATTTTGTCGATATGATTTTTGGTACACACAATATTCACCGTTTGCCACAGCTTGTACAAGGCGCATTATTTAGCAAAGAAATGGTCGTTGAAGTGTGGTCCAAAGAAGGCGATATCGTTGAAAATCTGCCGAAAAAACGGCAAGGGATGCGCGGCTGGGTGAACATTATGTACGGCTGTGATAAATTTTGCACGTATTGCATCGTTCCGTACACACGCGGTAAAGAGCGTAGCCGACTGCCGCAAGATGTAATTGCTGAGGTGCGCGAGCTGGCGCGTCAAGGGTTTAAAGAAATTACATTGCTCGGTCAAAACGTCAATGCGTACGGGAAAGACCTGGAAGGCATGAATTATACATTTGGTGATTTGATGGACGATATTTCCAAAATTGAGATTCCGCGTGTTCGTTTTACGACATCCCATCCGCGCGATTTTGATGAGCGTCTGATCGAAGTGCTTGCCAAAGGCGGCAATCTGGTGGAGCATATTCATTTGCCGGTACAATCGGGCAGCACGGAAGTGCTGAAAAAGATGAGCCGCAAATATAGTCGTGAGCGCTATCTCGAACTGGTGGATAATATTTACAAATCTATTCCGAATGCGGTGCTGACAACCGATATTATTGTTGGCTTTCCTGGCGAGACGGATGAGCAATTTGAAGATACACTGTCACTCGTACGCCAGGTTGGTTTTGATTCAGCGTACACATTCATTTATTCGCCGCGCGAAGGCACACCAGCTGCTTCGATGGAAGACAATGTGCCAATGGAAGTGAAAAAGCAGCGTTTGCAACGTCTGAACGATACGGTTAAACAGTACAGCCGGATCGGCAGCGAGAAATTTCTCGGTCAGATCGTAGAGGTGCTGGTAGAAGGTGCTAGCAAAAACAATGATCAAGTGTTGGCAGGACGTACACGCTCGAACAAGCTGGTGCATTTTGAAGGTTCAGAGGCGTTGATTGGTGAGTTTGTATATGTAAAAATTACCGATTCCAAATCGTTTTATATTAAAGGTGAGCTGGTTGCCGAGCCGGCAGCGATAAGCTAAAGGCAATAAGGCGATCAGCTTGATCTAACGGAAAGGATGTCATTGCCGTGGAGCGACAAGAGCATAACGATCATCAGCAGCTGGCAGCAGACAGCCCGGAGCTGGATACGAGCGGATTGTACATTCGTGAAGATATTATGGAGAAAACGCGGCAGCTTGCCGGTTTGATCTCAAATAGCGAAGAAATTGTTCATTTTCAAAAGGCGGAGCAAATGATTCAGTCGCACGAACGTGTACAAAGCCTTATTTCGCAAATTAAGAAAAAGCAAAAGGAAGTCGTTGCCTTTGAATCGTTGCGCAACGCCAAAATGGTCGCCAAGATTGAAGCGGAAATGGCGGAATTACAGCAGGAAATGGACGATATTCCACTCGTGACCGATTATCAGCAATCACAGGTAGAAATCAATGATCTGCTGCAAATGGTCGTATCTGCTATTTACGATACCGTCTCCGAGAAAATTCAAGTGGAGAGCGGCAAAGATTCTCCTCCGGCGTCCTGCGGGGATTAAACGTTGCATAAAGGTTAACGATTATACAGCAATTATAAACAAGCAGAGGACGCGGAATTTTCATCCGCGTCTTTTTGATCTCAATTTTGCGGCAGTGTTGCGTTATAATGGTCACATTATGTTATTTCGTTGTACAGAAACCGAAATTGAGCAGAGGGAAGTGAGTCGATCATGGAATCGTCCAACTATAATCATCCTTATGTGACCGTCCGTCCTCGTACCGAGCATGAAGCATTACCGATGCCTCTGCTGCTGCTTGCCGATCCTAATCCGGCGGCGATCGATCGCTATGCTTCACTTTGTCGCTGGTGGTTTGCTAATAATAAAACGGAAATTATCGGTGTGTGCGGCGCGCTTCAGCGCAGTGCAGGAGCATGGGAAATTATGAATATGGCGGTATTGCCCATGTATGAAGGTCAGGGAATCGGAAGCAGTCTAATGAAAGCTGTGCTTGCGGGTCTCGATGATGACGATGCGACTGAGATTACCGTATGTACAGGCAATTCCAGTCTCGGTGCGCTTGCCTTTTACCAGAAACATGGCTTTCGGATAGAAGCGATCGAGCCGGATTATTTTGTGCAGCATTATGATGAGCCAATTATAGAACATGGTATTCATTGCCGCGACCGCATCATCTTGTGCAGACGGCATATGATACGTGCGCCTAAGCGTCCGATCGTACTGTCTCATTTTCAGGCAAGCGTGTCGGTACGGATCGCCCAAATACGGGATGCTGGGCCGCTGATTCGGATGAAACGGCGTCTGGATGAACAGACGACCTTTATGTTGTTGGAGCCGGGCGAGCGTATGATGGGTGAAAGCGAACAGCGAGATATGATACGATATGCTTTGCGTAGTGCGAATTCGAATATTTTTCTAGCTGAACATGAAGGTCAGATTATCGGCTACTTGGAAGCGATGGGCGGCAAAGTGACACGCAATCGCCATAGCGTGTATATTGTAGTCGGTGTATTGCAGCAATATGCGAATCGCGGCATTGGGCGCAGACTGTTTCAGACGATGCTGCATTGGGCGGAAGATCGCAGCATTCATCGGCTGGAACTTACGGTACAGTCGACCAATCAACGTGGTATTCATCTGTATCGCTCGCTCGGTTTTCGAATTGAAGGGGTGCAAAAAGAAGCGCTGATCGTAGACGGACAGTATGTCGATCTAATCCAAATGAGTTTGCTTTTGACCAGCCGATGAACATAGGGACGAATGAATCGGAATGTTACAGGTGGATGGCGTATTTACTTTCTAACGGAAGCCGATCCCCAGCATGGAAAGAACATAAATTAGGAGGAAATAGGCAATGACGGAATGGCAGGACATATTAAAAGCGAGTGAGCAAATGTACTGGGGGCTACTAGGCTGCAGATTGGTTGAAAGCCACCATGAATATATTACGATTGCATTGACCGCAACGGAGCGTCATCTCAATCATATGCACATTGTGCATGGCGGGGTAATGATGTCTATGATGGATCAGACGATGGGCATGATCGCAATGGCGGTACAGGGCGGACAGCCATGTGTGACGACGAATATGAATACGCATTTTGTACAGTCGATGGGACAAGGTGAGCTATATGCGACAGCAAGAGTCATTCATCAGTCCGGTCGCACGATGACGTTGCAGGCGGAAATTACGAACGAAGCAGGCGAGACGGGGGCGATTGCAACTGCCACCTTTATCGCTACACGCAGTAAGTCAGGTGCATAGTACATGTTAATATGATTGCTATTGATTGTGATTCATTTGCCGTGGAGTCAAATAAACATTGACCTCACGGCATTAATAGTTCATAATGATATTATCAAAAAGATAAAATGAACAGTGGTGATCATAATGACGGACAATAATAAGCAGCATACGTACGATGTCAAAAAGTATCGTACACCGGATGGCGCTCCCGCCGACATCGTGATGTTTACGCTGACCAAAAAGGAGCGCAAAACATTTACGAAAACATTGCCATTGCGCGAATTAAAAGTCATGCTTATTCGACGCCGTTCGTGGCCGTTTGCTGGCAAATGGGCGTTGCCTGGAGGCTTTTCGCATGATGATGAATCGTTATTTGAAGCCGCCCAGCGTGAGCTGAAAGAAGAAACCGGTGTCGATGCACGTCACTTGGAGTATCTCGGCGTATACAGCAAGCCCGGACGTGATCCGCGCGGCTGGATTATCTCGCATGCTTTTTTTGCACTTGTAGAAGAAGAAATATTGGAAAAACGACGTGCTGCCGATGATGCGGAAGAAGTCGGTTTGTTTACGATTGAGGAAGCGCTCGATGAGCTTGAATTAGGTTTTGACCATCATGATATTATTCGCGATGCGTATATGCGTATTCAGGAACAAATGCTCAGTACGGTAATTGCGAAAAAGTTTTTGCCGCCAGAGTTTACGCTTAGTGAGCTGTACCAGGTGATTAAGGCGGTTGTGCCGGATTTTGAGGAGCCGAATTTTATTCGTAAAATTACGTCTACTCGCAGCCGTAAAGGGATTATTGAAGAAGTGCGCGATGAGGACGGCAATCCGCTCAGCTCCAATCAATATTCACAACGTCCGGCGCAATTGTATCGTTTTACCGGGCTAGTGCCGAGATTGTCGATTTATTCGTAATCGTCGCAGGTGATTCGGTAGGTGTAGGTTCTGATCCATACTCGATAGGGAGGCAAAGCGATGAGAGCGTTGATTGTAATCGATTATACGAATGATTTTGTAGATGGAAAATTGCCTGTAGGACAACCTGGGATTGCGATTGAACATAAAATTGTTGAGTTAACCGAGCAATTTGTCAATCTGGGACATTGGGTCGTGATGGCGGTTGATCTGCATGAGCAGTCTGACCCGTATCATCCGGAAACGAATCTGTTTCCGCCGCATAACATTCGTGGCACTGTAGGTCGTGAGCTATACGGGCGCTTGAAATCGGTCTATGAGCAGCATCGTAATACGATCTATTGGATGGACAAAACGCGGTATAGCGCTTTTGCTGGCACCGATCTGGAATTACGGCTACGTGCGCGCGGCATTACCGATGTGCATTTGATCGGCGTTTGTACAGATATTTGTGTGCTGCATACAGCGGTGGATGCGTACAATAAAGGTTTTAATATTGTCGTCCATGAAGATGCGGTGGCAAGTTTTAATGCGGCAGGACATGAATGGGCGCTTGCACATTTTCGGACAACGATGGGGGCAAAAGTAGTCACAAGTGGTTAAATGTATGGAGGACGATAATTGCCGCACGCTGCAACTTTTAATGTGATGCGATTCACATAAGCTTGCAGCGTGATTATGATTGGATGAGGTGGAACGATAATGAGACAATACGGACTGGCTTTACATACAGACAAATATCAGATCAATATGATGTATGCGCATTGGGTAAACGGTACCCATCATAAGCAGGCGGTATTTGAAGCGTATTTCCGTAAATTGCCGTTTGGTAACGGGTATGCGGTGTTTGCAGGTTTGGAGCGAATCGTCAATTATATTAACAATCTGACCTTTCATGAGGATGAGATCGCTTTTTTGGCGGAGCAGGAAGAACAGTATGATCCTCGTTTTCTGGAACAATTGCGCCAGTTTCGTTTTCATGGCAATCTGTATGCGATGCAGGAAGGGGCGGTCGTATTTGCTGATGAACCGCTTATTCGTGTAGAAGGTACAATTATGGAGGCGCAGCTAGTAGAGACCGCGCTGCTGAACTTTATGAACTACCAAACGCTGATCGCCACCAAAGCATCGCGTATTAAACAAGTAGCTGGCGACGATATATTGTTAGAGTTCGGTACACGTCGTGCCCAAGAAGCAGATGCGGCGATCTGGGGCGCACGCGCCGCTTATCTCGCTGGTTTTCACGGTACATCGAATGTGCTCGCTGGCGCCAGATTCGGCATTCCTGCCAAAGGTACACATGCCCATGCATGGGTGCAAAGTTTTGGCAATGAGCAGGAGGCGTTCGATCGCTATGCAGCTGCATTGCCGGACGGGGTGACATTGCTAGTCGATACGTTTGATACACTTGGCAGCGGTGTGCCGCATGCGATTCGAACCGGTAAAGAGCTGGAAGCACGTGGCAAAAAGATGAGCGCCATTCGCCTCGATAGCGGTGACTTATCGTATTTATCGATTCAGGCGCGTAAAATGCTGGATGAAGCTGGATTGCCCTATGTAAAAATTGTCGCCTCCAACGATCTGGATGAAAATACGATTTTGGACTTAAAAGCACAAGGCGCACGCATCGATATGTGGGGCGTCGGTACACAGCTCATTACCGCGTCAGATCAGCCGTCTTTGGGCGGTGTGTACAAACTGGTCGAGTGTGAAATCGATGGCGTGATGGTGCCAGTTATCAAAATTTCCGCCAATCCGGAAAAAGTGACGACACCAGGCAGCAAAGACGTATATCGCATCATTAGTACAGGCAGCGGCAAAGCGATTGCGGACTATATTTGTTTCCCAGATGAACCGGAGCCACGCGAAGGCAAACGGCTCAAGTTGTTCAATCCGCTGCATCCGTATATTCGTAAATATGTGTCTGATTATGAAGCGGTATCGATGTTACAGCCGATTTTCCAAGCTGGCAAGCAAGTATACGAATTGCCGAAGTTGGAGCAGATTCGTGCGTATCATCGTGCCCAGCTAGAGCAGTTTTGGCCGGAATATTTGCGTAAGCTGAATCCGGAAATTTATCGTGTGAATATTAGTCCAAAAGCATGGGAAATGAAACAGAAGCTAATCGCTGAGCATTTGCCAGCAGAGGAGTCCTAATTAGCAGGCTGTGAGCAAACGCATAGTCGGATAAAGCGTCTACGAGCTATGCTGCTGTTTGCACAGCATGACAGAAAGGATGAGCGAAAGTGGAAGCAACATTTCGTGCGTATGTATTGGAAAAACGCGATCAAGAGGTGCATGGCTCGATTCAAGAGCTGACGATGGAGCAATTGCCGGAAGGTACAGTAACGATTGCTGTACATTACTCCGGTGTCAATTATAAAGATGGGCTTGCCAGCATTGCGAATGGTAAAGTGGTGCAGCGGTATCCATTTGTGCCAGGAATCGATCTGGCGGGAGAAGTGGTAGCATCGCAAGATGAGCGTTATCAACCTGGCGATCTGGTGTTGTGCACAGGATATAAGCTAGGGGTGAGTCATGATGGCGGGTATAGCGAATATGCGCGTGTACCTGGTGATTGGCTTGTACCTTTACGAGCCGGATTGCAGCCAAAAGAAGCGATGATGCTCGGCACAGCAGGTTTTACTGCAGCGATGTCGGTTGATGCGCTGATCGGTGCGGGCATTCAGCCTGCATCTGGCCCGGTGCTGGTGACTGGTGCAACCGGTGGCGTCGGTTCGGTGGCGATCTCGATTTTGAGCAAACTTGGGTATGAGGTACACGCTTCCAGTGGCAAAGCAGAACAATCCGCCTGGCTAAAACAGTTAGGTGCCGCTCATACTGTGACTCGTCAAGAGACAGAAAATCCGATAAAAGGTGCGCTCGGTCAAACGATCTGGGCGGGCATCGTCGACGTGACTGGTGGCGCCGGATTAGGTGAGCGATTGAAGACGGTTGCGTATCGCGGCGCGGTTGCGGTATCCGGTAATACAGCGGGCGTTACGTTCGAAAGTAGTGTGTTTCCGTTTATTTTGCGTGGTGTACAGTTGATTGGCATTGATTCGGTCTATTGTCCGGCAGCGCTACGCTTGAAATTGTGGCATCATCTGGCAACCGATTGGAAGCCGGATACACTGCTACGTCAAGGTGTGACTGAATATCGATTGGATGATGTGCAACAGGCACTGCAAACGGTGTTGGCTGGACAGGCGGTTGGTCGGCAGATTATTCGTATTAGCGATCGATGCTAATGCGTCATCGTATACAACAACCCCCTCGCTGTGCAAGCTGACAGCAAGGGGGTTATTTATTAAGCTTTGGCGCTTCGGACACCATTCGGAGATTTTAGTAGTAGCGAATATGATGAAAATAATATACTTTTCGGCTACTCTGTACCATTTGCCAGATTGCTATGTGTGGTTATATGTTCTAGTAGCTTGTCTCAAATACATTTACAGTTTGTCGATCTAACCATTGCTTGATGATGAATCGGTTAAGGTACGTTCAAACACAATTTCCATTTGAGACAGTCTACTAGTAGTTTGACCAGTTTAAATTCAATGTTTGTTGACTACTTTTTATAAATCTCACGCATCACATGGCGCAGCTCCGGCAAAATAATCCGTTCCATCGCCAGTTTAACCGCGCCGCGTGAGCCTGGCATAGAGAAGACGGCAGTACTACCAATCGTACCCGCGATCGCTCTGCTCAAAATAGCTGCTGAACCGATATCTTCAGCAAAGCTTAAATAACGGAAAATCTCGCCAAAACCAGGCAGTTCTTTAGTCAATAAGCTTTGTACCGCTTCATACGTTACATCGCGAGGGGCAATACCAGTGCCACCAGTGAGCAAAATCGCTTCGATTTCCGGATGTTCGGCATAATTATGCAGCAGTTCACGAATTTGCTCATAGCTGTCTTTAACAATAGTATAGCCGGCGATTTCGTAACTATGTTCTAGCAACAGCGATTGGATCAACTGACCTCCTGTATCGGTGTCTGGCGTACGGGTGTCTGATACGGTAATGACCATACATTTGACCGTGTTGGGGGCTTCTGCCCGGTGTTCATCTACAGAACGCATCATCAACAACTCCTTTGAGACTTGAAGGAACTCGTCACGGGGTATATCCTTCGTTTGCGGTGCTCGATTTTATGGTAACGATTTTATAGGAACGATTTTATATTAACATACTCGGCAGTCGGAAATCACGAGTCGCCTGTAACGGTAATGATTTTGAAAAGATGATGCCGTAATCTGTAAACATAATATGTAAAATAATAGGTACAGGCAAAAGAGCCAATTAGAAGCCCATTCCCTAACGACCGTCTGTTAGTTATAGCGGATAGGCTTCACTGTGCAGATCGGCTATAATAAAAAGATATGGATAAAAGGGCATTTTGCTAATGGGCGAACAACGATTGAGCTTCTTACATGATCATATATCGATGCTGAGCGTAATGATAGAAATGGAGAGATGGAAATGACAGTACCGATTTATATTTTGTCCGGCTTTCTCGGAAGTGGGAAAACGACATTGCTTCAGCATATGTTGGAAAATTGGAAGGCAGACGGCAAAACGCCGGCTGTAGTCATGAATGAAATTGGCGATGTGAATTTGGACGGGATGATGTTGGATGGCGATGTGGCGATGGCGGAGCTGCTGAGCGGCTGTATTTGCTGTTCCAATCGTGCCGATCTGGGCATGGAGCTGTACAATTTGATTCAATCGCAGCAGCCGGATATGATTGTAATCGAGGCGTCTGGTGTAGCTAATCCGGTTGAAATTTTGGACGCAGTGACAGAAATTTCTTTATATCATCGGATGGAGCTGCGCAATTTGATTACCGTCGTTGACGCCAAGCATTTATGGAAATTGTATGAGCAACAGCAAGGCAAAACGTATCGGCTCATGCAAGAACAGATTCGCGCTGCTTCGATCTTGATCGTCAACAAAAGCGATCTAGTACAGCCGGAGCAACTGGAACAAGTCCAAAACATCGCCCGTCGCTGGAATCCATATGCGCCATTGTACATGACAGTACGTTGTGAGTTGGAGCGGGCGTTATATGAACAGACTCATCCGTCGCTTGCGGCAGAAAGTTCACCGCAATACGCAGCCGACATAACAGCAAACCCAACAGCAACTCCACTTGCTACCACAGCGGCGCATGCTGAGGAGCATACACAGACTGGCGATCATAATAACGATGCACATAATGACCATCATCATGGAGACGTTACTAACTATGAGCACTATTCCTGTCAGTTATTTGATGCCCAAAATAAAGCTAATACTGCCGAGTTCACTGTAGCTGAAGCATCTGACACGGCTGCACCGCAGGCGCATACTCATCACGATACACATGAGCACGATCATCATCCATCACTGCATCATTCGCATGCGCATGTGATGGTGTATACGCACTATTTTAACGCACCGATCGATAGCGCAGCGTTTGAACGGCTGATTGCCGATTTGCCATCCGAAGTGTATCGTGCCAAAGGAATTTTGACGTTTAGCGATACGAACAGTCGATTTTTGTTCCAGTATGCGTATAAACAGAGCGATTTTATGAAAATCACGCCGCAAAAACAAGTACCGGATGTGGCGGTATTTATCGGTGAACACTTTGATAAGCGCCATATTCAAGCACAATTATTGCTGCTGGAGCAAGCGACATCATGTTAAGCGATACACCGAGTATTCGACACCGTTTCAAGCACATTAAGTCGAGGGTAATAGTTCAATAATCACCCGGTGCCTGAACTTAGGCGCCCAGGATATGCTGGACGTTCACACAGGGTACTTAATTTGAACTATACTGGAGGTTGTTTATACGATGTCTACACCACATCAATACCGTCCTTACATCGAAGCTTGTGTTGAAGCGATGAATGCTTGTAATCAGTCCTATGTATCCAATCTGAAACAATATGATCTGGAAAAGCTGTGCGATTGCATTCGCATTAACCGCGATTGTGCGGAAGTATGTGCGTTTACGATTCAAGCATTGAGTCAAGGTAACGCATTCGCAGCCGAAATCGCCGGTCTATGTGCTAAAGCATGTGAAGCATGTATCGAAGAATGCTCCAAACATGAACAGACACATTGCCAAGAGTGTGTACAAGCATGCCGTCGTTGTGCAGAGATGTGTCGTGAATTGGAAGGTTCATTCGCGCTCGTATAAAGAGGTTAATCGATCGATAACGATATAAATGTGATCAAACTGTCGCTTAGTACGGAGTATCATTCATAATTATTGCACAAATTATACGAAAATAGCGATTCGTTCAACAATAGCCTGTAGATCGACTGTTGATTATACCGAATCGTAGTAAACATATTCGCCGATAGTGCAAGCAGCTATTTTAGGTAATCTCTATGCCATTTTTTATCTTGCTGCTGCCATTTCAAGCACATTTTATACTTAGAGTTTAAAAATAAGCCATATTGTCGTGTTTCCAACGATCAGGTAAGCACCTGTTCGTCAAAGGCGGATGCCTGCGGAGGAGCGATTATGGCTTTTTTGATGTTAAGTGTTTATTTATGAATGATGCTGATTTGGATTCGTTACAGTGTTATCACATTATAGTTGCAAACGTTTAATGAGCTTGATGCGCTGGCTATACACGTAAAGCTCCATTATATGTTGTTCTGAAATAGATTCGGTATTACTCGAAAAAGCTTGCCTTCTCATTTAGCCAACCGTATAATACAGCTTAATATCTTTCATAACGCTCATTAAATGATCTGTTTGTACAGAAATCATTCACAGTACATCACCGCTTACATAACTTCATATCCAACTCGATGAAAGGGAGAGTATGCGTATTATGGTCTGTTGCAAGCGAGCCGGGGCGGTGGGAGCCGGTAGCAGCCTATTTCGCAGAAGCGCACCCTGGAGAAGGTCTGTCCAACCCGTACTGCGTTCGTTTACTTGCGGAACGTGCATAGACAGACACGGCTAACCTCTGTTAACGGTTTATGAGTGACAATCCGAATGAGCGATTGTATTGTGCCTATAAGCGAGTAGCAAGCAGATAAGTATGCTATAGATCGCTTACATATCGTTCCATATGTGCAAAGTATGCAAATATGGAATGACAGCATAATACAAACGCAATCGGGTTGTACATGGAGTGGCACCACGGGCAAGCTTGAACAGCTCTCGTCTCCGCGTATGCAGCAGCATATGTGGCAGACGGGGGCTTTTTATTTTAGTATGGACGGTAAAATAGAACGGAAAGGAAACGGAATGTACTGGTGACGTTGGCGGCGTAGTAGTAAACATCTTGATGCTCCGTACACATTAATCATTTGGAGGGGAACATGATGATCACGACTTATTCACTTAAACAGCAGGCGGCAGACTGGTTACAGCCGTTAACTGCATTGCCTATCGAGCAATTGATTCAGATGCTAGAAACGCCGCCTTCACCGACGCTAGGCGATCTCGCTTTTCCGTGTTTTACATTGGCAAAAAGCTGGCGGCGTTCACCGATACAGATTGCTGCCGAAATATGCGAACGATTGAATAAGGTAACTGTTCATGTTGCAAGTGCTACAGCCGCCGGTAGTTATGTAAATGTGGCATGGAAGCGGACGCATTATGCTCCACTGCTGCTGGAGTCGATTAGCATGCCAGACTATGGGCAGTTACAGCGTGATCATAAGCTACGCATCATTATCGATATGTCTTCGCCCAATATTGCTAAGCCGTTTGGTGTCGGACATTTACGGTCAACGGTAATCGGGGCGGCATTATACCGGATGTACGCAGCGGCTGGACATGAGCCGGTTAGTGTTAATCATATCGGTGACTGGGGCACACAGTTTGGCAAGCAAATTGTAGCACATTTGCGTTGGAGTGATGCCAAGCAAGCAGCAGTCGATCCGATCGCTGAGGCGTTGCGCGTATATATTAAGTTTCATGAAGAAGCTAAAATGATGCCGGAATTGGAAGACGAGGCGCGTGATTGGTTTCGGCGGTTAGAACAAGGGGATGCGGAAGCGTTAACGTTATGGGATTATTTTGTCAATGTGAGTATGAAATCGCTAAACGGTATATATGAACGGCTAGGTGTAACATTTGATGCGGTGCTGGGCGAGAGCTTTTACAATGATAAAATGCCAGCGGTCGTTGCACAGCTGTCTGCACTTGGACTGCTGGAACAGAGTGAAGGGGCAGAGGTCGTACGGCTGGATGAGCTGGAATTGCCGCCTTGTCTTATTTTAAAATCGGATAGTACGACCATTTACCCGACACGCGATTTGGCGACAGCGATCTATCGGCGTCATGTGATGGCAGGGGATCGGCTCGTCTACGTCGTGGGTGGCGAGCAAACGTTGCATTTTCGCCAAGTGTTTGCTGTTTTGCATAAAATGGGTTATGACTGGGCAGATTATTGTACCCATGTGCCATTTGGTTTGATGAAAATTAACGGTAAAAAAATGTCTACCCGCAAAGGTCAAGTGGTGCTGTTGGAGCAGTTAATGGACGAGGCGGTTGCGCGTGCTGCCGCAATTATTGCTGAGAAAAATCCAACATTGCCTGCACGAGCGCAGATTGCCCAGCAGATTGGAATCGGCGCGATTATTTTCAGTGATTTGAAAAATAACCGTCAAAACGAGATCGATTTTGCGCTGGAAGAAGCGCTTAGTTTTGAAGGGGAGACCGGGCCCTATGTGCAATACGCGTATGCGCGGATTTGCAGTTTGCTCGTGAAAGCAACTTCCGTATCTGAACAGGAAACGGCGGCGAGCGAACAGACCGAGCCTGCGCCGGAAATGTGGAACGATGCTGCATGGGAGTTATTATGTCATCTGAGCAGTTATCGGGAAGTGCTGGAGCGTGCGGTGCAGTTGCAAGAACCGTCGGTCATCGCACGGTATGCGCTCCACACGGCAAGACTGTTCAATCAGTGGTATAGTCGGGATCGGATCGTCGATGCTGATCTACGTGTGAAGACTACACGTATTGCATTGGCGCAATCGACCGGGCGCACATTGGAACGTACGTTAATGCTGCTCGGTATGGCTGCTCCACAGCAGATGTAATTGGCGTGCAACAATTGCCTATACCTAATCGTTTATAAAGTAAGGGTTCATACAGAACCATGATGACGGGAGTGAATGCGCTTGGCATAGCACGGGATGAGCATCGTCCATGCCGTGAGATCGGCAGGCAAAAGTTTCACCGCAGCGGTGTCGAACGCGCATACACAACCGGATCAGTTAAAATTTGTATTTATGGAGGGATATGCAATGTGGAACACAAAACAGAAAGTTGCGGCGACACTGGCGTTGTCCTGTGCCATTGCGGGTGGAGCGACAGCGGCGGCAGCTGTATTTACAGATGTAAAAGGCGCAGACAATCAAGCGATCGTTAGCTCGCTGCAAGACAAAGGAATTATTAATGGCATCACAGCGACTCAATTTAAACCGAATGGAACATTAACGCAAGCACAGGCGATCCAGATGCTTGCCAAAGCATTTGAGTTGAAAAAAGACGGAGCACAAGTTTTGTCTGGCGTTAATCAGCCGTGGTATTCCGCAGCGGTAGCAGCGGCAAAGGCGAACAAGTTGTCGCTGCCAGCTTCGTTTCAGCCATCAGCGGCGGTAAATCGTGAAGATTTTGCGCTCTGGTTATATGAAGCGATCAATACGACAGGACAATATCCGGCAACGAAAATGTTTGTCGTTTTCCAAGATCAGGATCAAATCGATAAACAAGCATCCAATGCGATCCAGACGCTGGTCAATATGAATGTCATTCCACGTTCCAGTGTAGGGCAGAAGTTTGAGCCAAAGACGGAAATTACACGTATGGATGCTGCCGTATGGGTGAATAGTGCCGTACAGATGATCGAGCGCGCACATGGAAATGAAAAGGGCGATACAACAACACCGCCGACAAACGGATCGGAGGGATCACAGTTGGGATATGATCCGCAGTTAAATGTAACAAGCACCAGCGATGGCAAGCAAAAAGTGACACTAACCGTACAGATGCCGAACCCAGGCTACGGTTTGAAAATTAACGATGTGAAGCTGACTGATGACAAGCGTGCAATCATTACGTATTCATTGACACAGCCACAACCGGGCATGATGTATCCACAGGTCATTAGCGAAGGCAAAGCGGAGACGGTCATTCCGGCAGGATACACGGCAGAATTAGCTGGCAAATAAGCGGATGTGGTAAGAGCGGATAAAAATGGGATAGACAAAAAGCAGCCCTTTTACAATCAAGGGCTGCTTTTTTATGCTTAGATAAGCTACGATTGCATTGCAATATGATCGAAATGTCCAGAAGTCGAGCCGATCTGTTCGACGGTCATATCGTTGGAACTTGTGAATTACAACTTTTTCGGTTCCACTTCGATCGGCTGCTCGGTCACCTTTTTCGTTTCATACAGGTCAGAGCTTTTTTTCAGCCAATCGAACAGATGTGTAATTACAACTTTGAGCACTGCATAACCAGGTACGGCAAGCAAAATGCCAACGACACCAAACAGATTGCCAGCAGTCAAAATTACAAAAATAATCGTGATCGGATGCACTTTAAGCGATTTGCCCATAATTTGCGGGGAAATCAGTTTGCCTTCGATCAATTGTACGACCGTCCAAACGATGATCATTTTGAGCAGCATAACCGGTGAAGTGACCAATGCGACTACGAGCGCCGGGGTGATGGCAATCGCCGGGCCGAGATAAGGCACGACACTTGTAAATGAAGCGATAATCGCCAGCACAAGCGCATAATCCAGACCGATAATATTGTAGCCGATATACAGCAAAATTCCGATACAGAAGCTGACGATAATTTGGCCGCGAATGTATGAGCTGATTTTGTCGTTCATTTCGGACAACACTTCGGACGTTTGACCGCGCAGATTGACCGGGATAAATTGCATAATGTATTCGGGCAGACGTTTGCCATCTTTCAGCAAATAGAACAAAATAAACGGCACGATCACGAGCGACAAAACAATTTCTGTCAATGTGCCGAGAAAACCGCCGATACCGGAAAACGTAGACAAAACGCCGGAAGCGCCACTGCTAAACAATGCTTCACCACGCGCAGACAGTGTTTTCAGCAGCTCTTGTGGATCGATATTGAGCGATTGCTGAAATTGCAAAAACACATCGCTGCCGAGCCATTTTTGAATTTGCACGCTTGCCTGATCATATAGCGTCGGAATATTGCTGATCAGCTCCAAAACTTGACTTTTAATGACTGGAATCACGAGGCTAATGACAAGGACGAGCAAACCGATAATAAGAATGTACAGCACAATAATGGAATAAATCCGTTTTACTTTATGTCGTTCCAAAAAGGCGACAAGTGGATTGAATAAGTAAAACAATATACCGCTTAATATAATCGGCAAAATGACCGTTTTAATCAGTACGATAAACGGTGTAAATACATACGGAATTTTGGCAAGCATAAAAATATTAATGGAAATCAAAAATAACACAAGCAAAAAAATTACGAAGCGATTGTTGAGAAAAAATAATTTAAAGCGTTCGCTCCACAGTCTGGCACGTTCCATGAATAGCTTCATTCCTTTCTGAGTCTAATTGTCTATGATCTAAAATGTGATTCCTCTCCTTGCTCATTCCTAGCATAGCGGCAAGCGCTGGATAGAGCAAGTCATCGGCAAAACCAGATGAGTATTACTAACAAAAATGCAATAAAAAGGTAGACAAACAAGGAGAAAAGAGCTAAATTGGATGATAGTTCAAAAGGCTTAAAAAAATGCGTAAACTGTGACTTACATCACAACGATTATTTTAGCTTTTTGCTAAAATTTAAATTAATCAGATTGTGAATGAACAATCGTGTCTATATGGCTGCGGCGTGTTGTATATTCTCGATCATTGCTGTATTTTTCTCTAGTCCACTTTATCCAATATCACGATCTGCGAGGTGCACGATGAAATTGTCTCTTGGTTCCAAGCTGGTGGCAAGCTTTATTGCCGTGTCGATCATTACGTATGGTACAAGCGCTTTCTTTATCTTTTATTTGAAATCTTATTTGGCATCCGGTATGGCAGACTGGATGTATGTATCGCTTGTTTTGCTGCTCGGGATTACATGGAGCGGTATTCTCGGTTATGTCATATCGCGTTTTTTGACCCGTCCGATCGTCCAATTAGCGCAAATTGCCGAGCATGTGTCTGCCGGTGATTTGACCGTTGATATTCCAGAGCGTCGGCAAGAAGATGAGATTAAAGTGTTAAATGATGCTTTTCGTATTATGGTAAACAATATTAAAGAAATCGTTGGTGATATCGCTCGCAATACGAGCACGACGTCACACAATGCGGATTCACTTAGCGGTGCGATTAATGAAGCTGCCCATCAGATTGAATCATTGTCCACGATTGCAGATGATATTTATCAAGGGGTCAAGCGGCAGCAGGAATCTGCTGAAACATCGCTACATACGGCAGAGCATATGCTCGGTTCCTTTCAGCATATGCGTGACAAATCGCATCATATGCTGGCGCTGTCCGGTACGATGGAGCAGTCGGTACAGTCTACGCGTGGCATTTTCGCTTCATTAAAGACAGGTATGGATACGCTATCGAATTCACAAAATCAAGCCGAGCAAACGGTCAAGCTGCTCGACAATCAAGCATCCGATATCGGTGCAGTTAGTGGCACAGTTAAAGAGCTTGCCGAACAGACCCATCTGCTAGCACTCAATGCTTCGATTGAAGCCGCTCATGCTGGTGCACATGGTGCTGGGTTTGCCGTCGTCGCTTCTGAAATTCGCAAGCTAGCAGAGCAAAGCAATGATTCTGCCCAGCGCATTCAGTCGCTAATTACGACCGTGCAAACGCAAATCCATGCCACAGTTGAACTGATTCATAATCAAAATGAGCTTGTCGAGCGTGAGACGACACATACGTCCCAAGTGGAACAAACGTTAAATGAATTCGGCAGCGTTGTAGATGAATTTATAGCAGCCGTACAATTGATGGAAAACTCGATCTCCGAGCAAACCGATCGAGTCGAGCTGACGTATCAGCATGTGCAGCACATCCGTGAGATGGCGGATAAGTTTTATGAAGGCGCTCGCCAGATTTCGATCGCTACCCATGAAGAAACCGCAATTATGGAAGAAATTTCATCTTCATCGGATGAATTAAGCAATATGACATCCCGTTTGCTGGAAAAAACAAAGGTATTTACTGCCTAAGCGATAACGATCGATTCACAATACAAACAGACCGTGTCACCTAGATGGAAGCATGATTGCTGCTACTATCTAGCGTACACGGTCTGTTTCGTTTGGATCGTATGGATTTCCAACACGATCCTGCATGCAGCATATTACAGCTGCATAAGCTGTCCTGCAGGAGCTATAAACAGGGCAGTGAAACGTGGATGAATACAAGCTTCACCCTATACTCTACGGTGCCTGACCTGTTGTAGTATCGTTTAAAACGTTAAAGTTACTCGTTAACAGCTCATTATGATATGCAATCGCTGCTTCCGCCGGGTATGAAGCTGCGGAAGCTATACTATACAAGCTTAGATGAAGCTAAAGTGGTTAAGCTAAGATGGCATAGTGCTATGAGTCTACATATAGAACACATATGCACTAGCATATATGCTCCTGCAAGCAGCAGTCCTGAACTGCCCTGATTATAACGGTGATGCGTACGATGCTGGGGCAGTAGTATCGACACGGCTGCAAACGGATGAACTTATGAACTTACATTCGTTCAGCTTATATGCTTACGTTGTACGTCCGATCAGCCCTGCCGGTACAGGCACTTCACGATCTTCGGGACGCTCGGTGCCGTCCGGGATCGCATTGGAGCCGATGCCGGTCTGCATGCGGTACATTTGACGATAACGACCGTTTATTTCCATCAGTTCGTCATGTGTACCGCGCTCGACAATTTCGCCGCGATGCAGTACCAAAATTTGATCTGCGCTGCGAATAGTGGAGAGGCGATGGGCAACGATAAATGTCGTGCGTCCACGCTTTAGCACTTCCAATGCAGACTGAATGAGCGCTTCGGTTTCCGTATCGATATTGGCAGTCGCTTCATCCAGAATTAGAATTGCCGGATCATAAGCAAGCGCACGGGCAAATGAGATCAATTGGCGTTGTCCTGCCGACAATGTGCTGCCTTTTTCCACGACCGGTTCGTCAAAGCCTTGGGGCAGATCAGCCAGAATCGTTTCGGCGCCTACATCACGCAGCGCTTGTTCCAAACGCTCACGACTGATCGCTTCATTATCCAGACTTACATTAGAAGCGATCGTACCGGTAAACAAATACGGGTCTTGCAAAACGATACCCATATGCTGACGAATCCACTGTTTTGGCAGTTCGCGAATATTTTGACCGTCGATCGTAATCGTGCCTTGTTGTGGATCATAAAAACGGAACAACAAATTGATAATCGAGCTTTTGCCTGAACCGGTATGACCGACAAGCGCGACCGTTTGACCTTGTTTTGCTTCAAAGTCGATCTGTTTGAGCACAGGGTCTTTTTTGTACGCAAATGTTACATCTTTAAATTGTACATTGCCTTTGTAACGTGGCATGGAACCATCGGTTACAGCTTCGCCTTCTTCATCCATCAGTTCGAATACACGACCTGCCGACACCATCGACAGATCAAGCGCAGCAAGCTGATTAACCATACCGGTCATCGGCTGGAACAAGCGTCCAAGCACATCGACAAATGCATATAGCACGCCGAGTGAGATCGCACTGTCAAAACTGCCCAGTGCAGCAGCACCGAAATACCAGAGCACGAGCGCCAATGTTAAGTTGCGCAATACATTCACAAGATTGAACGAGGTCAATGAATTCAGACGCAGCATTTTATTTTGATAAAACATATAGTCATTGTTCAGTTGTTCAAATTCTTCCTGTGTTTGCTTTTGCTTACGGAAAATGCGAATAATCGACATGCCTTGAATCGACTCGTTAATAATCGCATTAATCTCGCTTAGACGTGAGCGGATAATGCGGTTATACTTGGTAGCGATTTTACGATAAATTGCAATCCAGGCGACGAGCAGTGGCACGAGAAATAGACAGATCAGTCCGAGCCGGAAGTCAAGAATGAACAGAGCGACATACACGCCTAGCATATACACTGCGCCAGAGCTAAAGTTGGCGAGCACCGCCACGAACAGGTCTTTGACCGCTTCCGTATCATTCGTTACGCGGGATACGACTTTACCTGCCGGCAAATTATCGAAAAATGGAACCGGCAAACGCTGAATATGGGCATACAGATCGATGCGCAACTGCTGAATGACTTTGTTGGCAGAAGATTGCATCCAGTACGTTTTGCCAAATTCGGTAATTAGCGAAATGAGCAAACAGATAAAATACAGACCGATCAGCTTGTAAATGCTGGGTAGCTCGGGCGTATAAAAGGCAAACAATTCGCTGGACGAGAGCGGCACTGCCGCATAGGAAACTTGTTGCCCTTGTGGGCTGCGGATCGTTAATTTGCCATCCGCATACGTTTTGTCGCCTGTTGTGCTGTCCATCTTGCCATTTACAAAATAGAAGCTGGTGCCATTTTGCACCACATGTGCTTCGGCACCTTTGGTAGCGCCTGCTGCCCATAAGCCTTCACGTTTATAAAATTTGCCATTGTACGCTGCGGCACCGGAATCACCAGCAGCCGTTTCGTAAAAAGGCTGGTCGATCGCAAACATATGATTATCGATAATGTTTTTGGCGATAAAGGGGCCTGCTAATTCGGCACCGACCCCGATTACCAACATAATGAGCGCCACGATAAATGTGTTTTTGGCGCGTAATGCGTACTGATACAATCGCCTCGTAATCGTCTTATTGTCTAGCCGTGTCATCGGCTGTTCATGCAAATCTTGTGTCTCCACGATTAAGACACCTCCTCATCAAGGGACTCCGATACTTGCTGCCGCTCATATTGCTCATAGTACCAGCCTTTGGCTTGCAGCAGTTCGGCATGTGTCCCTTCTTCAATAATTTGTCCTTTGTCCAGTACGACGATATGATCGGCATGTTCGACCGCAGATAAGCGATGCGTAGCGATCAGCGTCGTTTTGCCGGCACGTTCGGTGCGAATATTTTCAATAATACGCGCTTCGGTTCGAGCATCGACCGCTGATAACGCATCATCCAGAATCAAAATTTCCGGATTGGCAATAAAGGCACGTGCTAACGATACACGTTGCTTTTGCCCGCCGGAAAGCGCTACGCCGCGCTCGCCAACAATCGTATCCAAACCTTCAGGAAAAGTATGCAAATCCTGGTCAAAAGCGGCGGTACGGATCGCTGCCATCACTTCGTCATCGGTTGCATCCGATTTACCGAACCGGATATTGTTGCGGACGCTGCGCGAGAACAAAATTTGTTCCTGCGGCACGTAGCCAAGCCAGCTATGCAGTTGATCTTTGGCAATATGCTGGATCGGCACGCTGTTAATGCTCAGTGTGCCGCTACCTGCCGGGTATTCATGCAGCAATTGTTTGAGCAATGTTGATTTGCCGCTACCGGTACGACCGACTACACCAAGCGTTTCGCCTGCTTTAATGCGGAACGAAACATGTTGCAAATTATCGACGGTTGAAGTCGGATAACGGAATGTGACATCTTGAAATTCGATTCGATCCGGACGTTTCACCGGGAACGGTTCGTCGATATCTTCCACGTCCGGCTTTACCGCCAGCGTTTCGTTTACACGATCAAGCGAGGCGTTACCACGTTGCATAATATTGATCAATTCCCCAATCGCAAACATCGGCCAGATCATCATGCCTAAATAAATGTTAAATGAAACGAGATCGCCAAGCGTTAGCTGATTGTGGAAAACGAGATAAATGCCGTAGCCAAGCCCGATAATATAACTCAATCCGACAAACAGACGAATCGTTGGTTCAAATAAGGCATCGACTAGCGCGACCGCTAAATTTTTGCGGTACACATCGTTTGTAATATGTTCGAATCGTTTCTCATCCTGACGTTCTTGTACATAAGCACGGATGACACGCACGCCGGCGATCGATTCGAGCACTTGGTCATTCATATCGCCAAATGCATCTTGTGCTAGCGTATAACGCGCGTGGATGAACTTGCCGTAAATGACCATCGATAGCGCGATAAACGGCAGCGGCAAAATGGCAGCCAGCGTCAGTTTCCAGCTGATCAGAAAGCCCATCGCCAGCAGTACGGTGAGCAGATAGATGGTCGAGTCGGTCAATGTTAGCATCCCAAAGCCGACCGTTTGTGCGACCGAACGCAAATCGTTCGTTGCACGTGCCATCAAGTCACCAGTACGACTACGCTCGAAAAATGGCGGTGTCATACGCAATAAATGCGCCATAAAACGCGTGCGCAGCAAACGCTCAACCAGATTGGAGCCGCCAAACAGACTGTGCATCCACACATACGTAATTCCGTAGACGAGCACCATCGATAATACGATTGCGCCGGAGTAATAAAAGAGCGATTGATACGAGATAGCACCTGTAGAAATCTGGTCAATCGCATCGCCAATCAATTTTGGCGGCAATAGCTCAAATACACCAACAACCGCCAGCATAATAATGCCGAGCAAATATCTTTTTCGTTCCCGGCGAAAAAACCAGCCGAGATTTTTTAAAACAGCGAACATATAATCACTACCTTTCCAGTGCAATTCATCCATGCACCATGTTACCTCTGATTGCTTCAACTTGCTGTTCCAAACTTGTCATTTCGGCATCCTTCCACATGCCCATAGCAACAAAAAAAGACACGTCGTGTGCAAAAGCAGACGACGTGTCCTGTTACGTTGGACGTCATATGAGCGCACGGTTGTGAGCAACCGCACGAATAATGTTCAGTGGAATCTACGTAGGTGTATAGAGTCAAGCGCTCCAATCACCGTGAAGAAGGATATCCATCTGCCGGGTTGCTCCATTGTTAAATTGTCCGATCAAATCAAAAGTATCAGCGAGGTTATGTACAATCATTAGTGGACGCATGGAATTCACCCTTTCTTATTGGAATAGTGGCAGATGGCAATAATTTGTAAATTATCACTTGCCTGTGTCTGATTGTAGCCTGTGCATTTTAAGTTGTCAATCAAAAACTTGTCTATTTTGTAACAAATTTTAGAGGGAATGAACATTATTTTGCCGTATCAAGTTAAAAAAGTTTACATAATAGATGACGAAGCAGCCAATTATGTCCAATGAAAATGCAGCTAACGACGCAATATCCATTCCATGCTTCAAACTAGCTGACATGTGATGTTGCACAAATCAAGCGGATCAAAAGCTATGACGAATACGTGGCAAGCATGATATAATAAGCGCGTGACTGGGGTAAAGGATACAAAGCCCATTTTGTTTGTAAACAGGATGATCGATAATCAACCGAAATTTATTCGAAGAAAGGCGGGATCAATTATGTCCATTGCAGTATCCGATGAAGCAGCACGTTGGTACAAAAAGGAGCTTGATCTAAAGGAGGGCGATGCGATTCGCTTTTACGCCCGCTACAGCAGCAATAGTGATATCCATCCGGGCTTTTCGCTCGGTATTTCGGTAGAACCGCCGATCAGTCCAGCACTTCAACAGCAGACGGAAGGTATTCAGTTCTATATGGAATCTCAGGATATGTGGTATTTAAACGGTTATCGACTGAATGTGGAGTATATGGATCACGAGGATGATATCCGTTATGCCTATATTCCGGAATCGTAAATCGTTCCGCAATTATACGTTAAACAGGTAAACGAGCTTAAGCGGTGTGCACGGTAATGTGCGCACCGCTTTTGTGTTGGGAAGGAGAGCATGTTAAATTTGAATGTTAACTTGTGGATTGTTAGCAGAATTTAGATTATATTAAGCCTATCGTCATCTTCCATTCATGTACGGAACGTATAATTTACATCAAACGTGTTGTCCAAGTCAGAGGAAACGGCAAATGTATATTTCCATACAAGGAAAGGATTGTGAGGCAAATGACGACAGTTAAGGCGATGTTTGTATTTGTATGGGTGCTGGTGAGTGTGATGTTTGCGACAGCGGCTGTGTATTTTACCCAGCGGCGTGTGTTGAAAGGACGGTATGCGGTGCTTTGGTTATCGGCTAGCTTTTTTATGCTGGCAGCTTCGATGCTGAGCATGTATGGGATGAGCGGAGATATATGACAGCCTGAGCGCGGTTTATTTGAGCTAGCTGGAAGGGTAGGTGGATTGATTTCCAATCTGTACAAAGGGTTGTGCTTGTTTGGGCATTCGTGTTTATCGTTTGCTGACAAGCTTGTGCTTGTGCAGATCGGTATCGTTAGCGCTTGCTAAAGCGGCTGATCCGCTAACCGATCCATTGGCATATGATCTTCACTTAAATAAATAAAGCTTCCAAAAGGCGTTGTCCGCGTACAGACATCCTTTTGGAAGCTTCGTTGGCAGAGTTGGTTTATTACTAGACCGTAACATAAAGATACAGCATAATGTGGCGATACAGCATACAGTATGACCGTTTGCTCGCTATGTGTTGTGTCGTATTCACGTACATATAAAATACGAATTTACGTCCAACAGCATTAGTTGCGCACTATACATTCCGATCCGTTACGGTACGAACTACGCCTTATCCAGCGAGCAAGCAATGGTGCACTTATACGTGTGAAGTGCCTTCCAACGCATAGGTAAAGTCCTCGATATCAAACACTTGCACAGGCACTTTCGCCTCAATCATCCGCTGAATCAGCTCAAATTGATCAGTCAGCATCGGTGCTTCTTTTTTGAGTGAAGATAAAATCAGCTCCGTTTCAATCGGATCAAATGATTCGCCATAATAAGCGTTATCCAGTGCATTAACGACCGCTAGCTGTACATTGTCGCTGAATACGATGCCGGCGCTTTGCGACCAGGGCATTTGTAAACAGCGCTGAATTTTCTTTTTGTTCAGCGGTTGTTCCAGATAGCGAATCAGCTCCTGAATCCGATCGCGTACTTCACGATCTTCCACCGCACTGTTCATAAGCGGTTCTTCGCTCTCGGCAAATTCGTACAACTCCATAATCGTCGTGTACGGAACAATATAAGTGACCGGTTTGTCCGGATTAAGTAACTGGCCATAAATGGCAACCATCACCGCTTCAATCACAAAAGCCTGGGACATGGGAAATCCTCCTGAACATGCATACGTATATACATAGTTGAATGTCGTCCTCTGAAAGAGGGCGGTACTGGCAGTATACCATATGATGCCCTACACAATATATGTGATCTTGCAAAAAAGTATATGCTTGTCCGCTTATGACTTACCGACCAACAGCGACAACAAGCCGGCTGCAATCAATGGTCCAACCGGAACACCTTTGAAAAAGGCAACACCGATTAGCGTTCCGATGAGCAGCCCGGCTACCAATGTAGGCTGGTTCGTCATCAAAATCGTACCGCGTCCGCCCAAATAAGCGACAAACAGACCGATCCCGACAGCGACGAGCGATTTCCAGCTCAAAAAGGAAGACATGATCGTCTCAATGGAAATTTTGCCGCTGGCAAGCGGCGTCATTACACCGATCGTCAATACAATAATCCCAATCGTCAAACCGTACTTTTCCAGCCACGGAAAAGCTTGCTGCCAGCCGAGTACACGAATAAGCAGCAAAATGATCATGGCGATCGTCACCGTTGTATTTTTGCCGACAATGCCAAGCCCTGCCATGACAAGCAGGATAAGCGAAGGCATATCGATAGCACCCATATGTGGTTACTCCTTTTGCTTTATCATCGTAAAATAGGGTAGAGTGCAAGCAGAATGATATGATGATCATTCGCTGCTGTCGATTATCCTTCTGCCCATGTTTTGGGCGCTAAGTGCTCGCCAGGCGACAAATTAGCGACAATATGACGGGCGATGAGCGCGCCGTGACGCCGACCGGTTTCGATAAACACTTCATTGGCATTACGGCCGGAGGCAATTACACCAGCTACATACAAACCGGGAATATTCGTCTCCATCGTATCCGGGTCAAAACGCGGTTTATCCATATCATCGCTCATCGTCACACCCATCGATGTGATCAGCTTGCGATCAGGACGGAAGCCGGTCATTGCCAGCACAAAATCATTGTCTAGCTTATCGACCGTGCCATCTGTGGTGCGCGTAATATGCACTTCGGATTCGGTAATATTCGTTACCGCTGCGTTTAGATGAAGCGTGATTTTGCCTTTCATAACGAGACCTTCAAAGATCGGACGCACCCATGATTTAATATTGGCAGACAGATCATTGCCACGGTAAACCATATCGACTTTAGCGCCAACACGGACGATTTCCAGCGCCGCATCAACCGCAGAGTTGCTGCCGCCAATAATCGCTACACGCATACCGGTGTACGGATGCGCTTCCCGGAAATAGTGGGTCACTTTGTCCAAGTCTTCGCCCGGAATGCCCAAATAGTTCGGATGATCAAAATATCCGGTCGAAATAATGATCCGACGCGCCTGATACGTATGCTGCTCGCCCTGCCGATTGACCGTTTGCAGCGAAAAGCTGCCGTCCGCATGTTGTTCAATCCCGGTCGCTTCGGTGTACGGTTGTACATTTAAATGATAATGCTCGGCAGCACGGCGGTAATACGCCAATGCTTCATGGCGAAACGGTTTTTCGTTTGGGGTTGGAAATGGCAAATCACCAATTTCAAGCAGCTCAGCAGTGCTGAAAAATTGCATATTGGTCGGGTATAAATAAATCGAATGCACCACATTATATTTTTCGATCAAAAGGGTATGGAGGCCCAGACGCTCACATTCAATCGCGGCAGACAAGCCACACGGTCCGGCACCGACAATAATAACATCTTGCATACAGGGTAAATCTCCTTTCCATATCCGCATATATAGTCTATAAACTCACCGTTCTTCATCATACCATATTTGACGTAAAACCGCAGGGATCGGGTTACTTACGTACATTCCATTCACAATGTAAGCATATCGAACCAGGAGCAGAGAAGCGAGTAAAAACGTAAATGTATCCGAGCATATACCTAAGTAAGGGAATAAATCGTAGCTACATCGAATCAATTTGGTCTAAAAACGTATGAATTTGTAAAAACACGGTATACTGTTTGTTAAATGCGGTATAATACTAGTAAGTACAAATAAAAATGAGTCGCTTTATTTGCATAGGTTTGTAACCGTTTTCTGCACATGTCTATAAGACGATGTGCCAGGGAGGAGAGACAATTATGTCGATTCTAGAACGATTCAAAAACAAAGGCAAAAAAACGTTTAACCGTTTGCCGTCTGTGCATGTAACACTGGATGAATTACGCAGTGCAGTGCTACGTTTTGAACGCGATATGGGTAATGGCATCAATCGTACCGTGCTTATGCAGGAAGATGGGAGCATCGATCTTGGGCGTTTAACCCGCTATTTGGGCGGATTGTCTGATCAGAAGTTTTATTTATCGCGCGAGACATTTGAACTGTTTGAGGAAAGTGAACGTCATATTCCGTATCATCTTGACCGTGTGCAATGGGCGGTTGATGACTATGTTAATGAAACCGGAAAATTGCCAGTGCTGGCGGATTCGCCTTATTTGGAAGTAGATTGCCGCAAGCTGTATCAGCAGCGCTATCTGTATGAAATTCCTGATTTTGCAGTCTATGTGACCGAGCAGGAAATGATGGTCACGCACCGTGAGCCTGCTATTTTACCCAAAGAGAAAGAAGAACAAGATCGCAATTATGTGTTGTTGTAAAGTAAAAGGAACAGTGAAGCAAGCTATGACGAATAAGCCAAGTACAATTCATATTGCAGCGCTTAACACGAGTAGGAACAGATGATAGACAAGCGCTAAGCAGCACCAAAGAGATAGGCACTAGCACACGCATGCACAATGATGCCTGATTGCTCATAATAGGGCTGCTGTTACGATAAAATAACAGGACTGCATTCGGTGAGTGTGATCGATGTAGTCTTTTTTTGTGCCGTAACCCCAATGTTCAGATTACTGGTCGAATTAGCATATTCACTTTTGGCAATCGATCGTCATCGTACATCATGTGCTAATTTAAGTTGGGATCATATACATAGCGCATACATTTGCGAATTCGGTTTGCCATGTTGCTGTGCCTTTTGTAGAATAAACGGAATGCTGCAAGCGATTGATGCAGTCAGGTGAACAGCATATAGACAGGGGAGACGTATAACATGATGGAGCAAGTATCAGGTGAGCAGTCCAACCATCCATTACGACAGAAGCATGACGGTCAGCAACCCGCAGTAGGAGCGCTGGACGCGCCGATTAAAGCGGTCATTTTTGATCTGGACAATACGTTGATGGATCGGGATTATGCGTTTCGCGCTTTTTCAGAGCGGCTTGTACGCGATTATTTCGGACATGTAGATCAGCAGCTAGCACGGGATATTATCGGATATTTGCGGATTACAGATGCGGATGGATATCGGGAAAAACGCGGCTTTTTTGCTGAATTAACAGAGCGTCTACCGTGGTCGGAACAGCTGGATGTGGATCGATTGTTTGCTTATTACAATGAACATTATATGAAAGAAGCGCGCCTGATGAAACATGCACGTGAGGCGATCGCCGCCTGTAGGCAGCAAGGTTTTAAGCTGGGGTTGCTAACAAACGGCACCTATCAAATTCAATATGGCAAAGTGCTGCATCTTGGCTTAGAGCATGATTTTGATGTGATTTTGACATCGGGTGAAGCTGGAATCCAAAAGCCGGAGCGACGCATTTATACGATGATATTGGAGCGATTGGGCACTAGCGCAACGGAGACGGTATTTGTAGGCGATCATCCGGAAAACGATATTTGGGGCGCAGCTCAGGTGGGCATGCGTGGTATTTTCCTGCGGCGTAGTTTTGCATGGAATGATGCGCTCGGTATGAAGCCGTGGCACACGATTGCTGATTTAGATGAACTGCAAGTGATCTGGGAAAAGCAATAAAATGATATGTATCAAAAAGAGTCTCCATTTAAAGAAAAAAGTGGAGACTCTCCTTTTTATTGAGAGTATAATGTACCCAAGACTAATGGATTAATTTGAGGCGATGTTAGTCAAATAACTATAAATTATTTGGGGGTTTTATAGTTTCTAATACCCAATTTATAAGATAAATCTATTGCTTATGGAGCAGATGTATAATCGTATGGCTACAACAATACGCAAAAACTGGGATTGAAAAATATACAGTATCCAAACGATCAGGCATAGCAAGATACAATCATAAAGATATACTAATAAGATTTATATCGGATGAAACACAGCTATTTGCAACAATAATCACAAATAAACGCAATGTGACTACTTGATCGAATGTTCCTCCTCGATGATCCTGTCACCCCAACAAAGATATACTGCATTGTTAAATAGCACAGATAAAAACCCCGATCGTATAAGCTTTTGCTTGCAGCAGTACAGGAAGGAAAAAGAAGCCTTCCTACGCTTCTTTTTCCTTATCCTATAAATGGTACTGAGCTGCTTTAGTTCATTCCTTGATCTCATCTATCGACAGATTGATTTTATAATGACTGTTGTTGTGTGTATCCATTCTCGTTTGGAGTTAGTGTTAGACAAACACCTACCTATAACGGCTTTAGCGCACCTGAAACATACCAAAATAACGTTTCGCTATGATCGTCAGCTATAGAAAGGAAAAATATGTAAAGCCATAAAACATGTTGCTGTGTTTGTACGGTTTGATCAGATTTGCAAATCATGATCCTATGATTGAGTACCAATTACTGCTGAATAGACGATGCGTTAGTTCAGCATGTAACCATCTGTTCACAAGCCATCGCAATTATACACGCATAAATGTCGGAATTTTTAAATCCCAGCTGCTTAAATGTATAATCAAATGAACTGTGCTTTGTCGTTTGCGGCGAGCTGTCAATATCAAGCAAATAAATATCACCTTGATTATCAATTCTGAAATTAATTTTACCATAATGACGCAAGCCGATTAATTGTGCAATCGTGCGTGCGGTTACGCTTATGCAATCGATTTGTTCTTTTTTCAAAATAGAATGGATATCATAAAAATCGTAATGATACAGTCCTTCCGACATCAGTAGATTAGTTTTTACCGCAGTCACACGGTGGATAAACACGCCGACGATCGCAAGATCGATTGGTTTTTGATCGATAAATAACGGAACTTCGCAGTCATAGCCGGAAATGTATTCTTGCACAAGCCATTGTGTTGAACGCGGATACTGTTCTTTCAATTTAGTTTGATGTAGCCCATCTTTAAACGTTTTGGCATCATATTTAAAAATGGGCTTTTCACCCCAGTTTGTAAGGGCAAACTCATACAACGGTTTGACGATAATTTTTTGCCCGTGCATAGGAGAATCGTTGTTAAACCAAGTATCGTCGGAAGAATATACCCAGCTTTTAGGTGTTTTAATGCCGTGCGCGATCGCATATTTGCTATACATATATCTTGCCTTACAAAATGAGCTAACCCATGCGTTGGAACCGATGTATGGAATCGATAACAGATCGCAAAAAGAAGGAATGAGCGACTTTTTACCAACAAAATTACCATTATGTGCCAAATTATACACAATCTGACGATGTTGATAATAAGCTTCTTCTAATGTTTGATGAATAAATTCCAGCTCGTTAAAATACGTGTGGGTATGAAAACCAGCTTGCTCAATGCCTTTTAAAATTTCCACATACTCTTTGACAGATAAAAATTCATGATAATCGCTATCATGCAGCGTTTTTTGCTGGATCGCTTTTGTTTTGTTAGCTGTGTTCGTTAACAGGGAAATTTGGTATTGATCTTTGATGGACGTTACTTTTTTTAATAAATTTTCAATATGATGTGAATTGTTGTACACTATAAAACCCCCAAATAATTTATAGTTATTTGGACGTTTCAAACTTGTTTCTAGGATTGTATTTATTAAGCACGGTGCGCTTGCGTTTAATGGACACTTCGGTGTAAATCTCGGTTGTGCTGACGCTGGAATGTCCAAGGATTTCCTGCACCGCGCGCAGATCAGCGCCGTTTTCAAGCAATTGGGTAGCGAAAGAATGGCGCAAATAATGCGGCGTTGCACTGGTGTTGATTTGGGCTAATTGTTTGTACTTGGCGAAAATATCTTCGATCCCATAAATGGATAGTCGCTGCCCGTATTTATTTAAAAATAATGCATCACATTTCGGCGCAAACTGGGAGCGGATTTTGAGCCATTGTTGAATTTTAGCGATCAATTCGGCGCTGGACAAGTACAGCATCCTTTCTTTGCGGCCTTTGCCAAAAATGACGATTGAACGATTGCGCAGATCGATATCTTTCAGCCGAATTTGCACGAGTTCGCCAATTCGTATGCCTGTGGAAAAGAGCAAATCGATAATCGCATCATTACGTACGCTTAAACGCATCTGAAATGGGCTTTTGCCGGCGGAGCGTTCTTTTTCGGGTGCGGTAAGCAGCCGTTTGATTTCATGCTGTGGCAATGTTTTGGGGATGCGTTTTGCCGTTTTGAATCGTTTGCCTAGATGGATTAGCGGAGAGGCGGTAATCCAGTTTTTTTGCGCCATGAAGCCGAAAAAACTTTTAAATGTAATATATTTGCGTTTGATCGTTGAATCTTTTAGCGTATTACTCTGAATGAGTTCGGAAAAATACGCATGAATAATATCTTCGGTAATGCAGTCATAGTCGTGCTGCTGTAACCATATGCCGAGACGATTCAAGTCGGAATGATAAGCTTTGATCGATTTCATCGACAAATTTTTTTCGATATACATATAATTCGTATATTTTTGGATATAGACTGTGTAATCTTCAGTTGTCAGGTTCAAAAGTGAGCCTCCTTATTTCGGGTATGGGTATAACATATCCATTCATCCGGTGTGCTGGCAACCATAAAATGGATGGATTTTACTATATATGGACACGGATTGCTGGAGCGCCATCCAGACATGCAGCAACTCAAGCCTACACAATTTTATGGGTTGATACCTTAAATGTAAATCCCGCGTAAATGAGCACATCGTGATTTGTCGTGTTATTTATAATCTATAGCCCGCTTCTGCCAGTTAATCGAACTGTCGGAAGTGGGCTAATTGTATAGGCAAAATCCGCTACTAGACGCAATGATAGCGTTATTTTACAGCTATGATCGGACGGCTGTGTATTGCGTAAGCTGTGAGTAGAGACAGAAATTTCCTTTACACAAAAATAAATTGCGGTGCATGTACAGCTAATAAACGCTCTTTATACTCGGAGATGCGAGTCATTAGGACGTCTAGACAACTTTGCAGGACAGAGATGGAGCGAATCCGGGTAGGAAGGATGTAGTTATGAGCTGGTATTTACGCTCGCTAGGTGCGAGAAAAGTAGTGGAATTTATTGTGCTCGTTATATTTGTCATTTTTTTTCTAGGCCCATTGTTGAATTTGTTATTGCTTGCCTTATCGGGCAAATGGCAATATCCGGCGGCATTACCGCAAAGCTGGTCGCTGGAATGGTGGCAATTTGTATTGTCACAAGATGATGTGCTGGCATCGATTTCGCTTTCATTTGTCATTGCTACCGTTGTGACGATTTGCTCGATTATCGTGTGCATTCCAGCGGCGTACGCATTTGCACGGATCGCTTTTCCGCTCAGTCGCTGGTTTTTATTTTCATTTTTGCTGACCCATGCGTTTCCGAAAATGGGGTTGTACGTATCGATTGCGGTGCTGTTTTACAAATTCGGGTTGATGAATACATTTGTCGGAATCGTGCTCATTCATATGGTCAACACATTGATGTATATGACATGGATTCCGTCGTCGGCATTTCGCAGTGTCCATCGTGCACAGGAGGAATCGGCGCGTGATGCCGGTGCGACACCGTTACGGGTGTTTTGGAAAATAACGTTGCCGATGGCATTTCCAGGCATTATGGTCGCTTCGATCTTTACTTTTTTGGCATCGTTAGATGAGGCGCAAGGCACACTGCTGGTCGGTATTCCCGACTATAAAACGATGCCGATCATTATGTATTCGATTATTGCTGATTATCCAAGCACGACAGGCGCCGTATTCTCGGTCATTTTAACGCTGCCGACGATCATTTTGCTGCTGGCGGCACGTCGATTTGTAAGTGCAGATGTGCTGGCAGGCGGTTTTCAAGTGAAATAAAACGGAAACAGGAGGACATCCCGTGACACAACCTCAACTCTCGCTTCGACAATTAAGCAAGCGATTCAAAACCGGCGACGGTGTTAGCAATATTACGCTTGATGTGCAGCCTGGCGAAATGGTCACATTACTCGGCCCATCCGGCTGTGGCAAAACGACCGTGCTGCGCTCAATCGGTGGTTTTTTGGAGCCGGACAGCGGCGATATTCTCATTCGCGGTCAAAGCGTATTGAAGTTGCCGCCCGAAAAAAGACCAACTGCGATGGTGTTCCAAAGTTATAATTTGTGGCCGCATATGACCGTATATGACAATCTCGCCTTTGGACTACACATTCGTAAGCACAAAAAGGCATCTATTCAGCGTGCGGTGACCGAAGCGCTGGAACTGGTGCAGCTTGCGCCAGCAGCACGCAAATATCCAGCCGAACTATCCGGTGGACAGCAGCAGCGGGTAGCGCTTGCACGCGCATTGTTGCTGGAACCTGATGTGTTACTGCTGGATGAACCATTTTCCGCACTGGATGCCAAGCTGCGAATGGAGATGCGGGAGGAGCTGCGCGAAATTCAGATGCGTACCGGGATGACGATGGTATTTGTCACCCATGATCAAGAGGAAGCATTATCGATCTCCGATCGCATTGTCGTTATGCATGCCGGGCAGATTGAACAATTGTCTACACCGCAGGACATTTACGATCGTCCGCAGTCGCTATTTGTCGCCAGCTTTATCGGGCGCATTAATCTGCTTCCTGCGATTAGTGATGGCACGCATATTCATCTGCAAACATTACAGCTCGAAGTATCGCCTGGACAAACATTGTTGCCAGGTGCATGTACGATTGCCGTGCGACCGGAGGATGTGTATGTGACGGATACAGGAAGCGGTCTAGTCGGTAAGATTCGTCAGGTGATGGTGCTTGGACATTATGCCGAGATATCGATTGTTTGCATGGAACAGACGATCAAAATGTTCGTTCCACGCGAGCATGCCGTCCATTTGCACAGTGGAGATGCGATTGAAATCGGGTTGCGTAAATTCACTACATTTGCACATAGCACAGCAGGCATTACGGTTGGTCAACAGGCAGCGGCATCTGCAGTCGCTCCCGTATGAGTATGCCGATCATATAACGGTTGCAACAGAACAGGTATCGCCAAAGAAGGTTGAGGTGATTGGAAGGATCGTCTACAGATATAGACACGATAACGGTTGCATGTTACAGAAATAGCGCAAAACGGATAGTCATTTGCTCATATTCGAGGAGGAAACAATGTGTTCACAACAGCCAAATGGAGTTCACTTTTATTGATCGTACTTAGTATTGCACTGCTAGCAGGATGCAGTGGCAAATCAGGTTCGGAAGCAGCAAGTGCAAACGGTACAGGCACTACGGAAATCTCGCTCTACACAAGCGGCTCACTGAATGTAAAAGAGCTGTGGGAGACACTTATTCCTGAATTCGAAAAAGCGAATCCGACGATCAAAGTAAAGCTCGTTTATTTGCCATCCGGCACGGGCGGTCAATCTGCGGTCGATCGCCTGCTTGCTGCCAAACAAAGTGGACAGCAAAATGTCGATGTGGACTTGTATGAAGGTGGTCTGGACGATATTACACGCGGCAACAGCCAGGGCATTTGGGCAAAACTGGATAGCTCTGCCATACCGAATCTGTCCAATGTGGACAGCAATGCGCTGAAACAAGCGAACGATCTGGCGGTTCCATACCGCGCGTCTTCCGTCGTGCTAGCGTATGACAGTTCACGTGTGAGCTCGCCGCCCAAAACAGCGGATGAGCTGTACGCTTGGATTCGCCAGCATCCAGGCAGATTTGCTTACAATGATCCGGCGACAGGCGGTTCAGGCAATTCGTTTGTCGACACAGCGATCTACAATTTCCTACCTGCCGATGCGATGACCAGCAGTGATCCAGCGATGGCGCAAAAATGGGATAAAGGTTTTAACCTGCTCAAAGAACTAGGTCCTTATATGTATCAAAAAGGCGTCTATCCGAAAAAAAACCAAGGTACACTTGATCTGCTCGCAAGCGGTGAAGTGGATATGATTCCGGCATGGTCGGATATGGCATTGGAACAATTGAACAAACAATTGCTGCCATCGACGGTGAAGTTGACGCAAATTAATCCTCCATTTACAGGCGGTTCGTCCTATCTGATGATACCAGCGATGTCCGCTAAAAAAGAAGCTGCCGAGAAGCTGTTAAACTATGTGCTCACACCGGAAGCACAGACCATTATCGTCAATAAAATGTATGGTTATCCAGGGATTAAATGGAGTTTGATGCCAAAAGATTTGCAAAGCAAATTTGCGAGTGTGTCTGGCGGGTATCGTCAATTTAATAGCGGCGATTTGCAAAAAGAAATCAACCAACGCTGGCAGAGCGAAGTGGCAGGACAATAACCGATGAGTCCATCTGTAAAGAGAGGGATGCTAGGGCTTGCCCTGGTCATCCCCTCCTTTCTCATTTTGTTCGTTGTCGTCATTTTGCCTATTTTGTATGCGGTACAGGAAAGTCTAGTCGATCAAAATAGCGGTGAGTTTGGGTTAGGTAACTATATTCGGATGTTTACCGAACCGGCGATGCGTAACAATATCGTGTATACGCTCAATGTGACGATTGTATCGACCGTCATCGCACTGCTAATTAGTTATGCACTTGCTGTATATTTGCGCTTTAGTAAAGGCTGGGTGGCGCGTTGGATCAATCGATTGTATTTTATCCCGATGTTTGTGCCTGGTGTGATTGCGACCTATGGACTGATCACACTGTACAGCAATCATGGCTGGATGGCACGCTTGCTGCTGTTAGTCGGGATCGATACGTTTCCGAAGATCATTTACAGCTATAGTGGGCTCGTTATTGCTAATTTGTGGTTTAATATTCCGTTTGCGACGATGCTGCTCAGTTCGGCGCTTGCCGCTGTACCGAATTCGGTCGTAGATAGTGCACGTGATGCGGGAGCAAGCAGTTTGCAATTGTTTTTTCGTTTTATTTTGCCATTGTCATATAAGACGATGTGGGTGGCATTGACGTTTATTTTTATGGGCATTATCGGCAGTTTTACCGCTCCGTTTCTCATCGGTGCCAATTCGCCGCAAGTGCTTGGTGTAGCGATGCAGCAAGTGTTTTCCAATTATCAGGAAACCCATACGGCAAGTGCGATGGCGGTGTTTATGTTTTTGCTATGTTCAGTGATGGGGTATTTTTATATTCGCACGATGGGACAGGATATGGACAAACAGGCTTAGGTGATGACGGATTAGGATATCGTTCATATCATACAGGGGAGTGGGCGGAATATGGATCAGCAATATCCATCGGTGTCGAGGCAGGCGGATACATTGGAAGATGGATGGCAGCGTTATGAACTGGAAGTGCATGCGGTGACCGGTGAGCCGGACAGTATGAATCATGGTCGTATCGTCACCGATGCTGTGGTGGATAGTGAGCAGTCACTTCGCTTGCAACTTCACTTGGAGCAGCCCGGTTATGCTGTAATCGCGCTTGAAGCGGCAGGGGACAGCCATTGGCAGGAGCAGGGACGCGAGTCGGTTGTGTTGCGACTAGAGCTGAACGGACAATATCAGCAGGACGTAATTTTGTTTTACGGTGATCGTGCGCTCGATTATGTACGCTTGCTCGGCTGCTTGCCTGCTGGAACTCATACAATAACGATAATGCTCCAGCGCGAAATGACACCACAGCGGGCGACACGCGCTGTCGTACGGCGTGCAGGGTTGTATCATATCGGTTATGAGCAGCCGCTTGCGCTAGTGTATCGGCATACGCCGGTCATTTATGGGCGTCAGCTTACTCATCCGTATGAAAGTACATTTACCGATACACCACTGCTGCTGCTATATTCACTTGAGCAGCGGCAAGAGCGCACAGTGATCGAATATCATCTCGTATTCAGTCATGAGGACGAAGGAACACCGTCTGGTCTGTTAATGAGTAAATGGGGGCGTACGACCGATATCGAATGGATGCATCGTTTGGAACTCGATGGAGACGGAACGGTATTGCGTCATACGTATCAAGGCCCGCAGCATGTGGAAACAGCATTTGCCGGTCATACCGCTTGCGGTGGACATCCGGTATTACAGGCGGCTACTGCTAACGGTAATTTTACCGATGTACCAGTGTCTGATTATCGGTATATGCTGCCGCCGCTACTTTACTGGGATCGCAATGGTGAACCGCGCGAACGGGTGATGGTGCTGTATCCATTTATTCACCAGGTGAGCAATTGGGAGATGAATCGGCAGTATGAACTGGAACAGCCTGTTAATCGTCATTCATGGAAACTGGCGGATCAGCGGCATTATTTGTTTATTCATGGGCTAAAGCAGTGGCTGGATTCGGTAAATGATGAGTCGCAAACTGAGCTGCCGATCGATGAAGTGACCGGCGAAAATATATCGCTGCTGCGCCAGACGTGCATCGATTACCAGCTTCGTTTAAAAGGGGAGCAACAATGGCTGTCGTCGAGTTATTTTGATCTGCGGATCGGTACGTTTCGCGCCGCTTACGAAGGCCCATATCCAGGCTTTGCGACTACGATCAAAACGGACAAACAGCTAGTGCTCGATGACATTGCCGCGATTCGTGCCGTGCTGCTGCCCGGCGGACTGGACGAAGTGCAAATCGGCAATATGTATGCGTATACGCTTGATGAACAATATCAACCAGTGGCAGGCATTACAGTGGAGCTATCAGTCGTGTTAACGACAGCAGAGCCAACAGCATTACTTTGGAGTAATGATCGGTTGGATACGTAAATGAAGGGAGTAGGCAAGCGATGAACATCATCTATGAAGCCGCCGGTACGGTATATGCTGCTAGCGCGCAAAGCCATATTGCACATCGATTTATGCTGCATACGCCTGTGCCAAGTTTACAGCTGGAATTTAGCTATGAACCGAAGTTGCTAGATGATGAAACGATGGCACAGCAACTTATTACCCGGGCAATGAATCGGTATGGCTATACACAGCAACATGAAGGAGACTGGCGTAAATACGCTCCACTGCAAAATCTACTAACACTTTCGCTCGATGATCCAGAGCGTCACCGTGGACAAGCACACCGAATGGACCCGGTGCAGCGACATGTATTGACCGCATCAGAAGCATCGCCAGGCTTTTGGCCGGGTGATCATCCGGCTGGGTTATGGACGGTTACGCTTAGCTTGCATGCGGTTGTAACCGAGCAATGTCATTATAAGCTGCGAATTATGGGAGGAGATGTAAAATGACATTACGCTGGATACCTGCAGAACTGCATACCCATACATTTCACAGCGATGGTTCACAATCACTCCAAGAGCTGGCACAGTCAGCTAAACAAGCAGGCATTGAGGTGATTGCATTAACCGACCATAATACCCAATCCGGATTGGTTGATCGTGATGTGGTGGAACATGACATCGGGCTACGCATTATTGCCGGGATGGAGTGGACAACATTTTACGGGCATATGGTGACGCTAGGGCTACAGCAATATGTCGATTGGAGACAGGTCGGTCAAGGCGATATTGAACAAGGGATTCGCCATGTGCACGAAGCAGGCGGCATTGCCGGGATCGCTCATCCTTTTCGGATTGGGAGTCCGATTTGTACGGGATGTTATTGGGAATATCCGATTCATAATTGGAGTCAAGTAGACTATATCGAAGTATGGTCGACGCTGATGCCCTTTATGAAGCAGGATAGTCAGCGTGCGTTTGCGTTATGGACAGCGCTGCTTAATGAAGGTCATCGTCTGGCGGCAACGAGCGGGCGTGACTGGCATCGCACATTACCGGACGATGCGCCAGCTGCGATTACGTATATTGGATTGGGCAGTGTGACAGAGGAGCATAGTCAATACGGATCAGCGCCGGGCAAGAGTAAGGTAGGGTCAGAACAGCTGCACGCTCACGAGCGGTTAAACGAAACCGAGCAGCAACATACGACGAATGAGCAGCATGCTAATGACAGCGATCTCGATTCGGTTAGTGTGGCGGATGATCCGCATCGCACTGACAATGCCGCTGCAATCGACAATCCGCACAGCATAACATACAGTGCCTCCCTTCATCGTGTGCAAGATCGTCAATATATCGCAGCGATTCGTAGCGGCAGACTGACGGTGACGATGGGACCTGTACTCGATCTGTACGCTGTTGTGCACAATCAAGCTGTAGATCAGCAGGAGGATGGAGCGGGCTTGGAGAACATACATACTAGCTCCTCATTATCCCAGCTAGATGGAAGCGAACGTACGATTTACCGTATTGGCGATACGATCGTTGGCGCTAACGCACAGCTGCAACTTCATATTCGGCTCGATCGCCGTCTTCGTCATACGCAGTATAAGCTAGCTGCACAGAAACTGCGCCTTGTCATAATGAGCGATCAAGGTGTGCTGGCGGAGACGAAGCTCGATTCAGAGCAACAATGGCAAGAGTGGACAGTGCGCATTGCAGCGCCTGCACGTTGGCTACGTGCGGAGCTATATGGTTGTTTTGGCGATGTATATGGCATGATTGCATTTACGAATGCGATCTATATCCAAGCTGGAAGTGCCGATTAGTGCTAAGTTAAGTCCAGTACCTTGACCAAGTTAAATGTTAATTTTGATTATGTACTGAAATCCTGATCCATGCGATTTTAAAACAGATTGAACACTCAAATTAATCTCGGTCAAGGTACTAGTGAAGCGGGCGATAGCGTTACCTTTGTTTGTCAAAACAGATCACTACAAACACGATCAAGATTAGTATCATATGATCAATATCGAAGGAAAGGATGACGTCGATTCCATGTCGGTCAAACAGCAATATATAAAATCACAGATTGAACGCTGGATTCAGCAGGAGGAAATGGATGCAGGCGACCGCCTTCCGTCCGAAGCTCAACTGGCAGGGCAGTTTAACGTATGTCGCACGACTGTACGCGGAGCGATCCGGCTTCTTAAAGATGAAGGCAAGCTGTTCGTTAAACACGGCAGCGGTACATACATTACCCGTTCGTTGCAAACGATCCCAAGCTCACTTGATCGTCTGTACAGCATCGGTGATATGATCGTATCGGCAGGTCTAGTAGAAGAACAACGGCTGGAATATATTCGTCAACTAGACGCACCTGCTGAAGTCGCATTTCATTTGGAACTGAAAGAGCATGATCCGGTCATTGCGCTGGAACGCAGTCGAATGGCGAATCAGGAACCGGTCGCACATTCGGTCAACTATATTCCGGCAGCATTTGCAGGTGATACGTTAAATGAACAGCATTTCAAAGGCTCATTGTTTCAACATTTGGAGCGTGAAGCAGGCATTCGTATTATTAGTGCCGATTCACAAATTATCGTGCCTTCACAAGGTGATCTGCACTGCCGCAAGCTTGCTGTGCATCCCGACGCAACCGTACTGCTGATGAAGCAGACGCATTATGACGAAATGAATCGTCGGGTGCTATATTCGCTTGATTATGTGCGCAGCGATATTTTCACATTTTGGATTCGGCGTATGCGCTGACGAACAGCCTAACGATGACATGCTTCAGTGTCTGCGGATACTGAAGCTTATTTGTGCTGCGGTTGCTGAGCGGTTATGTGCTAAAATGTGTAAGCAAATGCATCTGGATACGCTATGGCAGCGCTATTGGATGCTGAATAATAAGCGTATGCCAGCACAACAATGAATACACTCGACCATAGCAGCCAAAACCGATTGGTCTGTTATTCAACACCAAAGGAGGCGATCATCATGCAAACTGAACATAGCGGTATCGAGCTGCGACCGTTACACGTAGAGCATGCAGAAGCATTACTGCAATTACGGCTGGACAATCGGGAATATATGCAGGTGTATGAACCGGTGCGCCCGCAATATTATTGGACGCTAGACACACAGCGTGAGCTGCTGGAGCAAGGAGAACAAAGCTTGCGAGCGGGCAGCGGGTATGTGTTTGGCATGTTTCGCTTTGATAACGGGCAATTGGTCGGTCGGATAGAGTTAAGCGGCGTTGCCAGAGGCCCTTTTCAAAATGCAGGGGTTGGCTATTTTGTCGATCGACAGCATCATGGTCATGGCTATGCGACGACAGCTTTGCGCTGGGTGACCGAGTATGCGTTTCGAAAAGCAGGGCTGCATCGTATTCAGGCAGGTGTGCTGCCGTGGAATGAGCCGTCCAAACGTGTATTGGAAAAAGTTGGCTTTCGTAATGAGGGGCTGGCAAAGCGATATTTGTGCATTAACGGGAGCTGGGAGGATCATCTGTTATATGCGATTACGGCAGAGGAATGGGATGGGAGCGAGTCGGTAGCGTCTGCAAAGCATCGTTAGCGATCACATGAGTGTGGCATGATCAACGATATGCCACACTCGCCTGGATCGTTAAGATGAAGATTTAAAATGGACACGTCCGTCGTAATGCTGTACTCCCTATTACAAACGATCAGAAAAAATCATCCTCTGGCGGTGCTGTTCTATAACGAGCAATGAGCGCTTGAGCGCGTGTTAGCATCGCTAGCGCTTCGGCATACGTAATCGGCTCGGCGGCACGAAAGTCGTCGTTTTGACGAAGCTCGGTAATGCCGCTCTGGATCATTTGTTGCCAAATATGATATGTAGCATGCTCGAATTGCGCCACATTGTCTGAATGTTCCACATTTTGCAAAAGTTCATCCCGGTTGGAGTCATCGATAGAGGTGGAGTGTTGTAAAGAGTCTGAGTTTGGCAAATGTTCAGCGTTGTCCGAATTGTTGAAATGCAGTCCAGGCGCAGCTGATTCCGCTGCATTTGACTTCGGAGAACGATGCGCTGTATGTACATCTTGCCGATGGATTGACTGTTTGGGCTCGGCTTCGGCAGCATGCAATGCAAACAGTTGAGCATGTATGCCGGTCAACGCATGCCAGAGCAAAATCGTAAAATCGCTACGCTGCATCCAGGCAGCCGGATTAAGCGCTGACGATAATGGCAATCCGTTCAAATGAGCAATTAGCATATCGCTACTATACGGCGCATCATTAGCGATCGTTGTAAAATAATCGCTTGCTTGCGGTGCTTTAATGAAGCGCAGTTTACTTAACGTAAGCTGTAATTCACGCACAAGCAGCGGAATAGCTTGCGCATAAGTTAATGATTCAGTTTGATCGTTTGTATCGTTATGATGATTCATTGATCTCTACTCCTTTAACATAAATAATCGCATAAAAGATAGTCTGTTTCTGACCGGCGAACCGGAAATGGGCTTCCATTGTTATCCAGTGTAATGTAGATTCCATTTTATGTATATAGAAGGGGAGAAGATGAATTTTTTGATTTTTCCGACGTAACGGTTTAAGGTTATATAGTAAAGTGTACGGCTATTCCAGCGATTGAAGTTTACATAATAGCCGCTGACATAGGTGAAAATGAGATCATACCATATTGGAGGAAAATTACTATGACTAAACGATCTGAACGTATGCTCGTATTTGTCGGCTCGTATGCCGAGTCCACCAATCCGGGAGTATATGTGTATGAATTTGATGAAACAACGGCTGAGCTAACAGCGACCGACTCGTTTGCCGGCTTGCAAAATCCGACGTTTCTAAATGTGGATGCAGCCGCCCGTCGTCTGTATGCGCTTGGTGAAACAGTATCGGAAACAGGTCCAAAAGGCAAAGGCGGTGAAGCGGCAGCATTTGTTATCGATGCGGAACATGGCAAGTTGGAACTGCTTAACCGTGTGCGCACAATTGATGGGCCACCTTGCCATATCGGACGTTCTGCCGATAGCCGTTATTTAACGATGGTAAGCTATCATGGCGGTATGGTCGGCTTGATCGGTATCAAAGAAGACGGTAGTGTAGGCGAACTGCTCGATGTACACCAGCATGAAGGTCATAGTGTTGATCCGCAAAATCAGGATCGTCCGCATCCACACTCTACCTTTTTTGACCCAGCTGGCAAATATGCGCTCGTACAAGACCTCGGTTTGGATCGTGTACGCACATACGAACTCGTGCAATCATCCAATGAACTGAAATTTGTTACCGATGCGGTTAGCGCTCCGGGTGCAGGTCCGCGCCATCTTGTGTTCCATCCAAACGGCAACTTTGCTTTTATTATTAATGAACTAAACGCCACCGTAACAGTGTATCAATATGAAGCGTCAACAGGTACATTAACCGAAGTGCAGACGATTACGACACTGCCTGCAAACTACGATGGTGCGAATGGCTGTGCCGAAATCGCGATTTCTGAAGATGGACGTTATGTGTACGGCTCGAACCGTGGACATGATAGCATCGTACAATATGCCGTCAATGCGGAAACAGGCGAGCTAACACTCGTCCAGCATGTCTCAACAGAAGGTGGACACCCACGTCACTTCTCGCTATTGCCAGGCGGTCGTTATGCATTAGTAGCGAATCGTGATGGCAACAATATCGTCGTCTTCAGCATCGATGCAGACAGCGGTAAACTTACGTATACCGGCAAAAGTACAGCAGTATCTAAACCGGTTTGCGTATGGGGCGCTCGTTTCTAAACGGTTCCAAATAGGAACCGTATACACATTAGCGCATGCTTTAGTGTAGATATATGCTCATCTTATGTGAGATGAATCGTTATACGCTAAATGATGATGGAATGATAGCATGTAAAAATATCGGCAGCGATTAGCTGTCGGTATTTTTTATAATGCCTTTCACATTAGAAGCAACTACATCGGATGCGGGACGAACAGAACGAATTGTTTCAATTCACGCCACAGAGGTAAAAATACATAACCCCATTCGTATAAAATAGCTGTACATCCGTACAGCAAAAGGAGATGTATACGATGACAGAACCGCGTGACAACAACAAGATCGACAACCAGGCTGGCAAACGCGATCATGCCGAACAGTATCCTACCGATAAGGAAAGTTTGTTTGACCGCTTTGAATCCGAGCAGACGGTGGATGCGATACCGGTAGAAGATTTGAAGCTGGAACAACGTGAGGAGAAAGATGGCGAGCATATTAAGCGTTCTTCATCCAGCCAAAATGCTTATCCGGAAGGCGAGTCGAAGGATGACTCGGATATTGTTCGTTGACCTTATATTTATGATTAGTAAGTTACAAAGGAACAGTTCCGCTTAGGCGGCAGAGGCTGTTCCTTTTCCAACTTGGCAGAGCCGGAAAGGTGATTGAAGACGATGGCATTTGGAATTAAGCGAGCAGAGCTACAACAATGGAAACGTAAAGTGGACGCGGGCGAAATCGCATTTTTGACCCATTACTGGATCGATGATCGATTTCCTGGCATTCGAACGGTAACAAAAGTAGGCTGTGCCGATATCGATAAATTGCGGCGCTGGTGCAAAGCGTATGGCTTGAATCCGCGTTATATGCATCTGCGCGAGCAGTATCCGCATTTTGATCTGCTCGGTGCGGAGCAAGTGCGTATTTTGCAGGCGGAAGGTGTGCAGGAGCAGATCGACCGTTTTCGCCTCGATTCGTCAGCATCTTCATCTTGATCGGCTCGATCATTTTGCGGTCGAGCTTGTTTTTGGTTTGGTCATGTCGACCGATTTCGTTATTTTGATACGGTTGTACTTGATTAGCGGAAAGATATATTTCAGATCGTAAAATGAAGTTGGATTGCACCTACATAGTGTTAGCCTATCTACACATTATTGTCGAAATTAAAAAATAACAAAAAAATTTTAAAACCAGTTGAAATCGGTTACAAGCCGAGCTATAATAGCGATGTAGAAACGTTTCGACAAAAACGTATCATTTTCTGCAAATTGATATTCGTTTAGAGGAATCGTTTTAGATGATCGACAAAGGTAAAATGGGGCTATGATTTAAAAATCACAAGCAAAAAGTGATTTTAAATCATAAAAAACTGTATTTTCCAATAAAATACAAAAATATCGTTTTGAATGAAATCGAAACGTTTCGATTATTGATTTTGGTGAAATGATTGCTGAACGTTCAGTCGAAACGGCGCTTCACTCCATGATCAGGAACATGATAAAGTAACGGAAGCAACATAACCTGATTAAAAACAGAGGTGGGCAGATGGGGGCAACGATTAAGGATGTGGCTGCCCTTGCCGGGGTGGCGGTCTCAACCGCCTCCTATGCGCTTAATGGCATTGGCAGGGTAAGCACCAAAACGAGGGATAAAGTACTCGACGCAGCACGACAGCTTAATTATCAAAAAAACGGAATCGCATCTGATCTAAAGCGTTCGCGCACGAATACGATCGCATTGCTGCTAAGCGATCTGTCGGGACCGTATTATTCCAGTCTGATCAAAGGCGTCCAGGAAGTGAGCCTCAACAATGGCTATGATCTGATCGCGTGCAGCTCGATCGGTGGTGATTCCTCCACCGCAGTCAAATTTATTAAGGAAAAGCGTGTAGATGGCGCGATCATTCTCGCTCATAACATTCCGGATCGCACGATTATGGATTCGGCACGTGAAGGCTTTCCGATCGTAATGCTTGATCGACGATTGGAGCATGAAAGCGTCTGTTATGTAGAAGCCGATCATGAAAAAGGCGGCTTGCTGGCGACCAACTATTTGATCGAAAATGGTCACCGCCGGATTGCTTTTGTGTCTGGTCCGGCAAGCAGCAAGCATAATAAAGATCGTTACAGCGGCTTTACACAGGCGATGCAGGAGCATGGGCTGACGATTGAACCACGCTGGAATTTGATCGGTAATTTTACCGAAGAAGGTGGTTATCGCGCAGTCAAGCTTATGATTGCACAAGGTGATTTGCCGGAAGCGGTATTTTTTGCTAACGATGAGATGGCGCTGGGCGGCATTACCGCCTTGCAGGAAGCAGGCATACGGGTGCCGGAAGACATTTCGGTGATCGGATTTGACGATATCGTGCAAGCGCGTTTTTTGAATCCGGGGCTGACGACGGTGCGACAGCCTGATTACGAAGTTGGCGCACTCGCTGTACATTTGATTTTTCAAATTTTAAAAGGAGAGTCGGTGGCGCAGCACTATACATTGGATACGGAACTTGTCATTCGCGGCACAGTTCGTTCCAATTCTAAATGAGGTGTAGTGAATGAAAATAGGTTGGAAACTGGCATTATCGGGTGTGCTTATCTTTTCACTGCTGCTGGCGGGTTGTGCCGGCGGCAGCACAAACAATACGACTTCTGATGGCAAACGGATTTTAAAAGTATGGGGAATGGGGGCGGAAGGCACGGCACTTAGCCAGCTCCTACCGGATTTTGAAGCGAAACATCCCGATATCAAAGTCGAAGTGCAAGCGATTCCGTGGGATAACGCCCATGACAAGCTGCTCACAGCGGTCGCTTCGCGCAGTGGCCCGGACGTTGTACAGCTTGGGATGAGCTGGATACCGGAATTTGCCGATGCGGGTGCCCTACAGGATTTGGCGCCTTATGTGGACAAATATCCAAATTTGAAAGCGGATAACTATTTTAAAGGTGCCCGTACCAAAATGACTTATGCAGGCAAAATGGTCGGTGTGCCGTGGTATATCGATACGCGGGTGCTCTTTTATCGCAAAGACTTGCTAAAACAGGTCGGCTACAACGAGCCACCGAAAAGCTGGGACGAGCTGAAAGATGCAGCGACCAAGCTAGCTGCACGTGGCAATGGCAATTATGGCATTTTGCTTGACAGCAAAGACCCGTTATTTACGATGCCATTTGCTTGGGAAAATGGCAGTGAAGTGATTAACAGCAACAAACAGGCACAGTTGAACCAGCCTCCTTATGTGGAGACGATTCAATATTTAAGTAGCTTTTTCAAAGCGGGCATCGCTCCGACCCAAAGTGATATGCAGCTTATTCCTTCGTTTGGTGAAGGCATTCTGCCGATGTTCATTAGCGGGCCGTGGTCGGTGAACCAAGTTAAGACAGAACTGCCGGAGCTTAAACCAGAGCAATGGGGAACCGCAGTCATCCCGCCTAAAACGGCTGGCGGTGAAAGCATTTCCGTGCTTGGCGGCTCCAATCTATCCGTGTTCAGCACCTCGCAAAATACCGAGGCAGCGGTGCAGTTCATTAGTTATTTGAACGATCCGCAAGTACAAGTCAAATGGTATGAGCTGACACAGGATTTGCCATCCACGACCAAAGCGTGGGAGGACAAAGCATTTGACAACAGCCCGAATATCGGCACATTCCGCACACAGATGGAGACAGCACGTTCCACGCCATCGGTCAAAGAATGGGAAACGATCGGCAAACAGATCAGCGACGCATTCGATCAGATTGTCGTCGGCGGAGCGGATATTCAGGAACAGCTCAACCAGTTGAACGAGCAGGCGAATTCGACATTACAGAGCGGCAATTAAGCTTGGATTGCCGTGGTAAATGAGATCGCTTGCCCATGCGGACGGCATCATAAGCGGGGGTCATACTGCTATTGTGCTGTCGGTATGAACAAAAGCACAGTGTATACGATGTTTTACAGTGTCAAGCGTCAAAGGGGAAATTAGGCATCTTCATCCAAATCCTAATAAAGAGGTGGCCCTAGTATGGCTAAATTATGGAAAACTGCAATCGCATGTATGCTTGTATTTTCGCTGATACTTGCTGGATGTGGTAGTAAAGGTGAAACAACGACAGCAGATGGAAAACGGATTTTAAAAGTATGGGGAATGGGCGGTGAAGGCGGTTCGTTGCCTAATATGGTGGAAGCGTTTGAAAAAGCGAATCCTGATATCGATGTACAAGTACAGCAAATTCCGTGGGACAGCGCGCATGATAAGCTGTTGACCGCTGTCGCTTCCAAAAGCGGCCCGGATGTGATCCAGATGGGCATGACTTGGATTCCAGAATTCGCCAATGCCGGCGCATTGCTTGATCTGTCTTCTTACACCGATAAATATCCGAATTTGAAGCCAGACAACTTTTTTGAAGGTGCACGCGAAACGATGAAATACGATGACAAACTGATCGCAATTCCGTGGTATATGGAAACCCGTGTACTGTACTACCGTACCGATCTGCTCAAACAAGTCGGCTACGATCATGCACCCAAAACATGGGCTGAACTGCAAGATGCTGCCAAAAAGCTGGCTGCACGCGGTAATGGCAACTATGGCATTTTGCTAGACAATCAAGATGCGGCATTCACATTGCCATTTGCTTGGGAAAACGGTAGCGATGTGATCAAAGACAACAAAGCCCAATTCAACCAGCCACCTTATGTGGAAGCCGTTCAGTATTTGACCAGCTTCTATAAAGATGGGTCGGCGCCAACGCAGAGCGATATGCAATTGCTGCCGGCATTCGGTCAAGGCATTATCCCGATGTTTTTTAGCGGGCCGTGGTCGATCAACCAAATTCATGAAACCGTACCGCAAATTGATGGCAAATGGGCAACTGCCACTATTCCTGTCAAAGAAGCAGGCGGCAAAAGCGCATCCGTACTGGGCGGCTCCAACTGGAGCGTATTCAGCAGCGCTGTCAACAAAGATGATGCGGTTAAATTTATCTCATTTATGAGCGATCCCGCTAACCAGATCGAATACTATAAACTGTCCAAAGACCTTCCGTCCACACTGAAAGCTTGGGATGATCAAGCATTGAACGGTGAACAAATTCAAACGTTCCGCGAGCAAATGCAAACGTCCCGTCCGTCTCCATTTGTACCGCAATGGGAAGCGATCGGTCAATTGATCAAAGCAGCCCTGCAACAAATTACCGTCGGCGGTGCGGATGTACAGACACAGATGGAAGACTTAAATAAACAGGCTGATGCATTGCTGGCAAAATAATTCATGCAGCGAGCTAACCGCCGGGCATCTTCCGGTGCCTGGCTGGTCAGCTTGTTCATACGTAGATGTGCAGCGTCTATTGCTTGCGCTTAGTCGAATTTGTGCGCATGCAAGCAGCAGAGCGCTTCACCGGAAGATCATACTTCCGTCAAGGAGGGAACAGACTATGCAAAAAGCCTGGCAGTCGTTGGTCAAACACAGATATCCGTATCTGTTTATCGCGCCAACGCTGATTATACTGTTCGTATTTTCATTTATACCGATTCTCGTAGCTGTGTTTATTAGCTTTACGAATATGAATCTGGCAGGGCTGGCAGACTGGTCCAATATTAAATTTAACGGTGTCGATAATTTTGTGCAGCTATTCGCTGATGCGGTATTCCGCAAATCGATGTTTAATACGCTCATTTATGTCGTAGTCGGTGTTCCGCTCGTAGTGGTCGTATCGATGGCGATTGCGATTTTGATCAATCAGGGTACGAGCTGGATTTTCAAAACGTTTCGCGTTATTTATTATATGCCGTCAATTACGAATATCGTCGCGATTGCGGTCATTTGGGGCTATCTGTACAACTCCCAGTACGGTTTGATTAACCATATGCTGGAAGCTGTTGGTATTTCGCCGGTACGCTGGTTGCAAGACCCAACGATCGCCAAGTTTTCATTGATCATTATGGCGGTCTGGAAAGCGATCGGTCTGAATATGATTATTTTCCTGGCGGCATTGCAAGGCATTCCGCGTACGTATTATGAAGCAGCACAAATTGACGGCGCCAGTCGTTGGCAACAACTGATGCGCATTACGGTGCCACTGCTCGGATTTGCTACGTTCTTCGTCTCGATTACGACATTGATCGGCTGGATTCAATTTTTCGAGGAACCGCTCGTTATGACGAAAGGCGATCCGCTTAATGGTACGACTTCAATGGCGCTGTTCATTTACCAGACCGGTTTCCAACGCAGTGATTTCGGCTATGCAGCAGCAGGCTCGATCGTTTTGTTCGCCATCATTATTGTCGTAACGATCATTCAATTTAAAGCACGCAAAAAAGACAGTGATGTCGAATATTGATATCCGAACAGCTCTGACAAGCTGAAGCCGGAGCAGACTGTGAAAGGAGGTTCCGTGATGGATGTTCGCGTGAAACCTGTTTACCGAGGCATCGTCATTGTCGTGCTATTGATCGGTGCGATCGCGATGTGTATACCGTTTGTTTGGATGATTCTGTCCTCCTTTAAGCCGGAAAGTGAGGTCACTTCCTTAACTCCTTCATTTTGGCCACAACAGCCGACGCTGCATAATTTTGAGCGTTTGTTTACGGAAATGAACTTTGGAGGATATTTGTTGAACACGCTCATTATCGTGTTTTTCTCATTTATCGGTTTGTTGTTGAATGCGGCAGCAGGGTATGCGTTTGCCAAATTTAACTTTCCAGGTCGTAATGTGCTTTACTATCTCGTGCTCGGTACGATGATGATTCCGTCCCAAGTGACGATGATTCCGGTCTATCTCATTTTGAATGAGATGGGTTTGACGAATACGATGGCAGGGATTGTACTGCCAGGTATGGTTAATGCGTTCGGGATTTTCTTGTTCCGTCAATTTATGACGACGATTCCGAACGATCTGATCGAAGCATCCAGATTGGATGGAGCGGGCGAAGTTCGCACATTTTTCCAATTGATCATTCCGATCGCCAAGCCGATTTTTGCCGTACAAGGTATTTTGACCTTTATCGGTGGCTGGAACAGTTTCTTATGGCCGTTGATCGTAGCGAATGATGAAAGTTTGTACACGCTCTCGGTCGGCTTGCAGCTGTTAAAAGGGCAGTATGGTGGCGATTTCGCTATTCAGATGGCAGGTGCATCATTTATGGTTATTCCGATTCTGATTATCTTTATTTTCGCCCAGCGTCATATTATTGAAGGGTATACGATTTCAGGGATGAAGTAATACGTAGTTGGATGGGGAGGGCACTTATGATAGTGATCTGTTCCGTCTGTTGACACATTTTAATTAATGATAAAAAACTATAGCTTGTACGCCAACTGAGTAGCTGCAATTAGGATTTCACTGCGGGAAGGAAATAAGGGATAGGATGACTTCTAGTGTTGGTGAACTTCAAACACAAGGTGCAATAAAAAAGGTTTTTGCGCAGCAAAATACTATACCTCTTTTGAGTCTAGTAATCTACAATTTATTGCTCATCCGTAGATTCCTGGGCGAGATGGAAGTCCATCCCTTTGTTTCTCCGCGCAGTGGATAGTGCGCTTGCGCCAAAAGTTGCGTACATACCACATCCAGAGACAAAGATACAATATGGAGGGATTCTGCATGTCTACTGTACAAAACAAACAGAACACACAGCAAGATCGTCTTTTCCAAAATGAATATGGGTATTTTACCGCAGATGGACGCGAATACGTCATTACGAATCCGCGTACCCCGCGTCCGTGGAGCAATATGATTAGCAATGGCGATTATTCGTTTATGGTTTCACAGGCAGGGGGCGGTGCTTCATGGCGCGGCAATGCCGGGCAAAACCGAATTACACGGCTGTTTCAGGACGTGATCAAAGATTCATGGGGCAAATTTGTCTACTTGCGCGATCGTAGCTCTGGTCAATACTGGTCGGCAGCTTGGAAGCCGGTAATGGCGGAGTTTGAACATTATGAAGTGCGCCACGGTATCGGCTATAGCGTGTTTAGCCAGCAAGTGAACGGCATTCGCAGCGAGATGACCGTATTCGTCGCTCCGGATGCACCTTTGGAACTCATTAAACTTAAAGTGACGAATAACAGCGGACAGACGCGCGAATTGGATGCAACGACTTATTTTGAATGGGCACCTGGTTTTGCGCCGGATGAGCATCGGGAGTTTCATAAAATTTTTATGAACTCTGAATATCAAGCGGATTTAAACGCGATTTTGCTCGACAAATACTTATGGAGCTTTCCAGATGAAAAAGGTCGCAGCAACAATGTAAGTTGGCCGTATACCGCATTCCATGCAGCAAGTGAGCAGCCATCTTCGTATGATGCGGACAAAGAATCATTTGTTGGCATGTATGGCGAGGAATCCCGTCCACAGTCGATGCAGCAGCAGGAGCTGGCAGGGCATACCGGTCGTTTTGGCGATGCTGCCGGATCGCTGCGGGTAGCGTTCAAATTGGAGCCAGGCGCTTCGCACACGGTCGTCTTTACGATCGGTGCGGCTGAGCATGAGCAGGAAGATGCGGCAGCATTGATCCGCGAATATACAAGTGTAGAAGCGGCGGATCGTACACTGGCACGTGTACATGAATTTTGGAGCGAGCTGATCGATACCGAACAGATTGAGACACCAGACCCGGCGATGAACATTATGACCAATGTATGGCTTAAATATCAATCGATTTCCTGTCGTCTCTGGGGCAAAACGGCTTATTATCAAGTGAGTGCAGGTTACGGTTACCGCGACCAACTGCAAGATTCGCAAATTTTCCTGACGAGCAAACCGGAGCTAATGCGCAAACAAATTTTAATGCACGCATCCCAGCAATTTCAGGAAGGCGATGTGCTGCACTGGTGGTTTACGATTCGTGGCGGCGGCCCACGTACACGCTGTTCAGACGATTTGCTCTGGCTGCCGTTCATTATGGACTCCTATCTGAAAGAAACGCAGGATGATGCCATTTTGGACGAAATCACGCCGTTTCTGGATGGCGGTGAAGCGACCGTATATGAGCACTGCAAGCGTGCGATTGAGAAGTCATTTCAACGCTTTAGCCCGCGCGGTGTGCCGTTGATGGGTGAACATGACTGGAACGATGGACTGAGTGCGATCGGATATGACTGGAAAGGCGAAAGCTTCTGGGTCGGTGAATTTCTGTATATGATTCTCGGCAGTTTTGCGCCGGTGGCAGAGCGCCGCGGCGATCACGCGTTTGCCAACAAAATGCTGGACGTACAGATCAGCCTCAAAAAAGCGCTTAACGAACATGGCTGGGATGGCGAATGGTATTTGCAAGCGACGACCGATGATGGTCTTAAAGTCGGCTCAAACGAAAATGAAGAAGGGCAAATTTTCCTCAATCCGCAAATTTGGGCGGTCATTTCCGGCGTAGCTGACGAGGAGCGCGGTCAACAGGCGATGGCAAGCGTAAGCAAGCATCTGCTGCGTGATTACGGCTCACTGCTGCTGTATCCAGCGTATACAAAAGTCCGCCGCGATATCGGCTATATTACCCGTTATGCACCAGGGTTACGTGAAAATGGCGGTGTATACACGCATGCTGCTACATGGGCAGTCTGGGCGTACACATTGGCAGGACAGCCAGACAAAGCGTACGAAGCGTACAGCAAAATTTGCCCGCCCAACCGTGCCGGCGATCCGAACGGTTATGTGGCAGAACCATACGTCACGCCAGGCAATTCGGATGGTCCCCTTTCGCCAAACTACGGTCGTGGTGGCTGGACATGGTATACCGGTTCTTCACAATGGCTGCAACGGATGGCAACAAACTGGATTCTCGGCGTACGCGCTGAACATGAAGGTTTGCTAATCGATCCAAGCATCCCTGCCGCATGGCAAGAATTCCGTTACCGTCGTCCGTTCCGGGGCGCGACGTATGTGATCGATGTGGACAATAGCGCTGGCGTATCACGCGGCGTGAAGTCGATTACCGTCGATGGTAAAGCGATTGAAGGCAATCTACTGCCTGATTTCCAAGACGGCAAAGAGCATGATGTGAAGGTTATAATGGGTTAAACGCTTCATTGTAGGAATGCTACTATACACTCGGTACGATTGCTAATATATACTCGCTGTACTCATAATAAAACAAGCAACCTTGCTTATATAAACGGTACCCTTTGTAAAAAGCGCTTTGAAAAAAGACATTTTGCAAGGGAAAGTTTATTATAGCAAGGTTGCTTTTTATGTTGGAAAACTTGGCAGAATGATTACCGCTAATAACCAATTGATTAAAATCATAACATGTCAGGTTAATACTGTGTACTAGCTTTATACATAATGACATCTACGAACAGCAGGCGGCTAGAATCGATTATAATTGGAGGCTATACATGATGAAAAAGAAACTGACTATCGCTGTAGCTATCGCCAGTCTAAGCATTGCCGGAGCAACCGGTGTCTATGCAGGTGCCAATATTCAGCAAATCAAAGCCGTGCTCAACTATGGACTCGGCATCGAAGTGAACGGGCAAGCTTACACACCGACAGATGCGAATGGCAAAACGCTGGCGCCGATTACTTACAATGGCACTACTTATTTACCGGTTCGCGCGATCGGTGAAGCATTACATACGCCGGTGTCTTACGATGCTGCCACAAGCAAAGTGAAAATTGGCGCAACTGGAACGAGTGCTGGTTCCTCATCGACAGGCAGCGGTGCTGCTGCGGGCACAAGCAGCACATCCAATGTGCAACGTCCACAACATCTGCCTGCCGATTTCCCGATCCCATCAGATGCTAAATTGTTCGATGTGATCGAGCGCGCAGATCAAGGCGTCAAATCAGTTACATTCAGCTATACAACCAAACAAGGTTTGGAACAGCTTGGCAACACATACAAACAATATTTTATTGCCAAAGGTGTAACCAAACAATTTGAAGACATCAAACCCAGCGGTTTTACCGTGATCGATTCCGGCTCTAGCTTTTCAGTCACAGCAACCGGTCAACCAGGTTCAGGCGAGAAGCAAGGATGGAATGAAGTGACGATTATTTGGCAGGGGAAATGATACGGTGATCAGACAAGTACAGATGGTGTATGTATGATCTATTTGCTGGCGACAAGCTCATAAATGAGTCATTCGTTTGTCTAGCAAAACTACTTTTGTGCAGCCAGTATAGCTCCTTTATATGCGCATCATACTGGCGCATATAAAGGAGCTATTGATTTGTATTGCATGAATCTATAGTTTGGCTACACATGTACGTTTGAGTGGTAGATATTCGTACATAAACGATTCCAATACGAACTCTATTGGTGCTGCAAACAAGTTGCTATACGTCGTGCCGACAGCTAGCTACTTACGATAGTAGAAAACAGACTTTCCTTTTGTTAGCACATAGGTGACTAACAGCGATATAATGCTACTAATTATAATATACGGAATTATATATACATATACGCCAACCGCATATTGAAACGAAATCGTTAATACGAGAAACGCGATAATGATATAAGCAACGAGATCGAATACAAAGCGATGCTTATATTTATGTTGTATCATACCCGCTATCACACCAATCCCTACAAATAAAAGCGGAAAATAAAGCAATAATAACGCAAATTCCATATTCATTCCTCCTCATACAGAACATTAACGTGATTGGAGAATAAAAAAATCAGATACACTCAGATCACGATCCCCAGCTAGTGGATAGGTAGCCAATAGTAAGAAATTTTTATCAATGTCATACATATACATATTTTTTTGATCTGTAGAGTAGAAATAATGATTTTGGACAGTGCTGCGAAATAATACATTTTTCAATGTATATTTTTTTTGCTGAAGTTGCTCGTTGATTACATTGACAATAAAACCTGTGTTTTGTGGAATATTATATTGTGTGAGTATTAGTTTATTTTTATAACTAAAAGCTTGGAAAGGAGCGAGAAAAGAAAGTGGTATCTGTTCTAGTTTTTTATTTTCCAAGTTTAAATAACTTAAGCTATTAGCAGGTTGTTGAAAATCACGTTTGGCATTATTGACAATAAAATATTTATTATTGTAATAATGAGTATCAACAGCAAATCCTGTTTCTAAGTTGGCTAGCTCAGCTTCTATATTTAAATACAAATCTAACTTCTCAATGCTTTGTTTCTTCTCTTTTACATGATCCGAGAATATATAAAGATTATTATCAAAAAAATCTATTTTTCTAAGCACACCTGAGACTTTTTTTTGTGCTACTATTTTATTATGAGCGATATCGATTTTAGTTACGATACCATAATCCATATTGCTATTATGAATGATATACAAAAAATCGGTGTCTTTTACAAGATCGACAGGGTAGTCCAATGTATCAATATATGAAATCTTACTCTTTTCCGTATCGAATTTTAAAATCTGATTTCCAATATGAGAAGGGATACCAGTTATTGGAATATAAATGCTATTTCCATATTGTTTACCTTCACCTAATCCACCAGAATGAATAGAAATACTGTGCTCATATTTCCAATTGGAGCTATACATATCGATTGAGCTTCTGTTTTGAGAATAAGATGTTTTAAACACAATAAAATCAGTATTCATTTTTTGTATGGGCTGAGAGCTGGGGGAACAGGAAGTCAAAAAAAAGCACAACAATAGAAATCCGAAGCTGATTTTAAGCATAATACCTCTCTAAACTATACGTATTTGGATAAAAAGCGAACCAAGGAGAGAAAATAGCAATTCTCTCCTTGGTTGAAATTTTTTATTGCGAATACACTAAATAAGCATTGGGACTTTGTGTAAGGTCTACAGGCCACACTGCGCCTCCATCATTCAAATTAATATTATATTTATTGTTGAACACATACCAAACAAGTTGAGAACAGTAAAATGAGTTTGTCTGGTTTATATTAAAGAAATTATAATTATAAGGCTTGTTTAAAAAGCTGTATGCTGCATATGCTGCATTTGTATCTTGTTGAGCTGTAGTGCCCGATACGCTTCTAAGTTGAAAATGAGAATAACGTGTATTCCAATCATTGCTCCATAAACGAACACCATTTTCGTTACCACGATTTCCGAACGATTCTATCGTATAATATCCGCTATATACAATAGCTGCATGCCCACCTGCCCAAGCACTTGAAGCGCTGCTTGCAGTATCTGTAGTCACTAAGAATTGTCCTGGTCTTGTTGAGAAAGCTTTGTTTGTTGTCGCCTGAGGTGCAATAGAAGTAGATTGAGCTTTGGGATCATAATAAGGAGTCGGGGTTGTTTGATGATCTAACGTATTTTTGAGTATTTCTGTTTTTGCTCTAGCATTATTCAAATCATTCTCCTGTATTTGTGTCAATGAGCCAGCTATATCTTGTTCAGTAGCAGCATAAGATGTAGGTATGTAAGATAATAACGAGCTTACAAAAACGGATGTTAGAAGAAGTTTTTTGGGAAAAATAATTGTACATCAGCCTCTTTTCTTAATATGATTTCAAAATATGGATTACAAATCCATATTATTCCTTTAATTTCAATTTGTAAATAAGAATTGTTATGTATAAACTATAAAATTATTTGATTACATCACAAAGGAGCACACCGATCCATGACCTGGCACATTAAACATTTTAACGAATTGACGACTACCGAACTTTACCGCATTTTGCAAGAACGCACTAACATTTTCGTCGTTGAGCAAAATTGCCCGTATCCAGAAGTGGACGGCAAAGACCTCCATTGCTACCATCTATATCGGTTGGACGGTGAGCAGATTACCGCCTATGCGCGCCTCGTGCCGCCCGGCATCGCCTATACACAAGCTTCGATCGGCAGAGTCATCGTACCGCCTGCATACCGTGGCAAAGGCTATGCAGGCGAGCTGTTTGCACGTGCGATCGACTTTATTCAGCACGAATTGGGCGAAATCGAGATCAAAATTCAAGCGCAGGCGTATTTATGTCCATTTTACGGCTCATACGGCTTTGAAGCGATCTCGGACTCGTATTTGGACGATGGCATTGCGCATGTCGATATGTTGTTGACGAAGCGGCTGCAGCCGCTCGGTGTGTCCTAAGCGCACGACTGCTAACAAACACGTTCGATTATTATTATAAAAAGGTGTCCGCCGATCATGCTGCCGGACACCTTTTTGCCATATTAAAAATAACGTTTTCGATACCGTCACCTCTGTAAATGTAAACATACAGATCAGACGGGTGAGATTTGGACAAAATAGCCAAAAATTAAAATTGGAAATTCACAACTGGCTGGTGTAGAATGGAAAATGTAAAGCGGATCACAGACAAAGTAAGGGGGCATGACCAGCTCGGTATTACTTCAACATGTGCTCAATGTTACGGACAAGTGAATGGCGAAAGTTGAATATGACGTCGCTTTTTGAGTGCAACGTTCAAATTTCGCGATAATCGGGCTAAAAAACTTAAATTATTGTGTATGCAAGCCAAAGAAAACGTTTTCTTAAAGCAACATCGTGTTTCCTCTTTTATAGTCTCATTTTAGGCTATTTTGTGATTAAACAGATAGAGGTATAATTGAAAGTGTTGCAATTCCGTCACAAAAATATTCACAAAAAATTCAAGACGGAGGGAATCCTCGATGACTATCGACGAATCGAACAGACTATCGTTATGGCAATCCTATTACGGGCCTAATTTGGGGTACGTGCAGGAGCAGTATGAAAAGTACAAACAAGACCCGAACTCGGTGGACGAGGGTTACCGTGAACTGTTTGCACGTTATGGGGAACCTGTAGCTCCGGCTGCTTCTGTTTCCGGCACAACAAGTGAGAGCGGGACTGGAACTCCGGGCAAAGTAGACACCAATCTGTTGAAGAAAGCGGTTGCAGCAGAACGACTGGTATGGAATATCCGTACATACGGACATCTTGCAGCAGATATCGACCCGCTTGGTTTGAGCGCGCCATCTGATGTGCGTTTGCTTGACCCTGAACAGTATGGACTCAGTCAACGCGATTTGTCGCAGCTTCCGGCATCTTTGATCTGGGAAAATGCGCCGGATGAAGCGCGTGATGGCTGGGAAGCGATCCAGATTTTACGCAAAAAGTATACCGGATCGCTCGCTTACGAATTTGCGCATGTTCATGACGAGCAGGAGCGCAACTGGCTAAACCGCCAGGTTGAAACGAATTCGGCTTCACAGACGCTGACAGACGAGGAACGTCTTGATCTGTTGCACCGTCTGGTGGAAGTAGAGCAATTTGAAGAATTTTTGCACAAAACATTTGTCGGACAAAAACGTTTCTCCATTGAAGGAAATGACGCGCTCGTTCCGATGTTGGACACGATCGTGCGTATTGCTGCGCGCGGCGGAGCTCGCCACGTGCTGATGGGCATGGCGCACCGCGGTCGTCTAAACGTGCTTGCACATGTGCTGAACAAGCCATACGCCAAAATTTTCTCCGAATTCCATCATGCGCCAAACAAAGATATGATGCCGTCTGAAGGCTCGATGGGCATTAATTTCGGCTGGACGGGTGACGTAAAATACCATCTTGGTGCACGTTATTCACTGACCGATGAAGGGCAAAGCTATGAAACGCGCCTGACGTTGGCGAACAACCCGAGTCACCTGGAGTACGTCAATCCGGTAGTCGAGGGCTTTACACGCGCCGCGCAAGACGACCGTAGCGACAAAGGATATCCACGTCAGGACAAAGACAAAGCAGCCGCGATCATTATGCACGGTGATGCTGCTTTTGCCGGCGAAGGTATCGTAGCGGAAACATTGAACTTCAATCAGCTGCCGGGCTTCCAAAACGGCGGTACGATTCATATTATCGTGAACAACCGTCTCGGCTTTACGACGGACAGCAAAGATTCCCGTTCTACCCATTATGCGAGTGACTTGGCAAAAGGCTACGAAATTCCAGTCATCCACGTGAATGCGGACGATCCGGAAGCATGTGTGCGTGCAGCCGAAATGGCGATGCAATACCGTAATCTGTTCAAAAAAGACTTTTTGATCGATCTGATCGGCTACCGTCGTTACGGTCATAACGAAGCGGATGATCCGGAAACGACCCAGCCGCTTATGTACGGCAAAGTGAAAAATCATCTGCGTGTTGCTTCCCTATACGGCAACCGTCTGGCAGAGCGCAATATTGCTCCAGCTGATCAATATGAGCAATACAAAAATGAAGTACAAGATCAAATGAAAACAACGTATGACGAGGTAAAGCGGGATGAAACGCAATCGGCGTTTGGCCCAGTAAATCCTGCTGGTGAAGGAGCCGCACGCGCGTCCAATGAAACGGCAGTATCGGCAAGCCTGCTGAACAAAATCAATGAAGGGCTGCTGGCATGGCCGGAAAACTTCAATGTGTATCCGAAGCTACAACGTATTTTGGAGCGTCGTCGCAATGCACTCGAGCCGGAAGGTCGCGTCGATTGGGGTCATGCTGAGACACTTGCGTTTGCCAGCATTTTGGCAGAAGGCAAGCCGATCCGTATTACCGGTCAAGATGCTGAACGTGCAACGTTCGCCCATCGTAACCTCGTGCTGCATGATGCCAAAACAGGCGAGGCATTTTGCCCGCTGCACCGTTTGCCGGAAGCTAAAGCATCGTTTGCGATCCATAACAGCCCTCTTTCCGAAGCGGCAGTTATCGGTTTTGAATATGGTTACAATGTGTATGCACCGGAAACGCTTGTAATTTGGGAAGCACAGTACGGCGACTTCGTTAATGCTGGACAAGTGCTGATCGACCAGTTTATCTCTGCTGGTCGCAGCAAATGGACACAGAAATCAAGTCTCGTGATGTTGCTGCCGCACGGCTATGAAGGAATGGGGCCGGAGCACTCCAGTGCACGTCCGGAGCGTTTCCTGCAACTGGCTGGTGAAGACAACTTCACGATTGCCAACTTGACTTCTGCTTCTCAATATTTCCACCTGCTGCGTCGTCAGGCGCTGAGCACGGAAACAGAAGAAGCGCGTCCACTTGTCGTCATGGCGCCGAAAAGTTTGATTCGTAACCCGCGTGTTACTGTACCGGCTTCCGAACTGAGTGAAGGTAGCTTCCGTCCGATTTTGGAGCAATCCGGTTTGGGCGGCAATAAAGATGCGGTAGAGCGTGTCATCCTTTGCACCGGTAAAGTGGCAATCGATCTGGAAGAAGCTATTGAGAAAGAAAAAGATACGGATTTCTCCTGGCTGCACATTATCCGTGTAGAACAGCTTTATCCGTTCCCAAAAGAAGAAATCAGCAAGGTGCTGTCCGGCTTCAAAAACTTGCAGCAGATAATTTGGCTGCAGGAAGAACCGCAAAATATGGGCTACTGGACATACACTGAGCCAAGACTGCGTGCGATTTCCAGCGGCATCGAAGTGAGTTATATCGGCCGTCCGGAACGTTCCAGCCCGGCAAGTGGTTATCAGCACGTTCACGCTATCGAACAACAGCGTATCCTGACATCAGCACTCAAACCAAATTCGTTGAAAAACATATCCCTGGGGAGGTAAGCAGCTGTGAGCGAAATCAAAGTACCGGAAATGGGCGAATCTATTACTGAAGGAACCGTATCAAAATGGGTAGTTAAAGAAGGAGATACCGTTAGCCAAGGCGATGTCCTGCTAGAGCTGGAAACCGACAAAGTTAACTTGGAAATTAGCGCTGAAGAAGATGGCGTAATCGAATCGATCACCCGTCAAGAAGGCGAAACCGTACAAGTTGGCGAATCCGTTGGTGTGATTGGCGCAGGTAATGGTGCGCCTAAAGCACCTCCGGCTCCACCTATCAAAGAGGAAGCACCAGCAGCTCCTGCGAATGAGCAAGCACGCGAACCGAAAACCGATCTGGCGACAGCAGTTGCGGTCAGCAAACCGGAAACCGGTGACACGATCGCTACACCAGCAGCACGCAAACTCGCTCGTGAGCGTGGGATCGATCTGACTGCGGTACAAGGCAATGATCCAATCGGTCGTGTGAAGCATGACGATGTGCGCAAGCATGACGACAAGCCAACCCCTCCGCTTGCACCACCAAGCAAACCGGCTCCACCAAAACCACCAGTCGCTGACAGCAACCCTGCCAAACCAGCAGATCGTGTACCGATGTCCCGTCGTCGTCGTACGATTGCGAATCGTCTTGTGGAAGCACAGCATAATGCAGCGATGTTGACTACGTTTAACGAAGTCGATATGACTGCGATTCTGGATGTACGTAAACGCCGTAAAGACAAATTCAAAGAGAAGCATGATGTAGGCCTCGGCTTTATGTCCTTCTTTACAAAAGCAGTTGTCGGCGCGCTGAAAGCATATCCGATGGTGAACGCTGAAATCGATGGTGATGATGTAATCATCAAAAAATACTATGATATCGGTATCGCTGTATCTGCGAAGGAAGGTCTCGTTGTACCGGTTGTGCGTGATGCGGATCGCCTCGGTTTTGCCGGTATTGAGAAAGAGATTTCCAGCCTGGCAGCGAAAGCGCGCAATAACAGCTTGTCCCTGTCTGAGTTGCAAGGCGGTACATTTACTATTACCAATGGTGGTGTATTTGGCTCCCTGCTGTCCACACCAATCTTGAACGCACCACAAGTTGGTATTCTCGGTATGCACAAAATCCAGGTTCGCCCGGTAGCGATCGACGATGTGCGTATGGAAAACCGTCCGATGATGTATATCGCACTGTCCTACGACCACCGTATTATCGATGGCAGCGAAGCGGTAAGCTTCCTGGTGAAAGTAAAAGAATTGCTGGAAGACCCAGAAACACTGTTGATCGAAGGTTAATCGTCTGTATCAATGCGATAAAATTGATCTATACAGCAGCATAACCAAAAGAGCTTCTCCGGATTAGGAGAGGCTCTTTTTGATGGATATTCAGTTAGGATGTGTACGCAAATCTGGCGTGCTGTGGCTAACATTACTGCGGTAAGGAATAAAGGGACAGACTCCCGTCGCACACAGGAAGCTACGGAGTAGGCGCAAATGTAGATTCACGTGCTCCAATCTGTATAGTATTTTGCTGCGCAAAAACCTCTTTTCATCGCACCTCGTGTTTGGAAACCGCAAACAGTAAAGTCCGTCCTTACCCCTTATTCCTTCCCTCTGTTCCCTACTGCTCGCAATCTATGAGTTTGCGTACAAACCCTAATAGGCTGACCGTTTAAGAAAATATAGAGCAATATAACAAACAAAGTACGTTTTTTGTATTAAAGGCGAGCTTTTGCTTCACACACTATCTCTCTTATTATATTTCATGTTTATCTGTCATAAATAAGAGTGAGTTCTCCTAATCCAAACGAATTGAATTCGTTTAAAAGTGCTCACCAGTAATTCGCAAATAAACTCGATTTGCCAAAAACAACGATAATTACCCCTTTTTCACAGGCGGCTGCTGGTTCGCTCGCCGCTGCTTTGCCAATTGATTCGCTTCCTGATTGAGCACTTTTAGCAGACTGACCGCCATCATAACGATGACAAACGAAAATGGTAGCGCAGCGATGATCATCGTATTTTGCAAAGCTTGCAGGCCGCCAGAGTATAACAGTACAAGTGCGATTGCAGTTAATAGCAGCCCCCAGATCATTTTTAGCAAATTACTCGGATTTTGCGAACCGTTTGTCGTCATCATCCCGAGTACAAACGTACCCGAATCGGCGGAAGTAATAAAGAAAATACCGATCAATCCGATCGCCAGCAATGAAATCGCAGAAGCAAACGGGAATGTAGACAATACGCCAAATAGCGATTGCTCGGTCGTAAGCGCAGAGATTAATTTGGTGCCACTGCGTTCCAATGCGATTGCCGAACCGCCAAATACCGAGAACCAGATAAAGCTAATGATCGAAGGCGCAAGCAGTACATAAGCGACAAATTCACGAATCGTACGTCCTTTGGACACACGGGCTATAAAAATGCCGACAAATGGCGACCAAGCGATCCACCATGCCCAGTAGAAGATCGTCCATTTATTGATCCATTCCCGATTTTCCGAATTGAGTGGCGCAAGGCGAAAGCTCATATTAATAAAATTTTGCAAATATTTGCCGATCGTATCGGTAAACAGATTGAGTGTAAATAATGTAGGGCCAAAAATAAATACGAGCAATAACAGCACACCTGCCAACACCATATTCACATTGCTAAGAATACGAATCCCTTTGTCAAGCCCGCTAAGCGCCGAAGCGAGAAACATAACGGTGACGATAATAATGATTACAAATTGACTAATAAAGCTGGACGGCATCCCATACAGAAACGATAATCCGCCATTAATTTGCACTGCTCCAAAGCCGAGCGATGTGGATACACCGATTACGGTAGCGAGTACAGCGACAATATCGATCGCTTTACCGAATTTGCCGCTGGCGTATTTGCCCAAAATCGGTTTGAGCGTCGCGCTAATTAAGCCCGCATTGCCGCGTCTAAACATAAAATAAGCGAGCGACAATCCGACCAGTCCATACACAGCCCACGCGTGAATACCCCAGTGGAAAAACGTATACTGCATCGCATCACGAACCGCCGCATTCGTGCCCGTTTCACCAGTAGGCGATTGCAAGGCAAAATGGCTGATCGGCTCAGCGGTTCCGTAAAATACAAGACCGATCCCAACACCGGCACTAAACAGCATCGCTACCCATGTCGGGCGCGAAAATTCCGGTTGATCATCCGGTTTGCCCAGCTTGATTTTGCCGGCTGGACTAATCATCAAATACAGACAGATCGCGACAAACGCGGTCACAATGATCAAATAATACCATCCAAATGAATTGGTAATAAACGCTTCTGTGCGAGCAGTCGCATCCTCAAATGCTTGCGGTGCAACTACACCGACTATAACCAGCAGCAATAATGCGGCGGCTGATACATAAAATACACTTGTTGTTTGTTTCATAAATGTTTAAACAGCTCCTTATTTTGATTGGCATGCAGCGCTTATTCTGAAGTAAAACGATGAACAAATGGCTGCGAGTATATCTAATAATGGGAATACATACACAGATAGGAGTAGGTTTCATACTTAGTAGCTTGTCTTAAATGCATTCAGGGTATGCCTTTGTCATCATCGCTTGATCATGCACGTATTCAGGTACGTTCGAACCTAATTTTTAATGGAGACAGCCTACTAGTAGTCTGTCTCAAATGGAAATTGTGTTTGAACGTACCTTAACCGATTCATCATCAAGCAATGGTTAGATCGATAAACCGTAAATGTATTTGATACAAGCTACTAGTTTTAAAAAAATTCCTCTAGCATACAGATCATGTACATATTGCCGGATTACTATCTTTTAGGTGCGGCTTCCAGTATAACGAAATCGAAATATCATTGCAAAAAGATTTAAATATAAGTACTCGTTTAAAATATATCTACAATGCAACTCATCCTATGGCGCAGCGTTTTGTAAACTTTTACCTGTTGTTTCCAGAAGCAATTAAAAGCGATACTATTAAATAAGCAAGTATCGGGTATAATAAACAGAGCATGAACGGTTTTACATGCAAACTTAGTATTGAATACGACTACGAACGAGCGAGGAGGCTACATAGATGCTAATTGAAGACAAAAGTTACAATATTAAAGGATTGGAATATACGATCCGTTGCGCCAAACCGGAAGATGCTCATAGCCTGGCAGAAGTACGCCTGCAAATTGATGGAGAAACGGAAAATCTGGATCGGCGCCGTGGTGAAGCCTATTTGGAGCCAGCAGGTTTTGAAGCTTTAATTAAGGCGGATACGGACAAAGATACGAATCTGTTTCTAGTGGCAGAGGCGAATGATCGTATTGTCGGCTATTCGCGTTGTGAAGGCAGCCCGCTCAGTCGGATGGCGCATAAAGTTGAATTTAGCGTCGGTATTATTAAAGATTATTGGGGGCATGGGATTGGTCGCCAGTTGCTAGATCATTCTGTCGCCTGGGCAGACGAAACCGGCATTCAGAAAATGACCCTACAAGTCATCGAAACGAATATTAAAGCGATTGATATGTATAAAAAAGTAGGTTTTGAAATTGAAGGCGTGCTGAAGCGTGATCGTTTGCTGGCTGATGGTAATTATTATAATACGATCGTAATGGGGCGCTTTCGACTGTAATGTTCGGTTGAGACTGCCTACTCGTAGCTTGACCGAGATGAATTGGAGTGTTGAGTCTGTTTTAAAATCGCATCGATCAGGATTTCTGTACACAATCAAAATTGAAATTTAACTTGGTCTGCTTACCAGGCGCAATTGGGAGTACTTGCGCAGCCCCCATTGCGGTACAAAATAGGGACGGGCTTTCGTTTCGCACAGGAATTTACGGGTGGCGAGATATAGCGAATCATTATAGTTGTTGATTGTCTGCCTATAGCTTTTTCTGGCGGCTGCAAAAAGCCGACTTTTACGAGCGGATTTTTCCACATGTGGCCATCCAACCAAATATTGCGTACACCTACCACGTTTGCAGCAGTGGAGATTCTTCAATATTTAGCCATCTAACCCGATGGGCATCAAGTCATGATCGATTCGATAACCGTTCGCGTTCATCAACATGGAGTAGGTGCACAAGAGGACAGTATCAACAACAGATTAGGCGTTCGCGCAGGGGATTAACGGCGAAAATCCAAGCTATGGTCAACGTAATCGGTTATTCGCTAGGTTTTGAACGGATACGTGGAAAAACGATGTTTCTATTTGAATTACTTTGTATTTTCGATACGCTTTTGCGGTATCTTTTACGGTATAACGAAGCCGTCTGCATGCATGACGCATGACAGCCGGCTTTTTTGCTTACGGTATCGCATTAATTGTAATTCGCTTCGGCTGACAACGATTATAGTGCTGTTGACGATTAAATGGTAAATAAGTGGGGTATATGAAAATGGAAACAGGTGTAAATCGATACACATTGATCGATGAGCCTAAGATCGTGCAGGATCATAAACTTGACTACATATTGCAGTAGTTCCATCCGTATCGCTGTAATTAAGTTTGTATAGTTTATTCTAATCAAGTAAGAACGCTTGGCATAATGATAGGAGTGAAAGCAATGAGTACAGTTCAAAATGATGAGGCAAGTCGACGAGCTTTTTTACGTAAAGTGATTCTGATTTCGACGTTGGGTGGTTTGTTGTTCGGCTATGATACAGGAGTGATTAACGGTGCGCTGCCATTTATGTCAGCAGCAGATCAATTAAATCTAAACTCGCTAACCGAAGGTATGGTCACCAGTTCATTGCTGCTTGGTGCAGCATTTGGTGCGGTAGCAGGTGGGCGTTTATCGGATGCGATCGGCAGACGGCAAAGTATTCGCTATCTGTCCATTTTATTCTTTTGTGCGACCATCGGTTCGGCGCTCGCGCCAAATGTGCCTTTTATGGTAACATGTCGCTTTATTCTCGGTTTGGCAGTCGGTGGTGCTTCCGTTACCGTACCTTCGTATCTCGCGGAAATTGCGCCAGCACAGCAACGTGGTGGTATCGTAACACGCAATGAGCTGATGATCGTGAGCGGTCAGTTGCTAGCGTTTGTATGTAATGCGATTTTGGGCACAACGCTTGGTCATAACGGTCATATTTGGCGTTATATGCTCATAATGGCAGCGATCCCAGCCGTGTTCTTATTTATCGGTATGTTCCGTGTACCGGAAAGTCCGCGTTGGCTCGTAGCTAATCAGGAAAACAAACGTGCTTTGCGTGTGCTACGTCGTATGCGCAGCAATAAGCAGGCTACGCGCGAATTGGAGGAAATTAAAGAAAACACGGAAACAGAGGAAGAAACAGAACAGGCAAGTTTTCGTGATATGGCAACACCGTGGATTCGTCGTATCGTGTTGATTGGGATCGGGATTAGTGTCGTACAACAGATCACCGGTGTAAACTCGATTATGTATTATGGTACGGAAATTTTGCGGCAATCCGGGTTTGGGACGAATGCAGCGCTGATCGGTAATATTGCCAATGGCGTTATTTCGGTGGCAGCGACCTTTTTGGGCATGTGGCTAGTCGGTCGTGTCGGTCGCCGTCCGATGCTGCTGACTGGGCTAGCAGGCACGACGAGTGCATTATTGCTCATTGCGATATTTTCCAATGTGCTGAACGGATCGGCAGCGTTGCCCTATGTGATTTTGGCGCTAACCGTAACTTTTTTGGCATTCCAGCAAGGGTCGGTTTCGCCGGTAACATGGCTGATGCTGTCTGAGATTTTCCCGCTACGGCTGCGCGGTTTTGGGATGGGCATTAGCGTATTTTGCAGCTGGATGGTGAACTTTTCGGTCGGATTACTATTTCCGATTATGACGGGAAGTATGGGGTTGTCAACGACGTTTTATGTATTTGTTGTGCTTGGTGTAGTTGCACTTGGTTTTGTGTTGAAATTTTTGCCAGAGACGAGAGGGATGACGTTGGAGCAAGTGGAACAGAAGTTCCGCGAATTTGGCAAAAAGTTGAAAGGTACAGAGGATGGGACGAAGGATAGTGCGGTGGAATGGAAGTAAATGATGGTAGTTGTGTCGGGATGTGAATATGTTAGGTTGGATGGATGATAGGCTATGCTAGTTTGCTGTGCGGTGTGAGTAAACGTTAGTATACAGATCAGTTACTGAGTTGAATTTGGATTCATAATGAAGTGTATAGGCTATATACTGTGTTGAATTCAGAAAGTAAGGGCACGAACTGCGATCATGTATGAAAATCTACAAAGGGAAAAAGTGTAGGTTTTAGTAGGTTACAGCGGTTCGTTGCCCTTATTTGTTTGTTTTTCGAAGTAAAGTGCGGCTCATAGACAGATTTGTTACAAGCTGTGCTTTGTTCAGATAGGTTCGATTCACGCTCCCACACGGAGAGCGACTCGATGAAGCGAATGAATTCCGGTTTGTTCGCGGGCGATTTCAATCCACGCTCCCGCACGGAGAGCGACGGAAAGGAGGTAATGAGTGTCTTCAAGGAGTTCAAATTTCAATCCACGCTCCCGCACGGAGAGCGACCCCCTATTCGAGCTAATCGATGAGGCATCGTCAGCTCATTTCAATCCACGCTCCCGCACGGAGAGCGACTCGATGAGATTCGTTTGATTCGAGATGAGTTGCTGATTTCAATCCACGCTCCCGCACGGAGAGCGACTGCGGGCACTTTCACCCCTTGTCTACCAACGCTTTTCACATCAAAAAGCGCGAACCTCATTTTTAGCGTAGCCGAAAAGAGAGCAAAATACAACAAAAAAGCTGAAATCCCTTGCCCAGCAAGGAGTGCGAACGTCCCAGGGATTTGATGTGAGCTTAGGGTTCGCGTTTTATACAAGCATAAAGCGGATATTTATCAACGACTACACATTGCATCACATATGACATCAAATAACAAGCGTAGCCTTCCAAATCACATCCTCAACCTCTGAACGCAAGTATTTTTCTGCTAAAACTTCATTCAAAATCAAAATTTCAATACATGAAAAATTCAAAATAGAAAAAAATACTCTCCCTTACTACCACATTGCTAAACAAGTTCATCATTCGTATCCTAGCGCTTAAACTGTTATAATGGAAAAGCAGTAAAATCATAGCATCAATTAATACGCAAAATCATCGAATCGTGCATCCACTTCAACCGATTAAGTTGATGTATCAGGTAACAACACATAGTCTAATCCGTTTCGTTGCATATGTATGCGCCTTTATATAAGGCATAATAGCACTAGAGACGATGAACAGACAGAGGTATGATATACATAGTTTACAAAGTTTACGCCTGTATTGTACATGGCAGTTTCGTCATCATCCAACGACCATACTTGCGCATACGGACATGGAAAAATACAAATGCCAAGTATACGGCTTATCCGTTCCTGCTTATGCTTGTGACCTTTATTAGCCAAAACAAACAAGCGACAGCTTGAATTTAAGGTGATCGCACTCACTTTGTTGTGAAGGAGAACAGGTCGCTGATGAACCGCGAACAGCGTAACCATTTGCATCATGAATTGCCAGCACCGACCCGTGAACAAAACCGTATCCCTATGCTTAGCCGAAATTCTAATATTACATCCGAAATCACTTATCCAGTAAGCCATACTGTCTATTCTAGCCATCGTGTCAGTATGATCCTAAGTCGTAGTCGTATATGCCAGTCGACCCTCATAAGCTATGAAATCGCTATCGTCGTAACGATTGTGAGCGGACTGGCTGCACGTCGATATGCAGAGCTATTACCGCCACTACTCGCTATTCATGCCGAAGATATGTTATGGGCAATGATGGTATATTGGAGCGTACGGCTGTTGGTGGATCGGCGGTATGATGGGGCAGTTGCGACGACATTGCTGTTTTGTTACGGGATAGAGTTCAGCCAGCTTTACCAGAGCGAGTGGATTCGCCAGATTCGGGATACGCTGATCGGTGGATTTGTGCTTGGACATGGATTTTTGGTCGTTGATCTGCTTCGTTATACGGTAGGCGTATTGCTCGCGGTAGGCATGCATAGATCGGCTTATTCGTTATATGTGGCATCGACGCTCAGAAGACGATCATCAACTGCATAAGGGTTATTATTATTTTATCGATGAGGAGGGTATTTGATGTCTACACAACCACCATTTGAACTACCAGATGATTCGGCTGCTCACGATCACGATGCCGAACCATTACTCGCACCCGACCCTTCTGAATCGTTGCGGCTTGAACTGGAAGGGGAAGAAGGTTCTTTTTTACTTAAGCTGCGTGTTGATCTGTATTGGGAGCCTGATCATGCAACAGCTTTATTAACACGGATGTATTCGTACATTCATTCTACCGTTGGTTCAAAGCTGCTTAATCGCAAAGTCGCTGGCGATATGTGGCTGGTAATCCATTTTATCCGTAATTGGTCATCTCATGAGGCGTTCCGGCATGCCAATCCGTATCCGGATGAATATTATAATGAAGTGTATGAGCTGTTGTTCATACTCGGGGATTGGTATTTTACCGGAGAATGCCCGTTTACGCATCCTGAATCGGTGATGGAGGAGATTCGTAGTTTACAGCAATTTAATATTGGATAAGTGGTGGAAAGTTGTTTGAACATTGATCGCAGGGATGCGATTGTATGAAGCATGCATTTGCGTTTATTTGATACAATTGCTGTCACGTTGCTACTAGGTAAAATAAAGTTGAGTTTGCTTAACACCATCATACACCTATGTGTGCATAATGATTGCACTCTTTTTCCATCATGCAAGCTACCGTACACATTAGCCTAGATAAGCTGCCGGATCAGCATCTATGTTTCAATACACAAACGATACGCCAAAATGTAACGCGCTGCTGTCAAGCACGCGTATGATTTTGGCGCATCGTTTTACCGTAGCAACAGAACCGGTATACGATCCAATTACCGGCAAAGCATAAATATCATTACCCGCGCTGTGCCTGTTGCTGGATATCGTGCCATAGTTGACTGTTCACATATTGTCCTTGTTCAGTCACATCTTCACCAAACCATGCCGGAGCTTGATACGCATAATATTCATCTTCGCTCTCAAACTCGATCTCGATCGTGATTAACCCTTGTTGTACTGTATTATGATAAATATCCAGATCATAGCTATGTCCGTCCATTTGTACTTTATGACGAGTCTTGCGGAGCGGAATGACGTGCAAACGCTCGGTCAGTTGCTCATACAGCTCGCGCCCGATCTGAAACTCGGTCTCATCGCGTGCAATACCGCGTCCGGCTTTGTGGGTCATCGTGAAGCTTTCTGCTCCATTGCTCAGCAAGCGGCGTACACGTAATGATTCATGATCGGTTGAAGCGAGATACGTTTGGTCAATTTCTTGTGTACGGGTGATGACCAGATCGTCCGGTAGATGGGAAAGAAGATATTTGCGTTCGATTTCTTTGGCCATAATGGATAAATCCTCCTGCATAATGGGATAGGATGAAGCGGTATATACGTCTATAGCGCTGTTTGATGGATACTTGCTTGCATTCATATGAACGGCGCTCAGCAGCCCAATCGGTTAAGCTCATTTGCAATACGAAACCAATTATCTTTATAATACTATACATATGGAAGCTTTGCAGAAAGTAACCGATTGAGCTGACCTAACCGACTACATATATTGACGAGGTGATAGGATGAGACTGGCAGAAGCGTTAATTTTGCGTGCGGATGTGCAGAAACGGTATAACCAAGTTAAAGCGAGATTAAATGCGAGTGCAAAAGTGCAGGAAGGCGAGCAACCGCCAGAACAACCGGAAGCGCTGTTGCACGAATTGGAGCAACTGCTTAAGGAGCAAGGCATGCTTGTGCGCCGTATTAACCGCACTAATGCGGAGACGGTTTTTGATGAACAGCGCACAATTGCGGATGCCTTGGCAGATCGTGACTTGTTAGCACAGCATCGCAATGCGCTCACCGAGCTCATTCAGGCAGCAAGTGTACGACAAGATCGTTTTACACGTACCGAGATTCGTTATATGTCTACGGTCGATATTGCTGCTTTGCAGCGTCAAGCAGATCAGTTGGCGCGCGATTATCGCGCACTGGATATTCGGCTTCAGGAAATGAACTGGAGCACTGATCTAGTGGAGGAATGACGTCAAACGATAACTAAAATCATTTTAGCAACTGTTTTAGCGACTGTATGTATATTTAATTCATGTCACAAAATTCAGTCAGTAACTACCGATCTCTCTGTCAGCAGGTAATGATCCTATGAAGCGAGCACAAACCGCCAACTGGTTAAGTTGGACTGTCGGTAAGGATAAGGGGCTATCCTGGGGTTCGATTCCCCATGTACAATTGTGCCTTGTAAAGTGACAAACGTACAAATTACACATACTACTTACTACCATGTGTTGGTCATATGATCATGAGGGCGGGTTTGGGGTTTGACAGAGCGTGTAGAGGTAGCAGCTATCGTTTTGGTTGACAGCTAGTTTCACCATTGTCATGTCGGCATTAGAGTTTTGACGGCAGGTAGTGTACAATACATAATAAGCACTATTGAGAACGATTATCAGGAGGTTGAAACATGTCCATATCCGAAACGATTCGTAACCGCCGTTCGATCGGCAAAGTTAAACCTGATCCGATTTCGCGTGAGCAGATTGAGCAGATTTTGGAAGCCGGGATTTGGGCGCCGAATCATCGCTTGACCGAGCCGTGGAAATTTTTTGTGTTGGAAGGTGAAGGGCGCTATAAACTGGGCGATGCGCTCGCCAATGTGGCGCGTGCCGAAGGTGCAGACGAAGATAAAGCGGCTTCCGCGCGCAGCAAAGTAGATCGAGCACCGGTCATTATTGCGGTCGCTGTCGAGCCAGCAGACAATGCTAAAGTGATCGAGTTGGAGGAATATGGTGCCGTATTCGCGGCAATTCAGAATATGTTGCTGGAAATTCATGAGCTTGGATTAGGCGCGGTATGGAGAAGCGGTGACCCTTGTTATCATCCAGAAATGAACAAAGCATTTGGACTAAGCGAAAAAGGAAAGATGCTCGGTTTTATTTATCTCGGCGTACCAGAGCGTACCGATCAGACTAGTAAACGCACTCCATTTGCACAAAAAACGGAATGGATTACCGAGTATACGGACACAACGAATTAAAGCTTGATGCAACATCAATTCGCTCCACACTTTTGACTACAGCCATACAGACAATGCACACAGGAGGTAAAATGATGAAACTCCATTTACCCGTCTGTCCATGCTGCCAACATGTTTTTACATGGCATGAAGCTCAGCTGCTGCGCAAAGAGAGCGCTCGCTATGCAGGCTATTGTCCTATCTGTCATGCAAGTTTGTATCCGACTGCACGTTCGCGTTCGCTCGTTGCTGGGCTGTCGATTGTTGTAGGGATGATCGTATTTTCCGTATGGTTGTGGAGTGGAGACGTCTCGGTAGCAGGTTTGTTAGTCGCTGTCGCGGTGCAGATGCTGCTCGATTATACACTAAGGCCGTTGTTGTATTCGTATCAGTCGTATGACGAGCCTTTATTTAAGCTATAATCGTAGTACGTTAAATCGGTCGATGTGAATCAATTTTATTCGAAGCAGTGTGTGCAAATGGTTATACAAACCGTTCGAGGCAGTCGTTTGCATCTGAACTATGCTGGACATACTGTGCCGCTCATTTGAAACAGGTTTCTTTTGACAGCTGAAATGATAAAGTTAACGGTTTGAAGAACCGTCTAATCAAGTAGTTAATACAGAGCAGTATACTGCACAGACAGCTAACGTCTGCGGCAGATGCTGCTCTTTTTGATATCAACATTAGTTTGTGAACGTTAGTTGTGGAGTACAGAGATATATGAAATTATCAAACGCACAATTAGATCATTGTTCAACACCTGCGCCTTTTCCGTTAAAACACGGTTAACCCAGCACGCAGTTTATGGTAAGATGGGACACGACCACAAATCAAGGAAAACGGAGATTATACATCATGACACATAAATCCGGCTCCAATTCAGGGAGCTTTCAACCGAATCGCAAACCGCGTACCGAAGCAGCATCGTCACATGCGGGACGCCCATCTGCATCTCGTTCGCGTTCCAATCCAGCGTCGACTACACGTTCCGCCAAAGGTAATAGCCCGTCGGCAGCGTATCCGAATCATTCATCCCAATCGCCTAAACGCACATCATCGCCTACAAATAACAAAAGTGACCAAGCCTCAACCTCAGCAGCTTCTGTCAAACGCTCGCATACGGATAAACAAACGAGTCCATCAGCCGATCGATCAGGTAAGCCAGCTAACAACAAATTTCGTTCCGAGTCTACGCAGCCGCCGCGGAATCACCCGGCAACAGGCAAAAAAGACAGCCCAACGAATAAGCGCACAGACAAACGCAAAGCAAATCCATCTCCATCCCATCCTGCTGCCCGTTCCGCAAACGTTACAGCCGGACGCGACCATGCCGAACAACTACAGATCGGTGATCCGATCATCGTTACGATCAAACGTCTAGGCATTAACGGGGAAGGTGTCGGCTACTACCGTCGCAAAGCGGTCTTTATCGATGGCGCATTACCAGGTGAAGTCATTAAAGCGAATGTAACCGAAGTACAGCACAAATTTATTAAAGCGACGATACGCGAACTTGAAAAAAAATCCCCACAGCGTATCGAACCGCCTTGCCCTGTATTTGACGTATGCGGTGGCTGCCAAATTCAGCATCTATCGTATGAAGGACAATTACAAGCGAAAACCGATATCGTACGCGAAGCATTCGGACGCTATACCGAGCTGGAAGCTGTGAAAATCAAGCCGATGCTTGGGATGGAGCAGCCGTGGGCATATCGCAACAAAGCGCAATTGCAACTGGATCGCGACAGCAGCGGTGCGGTGATTGCAGGGCTATATGAAATAAACAGCCATCATATCGTCGATATTAGCGGCTGCCCGATTCAGCACCCCGCAATAAACAACACGATCGAAATCGTCAAATCGGTGCTGCAACAACTAAATATCCCGCTCTATACCGACAAAGAAGCGCGCGATGGCGTCAAAACGGTCGTTGTACGCTATGGTTTCCAGTCTACTGAATTGCAAATTACGCTAATTACTACATCAAGTCAATTGCCGCGTCAAGAAGAACTGATCGAGCGTCTGCGCACCGCCTTGCCGGAATTGTCCGGTATTGCGATGAATATTAACACAAAGCGCACATCGCTTATTTTCGGTGAGCATACGACTACATTATGGGGCAAAGAAGCGATGGTTGAGTCGCTGGGCGATCTGGAATTTGCGCTATCTCCAAGAGCATTTTTTCAGCTAAATCCACAGCAGACGATTAAGTTATACGAATCCGTCCGCGCTGCGGCTGCGTTGACAGGTAAAGAAACCGTTATCGATGCCTATTGCGGCACCGGTACGATCGGCTTATGGCTCGCCCCGTACGCCAAAGAAGTGCACGGCATTGAAGCGATCGCTGAAGCCGCCGCAGACGCAACCCGCAATGCCGCACGTAACGGTCGCAGCAACGCTACATTCCATGTCGGCAAAGCTGAAGAACTGCTGCCACGCTGGGTCAAAAAAGGCATGAACCCAGACGTGATTATCGCTGATCCGCCACGTACTGGACTAGAGCAGGAGTTTTTGAAAACAGTGCTGAAAACGAAGCCGGAGCGCGTGGTGTATGTATCATGTAATCCGTCGACATTGGCGAAAGATTGCAAGGTGCTACTAGATGGTGGATATGAAATTCAGTGGGTGCAGCCAGTGGATATGTTCCCGCAGACGAGTCATGTAGAATGCGTATTATTGATGGTACGAAAAGAGCAGGCATAATCGTTAAAGTATGAACATACGCCTACTATATTCTAAAAAAAAAATTTTTTAACAAACCAAACATACCCCGATTTCAAAACTGGGGTATGTTTATTGTATTGTTATAAATTCACAACAAACGTTCTAATCGCTAGTTTCTACAATTTGAAGTAGGTCTTACTTTTGTTAGGGGAAATTTGTGACGAAAACCGCTATTGAATAATGATTCCTCCTCCTATATAATTAGCAATCATAATCAATAACTTACTTAATTAAATTTAAGCAGTATATAATCATTAAATCTTGCATATGTCTGAAAACTGAATATTGTGGTCACAGTTGAGAAACACGAATGGAGCGCAAACAGGGGCTAAGGCGGTACGCCATAAACGATGAACAGTAGGATGACATGAAGTATTATTTCTACCCTACAGAACGGGACGTCCGTCAAAGCTAACTGAACGAACCCTGTTTAACGCTTTTGTATGGAGTGCTCGAAGCGGTTCTGACTAGCTTGATTTGCCGCAAAACGTTATAGTTCATTGACAACGGTATACACGCTTCTGCAAGTGACGGGATAGCGGACTGCTTGTTGCGATCTTCTAAGCCTTCCAGATTGCATTTCACTTTGAGAACTTGAGTATGGATTCGACATCGGTCAAAGCCGGTTCGCACAGCAACAGTGCCAAAAAACGTAGACAGACATGCAGCCAAGCCGCACATCGCTATTAGCCGTAGCGGTAACACAACCAAACTTCACGCTGTCGTCGATGGATAACGAAATTATCTTTTTGTTCTTATAACAAGAAGTTGAGGCTATTTTTTCATTTCGGCGATCGAATTACAGTAGTCGCTAAATAGGACGAACAGCCCTATTTTTAGCGACAAAGCTTATGGCTCTAAAGCGATTCGGAATGGGATCACAGCTCGGCGAATTGAAAGCTGGCACAAAACGGAGCGCAGACGAATTCGAAATCGCGTCTCCATAGCTGTAGATTTCAACAAATAAGGTTATGATTTTTCACATAAGGGGATGTCTATGAAGCGGATAGGAACCAAAATAAATATGATCGTAATCGTTAGTTCTATTATTGTTATTGTGTTGATGTGTATTACCGTTGAGTTTCGCAGCAGCAAGATCATCGAATCGGAAGCCAACGATAAGATTGAACTGATTGCACAGAATCAGTCTGCCAAGCTGAGTGGAGAAATGGCGATTATGGAGAATGCGGTTCACAATTTAGCTGATAATGTAGTCTTGCAGGTAGATGCGGACAAAATACAGAATTCCTCTTATATGGAGCAGCTTATGCCGCGTATGCGAGACTTAACGATAAATTCACTCGAAAGCGTATCGGGAAATATCGATGCTTACGTTATGTTTGATCCTAATGTTACGAAGTCCGAGAAAGTGTTTCAGAGCGTTATGCTGCGGACTGAGCAGAATACGTTGCAAGATGCGGGACAGCTTATCGCAAGGAAGCAGTTCAATCCCAATGATACAACGATGGGATGGTTCTATAATCCAATCAAGGCTCGAGCCGGGGTATGGAGCGAACCCTATGAAGATCAGAATCTGAAGATTAGGCTCATTACATACTCTGCTCCTGTTTACAAGAACGATAAGATCATCGCTGTTGTAGGCATGGATATCAAATTTGAAGTGTTTGAGAAAATCGTGAATGCAGTCAAGCCGTATAACAATCAAGGCTATGCTTATTTGCTTGACAAAAATTATAAATTCCTGATCCACCCCTCTATCAAACCAGGGGAATCGTTCGCGTCTGTGATGGGGGAAGAAGGCCGCCGTTTCATGAAAACCTTTCAAAAAAAGGATTACGGTGCCGCCGAACTGAGCTATAACGGGTCCTTACAGTTCATGGGCTTCGCCAAGATGAGAAATGGCTTTATCTTTGCGGTGGCTGTTCCTAGCAATGAAGTGTTGAAAAATGTGACCGTACTGCTGTATACAATGATCTTAATCGGCTTGATCGCATTACTTCTGTCTATTCTGCTAGGCTTCATCTTGTCAAAGATGATTTCAAGGCCTATTGTAGCATTGAAGAATAGATTAGTTACGGCAGAACAGAACAATGACCTGACTTGTTTTTTTGATGTAAAAAGCAAGGACGAGGTGGGGGAGATGGCAGAGGCACTTAACAAATTTATGAACAGTATTCGTAATTCTTTCCAAGAAATCGTCCGTGAATCGCATAATGTGGAAAGTGCAGTGGTAGTTGTAAATCAATCGACTGCTGAACTGTATTCGAGCATTGAGCAGGTATCCGCTACTACGGAACAATTGTCGGCAGGTATGGAGGAAACATCATCTTCCGTAGAAGAAATTAATGCTTCTTCAGAAGGAATAGAAGCAGTTATCACGACAATGGCGCACAAAACGCGGCAAGGCGTGAAAGCTGCCGAGGAAATCAGTGCTAGAGCATCCGGCTTGAAGCATAATGCAGTCGCTTCGCAACAGGTTGCGGAAAGCGTATACACAGAAGTGAGGAACAGCTTGAATCAAGCTTTGCACCAATCGAAAGCAGTTGACCAGATTGTAGTGCTTTCGGACGCCATCTTGCAAATCTCGGCGCAAACAAACATCCTTGCACTGAACGCGTCTATAGAAGCTTCAAGAGCAGGAGAAGCGGGGCGGGGCTTTGGCGTGGTGGCAGATGAAATACGGAGGTTGGCTGAGAATTCTAAAACAACCGTAACGGAAATTCAAAGTGTAACTAAGGAAGTAGTAGCTGCTGTAGCTCATCTTTCCGGAGCTTCCCGAAAGCTCATGGAGCATATGGATACTAGTGTGAGAAAAGACTATATGGAAATGCTGGAGAATGGAGAGCAATACACTCGTGATGCGGCATATGTGGATGAGCTGATTGCCGATTTCAGCGCTACAGCGGAAGCGTTGACGGCTTCTGTTCAAGCAATTATGGAGGCGATGAACAATATGGCGCAAATGGTAGACGAGGGGGCAACAGGCACACAGAATATTTCAGACAGAACATTATCGATCGTGAACCAAATCCACGAGGTACACATGCAAATGGAAACTAGCCACAGTGCTGCCCAGACATTGAAACAAGCGGTAAATAAATTCAGAGTGTAAACTAAGGGAGGCTGCGTATGAGCACAAACTATTTTAAAGGTCATTGGAATGAGGATGGTTCTGTCGCAAGCGAAGCACCCAATTGGCTCAGAAACCGGATGGACATGAAGCGAGCTTTCCCTTCGCCATTTCAGGCTGGGCAAATTGATCCGCTGGCGATTGAAGCGGCTCTAGCTATTCGCAAATTGGATGCGCTGAAACAGTCTGCTGGAGGACCCGCTTATCTGGGGGACACTCCGTCCGTACAGCCTGATTATGATCATGTTCAACAAGCCGAACTGGCGCCTCATATGGAAAGTGTAAGCCAAGTGGTGGAGGAAGCGGTAAACCTGTTCAAAGGGCTGCCCAATTGGAACCATCCGTTAACGATGCCCAATGTCATTCCGCCTTCCAATATTGCCTCCGCTCTTGCTGCAATGTTGACAGAGGTGTTCAGTCCTAATCTTATCGAAGGCGAGTACTCATGGAATGTAGAAGTGTCCGAACTGGAAGCAGCCGTAATCGTTGCCAAGTTGATCGGATGGTATAATAAAGATCATACGCCTAAGGAAGGGATTAAGCCTGGCGGCTTGTTTACCTTCGGTGGGTCGGGTTGTTATTTGTACGGCTTGAAGTATGCGCTGACTAGAGTGCTCGGCAAAAATTGCCGCTTCGAAGGCATCCGTACCGATGCCAAGTTGCTAGTTTCCCAACAGGGGCATTATTGCAAGCTGAATTCGACAGACTGGTCCGGTCTTGGGATGAATAATATTGTCCAGATTCAAACTAACGAGAGCAATTGTATGGATTTGCACGATTTGGAAGCGCAGATGAAGCAATTGCATGAGCAACAGATACCGATTGCTTCGATTGTTTGTACGATCGGTTCAACAGATGCTTATGGAACCGACGATGTGGCAGCTGTTCGACAATTAATCGAGAAGTATCCGAATCCAGATGGATATGGAAAAACCTTTTTGTATTGCGATGCGGTAATTGGCTGGTCTTGGCTCACGTTCAATAATTATGACTTTGCAGCGAATCCGCTCGGATTTTCCACGGCGATCCTGCCTATTATTCAAAGCAATTACAATTTCGCCAAGCAGATGATTCATGCCGACGCGATTGGCTGCGATTTTCATAAAGTAGGCTGGTCTCCGTATAATTGCAGCCTTTTCATGATCCGCGACTATAAAGAATTTGTAGATTTGATGAATCGCCCTCCTTCCAAATATTTGCAGGAACGGACGTCTTATAATCCAGGGCTGTATACGTTGGAGGCGTCCCGTTCGGGAGCATACTCTATGGCGGGTTGGGCTACGCTGAAGTTTTTCGGTCACGAAGGCTTTCAGTCCATATTAGGTAGCACGCTTGAAATGGAATTTTATTTAAGAAAAAAAATGTTGGAGCTGTCCGCTATTGATCCTTCAATTTTATGTGTAAATGCTGAAGACCACGGCTTTGTTACGTTGTTCAGAGTTTATCCTAAAGGTGTCCATGCGCGAGAACAATACAATAGAGAGCTGACTGACCCACAGTATAGAGAGAAATTGATCGAAAATAATAAGTTTCAGGCGCAAATAGCGGATAAACTATGGAATTGGTTCCGGAGCGGCGAGCTGCATCATGGCTCCTATGCACCTTACATTAGCTATACCTCCGGCTTCCGTCCGACGACGTATAATAAAAATATGCAGGATGAAGAAGCAGTCATCTTCGCCCTTAAAGCTTTTCCTATGAATGTAAACATTGATGCTAAGTCTATGGATACCGTTATCGAGCAAGTATTGGCAGCTCGGGACGAACTGTAAGCTCACTAGTAAGCGGATTTCCGTGATCTGATCGGGCGAAGAAGCTCAATAATATAAATAAACAGCCGCTCCTAATCGTTGGTTGGTCAACACCTTATTTAGTACGCATTACAAAAGACATTGGTCTGCAAACTGACGTCGGTACTTTATCGGCGTCAGTTTTTTTAGTTTCCGTTGTGGTCATTGTCGGTTGTAGAAACGGATATAGGTTTCAATAGGTGCTGAAAGTATGGCAAATACATCATTCTATTAATCTTTGTATAAGCAAATGCTATGCTGAGATAGCCTTGTTTTACATTGGTAGATCAATAAGGACTCTAATAGAAAGAGCAATGGAGCATAAATATTATGTTATCCAATGCGCAAACATAGGTACGACAAAACAAGAGGAGCAATATGCCCCTCTTGTTTACTATTCCAAATTGATAAAACATCTTCTTTCTTCCTTAACAACACGAAAACCAACCGACTGATACAAACAAAGCGCCGATGCATTAGTAGTAAACACCTCTAAATTAGCCGATGGCAGCCCCTTTGCTTTCAGATCAGACAAAGCTTGCGTTAACAAATATCGAGCGAATCCACGTTTTCGCCAAGTTTCACGGACAAAAACGTCCTCAATTACGCCATCATCATCTTCCTTCCACACCATCAGCCCTGCGACGATGATGTTTTGTTGGCGTATGACCATCGATGTCCATAATTCATTTTTTTGGTATTCCGCTAATTTATTGCTGCCAAGCGGGGTATCAGGCCAAACTTCGGTTTCGAGATCAAGATAATGTTGTTGTTCTGCAACTGTTTCCATTTTCCACTGGGAGAATTGGAAACCTTCTGCAAGTTTAACCTCAATGATTGGTTCATTTAAAGCTCGTGTCATTCCGTACAAACTATTTAAGTATACATATCCTTTTTGCCTAAAAAACTCGTTATTTGCTATTTCCGTCGCATCATTGCCTACACATAGTATCGTTGCATATTCGTTTGAGAGCGTTTGCTTTAACTGCTGTGCTCTTATGAATACATGTTCATAAACGTCTTCGAGTAATGCGAAATCATTTTCTCGTTCAGTGATCGTTTTCAGGTTAAGATAGATAGAATGGCAGTTATTGTTAAGACGACCAGGAGGCACAATGTTGACAATGCTAACCTGTCCTTTAGCGATCATTTTACCATGTTCAAATGCACAATATACATTGTTCCAATTATGTTCGTCTCCGACCCACCAAAATGTTGCGTTTTCTGTAGCTGTTACGGATTGATACAACTCGCCAAGCAGTGGCATATCTTCCTCTTGAAAATTACGGATAAACCATTCTGTAGATGATAGACTCACAACAATACCCCTCTCAATAGTGGGGGAGTTCGCAGTTTGGAGGGCTAGCTATACGAGTTCCCCTTCATGAATTCGCCCTTTGTCAACATTGGATTGATCAGCACAAACGCCTCCTTTAACGGTTATTACTACGACAGTACCATAGGATGGATATTGGTTCAAATATAATTTGAAATGATACTTATTTTCTACCAAACAGTCAGCATCCCGCTGAGAACATTAAAGCAATCGCAATATTATGCTTCGGACATTTGCAAGGATATATGGAATGATGGAGCAAACGCTAGTCATACCGATCCTTTGCGAGGCAATACATGATGAAAGTTCGTTTGTCAAAGTTCATGCGGAAGCGGCGTTGGACGATATTCGTATGTTTTGTCCATCTAATGAGTAAGGAAAGAATCAGTTTCTTCGTAGCAGAAAGTCTACAGTTGAAACAGATGCAGCGAGGAGAACGCTTACTGTTACTCGTACAATGAAGCTATAAACTCATTCCAGTTTGAACAAACACGAGCTAACCATGTACAATAAGACTAATCTATCGACAGCCTCCATTACTATCGCTAGATGATACAGTTAAATTGGCAGAGTTGAAGAAATGATATTGCAACAGAGCAAGCAATATGACTAATGATTCACAACGAGCACAGTATAGAAAGGTGAGATGAGCGAAGATGAGTAGAGACGAGATGAGTTTAGATTTGAGCCGGATTGTATTTATTGGGAGAACGTTTCAAGAATATTTGTCCATGTTCAATTTGACAGCACAGCAGCTAATCGGGCGCCGAATATTGGATTGTCCGGCAGGTGCATGTTCGTTTACAGCGGTTGCCAGTGCGTTAGGGGCGGATGTGACCGCAACCGATATGGCGTACTATTATCCATTTGCACAACTTGCGGAAAAAGGGCTTGCAGATATTGAACATACGATGCTGCATATGGAAAAGGTGCAGTCCAATTATGTATGGGATTATTTTCAGTCTGTTGCTGGATTGCAGCAGCATCGGTCGCAGGCGTTAGCGGATTGTGCTGCGCATATGCAGCAATTTCCAGAACGTTATATTCCGGCTACATTGCCAACGTTACCGTTTGAGGATGATGCGTTTGATTTGACGTTGTCGGCTCATTTTTTGTTTACGTATGCGGATCGTTTGGATATTGAGTTTCATTTGCAAACAATCGGGGAATTGTTACGTGTGACAAGGCAGGAAATACGCATTTTTCCATTGGTCGATCTGTCGTGTCGAACCTATGAGCATTTGGATCAATTGCTTACGTATATCGAAAGTAGCGGTTATCGAACGGAGGAAGTGACGGTTGCTTATGAGTTTCAAAAAGGGGCTAATCGGATGTTGCGCATAGTGAAAGATGAATGAGAGATCGACAGTAATCGTTAGACGACAAAACCGTATATTGTTGCAAAAGACAAGTGCATACGCGTAACTTGTCTCCATTTCATTCACGATATGTTTAGCTCGTCATCGCTTGATCATAAACATGTTTAGTTACGTCCAAAGCTGATTTTGAATGCAGACAACGGGACTAGCCGCTAACCTGCTATAAACAACCTAAGATAATAACTAGGAAAATAGAGTACAGCGTACTAACGATGTGGACGTACAACTCCATTTTATATCGACAAGAGGGGATAAATTTCCCTCTTTTTTATATTATAAGCTGCATAAATTTTTGTGCTTGTAAAACAGGCATGATGGTCATTAAATAAACTGAAGCGAACTGATGGCGAGCCGGATGTGCTCGGACAAGATGCTGTAACTGAGTGATATTTAGTTGGCGATTGTACTGCCAAAAGTCCAAAAGGACACAGAAGTATAGGTTATGATCGCGCCGCATTGCAGTCGAGAAAAGAACATAAACCTGCGTTTGAGGCAGGGTTTTCCACACCAATCGCGAATGTTACTTTAGGCAGTTAGAGATATACGATTGGATAAGGAGGATCAATATGGCGCTTCAAGCAGAGACGTTAGTTGAAGAATGGCTGAACAAAAATGGATATTTTACGATTCGTGGAATACGGGAAAAGGTAAATGAGATCGATTTCCTGGCGGTCAAATATGACGCTGAAACCGGATGGGAATATATTCATTGCGAAGTACAAGTCAGTGTCCGCCCGGTCGCTTATATTAGCAAGCTGACCAAAACACAGATGGAAAAACTCGGTGTACAATCGAAAACGAGTGCTAAAGCTAGAAATTCCGATAATATAAAAGATAGTGTCAAAGCATGGGTCGAACTGAAATATACGTCCGATAAAAAACAAAAGCTAAGAGATGCGGTCGTCAATGGAGCGAATTGGAGTTACTGGTTTGTACATGGAAAAGTAAAAGAAAGCCAGGAGCTGGAGGCAATCGAAAAGCAAGGGGTACGGCTAATTGCATTTAAAGATATTTTGCATGACTTGACGCTCAATACGACGGAGCATAAATATGCGGCTGCTGCTGCCGGTGATCTGATCGAGCTGATGAAATTGCTCAATACGCAGGAGTAAACGCTGTGGCGGATTTTCCATCATTATTTATGTTCAAAGATGGCATTTATGCCACAAAATAGTTCGCTATCCATTAGTAAAATGAGCACAAAATCGATATAGTTTTTTTGAAAAAAAAGCAGTTGACAACTCGTTCATACGCGAGTAGACTTACCTTGGATATGAAAATAATATAATATTTCTCGTTAGGCGAGGCTCCTGTACAAACACAGGCTACTGCCCGGAAACATCGAAAGATGCCAATGGGTAGAACAGGTATTGCCGGATTAAGGCTCTACTTAAGGTAGCTGAGTGAAGTTCACTCTACGTTGTACAGTGCCGAAGCTCAACCAGGGGAAATGCTCGTGAACAGCCATGTTTTTTTGGCATGTGTCTTCATCCCCCTGTGCTTTTGACAGGGGGATTTTTGCCTCTAGGGGCTTTGATGAATAACCAATCCAAGCATAAAGGAGGTGGCAGGTATGAGTGATGGCGCCAGTATACCAGGTCGATCGTGTAGTTTACCGTTCATTTTGGCTGATCATTTTAATCCATATCGTATATTTCAAGGAGGTCGTTCGACATGCAAAACCAAGCTCAAGCTCGTAACCTGCCACCAGCCGTACTCGATCAAGCACATGTAGGGGATATTCGTGGTGCATTTGGCACCGTTCGTGAACATGATCTAGGTCAACGTAAAACATGGCTCGCTCGTCTGCGCACATTGCTCGTCATTATGGGTCCAGGTCTGATCGTTATGGTCGGTGATAACGATGCTGGTGGTGTAGCCACTTATGCACAAGCGGGTCAAAATTATGGAACTCATCTGCTGTGGGTGCTGTTGCTGTTAGTTCCAGTGCTGATCGTCAATCAGGAAATGGTCGTCCGTCTCGGTTTGGTTACCGGTGTCGGTCATGCCAAACTTATTTTTGAACGGTTCGGTCGTTTCTGGGGTGCGTTTTCGGTAGGTGATCTGCTGTTTGTTAATTTTTTGACATTGGTGACCGAATTTATTGGTGTCGATCTGTCGATGTCGTATTTCGGTGTTAGCCCTTATATTTCGGTACCTGTTGCGGCAGTGCTGCTGATCGCTTCGACACTAACCGGCAGCTTCCGCCGCTGGGAAACCGTTATGTATCTGTTTATTGCCGTTAACTTTTTGGCGATTCCGCTGGCGTTCATGAGCCATCCGGTTGCAGGTACAGTGATTCATGACTTTTTCATTCCGCAAATGGGATCGCATTTTGATTCCAATATGATGTTGCTGATTATTAGCATGGTAGGTACAACGGTTGCACCGTGGCAATTATTTTTCCAACAATCGAATGTGATCGACAAACGTTTGACTCCACGCTGGATGGGATACGAACGGGCAGACACTGTGATCGGTTCGTTTGTCGTCATTATCGGAGCGGCTGCACTCATTATCGCGACCGGCTTTGCGTTTCATGGCACAAATCTGGCAGGCGCGTTTGTCGATGGAGGCGCTGTTGCCAAAGGATTAAGCGCTACGCTCGGCTCCTTTGCTGGCACCTGTTTTGCGATTATTTTGCTGAATGCTTCGTTAATCGGAGCGGCTGCGGTTACACTGTCTACTTCGTATGCGATTGGCGACACATTTGGCATTAAACATTCACTGCATCGCAAAGTGTCGGATGCACCCGGCTTTTATATCAGCTATGCACTGCTCGTACTGGTAGCAGGCGGAATCGTACTCATTCCACATGCACCGCTCGGTGTGATCACAACAGCTGTTCAAGCGCTTGCCGGCATTTTGCTGCCTAGTGCGACTGTATTTCTGCTGCTGCTGTGCAATGACAAAGAAGTGCTCGGCCCTTGGGTTAACAAACTGTGGCTCAATATCGTAAGCAGCTTTATCGTCGGTGTGCTCGTGATGTTGTCCTTTATTCTCGCTGCACAAACGCTGTTTCCAAACATCGATATTTGGCTGTTTATTAAAGTGTTGATCGTCGTATTTGCAGCCGGACTGCTGGCAAGCATTATGATGCTGTATCGCAGCAAAGGCAAAGCGAATACGGCTGCAAAAGAAGCAGCGATTGAGATTGATCCACGTATGTGGCGGATGCCACCACTGCAAGAGCTGTCCAAACCAGTATGGTCGAAAACACGCAAATTCGGCATGATTGTGCTGCGCGCGTATTTGCTGATCGCTGTCATTATGATGATCGTGAAAGCGATCCAGCTCGGACTAGGAATGTAATTATACAAACGACGAAAGCTACCGAATACATTGTGTTCGGTAGCTTTGCTATGTATTCCTCACACGATCCGTGCTAATCTAAAGAGAAGTTGAAAATAAGCATGGTCATTAACGATACCAATGATCGGCTCGCAAAATAGGAGGGTTTATGTCCTGGAGTAAATTAAAGCAAAATTTGGAAAGTTTTCTTTGTCCGGCATTACAAGGAAAAGTGGAATACCGTGCTACAAGTTATCGGTATGCCCCCGATAAATCGGGCAATTGTTATATTACGGTCGACAAAAAGAATATTTTAAATATGAAAGACACGACCACACCGATTCGTTGGTACGAAAGCGAACAGGAGATCAAAAACAACCCGGATATCGATGTGCCGCTAACTGCACAAGAGATCGAAAACGTTAAACAGGATCGCAACGGCAATATTCCGGACGATCGTTTGCAGATTATCGCCCGCAATCGCAAGCTAACCGAGTGTGCGAAACAGATTTTGTCCGCCCAGACGGCGCTTAGTAAATCGAATTTTGATACGATGGCGAACCGATTTTTGGCACGTCCGATTGAGGAAAGTTTGGACAGTCCGGATATACTGCTTAATATTCTCGCTTTGATCGATCGTCGTGTAGGGAAGAAGCGGCTGCAAAATATGAGTGATACGGTCAAATTGAAGCATCCGGCGGTGCAATATTTCTATGAACTGCGGCGGCGTAGTTTTTGATCGTTACGGGTGGAGTGGTGCATCGCTCTTTTCGTTGCAGCAGTGTCGCGCAAAAGTTGATTTTGCCTAGCCAGGACGTGTAAACAAATTCGTAGGTTACGAGCTGCACTTCACTGTGGAAAGGAAATAAGGAGTAAGGACGGCTTTTGAGCATGGGAGTCTATCCCTTATTCCGTACCGCAGTGGTGGTTAGAATATTGGATCGTCCATTTTGAATGACTGTGAACTAGGCAGTGTCTTCAAACTTTCAGCGTTGTCATTTTATTGTTCAAGTTGATCGCGTTTTAGGTGAGTTGAGCTGCGTATACAAGCGTAATCTAATAAAAAAACGCATCGAACTGCCTACGAAGCAGTTTGAAGACACGCCCTAGTATGTTGCCATAACAAATAGTATACGGTTGGAAAACAAGCCTTTTACGAAGTTAGCAAAGCCGATCTTCTATTGCAGAAGATCGGCTTTATTTGTTATGAGCTGTATTTTAGGCTGTTCCAACAGCAATATTTCGTTTGTTCGTGTTCCGCTCACACCATATTTTTACTTGCCGCATACATTTGTTCTGTATATTTATCGATATCATCGCGTGACATACGCAGGCGATCTGCTGAGCTGCCGTAACCAATTTCCAGCTTGCCAGCTTGTAGTCCTGCAAAAATACCATCCGCAAATTCAGCGAGCGGTTCGCCATGAGTATGCAAATTGGCTCCTCCCAAATCGGTATTAACGGCTGGTGGAACGACTTCGATTACTTCAACTGCCGTATCGGATAGCTGATGCCGCAAACTCATCGTAAACGAATGCAGCGCCGCTTTAGTTGCCGAGTAAATCGGTGCAATCGCAAATGGCGTAAATGCAAGCCCGGATGTTACATTGATGATCGCCGCTGCTTCTTTTTGTGCCAGAAATGGAGCAAACAGCATACATAGATGAATCGGCGCGTCTACATTGGTTTCAATCTCTTTGCTAAAATAATCCCAATTGCGGCTCGCATCCGCTTTTAACATATGAAAACGCTGCTGAATCCCCGCATTGTTAACGAGCACATTGATGTCTGGACGATGTTCGTTCACCCAATCAAATAAGGCAATACGTTCGGAAGCAATGCTCAGATCGCATACCCGTATTTCAAGCCTGGACAGTTTGGCTTGTGCTTCTTGTAGCGCGCTCTCACGTCGTCCGCATATAATGACCTGATTACCAGCTGCGATAAATCGTTCTGCAAACGCAAGCCCGATTCCGGTTGCTCCACCTGTGATCAAAATCGTATTCCCTGACATGTTCATTCGTATCCCTCATTTCTTGGATTGTTGTTGCCACAATCATTAACGTTTGAACACAATCAACCTGCACGATCATGTCGCATCAGGTTGTCCATATTGTGCATAGAGCTTGTGCATTAATCCATCGTCTAGTCCGATGAATGTATCATCTACGCTCATTGTCGATTGAACAGATCGAACAATACAGTCTATAGTTTTGGCTATAAAATGAAGTTGTTAAGCGCCAACGAATTAAGATGTATGCACCATCGCATAAATATAGCTTGAAAACCATTACCCATAAATTAGCGATTCATTACCGTATAAATTGATTCGTCATGTACAGATCGATTTGTGCTGCCTTTACTCATATTCAGCCCCACGCACTTTGGCAAAAATCAGCGTATGTCGCAACGATCCTTGTGTATCCAGCTTATGATTGCGGAGCGTTCCTTCCAATGTATAGCCGCAACGCTCCGCTACCCGTGCGCTTGACACATTGCGTGCATCACAGCGGATTTCGATCCGATTCGCTTGCAAGCGTTCGATCGCAAATTCGGTTATCGCACGCACCGCTTCGCTAATGTAACCTTGTCCGGCATAAGCTGTAGACACCCAGTAGCCAATCTCGAATTTGCGCACTTGCCAGTCAATCGCATGTAGACCGCTACTGCCAACAAATTGCCCGGTCTGTTTATCGAGCAGTAACAGCCGCAAATCCCGCCGTTCCATAAATTGCACCTGCGCCAGCCGCAAATTTGCCTCCGATTGTTGCACTGTCGGAAGTTGCTGTGCCCACGGCATCCACGGTTGCAGCTCGTTAATGCTAGTACGAATCGCTTCATTCATCGCCGCACCGTCGCCCGGCTGCGGTGCTCGGATGAGTAGACGTTTGCTTTCGAAATGGTTGGGGATGTCGAGCAGGATAGGGTGGGAGGAGGTTGGGTGATTGGGCATGGGAGAGGGCTCCTTTCAAAAACGAGCTGGTGTAAAAATGATGTAGTCGTTCGTCTCATTTTAATTCAGAATATGTGAATTTCTCGTTCATTTAATTATAAATATAAGTGAGAATATTTAAACCTGATTTTAATATAGAACGACATAGCAACGTATAAAAAAGCATAATGACATACAACAAGCCTTATAGTTGATTGGCTTTGAACGGTATGTCATTATGCTCCAAGTAGTAGAGCTATGTTATTTACGTACAAATTAATTTCATTGTGCAAAACAATACGATAAACAATTCAATTAGGAATGACCCATCATATCCAGCGATTTGCTAAAATTTTTTGCCCTATTAGAACCAGTAGTACTTGCCGAACCCATCGAACTCATATCACTCATCGAACCCATCGCCCCCGCTGATCCCGACTGCTCCGTTCCCGTGCCGTGCACGATAAAATTCGTCATCAATCCACCCATTTCATCGTCATCATCGTCCGGATTGATCGTATGATCGAGAATATGGCAATGGAACATCCATATGCCTGGCGCATTGGCGGTAAATTCGATATCGACCGTTTGTTCAGGGGCGACCGAGACGACGTTCATTGCTATCGGTTTGGACAGATGGCGTCCGTCTTGGGCGACCAGTTTAAATGTATACCCGTGTAGATGCATCGCATGGAATGATTCTGCGCTACTGTTTACGATCCGCACGAGCACATGTTGACCTTGCTGAATCGACAGTTCGGGGGAATTGGGATACGGTTTACCATTTAACGTAAACACATTTTCCTCCACTTTCTGGTCAACGACAAAGGAACCGATATCGAATAGGGCGTTCACATCCGCATCCGGGTACTCTTTGCCTTGTACTGGGTCGACGAGCAGTACGCCATGCAGCCCGTGGTTAATTTGTTTGTCCATATCGGTCGTGCTGAAATAGCTGTGAGTGCCGACCATATCGTCCGTAATTTTGAATGTATACGTCAGGGACGCATTAGGGGCGACCGGATGATGCGGAATGCCGCCCATTGTGGCTGGAACTGCGATGCCGCTAAAGCCAAGACTGGTCGGTTCAGGCAGTTTATTTTTTAAAACGATGCTTATGGTGTCACCGACTTTTACGCGCAGTACCGGGCCGGAAATTTGACCATTGTATCCCCATGCTTGTATATTTTTTTGCTCATACAAATTCCAGATGAGCGGGGCGGCGGTGAGCACGAACTGTTTCGTGCCGTTGGCGAGTAGATGCGGTACCATGCCTTGCTCATTCATCGTACGGAGCGCCAGATGGTTTTGATGTGTAATATTCGCTTTCGTTAACGCATCGGTAGCGGCATCCAGTACGCCGGGTAGTAGATCGTTGGTCGCTAATGGCGGCGCAGCGACTGACGAATCGCTGGTGGATGAGTGCGCCGAAGCCGAAGCGGCTACAGAACTTGGAGTTGGCGAGGCAGACTGGGCTGCTTGCGCCAGTTGGACATAAGACGGCAGCGAAATTAATGCCAAGCAGAGCGATGTGGTGATCGCTGTTTTGACAGTGAAGCGGCAGCTATTTGGTCGATACCGATTGTTTTGTTTATCCAAGCTTGTCTGCCGCTTGCGGTGTATTGTATCGGATCGTAAGTTTTGTCGGTATATGCCGTATGAATAGCTTCCAAGCGTCAAAGCGATCGCGCTGCTGGCTGTGAGCCACAGTTCGTGGAATATCATCGCTACATTCCTCCTTACTTCACATGGATCAGCGTCATCATACCGCCTAGATCATCTGTTGTATCATCAGGATTAGACAGCTCGCTGGCGATGGTGCTATGGAACCACCAGTCCCCGGTTCGATTTGCTGTAAAAGCAATGTCCAATGTTTCGCTCGGAGCAATCGAGACGACACTAACGTTTTGCGGATCAGGCAATGGTTGACCATCTTCGGCTACGATCGTTAATGTGTAACCATCCAGCGTAATCGCGTGATAATCTTCGGCGCTCGCATTTACGAGTCGCAGCAATACACGTTGTCCTTTTTGCACCGTCATTTGCGGGGTGTACGGATAAGATTTGCCGTTAATTGTAAACGCATTTTCCGGATCAGCACCATCGACTTTGGTGGCACCGAGCATAAACAGTTTATCGACATCATAATGCTGTCCATCGGTAGTAGTGGTCGTTGTACCGGTATTGCTGCTCGGATCATCTACAATGATCGCGCCGTACATACCGGCATCTACCTGGAAATCGTCATCATAATGACTGTGATACCAATGTGTACCGATCATTTGCTCGGTAACGGTAAATTTGTAATGGAAGCTTCCGTTAGGCTGAATCGCTGGATTAGGCATACCTGGCACCCCATCCATTGCATTCGGCACTTGCAGACCGTGCCAGTGCACCGTCATCGGCTCGTCCAGTTGATTATGAACGATAATATCAACTTGATCGCCAACATTCAGACGAATAAGCGAACCGGGAATCGTGCCGTTAAAGCCCCAGCCTTCCATTACTTTGCCTGGGTACAGTCCCCATGCAAAAGTGGAAGCAGTTAGCACAAATTGTTTAGTGCCATCGGCTAATATCGTTGGCGTCAATGCTTGTTCGTTCATAAGATTGACGGCGCTTTGATTTTGTTGCTTGATATCTTGGTCAGTTAGCTTGAAATCGGTCGCCGTGGAAGTTGTGGAATTGCTTTTAGTTTTGGATGTCGTTGCAGATGGGGAAGAACTATTCTTCATCCCGGTCATCGTATCCGCTTTTGCGACAGGCGTCCAGCCAGTAGTTAGCAGCGCTAGTGTTAACACGGTAACGGTCATAACACATAAGGCAGTGCGGCTGAACATGTCATGGCGTTGGGTGCATTTATGTTGCTGTGAACGTAGCATTAGTTTGATCACATGAATCATCGTCCAGCCGAATCCAATTACGAGACTACATGCAATGATCGTTTGTATAATCATCGGTTCATCATCCTTTCATCATGCCAAAGTAACAACAGTAAAGCTACAAATGAACGTTAACGATAAACTACTGCGTTGACCGAAATTAATTTGAATGTTGAATAGGATGCAATTGCTGCATAATCGTGAAACGAGTACCCAACTAAAGTTGTAATTTAGATGGAGTTGATCAGACATTACATTTAAACCGGTCAAAGGACTACATCGTATCGAATACGAATCAATGTCTATATTTGTATATCGATTGTAAGCAACTGAATGAAAACAAAGCTGGATACCCATCCTGTCCAATGATCGGTATCCAGCCTGTTTTATAAAGGTACAAACACTTGTACATCCCATCAGCAAATAATCTGTCATATAAAACCTATATCAACATAAAAGTACATCATCATACTGATGTAGAAGTACGGTAGTCTAGGTAAACCGTAATAGATTATTTCATATCTTTATAAATTTGCGCGATATACTGTTTCGTTTGAATTGCCGCATCTTTTTTGCTTTCAGCTTCGCCAGTGTGCGGATTCAGGAACAGCGCTGTATTGCGGTCTTTATTTGTAAAATCAAACATATGCGTCAATGTGCCTGCCACTTCATCCATCGAATGGTTACCGATGCGTCCCAGTTTCCAGTTATCTTCGATAAATTTCAAAATACTGGATTGATCGGTCAGCGTATTATCGACAAAATTATGTTTGGCATATGGCGAAATGATCAGCAATGGCAGACGTGGGCCATAGCCGGCACGACCTTTATAATCGCCCATTTTAGGTGTGCCTGCATCGCCTTGACCGTTAAGCGTATCCAGCTTTGGATCGTTGGAGCCGTTAACGAGTGGTGGCATCACATGATCGTACCATCCATCGGAATCATCATAAGCGATAATGACGGCGGTATCTTTCCATTCTGGCAGTTGTTGCAGCTTGTTAATCGTATTGGTCAGAAATACTTGCTCATCGATCGGATCGGAATAACCGGCATGTCCATCTTCATACATTGGCGCTTTTAAAAAGCTGACTGCTGGCAGGTGACCGGAATCCGCTGCCGTCCAGAAGTCTGCCAGATCGTACTGATGGTTCGCACGATCGCTTTTGCCGATCATCGCATTGGACGATGGTGCGACATGGTTAGGGTTGGACGTCGATTTGTAATATTGAAATGGCTGGTGGTGTGGGCTGTAATCTGTCACTATATGGCCACCGATATTTTTGTGTTGTTCTTTGATATTGCGGAATCCGCCTTGGAACCAGCCCCATGTTACGCCTTTTTGGTTAAGCAGATCACCAACGTTTTTGTTCGTATCGTCCATTGCGGCAGTCGTACCGGTGGAAGCTTTATCATAATAAGGGTTGTAATCATCGGTAATAGTGCCGCTATCCAGTTGCGAAGTAGCTAGTTCGCCATGCTCGGTGGCATTGGCGCTGTACAGCTTCACACCATGCGTTTGTCCGGAGATCAGATTCAATGCACCCGGAGTAGATGGGCCATAACCGGTGCCAAATGAATTATCGTTCAGTGTAAAATGCTGCGCATAATTCCACATTGCCGTTACGGTATTGCCGTCAAAATAGTCCATTACGACGCTGGAGCCTTTACCGCCGTATTTAACGAACTGATCCATTTTGCCACCATTAAATGCGCTCTGTTCTGCCGAATAACTGTGATCCATATCTGCTGTCAGCGCCTGTGAACGATCCAGTCGTTGTGGATTGACACCATTAGGGTTTTTCGTAAGTAAAACGCCGCTTAGCCCGTTCACGGTAGGCGTATTGGCGGCTGGTTTGAATGCAGGCTCACCTTTTGGATTGACCGCATAAGGGTAGGTGCCAAAATAGTGGTCAAACGCGACATTTTCTTGAAAAAGAACGACCACATGTTTGATTGGTGTTGTGGTGGCGGAGGAAGTTTGTTTTACCGCTGCTTTAGCTTCTGCTGTCGGAAACAGCTGGGAGGAAGTTGGTGCCAGCACGAGTGCAGAGCTGAGCGTTGTCGCCATCAACAGTTTAAACGGAGTGGACATCAGTTTCTTGGTCATCATAAAGCCTCCATACATATTTAAGTAATTGCATACCTAGTATGAATTTATTTTATTAATTCTAATATGTTTAACTGTGTACACAATGTAAAACTGTAGTCGCTACATATTCCAGCTCCAGAAGCAGTGTTGAAATGGCAGCGCATTTCGCTAATCCGCTCACTTGCAGTTCATTTCTAGCATGGTAAGCTTAAAAGTAGCTGGATATGCCGTATGTACGATTTCCAGCTCGCTGAACAATTGTAAAATGAATGTAATTTTTTGTTGCCGACAGCAGCTAGTAGACAAGCTTGATCATTAACGACGATGATCTGTTTACAATTAAAATAGAGCGAAAAGCAGCCGATAGTTTGCATTTGGATGATTATTTATAATATCGAAGTTATAAATATTCAGTATGCTCTGCATAAAGAAAAATTGTGAACGAAATGTGAAACGAAGGCGTAGCCTATCCTATGGCTCTACACAATAAATGATTCGTCTCGTAGTATCATGTGCCCATTCATTACATGATGCTAATCATTGTTTGTACATCGTCTAACTGGCTATAGCGATCTTGTAGCACCATTATAGTGATCGACAAAAGCGGTATGGTCAAACTAGGGCAGCTGTTGGCGGCAGTTCGATTTGCATCATATATGTGTTCTTGATCGCATCGATAGCGATCAAGCTGATCGCCATGCTCCAACTAAAACGTATAAATATCCATTTTGAAAAATTTAATCTTATTCGATTGAAAAATCAGTCTGTTTACCCTTGTTATTTACTGCGCTAAAGACTGTAAATGGAAGCATTAATGCGTATTTCGAAGTATTTTCAAGGAAAATCATCGTTAAACATGTGCCACAACGAAATTTGTCGATTTTTATTGATTAACTGCACATACTTATGTATAATCAACGTTGGCGTTTTTGATTGACAGGTGGGTAGTAAGACCTGTACGTCGCGATGTTCAGGCGTGACCTTGAGCATGTAGAGCAAAACGAAACGGACTTTAAGGAGGTCAATATTTTGGGAAAAGCGTTAATTATCGGCGCCGGTGGCGTGGCTAGTGTGGTTGTACACAAATGTGTACAGAACCCGGATGTATTCGAGGAAATTTGCATCGCAAGCCGTACAGTTGAAAAATGTGAAGCTTTGAAAAATAAATTGGACGGAGGGAAAACCAAGATTAGTACCGCGCAGCTCGATGCCGACAATACGGACGAGATCATCGCTCTGATCGAAAGTTTCCGTCCTGACGTTGTAATCAACGTTGCGCTTCCGTACCAGGATCTGACCATTATGGACGCATGTCTTGCGACCAAGACTCACTACCTGGATACAGCCAACTACGAACCGCCTGAAACGGCGAAATTCGAGTATAGCTGGCAGTGGGCTTATAAACAGAAATTTGAAGAAGCTGGCATTATGGCTTTGCTCGGATGCGGTTTTGACCCAGGCGTAACCGGCGTATTTTCCGCGTATGCGATCAAACATTATTTTGACGAAATTCATACGATCGATATCGTGGATGCGAATGCAGGTGACCACGGGTATCCGTTTGCAACCAACTTTAACCCAGAGATTAATATCCGTGAAATTACGGCAAATGGTCGTTATTATGAAAACGGCGAGTGGATCGAAACTCCACCACTGTCCGAGAAAAAAGTATACGATCTGCCGGAGATCGGTCCTAAAGATATTTACTTGTTATACCATGAAGAACTAGAGTCACTGGCGAAAAACATCCCTGGTATCAAAAAAATTCGTTTCTGGATGACATTCTCGCAAAACTATCTGACTCACTTGAAAGTGCTGGAAAATGTAGGCATGACTTCGATTGAGCCGATCAACTTTGAAGGCAAAGAGATTATTCCACTGCAATTCCTGAAAGCGATCCTGCCTGATCCGGCTTCACTCGGCCCAAGAACAAAGGGTAAAACCAACATCGGTATTATCGCTCAAGGTACAAAAGATGGCGAAGAAAAAACGTACTACGTCTACAATGTATGTGATCATGAGGAATGTTATCGTGAAGTTGGCTCCCAAGCGATCTCTTACACAACCGGCGTACCGGCGATGATCGGCGCGATGCTGATGATCAAAGGCGAGTGGATGAAAGCAGGCGTATACAACGTCGAAGAAATGAATCCCGACCCATTCATGGAACAACTGAACAAACAAGGTCTGCCTTGGCAAGAAGATTTCTCGCCAACGCTGCTTGACTAATGATAAGGGAGACGGAAATGACCGATAACTTGAAACCGATCGATTACAGCGCTGTTCCTTCTCCAAGTTATGTCGTAGACGAGCGTCTGCTCGTGAAAAATTTGGAGATTTTGGATTCCGTACAACAACGTACTGGCGCGCACATTTTGCTGGCGCAAAAAGGCTTTTCAATGCATGCGCTATATCCGCTGATCGGACAATATTTAAAAGGTGTAACGTCCAGTTCTCTATTTGAAGCGCGGCTCGGCTATGAGAAAATGGGTAAGGAGACACATGTGTATGCACCGGCTTATGTCGATGCGGAATTCGATGAAATGATGACCTATAGCGATCATATTGTCTTCAACTCATTTTCCCAGTGGCACCGTTTCAAAGATCGTGTGCAACACGCGGACAAAAAGATCAGTTGCGGCATTCGCATCAATCCGGAATATTCGGAAATCGAAGTGCCTTTGTACGATCCTTGTTATAACTATTCCCGTATGGGTACAACGCTGGACAATTTCGACGAGAACGATCTCGAAGGTATTGACGGTTTGCACTTCCATACGATGTGTGAACAGAACTCCGACACATTGGAGCGCACGCTGCAAGTGGTCGAGGAGAAGTTTGGTAAGTATATGCATGCAATGAAATGGGTAAACTTTGGTGGTGGACACCATATTACCCGTGCCGATTACGATCTGGATACGCTGTGCCGCTGCATTACGCACATTAAAGAAACGTACAATGTGGAAGTGTATCTGGAACCAGGCGAAGCGATTGCGCTGAATGCTGGTTATCTGGTCGCTACCGTACTGGATACGATGAAAAATGGGATGGATATCGCCATTCTTGACACGTCGGCAGAATGCCATATGCCAGATGTACTGGCAATGCCATATCGTCCGCATATTATCGGCTCCGGCAAACCGGGCGAGCATCCGTACACCTATCGTCTAGGTGGACTGACTTGTCTTGCCGGTGATGTGATTGGCGACTATTCATTCCCTGAGCCGCTGCAACCTGGCGATCGTCTCGTGTTTACCGATATGGCGATTTACAGTATGGTCAAAAACCATATGTTTAACGGTGTAAATCTGCCTTCTATCGTTAGCTATAATGATGAAGAAGGCGCTCGTGTCATTCGTACATTCCAATTTGAAGATTTCAGCGGACGTTTGTCGTAAGCGGTATTTCATCATTGGATTGTAAATATGCTCGGCAGGAGTAAGTTGCATGAATAGCATTAATGATCATGTAACCTGAGCAGTGGAGCATCATGGGCAGATAGAGCCTAATGAAACATTATGATTAGAACTGTTTTTTCGATCTCGTCCATTGCGCTAGACAAGTTACTCGATCATCGTTATACATGATTGTATCGACATCCCGATGCTGCTTAAGCATCGGGATTTTTTGGTATCAGGATGTTTCTGTTATCGTTATGGATGGATGTAGGTTATAGACGCACAGACGAATGTATAGAGTATCCTTATTAAAGTTGCAGTGTGGACGATAAACATGATAGTTATATTTTTGAATATGTTTTGTATTCATTGCAACAATAGCTAAGTTTTTGGTGTGTATTGGATAGAAAGCAGATCACAACAAGGCAAAACACGAACACGACAAGTGAATAACGAGCAAACAGCAGTATTTCCAAACCGCTAACAATGGACTGACAAGGAGAGAATTAACATGAAACAGAATGCAAACGAACAATCAACCGCTTCACATGCACGTCGTCAAGGCTGGAAAGGTATCGCAATTACAGCAGGCTGTGTCGCCTTACTCGGAACCGGAGTGGGGGGCGGTATGATCTATGCAGCGTCCGATGTGGCACCTTATACGTATGTGGTAAGTTCTGTAACGACGACGCCGATTGATCCTCAACAATTTGGGCAAATGACCGAAGGAGCGTCAGCAGTGAACGAGTCTAAAGTAACCAATAAAACAATCGCAGCGAACACCGACGCAACATTCAACATTAAATTACAACAAAACGAATCGACAGGCTATTCATGGAGCTACAAAGCTGATTCGCACATTCAGTTTGTCAACAAAACGGAGACATCTCCAATACCTGCCGACGTCGATAAAAAAGATGTCCCGATCGTAGGTGCACCAAACGACACGATATTAACATTTAAAGCGGACAAACCGGGCACATATAAACTGACATTTGATTATGTACGGGCTTGGGAAAAAGATGCCAAACCAGCCGAAACGGTCATTTATACGATTAAAGTGAATGACAAAAAAGCAGCAGACCAAGCGAATGTGAGCAACAAAAAGATCGAAGCTACAGCAGGCAAAACATTCGACATCAAGCTGGAACAAAACGACTCCACTGGGTATACATGGAATTACAAAGCTGAGCCACAGCTGAAATTAGTAAAAGCATCTGAACAAGCAACAGCTTCCAGCAGTAAAAGCAAAGACGGTGAAACGATCGTTGGCGCACCAACTAACAAAACATGGGTATTTCAAGCCGACAAACCAGGCACTTACAAATTGACATTCAAATACGAACGCGCCTGGGAAAAAGGGGTCAAACCAGCACAAACCGTCGTCTATACTGTTCATGTTAAATAAGCAGTTTGATGTCACCAGGTGCTTGCACCAAGCCAGCTCATTCCGTTTGTACAGTTGGCGAATGGTGCGCAATTTCCATAGTGAATGGATGCAACTATAAAATAATTAAAATTTCTGCACACATTGCAACAATAGCTAAGCAGCTAGTGTATACGAGATAGAAACAAGAAAATAACACAACGAAGCCACAGCGCAATTGCAATTAACGAAAACAAAAACCTATAACAACTTATTGACAAGGAGAGATTCAAAATGAACAAAAACGTAAACAACCAACCTGCTTCAAAAACAGCACGTCGTCAAGGATGGAAAGTATTCGCACTGACAGCAAGTTGTGTAGCATTGCTCGGAGGTGTAAGCGCAAATGTCATTCATGCGGCGCCAAGTGCAATGCATACGATCAGTGCGGAAACACATAAAACATCGACCTCAAAAGAAGCGAAAGTAGCGTACAAAACGATCAAAACCGTAGCAGGTGAAACATTTACGATCAATCGCGAAGAATTGGGATCGAACGGTTATTCCTGGACGTATACAACCGATAAAGGCATCACATTCGTATCCAAGTCTGAAAAATCTCCAAAAGGAGAAAATGGGATGGTAAAACCGACCATTAAAACATGGAACTTCAAAGCAGACAAGCCAGGTACGTATAAAATCACCTTCAAGTATGTTACCGCTTGGAAAAAAGATGCCAAACCAGCTGAAACGGTCATTTATACCATTAAAGTGGGCGACAAAAAACAATCTGAGCAAGCGAATGTAACTCACAAAAAGATCGAAGCTACAGCAGGCAAAACATTCGACATCAAGCTGGAACAAAACGACTCCACTGGGTATACATGGAATTACAAAGCTGAGCCACAGCTGAAATTAGTAAAAGCATCCGAACAAGCAACAGCTTCCAGCAGTAAAAGCAAAGACGGCGACACAATCGTTGGCGCACCAACTAACAAAACATGGGTATTTCAAGCCGACAAACCAGGCACTTACAAACTGACATTCAAATATACACCCGCTTGGGAAAAAGGCGCTAAACCAGCAAAAACCGTAATCTATACCGTTCATGTAAAATAAAAGTAGGCATCACAAACGGATTATGATTCCAGTCATATAGCATACAAGGTGTAGCACGAAGGCAAAAAGCATTCCGAACTATATTTCGGGATGTTTTTTGCCTGTCTGTAGTGGAGTTTATGTGTATCATGGGGATTCGAAGGCACTGTATACCGCACTATTGTTGGAGGTAGTACACTATTTTTAGGTATAAATTCCCACAATTGCGCAACAATTAGCGCTCTGTCGTTGTGTACTATGTACAGTACCTTAATCCGAAACGATAACGACAGCATCCGTATAATCACGTATAATGAAAGGGAGTCAGATCACAACAAACGGTTTGTACAAGCTGTAATTGTAGTTGAGGTTGTGCTGCTGTATCCCTGGCAATCCCATTTCACCAGTGAAACCAATCCTTAATTTGTCGTGTAGGAGGTCATTTTTTGTTTGAGACAGGTACTTCCATATATAATCCTTTTCATACGTTGATTAGTAAAATAAAACAGGTCGTTTTGCGTCTAACGTCGCTCTGGAAAACGGCGATCGATCAGGAGCAAGATCGCTCGCCACACGAATCGGCTCGTGATACGGTAGCTGTATTGCAACAGCCGCATACATGGCGTGAGCAATCAAACCGCAAAGCAGAATCGGTGTTGGAGCAGTACGGTAATTCCATTTTACGACTGGCGTATTCGTATTTGCACAGTATGATGGAAGCGGAAGATATCGTGCAAGATACGCTGATTCGGTATATGCAGGCGGCGCCGGAGTTTAATAGTCCAAGCCATGAGAAAGCATGGGTACTGCGGGTCGCGATCAATTTATGCAAAAACAAAATTCGCTACAATCGGGTTCGCCAAACGAGTGAGCTGGATGAAGGGCTAATCGCTGATAACGAACAGCAGCTTCAATTTGTATGGGAGGCGGTGCAGCGGTTGCCGGCGATGTACAGTGAAGTGATGCATCTGTTTTATCAGGAAGGGTATCCGACGGCTGACATTGCGGACATTATCGGCAAAAAGGAGACAACCGTACGCTCTTTGCTGCATCGCGCACGGGAAAAGCTAAAGCAGGTGTTGAAGGAGGAGTATGATTTTGACGAGTGAGCCGCGTAAGCGAAACAAATACAACGAAATTATGGAGCGGATTCAGGTAACTCCTGACATGCATGAACGCATTATGAGTCGGATTCGCACGATGGATATACAACCAGCTACGCCGGCAAAACCAACCGTATGGACACGTTACCGCAAATATATGGTAACCGCAGCTAGTCTAATCGTCGTACTCGCAGGGGTACTAACCGCTCAGCATGGATTTGCGCCAGGCAATGAATCGGTTCGTACAGGTACAGCCGTGCCGGAAGCAACAGGAATCGGGCCACAATCGGATATGATGGCGCCAAGCAGAGCGGATTCCACATTACGATCTACTACGATTACCGGCAGTACACCCTATGATTCATTGGCAGCATTAACGAAGGCAGCAGGTTTTGCAGTAAAACAAGTGACTGTATTGCCTTTTACAGCGCAGCAGACAAAGTATGCGCTGCTTGATGGGGTAGCAGAGATTCGTTATATAGGTAGCAGCAATCAGCTTACATTGCGTATGGCATCTGGTGGCGGCGACATTAGTGGCGATTATACGGACTACAGTAGTAAGCGTACGGTTAATCAGAATGGATTGTCAGTTACGATTAAAGGCAGTGACAAAGGCTACAAACTGGCAACATGGGAGCAGAACGGCTATACGTATTGTATCTCAATGGAACAGCCGATTAGCAGTGAGCAATTGCTGGCAGCGGTAAGTTCGGTCAAATGATCCATCATTTCGGGGGCTGCACAAAATTAGCGGCATTGCTCAAGTGGTGCAGAGGCGCACAATAGCGAGCAGCTGAAGCGGGATTTGTGGCAAAATCGGTTGAAAGTAAAGTGTGAACGTGAACGGATTCGATCACAATGCTGCTGGACGGTTGCTTATTCACAATCAGCAGTGATAACATTCAAGCATATAGCCTCGATCGTATAAAAGGGGCATCTGTAAGCAGTTGGAACTCTCCTAAGCAATGCTTGAGGGTTTACAATATGTTTGCAGGCGCCTACGTATGCGGCTCGGGGTTTTTGCTATGCAAACAAACAGATCATTATGAGGCGAAATGGGCACTAACCGGAACGAAGTGCAAAAGGAATAGCGAACAGACTGTAGAAAAATAATGAATTGGAGTTCGTATACAATTCATATCTATACGTTATGCTTCACATAGATGTGGGTGGCAGCAGTGCAATGTGGGCACATGATAAATTTTATACATTTCTGTGCTGATTTTCAGGCATTTTTCATGTTTACCGTTTATAATAGCGGCGATAGATCGACAAAAATGAGAGAGTATGACCGATCTGCCCTGCTTTTCATCCATCATCATGGGTATACGGTTCCTTGCACAACTGGCTACCATTACACTACGCAAAGGGGTTTTTGCATGCAAACTTGGTTTCAGAAAATGGTATACGGGCTGTTGATTTTTTTTACGGCTCTTTTTATCGTGTCATGCTTTTTTATACATGCCGAGTATATTTATGCGGTCTATGCAGATAATCCGCTACTGGAGCGGCAACAATGGCTTATTTTTGTGCCGCTAATTATCGTGCTGACCGTGCTGGGCGTTGTGTTATATCGGCTCTGTTTAAAACTGGAAGCGTATCGACCGCGCACGGTCATTCCGCTCGTGTTGCTAGGCTCGTTGCTAATTCAGCTGGCGATTATTTTTATTTTCCCACGGCAGCCGACCGATGATTCCCAGACGGTGATTGGACTGGCGTTGAGCATGCTGTATAAAGGTGATTATTCGACATTCCAGCCGGGCGGATATTTGCATATGTTTCCGTTTAATTATTCACTTGTGTTGTATTTGGAAGCATTGTTAGCACTGTTTCCGGATAATTATATCGTGCTCAAGCTGTTCAATATTTTGTTTATGCTGCTGACCACATCGATGATTTATTTGATTTATAAGCAGCTTAACCCGCAGCGTCAGAGCAAGGACTATGGTGTGCTTGTATTTGCGGCAACATTTATTCCGGCGCTGTTTATGAACAATTTGATTTATAACGATGTGGTCGGGACATCGTTGTTAATTAGCGGATTTTATTTTGCGTTACGGTTTATGAATGAACGGCAGATTCGGCATATTGTGTTTGCAGCGATTTTGCTGGCACTTGGCAATTATTTGCGTGGTATCGGGGTACTGTTCCTAATTGCGATTGTGCTGACATTACTGTTAAAACTGCGCAGTATCGGTTGGAAAAAGGTATTGCTCGGAATCGTTATCATGGGAGCACTATTTAACGTGCCTAGCTGGGCGCAAAATGCTTGGTTGCAAGCATCTGGTAAAGTATCCGGTTCGGTCACAGCCAATTCGGCGCCGATTTATATGTGGCTGAATATGGGCATTAATTTGCAGCGCTTTGGCTTTTGGGACAATATGGAAAGCTATGTCATTTATCAGCGTGAAGCGGATTATAACAAAGCGAAAAGCGCTGAGCTGTACAAGCAGTCGATTGAACAAAAGCTGTCCGCAGCTACGCCATTACAGCTTGTAGAAATGTATTACAAAAAGCTGATCTGGACATGGACAGAAGGAACATACCAATTGGAACGTTACGGGATCGGTACAGACGGCACCGGGGCAGACGGTTTGCGCATGCGCGGCATTATGGGCAGTTATAGTTATACGAATCCAATCATTACGCTGTTTGCAGGCAATTCGCCTTACCGGATCGGCACATTATGGATTACGTATACGATTAGTTTCCTCATGTATGTGTTTATGCTCATTCGTTTGGTTGGTAGTGTACGAGCGAAGCGGTATGAAGAAGTGTCGCTCGTATTGGTCATTTTGGGCTTTATCGGCTTCTATCTGTTATGGGAGATCAAGTCAAGGTATGTATTCCCGGTTTATCCACTGCTTATTTTGTTATCGTATATGGGTTTTCGGGATGTGTACGAGTGGCTGGTAGAGCGTAAAGGGTGGTCTTGGCTTGCGGTATCCGAACGTCAAAAAAGAGGTGGGGTTTGATGAATAGAGAGCAATATAACAGATTAGCATTACACGGTGATCGGGACAGCAATAGCAGCTCAACATTACAAAGTGATGGAGAGCATCGCAGTTCCAGACCAGTCGTTACCGTAGCACGTCGTCATCGTCGTCATACGCTGACAACGATGACGGTATTGCTCGGCAGTGTATTGCTGCTAAGCGCCTGCAATCCAATCACTGCGCAAAATATTAAGCTGAGCGCGGCTGCCGCTACAGGTGCCGGAGCAGGCATGATGCGACCGCTACGTGATGTCGGCATGACTGCGTGGACGCATCCCGATGTGATCGGTCGTGTGCTGTCTGTTCATGGTAGCAAAGTGAAAATGGAGTTAATGGAGTCGAGCGCCAGTAAAATAGACGCGGCTGCACGTAGCAATGCTAGCGATGTTATCGATCAAGCAGCAACGGCAACGAGTCGTACTGATAAAGTTACCGGAACAAGCACCGGAACGAACGGAGCTGATTACACCGCTACTGGCAAAAAACAAACGATTACATTATCGCAGCAAGTACAGATTTCCGAAATGTCCACATTGATGGAACATTCCGGCGGTCGCAATGGCGGTATGAGCAGAGGTGAACGTCATAATGACGGCAGCTTGGGGAGCACAGGTACTGCGACTTCTTCCGATTCATCTGCTAGTGGAAGTGGGTTGACCGATCCGACACGTTCCAGTTCCAGTATAGCTGGAGCCAATGCAGCGTTGCCAGCAACAAGTCGTTCAACTGGCGGTTCCGCAGTGGATCATACTAGCGCAGATCGTACGCCAACGAATGGTGTGCCAAGTATGAGCAATGATGCACAGCAAGCTGAGCTAAAAACAGGCGATATAGTGATGGTTTGGTATGAACCGGATGAGGCTGTGGCGAAGCGGATCGTTATTTTGCCACTACAGTGAGCAGCGTATAACAATGCGCCAGACGATACAATATCTATAATCAGTATGGCAATTAAAGTGGAATTATATAGTATACATTATCATACAGCAGCATAGGTTAGCGCATGATAAGCTGGATTAGCTGAGTAGGCTGACCGTGCTAACTATGGAATTTAATGTTGTATAGCCTGCACAAGTTCATGCTGTACGACAGAGATATAGGCATAACGCTGGCGTGGATCAAACAGCATATTTAAGTTGGTCAGCCTAATAGGTAGTTGTAGCAAACAAAGGATGTACATGAATTAGTGTACATCCTTTGTTTTATTGGAGATCGATTGCGGGAGTTGACGGTGATATGAGCGTAACTAGCTATAGATCGTTGGCAGGCTGTCATCTTACAAACAGGACGCAAATACTGAAAAACGAACATCATAATGGCAGGTTGTTCTTATGAAGTAGACAATTTTAGTAAAACGCTGTATTAAATATTGTCACAATTTCTTCAAAAAGTATGCGTAGAATGGACATATTCCTTTCTGCGCATACGAAAAAGCAATAGTAACGTTTAGATCACTGTAAAAGATAGCGGAATTGAGAATAATATACCAAATAGAAAAGATAGATAAATCTTGTTATGACACTATTTTACATAAAAACAAACAATGATAAGCGAATATAGTGCGCATCCATTTTAATTTCAAATCTAAAGTTGCTGAAACTAAAATTACAAAACTGTCCACTCCATACAAACAATATATGACCGACTTCCACATCCGTCTCCAGTGGAATGTATAGCATACTATTGAAATTACATATCGTTTACATTACACTGGCACAGTGTTGTTCTGTAGTGCGTTAACGCGTGTAGTTGGCAGCACCAAAGCCGTTTGCATAAAGGGGAGCTTGTTGTGGAGCAAAAGCAATTAAACAGGGGATTAAAATCACGGCATATCGAATTGATTGCGCTGGGCGGAACGATTGGGGTCGGTCTGTTTATGGGCTCATCCAGTACGATTCAGTGGGCAGGGCCATCCGTACTGCTCGCTTATTTGCTTGCGGGTATCATTATGTTATTTGTCATGCGCATTATGGGCGAAATGTTGATCGTACAGCCGGTAACCGGCTCATTTGCGACGTTTGCGCATCGTTATATTGGGCCGCTGGCTGGATTTGTGACCGCATGGAGCTATTGGTTTTTGTGGGTGACCGTCGGGATGGCGGAAGTGACCGCGATCGGTATTTACGTCAATTACTGGTTTACCGATATTCCGCAATGGTTACCCGCTCTCGCCGGGGTAGCGATTATTGCAGCTGCTAATTTGGCAGCGGTTAAGTTTTATGGGGAGTTTGAATTTTGGTTTGCGATGATTAAAATCGTAGCGATTGTATCGATGCTTGTGCTGGGCACGGCGATGATTTTTTTCGGCTTTGGCAATGGAGGCGAACCGATCGGACTGTCGAATTTGTACAGTCATGGTGGCTTTTTTGCTGGCGGGTTAAAAGGATTTCTGTTTGCGCTTTGCATCGTTACAGCGGCATATCAAGGGATTGAGATGATCGGTATTACAGCCGGTGAAGCGGAAAATCCAAAACAGACGCTACGCCGTTCGATCAAAAATATTATTTGGCGTATTCTGATCTTTTACGCTGGTGCAATCTTTGTCATTGTAACGATTTATCCGTGGAATGAAGTTGGGCAAAATGGAAGCCCGTTTGTACTGACATTTGCTAAAGTCGGCATTGTGGCAGCTGCCGGTATTATTAACTTTGTCGTGCTAACCGCAGCGATGTCCGGCTGCAATAGTGGAATTTACAGCGCTGGACGAATGCTGTATACACTGGCGGAAAATGGACAGGCACCGAAGTTTTTTGCCAAAGTCGCCGCTGGTAGCGGTGTGCCACGCAACAGCATTGTTACGACGATTGCGCTGCTGCTCATCGGCGTGCTGTTCAACTATTTATTTCCGGATTCCAAGCTGTTTTTGTATATTTATAGCGCTAGCATTTTACCGGGCATGGTGCCGTGGTTTGCGCTTGCGATCAGCCAGTTTAAATTTCGTCGTCACAATCGTGCGGAGCTGAAAGAGCATACGTTCAAATCGCTATTTTTTCCGGTCAGCAATTATATCGTCATTATGTATTTGATCTGCGTGTTGATCGGCATGTGCTTCAACCCGGATACACGCGTACCATTAATCGTAGGCGCTGTCTTTATCGGGATTGTCATTGTCGGTTACTTTATTTTCCGGATGGGTAAAAGCGACAAGCACAGTGAGCGAGCTGCAACGGAGGAAGTGAGCGGTGAATCGCTTCGTTCGTGATAGTTTGCTAGTAGGAGCTGGAAAGGTGAGGGTATGAAGTGGATTTTGGGCATCTGTAGCTTATTTGCGGTTTATGTAAAGGCTGATTATGAACAAAGGTAAAAGGTAAGAGCGTTCAAACTAGCCATTAAATGGAATCAGCCTACAGTAGCTTGACTAGCTTACATGCCATGTCCGATAGACTACATTATGCCAATACACTGGAATGTTAGCAGTAGAACATCGCTGCTCGGCACGATCAAACTGCTTATTTAACGCGGTCAAGCTATTAGCGTATCGTTCCTATTTGACACGTATAGGCGAGCCAGTCCTTTATGATCATGACAAGGGCTGGCTTTTTGTTGCTCTCGTTAACCGTTGCTGATAAGCTAAACAACGGGCAGTTTGTTAGGATGATGTATACGATATGCTGATCGGTTTGACGATCGGTGAACATCATTTTAACAATAACACTTACTTTATCGATGCGGGAGCAATGCAGATGAACAATTATAAACTAACGATCCAGTACGATGGCAACCGTTATAAAGGCTGGCAACGTCTAGGAGACAGTGATAATACGATTCAAGGCAAAATTGAAAAGGCGGTATCGGTACTGACTGGAGAGGAAATTGAAATAATCGGTTCCAGCCGTACCGATGCAGGTGTACATGCGTTGCAGCAAGTCGCTAATTTTAAAACAGCACAGTCGTTGTCGACCGAGCGTGTGATGAGCTTTCTGAATCATTATTTGCCGCCGGATATTAGCATTAGTAAGGTGGAACAGGTCGATGAGCGTTTTCATGCGCGTTTCCATGCTACAGACAAAACGTATGTGTACAAAATTTGGAACCGCGAATATAGCCAGCCTTTTTTGCGCAAATACAGTATGCATGTCGTCAAAAGACTTGATCTACACCGTATGCAGGCAGCGGCAGCGCATTTTATCGGTGAATATGATTTTACCGCCTATGCCAATGCCAAATCAAAGAAAAAAGATTCCGTGCGCACGATTTATCAGTTAGAGATGACCGAGCAGGATGGGATGATCGAAGTGCGCGTAACCGGCAATGGTTTTTTGTACAATATGGTACGCAAAATGGTCGGTACGTTAATCGCAGTCGGGTTAGGTGAGAAGCAGCCGGATGAGGTACCAGGCATTATTTTGTCTAAAGATCGTTCGCAAACAGGCGGTATGGCAGATGCGGAAGGGCTTTATTTGGAGCAAATTCGCTTTAAATCATAAGGGCAGTTTGTATTCGTATCATTTGCAGACGGGTGAAGTGTGAATTCAGCAGTTCAACCGTATGGTACAGTAAAATCATCGACTACACTATTATGAAAAGAATTCATTTAAATACAAAAGACGCCTATAGTAGAGGCGTCTTTTGTATTACTAAACAAACTATGGGGGAACGATCTGAATACGGTTGTAACGATTGGAATACGCTTATATATCGTCTATCGACAGCTTAAAGCATTTGCAGGACGGCAGCAACTGTCTTGGAATAAGGGCGTTCCCGTACGCTTGTATACTCGAAAATAAAAATCGTATTTTAATAATTATAAACTGGCTTTCCAAAGGCGATTCATAAGTAATAAAACCGTTTAATAACACTCAAATCACCTAACAACCAGAGGCACAACGCCGAAAAGGGAGCGAGAACGATGAACGAAAATCGCAATGTCGATGTGGATAAACGGGAAGTACGGGTAGAGCGCAAATCTGACTCTGGCATGGTCGCTTCGACGTTTATTAAATATGCAGCTTATATTATTATTTTGGCGATTGTACTGTGGTTTGTCATTAAGTATATGTTGCCAATGTTTTAAGTGACTGTAGTGTAAGATCATGTGGAAGATTAGGGAATGATCTGTTGCTTCCTTATTATTTTACAACATATGAGTAAGACTGCATCATTGTATGCCCAGCCCAGCCTGCCAGCGTATGCTGCGGGTGTGGGCTGTTTGGCATGTAATTTTCCGGACTAAAGACAGGTTTGCAACGATAAGCTTGCATAATAGACAATTCAGTAGGTTCGTTTAGACTGCATCGATCACGGTTACATAAAAAGAGTTGGGATTGATGCAAGAACAGCATGTACATCTATCTAATTTAGAGGAGGGCATTCATCATGGCAGATCAATACACAATGCAAGACCCAACTAAGCAATTTACGAAAGCAGGGCCCGAATTCAAGCAGCAACAGCAAGAACCAGGCTTGCAAACGAAAATGACGCCAGTACCGGATTGCGGTGAGCAATCGTATCGTGGTACAGGCAGACTGGAAGGTCGCAAAGCGGTTGTTACGGGTGCCGACAGCGGAATCGGACGCGCTGCCGCTATCGCTTATGCGCGTGAAGGTGCAGATGTCGTACTGTCATATTTGCCGGAAGAAGAAGAAGATGCTCGTCAAGTTGTTGAACTGATCGAAGCGGAAGGCCGCAAAGCGGTAGCCGTACCAGGCGATCTGAAAGATGAGCAATACTGTGTACAGTTAATTGAAACGGCGGTGCGTGAGCTGGGTAGTATTGATATTCTAGCTAATGTTGCTGGTAAGCAGCAATATGTTGAAGATATCGCTGATCTGACGACCGAACAATTTGACCATACATTTAAAACGAATGTATACGGACTATTCTGGGTATGTAAAGCGGCAATTCCGCATATGAAACCAGGCAGCAGCATCGTCAATACATCGTCCATTCAAGCATATAGCCCATCGGAAATTTTGCTTGATTATGCGACAACCAAATCTGCGATCAACACATTCAGCAAAGCGCTTGCTCAGCAAGTGGCGCCAAAAGGCATTCGTGTTAATGTAGTAGCGCCAGGTCCGATCTGGACACCGCTGCAAGTCGTTGGCGGACAGCCTGCGGATGTGCTGCCGGAATTTGGCGAGCAAACACCGCTTGGTCGCCCAGGGCAACCGGTCGAAATGGCTTCAGCCTATGTGTATTTGGCAAGTCAGGAGTCGAGCTATGTAAGCGGCGAGACGCTGAATGCGAATGGTGGCATGCCAACGCCGTAATGAGCATGGATGAATGGTGCTTGCAATGAGTATACATTAGCTATGATCGTGAGTTAAACATGGATATAGTTGGCAAATAGGCAAGTATACAAATTGTTCAACTTACGTATGTTAAGCAACTGTATCGTACGGATGTTGAAGATATATTGTTAAATAAATCATCTATTGTTAAAATAAGCCTGGAGATGGCGCGGCATAAGCTGCACCTGTCCAGGCTTGTTGGTGTTTGTCTATAAATGAACGGCATACAGCATGCATAGTGCATAATGGGAACTGATCTACATGATCGACCGCATAAACTATCGGTATCGCGGCGTGGCAATACATACAAGCACAGCAACGACTATAATCGTTGCCACTCCATCGATAAAGGAGCATAGATGGAATGAAAGAACTATACATCATTCGCCATTGTCAAGCTACAGGACAGCAGCCTGCTGCACCGTTAACTACGCTTGGACAAGTGCAAGCGCAACATGTTGCTGCACAGTTATGTACACTTCCGCTCGATTATATCGTGTCCAGTCCATATGTACGGGCACTACAAACGATTGAACCGCTGGCGTTACAGCTGGGACTGCCTATACATACAGATGAACGTCTAATTGAGCGTGTGCTTTGCCATACCGATGAGCCGGATTGGCGTGCTATGCTGCGACGTACGTATGATGATATGGAGCTATGTTATACGGGTGGTGAATCGAGTCGGCAGGCGACCGAGCGTGTCAGCGCGGTTGTGGAACAGTTTAAGGCGAGCGATCATCGGTGTGCGGCGCTTGTGTCGCATGGCAATTTGATTTCGCTGTTGTTGCGTATGTATGACGGACGGATTGGTTTTACCGAATGGGAGCAGCTAACGAATCCGGATATGTATTATATACGGCTAGATGCGGAGCCGCCGGTCATTAAGCGAGTGCCGGTTTGATTTGCATAGATTGCTATGTTAAAGTATTGTCGTTACGAAAAATAATCAAATAGTACATCATATACGAGGAGGCTTATTAATGAACACTGCACCTTTGTTCCGTCCGTTTCATAGTGATAAGTTACAGCTGGATAATCGGGTCGTGATGGCACCGATGACACGTGGCTTCTCGCCAGGCAATATTCCTGGTGATGATGTGGCTGAATATTATCGCCGCCGCGCTGCCGGTGGGGTAGGGTTGATTATTACCGAAGGAACCGGGATTGATCATCCGGCATCTGTCAGCGGAGCGGCGATTCCGGTTTTTCATGGCGAGCAAGCGCTTGCCGGTTGGAAAAAGGTAGTTGATGCCGTTCATGCTGAAGGTGGCAAAATTGCCCCCCAATTATGGCATGTCGGTATGGCGCGTAACGTTGGGGATGAGCCAAATCCATCCGCCCAACCGGTTGGACCGTCAGGCTTCAATTTGAAAGGTGAGCTTGTTGGTGAACCGCTATCGGAAAATGAAATTGCCGATCTGATTCAGGCGTATGCACAGGCTGCTGCGGATGCAAAAAAGATTGGTTTTGACGCGATCGAGCTGCATGGAGCGCATGGCTATTTGCTCGATCAGTTTCTGTGGGAAGTTACCAATCGACGTACCGATCGCTATGGCGGCGATCTGGCGGGTCGTGCTACGTTTGCAGTTGAAGTGGTGCGTGCTTGTCGTGCGGCTGTTGGCGAGGACTATCCGATCATTTTCCGCTATTCGCAATGGAAAATGTACGATTATGGCGCACGTCTTGCCCAAACACCGGAGGAACTGGGACAATTGCTCGGTCTGCTTACCGATGCAGGTGTCGATCTGTTCCATGCATCTACCCGTCGTTTCTGGGAACCGGAATTTGCAGGTTCCGAGTTAAATCTTGCTGGCTGGACGCAAAAGTTGACTGGTAAACCAACGATCTCGGTCGGTTCGGTTGGATTGCAGGCTGAATTTACGCCTGGCGCTGCCCAAACCGAGGAAACCGATCCGACTGCACATTTGGACGAATTGCTGCACAAATTGGAGCAAAATGAGTTTGATCTGATTGCAATTGGTCGCGCACTGCTTAGCGACCCGGAATGGCCAAACAAAGTACGTGAACAGCGCAGCGATGATATTCATATGTTCAGCCGTGAGGCGTTGCAGACGCTCGTATAAATTGAACTGAAATCTATTGCAGTTAAATAGCTACGAATCAACCTGGTAGGCTGTCTCAAATAAAAATCAAGTTCGAACGTATCTGAGCGCATCTATGATCAAACGATGATCAGATCAACACGATATATGTATTTGATATAAGCTACTAGTGACTTGTCTCAGGAAAATGTAAGGTTGCGTCCATCTGAACCGTGCTTGAACCGTACAGCATTCAGACGAACACAATCCCTGGATAAATTTGAGACAAGCTACTAGCCTGACCGCTTGATAGGACTGGAGACCGTCATGCGGTCAGGCTTATTTTTTACATAAGACAGGGCGAGAGATTATGTTTGCGTTGACAGAGCGACACTACAATAAAAGTGGGTCTGCTGCCTCGCATAACAGGGCAGTGTACATGGACAACATCACATTACGGAAAAGGTGGGTTTCTATTGAATACTGCATCCGAACAAGCATGGACTGAGCAAAGGAAAAAGATTTTCGTATTAGGCGGAGACGGATTTTGCGGTTGGCCGACGAGTTTGCATCTGTCCCGGCTCGGTCATGATGTGATCATTATCGATAATTTGTCCCGCCGCAATATTGACAATGAATTAGAAGCAGGTTCACTGACCCCGATTCAGCCGCTCGGCATTCGACTTGAGGTGTGGGCGCAATTGAGCGGACGACGAATCAGCTTTGAGCGACTCGATCTGGCGCAGGAGTATGAACGATTGTTACAGTTAATCGTGCGGGAACAGCCGGATGCGATTATTCATTTTGCGGAACAGCGTTCTGCCCCATATTCGATGAAATCATCGCGTCATAAGCGTTATACAGTAGGCAATAACTTGAATGCGACTCATAATGTGCTATGTGCGATTGCTGAATCCGGGCTGGATATTCATTTGCTGCATCTTGGCACGATGGGCGTGTATGGTTATGGCACATCTGGCATGCAAATACCGGAAGGTTACCTCGATATCGAAGTGTTAACCTCACAAGGTGAGCGCGTGCAGCAGCAAATTTTGTATCCGACCAACCCAGGTTCCATTTATCATATGACCAAATCACAAGATCAATTGTTATTCCACTATTACAATAAAAATGATGGGCTGCGCATTACCGATCTGCATCAAGGCATCGTCTGGGGCACCAACATACACGAGACGATGTTGGATGAACGATTGATTAATCGTTTTGACTATGACGGTGATTATGGGACAGTGCTGAATCGATTTCTAATGCAGGCAGCGGTCGGGCATCCGATCGTTGTGCATGGCACTGGCGGACAGACACGCGCATTTATCCATATTCAAGATACAGTGCGTTGTGTACAGCTTGCGCTGGAACATCCACCTGTACGTGGAGACAGAGTGATGATTTTTAATCAAATGACCGAAACGCATCGTATTCGCGATCTGGCGGCACTAGTTAGCCGTTTGACTGGGGCTGAGATTGCGTATGTACCTAATCCGCGCAAAGAAGCGGAGGAAAACGATCTGCATGTACGTAATGAACTGTTCCTAGCGCATGGCTTACAGCCGATCAAATTAAACGAAGGCTTGTTGCAAGAAGTGACACGCATCGCTAAAGGCTATGCCCATCGCGCCGATTGGAGCAAAATCCCGGCGCGCAGCACCTGGACAAATGAACAGCAACCGGGCATATTGACAGTAGTAAATGAAGCGGATCAGGCGGCGCAAGTAGTTAAAGTAAGGGATAAACAGTCGGTGCGTTAAGTGCACGGAGAGCGGAAGTTGAGCACGCGCAATAGAAATAGCTAGAACGATTCAGTAGGCATCTTTACTCGGTTCGCAGCGAGCAGAGGTGCCTGTTTTCATTTCAAGCCATAATTATTAGCAGGTAACAAAGCACAGTATGTACACTACATCTTGCCATCGTGCCACTTTGCTCATCCATCCGCTCGTCGTGGTCCATTTATGTCGATCCAGTACATGCATGATATAATGAACCTAGCGCTTGAGGTAGAGATAAAGGGGAAATGACAGCAATGATCAACATTACGATTGGCGACTATACGGTCGCTTGCCATGTACAATATTCGCGGCGTGGCAAAGTGTCGATGCGGATGGAAAGTAATGGGCTATTGACCGTCCAGGCACCCAATGGCACGACAGCAGCGGAGATTGTACGCATAGTGCAGCGACATGGAGACTGGATTAACGAACAGCAGCATCGCCTTGCCAGTCAGCATCCATTGCCGCAAACGCGTGCCTATGAAGATTATGGTACGTTTATGCTGCTCGGACAGGAGCAGCCGCTGCAAAAGCTAATTGATGTGACCGATGCGGATGAGCAGCAATTGCGTACACGGCTGAAACGATATTATTTTATGACTTGCAAACGCATTATTCATGAGCGGATTACTGCTTATCAGCAGCAGCTGCGGGTCAAGCCTGCCAGCATCGAGATTGTCGAATCAACGACACGCTGGGGTAGTTGCAGCGCCGATAAAAAGCTGACGTTTAACTATCGGCTGGCGATGGCACCGGTTGAGGTGATCGATTATGTGATCGTGCATGAGCTGTGCCATTTGCTGCATATGAATCATGATCGTTCATTTTGGCGCAAGGTAGGCAGCCTGATGCCGGATTATAAACAAAAAGAACAATATTTAGCGCAATATGGACGTTATATGACGCTATAATTAAAATGTAAGTAAGCGCTTTACTAATGAGCGACGATTGCCGATTATGATTAGCGCAACCGCCAATAAGGTTAACTACGATGTGTGACCGAACGAGCCCAATACGTGATCAAAAGGAGGAAGACGGATGAAAAAAGTAATGAATCGTGCGGACGATATCGTACTGGAAATGGCAAAAGGCATGGTGCTCGCCCATCCCGAGCTGGAGCTAATTCCAAAGTACAAAATTATTAAACGCAAACAGATCGATCCTCATAAAGTAGCGCTTATTAGCGGTGGCGGCAGCGGGCATGAACCGGCACATGCAGGTTATATCGGCAAAGGGATGCTCGATGCAGCGGTCTGTGGCGATGTGTTTGCATCTCCGTCTCAAATTCAAGTGTATCAGGCTATTAAAGCAACGGCAGGTCAGCAAGGCGCACTGCTGATCATCAAAAACTATAGCGGCGATATGATGAATTTCAAAAATGCTGCTCATCTTGCCAGCGAAGATGGCATTCAAGTCGATTATGTTAAAGTGGATGATGATATCGCGGTCGAGGATAGTTTGTATACGGTTGGGCGACGAGGGGTTGCCGGGACGGTATTCGTACATAAAATTGCCGGAGCCGCCGCTGCGGAAGGGCGCGATCTACAAGGCGTGAAGGCAGCAGCGGAAAAGGCGGCTGCTCATGTGCGCAGCATCGGCTTTGCACTCACTTCCTGTACGGTGCCTGCTAAAGGAACGCCTACTTTTGCGCTAGGTGAGCATGAGATGGAATATGGGGTTGGTATTCATGGCGAGCCAGGGATGGAGCGGATCGAACTGACAGCGGCGAATGAACTGGCGCAGCGGATGGTCGGTGATTTGCTGCGTGATCTGAAGCTGGAGGCAGATGGCGCCGAAGTTGCGGTGCTCATTAATGGTTTTGGCGCGACTCCGCAGCAGGAGCTGTATTTGTTCCATCATGCGGTAAGTCGTGAATTGTCACAGCATAGTATTATCGTTCATCGCAGCTTTGTCGGCAATTATATGACAAGTATCGATATGGCAGGATTATCGGTCACATTGATGAAGCTCGACGATGAGCTAAAACAACTGCTATCTCGCGAAAGTGATACACCAGCATTTAAAGTGTCCGGACCGATCGAGCCGGTTTCATACAGTGATATCGACGAGGAGGCACAAGCACAGGAGTCGGTATCATATACGGTTGAGACTGATCCAGCGGCAGCGATCGTGAACGACAATACGATTACACTGGACAATCTGATCTATCTGATTGACCGGATGAGTGAAGTTATTATCGCAAATGAAGTGCCGTTTTGCGAGTTGGATTCCTTTGCCGGAGACGGTGATTTTGGGATGAGTATCGCCAAAGGATTCCGTCAATTGAAGCGCGAGTGGAAGACGATTTTGGCGCATCAGCCGCTTACGATCGGCAGCTTTTTGCATGATGTGTCGCTGATCATTATGGAATCATGCGGCGGTGCTTCCGGACCGATCTGGGGTTCGGCATTCCGCGCGGCAGGCAAAGCGGCAGGCGAGCGCACCGAGTTGACGATCGCTGCATTTGCCGATATGTTGCAAGCGGCAGTAGCGGGCATTCAATCGACAGGTGAACGATCGTTTGGACGCGGTGCTGTCGTAGGTGACAAAACATTGATCGATGCGCTCGTACCTTGCGCCGATAGCTGGAAGACAAGTGCACAAACCGGTGACGATGTGCAGACGGCATTTCGTAAAGGGGCAGAGGCAGCGGTTGACGGTGCCAAACGCACCGCTAATATTGTGGCGCGTATGGGCAGAGCAGGAGCGGTCGGTGAACGCAGTCTCGGTTATGCTGATGCCGGAGCACATGCGCTAGGCGTTATTTTCACAGCGCTGGCGGACAGTTTGCGTCAGCAGCATTAAGCGGGTGTTGGGCAAACGGAATACAATCTAGATGCTGTTTGGTAACATGGGTGGCAGCAGTGTGATCCGTTTAGCGTTAATATTGGATAGCGTATGGAGCGGTACGACGGTAAATATAAATATAAATATATTCCAAAAAATTGTTCATCAATAAATATATGTAATATAAATTAATTCATTTACAAAGAGCCTGTTTTGCTTCTAAATTAGAGAAACAGGCTTTTTGGATCGATGTTGCTGTCGGAAAAAAGACGTAAAAGGCAACTGAAATTGTCAAAAGTAGTAGTTTACATAAAAAATATGCGAAAATTCGTCATTTTTCGCTATTTATTGTTGTCAAATCGTGCTCGTTTTCTTACGATAAGAATACTGGAGACTTATACTGTTACCGTTACAGTGACATCAAAGACGATGTGAATTGGAAAGTAGTATAGGCTTTACGTGTAACCTACCTGAATCGGAAAGGAAATTGCCGATGAGCGCACTTTTTATGGATTTTTTGACGATCCAGTTGCCGACCTACTTTTTTATCTATATGGCGATTACGTTAATTTATCGAAACCGGCGCAGTATGATCAATCGTGTTGCCGCTTTGTTAATGGGCTCGCTTGTATTTTATTTTATGTTCGAATATTTGAAAACATCGCTGCTACCGGAGTATCAGATGCAGCTTGTACTATACGGTAGCGCACCGTCGTTATTGCTATTTATTAGTACGCTTGTTCATCTGTGCACATTGCTTGGTGGTGAGGTGACCTATTCGTTTAAGCGGCTTGTGCCAATCGTGTATGTGACACCGTATTTAGTATGGTTATGGTTTATCGTGATGTGGGATCATCAACTATTGTACAATGTGCATGTGACCGATGGGCGTAGCCCGCTTCATCCGACGTATTTGCTGGCGACGATCATCTTTGTGATCGGGTATATTTTGCTGTCGGTCGTGCTGCTGGCGGTGAGCTGGTATCACACAGTAGAGCGTAGACGGCGGAAAATTTTTCGGTCGCTGCTGGCAAGCGAGTTTTTGCTATTTGGCAGTTTTGCGGCGATTACGACATTGCTACAGTCAGGTGTGATCGTTACACGTGTGGCGATGATCTGTTATTTTATCGGCTATTTAGTGTGGGCAATCCGGCTGCGCCATTTGATCGGCAAATACAATATTATGCCGGATTATCGCAAGCTGTTTCAGGTGTTGTTTGAATCGGCGCCGACTGCGATTTTGCTGCTGGATGCCAAAGGTAGCATCAAAAAAATGAATCCGCGCGCACAGAGCTGGTTTGAAGGAATACCAGCTGCCGATATTGCGCAGCGGTTTGAGTTTAGGCAGGGGCAAGGCTTACAACAATTGCTCGCTTCGTATGTTGCGGAATCTGCTGTACAATCACATTGGGAAATGCGAGTGAACGATTCGCACAAACAGCAGCTTGATCTGATAGTCGGCATCGATCGGATTGAAGACGCGAATGAAGACTTGTTTGTACTGCATTTGACGAATGTAACTGTGCTTAAAGATACCGAGCGGCGGTTGATTGAATCGGAGCAAAGCTACAAACATAGCGCTTATCATGATCCGTTAACAGGACTGTACAATCGTACCGCATTAGAGGAAGAACTGCGCCTACGGACAGACGCGATAGCGCCATTTGCGGTCGTGATGATTGATCTGAATTATTTTAAACCGATCAACGATACGTATGGGCATGCGGTAGGGGATATGTATTTGAAATTTATTGCCGACTTGCTGCAAAATTTGCTCCACAAGCCTGGTGATGTAGTTGGGCGTATCGGAGGGGACGAATTTATTTTGTTGCTTAGTGTCGCTGATGCCAATTACGCTTATGTCGCTGAATTGGTAGACCGTCGACTCATGCTGCTGGACAATAAAATGTTCTGGTATGGCGAACGCGGTATTACCGTTTCGTTTGCCGCAGGGATGAGCATTTATACGGCAAATGGCGAAAATGGCAACAGTCTGCTCCGTTTGGCAGACGAAGATATGTATCAACGTAAACGTGCCCAGCGCAAAAGCCGTGAATTGCTCATTCGTGAGCTGTAATGATTTGCCAAAGATAGAGTCCGCTGTTTCGCCCTGGACGGGCAAACAGGCGGGCTTTTTTGTATGCCAATATGATTTTATTCCAGTTCATTTACATTCAACTAACAACGGCATAAAGTTTTATATGTATAAATTTTAATAATAAGATTGACACATGACACGGTGTCACCTATAATTCTCTATGTAACTTTTTACAACAATCTAAGCCTGCCTACAGCTAAGCGCCTTTTTATTCGTCATCGTATCGTATTATTAATCAAGCGTCCGGGGTTGCAGGGGGCAGTGGAGTGAACATATGCCAACCAAAACCTTTTTTAATTTGCCTGGGGAAAAGCGGCAAAACTTGATCGATGCAGCATTGCGTGAGTTTGCACGCGCTTCGTTTGCGGATGCGTCGATTGCGAATATTATTAAGGATGCTTGCATTCCGCGCGGCAGCTTTTATCAGTATTTTGAACATAAAGCGGATTTGTTTTTTTACATTTTGGAGGAGCATAGCGCCACAAACCGCGAGCGCATGATGTCGCTGGCGATCAAGCATCAAGGCGATTTGTTCACCTCAGCGGCAGAATTTTTTGAGACGACATTGCATCGTTTTATTCACGATGAGCGTAGCGAACAGCGCGAGTTTGCACGTAATATTTTCCTGAATATGAATTACAAAATTGAGTACAAGCTCATTTTGGATGTGAAAAATCCGACGACCCGCGAGCGGATACGCGATTTTTACCGCAACTATATGGGGTTGATCGACACAAGTGGATTGAACATCCATAGTGAAGAAGAACTGCTGCACTTGATCCAAATTTTGCGTGCGATTTTGATTCAGAACTTTATCCAGTTTTTTGCTGGCGAAGCGGATGAGCAAGAAGTGTTGCACCACTTTAGGCTAGAGCTGGAATTGTTAAAAAGAGGCTTATATACCGCTACGAGTAACGAAGCGTAAGGAGCGAAAGACCGGCGGCTAGTGCGCGCGATCAAAGCGTCCTCTAACTGCAATGTGTCTAACCCCAGTTCCTTGCTTTTTTTATGCCTGATGCCTCTAAATTGAGAAATTGGCATTGTATTATATTGTGCTGCTATCTATTTGTACAGATTGCACACATGCGATCGTTTTACCGATCATCCTATTTTATTAGAACTGCAGAGGTGGAGTACGTTGAAAAGAAAGATTATTTTGTCAATACTGGTTGTGCTGCTCGTCGTTAGCGGCGGAACAATCGGTTATTACTATTGGTATCAAGGCACCCATTATGTATCAAGTGACGATGCGCGTATCACTGCCGATCAATACAAAGTGATGCCACAAATTACCGCCGAAATCGATCATATCGATGTGGAAGAAGGCGATGTGCTGAAACGCAATGAGCCGCTCGCTGAGCAAAATGTATCCGGTCTGGATGCTAGCGTCATCAGCAAATCCGTGCTGCGCGCGCCGATCGACGGTACGGTGATCAAAGTGTATTCCAAACAGCACGAAATCGCATCCCCAAGCGCAGCGGTTGCGATTATGGCGGATATGAACAATTTGTATGTGTCGACCAACATTGAAGAAACCGATATTAATCGAATTAAACCGGGGGAACTCGTAGATGTGACGCTGGATGCGGACGGTAATCATGTGATCCAAGGTAAAGTTCGTAAAGTCGGACAGGCGTCCAACTCCGTATTTGCGATGATCGCAGCGACCAATACAAGCGGTAACTTCAACAAAGTTACACAGCGTATTCCGGTCGAAATTGCACTGAGTGTACCGCAAGGTATGACGCTCATTCCAGGCACAAACGTTGAAGTGAAAATTCACACATCTTAATTAAAGGAGGGGTCGATGGTGGCTTCCGAAGTTATTGCCGCTGCTCCTCCTGCTGATTCGCCGCGCGAGAAATGGCTTGCCTTTTTCGCGATTGTATTGGGCGCCTTTGTGGCGATTTTGAATAACAGTCTGATCAATGTGGCGATTCCGCAGTTGACGACCGACTTGGGCTCGACAACGTCGCGCATCCAGTGGGTCATTACTGGCTATACGCTCGCTTCCGGTATTATCGTACCGATTACGGGCTTTATGGAACAGCGCATCGGGTACAAAAAGTTTCTCATTGCAGCGTTGAGCGTATTTACGCTCGGCACAATATTTTGCATTTTCGCGTGGAGTGATACATCGTTGATCGCTGCGCGTATCGTTGCCGGTCTCGGTGGCGGTGTTATTATGCCGCTTAGCATGACGATCGTGTACAAAATTATTCCGCGTGAACAGATCGGGATGGCGCTGGGCATTTGGGGCATTGCCGCGATGGCAGCACCAGCGATTGGGCCGACATTGAGCGGTTATTTGATCGAATGGTTTGACTGGCGCTTTCTGTTTATCGTCTGTGTGCCGGTTGCCCTGTTTGCGATTTTGATGGTCATCTTGCTGATCAAAGAACCGCCGCCAGGAATCAGGGTCAAATTCGACCTGCTTGGCTTTCTATTGGCAGCTACTTGCGCTGGTACATTGTTATACGCACTGTCAAGCGGTTCGACCGATGGCTGGGGATCGTTCAAAATTGTCGGGCTGTTTTTTATCGCTTTCTGGGCGCTCGTATTTTTGATCTTTGTGGAGAGTGGGCAGGAGAATCCGGTCATTGATATTTCGTTATTTAAAAATTATAAATTTGCGATCAGTGTGATCACGTCCAGCTTTGTCATGATGGGGTTGTACGGTGGTACATTCTTATCGCCGTTATTCCTGCAAAATATCCAGTCGGTATCGCCGGTACATACCGGGATTATTTTGCTACCACAGGCGATTGCAATGGCGGTGATGATGCCGTTTGCCGGTAAATTATTTGACAAAATTGGCATCGTGCCGATCGGTCTAGTCGGTCTCACACTTACGAGTGTAATGACGTATCATCTGCACACTTTAACACCGCAAACACCACATTTATGGCTACAAATTGTGTTAATGTTTCGTGGAATGGGCATCGGTATTTGTATGATGCCATTGTCTACTGTCGGTATGAACGCTGTACCAAAAGAAAAAGTCGGCAAAGCTTCAACCGCGTCCAATCTGGTGCGTACGATTGCCGGTTCGATGGCGATTGCCATTTTGACATTCCTAATGCAAAGTCGTACCGCACTGCATAGTCAGCAAATTTCCGAATCGATTACGCCGGATGCGGCGAATACGTTTCAGTCGATGCTAGGTAGCTCATGGACGTCTACGGTGTCTGGTCTGATTACGCTTGATGCGTATTCACGCGGCATTGCCGATACATTCCTCGTATCGTCGATCCCGTTATTTTGCTCGATTCCGTTTGTGTTCCTATTTATTACAAGACGCAAAAAAAATGTGCTGCAAGAAACAAAAGTGTAAACAAACGCCGATCGCCATCTACGATCGCTTGAAAATTTGGATTACAGAAAGAAAGGGAACATGCAATGAACATTAAAAAATGGGAAGTTACCGCCACTGCATTGCTGCTCAGTTCGGTTATGCTGGCAGGTTGTTCAACCGCCGGTAGTGAAGCTGCTCAGCCAATGAGCGTAAATGTAAAAGTCGCCAGCGCCCAGCAGGGTATGATCGGTCAAGGCGATATTTATACCGGTACAGTCACACCGTCTGAAACGGTAAACATTATGCCCAAAATTTCCGGCAAAGTGTCCGCTGTCAATGTCGATGTCGGCACCGAAGTGAAAAAAGGTCAAGTGCTGTTAAAGCTGGAAGATAGCGATATCCGCGACAATTTGGACATCGCCAAATCGAATGTGAATGCGGCTACGGCTGGTGTAAATACCGCCAAAGATTCACGCGAGTCCGGTATGGTATCGGCAAGCTCCGGTGTCGTCAGCTCGAAAAACGGCATTATCTCGTCTCAGAGTGCGATCACACAAGCAAAAGGCAATATCAATTCTGCACAAGGTGCTGTCAACCAGGCACAAACAGCGGTCAAACAAACAGAAACCGCTGTCTCGACAGCAAGCAATACGATCAAACAAACAGCGGAAGCACTGGCGACTGCGCAAAAAACATTAACACGCACCCAGTCGTTGTTTGACAATTCACTGGCAACACAGGCAGAGCTGGAACAAGCACAAGCCGCTGTAGTGAACGCCAAAACTGCCTACGATAATGCGGTAAATGCGAAAGCAAATGCCCAAGACCAACTGGCAGGCGCGCAAAAATCGCTGCAAACTGCTCAAACCGCATTGTCAACCGCGCAAGAAGCATACGGCAATGCGACTAGCAGTTATGAAAATGCCAATTCCGGCTATAGCAATGCACAGCGTCAGCTTGAAGTGTCGCAAAGTACAGCAGGCATCGAAGCTAGCCAACAAAAGTTGGAGCAAGCGAAGCTAAACGTCCAAATCGCCCAAAACGCACTGGATGATGCGGTAGTGAAATCGCCAATTAACGGGATTGTCACAACGAAAAATGCAGAAGTGGGCGAAATGGTAAGCCCTTCTGCTGCTTCGATCGCCATCGCTAATCTAAGCACCGTCAATATGCTGATCTATGTACCGGCAAACGAGATCAATCAAGTGAAAACCGGTGATCAAGTGCAAGTACGTGTAGCTTCGTCCGATATCGTCACGAGCGGTAAAGTGACAACCATTAGCCCGATGGATGCGAGTGGTAACGGTTATCCGGTTAAAGTGACCGTATCTAACAGTGACGGCAAACTGAAATCCGGTATGCTTGCCGACATTAGCTTTGTGAGCAAAGATGCAAAGCAAGGGCTAATCGTACCGAGCAAAGCGATCCAAACAGACGGTGACAAACGCTACGTATATGTAATTACTAACGGTCATGCGGTACGTAAACAAGTGACGGTCGGATCAGATGTCGGCTCGGAAGCATTGATCACTAGCGGTCTGAAAAACGGTGATCGTGTAGCTGAGAACAATTTGGCACTGCTTAGCGACAATTCGCCAGTGACCGTATCGCAATATTAAAAGCAGTTCCATACAGGCATGAAGGAGAATACAGGCTGTTATAGACTGTATTCTCCTTTTTTTGATATAAAACGAATCGTTTTCAATGTACAGCTGGTGCATACTGTTTGATCCGGTACGTCATTGTTATATAAACTCCGGCACGAGTTGGCGGAGTTTTTTTTGTGTTTAAAATAGTTGCAATAAAAAGCTGACTTGCTCCACAATATGAGCGATAATATAGAAACTAGTACTTTTTCACGCATACGATCCTATACAAGTGCCACTCGATTCATTTCACTATAATTCAGAATAGATCGTAATGCGCGATATCATAAATTAACCATTACAAATATGTATAATATAGTAAATATCTTATAAAGTGAACTAAACGAACCGATATATAATACAGTAATGATGACGTAAAGTAAGGAGAATACAAGATGCGGTTTTTCTCGGAACGCCGAGCCAGAAAATACAAACTGTCGACGTTAACATGTGGCTTGGCTTTTTGTGCTTTTTTCCTTATTCTTGCGGCATGCTTAATGATTAGCTATGTTAGTCAAAAAGAATCTGTAGAGCAGCAAACACTGAAGCTCAACGAGATTCATGCCAAAGAATTAAGCAGAATTGCCCAAACATTAATTTATTCAATGCAGTCTTCGCTTGCGCGTACATCAAAATACATAATGGCTAACCGGGATCAAACAAGCGAACCGGCTGGTCAACAAATGCTGGATTATTTTCGCCAATCGACCAGCTTCTTTAATGCGGTGTTTATTGTAAGTGAAAAAGGTGCAGTCGAGCTCGCTTCACCTGTCAATCTGTATCAGCGCGGTGTGATGCTTACAACGCTGCAAATTGAAACAGCATTGCATAAACGGGAAGGCTATATTTCCAAACCTTATCGGGACAGCAATGGGCGGCTAGTGCTGATGATCAGCTATCCGCTGTATACGGATAATGGGAATTACAGAGGCATTTTGGCAGGCATTTTATATTTGGAGGAATCGAACCGTTTAAGTGAGTTGTTTGGCGAAGGCAGTAAAAAAGAAGACGGCTCTTACTTTTATGTCGTTGATAATGAAGGCAATATCGTCTATCATCCGGTCGCCAAACGGATCGGACGTCATCTGACACCAGCGGACAATCCGATCATTGGCGAATTGAATGATGGCAAAAGCGGTCATCGACTGGTGATGAATTTGGAGCATAAGGAGATGCTAGCTGGTTTTGCTTCTATTCCTGGCATACGTTGGGGCATTATTTTTCAAACACCGGTGTACAATACGACCGTATTTTCGGCGCAACTGATTAAAAGTATGTTGTTTTATTTAGTACCGGTCATTATTTTGCTGTTAATGATCATTTATCAGTTATCACTACGCTTATCTCGCCCGTTAGAGGAATTGGCGGATTATGCTCATAGTATAGCTAGCGAATCAAAAGGTTCTTTTCAGCCTGAACAAAATACGTGGAACTATGAAGCATATGAGCTGCATTATGCGATTATGACATTGGAACAGCAGACCCGTGAAAAAGAACGTAAATTGCAACAAGAAGCGCATTATGATGCTCTGACCGGCGTGCTCAATCGGCGTGCATTACGAGCGATTATGCAAAACTGGATCGACAATCAGTATCCGTTTTCCGTCATCATGCTAGATATCGATTATTTTAAAAAGATTAACGATACGTATGGTCATAAGATGGGAGATGAGATGCTAAAAAGGGTAGCTATATTAATTGAAGCGCAAATTCAAGCCGCCGATTTATGTTTCCGTTACGGTGGGGAAGAATTTGTAATTTTGTTATTTGAAGCGGATTGGGCATTAACGTTACGAATCGGTGAACAGATTAGACGGATGTCGGAGCACGAACCGACTCCATTTGGCGAATCGGTAACGGTATCGCTTGGAATAACATTGTATGATGGGGATAACAGCACGATGGAGGAGCTATTGGAGCGGGCGGATTCCGCCTTATATGATGCAAAAAAAACCGGCAGAAATCGAATTATGGTCTCTGATCCACAGAGCGCCCTTTCTGCCGGAGATTAATGGACAACTGCTGTTTTGATGCGTTTGATCGTCCAATATGGGAAAGTCAACTCACCGCAATCGGTATGAATAATAAAAAAGTTTGGATTATCATGAGTTTCGCAAACGCCAATATACGTTTCGCCGCTAATGAGATGAACATGTAACGGAGTTTGATTATGCATCGCTTCTTGGATGGCTGGTTTCACTTTACATTCTCCTTACTTCATTAGAGTGTACTATTGCTCTAGTTGCTAACGTTTGAATTTTGATAATGTGCGACAAAATTCTACATTTTTCATCAATATTAAACATCACTTCCCTGTTTATTACCCGCTCGATCGGATAATAAACAGGGGTTACTAAATTTTAACTAATTATTTTTACATATAGTTCATACAAATGGGAATTTTTCTGCGATCTACAATGAAAGGCGATTAAATTGCATATGTGTTGCTTGAATGGAGCACGCTCATACGCAATTATACGCTCCTATTTCTTATGCAAATAAGCAGCTTATCTATAAGATAAGCTGCTTATTGAAGTACAGAAATACGGTTATCCAATAGCGATCCAATAGCATGATAATTGGATTACCATATCGATGTATCGTCTAGGACGATAATGACTACTTTATAATGAACATATTCAGATGCGTTCAAGGCTGATTTTAACTTTCAAGCTATGGCATAGGATAAGCAAATACAATGATCGATCATTCATAAACGATTAGTATGGACGTATATGCTCATATTTTACAGTTGGCAACGAGTTGTTGCAGCTGTTCAGCAAGCGTAGACAGATGACGTGCAGAAGCCGCGACATCTTCCATAGTGGACATTTGCTGTTCGCTCGCTGCGTTCATTTCTTCAATGCCAGCGGCAGCCTGCTCGGAAATGGAACTGAGATGTTCCATCGCTTCAGCAATGGAATGAGACTGGTTGTTCGTGTTATGAATCAATTCGCCGACAACAGCAGTTTGCTCAGTTGTGCGCAAGACGGACTGCTGGATCGCTGAAAATGCTTCACTCACCTGCTGGCTGCTATTGACACTTGCTTGTACGCTTTCGACCGATTCGTGAATTTGCTCCACCGCATGACTGCTTTCGGTTTGCACATCGTGGACGAGACGGTTGATCGTGGTCGAAGCTTCGGCAGCACTTTCGGCAAGCTTACGAATTTCGTCAGCGACGACCGCAAAACCGCGCCCGGATTCTCCCGCACGTGCAGCTTCGATCGAAGCATTAAGTGCCAGCAAATTCGTTTGCCGGGCGATTTGCTGAATGGCGGAAGAAGCAAAGCCGATCTGCTCCGACTTTTCATTCAGCTCGGTCAACACGTGCAATGTATGATGAATATCGGTAGACAGCTTTTGGATCGACGTTTGAATATCGGCAACTTCATGCTGCCCGGACTGGGCGGCTTGTTTCATCGTTTCAGTCATCGTTTGCACATTGGAAGCACTGCCGGCAATATCGTTCATCCGATCTGCCATTTGCACGACCGCTGCGCTCACTTGCACAATCGTCTCGGTCTGCGAATAAATACCGTTGGACAACTCACCGGATGAAGACGCAATATGGACGGAGGCGCGTGATGTCTGATCCGCACTTGCGGTCAGTTGTTCAGAGGAGGCAGATAATGTGATTGCGCTCTCGTCGATATTTTTGATCAATCCGCGAATATTAGTTACTAGTGTATTGAATGCAGTCGATACGTTGCCGATTTCATCTTTGGATTGATACGTAGAGTTAACGGTAAAATCTTGTGCGGCAGCACGTGTCATCAGTTCCTGTATATAGCGCAACGGTTTAGTAATGAGGCGAGTGATCCATGTGCCAAATAACAGCGACACCACAATACCAGCAACTAAAATCCCGATCGCCAGCCACAATGCATGTTGAAATGTGCTGTCTGCGAGTGCTTTGTTTTGTTTGGCTTCATTTTGTAAGTTTTGACGTAGCTCGCCAATGTTCTTGTTCAGTTGCACACGGGCATCGCGTACATCGCTATATGCTTGCCGTGTGGCATTGTCGTCGACATCGGCGATCGTTTGTATCATTTTATTTCTGGCGACATCGAAGTTCGCCGCCGATTGTTTAACTTGTTCATAGATGGCTAGATTTTTGGCACTTAAATGACTCTTTTCCAAGATGGCATAATTTTCACCGGTATTGGCAATTGTCGTCTTAATTTTATTAATCACGTCGGTTTGATCTTCATCGAGCGTTTTGCTGTATATGCGTAACAAACGGGTTTCATTTAAACTATAATTTAGCGTAATTTGATTGATGGCAATAATCGGAGTCAAATTTTCGTTATACAGATTGGACGTAGTTGCAGCCATACGATCGGTCGATGTGAAACTGTTTGCTCCTAGAATCGCCATAATAAACACATTAATAGCAATCAGTAAAATGATTTTGGTGCGGACGGATACATTTTTCAAATAGAATCAACTCCAGCTATAGAATATATAGAATAAAAAATAACAATTAATAACGCAGTTCACAAAAAAAGCAATTGCCGCCAAAGGAAGCGTTATTTTTAAAAATGGGATATGGATACAATAGGAGTAACTTAGTAAGCTAACAAAAAATTTTATATGTCGTTATATGTCGGAAGAATGAAGTTTTTTGTTTATAGTAAGTATTAAAAAAATGTAATTATGCAAAGAATGGTTAGAAATGTGAAGTTAATAATTGTAATTTATATATAATAACGGTTTAAAAGTAAATTAAAGGGGATGAAATACGGCTGTGACATTGTTGTGAACGATCGGGAGCAACACAAAGACAGCTTGTTCTAGAACGGCAAATCGTGAAATAATAAAGCGAAATGTTTGTACGATATTGTTAAAGGAGTTACATATGAAAACGAAACAGCATCTGCCTACACATCGCGACTATTTGCTGCTCGGCTTGCCGCTAATCGTATCAACGATTACGACGCCGCTGCTCGGACTAGTCGATACAGCTGTTGTAGGGCATCTATTTGATCCGGCTTATCTTGGCGGAACTGCGATTGGGGCGTTAATTTTTAATACGTTGTACTGGTTGTTTGGCTTTTTGCGTGTGAGTACATCAGGCTTTGCGGCGCAGGCGCGAGGCAAAGACGATCTCGCTACAGGTGCCGCTGATCTGTTGCGCCCGCTGGCGATTGCCCTCGTCATTGGACTTGCTTTTATCGCATTACAGGTGCCGATTTTTAAAGGGGCATTATTGCTCATGCGTCCTGATGCGGAAGTGGCGCATTGGGCAGGCGTGTATTTTCATATTCGAATTTGGGGAGCGCCGATCACATTGCTCAACTATGTATTGATCGGTTGGCTAATGGGCATGTCCCATATTCGCCAGACGCTGATGACGCAAATTTCGATGAATGTGCTGAATATGATACTGGCGATCTGGTTTGCGCAGGTGCTGCATTTTGGGGTGGCAGGTGTGGCGGCGGCGACATTGTTTGCCGAAAGTATTGCGTTGCTGATTGGTATATCGTTTGTATGGCGCTCGCCTTATTTGCAATTGTCGCTTGTACGCTGGCGTGGTTTGTTTGCTTGGCACAGCTTGTTACCGATGTTCCGCGCCAATAGCGATCTGCTTGTGCGTACGATCTGTCTGCTGGCGATGTTTAATATTTTTACCGCGCAAAGCACCGCATTTGGACCGGAACTGCTTGCTGCCAATTCCATTCTGATTCAGCTTCATTATATGATGGCGTATTTTTTTGATGGTTTTGCCAATGCCAGTTCCATCTATGCCGGACGGGCAAAAGGCGCTGAAGATGCCAGCATGTTAAGGCGCAGTTTGCAGCTGGCACGCACATGGACATTGCTGACAGCAATGCTGTTAACATGTATGTACTGGCTTGGACGTGAGCTGTTTGTGCGCCTATTCAGCGACAATGAAGCCGTCATCAGTTTGGCGCTTATTTATAACGGCTGGCTGTTGTTATTCCCACTATGTGCAGGTTTCGGGCTCGTATTTTACGGCATCTTCACCGGCATGACATTAACCGCCCCGGTACGCAATTCGATGTTGCTCGCCTTACTGCTGTACATACTGTCCTGTCTCGTGCTCGTGCCACTGTATGGCAATCACGGGTTGTGGATCAGCTTCCTGCTGTTCGCTGTCGGACGATCTTTGTTTTTGATGATGTATGTGCCGGGGTTGGAGCGAAGGTTTGCACGATCGGTACAGGAACGTGTGGTGTCGGCTGGGTGATGGAGAATAGATGGCAGTTACGGATTGAATGACATAGTGGATCGTTTGCTAGGGTAGAAAATCGTTATTTTTGCACTCATTAATGAGGCTGTCGAGAAAATTCGATAGCCTCTTTGCGTTTTGTTTAGAGAAAACGTGACTTAAAGATTGCATAGGGCATTTCATAGGTGTATTTGCAAGTAAGAAATTCGTTATGATGCAAGCCGCACATATCGCAGTGGGGAATGGCTAGCCAAAACGGTTTGCGTACGCATGTACTATTCAACAACTTCATACACCTAATTTTCAAATAGAACCGTGCACATTAGAGCATCCCCAAGGTCTTTCAGCCTATTTTTGCAGCAAAAACCATCTACAATTCGCTTTACCAAAACAAATATGCTAAAATAACAACAAAAAAGGGAACATATGATCTTGTTATCAAAGGAGAATATGATCATGAATGAGATGATAAAGCCGCCTGCCGAGGTGTTGTACGAGCGGGAATTGCTAGCATTACGCCAAGAAGACAAGGGCAAGCGCCCACCAAACTGGCAGTTGTCGCCGCCATACATACGAGATTTTATGATCGGACGTGCTCAGCCGGCAATGCTGGATGGAGAGCCGATTCCGATTACACGCAAATTTTATGGTAATGATATTTTGATTGAACGAGCGGTTGTAACGCTAGCTGGCAATCGCGGGCTCATGCTCGTCGGTGAACCGGGTACCGCCAAAACGATGCTAAGCGAGCTGTTGTCGGCAGCGATTTCTGGCACTAGCACGAATACGATTCAAGGAACAGCTGGCACTACCGAAGATATGATCAAATATTCGTGGAATTATGCGATGCTGCTTGATCAAGGCCCGTCTGAACAGGCGCTTGTACCTGCGCCGCTTTATTATGGGATGAAGCACGGTGTAGTGACCCGTTTTGAAGAAATGACACGCTGTCCGTCTGAAGCGCAGGACAGTTTGATTAGCATTTTAAGCGATAAAGTGATGAATATTCCAGAGCTGGATGGTGGTGTGCTGTTTGCCAGACCGGGCTTTAATGTGATCGGTACCGCTAATATTCGCGATAAAGGCGTGAACGAGATGAGCAGTGCGCTAAAGCGACGCTTTAATTTTGAGACGGTCAAGCCGATCGGCAATGTGAAAATGGAAGCGCAAATTATCGAAACACAGGCACATCAGCTGCTACTGCATGGCGGTATCGACATTCCGATCGAACGTGAGATTGTGGAGCTGCTAGCGACGACGTTTATGGAACTGCGTACTGGCAAAACGCGCGAAGGATACAAAATCGATATCCCGCAAGCGGTGATGAGCACAGCAGAAGCGGTATCGGTATACGTGCAAAGTGCGATGACATCGTATTATTACGAAGGTGGTAGTGTAACACTTGATCGGTTAGTGCAAAATATGCTGGGCACCGTCGCCAAAGAAGACGAAAAAGACCTGGGCGCACTGAAAACGTATTTTTCGCGAGTCGTCAAAGAGCGTGCTGGACAGGAGCCGCTCTGGTCAGCTTATTATGAAGCGAAAAAATGGATTTGATTGCAAACGATAGCATAATAAGCAAAACAAGCAACTGCCGTCATAACAAACGCAAGGATAGAGGTGAATGGGATGGATCGATTCACTCATTGTGAAGATGAGGCGATAGCGACCGCGGCTCAGCAGCACAAGCAATCATGTCAGAGCCGCTTGTCTGAGCATAATTTGGTAGCTATGGATGAACAGCAATGGCTGGAACATGTATTCCAACATCATGTGTTCAATTTGGATGACAGCGTCGTATATGTGCCGATTCGACATCATAGTCCGGGCTGCTCTTATCATCTGTTGCGCACGATTGCCGATTATCGTCCAGAACTTATTTTGATTGAAGGGCCGGAAATGGGCAACCCGCTCATCGATGTGATTGCTGATCCGACAACACGAACGCCGGTCAGTCTGTATTATACATATGAGCAGGGCGAACAACGTGGGGCGTGTTATTTTCCAATGCTTGCTTATTCACCGGAATATGTCGCTATTTGTGAAGCGGCAAAATTAGGCATCCCGGCAGCGTTTATCGATCTGAATTATCGTTATTCACAAGTTGTAGCTGCTGCGGAGCCGTCTCGTGCAAGTGAACAGCCGCCAGAGCAGACGGCAGCACAGGGTAGCTCCTATCAGGATGAAACGCTGCTGACCGGGTCTTCGTTTATGAACCGGCTATGTGCTGCTTTGCATTGTCGGAACTTTGATGAATTGTGGGATCGCTGGTTTGAAGCGGGCGCAACCGAGGTGGCGACAGCGCAGTATATGGGAGAGTTATTTCTGTATTGCTCGTTATCCAGATGTTGTTATACGGCAGCGCAATTGGAGCATGATGGTACACTGGCACGCGAGCGCCATATGGTACAGCAGATCGCGGCGGCACGTCAGCAATATAGCCGAATTTTGGTCATCACGGGCGGATTTCATACGCTCGGATTGCTAGAGCTGCAAGGGCTACAACGCCTGCGATTGGACGCTGACGCACCGGAGCAGACGGCTAGCACCGCAGCGTCTGTTCCAACACCGTCTGTCATACTATCGCCTCAACAAACTTATCCGCCGCACCAAGCAGATAAGGGTAAGCAGCGTCATGCGCTGACAGAGCAAATTTATCCGATGGTGTACACATTTGAAGAAGCGGATCGGCTAAACGGTTATGCGAGCGGAATGCCATATGTCGCTTATTATGATGAAGTGTGGACGATGATGCAAAAAGGCATCGCTCAGCCGCAGCAGCAAGCATCGCTGCGACTGTTATCGTTATTAATGCGTGAACTGCGCCGCGACGATATGGAAGTGTCCACGAGCGATGCGATTGAAGCCTACAGCATGCTGCAAGGTTTGGCGACGCTACGCGGTAAGCCGGAAGGCAGTGTGTATGAGCTGTTGGACGGGGTGACTTCGTGTTTTATGAAAGGCGAGCAAACGCTAGCAACGGTGAAGCCACTGGAACAGCTACGCAAGTTGCTGACCGGTGATCGGATCGGTGAGGTGGCAAGCAGTCCGTTTGCTGTCCCGATCGTAGAAGATTTTAAAAAGCAGGCAGCCGCTTGCAAATTAAAGCTGCAATTTACCGGACGTCACAAAAAGGTACTCGATCTGTACACACGTCCACACCATCGGCAAATGAGCCGTTTGTTCCACTGTATGACTTTTCTTGGCACCGAGCTGGCGGTGTTTGAGTCGGGACCGGATTGGGTCGCTTATCGAGATACGAACCGGATGCGCGAAACGTGGACGTACACGTATTCCTCTTATACGGAAGCACGTTTGATCGAAAATTCCATCTATGGCGGCACGATTGCGGCAGCAGCGACGAGGCGATTGGAAGCGATCGTGGCAGAGCTGCCAGAACAGCATAGTGGACAAGCGGCTCAGTGGCTGCTGCGGGCGCTGTTAATGGGACTGGAACATAGTGCGGATGGACTGTTGCAACATACACGGCGGGCGTTGCGCCAAGATGGCAGTTTTTTGTCATTGGCACAGGCGCTCACATTGCTGGAACGGATCGTCACCTATCGTCGTTTGCTCGGTTTGGAAAGTGAGATCAGTTTAAAAGAGTTGCTGGAAGAAGCCTATCAACATACGGTGGCAGCGATCGATACGCTTGCGCATGTGCATCCTGACGATCAGCCACAGGTCGTGCAGACGCTGAAGCAACTTCATATGTTGTCCACAGCGACAACCGCGCGTTTTGCCGCTGAACTGCTGTATGATCGTTTGCAGGAATTGCTTGCACGTACCGGATTGCCGCCTGCGTTGGAAGGTGTAGCGGTCGCTATTTTATCGCGTGCCGGTATGTTGCCGTCAGCGGAAATTACGAAGCGTGCGCGCGGGTATATGCGTGGTACACCAGCGCAAATGGCGCATACGGCAGCATATTTGCAAGGCGTGTTCGCTGCGGCAAGGGACGCTTTTTTGTATGATACAGAGCTGCTGAGCGAGCTGAATGAACTGTTGGCACGGCTGTCCCATGAAGATTTTGTACGGATGATTCCAGAGCTGCGGATGGCGTTTACTTTTTTTACACCCGCCGAGACGCGTACGATCGCTACGCGCGCCGCGGGTTTGTTCGGTCAACCGGAGCATGTGTTGGATGCGCCTGCGATTGACGAATCGGTATGGCTACACGCTCACGCAACGGATGCCGCGATTCGGCAGGAACTGGAACGTTGGGGGTTAATATAAAGGGAAGCAAGCGCTGAAAGTATGAATGATCTGATGTTCCATCCGCAAGCGTGCGCAGCATACTTTAGAAGTATGGACTCGATCGGTAACGGTCAACATATACACAAAGGAGGGAACATCATGAACAACCGATCCGAGCATAATAAGGAGGTGACACAAGAGCGGCAGACGCTTAATCGTTGGCGTTTGTTGTTAGGTGAAGCGGCGGAGGAACCGTTATGTCACTCCGCTGCCGGTAAGTATGATACCGACAGCTTTATGTATCAGGAGCTGGATGATGTACTCGGTTATTTGTACGATCGGGAATACGGTGAAACTCAAGGCTACCGGGAACAGGAACGTGGCGGTGGACGCGGTTCATCGCAATTAACGGTACCTGTCTGGCTCGAGCGTGTGCGCCGCTTATTTCCGAAGGAAACGGTGGACATTTTGGAAAAGCAAGCGCTTGATCGCTACGGCTTGAGCGAGATTTTATTTGATAAAAAAGTGCTGGAATCGTTAGAGCCGAATATGGCGCTGCTCAAAAATATTATGCAATTCAAAGGTCGCATGAAAGGCGAGCTATTAAAAAGCGCACGCGACATTGTGAAACAGGTAGTAGAACAACTGCGCCATCAATTGGAGCATGATGTACGAACGAGCATCATCGGCAAGCGCAATCGGTATACCGCCAGCCGTACACGTTCGCTCCGCAATCTGAATTTCAAAAAAACGATTCAACGTAACTTGAAAAATACGGATCGTGAACGACGTCGTTTGGTCATTGATAAGCTGTATTTTGACGGTAATGTAAAGCAGCATAATCGCTGGAATATCGTGATTGCCGTTGATGAGAGCGGCAGTATGCTTGATTCGGTCATTTACAGTGCGGTGATGGCAAGCATCTTTTACCGACTGGAAACGCTGCGGACGCATCTGATTATTTTTGATACCGAAGTGGTCGATCTGAGCGGACGCTTGGAAGACCCGGTTGATCTGCTTATGAATGTGCAGCTTGGTGGCGGTACACATATCGCCAAAGCGCTACGGTATAGCGAAACGTTAATCGACCATCCGGCACGAACGATCGTTGTGCTCGTCAGCGATCTGGAAGAAGGATATCCGATTCAGGGCATGTATGCAGCGTGTAAAGACATTTTGGATGCAGGCAGTCGGCTAATTGTGCTGCCGGCACTTAATTTTGAAGGCACAGCGGTGTATGATCGTATCGCCGCACGCAGACTGACCGATATGGGGGCAAATGTCGCCGCCATTACGCCCAATCGGCTGGCAGAGTGGATTGGTGAGATTATTCGGTAATCGGACTCGGACAGAAGCACAGGAGCTAAAGTGAATAGGCATAAACAGTAGTGTCAACGGCAGTGAGTATGAACAAGTACAGATTGACTTATCGTTGTACATTACACAAACAGCGAGTATGTCTAATACGGGATTAAAACGAGGCAAATGAATAAGATGGACGATAATGATCACGATGACAGGAGGAATTATAATGTCGATTTCGCAAACGATTGATCCGTTGTTAGAACGTTTTGCCGCTAATTTCTCGGATGAGTATTCCAAAACGACCGATCGTAAACAGCAAATTTTGGATTTTGTGACCGGGGTGACTGATCAGCTGCCCGATGTGCTGAAAAGCTCCAATACAAGTGCTTATCGCACGATAGATACGTTGGAAAAGCTTGCGCGAAAAGAGCATAATGACGCTTTTTATCGTGCCGCCTCACTTGTGTTATACGTGTCGAATGACTGGAAACATTACTATTACAATAATTGGTATGTGATGGCAATGATGCTCGGTGACAGTGTGGACAATCTAACCTTGTTAAGCCGCACTACAGCTGCAATCGATGAACAACGCGCTAATGCTGTGCTCGGCTTGCTTGTGCGTTATGCCGGTCATGATGTGATCGAAAAAGCATTGCAATTTTTACTATCCAGTAGCCATTTGCAAGCGCCATCCACCAAACCGAAGCATCAAGGCGATGTGGTAGCACGGCTGGATCATTCCATTCAACTGCTGCTGTTAATACGTTATTACAGCAATCAAGACGAGGCATACATAACTACATTAATCGATAAGCTGCCCCCATTGCTGCAAGCGGTGCTGACAGAGGATCATGACCGGGTAGAACAGCAATTAGACCAAACGTTACGACTGCTTTTATTGACGACGACGCAAAACAAGGACAATGCTAGCGAGCTTGATCTGCAAGACGAATGGTTGCAAGCAAGACGTGTAGCGATTTGGCAGCAGACGTTTCCCGGCGAATCGTTCGACAGTGCTATTGGAAGCATGAGTCGTGAGGAGCGGTACAGTGAGCTTGCTTATGTAAATACAGCATTTTTCTATTTGCTTAAAGTGTACGGTGGCAAGTCACAGCTACTTGCACAATCGAATCGTACGGTCACCGCGATTTTACATGCGATTCGCGCCTTGCATGAATCGTTGCCGCTTGAACTTCGCGAGCTGTTAACCCAGCTCGAAGCACGCAATACGAGCGCTGATGTTGCGCTGGAAGGAATTGTGCCGCTTGATGAACCTTATGAGCTGTTGGAGCTGATTCGATCGCAATTCAGCCGATATGTAGTGTGGGGAGCGATTCGAACGGCAATTACAACTCAGCCAGAGCGTGCACGACGCGCGTATGACATTAGCAGCAGTTCATTTGCAAAAGTATTGATCGTCAAAGTACTCATGGAAGCAGGAGAGATGGAGTCGGATCAAGCGCTGCTGGAACAGTTTGTGTTAGATGCGCTGGAAGACAAATACGAAAGCAATGGCGGTGCGCGCAAGCTGGCTAAATATTTACGCGGCGAATTTAGACTTGACAGCATGCATAGAGATGAACAAGTACGGCTAATGTGGTCGGGTAAAAACAATGATCCAAAGCTATTCAAAATGATGTACGTGCTCTCATATTTGCCGGTTCAATCCGAGCTGATGCGTCGCCTGCTTATGCTAGTAACACAGTCGGATTTATTTACGATCAATGCGCTGTCGAATTTGTATCGGTCACCGTTTTTTAAAGGTAGCCAAGTGCTGGAGCATTATACAAATGACGATGAGATCAATCTGGACAACTTGCTAAGCGCAATGCTGCAACTGCAAGGTCATCTCGAATACCAATACATTTCCATTCCAGAGCCGGAATATAGCGAGATCGTACGTAGTAATATCGATAAAACGTTAGCACAGTACACCAAGTTGCCACTTGATGGACGTACAGTCGTCATGGAAACATTATTATACGAACCGTTGCCATATGAACGATTAGCTCACGTGCTCCGGCTCGGTCTGAGTGACAGCTCTAAACGGATTAGCAATTTTGCACGTGCACAATTTGTCCGTCTGGCAAATGCGGAGCTATACAAACACGTATATTTACACGAAAAGAAAGCAGGCATCAAAGAATTGGTGCTTAATGCTATCCGCAGTTTGCCGGATGCAAGTGCAATTTTTAACGATTTACTGCAACAGGAGAAGTCTGACACCTTCTATGCATTGCTGGAAGTGTTAAGCGAAACGGCGAATCAACGCCCGGAAATTGCACATGCCGCACTAGCGGAGCGGGCGGATAGCAAAAAGCTGAACAGCATCGACTGGCTGCCGGTCGACAAGCTGCCTGAATTGACAAATATGGATGGCGAAAAGCTGGCGAACAATGCGAATCTTAAACGTTATTTGCTGCTGCAATCATTGGATCATAACAGCGCACCAAATGAACATTTGCGTGAGGTGGAGCAGTACGCTTCCCATGCATCGCTGGCTGATCTGTCGGCAGCACTCGTTGAGCTATGGCTACAACACGGCGCACCAGCCAAACAAAAATGGGTGCTGTACTTGGCAGTTATGTTTGGCGATCGCCGTTTGATCGATCTGCTTGGCGGTCAGATGAAGGAGTGGGCGGAAAACAGTCGTGGTGCGATTGCTGCCGAAGCGGTGCGTGTGCTTGCCTATTTATCTGATCCAGCCGCACTTATGGTCATTGACAAACTGTCTCGTACGATCAAAAATCGGCAGGTCAAAACTGCTGCGCTCGACTCGCTACAGCTTGCAGCCGAAAATATGAATTTGACGCCAGAGCAATTGGCAGATCGACTCGTTACTACGCTCGGACTGGATGAACAAGGAGAAATGACGCTTAGCTATGGGGAGCGTACATTTACCGTCAAAGTCGGTATGGACTTACAATTGCGTGTAATTAGTGCGGATACAGGCAAAACGGTGAAAAGTTTACCTGCTCCGACTGCAAAAGATGATGCCGAACTGGCGAAAGCGGCAAAGGCTACATTTAACCGGCTGAAAAAAGACTTGAAAACGATGGTCACTTTGCAATCCCAGCGGCTGGAAGAATCGTTATCGAAGCGCAGACTATGGACGGGTGAACAATGGAAAGCGCTGTTTGTGGGCAATATGATTATGCGTCAGTTTGCGATCGGTCTTATATGGGGAGTGTATGCGGCTGGACAGCTTACCGACACATTCCGTTACATGGAAGATGGAACGTTTAATACGGTAGATGAAGATGAGTATGAATGGACAGATGAGGTGGAGATCGGTCTTGTGCATCCGCTAGAGCTATCGTCAGCACAAATTGCGGCATGGAAACAACAGTTTGCCGATTATGAAGTAGTACAGCCGTTCAAGCAATTGGAACGCCAAACGTACGAGTTACAGGAAGAACAAACTAGCAGGCATGAATGGGAAGCAGTACCGCAAGGTGAATATTCGCCAACCGGTTTTCCGAATGCATTGGAACGCTATGGCTGGTATAAAGGACGCGCTGAAGATGGCGGCTTTTATCGTGAACTGTTCAAGCAATATGATGGCATCGTTGCCGAACTGCAATTTAGCGGTACGAGTATTACGTATTATAGTGAAATGGACGATATTACACTGGAAACGCTGCGGTTTATTCGTACATCTGGCAAAGGGGCATGGCATAAAGGGTATTCCAGCGATACAAGTATAGTTTTAAAAGATGTACCTGCACGTATGTTTAGTGAAACCGTATATGATATTTTGCGTGCAGCCGGGCAGGCGGATTGACGGACGCAGGGGGTGAACGAACCGATGGAGTCGTTTGCGAAGCGGCTGAATATTTTTATCAATAGCTGTACAGAAGATTATTTGATCCGTTATGCCAACAAAGGGCTGTATAATCGTGCCAACAAAGATATTGATAAAGGCACCATTGTACATTATGAATGGAGCGAACAGGCGTCGGTCATATGCACGCTCAGCGATGACCATATCGTTCAACTGTCCGACCGGATCGAACAATGTCATTGCAGCTGCCCTGCCGAGCAATTGTGCAAACATATTTTGATTGCTATTTTGTATGAACAGCGTCACCATTTGCTCGGTTCTGGTTCTGGTTCTGGTTCTGGTTCTGGTTCTGGTTCTGGTTCTGGTTCTGGTTCTGGTTCTGGTTCTGGTTCTGGTTCTGGTTCTGGTTCTGGTTCTGGTTCTGGTTCTGGTTCTCTTTGCGACCGTTTTGTCTGGATGACAGAGATGGAGCTGTCAGAGCTATTGCGCGGCTTTACCCAGTCACAGATTGCCGAAGCGGATTTTCGGCTCGGCTTGTCTGAACGAGTGGAAATTGTGTATGATACACTGTTGACCGTACGTTTATGTGATGCTGGTATCGACGTTTCCTTTCAAAGCGAATCTGCTGATGCTACAACTGCTCTTTGTTCGCTAAAAACAAAAGATGCGCCGCTATACCGACTTGAAGCACTGCTTCGTTATCGGAAACAGCAAGGGATTGATGATCAATTCGTATTGGAACAGCATATGTATACGTTGCCAGATTGTCCGCCAGTGCTGAATGAAGCAAAACAACTGTTTGGTGAATTGCTATTAATCGGGCTGGCAAGAGTGCCGCAGACGATTACCGCACGTCTTGAAACGCTGGCAATTGCAGCTCGCAGTGAAGGCATGCCTAATTTGGAGTTATTGCTGCGTAGTATTCAAGGCGAATTGGAGCTGTTTTTTGCCAGACATGTGCGTTTTCAAATTGCAGTGCTGCGAACGAGGCTGACCGAAGCCTATTTGACATTGGCAGCATGGCAGCAGCCGCTTGGTGCTGCCCAGCGCGCTCGTCTTGCAGGCAACTTTCGCACCAAATATTATCCTGTCTCCCGGCTCGAGCTATACGGGATCGGTGCGGAACCGTGGGAAACAAGCTCTGGCTATCGCGGCATTACGTGTTATTTATATTGCCCGTCAGATAGGCGTATTTACACATATAACGCTACCCGTCCTGTATATTATGAATCGACTAGCTTTAACTATAACGAGCAATATGAGCAGTCTGTGCCCTGGCGTCATGCGCTGACTTTGCAAACATTTAGCCGTGGACAATGGTCGTTTCGGATGGTCAAAATCAATCGTGATTATCGATTATCAACAGCCGAAGTGGGCGCTTTGGAACAGCAGCAGCGTCAGCCTGTAGAAATGCTTGATTTTGGCGAGTATGCGCCGGATACGGAACTGGCTGCTGCTTTATCGCTGAGCGTGCAGCCTTCTTTATTTGGCGAAAATGGCAGGCGGTTGCTAATGCTGTCGATCGCTCAAGTGCAGTCGGTGCAGTTTGATCGTTTATCGCAAACGACACGTATGACCGTGCAGACCGAAGCTGGGGAAGTGGTGGAATTGACATTGCTGGATCATCCGCAATGGCGCCAGCAACTGAAAAGATTAGAGCGGAGCGAGATCATGCGCCAACTCGTTCATTTTCGCGCACTAGTGCAAACGGATGGACGTTTATTATATCCGATTAGTTTTTTGCAGGCGGATCGACTGCTGAATTTGCTGCTAGATCAGTTGTAGGTTAGTTGCAGTTGCATAAACGTCTCCATGCAATGAGTCGTCAATGTACTGGCGACATCGTATCACAATATGTATAAGGTGGAAGGAGAGACGAGCGATGAATCCAGCCGCGCAATTGATGACAGAGCTTGCGACATGGATCGATAGTGTGCTGCTGCGCGGGCTGCGCCAGCTTCATTTGGACGATGTGCCAGCGCTGGAACGAATGGTTCAGTCTGCCGATGCGCTCGGTATGGATACACTAGTTGAACTGCTAACTAGGCAAATGGAACATATTCGCCAGTATGCACTACATCCAGCCGAGCCGGAACAATGGAGCGACAGCTTTTTCCGGTTAGCAGCTTATATCAAAATGGCTAGATTTTAAATGCACAGTTATGTTATACATTCATTCCTACTTCTGTTTCCAGGTAGACGCTTAGACAATGAACAGCAATAAACTCCTACTAAAAGAAAGCGTACCGTTTATAAAATACAGACAGCCGCGCGATAGGGCATACTAATATGCAACACAATAGAGCGGTAGCGTATAGTAACACTGTACAACCAAATGGTAGAAGCTACGACGATAAATCCGTAGCTTCTATATTGTTATAGTGTGATTGTTGGCAATACTAAACTGCATTTTGCACTAGTGTGATTATTGCCAATACTAAACTGCATTTTGCACAATATTTCCTTTGATCGTCAGTCGTAATAAGTCGGATAAATTGTTCCGCTGCATTTACATTAAGCAGCTTACATACTATGTCGAATTGGCTTCATCTTATGAAAAATATACTTGCAGTACCGCATGTTTTCTTGTTTTTATCGACGATCAACGTTTAGATTAAGCTGTCTTTTTATTCATCGTCATTATCAGCATGATTTGCTGCCTGATTGTGTCGATCTTGCTGCACGCTCGCGACGGTCTGCGCGCTCGCTGCCGCCGCATCGACTCCGTACCGGGCAAGCGCACGCACTGCGGTATCTTTCATCCGTTGCTTAAACTTATCCCCTTCGGTAATTTGCACACGTTTACCGAGAAAGCGCAGCCGATTAAGCACATATTCTCGTTCCCGATTAGTAAAGCGCACATGAATACAATATGTTTGTTGCTGTTCGTCAAAGCGTACACGTTTGTCAAAGCAGGAAAAGGCATGCAAAATACGGGTCAGCTCTTTATTGTAAATCGGCAGCACTTGTACGGTAATTTCATGGCGATCAGCCTGTATATACAGTTCCAGACGCTGGCAAATGGCATTATATGACTCCGCTGCAATCGCTTGCTCAGTCGCCGTATGAATATGAGCTAGACGCGTCGTCATAGGTGCCGAGCGATCCAAATTGAACCAGTGCACATACCATTCCTGCCTTGCCGCCGAATATTCCAGTCGCCACGGCACACCACATTCGGGAGCGACCAATTGCCCGTGTTTATTTTGCCGTTGCAGTACTACGGCTTGTTTGTTGCGTATGATCCGGCGCAGCGGATGCAGCATTGCCGGGAACTCGGTATGCTGGCTGGAAGCTGCTTTTTCCACGACCATTTCACGTACAGCTGGCAGATGATCCGGTTCCAGTTGCTGATGGAGCCACATTAATGTCGCTTTGTCAAATGCTAGCGCAGCCGCATCGGTAGCGAGCATCAGCTTTAGCCAGGAGCGTTCCTGCGTCGTTAACGTAAAAATTTGCCGTTCTTCTAGCCTTGCAGCGAGCTGATAACTGAATATTTTCTCAAATGGATTCATAATAATCGGTCAGCTCCTTCCATTCCTCAATCAACGATTGACGTAGCTCGGCAGGTTCCAACACTTCGCAAGACGAGCCAAAACTACGTAGCCACGGACGAATTTCGATCCAGCCGTTCACATCAATCTCAAATCGAAAGCTATGCTCATCCTCGTCTGTAATGATGCCCCATTGCCCTTGTAAACGAACCCGTTCACGAATAAAATCATGTTGTGTCACAGGTGGCTTGAAAAAGCGCGCTTTAACCTTCACCGTATCTCCGGTATCGATCAACCAGCTATGCCGAATCCGTCTGTCCACCTTAGCAAGCCGACTTGTAAATGTATCATCATCCACTGCCTGTTCTCCGGCAATATCGACGATTCCATCCATTCGAAACTTGGCAATTTTGCCGCTTGCCAGCGTGCCGATCAAATACCAGCGTCCATATTGATGATCGTAAATGATACGTGCTGGTAACATATGCTGACGTACCGGCGCCTGACCATTGCTAAATAGCGGATTCGTACTGCGCGCAGCATACGCCCGTTTACGGCTAGGCGAGTAATATTGAAACGATACATAACGTTGCTGCTCGATCATACTCAGCAATGCTGCCAAATGCGCTTCATCCAAAATGCGTGCTTCATAATGATAACGATAACTAAACGGCTCCAATAGCGCCTCATCCCATTGCTGCTCTGGCACGGCAGAGCGAAGCGCAATTTTCAAATTGTCGCGCAGCAAATAACCTTGTACCGAAGGAAGCCGTGTATGTGCCATCACATCGACAAATTCGTATAGATCAAGCAGTTCATTAGCGGACAATGGCTCGATCAGATCATGATTGAGCCGATAGCGATAAGGACGTCCGCCCGCTTCACGCCGTACAACGCCCATTTCTTCCAAATAACGAAGATCAGAGCGAATCGTTTTCTCATCCGGTGGTGCTGTCGTACAATCGGCAAGCTGCTCATCACATACATGCAGTAGTTCAGCAGCGGTATGCGCTTGCTGCTGCAATGCGGTCAGCAAAAGCGGCAGCCGCCGCGTCTCCGATTCTTTCATCGATTTGGCACGGAACAGAAACAGCAATATCGGCTCGGCAGAGTCTGCATACCGATAACCGAACAATTCGGTCAGATCATGTTCGCCATTCAGCTCTTTAAGCCGCCGAATCGTTTTATCAAATGTATGTACGGAAATGCCAAGTCGCCCGGCAAACTGCTGCCGATCAAACGCATCGCCAGTAAGCGCCAACAGACGCAAAAACTGGATTTCTTTATCAAAACTTTCTTTTGCCATCGGGAAATGCCTCCAATCATGCTGTAATGAGGGTGCCAACTTTTTGGTGGGGAGCATCTATGTGGGCACGGAATAAGGGAAAGCACTTCTGTCTCGCACAGAAAGCTACGCAGTAGGAGAGAATGTAAGTACCTATGCTTGAAATTCGCAAATATTAGAAATCCGTTCTTCCCTTTATTGTCTTACTTTTATTCCGAGCTGTTCACACGCTACGGTAGATTATTCTATTGTAGCATCAATCGATGCTGTCGCTAGCGTGTACGTCATTTCATTGGCACTAAGCTTTTTATCCATCAATCACCATTCGCCATACTTTTGCCCTGTTGCTGATCCGTCGGCTGTGAGAAGATAAGGTCAACCAAGCAGCAGTGCAGCAACGTACCACTTCACATATCCGAGGCGTCTGGGAGGGTTACTTCGAATCCTAATCGACAGGTCGCCGGTTCGAATCCGGTTTCCGCCGTTTATGGCGGAATAGCTCAGCGGTAGAGCGGTAAAAAACCTTCTCACCCTTTTCCTCGGATATGTGCTTTTATGAATAAATGGCGTATACAACAACTAGTACATTGACCGAGATGAATTGGAGTGTTGAAGCTGGCTCAAGCTATTATGGATGAGGATATTAGCACACAATCAAAGTTGAAATTTAACTTGGTCTGCATACTAACCGATCCCTAGCAACTGCTATAACTTTTTCTAAGACTGACAAAATATTAAGTTTATATCACGCTTTTAAAAATAATGTTTCCATATCCGAGGCGCCTGGGAGGGTTACTTCGACTGTTAATCGACCGGTCGCCGGTTCGAATCCGGCTTCTGCCGTTTATGGCAGAATAGCTCAGTGGTAGAGCGGTAAAAAACCTTCTCACCTTTTTCCTCGGATATGCTTTTAAGTACGATCAAGGAAATTGCATAGTTGTATGGTAGATAAGCAGAGTGCTGCATAGATTATAGCATCACAAGAGCATCACGATAGCTTTGGCTAGATGGACAATTAGCAATCTAACATAAGCAGGAATGCCCAATAGTATAGAGGAGTACAATACAGCTCTATTTTATATAATTAGTTCTTTTAACAATAGTTAAAAGCGTCAATAATTCTGCTTATCTGCCATACCACCATGCGTACTATGCGCAAATGATTCAACAGATAGTACAAATTTTAGGATAGAAAATTGCTTTTACCATAACACGATCTATTGATAGTCCATTAATGTATACCCCATCACTCGCCAAAAGGAGGAACAATGATGAGCCAAGCCAAAAAATTATTCGATTCCGCAGCAGCCACGACCTACAATCGTGAAGGGTTTCAAGCATACAATCGCAGTGTGGAGGAGGAGTATGTGCAGCTGCTGCTAACGAATACATTTGCTAATACATTTTATGCTGATCAGCAGCAGTTGATTGCCGAAGCGCGCAGCATGCATGAGCTAATGCTAGAGTTGGATGCGGAGTTTATGGCGCGTGCGTTAGTGTTTGCACGCAATAAAGGTTTTATGCGTTTGCAACCATTATATGGGCTGGCACTGCTATCCAAAGCGCGTCCCGATTTGTTTGCGGCTGTGTTTACACGGGTCGTGCGGATTCCGTCCGATTTGGCTGATTTTCTAACTATTTTGCGCGGGCTGGGACGTGGGCAGGGAGGACGTGCGGTTAAGCGGCAAGTGACGCGTTTTCTCGGCGGTGTGAGCGAATATTGGGCACTCAAATATAATGGTCGTGGACGTGGCTTTAGTTTGGGCGATGCGATCGCGACGGCACATCCAAAGCCGCACAATGAACAGCAGCGCGCATTGTATCGTTATTTATGCGGACAGGAAGCGGATTTGTCACAGCTACCGCAGCTTCACGCCTTGGAATGTTTTAAACGCGCAACAACCGATGATGAGCGCATCCGCTATATTCGCGCCGGCAAATTACCGTATGAAACAGTAACGAGTACCGTACAGCCAAGCAAACGACTATGGATCGAACTGATGCAGCAAATGCCTGCTTTTGCGCTGTTGCGACATCTGAACACACTCCATCGTCAAGGCGTATTTACAAGTTCAGGCACACATAAAGCACGTAAACTGAAAACAGAGCAACTGGACTATGTACGCCGTCGTCTGCATGATACCGAAGCGCTGCGTAAAGCGAAAATTTTGCCGTTTCGTTTTGCCCATGCTTATTACGAAGTTGAACTGCCAGAACTGCGCACTATTCTCGCGGAAGCGGTTGATCTGACCTTTCATAATGTGCCAAGTTTGCCTGGCAGAACGGCGATTTTTCTCGATATTTCCGGTTCGATGACCGGCGAATATTTGCAGACCGGTTCGATCTTTGCGCTGGCACTTTACAAAAAGACGAGTGGCAACTCATTGTTTTGGACATTTGATACACTCGTCCAAGATGTGCATCCATCGCGCGACGAAAGCATTATGAAGCAGGCGGAACGTATTCGGGCGCGCGGCGGCACCGATACAGGCGCTCCGGTACGTGAATTGATCCGTCAAAAATACAAAGTGGATCAGATCATTATGATTACCGATGAGCAGCAAAATACAGGCAGCCCTTTTTACCGGGAATTGCAAACGTATCGCCAGAGCGTAAACCGTGATGCAAAAGCATTTATTATCGATATCGCGCCTTATCGCAGCACGATGACACCGCCGGATGATTTGCGTACGTTTTACATTTATGGTTGGAGTGATACGGTGTTATCGTTTATTGCGCACACATCGAGAGGATTTGGCGGGATGGTGAACGCAGTGCAGCAGGTTGAATTGGAGTCGCAAGAGGAGCAGAATGATCATTAGATTGAGACAATGATCCGAGCAGACGAGGCATTTGTTGTTACCAAATCAGACCGATTGCAAGTTTTTGAGATGATTCAACAGAGCAGCGATGTTCTCCTGCTACGATTCCAGTATATTTTTCATAAAATATAGTCCATCAGACGCTGAATTTAAGCTGGTAAGCCTACTAGCAGCTTGTCTCAAATACATTTACAGTTTGTCGATCTAACCATTGCTTGGTACTGAATCGATTGAAGTACGTTTAAACACAATTTTCATTTGAGACAGCCTACTAGTAAAATCTGATTTTCAGCTCGTGTGCAGACCTATATGCAAAAAGATTGCACCCATGTTCATTCATGGGTGCGATCTTTGAGCTGTCATTAGCGAATTAAGAAGCTGTACCGGTTACATTGCTGCCGTTTTTCGTAATTTTGTACGTGACTGTCTCACCGCTCCAGAAGTAAAATTTCAGATTCACTACGCCATCTTGCGTATCATTAAATAGAGCAGGCTGTAGCTTGATCGAATTGCCGCTGTAGTTTGGACTGAATGTAGTTTCGAATTCTTTGTATGACGTCCAGTTTTGCGGCCCGGCATTACCACCGGTTGCATACGTAGCTTCCATTGTGGCAAGCTGATCGCCATTAAATACAGTTGGGATGTTAAACGAACTAGTCGTACCTTGTGTGTTGGATAGCTTTGGTGTTGTATACAGTACGATTTTAAATTTCCAGTCTGTACCTTGATTGAATTTGGCGGTGAGCGTAGCGGTTGTTCCGAGCTGTCCGGAAGCGATAAGTTTGGACAACTGGCTCGCTTTGATCGTCAGCATATTGCCATTGATCGTATAATCCGCTCCTTGTTGCAGCACTGTATTGCCGGCACGGAGGGAGACAAATTGAGTGCCATTCAGATTCAAATTGATCGTTTTATCTTGTACAGCAGCCCCCTTTTTCAAATAGATCAAATCGCTGTCAGCTGTAGCTGAACGTATGTTCCAGCTCGTTTTGATCAGGTTAAACAGTTCGGGATCAGACCATTGGAAGCTAGTGCGACCAAAGTGTTGTCCATTATCCCATAGCATAGTAGCGATTTTCTTTTGTTTTGTATAATAGCCGAGATATTCGAAAAATTTAAGTTTTTCGCCTTGTTCGATGACACCGGTACTTTTATCAAAGCCGAGCAGACCGTATTCACCGAGAATGACCGGAATACCGCGTGCTGTGAACGTGTTGTACGCATTATCAAATGTAGTCGTTATATCTTGCTGCACTTCGCTGTTAAATTTAGTGTAGCCAGCGATGTTCACGCTAAATGGCCAGAAACCATAATAATGTACCGTTGCAATCAAATTGCTGTCATTTAGCTTAGTGATCGTATTGTATAGCGCTGTCATCCGTGTCTGGGTAGGCGATCCTTCCAGTGTCGATAGCACGAGCGGACGAGTCGCATTTTGACCGCCAGAACTGCGCAGTATGTTATGGAATGACATATTCAATTCATCGAGCAGTTGTTGCTGTTTACCTTCATCGGTTGTACCACCTTCTGTAAAACGTGGCTCATTCACACTTTCAAACATCAATTTGTTCGATGTGTTTTTGAAACGGTTGGCGATTTGCGTCCAGACGGCATTGTAGCGTGCCAGTGTACGATCATGTTGTGGCTCCATTTTGCTAATCCAGACCCATGAATCATGGTGCACATTAATCATTACGTACAGATTTTCGTTAAGCGCCCAATTCACCACTTCTTCCACACGATTTAAATACGTAGCATCAATCGTATAGTTAGGAGCGGCGCCGATATGTGAGTCCCAGGTGACCGGAATGCGGATACTTTTATACCCTTGAGCTGCGATTTGTTTGATTAGCGATTCAGTAACACGCGGATTGCCCCAAGCGGTTTCATCGGCACCTACCGCATCAAGCGAGTTGCCAAGATTCCAACCCGGCTGCATCGCATCGACATAAGCTTGCATATTGGTAGTAGCAACAGCGGATGGCTGTGCTTCATCAGATGGTTCCAAACTTGCAGCTGAAACAAAAGCGGCAGGCAATAGCGATATGAACAAAGCGGTAGCCAGCGTCAAAGAAACCCAAGTACGATACGTGCGTTTAATCATCATATTCTCCTTTGGCAACTTTATTTTTTTGAAAGCGCTTTCTAATTTATAAAATATCATACTAATTTTTTAAATAAAACCCAAAAAATTACATATAAAATCATATGAAAATTAGTGATTTTCCATATAACGTACAAATGTATAATATATCGGAAATTGGAAAGTAGTAACTATACTCTGTGCGCAGATGATGCCAAGATGAAAAGTGTGAAATGGTCATATCGATAAAGCGGGAAGTGGATCACAGTTGCTATAAGAAAATAAAGTTTACAAAGAGGGACGATAGCGAATAGAGAAGGCGAGCGCCAAAGGAGAGCCAAACAAGCAAACCGCACCACAACTGAGCAGCATGCACAAAAGACGAGTTAAACAGAGTGGAACGATCAACTATGCGCATAACTGACGAAAAGCGATATCGTTTGCACAGTTTAGATGAAGATTGCGAAGTAATACGACTATGCATTACAAGCTTGCTTCCACATTACGGTGTCGCGCCCATGTGAAGCTGTATCACTGCATACGGGGCGCAGCAATATAACTTGTCACATGGGGCGATTCCATGAAGGTTGTAGATGCAATTGTATTCGTTTACAGCCTATTGCCCATAGAAGACTATAGAAACAGCACCATCAGTTCTTCATCATGATAAGCATCACCGATTTTGAGGGCGCGCCAGTCTTTACCGTACGTTTCAAAGCCGAGTGCCATATATAGACGCTTGGCTGGCTCATTATGCGCCATCACCGACAAGTACAGCTGTTCAATCCCGCCTAGCTCGCGCGCCAACCCGATCGCATGCTGCATCAGTTGGCGGCCTGTACCGGAGCCGCGATGTTCTGGACGCACATACATCGCCACAATGTTAGCACGATGCTTGAGCTTAGTTCTTCGTTCAGGGCTTAACGTCACCGCCCCGATCAATTGTTGATCCAGCCATGCCCCGATCGTAAATTTGTCGTCAGTGCTTAAACGATCGTTAAAACGCTCGATCGGCCATGCCAATTCTTCTTCATAACTGGAAGCAAACGCTTCCGGGTATTGCTCCAGTGCTTCTAACCGTAGCTGACGATATGCCTCGGCATGACTGGCATCCAATCGATGGATATTCATCATGAGCCTCCTTTAGGGCGCAAAAAAATAGAATTCGTAAACCAATCCCTCTTATTATAGCCTGAAAGATAGTGTGCTGTCTGCGTCAATTCTGCTCCATCATAACGAATTTTTGCGTCACACACAAAGAGCCACCGCCGATATAAAGCGGTGACTGTCAAACGAGTTCAGCAGAGGAATCTGTGTCTGCAATGCTGTATACGCAGCTAGTTTAGGCGCGCATGCAGCGAGCAGCACGATCGGTATAGGTTGACCTTGCCTAACGCTTAGCATACGTTTTACAGTTACGGATCGTGATCCGGTGTGATCGTTTATTGTGCACCCATCTACCGAGCAACAGCGTCTGCATCATTATTGAAAAATACCCGCTTTGTTCGAAGTTGCTTGAATGCCATTCGGATCGTTAACGACCGTCTTGCCAAATGAGGTCAAGCTGCCGTTTGGACCTGTCGCCAGATCGAGATAGCTTAGATCGTTATTGTTGCCGTACCACGACCAAGCGAGCCAGCCTACCCCTTTTTGCTGACCATAACGCATAATCGCCAATTCATCAACATCACCATTCGTATGCTGTCCGCCAAATTCACCGATAATAAGCGGCAATCCTTTGTTCAGCACGCCTTCCATATTGGCTTTGACGATCGCATCGGTGCCGCCCGCATATTCATACATATGGATGGAAAAGACGGTGTTTTTGAGCGAATCTGCCGCAAATACGTGTTGACCGTAATCGACGATCGATTGCGGATATTGCCCCCAGCCTGCCGCGTCAACGATCAATGTATTTTTAATACCGGCGTTGCGCAGTTTGGGGATCGCTTGTTTGTAACCGTCTGCCCATGCGCTGCCATTCCACGTGCCGTACCATTCATTAGCAATATTGACGATGACACGATCTTCTTTGCCGATTAATGCGTCCTTGATACTAATCCAGTAATTTACCGCAGCATCAAGTGCAGCCACATCATCTTTGCCTGTTGCATCATGCACTTCCAGTACAGCGATCATTTTGTTCTGATTCACGAGCGAAATGATATTTTTGACCGAATGGAGATCATCTTTTGTGTATTGTGTGCCATTGGACAGTACAATGCGTACCGTATTGGCACCTGTTTTGGCGATGGCAGGGATCGCAGCGGTCAGATCATTTTTGAACCAGGTGTGTGCATGATTTATACCGCGCATGACAAATGGTTTGCCAGTGGAATCGTACAATTTGGTGCCGCTTACGTAAAAGCCGGTCGCAGCCGCAGTTTCGCCTGCCAATCCAGTCAAACCGTACATAGCCAGCAGTGAGACGAGCGTGAACAGTATTGCTTTGCTCAGTAGCTTTTTCATACATTAGCCTCCGATTCGTCATTTATTTATTTTAACTTGTGCGAGTGTTGTATAGGCATGCAATAAACGTTTACCTTCGCAAAGCTAAATTATAGGGAAGAAGCGGGCATACTCGTTATCGTTATCGCTTGTACCGGATTGCTTTGCATATCACTTCTGCTCGGTGTTTTAGTGAATTTCAAACAGATAGTAGCCGTTTAGCGATTGCCATCTTATACGTTATTTAATAAAGCACAGAATATACATATCATGGCAGCGTAGACAATAGTAAAACGCAATAGCCAAAACTAGTTCATATTCATTCATAGCAACCTCAGTGACATAGGTTGAATGATTAATTTTTCTAAATAATTAAAATAAAAGAAAAATTATACAGTAAAATGCAAAAAAATATATTGCCATACTTTTAAATCAAACACTTTATACTCCATCTATAGGCTAATTCCTCCTGCCACGATCCGGCTGAACGTAGAGACAGCCGGATGGGCACAGAACAGATGGGCACACCATTTCAAATTAACATAGTAACTGACAATGCGTATTTTATAATGAGTCAAATGTTCACACATCGATTTGTTGACCGAGATCATCTGGCAGCTATTTTCGACTAAGGTAGCCAGCTGAATTTTGCTTGTAGCTCGGTGCTGCCAGCGTTTTGAGCGTTGCGTATTTTGGATACAGTGACACTACGACACTCATTTTCCGGGCACTATCGTACAGGCTAATCTATTTATTCAGCAGTCATTTCATCGATCCTCGTCATCATTTCAATGCAAAAGCGGCTATTATGATACGGGCATTTCCACAGTCCGGCAATTTCGCGTGTGCCAGGCTGTCCATCGTCTCCGACCGACCAAAACCACTCGCTACCTGGACGGGAATCGATCATATGTGTACGGGTATAGTTCCATAGCCCGGCAACCCGTTCCAGAAAACGATCATCACCGGTACGCTGATACGCATTGTAAAAGCCAACCATCGCTTCCGCCTGCACCCACCAAATGCGTGTCCGATCGATATGATCATGCTCCTGCTCATTGATGAGCGAACCATCCGGCTGTATCGCATATTCAGCTACACGATCGGCAAGTCCTTGTACCATATCGACATATTCGGACTGCTGACAAGCGAGCGCTTGCATCGCCTCATCGATCAGCCAACTTGCTTCGATATCATGACCAAATGACGTCAGATCAAGGAGCGACTGCCAGTTACGATCAAAAAATACATGCAAACGGCGTTGCTCCGTGTCATACATATGGTGCCTTAAAATGATAAGCAACCGTTCCAGCGCCGTCTTTACACGTTCGTTCTGCCATACACGATACAATGTTGTATACGCTTCCAAAACATGGATATGCGTATTCATCGTAATGTCTGCGATTACACCATTTTCGCTTAACATTTCATTCGGTTGCTGCTGCCACCAGCGATCAAATTCTTCACGATATGCGCCGATATCGGCATCATAACCGACGCTTTCGATCAGTTCGAACAATGCAATCGCCTGCTCTAGCGCCGCCGGTGTAGCGGTTGCGCGATAATATTCGCTCAATGCATAGACGGCAAACGCCTGATTGTACACATGTTTACGTGTATCGAGCGGCTTCCCCTTATGATCGACCGACCAGTAGATGCCTTGATGCTCAGCATCGGTCAGCGCACCGCTTAGAAAACGATAGGCATGATGTGCATGCTCGGCAAGCTGCGGATCACCGGTCATCCGGTAAGCAGCGGCAAACGACCATAACAATCGTGCCGTAGCGATCCCGCCTTTCGGCTCGTTATGTTTTCGTTCCAGTTCGTATGTTACTTCACCATAATAGCCTCCATATTGCTCATCTTTCAAATTCATCCAAAATGGAACGATATGCTGTAGCCATTCCGCTTTGATTTCGGCGCGTAATCGTGCGGTTGATATCGTTGTCACAGGCACACCCTCCTTCATCACTTTATCGATTACTTTATAAAGCAATATAATGACATCCTAACTACAATGTCAATTGCAAAATAGCGAATACATCATTTAACGCGCAAACACAAACGATGTAAACTGGAAATGAATGCGGATGAACGTAGCTATGCGATCTATACAAACTCTATTTTAACTTAATCGATTACGTTAAATTGAACAATCGCATTCAGGCTGGCGCGTTATAGGTAACCGCATGCGACCATGAGCTTTGCTTGTCATCGATTCAACTTGCCGTTCAACATACAATTAAATCACGTATATAACTGCTTATTTACTATAAAATACACATATAAATGCTTACTATAATGCTTACTATGACGAGATGATCAGGCATGGAGCAAGCTAATAAATTACAAATAAACCGTCTGCTTGCATACATAAACGTGGTAGAGACGCTAAATGGAGCGCTTCAATTTAAAAGTAGCTGTATTTTTATCGATGTCAGTATACGTAACAATACAGTCATATACGATTTGTATAGTTGAAGCGAAAAGGGTAGCTTTTACGCGATTTTCAATAAAATCATTGTTTGTTGCAATGAATGCAAAAGTCGCACAACGTGCATAATCGATATGAAAGCGCTGCTTCCTTGTTGCACAATTCTAGTAGACTGGCGGCTTAGCTCATTTGACATATTAGCTGTTTGACTGACACTGACGAAAGGAAGGGGATAAAGGTTTGAAGACGCTGTCTAGCCTGGATTTTAGGGCACTATTTTATAAGCGTACCGGTTCCATTTGTACATTTCAATTTATTCGTACTTGTCTTGTTTACACTATATCGATTCCATATTCACCCATATGATAAAACAAAAAAGAACAGGTTTCCCCTAATCGAAATGGCAATAAATTGGAATACAAACTACACTATCAAAGTTACCGCAATAAATTGTTAACATTGATGTAAACAAATATCACAAAATGGACATGGATTATTTGGTAGAAGCTGGTGTACACTATGCTCATACTTTTATTTATGAGGAGGAAAGAATATGGAAAACGCCAAGTTTGGTTCGCTGTTTTTAGAAATTTCCGTCCAGCGGATGTGTGAGCTGTATCGTCATAAATTTAGTGCAGCACTGGAACATTTGACCGCAGAGCAGTTATGGATACAACCGTATGACAATGCCAATACGACAGGCGGAATTGTGATGCATGTGATCGAGCATATTCACCGTAATGTGCTTCGTCTGAATGAACGCGAAAGCTTACTACCTTCTGGCTTTTCCAACTATTTCCCTGATACGTACGAATCTCCACAAGCGGTCATGGCGCAACTGGACGCTGAACTTGCTGCCTGGCGTGACACGATCACTCGATTGCTGGACAATCCGTCTACGATTCAGCCGGATCATCTGCACGATATTTATCATCTAGTTGAGCATACGAGCTATCATTTAGGTCAAATTCTCGATCGCACACGCGCTGCGACCGGAACGGAATTTAATTTTGCACAAAATGGTCTGAACGAACGTAATTTGCGCAGTCAAATCGAACACAATCGCCGGCGGCAGGAGTTTATCGCACGCAAACATACGCCACTTGCTTTGTCCACAGACGCATTATAAACGGAAGTGGCAATAGGGAAATGGACGATCCTTTGTTGATGCTTCCACAACGAAACGTATACTATCCAATGAATACGGAAGGAATGACGATGGATATAGCTGACGAGTATGATACAGACGAATATAATGAAAACGCTCTATAAAGCCTCAGCGCGCTCTGTGGAATGACAGCAGCAAACTGAGGCTTTGATTTGGATTGCAATCAAGTCGTACATACCGGATAATATATAAGGACAGTTTGTTATGTGTATTGGCGCTCTGACGCCAGTCTGATCATGATCGATTAGTTTACGATCACAACGCTGAAAGATGGAGAATATAATGTCTAAATTTAATGAACACAAACGCCATCTGTATACCCGACTAGCAATACGCGTCGTGTTAACGCTTGTCATTGCTTATACGGTGTTATTTGCCTTTTCCGCTTATTCGATCTGGACGTTTGGACAGAACAATCAGGTCGCTACAACCGATGCAGCGATTGTACTCGGCGCTGCTGTTACCGATAATCAGCCGTCACCGGTATTGCGCGAACGTATCCAGTATGCGGTCTGGTTGTATAAGCAAGGGCTGGTCGGCAAGCTTATTTGTACCGGAGGTGCGGATGAGGCGGGCAAGCTAAGCGAAGCCGAGGTGGCGCGTCAATATGCGATCGAGCAAGGTGTAAAACCAAGCGATATTTTCACCGATACGACTTCACGCTGGACGACGGAAAATATACAGCATACTGCCGAAATTGCCAGCCGTTATCATCTCAAAACATTCACTATCGTCAGCGATCCGCTTCATATGAAGCGAGCGATGTTAATTGCCGAGGTGAACGGGCTAAAGGCATATTCTTCACCAACAACGACTTCGGCATATACAAGTTTCCGTAGCCAAATTCCAATGTTGCTGCGCGAGACGCTTCTGTATACCGGTTATCTGATCACGATACCGTTTCGCTAATGATCGATACCGAACGATGCAGCTATACCGATCGATTAGGATATGTATTCGGCAATAGCGCTGATGTGTAGATGTACGAGTAGAGCATGTTGTATGGTATCGTAGGATAGCAGTAATCGATTTCATTTTGTGTAGAACCACCGAGTTAGAGCATAGACGCGACCTGTGTTGCTATTTTAATGCTGAGCTCTGTTAATGCTAAAATGGATGAGCGCGCGGCAATCAACCATCATATGAAAAGCACCTGCTGCTTATCGGAAACGCAACGTCAAACCGATCGGCAAGCGGTGCTTTTTGCTGTGGTACGGAATATGGGACGCAATAGCTGTTGTTTAGTTTGCTCATGCTTGTCTGAATCGTTGCTGTATGATTGATAATAGACGCAGACCGGGTAATAAATGCAGTCAGCTATCATTGTTTTGTATCCACAATGATACGATAAGATAAGAAACGAATGTACAAACAGGCACAGATGGAAAATGTACAATTGGCAATTTTTTGAGCTGATAGGGGAGAAAAATGACAAAGGAGGAGCACCAATATGCGATATGTACTGCTATTGATCTGGCTTGCTTTTATCGGCTATGCCGTATTTTTGACGCCGGGTACAGGGGAAGCTGATCCTTATTTGCGTTCGCTGTTAACTTTGCAAGCGGATGAGCCTTCGTTAATGGCGATGTTTACGCTGCTCGGTCTGTTTCCGTTAGCATATGCTTGTTTGTTGTTGCGTGGAGATAATCGGGGCATTCCGGCATGGCCGTTTGTGATCGGCTCGTTTGCGCTAGGAGCGTTTGCGTTGCTGCCGTATTTTATATTGACCGCTTCAGGTCGCTGGGCAGAGCATCATCATGATGTGCGTACAGCACCATCGATTCGCCGTAGTGCAGAGGGAGCGGCAACACATTGGATTTTACTGTTATTGACGGTCGGCGTGATCGCGTATGGCTGGATTGGTGGTGATCAGGCGGCGTATGCGCAAGCATTTAACAGTTCGTCATTTGTACATACGATGACGATTGATTTCGTCGTGCTAACGCTGTTGTCTGTTTATGCTATTAGCCGTGATGAACGAGCAATACGGCAGCCGGCAGGCATAATGTGGATCGGTCTGATTCCAGTCATCGGGCTGCTGCTGTATGTATGGCGTACACGGGAGTCGGTACGAATCTAAACGGTACGGTACAGCACTAGAGTTTGCGCATCATAGCAGCTCACTTTCATTCACAATTTATGTAGTTCATTTATGCTAAGCCGAACAGTAAGGGAGTCGATAAAGTGAATATTGTGCATCGTCAGCAAAGTCAATACGAGCACATTATCGTATATGAAACCGATCGCTTATACGCAGAAAAAGGGCATTTTCGCGTATTGCAGTTTGCTAATGCCGATGTGCAAGGGGCGCTCGATTTGAATGATCCGACGCGCATCGTATTTGAGTATCCACGGGCGATTATTCATTTGCTGGAGCAAAATGTGCCGCAGTTGCAGCATTTATTTATAATCGGTCAAGGGATCGGTACGTTGGGACGGTATTTTGCGGATCGCCAGGTGCAGATTGCGGAGCTGGATATAGCGGTAGCACAAGTTAGTGTGAGCTATTTTGGTTGTGATCCTGCATCGATTTTGATCGGTGATGGACGAGCGATCTTGGCGCAACAACCGGATGGCACCTATGATGGTATTGTGCTCGATGCCTTTAACGAAGCGGGTACACCTCCCCATCTTGTGTCATGGGAATGTTTGCATATGATGTCCGGCAAGCTACATCCACAAGGCTATCTCGTCATGAATCTGATCGGTCGCGGTTTGCACGACATTCGAACCCAGACGATTTATACGACATTGTGCGAAGTGTTCACACAAGTGCAATGTTTCCAATTGCCGGTGGAAAAAAATAGCGATGTGCGCAATCTAATTATGATTGCCGGGCAGCAGCCGATACGTTATCAATTGCGGCAGCTGGCACGGTTTACAGAGATTCAGCCGGATAGAGCGTATGTGCTGTATGATGAGTAGTGGGGAATCGATTTGGAAATGTTTGATCGTCATTTTGCTAATATAAAGCAGACTTATTCTCTCGATGAAGTAAAAAAGAATTGGGTCTTTAACTAACGATGTATACTGTTCGATTTTCAAATATAGTATTAAAAAAGTCAAAAAAATGGATCGCCATCAAGCTGCGCTCTTGATTGGTTGGATCGAAAAGAATGTAATGAATTGCCATAATCTGCGCGCTTACGGAAAGGCGTTGCCTGCCAATCATAAAGGCAAATGGTGCTATCGTATAGGTGCTTACCGCCTATTGGCGTTAATCGAAGATGGAGAAACTTTGATTACTATTATTGATGTTGGACACCGTCAAGATGGGTATGAATAAATATAGACCTATTCGAGTGATCGAATAGGTCTATTTTACGTATCGATAAGCAGAGCTAGATGATGTATAGTACATCTATTCATCACCAAACCGGAGTAGCATGTGGCAAGTCGCTACTCCGGTTTTGGTAATTGCCATTCTGTTTGTTCATTTTATGCCGAGTGTACACATAAATGCAGCAATAGTAATGCCATTCATCTGACCGCTGAGAACGTTAACGTTTCCTCGTTCTCACCGCAGCTTTATCCATACAACTTAAGCGTTCACTTCAACTTCTTGTCCAAGCTGACGACGGATATCGTGAGCGGCTTCGACCATCAGTTTCAGGGCAGCGACCGTCTCTGGATGTTGCCGTGTTTTCAAACCGCAATCCGGATTGATCCAGAACAATTTCGGATCAAGCACACGCAGTGCGCGCTCGATTAGCTGTACGATTTCTTCTTTGGCTGGTACGCGTGGACTATGGATATCGTACACGCCTAGACCGATTCCTTTATCATAACCATGCACTTCGAACGAAGAAATTAGCTCGCCGTGGCTGCGGGATGTTTCGATCGAGATGACGTCCGCATCCATCGCTTTGATCGCATCGATAATATCATGAAATTCCGAATAGCACATATGCGTATGAATTTGCGTCGTTTCTTTCACCGCAGCGGTGGAAAGACGGAACGAACCGACTGCCCATTCCAAATATTCCTGCCATTTGGAGCGTTTCAGTGGCAAGCCTTCACGCAGTGCTGGCTCATCGACTTGAATCATTTCGATACCGGCAGCTTCCAGTGCCAAAATTTCGTCGGAAATGGCGCGGGCAATTTGGTATGACACTTGACTGCGGGCAATGTCGTCACGTACGAACGACCAGTTTAAAATCGTTACCGGGCCTGTCAGCATGCCTTTAACCGGTTTGGACGTTAACGATTGCGCGTATTTCGTTTCTTTGACGGTCATTGGCTCTACAAAGCTTACGTTACCGTAAATAACCGGTGGTTTGACGCAACGGGAACCGTACGATTGTACCCAGCCATTTTTCGTAAAGGCAAAGCCATCCAGTTGTTCACCGAAAAATTCAACCATATCAGTACGCTCAAATTCACCGTGTACGAGCACATCAATGCCGAGTTCTTCTTGAATATTGATCCATTCGCGGATTTCATTTTCGATAAATTGCTCATATTGTTGACTTGTCCATTCGCCAGTACGCCACAGACGGCGAGCGCGACGTACTTCCACCGTTTGCGGGAAACTACCGATCGTTGTCGTTGGCAATACAGGTAGCTGCCATTTTTGTTCATGGATGCGGCGACGCTCCTCGAACGGTACATTACGGGTTGCCGAATGATCGGTATGTGGCTCCTGTGCTGTACGCCAGTCGGAGGAAGCGAGACTGGATACCGCTTTCCGGCTTTGTTCCAGCTCTTGTTGTACAGCCGCTCCACCTGCGTTGGCAGCACGTGCCAGCAATGCCAGCTCGTCCAGTTTTTCATCGGCAAATGCGAGTGCATCGCGCAATACTGGCTCTAGCGCGGTTTCATGTTTCGTTGTTACCGGAACGAGTTGCAGGCTGCAAGACGGTTGAAGCAGGATGCGGTCACGTGATACCGTTTGGGCAATCACATTGATTAGACCGAGCTTTTCTTCCAGATTGGAGCGCCAGATGTTACGTCCGTCGATCAGACCGACACCGATTACTTTATCTTCTGGAAAACCCCAATCGTCTAGCGAGTTCAAGTTTTGCTCCAAACCGTATACGAAGTCCAAACCGATACCTTGTACAGGCAAATCGATCAGCTTGCCAAAACCGTCCACACCTTCAAAATACGTTTGCACAAGCAGATTGCTTGAACCGGAAGCTTCATTCAGCTTCGTATACGCTTGTTGTACAAGTTCCCATTCTGCTGCCGATACGTCCAGTGCAAGTGAAGGCTCATCGATCTGAATCCAGTTTGCGCCTGCTTCGTTCAGTTCGCTTAGCACTTGTGCATACAATGGAACGAGTTTGTCGAGCCATGCTGCCAGCTCATTGCTTTCATAACCTCTGGACAGTTTCAGAAATGTAAATGGACCTACAATGACCGGTTTACCTTCGATACCAAGCTCTTGTTTAGCTTCCAGATACAATTTCAGGACACGGTTTTCGGTCAATTGCGGTGTCAAACCGTTCAGCTCAGGCACGATGTAATGGTAGTTGGTGTTAAACCATTTCACCATCGCACCTGCTGCCGCTTCTTTTGTACCGCGAGCGATGCCAAAATATTGCTCCAGTGTAACCTCTCCACCAGTGTAACCGAAACGGGAAGGTACAAGTCCGAATGTAACGGCAGTATCGAGTACATGGTCATAATACGAGAAGTCGCCAACCGGGATCAGGTCGATGCCTGCTTGTTGCTGCTTGCGCAGATGATCGAGGCGAAGTTGCTTCATCGTGGACAGGAATGTTTCTTTATCTGTTTTACCGCTCCAGTAGCTTTCCAGTGTTTTTTTCCATTCACGTTGTTCACCGAGGCGAGGGTATCCGAGGTTACTGCTAAGAACTGTTGGCATATTCATTTCCTCCTAAGTTTTGGACTGCGATGCAATCGCTTGAGTTGTTTATCATATTACATGATCTGGCGGAAATGTGGTTATACGTTTTGGCTATACCATTTAATGGTATTGAACAATACAGAGCGGAGCACTTGGAGAAAAGTCGATCGTAGCAGGCTTTTATCGATAGAGAGAAGCATACAAAACATATTTTCCAGCCTATACAGCCCGCAAGCAGCATCAATACTGTATTTTGGAAAAAGGTTCAAGGATGGTAAAATAGTAGCGTTCATGCCCTTTGTCCAGACGCGCATGCACTGCATGTTATAGCGATAGCATATAACAAACCGCCAATAACGCCATAAAATAACAACAGATCATACGGCAATCATTGGTCAAAGTATGTTCATACCGTCGCTACGTTGGGCAAAGGATGCATAGTCAAAAGGGGGATCATGATGGGGTTTATGTATTTTTTCTGGGGATTTTTGTGTCAATGGGCGCTCGGTTTTGTTACATCCGCGTTCAGCACGTCCGGCTTGGCTGGAAACTGGATTGATCAAGTGCCATTGCTTGTCGGTTATATGCTGCATTGGCTTGGCTTTATGAAGTTAAAGCCGTTAAATGCCGCTTTTGGCAAAGGAGCGCTCGGCGCGTTAGTGCTAATGTTGTTGTCGATTGTACAAATGTTGCTGCCGGCAAGCAGTGCGCTTACGAGTCAGCCGTGGTGGGGGAGTCTGCTGACCGTGATCGTTATTTTGCCGGAAATGTATATGATCTATTATTTATGCAAAGGCATTGGCGAGCTAGCTGAAACTCGGCATCTGTTCAAATTAAAACAAATAGCGACACGTCGCTGGCAGCTATTTATCTATTGTCAGGTGACGATTGCGCTTGCACTGTTGACTGGTCTGTTTGCTAACCCTGCCGAGCCCAATGCTTGGGGGATCGTATCGGGCATATTTAGTATCGTCTATATCGTTTTAAATCTGATCGTATACGTGTTATTGCTCACCTTTACATGGCGGACGCATAAAGAGATGGAGCTTGCACAAGCGAAAGTATGATGATGAGAATGGATGTAGATGGCAGGTACGTTGTATAGGGAAAGCGGTCGTCATGCTAGGAAGACAGATTAGCTTGTCTTACTTTCATATGTAGTGTGATCGTATGATTGCCTGTTTTGTATATATGGGTATCTTATGGTAGCTGTTGTTCGTTAACAGATTAAAGGCAATGCAAATCCAATTAGGAGGTTGATCTGTAATGACGAATGTACTTGTAATCGGCGGAACACGCTTTTTTGGCAAAAATTTGGTGGAACTGCTATTAGAGCGTGGCAATAAGGTCACATTGCTCACACGCGGACAGACGAGCGATCCGTTTGGCGATGGCATTCAGCGTCTAGTCGCTGATCGTACGGACGAAGCGGCGCTACGTCAAGCTGTAGGTGATAAGCATTATGATGTGGTGTTCGACAATATTTGTTATACACCGCAGGAGGCGCAAGCGGCATGCCGTATTTTTGGCGGTAAAACGGAGCGTTATATCGTTACGTCTTCACTGTCGGTCTATCCGTTTCAAAGTGAGCCATTGCATGAGCATGATGTGGATACACTGCATATGGCGATCAATGACGACCCGGAAGCGAGCTTTGATTATGCTGAGGGCAAACGTCAGGTTGAAGCGGTCTTTTTGCAGCAAACGCGTTTTGCGGCGGCAGCCGTGCGTTTTCCGATCGTACTTGGTCCGAATGATTATACAAAAAGACTGCATTTTCATGTAGGACGTGTACTGCGCGGTGAACCGATCATTATTCCGAATCCGGATGTGTGTATGAATTTTATTCATGAGGAAGAAGCGGCACGTTTTCTGTACTGGCTTGGTCTAGATCGTGAGTTGACCGGTGCGATTAATGCGCGTTCAGAGGAAGAAATTACACTGGTGGCGCTCATTAACGAGATCGAGCGTCAAACGGGCTGTCGTGCGATTGTGCAAAGCAAAGGGGAGGAAAGCAACCAATCTCCATTTGGCGTACCGGATTCATGGGTGATGGACACCTCGCTTGCATTTCGCGAAGGCTTTCGCTTTTACCGTCTGTCCGAGTGGCTGCCAGAATTGATCAGTTATGTGGCAGCAGAGGAAAAAGGAGAACAGTAGTCTGAAAACATGTGCAGTGCATGGTTTCCATTAAATGTATGTTATTCCTATTTTACAATCACTTTATGATAAGCCTATTTAAGTACATTCCAACTTGATTTTTAGCCGTTTATGAGCGATCTAGCTGTTATAAGCGATCTGATCGGCGGAAGATTGGATGATGATAGGATAGCCTGTTATAACGTTGTTTGCTGCCATTTCATAAAAGAGATTAACGAAAATACAGCTCTGTATTTATCGGTCAGTATGATGGCAATACAGTTGTGGAACCTATCACAAACGTACAATGCAACAAACAACAGATGTAAATGGAAAGAGGTAGGAATATAGGGCAGCAAGACGTAGAAAGAACTAAAGTAGAAAGCAGAAAAAAGAAGAAAGGACGGGATCGCTATGAATAAACCGGTTGTACGCAATGATCTATTTGCAGCGGATGTGCCATTGGTCGACGGTGTGATCGAGCATATCGTATCGCTGCCCAATGAGACAAAAGTATATTTTCGCACCGAACAAGGCGCTAAAGCGGTGTTCACATTTGAACAAACGATCGGTGTATGGGATCGCCGTGCAGCAGGGCAGGAGATCGGTGGGCTGTCTACATTGCCGGTAGCGATGGCGAATTTGTATTTGAGTGAATTGTTGCTAAATGATGTAGAATTTGGCGAATTGGACCAGCAAACACTGGACAGTATATCTGTATATTCATTCAACAATAGTTGGAGCGAAATGCCGATTTTGGAAATCGCTGCTGCCGAAATGTTAGTCGAACGAAGCGGATCATAAGCGCTATGTGAACGGTATTAGACAACGAATTCTATCATTTGGTTGAGACAGCCTACTATTATGACTTTATTTGCATCAAAAAGAAAATTCGAACTTTGTTAAACAAGTTTATAATTAAGCCTGGACTGATGTTCACATACCCCAAATTTAATTAAAATAGCGTACTATTCAGATTATAAACATGCGCAGACTCTATTACAGAGTCTGCTTTTTATTTTCATTTTGCTGCTTGATCAGTTCGGCACATATATAGCTATTGCAAGTTATACTACGAAGTTTAGTATAGCTCGGCAATGTTATGTATACTTAACCTGTTTTTCCTGCTGCTCTAGTGTAGAAATATACCACGTCTAACATGCCTTTTTATTACTCAATCACACCGACTCAGTTGCCAACATATGAAAAAAAGCGAGATATTGCGACCGTCTACATGTGCAATGCTATCGACCTAGTTGCCAATGTATAGGTGCCCATAAAACCGTTTGCCGAACGATGACCTGTTTGTTTTGGCTGTAATCCGGTTAAAGGATACCCAGACCCCTTGTTAGTTGTAAGCTTTTTGCCAGTTACAAGCATACAACCGACGATAATGAATCCAGTTTAATGCTAAGGGATACGCTAAGAGCATAGTTGGGATCATTAGTTTTAGATAGAAGTTCGTTAGCTACAGCAGATGGGTATGTATAGAAGCCTATTATACGTGGCAGTAGAGATGAAGGGTAGGTCGTGCATCAATATGTGCTTATTTTAAATACTGTTTATGTCAATCTTCCATCAACCTACGGCACATGCTGTTACAATTCATTGCAGCATGTACACCTCACTGCGATCTGATTCAAACGCGCACGATAACGCTAACAACCTATACGAGCGTATCCCGGCGCAAATTAAAGGAGGAATACGATATGACACTCGTACAATCGAAATTTGCCAAGTGGAGCAAACAATATATTGCAGGCGAATGGATCGAAGGTACTTCCGACAAAACGGTGAAAAACATAAATCCTTACAACGGCGAATTGCTCGTTGAGATGAAAGCTTCCAGTGAAGACGATCTCGACCGTGCTTATCGTAGCGCCGAAAAGGCAGGCAAAGAGTGGGCGAAAACACCGCTCGCTACGCGCGCGCAAGTGATGTACAAAGCAGTCGCCGGGCTGGATGAACGCAAAGCAGAAATCGTTGAGTTGCTCATCGCCGAATCCGGTAGCACCCGTATTAAAGCTGAACGTGAATGGGCGGCGGCACGGCGTGTCGTTGAAGAATCCGCCTCATTTCCGTATCGAATGAAAGGCGAGCTGATCGGCTCCGATATTCCTGGTAAAGAAAATCGCGTCGTACGTGAGCCCAAAGGTGTAATCGGCATGATCGGCCCGTGGAATTTTCCACTACATCTTTGTTTACGTTCGGTAGCGCCAGCGCTTGCACTCGGTAACGGGGTCGTCATCAAGCCTGCTTCTGATACGCCGATTACCGCTGGTTTGCTAATCGCTGATCTGTTTGAAAAGGCAGGTCTGCCGAAAGGGGTACTTAGCGTCGTGAGCGGCAGTGGCAGCGAGATTGGCGATGCGTTTGTCAAACATCCGATCCCAAAACTTGTTTCATTTACCGGGTCTACCGAAGTCGGACGCGGTATCGGCAAGCTGGCAGGCGAACATTTGAAAGATGTGGCGCTAGAGCTGGGCGGAGACAATGCGCTGATCGTGCTGGACGATGCCGATCTCGATCGTGCGGTAGAGGCGGCGGTATTCGGCAAGTTTTTCCATCAAGGACAAATTTGTATGGCGCTTAATCGCATCATTATCGATCAATCTATCTATGATGAATTTACCGCAAAATTTGTAGCCCGCGTGCAAAAGCTGCCTTATGGTGATCCGTCCCGTCAAGAAACATTCGTCGGCCCACTTATTCACGCCAAAGAAGTGGAGCGTCTGCTGGATGTGATCAAACAAGCACAAGAAGCTGGCGCAAAGCTGGAATATGGCGGCAAAGCGGAAGGTACGGTGCTGCAACCGACCGTACTAAGCGAAGTGAAGCCAGACAATGCTGCGGCACAAAATGAGTTATTCGGCCCAGTCGCATTGTTAATCCGAGCGCAAAATGAACAAGATGCATTACGCATTATGAACAGCAGTTGTTACGGGCTAAGCGGTTCAGTGTTCACTACGAATCTGGAACGCGGTTATCGTGTGGCACAGCAGATGGAAACAGGAATGATTCATGTGAACGATCAGTCGGTCAATGATGAAGCACATGTGATGTTTGGCGGCGAAAAGGCGTCCGGCGTCGGCAGATTTGGTGGCGAGTGGGCAATCGACAAATTTACGCGGACTCGCTGGATTAGCATCCAGCAACCGTATCGTGAATTTTTCTAACATTTCATTTATGTTATCTATATCACCTGTATCATCGATTTGATTTGCGTAATTGCCCTCTTGTACAAGCATAAATTAGGTCTGAAGTCAGCCATCATCGCGGCAAAAACAGGACTGAACTATCCGGCTGGAATATCCAAAAAATGGTTTAATCAATTGTTAAAAAGGTTATTAATGAATACCGGAAAGTACACAGTTTAATAACTGTCTATGCTACCGGAATCAAGCGTTTGGCGAAAGACAAAGGAGTGAACGGGCATGTCCATAGATCGTTTTATTTTGGAAAAATTAAGTCAACATGCTGACAAGCATACCCGCACCAATTTACTGCGTTTGTTTATTATTCGGATTCGCAGAGCGGAAAAGCTGGAAGCTGGCAGATCGCGACAACCCGTAAGCCAATAATCGCCCTTTTTATAAACGTACTACTAGATGATGTTTCCATCGAATATCGGAATTGCTGCCGTCTCGCTTTGTACGATGTCATCAGCAGCTTGAACGCATACAGTTCATACAATGATTGTATAAACAGTCCAGTCATAATAAATAACCGGCTTCCTCATGGAAACCGGTTATTTATTGTACTTGGACGTATAATAGTTCATCACTTGGCAAGCTCGCTATATGCCTCATCTTTGCAAGTAGAAGCAGGTTCTACCCAATCCTGAGACCAATCCTGAATGCCACGGATGACACTTTCAAGCGCAAGACCTTTTGAAGTCAATTCATATTCAATACGCACGGGAGTTTCCGGGTAAACATGACGAACAACCATGCCTTCATGTTCAAGGTCTTTAAGACGCTCTGACAGCAAGCGACCGCTTACAGGCAACGAGGACTGAATAGAGCAAAAGCGTTGCGGACCATTAAGCAATTGATAAATGATCAGACCGTTCCAGCGTTTGCTTAAAATTTGCATCCCTTTTTCAAATCGGGGACAAAGCATTGAAGTATCCATCTATATCACCTCTTTTGTAGGTCTATTATAACACACAATATACATTTGATACAGACTAACCTTTTAGATACGAGATAACTTTATATATATTTCTTTTAAAAAGCTATCCGATTACTTAAAGTAAAATTGCGTTCAATTCGTTTTGTTGAACTGATTTAACATCGAGTTTACGTCCACTTTAATAATTTGACATAAAAATACCGAACTCCTGCAATAATTAAAAAATTGCAGACGTTCGGCGGTATGATACTATGTAATGTTTGCTCCTGTAATTGGCTAGTGTCAGCAATAGCGAAGTTCAAAAACAGAAAGGGCCGTACGGAATCCAATTCCGTGTTCCAGGCCCGTCTATGCAACCATATATTTTGCTGTATATTCTCTCTGTGGTAGCTCAATAGAGCGAAAGTGCAAGCGTGTCACTCTCACGATACGTATGCAAAATAGCTTCAGAGCCGATCACTTCAATACTAATAACCGTGTCCAAGCAGTTTTTGATCATTTTTTTGCCATGTGTTATTTTATTCTCAAGGGTTCTGCGCAGTAATCTTAGCAACTTGGATACAGGCTGTGTATTGTCGGCGTTAAAGTAAACAGGAACCATTTTGTCCTCTAACAGAATTGTGGTCTTCACTATTAATCACCTCATTGATTATAATTGATTATTTAAAGTTAGAAGTTTAGCGGTTGAAAGCTTGTAAGTAGTGTGCAGTAAGTCGTTCCGCTCCGCTAACTTGACTTTATTGTAATCACCTTTCCTTAAAAAAAACTTAAAAGAACCTGATATTCACCTAAAACCTCAGACAATTCATAACATCGAGGCAGCAAATATTTAAACTGATGGTAGGCTTTATAACTTCAAATTAAGGGTAATAAGTAGATAAGTTTAAACGCAATGAGTAAAAAGTTGTTTATTGCACTGCTGCGTTAACATTTCACTACAGAAATATTTGAAAATAATTGACAAATTTAAGGCTATGGTGCTACATTTAAATAGGAAATAAGAACCATATAGGTATTAAAAATGAACATGAATACCCTTTTATATAGATATAAAAGCTCACATGTCAATATTGAAGGGAGAAGACCCGCGATATGTTTGCTCCAAACGCTTTTAACAGTAAAAAGCTGACTTTGAATGAAAAAGAGCTTTTTTTTCTGGCTGGTATGATGGGCTTTAATCGGGTAGCAGGCATCCGCGATCCTTTTCCGAATGATCGTATGGAAGAATGGATTCATGGTTGGAAGCAAGTTGGCGTATCGTTACTACAAAAAGGCTTTATTAGTGGGGACGCACTGGAACAACTGCTTGCGCATCCGCCGTTTGGACAAGAAAGCCCTGACGTGAATGTAGCTTATAAACGAGGTTGTTGCCTACGGTATAGTCATATTCCAGAAACAGGCGCGCTTGCTGTCAATGTGCATTATTATTTGAATGATGATGGAATTTTTGAAATTCGTCTCGCAGACGACATGTCAACCAAATATGAACTGACTCGGCTTGGCACATTGCAGCAGTCTTGTGATCATGTGCTAAGGCAGCTTCATTTGAATAGTTATGGGGCGGCAGATATGCCAGCATTAACGTTCCCACGACAATGGTTTGATGAACATGTGCATTTGCGGGATATGTTTTATTTGCCACAACTGGCGCACGAGCTTTTTGCGATGACTGGAGATGAAGAAGGGGCGCATCTGTTTGCTGGAGTAATTGCAGATAACCGGCTGTATGCGGAGCTGCAATTTTCGCATTTGGAGCCTTCTGGCTGGCAACGGCAAGGTGCTGTATTGCTTGCGGATCGCACAACAAACTGGATTGTGCGGCAGATGAGTCATCAGGAAGCGGATTGGGTTGTGGCGGTGCCGCTAGATAAAGACCATTTTCATACTATTTTGCTGGACTGGATTGAACAATCAAATGTCGCAACGTGAGTTGTTTATTGCGGCTAACGCGCACTCAAAGTGAATAGGTTATCATTGGAGCCAGATTGCTATATGCAGTCCGGCTTTTTTCGTCCAACAGCAGGCGTTTCAATAGAGCGTAATATACATTAATATGATTTCATAACAGGAGCATTTGGGTAATTCCTGTAGCAAGCTACCAGCTGTTTGGGCTACACTAATTATTCTAAAGGAGTGAATGAAGATGGAATCGACCACACAGGCAGAGCGTTTTGACGGTCAGGTTGCTCTCGTCACCGGAGCCGGTTCAGGCATCGGTCGTGCTACAGCACTTAAATTTGCCGAGCAGGGGGCGCGCGTCATTATTTGTGATCTGTCTCCTGAACGCGTTCACGAGACGGAAGCTGAAATTAACGAACAATATCCGGAGGCTGCCAAAGCATTTGTGACGAATATTACGGATGAAGAACAGGTAAAGCAGGCGGTACAGCAAGGAGCAGCCCATTTTGGCGGTTTGCATATCGTCTTTGCGAATGCCGGTATTAACGGAGCGGTAGCGCCGATCGATGAGATCAGTTACGAAGATTGGCAGCGCACGATCAATACGAATTTAGGCGGTACCTTTTTGACGGTTAAATATGCATTGCCGTTTTTGAAACAAAATGGTGGCAGCATCGTCATTACGAGCTCAATTAACGGCAATACGACATTTGCCAGCTTTGGCATGTCCGCTTATAGCACTTCCAAAGCAGGTCAAGTCGCTTTTGCGAAAATGGCGGCGCTCGAGCTGGCGCGCTCGCAAATACGCGTTAATGTCATTTGTCCGGGCGCAATTTCAACCAATATCGATCAAAGTACAGAACGCAATGAATCGGTAGAAAAAATTGCGATTCCGGTGGAATTTCCGCTCGGTAGACATCCACTGGCAGGTCAGTCTGGCACTGTAGAAAATGTCGCTAATCTGGTGACATTTTTATCTTCTAGTGAAGCATCTCATATTACCGGTGCGCAGATCGTAATTGATGGTGCGGAATCGCTGCTCTGTTAAGCGATTGTTTAAGGATAGCGGTGAACGGCATGATGTAGGGAGATGTGGGCGCGAAGCTGATTATTGTTCATACTTATGTAAAAGCTGCATCAAGCGCAGCAGTAATAGCTCGCTAAATGTACGTATCACGAGTACATTGTGTCCATTAAATTCATGGTGTGCCTATTTTATGATCGCTTCATCATCAATACGGTCAAATAGGTTCCAACGTGAGTTTTAAGTGAGACAATTTGCTAGAGGGCAGATGCAGTTGATTTTGTTACACATATTAAGCGCAACGTTTGTATGTCCCGAATTCGTATACGTTTGATGTACAGTTGTATGTTTGAGTATAGTTGTATGTGTAATACAGCCAACCAATGTATCACCAGGGTCGTATAGCTTTCATGCGACCCATAAGTGCTTGAGAAAGTTGCAGCTAGACGAGAGCGCTTAAGTCATGTATTGTTCAGGATAAATTTGAATACGCTTACAAATTATACAAGACGCTACTAGCCGCCTGTCTGATGATCGGTACAATTGATCATCAGGACAGGCGGTTATTTTATGGTATATTAAAAGGAATCATACTGGAATTATTGCTAACTTGAAGACGTGAAATAGTAACATGCTAAAGAGGTGAATGCGGATGCTGTCATGGCTTGCTGATCAGATGATTGAAGAAGCGATGAAACGCGGTGAATTTGATAATTTGCCGGGCAAAGGGAAGCCGCTCGATTTGGAAGACTTGTCCCATGTACCGGAGGAACTGCGTGCTGCTTATAAAATAATGAAAAATGCTAATATTATACCGGAGGAGTTGGCGCTCAGGCAGGAAATGCTCACACTTAGCGATCTTATTGCTGTTTGTCAGCATGATGATGAGCGGCTTCGTTTGCGCAAACAACTGGATGCAAAAACGCTGCGCCTCCATATGCTGACTGCGCAAGCGGATTGGAGCAACAATGCCGCTTACAGTCGATACGAAAGTAAAATTCGGCAGCGGCTTACTGGCTTGTAAAACGGCGCTGGCACGCTTTCAATTTAACGAGAAAGGAACTTTTTTTTGACTGATTATAAACAAGAGTTTATGGATGATGCTGAAGCCGAGCAAAATCAAGCTAAGCAGCATAAAACCGAGCAATATCAAGTTAAACAGCATAAAGCTGAACAACATCAAGCTAAACAACATCAAGTCGAACAATGTAAAGCTAAACAAGGCGATATCACACAGGCGCTGTCCTCGCTGCCACTGCCTGTGGATGAATTGATTCCGGCGTTAAAGCAGCATTTGCAGCAACAAGGGGTGGCAGTGCTGATCGCTGAACCTGGAGCCGGTAAAACGACGCGTATTCCGCTCGCTTTGCTGGAGCAGCCGTGGCTGGCTGGACGGCGTATCATTATGCTGGAACCGCGCCGCTTGGCGGCGATGTCGGCAGCACGGTATATGGCAGCAACGCTCGGTGAGCGGGTTGGGCAGACGGTCGGCTATCGGGTTGCACTTGATACACGGGTGAGTGCAGCGACACGAATTGAAGTGGTCACCGAAGGCATATTGACGCGTATGTTGCAGCATGATCCATCGTTGGAACAAGTGGGACTAGTTATTTTTGATGAATTTCATGAGCGTAATTTGCATGCTGATCTGGGGCTTGCTTGCGCATTGGATAGCAGGTCTCTTTTGCGTGCTGATTTGCGTTTGTTGGTCATGTCGGCAACGATGAAGCCGGAACCGGTGGCGCATTTGCTTGGCGAGGCACCTGTGCTACGTAGCGGGGGGCGGAGCTATCCGGTAGAAACGTATTATGAGCGCGGTGAATCGGCATTTACGCTATATCGCAAACGAGGAGCGCGGATGGAGCCAAAGCTAGTCAATGTCATTCATAGAGCATTGCGGGAGCATGATGGGGAGATGCTCGTATTTTTGCCGGGAATGCGTGAAATTCGGCGTCTAGAGCAAGAGCTAATAAATGGTAGTCAGCAGCTGCCGAGCGGCACGGATGTCGTTATATTGCACGGCGGTTTAAAAGCGGAGCAGCAAGATGCGGCAGTGCGACCGCGTACAGATGGGACGCGCCGGGTCATTCTATCCACTTCACTGGCAGAGTCTAGTGTGACGATTGACGGTGTATCGATTGTGGTCGATAGCGGGCTCATGCGTACGCGTGTGTTTGCGCCTGGAACCGGGATGGAGCGGATGGAGACGCGGCAGGTGAGTGTTGATGCGGCAGATCAGCGGCGCGGACGTGCGGGCAGGCAGCGTGCTGGCGTCTGTTATCGACTGTGGAGTGCGGAGGAGCATCGTATGTTGCCAAGCGAGCGCAAGCCGGAGATGCTACAAACCGATCTGGCGCCGCTTGTATTGGAGGTCGCCGCCTGGGGCAGTAATGTGCATCATATGGCATGGCTTACGCCGCCGCCTGAAGCAGCTTACAGTAGCGGTCAACGTTTGCTGCAACAGCTTGAAGCATTGGATGAGCAGCAGCGCATTACGGCACATGGACGGCGGATGAGCACACTCGGTGCACATCCGCGCCTTGCCCATATGATGATTAAAGCGGCAGCGCTCGGGTTACATACGGTAGCATGCGAGCTGGCTGCGTTATTACAGGAGCGGGATATTTTGCCGCCTACTGCCGGAATTGAGTTGTTGGAACGGGTACGTGCGCTGCACGGTCAGAGCAAACACCACGCCGATTTGGCAGCAGTAGAGCGGATTAGGCAGTGGACGAACCGGTTTGCACGTCAGTTAAGCGAGTTGGAGCGAACGGAAGATGCTACGCGAATGACTCAAGTTGCGGTTCAGCAGCAGGCGCCATCGATGGCAGCATCGTCTGTGAAGGCAGATTGGCATTCGGCAGAGCGCTCGCTTGGCGCTTTGCTATCGCTCGCTTATCCCGATCGGATCGCGCAAAATCGAGGGGATGGTCGCTTTCTGCTCCGGACTGGTCGTGGCGCGTTATTACCTGCCACTAGTAGCGATGGGCATCTACTTGCGACCGCACCGTATATCGTTGCGGCAGAGCTGGATGATAGCGGCAGCGATAGCCGTATTTTGCTGGCGGCAGCGCTCGCGGAAGATGTACTAAAGCAGCTGCATGCGGCGCAACTATCGGACGGCACCGAAGTGACGTATGATGAGGAACGCGAAGCGATTCGTGCGCAACAGGTGCAGCGACTTGGGGCGATCATCTTGCAGGCGGTCAATGATGCTGCACCGCCTGCCACAGCGATTCGGAGCGCATTGATTCATGCATTGCAACATCACGCGCGTGGACTCGACTGGCTGAACTGGAGCAAATCTGCTGTGCAGCTACGTGAACGAATGGCACTTATGCATAAGCTACAGCCAGAGCGCTATCCGGCGATGGATGATGCGGCATTGCTAGCGCAAGCAAATGAGTGGTTACTGCCATATATGGGCGATATTCGCCGCCTGTCAGAATTGCGGCGGCTGGCGGTATCCGAGTTGCTGCTTGGTATGCTCGATTGGCAGCAACGGCAGGAGATGGAGCAAACAGCGCCTACGCACATAACGGTACCAAGCGGCTCGCGGATTCCGATTAATTACAGCGATCCGGAGCAGCCATTTATCGCGGTACGATTGCAGGAGATGTTTGGTTGTACGTCCACACCATTGCTTGGCGGAAGGATGCCGCTAACTATTCAATTGTTGTCGCCGGCAAGCCGTCCGGTACAGGTGACCCGCGATTTGGCAAGCTTTTGGGCACATACTTATTTTGAAGTTAAAAAAGACCTGAAAGGACGTTATCCTAAACATCATTGGCCGGATAATCCGCTGCAAGCGCAAGCGACGAATCGTGCCAAACCACGGCAGAACTGACGGACAGATTGCCAATTGAGCTGAATCGATTGCTCGTAAGCAGACCAAGTTAAATTTAAATTTTATTTGTGTACTTACATCCTGATAAATAAAAGCTTGAGCCAGTTTCAAAATCAAAATTAATCTTGGTTAATTGGCGGGCTTGCCATTAGGAGTGTGATAGTATCAAAAAAAGATTTGGTGTGGGATCGTAAGCCGGTACGTTAACTTTATGCTATCTATAATGGTCAGCCAAATGATAACGATCGTTGATCTGTCCGCTCAAGTTTTGTTGATCGTTTAACGATGTGCGGATACGGGTAATATAGAAGAAGCCGGATAATCACGGCAGACAGATGAGTGAAAATGCGACAGGAGGCGATCAACATGACGGATAAAGACGAACAACACGTAAACAAAGACAATCAGCCGCATAATCATCGAACCGAGGATGATCCGAAACATTCGGAAACACGCAAAGATGTCAAGCCAAAGGACACCAATGAGGACAGTCAAGGCTCCGACAATAAAATCACTTCTTATTCGAATGGTGGGTACGGTGTATAAGCCTTCCTTCCAGCTACGATTATATACAATCATATATGGATGAGCGTACTCTTATTGGTGACATCAAGATGCATGATATCCCGCCATACTTGGGCAATTTGATAATAGTCCTTATGTGTGGCATTTGCAGACCCATTCTCGGTCGAATTATTTCCGAGAATGGGTTTTTCGTCATTATTAAACAAAATTCGACTTCGATTTAGCCGAATAATTAGCGATTCGGTCATAAATGCTCTATCCGTTTTATAGAATTGACGTTATACTGACAGTGAAAGGCTGAGTATCTTTCAAACTATAAATGGGAGGTAATTCTGATGCAAACGATGATGTCAACTGGCATGATGGACAATTATCAGCAACCTGGTCAAACGTCAGGCTCGCTCAAAGAAAAAAAGAAATCGCGCCGCAAATGGATGAAAAAGCTGCGTAATGAGCTGCGTATGCCAGGTGCTGCACCACAAACACCAGGTTCGATTCCCGCTCCCAAAATGCCTATTCCACAATCGGCTTCTGAGCCGGAATGGAGCAATCAGAGCGCACTTATTAGTAAATAATGCCGGAGCACAGCAGCATTGCGATTGCAAACGGAAGGATGACAGAACAGAAAGATGAGTTTAAAACAAAGACTTGGCGAGATCGAAATTTTGCGTGGCATGGCCTTTGCCGCCGTTGTGCTACAGCATTCGATCGCTCATTATTCTGTTGCCCCGCAACTGGCGATGGGCGATGGAGCAAGGCTTACACTTTTGCTAATAGCGGCCAAATTTGCGGTACCGGCCTTTATTTTCATTACGGGGCTGGTGCTTTTTTATAATTATGACGGTGAGCTAGCGTACGGCTCGTTTGTCCGCAAACGGTTTAACGATATCGTAGTGCCCTATTTGCTATGGACGCTGTTTTATACCGTACTGGCGGGCACATTTGCGCTGAAACCGATACAGGAATGGATACCGACGTTGCTGCGTTACGTATTTACCGGCAAGTCCAGCTATCATCTATGGTATATCGTGATGATTATTCCGATGTATTTGCTGTTTCCGTGGCTGCGCCAGTTTGTGCGCAAATTGTCGGCAATGATCCAGGGAAGCGGACGCCGGGCGTTATGGCTGATCATCGCGTTGACGGCGGTGTATGAAGTATTGTTGCTGCTGCTTCCGTCGCTGATGGGTGCGTTCGCTGCATGGCATATTCCAGTGCTGACGCCGTATTTTACGACGTATGCGGATCGCAATATCGTCTATTATTTGTATTATTTTGTGCTTGGCGCATTGGCGGGCTTACATATTAAGTTTTTCCTGGATGTGTTGCAGCGGATCAAATGGCTGGTGTTGCTTGTATGCGGGGTTTTTGCCGTGTATTATAGCGGGTTGGTGCTAGGCGGGTTTCCAGCGGAGACAGGTTTTGGACGTCGATTTATGACTGTAGTGTTGTTGCAGCCGTGGATGGCATTGTTTCTGGTGGCACTTGTGCTGCTGATGTACCAGCTTGCGCTCAGTATCGATCGTACGGCAACGGATCGCACTAAACGGTTTTGGTTAACGATTAGTCGTTATTCGTATGGCGGTTATTTGGCGCATGCGTATATGCTGCGGCTGACGTATATGCTGGACGACCGGTTGTTGGGCGGCTGGAATATGACGCTACGTACGGTGATCGTTTGGCTCATTGCGCTGGCGCTGTCGATTGCGCTGACGTATATGCTGTCCAAGTTACGGTTTGGCGTCTGGTTAACCGGTATTCCGGAGCGAAAAGCCCGCTAGGGCTTTTTTTGTTGTTAAAAACGGTGAAAATTTCATATAATAGAGAAGGGTTTCATTTGCCACAATGCAAAAAGGAGTGAGCAGGATGGCATTTATGATCGCACAGCGAGCGTTTATTAAGCTGTATTTGATTACGATGGTGGAAGAACACCGTGGTTATGGCTATGAGATGCTCGAAAATATGAAAGAGCGTTTTAAAGATTTTGGTTACTCACCACCGCAAAGTGAGATTTATCGTGCATTGCATGAATTGGTGCATGATGGTATTTTTTATCGCACGAAACAGTTAAAAGGCAATGATCCGAAAGTTGATTTTCAGGAGATTGTTATTTATCATTTTACAGATGATGGGCGCGACAAGGCGAAGCTATACAAAAAGCAGGTGAAAACCGATTTGGATCGCTGTATCGGCATGCTAACACGAGCGGAAACGGACAATTACAGGTAGGTCGTGTCATTTATTTGTACAAGCGAGGCTGTGCGGACGGCAGTACAGTAGCTTTACGCTAGGGTGTAGCTATTGTATGCTGTACGTTTGTCGGCGGGTGGTTTGTCGTCAGGTAGGCGAAGCGTATGTAGGCGCAAGTGCTGCTGGATAATGGGTTTAACAAGCGAAAAGTTCTGACTGACCTGCTCTCAATAGTGAAGACGAAGGGAGAGTGCCGCCATGACGGAGCGTAAATTGCAATGGGGAATTATTAGTACCGCTGAAATTGCTGTAAGCGTCATCATTCCGTCGATTCAGGAATCGGCGCGTAATGAAGTATTGGCAATTTCGAGTCGTAATGTGGAGCAGGCTGCCGAGGTGGCAAAACGCTGCGGTATTGCTCGTTTTTACGGCAGTTATGAGGAAATGCTGGCTGATCCGGATATCGATGCAGTTTATATTCCGCTGCCCAATCATCTGCACAAACAATGGACGATCAAGTCGGCACAAGCGGGCAAGCATGTGTTATGTGAAAAGCCAGCAGCACTTGAAGCGGCAGATGCTGCCGAAATGGTCGATATGTGCCGCAAGCAAGGTGTAATGTTCGCAGAAGGATTTATGTATCGGTATCATCCAAAACATGATCGGGTACGAGAAATTATTCACTCCGGCGAAATTGGCAGGCTGCGCAGTATGCACGGTCGTTTTACGTCCAACAATGCGGATGATTTGGACAATGTGCGTTATCGGCGTGAGATGGGCGGCGGCTCGTTGTATGATCTGGGCGTGTATCCGGTATCGGCGGCACGGATGTATTTTGGCGCAGAGCCGACGGCGGTAACGGTGCATGCGATGTTTTCCGCTAAGCATGATCATGTCGATATGATGGCATCGGGTTTACTGGAATTTTCAGATGGGCGCTCCGCTACTTTTGAATGTGGTATGTGGGCGTATCCGAGCTGTGCGCTAGAAATTATCGGCACTAAAGGACGCATTAAATTGCCGTATGCGTTTCGGCGCGACGATAGTGAAGATGAGCCACAAGTGACGGTATATACGGATGAAGGCAAGCGTGAGGAACATATTGAGCTTGCCAATCATTTTGCTTTGCAGGTGGATGCGTTTGCCGCTGCTGTGCTGGACGGAACGCCGTTGCCGTATAGTCCGGAGGATGCTATTCGCAATACGCGTGTCATTGCCGCATGTTTGGAATCGGCGCGCAAAGGTGAGAAAATTCGGATTGTGTGATGCCTGGGAGCGTTGTATGACACATATAGGGCTTCGTTATACTATATTTGATGTGGAGAAAAGGGGAATTGTGATGACTAATCATGCCAGTGCTTTTGAACAATCTTATCAGGGTGAGCCAGCGGTATGGCTGCGCTATCAAGAGCTTGAAGCTATCGTATTGCCTGGCGTCGGCGCCAATCTGATCGCTTATCGTGATCATGGAAACGGCTACCGTTTCTTGCGCGAGCCGCAGGAGGGAGAGATGGATGATTTCCGCGCCAGCCCAGGTACGCATGGCATACCGGTGCTGTTTCCACCAAACCGGTATGAAGACGGTACGTTTACATGGAACGGACGGACGTATACTTTTCCGATCAATGAACTAGCTACGAACAATCATTTACACGGATTTTTGCATACGATTGTGTGGGATGTGGACGGGTATGAAGCCAATACCAATGAAAGCCGTGTGGCGCTGAGCGTGACGATTGATGAATCGCATCCTGTGTATACCTATTGGCCGCATTCGTTTACGGTGCGCCTTGTGTACACATTGTCAGAGCGTGGTTTGCAGCAGCAAGTGAGCGTGCAAAATTTGGGCAATGATCCGATGCCGATGATGTTGGCATTCCATACGGCGCTTAATGCTCCATTTGCGCCGGACAGCACGGCAGACGATATGAGTTTTAAAGCGACATTTGGTCAGCGGCGGGCGATGAGTGAGCGGATGTTGCCAACCGGACAATTTCAGCCATTGTCGGACTGGGAAGAACAGTTGAAAACGACCGGTGCCAATCCATATACGGAAGCGATGGACAATCACTATACAGCAGTGCCGCAAAATGGGCGCAATATTGCTGAACTTGCCGATCAACGTCTTGGAATTAAGCTCGTTTATGATGCAGGTACTGGCTACAAGCACTGGATGATCTGGAACTGTGAATCGTCAGGCACATTCCTCTGTCCAGAGCCGCAAACGAATTTGGTGAATGCGCCTAATGTGGATTTGCCGGATGAGGAAAAAGGGTTTATTAGTTTGCAGCAGGGGGAAATTTGGGAAGAAACTTCCCGTCTGTATGTGGTGAATCATCTGTAAAAGTCTGTAAAAGAAAGTAGGCTGCATATCGATATTGTTGCTGCCTATGCAGGTGGAAAGAGCGCATATCCAACGTCTAAGCTGAAAAAGGGGAATCTCCGCTGAGAGGTTCCTCTTTTTCGGCTGTATTGTGTAGACTTAATGTGTGATCAAGCAGATCGACGTAACATACAAGCGGTGTGTATGTATTCATATGATCATTATTGTTCTTCTATAGAAGGAAAACGATTGGACAGAACCGTGATTGCAGTAATAGCGAAAAATTTTTTGTCATTATCCATAAAAAGCAGCTGGTGTCTATCAAATTAAGGGTACAATCAGATGAAGCGAGTCCAGTGTTTTTTTGTCGCTATCAATGCGCTGTTGTATATTCATATTGTCACAATTGGTGCTAGGGACGGTATTTGTGGCTAAATCGTAATTATTTTGGATAGACGCTTGACAATGCTGAGCGGGCAGGAGTAAAGTAAGTCAGGTGATATTCGTAATATTTACGAAGAAAAGAAAATGATCCGGAATGGACTGCAAAATGGGTGTTTTCCAACATACAACAAGAAGAACGCAGCAACAGGAAAGGAGTGCTTTACGTGTTACTGGCTTCCATGCAGGATGTCGTGTTTGGATATGATCGTGAACCGGTCGTGAATCGGTTATCGATGGACATATACAGCAATGAATTTATGGCATTAAGCGGGCCGAACGGTGCCGCCAAAACAACATCGCTCAAGCTGCTGCTCGGTATTTTAAAACCGTGGAGCGGGCATGTGCAAATTAATCGTAATGAAAATGGAGGCAAACCGGTGATCGGTTATGTGCCTCAGCAGGTTGCCTCTTTTAATAGTGGCTTCCCGAGCACCGTGTATGAGCTGGTGCGTTCCGGTTGCTCGATGCGGCTTGGCTTGTTCAAGCGCTTTGGCAGCAAGCAGGCGGCACTTGTGCAAAGTTCACTTGAAGCGGTAGGGATGTGGGAACTGCGCGATCGCAAAATTGGCGAGCTGTCCGGTGGGCAGAAGCAGCGTGTATGTATTGCGCGCGCACTCGCGCAGGAGCCGGATGTACTCATTTTGGATGAGCCGACAACCGGGATGGACTTGGAAAGTCGTAAAGGATTTTATGAATTGATGCGTCATCATGTGACGGCGCACGGACGAACCGTTGTGATGGTAACACACGGACTGGAAGAAGCGGAGCCTTATCTGGATCGCACAATTCGTCTGGAACGAGAGGAGGGTGGAGGATGGGCATGTTTGACTACGAGTTCATGCAGCGTGCATTTTGGGCCGGAGGCATGATCGCGGTTATCGCTCCATTGCTTGGTGTGTATCTCGTTTTGCGCAGACAAGTGCTGATGGCGGATACGCTATCGCACGTATCGTTGGCAGGTGTGGCGATCGGTGCGATTGCTGGCATTAACCCGTCTGTAGGCGGATTTATGGTGGCGGTGCTGGGAGCGCTCATCATTGAGCATATGCGCAAAAACTTTCGCGGTTATGGCGAGGTGTCGATTGCGGTCATTATGACCGGTGGTTTGGCGCTGGCGCTCGTGCTAATGAGTATGGATTCCGGTTTGACACGTAGTTTCAGCTCGTATCTGTTTGGCTCGATCGTTGCTGTCAGTACGGAGCAGCTATGGATTATTGGCGCTGTATTTGTGCTTGTAATTGGATACTGGGTCGTGATGCGGCGTCCATTGTACAATATTACGTTTGATGAGGAAACTGCACAAATTGGTGGCACACATGTGCGCTGGTTATCGCAAACATTCTCGGTATTGACCGGGATGACGGTAGCCGCAGCGATGCCGATTGTCGGCGTGCTGCTCGTTTCTGCTTTGATGGCATTGCCGGCAGCGCTGGCACTGCGTTTTGCACGCGGTTTTGCTTCAGCGCTAATTATGGCAGTGTTGATCGGTCTGATCGGTATGTTTGGCGGTCTGACCACTTCCTATTATGTGAACACACCTCCAGGGGCGACTGTTGCTCTGTTGTTGCTATCATTTCTGTTGATTGGATTAGGCATTCAGCGTGTTCTGAACCGTATGCGCCGGGGCAGTGATAAGTTGGCAGGGCCTGATCTCGATAGCCGCCGTTTCTGGCAGCGGCAAAGCGGTAATGCACAGCAGAGCAAAGTACAAACTGAGGTGCTTCATAAAAATTAAATACATGGGCAGGTCGCCAAGCGGCTTGTCCTCACTATTCTGATGGAGTGGGAAGGAGAATACATCATTATGAACAACAAACGCAATTGGTTAATGGTGCCTGCTGCAATGCTGCTAAGTTTGGGGGTTGTACTGGCTGGCTGTGGCAATAGCGGCAACAATCAGGCGGCAAGCCCATCGTCGGAAAGCACATCAGGTGCTGAAACGACCGGTACGGCAAAGCTGCACATTATGACGAGTTTTTATCCAATGGAAGAATTTACATCCAAAGTTGCCGGTAATTTGGCTGATGTTGAAGTGCTGATTCCACCGGGTACAGAGCCGCATGATTGGGAACCAACTCCACAGGATATCGCCAAAATGACACAAGCGAATATGATCGTCTATAACGGCGCTGGTATGGAAAGTTGGATCGATCAAGTGAAAGACTCGATCGGCAGCAATGGCCCTGTGTTCGTGGAAGCAAGTAAAGGTGTAAAAGTTTTGCCGGGAATTGAAGAAGAAGGCGAAGCGGCTGAACATAGTGATAGTGAAGAAGCAGCAGGTCATAGCGAAGAAGGGCATGATCATGGAGCGTACGATCCGCACGTATGGTTGTCGCCAGTACAGGCACAAACTGAAGTGAAAAATATCGAAGCCGCATTGATCCAGTTGGACCCGACTCATGCTGACCAATATAAACAAAACGCCGATGCATATATCAAGCAGTTGGAGCAACTCGCTGCCGATTACAAAGCGGGTCTGTCTAACACTAAACGCAAAGACTTTATTACCCAGCACGCTGCTTTTGCTTATATGGCGCGCGACTATGGCTTAACTCAGGTGCCGATTACCGGTCTGTCGCCAGAGCAAGAGCCAACTGCGGCACAGATGGCAAAAGTCGTTGATTTTGCTAAACAGCATCATGTAAAAACAATCTTTTTCGAAACGCTCGTATCGCCACAAATTGCGCAAACGATCGCTAATGAAGTAGGCGCCAAAACAGCGGTACTTAATCCGCTCGAAGGTTTGACCGATGCACAGGTGAAAGCGGGCGAAGATTATATTTCCGTCATGCGCGAAAATCTGGCTGCACTGGAAAAAGCGCTGAACGAGTAAACATTTTGTTAGTTCGTTAGATCGATGCGACAATCCGAAGCGTTGGATATGGCAAAGACTGTAAAACTAATCAAGCCGGATGGAGATGGACTGTATAACGGCTTGCGCTGACGGTGCGCGATATGAATCGAGACGAAGATTATACAACCGGCAAGTTTTCTCGAGGGAGAACTTGCCGGTTTTTTATTTATTAGGGTATATCTGCTACAGCCTACTCAATTGGCGTACACGCCCTCCTACGCTCCCAGTCATATTTCAAAAAAACGCAGAAAATAATGAAAAATTTACATAACGCATGTTTGACTTTGCAAAAAACGAGGTATAAAATAATGAAAAGAACTGATCGGTTCTGCTAGTACCGTTAAGTTTTTAGATAGAGATAACATACACATAACTATTACTTCATTTTGTAGGAGATGCCTCGGTATGGGAGATGATCGTAAAAAAGCGGTGTTAAAAGCGGGCGGGCAATTGTTTGCAGAGAAAGGATACTTCGCCACAACCGTGCAGGACATTGCCGAGCAGTGCAATATGTCCAAAGCATCCATTTATAAAATGTTCCAGTCCAAAGAGGACATTTTGCTGCAAATTATTCGTACGCTGCATGAAGAAATTGTAGGCTCGACCCGCTCGCTTCATTTTGATGATGAGGTGATACCGCGTGATCAGCTCGTGCAGAAATTATCCGTACAGTTGCAGTCGTTTGTCATGAAGTACGATTTTTTTGTGAATTTGAATCAAAATATGCCGTTGGAGCTTGGTTCGCAAATTCGCCAGGTGATGCTTGATTTCAAGCGTATGATGTTAAACTGGCAAAAGGAAGAACTGCTGCTTGCTTACGGCAGCCGAATTGAACCGATTATATGGGATTTGTCAGTGTGCATGCAGTCGATATCGAGAGAACTGCTTGTTCTGACTCGTCTGGATCAGAAGCTTACGCTGACAGAGCAGCATATTCAGTATATCGCTGAATTCATTGTCGATACAATTGAAGGGATCATCGACAAGCGGCTTGGACGCCCACCGGTCATTGATGAGGAAGCGGCAGAACGGATGAAGCTGTATGAACCCGATGCGAATCGGCGTTATTTTGGCGAAAGTGAATGGCGCAAAAGTGTGCGCGAACTGTTGCAGGCAGTCCATAAGCATAGCCCGGAGTCGGTTCGATCCGATCTGCTTGCAGCGGTAGAACGTCTGGATGCAGAGCGCCGTAAAAAAGCGCCGCAAACGTTTATGATGGATGCGTTAATTTCTTATTTAAAGCAGCGTGAAGAACTTCAGGCTGAGGTTGCCTACTTGCAACAGGTTTATTTTGCAAATTGGGAGGACGAGAAACATGGCTAATACAGTGGCAGAACCACAGCCTAAATTAAATGTTAAAGTGATTGTAGCGATTATGCTGGCAGGTGCCTTTGTCGCTTTTCTTAACCAGACATTGTTAGTTACTGCACTGCCGCATATTATGCGAGATTTAAACATTGGTGCAACGTCTGCACAATGGCTCACGACGATTTATATGCTCGTTAACGGGATTATGATTCCGATCACCGCTTATTTGATCGATAAATTTAATACACGCGCCTTATTTTTAACATCGATCGGTTTGTTTGCGCTCGGTACGCTCATTGCTGCTATTTCGCCGAGTTTTGGCATATTGCTCGTCGGGCGTGTCATTCAGGCGGCAGGTGCCGGTATCGTGATGCCGCTCATTCAAACGGTATTTCTGTTGATTTTCCCGAAAGAAAGCAGGGGAGCAGCAATGGGCATGATCGGTCTGGTCATTTCATTTGCTCCGGCGATCGGGCCGACATTATCCGGCTTTATTGTCGATACATTTTCGTGGCGTGATCTGTTTTATATCATTTTGCCGATTGCGGTTATCGACCTTGTGATTGCGTTTTTTGCATTAAAAAATGTCGGCAAACTGCGCGATCCGAAACTTGATATGGTATCAGTCGTATTATCGACCATCGGTTTTGGCGGTTTGCTGTACGGCTTTAGTACTGCCTCCAAAGGTTGGAATGATCCGACCGTGCTAATTACGGTTGCGGTCGGTGCGGTCAGCTTGCTGCTGTTTGTGCGCAGACAGTTTAAGTTGGAACAGCCGTTGCTTGAATTCCGTGTGTTTAAAAATCGGTTGTTTACGATTTCGATGATCATTACAGTCATTGTGTTTACAGCGATGATCGGCGCGTCGACATTGCTGCCGTTGTACATTCAAAATGCACGCCATCTATCCGCCGTGCAGTCCGGTTTAATCGTATTGCCAGGGGCGATTTTAATGGGCGTTATGTCGCCAATTACCGGTCGTATTTTCGATAAAATCGGTGCCAAAAAGCTTGGGGTAACCGGTCTGACATTGCTGCTACTTGGCACCGTTCCGTTCACATTGTTAAGCGATCAAACACCGATTTGGCAGATCGTCGCCATGTTTGCGCTGCGCATGCTCGGCTTGTCGATGGTAATGATGCCGGTCACGACAGCCGGTCTCAATCAGTTGCCCAACCATCTGTTATCACACGCAACGGCGATGAACAATACGCTGCGTCAAGTCGGCGGCTCGATCGGTACGGCGGTGCTAATTACCGTATTTACGAATGCCTCGGCAAGTGCGGCGATGTCCGGCAAAACAGCTGATCTATCGATGATCCACGGTACGAATATGGCGTTTACGGTCGCTTCGATTTTGTCGGTGGTCGCACTGTTTATGATGTTCTTCCTTAAGGAGCCACCACTTCGGAATCGCCAAGCTGCTACAGCAGATGTGAAGGCAGATGAAGGCAAACGAAATCAGTCGTCGCAACAAAACAAACCGGTATCGCAATCGTGATACCGGTTTTACTTTGCAGTGGTAGAGAATAGTAGCGACGATAAACGGCTAACCGTGACGAGATAAAAAAGTGAGCATAGACGCTGTATAGAGCGAATTGAGAACATATTGTTCATTTGCTAACAGAAAAACTTGCGCAAAATTAATTTGTTTACTATACTATACTTTGTTACTTATAATAATATCCTAGTAATAATATGCTGACAGCCGGTCAGATCATACATTACACACTATTATAGAGACAGGAGAGATTGACCATGAATCCGAAATATCAAGCTTTGTTCCAACCTTTTACGCTAAACGATGGCATCGAACTTAAAAACCGCCTCGTACTGGCGCCGATGACCCATTCTTCCTCCAATCCGGATGAAACAGTATCTGATGCGGAGCTGGAATATTATGCAAGTCGCAGCGCTGGTGTCGGTTTGTCGATTACAGCCGTTGCGCATGTAACGCCAAATGGTAAAGGTTTTGCCAATCAGTTCCGCGCTGTTGGTGAACAGTTCACACCAGGTCTAACCCGTCTGGCAAACACGCTCAAACAGAACGGTTCCAAAGCGGTCTTGCAAATTTTCCATGCCGGTCGTCTCGCACCAGCCGAGCTAGTTGATGGTGATGTCGTAGCACCGAGCGCTGTGCCAAGCGAGCGCGGTGATGGCGGTCAAGGCACAACTCCACGCGAATTAAGCGTACAAGAAATTGAAAGTATTATTAAAGATTTCGGTACGGCAACCGCCAATGCGATTGCGGCTGGTTTTGACGGCGTGGAAATTCACGGCGCAAACGGCTACTTGATTCAGCAATTTTTCTCCCCACATTCCAATCGTCGTACAGACGAATGGGGTGGCGATGTGCACGCACGTCTTGCGTTCCCACTCGCCGTCGTCGATGAAGTGCAACGCGTTGTGAAAGAGCAGGCAAAAGGGCCGTTTATCGTCGGCTATCGCTTCTCGCCGGAAGAACCGGAAACACCAGGCATTACGATGGCAGATACACTCGTATTGATCGATGCACTAGCTGACCAAAAATTGAGCTATTTGCACGTATCGCTCATGGAATACAATTCGGTACCGCGCCGTGGTGTGGAAGATACACGTTCCCGTCTCGAAATTATTCAAGAACGTGTTGGCAACAAAGTGCCTGTTATCGGTGTTGGTTCGGTCAAAACACCGGATGATGCAGCCGCTGTACTGGACACCGGTGCACCGCTCGTAGCGCTCGGTCGCCAATTGATCGTCGATCCACAATGGGTTGAAAAAGTAGCATCCGGTCGCGAGAGCGACATTTTATACACGATTAACAAAAATGATCAGCAAACGCTCGTTTTGCCTGATCCGCTATGGAATATGGTCATTAATATTCCGGGCTGGTTCCCTGTTGTTGAAACGGAACAAGTAACGAAATAATTCGCACTTTACCAAAATAACTCAATTTCTACCGAAATAACTCAATCTCAAACTAAATCAAGTGCATGAGCAGCGGAATACACGAGCCGATATGTTCTATCACTTAGGATCGTTCTGCAATCATGTTAATGCACTGTCTTGATTGCAAATTAAGTATGAACGCAATTCAATATGCTCATACTCAATTGATCATACAGTAGTCATCATAGATTAAGCTAAGACGAGGCAGTAAAGGCAATCAGAATTGCTGAAGTAAAAAATAGCCGCACAGTTGTCCAACACTGTACGGCTATTTTTATTACAGGTTGATTTTGCCAAGACGTGTCGACAGACTGCTCGATACGCTTAGTTGACATGAGATTACGCTATACAAGCGGTTCACTTTATTTTAAACAACTGTTTTACATAACAAAATGACGAGATAGTTCGTTTGAACACACTACGTAATAGATCGACCGCGCTAACTAAAATATAATGTCGCCTACATAGCAGCTTGTCTGAAGTACATTTACAGCATGTCGATCTAACCATCAACCATCGCTTGAGTATGAATAGGTTAAGGACATGTTCGAACACAACTTTCACTTGAGACAGCCTAATAACAGGCGTACGTTCAGGTGATAAACAATTTTTGGCAAATGAACGTATGGCAATCCAGCTCGATTGTATTCATAATCCAGTTTCGATCGTATCGCCCAATATTTCGCTTGATCAGCGATCATACGTATAGTATCTATACAACGTTGCCAAACATCACGCAAGCTTATTCTGATTCCGAATACGTCTGCCCGTTGGCATCCACATACACAGACTTAATCAGTGTGCGTTTGTACGGCTTGCCTGCTGCGGTCATACCGTTAATATCGGTCGTAATCACATAGTTGGAAGGAGTGCCTGCTGTTGGTGTCGGAACACTTGCTTCCATTTGTCCGGCGATGAGCGAGCGCTGCGCGGTAGACGGTGGCGCGATCTTTTTGCCATCGGCATCATAATAATCGACCGTATAGTTGGCAGTTGTGCGTTCAGAACGCAGCCCTTCGGTTTGCAGTTTCATATCCAGTGTGCCGTTGCCGGAAATGGAGGCGTGCAAGCTCGCATTGCTGGCGCTTGATCCGTACACAGCTGTCATCAAATAAGCACCGGAATGATTACCGACAGCACGCACTTGCCAATTGCCAACGGCTGGCTGTTCCAAACGAGCGATATGGTGATAGGCACCTTTAAACATATTATCATCCTGAGCGCTTTGCACCGTAATATGCTGACGTTTGCCATCCGGTGCGATCAATTGCAGTTCTCGCAGTGGCTTATTGCTAATCCAGTCCAGTGTGATCGATTGTACTCCATCTTCCACCGTCAACGCTTCGCTGGCTGTGCCGTTGGATTGACCGCCACGTACGTACAGATGACCGTTAGGCAGTGGAGCATCGGCAGTTGCATCGCTGCTGGAACTGCCGGAAGCAAGCGCTGTGGCGGTTGAATCGGTCGCGGTCGTCGGTTGATCTGTTGGTGTTTCATACACATTTCCGGCGACGGTCGAATCGCCGTACACATTGGTGCTAACTGAGTTTACAGTTGTACGGGATGCAGACAGCGATGAGGCTGCCGGTGCAGCGCTTGCCGCCGCTCCGCTCACCGTGCCGATATACGGTTGGAACAGATTGAACGTATACGAGCCAGTGCGCACGGTCGCATGATTCCACGGCCCGCTGCGAATGAGTGTAGCGCCAGGCAGGAGCGCACTTGCGGTCGTTACAACACCATCATTGCTGCCAAATACCGATAAATACGCGCCGCCAAATGTATAGGATGCTTTGTTAGAGCCAGACCATTTATTACCGCTTAGCGTATAAAATGGAACTTTGTTCACATCGGGGTCTTTGTCCATTTCGGAGCGAAAATATTGCATATACGCGGTTTGCAATGAGCTTGTACCTGGGTTTTGTGAACCGACCAGCTCGGCAAGCCAGCCTGCCCAACTGCTGTAGGCGAGGTCAGCCAACTCGGAACCGTGATGTGGTGTACTGAGCGTAATTACCCGGCTTACATAAGGATAGGCATTGTAGCGTACGAGTGCAGCCTGTGTATCGACGCCGCCTTTGCTGTGGGCGATAATGACGATTTTTTTGCCGCCATAGTGCTGGCTGATTTCTTTGATTTTGGCGGCAAGTAGTTCGCCATCTTTCCACATATCTTCCGGTGTGCCGGTAACATCGTACATGTTAATAAAGGCGGTCTGGTAGCCATTGTTGTAGGCATATTGATACATATCATTGTCTTCATACCAAATTTTTGCCTGACTGGTCAGTCCGTGTACGAATAAAAGCACCGGTTTATCAGGTGACAAATTTAGCGGTGTTTGCCCAGCCGCCCAACCGCCAGGTACCGCAGCAACAGTCGGATTAACCGGTGCCATATACGCGTGTTGTGGCAGTAGCGGTAGCGCGATACTAAGCGCGAGTACACCTGCTAGCCATTTGTGTCGTAACATCATCATGATCCTCCTCGATTATGTAATATATGGGAAACGATATTCTCCCTCACTGTATAGCAGCTGTATTAAATCTGTTACCTAAATTTGTGATCTCTATGTTTAACTGTACAAAATGAACGATAAAAATTTTAATGATGGCACTGTACACGATTTACGTACAGATGTGAGGTATTTTCGTGGCAATTGGGTATAATAAAAGTCGTGACTACATACATTACGGCATGCTCGTTATGTACCGCTCGGATTAAAGCTGGAAAGGTATGTAACAAAAAGTACAAGCATGCCGAGAAAAAGGGGTTAGACGATGAAAAATATGGAACTGTTGCGCAATCCAAAACAGCGTAAGTTGCTGTTTAGCGCAGGGTTTAGCTGGATGTTTGATGCGATGGAGGTCGGGATGATCTCCTTTATTGCGGCGGCACTGGCGAAAAGCTGGCAGCTTAGCCCACAGCAGATCGGTTATTTGACCAGCATCAATTCGGTCGGTATGGCGGTTGGGGCGATTGCTGCCGGTTATTTGGCAGATCGGTATGGACGCAAATCGATTTTGCTATGGACATTGCTTATTTTCTCGATTGCGAGCGGCTTGTCAGCGCTTGCGACCGGATTTGGCGTGCTGTTGTTGCTGCGTTTTATCGCTGGTTTCGGTCTGGGCGGCGAGTTGCCGGTCGCTTCGACGCTTGTATCGGAATCGGTCGCCGTAAAAGAACGCGGACGTGCGGTCGTGCTGTTGGAAAGCTTTTGGGCGTTTGGCTGGATTATTTCGGCGGTGGTGGCGTACTTTGTGATCGCGCGTTATGGCTGGCAATGGGGCTTTATAATCGGGGCGGTGCCAGCGCTGTATGCACTGTATTTACGCCGTGCAATCGACGATTCACCGCGTTATTTGAACCGAACAGCGGCAGAACGACCTTCATTTAGGCAAGGGTTGCAAGACATTTGGAGCAGTCAGCATCGGCGGGCGACGCTGATGGCATGGATTTTATGGTTTACAGTCGTGTTTTCATATTATGGTATGTTTTTGTGGTTGCCATCGGTGATGGGTTTAAAAGGGTTTACATTAATCAAAAGTTTTGAATATGTGCTCATTATGACGCTGGCGCAATTGCCGGGTTATTTTACAGCAGCGTATTTTATTGAAAAATTTGGACGTAAATTTGTGCTCGTTGTGTATTTGCTGCTAACGGCGGTAAGTGCAATTTGGTTTGGCTTTGCGACGAGTGAATTGTCGCTCATTTTGGCGGGCATGTGTTTGTCGTTTTTCAATCTCGGTGCATGGGGTGGATTGTATGCGTACACACCGGAATTGTATCCGACACGGGTACGTTCGACCGGAACGGGAATGGCGGCAGGTTTTGGACGAATCGGCGGTGTGATCGCGCCGTTTCTAGTCGGCATGCTCGTCGGTAACGGGGTGGCGGTAAGCAGCATTTTTATTCTGTTTTTCATCGCGATTGTGATCGGGGCGATGGTGGTATTATTCCTCGGTAAAGAAACAAAAGGGATCGAGCTGGAATAGTCAAGTTTCCTCGATCCATAAGCTGTTCGTTAGCGCGCTGAAACAAGCTGCGCTGGCGAGCAGTTTGTTTTATATAGCCTGTTTCATATGATCTTCATTCACAAATTGGACAAAAATAAGAAATCGTTCACTTTTTCGCCTGAAATTGTTTTATAATGAATCCATGCAGGTAAAAAAAGGTAATGTAACCGTTTGAATCGTCACTGTAGGCACAAACCTGTATCGTTATGATACAAAATGATGACGCTGGCTGACGAAGCGGTTGCAGACGCTGAACGATGCAGCGTGAAGCAGAGATTACCTTTGATCTGTACAAGTTAGACAGCATGGAGCCGACAAATTGGCGGCAACTATGTTGCCTTGTTTTTCCGCGTCACCCGGTGTGCACTGTTTCAGCAAATTTATACTTTCTTGAAGGGCGGAAGATTTTATGGCAGATGAGAACAAAAAGCAACCGCAATCGAATGATCAAGAAGAAAATGTAACGCTGACAAACCGACAGGGGCATCCTGTCACCGATAATCAGAATGTGAGAACGGTCGGCAATCGTGGACCGATTACGATGGAAAATTACAATTTCCTCGAAAAAATTACTCATTTTGACCGTGAACGTGTGCCTGAGCGTGTCGTGCATGCGCGTGGAGCAGGTGCACATGGCGTATTTGAAGCTTATGGCACGGTTGGTGATGAACCGGTCTCCAAATATACACGCGCCAAGCTGTTTCAGGAAAAGGGTAAACAGACACCGGTGTTTGTACGTTTTTCGACCGTTGTGCACGGTGGACATTCGCCGGAAACATTGCGCGATCCGCGCGGCTTTGCAACTAAATTTTATACCGAAGATGGAAACTGGGATTTGGTCGGCAACAACTTAAAAATTTTCTTTATTCGCGATCCGCTTAAATTCCCGGATATGGTACATGCGTTTAAGCCCGATCCGATTACGAATGTGCAGGATATGGAGCGTTTCTTTGATTTCATCGGCAACAGCCCGGAATCGACCCATATGATTACATTTCTGTTTTCACCGTGGGGCATTCCAGCCAATTACCGTGAAATGCAAGGCTCTGGCGTCAACACATACAAATGGGTGAATGAAGCCGGTGAAGCGGTATTGATCAAATACCACTGGGAACCGCTGCAAGGTATCCGCAATCTGTTGCAGGATGAAGCGAACCAAATTCAGGCGCTTGATTTCAACCATGCAACGATCGATCTGTACGATGCAATTCAGAACGGCGATTACCCGGAATGGGAATTGTGCGTGCAAATTATGGAAGACAGTTACCACCCTGAACTCGATTTCGATCCGCTCGATCCGACTAAACTGTGGCCAGAAGATAAATTTCCGTTCCTTAAAGTCGGCAAAATGACGCTGAATCGCAATCCAGAGGATTATTTTAACGAGGTAGAGCAGGTTGCTTTTGGTACTGGCGTACTCGTAGACGGATTGGACTTCTCGGACGATAAATTGCTGCAAGGACGTACATTCTCCTATTCCGACACCCAGCGTCACCGCGTTGGCTCGAATTATCAGCAGTTGCCGATCAATGCGCCGCATAGCCGTGTGGCGACAAACCATTCCGGCGGACAAATGCGCTATCATAGCGACCGTGCACCAGGTCAAAACCCGCATGTGAATTATGAGCCGTCTTCGCTCGGCGGTTTGAAAGAAGCGCCAAAGCCGGGTAAAGACCATGAGCCGGAATATTATGATGCACGTCTGATGCGTGAAAAGATCGACCGTCCGAACGATTTCGTACAGGCGGGCGAGACGTATCGTAATTTCGAAGATTGGGAACGCGACGAGCTGGTGAAAAATCTCGGTGGCAATCTCGCGCAGTGCAATGAAGACATTCGCGGGCTTGTGCTGGCAAATATCCAGCAGGCAGATGAGGAATACGGCCGTCGTGTACAAGAAGAAATCGACAAAGCGCTCGCTGATCCAACTATGGGCAAGCCGACACATCGCGCTCATGCTGCCGCGAAAAAGGCGGAACATACAGGGCATGATGCCAAGCCGTATTAAGTGTAAGTGAAGTAGTTGAGCTGGACGGATGCGCCGAGCCGGAGCAAGGCATTGGACGAGTAACCGTTCAGGCTGCTGTGTAGAATGATGTTATAAACGAACAAAAGATCAATCGACATCGTGTCGGTTGGTCTTTTTGTACGGTTTTGATGAGGCTGTTATGTGATCCTATTGCTGTTTAACTGAATCGACAATTCGTTTAAATATAAATTGAAGTGGATGCAAGTGTATAGGCAAGCTTATACGGCTAAGTCATTTTTATAAAGGCGGCGATCATGATGAAAATTATTATTACACAAGAAGAAGCGGTACAAAAAGGCGTTTGGAATGAAGTGATGCAAATGTTTGGCGTGCAAAATGAAGATGAGACGTATGCACAAGAGCAGTTTATTTTGACCGAGGAGCAGGCGAAGCAGTTGAAGTTGATCGCTTGAATAGGTTTGTGTAGTATGGGCATGTGATGAATTAAATTGACACAACCGAGTCGTATTATTCAGTTGCGAATCAGTTATCGCATCCCAATGCCATTTGAGATTGGTACGAGCTTGTAGCATTACTATATGCCAAGCTAACCGATAAAAAGGCAGTACCGATCATGATGATCGATACTGCCTGCTCTATGCGTGTATACTCATTTCGACAAGTTTGATCATTCAGCAATCGTGCAGCAGATGCCCAATTTTACTTGTCGGAATCTTGATGTTTATTATCTTTATCTTCATCACCAGCAGCAACCGGAGATGGCTTTGCTACCCAATCGTCTGCTTGTGTTTCAGGATTGGCGCCTTGTTCCTTTTTGCGTTTCTCCATCAGTGTATCCTCGGAATTCGGGTTTTCCATTTTGTTGTCTTCTGCCATGTTATTCTCCTCCTTATGATGTCTTAAGCTAATGGTGTATGGACTCTCCTTTACATTACCCGTTTGCTGGGAATGAAAACACGATGCTAGTATTACGCTATTTGTCCTAACCGAAATACAATTGCGCATCATATGGGAGCTATGCGTATTGTCGTATGATGGGGCTGAGCCGTAGGGGCACCTCCATGCAAACGAAACGTGCCCGAAAATTAATATCAAACAGATCGTGCAAAAGGGGTTGACATTTATCTCAAGGCTAAGTAATATTATCTCATAACCAAATATCTTTAAATTAAGATTTATTAAATAAGGCGAAGATGGACTTGAAATAGTTTACAGCTTCATAAACGACTGCATCATGTACGATCTACGATTTCAATCAAAGGGGAGCATAGTCATGAACAAACAAACGATGGGCATTCACCATATTACAGCCATTGTAGGGCATCCACAGGAAAATGTAGATTTTTACGCCGGTGTGCTAGGCTTACGGCTGGTGAAACAAACAGTTAACTTTGATGATCCTGGTACATACCATCTGTATTTTGGCGATGAGGGTGGCAAACCGGGAACGATCATTACCTTTTTTCCGTGGGCGGGAGCAACGCAAGGGGTGATCGGAGATGGACAGGTTGGGGTTACGTCTTATGTCGTACCGCAAGGAACTCTCGATTTCTGGGCAAAACGGTTAGAGCAGTTTGGCATTGCGTATCATACTCATGTACGGTTCGATGAAACGTATTTGGCATTTGACGATCCGCACGGTCTGCATCTGGAACTTGTTGCTCGTGGTGTGGCAGACCCGAATGGTTGGAGTTTTGGCGGTATAAATGCGGATGTGGCGATCAAAGGGTTTGGTGGTGCGACATTGTATTCCACGCAACCCGCACAGACGGCGCATTTGCTGGAACATGTGATGGGACTGGAACAAGTCGGTCAGGAAGGCGATTATATGCGCTACCATGCGTCCGCAACTATCGGCAATGTGATCGAGCTGAAAATGACGACCGGTGTGCATGGCGAAATGGGCGTCGGTACGGTGCATCATATCGCTTGGCGTGCTAGCGACGATCAAGATCAATTGGAATGGCAAGCGTACGTAGGCAATCACGGTTATGGCGTAACCGCTGTGCGTGATCGCAATTATTTTAACGCGATCTATTTTAGAGAGCATGGCGAAATATTGTTCGAAATTGCTACCGATCCTCCGGGCTTTGCCCATGATGAATCGTATGCAACGATGGGGCAGCAACTGATGCTGCCGGAGCAATATGAAGCACATCGCGCCAAATTGGAACAATTGTTATTGCCATTTGAAGTGCGTGAGCTGGATGAAGTGAAAGGATGAGCACGATGTGGACGAAGCTGGACAGCAAACGATAGCGTGGGAATAGGTAGCAATTGCTGTGCATGCATAAATAAAATATATAAATAACAATATAAGGAGTGTTTTAACATGGAAGATTTAGGGTTGTTTTTAATTCGGTTGATGATTGGTGTTGTGTTTGTATTTTATGGTACACAGAAATTGTTTGGTTGGTTTGGTGGTTATGGCATTAAAGGTACAGGTGGCTGGTTTGAATCGATCGGTATTAAGCCAGGTCATGTAGCGGCAACCATTAGTGGTATCGCCGAACTGTTAAGCGGTATTTTGTTCCTGCTCGGTCTGTGGTTGCCGCTGGCAGCCCTACTCGTTACGATCGTGATGCTTGGTGCGATTGCCAAAGTGCATGGTGCAAAAGGTTTTGCCAACGGTGGCGGCGGGTTTGAGTACAATCTGTTTCTGATCGTCGTAGCAATCGGTTTGGCGCTCATCGGTTCAGGTGCATGGGCAGTGCATTTTTAAGCAGTCCATGCGGAAATATGGCTAACCTATTGAGCAGAATCAAAAAGAAGCAAACATTTATTTTTGAAAAGATGTAGTTTGACAAGAAGTATAAAGTGAGACTTATATGTATAATTGGGAACATAGCTGGATCGCATCAGCCGCTATAAGGAAGTGATCGTCAAGCGCATCTGAACGATCGATGAGAAATCGCGCTGTCGTTAGTGTGTTGTCGTGGTGTGACGCGTCATGTATGTAAATTTTCATTCCAATTCCCCTGTTTGCGTAAAGCTCCACCTGTTGCTAACGATACATTGTGCAGCAGGTGGAGTTTTTGGCGTATTCTTTTACTTTAGTCCGTTTAAGCGTTATCAATATTGAATATATTTTTGTTTATTTCCGAATTATATATTTTCAAAATAAAACAGAAATGATATACTCCAGAAAAGCAAGCTGAATAGGCAATGAATGACAACTGGAAACTAGCAAGCGGTGAAACGCATCGTAACGATGTAACAGGCTGAACTGCTACTGGTAGACCAAACCAAGCGATGGAGGATGAAGGATGATACCAAATCAATGGAATGCGAGTCAGGCAGCAGCTTATGCGGAAGGTGTAGACCAGCTTGTATATCGCTCTAATCTGATCGGTTCAGATCGCCGGGTATGTAACTGGGGCGGTGGCAATACGTCAAGCAAGACGGTCGTGCAGGATTTTCGTGGACGTGATGTAGATGTGATGTTTGTTAAAGGTAGCGGTTCTGATCTGGCTTCGATGAAGGCACAGCACTTTACCGGGCTGCGGATGGATGATATTCGTCCATTGTTTCAGCGGGAGCAAATGTCGGATGAGGAGATGGTCGCTTATTTGGCTAATTGTATGATTGATCCAAAGGCACCTCGTCCGTCGATTGAAACGTTGCTGCATGCGTTTTTGCCGTTTCGTCATGTGGATCATACCCATCCGGATGCGATTATTAGTCTATGCTGCGCGGACAATGGCAAAGAGATCGCACAGCGGATTTTTGGTGATCGTTTTGTATGGGTACCGTATATTCGCCCTGGTTTTACATTATCCAAAATGATCGCTCAAGGCGTGCTTGATCATCCGAACGCTGAGCTCGTATTAATGGAAAAACATGGTCTGGTCACATGGGGCGATACGCCAGAGCAATGTTACGATAAAACGATTGAAATGATCAATTTGGCAGCACAGTATATTGCCGAGCATGCCAGCCAACAATTAACATTTGGTGGCGAAAAATTGCAAGCGCTACCATCGGAGCAACGACAACAGCTAGTGGCAGCGCTCATGCCCGCACTGCGTGGAGCGGTAAGCGATAGCAAGCGCATGATCTTAACGTTTGATGATGCCGATGATGTGCTCACATTTGTCAATGGACACGATTCGGCGGCATTATCGCAAGTGGGCGCAGCTTGCCCGGATCATCTTGTGCATACGAAGATGACACCATTATTTATCGATTGGACGCCAGCAGCGGATGATGTAGAAGGATTGAAACAGGCGGTACTGACCGGTGTGGAGCGGTATAAGGAGCAATATAAAGATTATTTTGAACGCAATCATAGCGAGGGCGATGTCATGTTTGAGCCGGCGCCACGTGTCATTCTAATTCCAGGTATCGGCATGATCAATACCGGCAAAAGTCATGCGATGTCGCTCGTAAGCGGAGCGCTGTATCACCGGGCGATTGCGGTTATGGGCGGTGCGACAGCTTTAGGACAATTCGTATCATTAAGTGAGGCGGAATCGTATCATGTGGAATATTGGCGGCTGGAGCTGTACAAGCTAACACTGGCACCGCCAGAGGCGGAATTTTCCCGTCAAATCGCCGTTATTACCGGCGGTGCAGGTGGCATCGGCAGTGCGACCGCACGTCGCCTTGTGAGTGAAGGTGCACATGTCGTGCTGGCTGATCTGAATGTGGAAGGTGCGCAGAAGGTAGCGGATGAACTGAATGCCAGCTTTGGTGCCGGACGCGCATTAGCAGTGCACATGGACGTCACGAATGAAGCGCTTGTCGAAGCCGCATTAGCGCATGTCTCGCTAGCATACGGTGGTGTCGATATTTTGATTAACAATGCCGGACTAGCAACTTCAAGTCCATTTGACGAAACATCGCTAAAAGAATGGGAGCTAAATATGAATGTACTGGGTACCGGCTATTTTCTGGTCGCCCGCGAAGCATTCAAACTGATGAAGCAACAGCAACTCGGCGGCAGCATGGTATTTATCGGCTCCAAAAACTCGATCTATGCCGGCAAAAATGTAACCGCCTACAGCTCTGCCAAAGCATTAGAAGCCCATCTGGCACGCTGCATTGCAGCCGAGGGCGGCGAACTGGGCATTCGGGTCAATACGATTTTGCCAGACGCCATCTTGCAAGGCTCAGCAATTTGGAACTCCAACTGGCGCAACGAACGCGCCGCCGCTTATGGCATCGAGCCCGATCAATTGGAAGATCATTATCGCAAACGGACAACATTGCTAGTGAACATTTACCCGGACGATATCGCCGAAGGCGTCGCTTACTTCGCCTCCTCCAAAGCGGCAAAAACGACCGGCTGTATGTTAACGATCGACGGCGGCGTTCCAGCAGCATTTACGCGCTAAAAAATAAATAAAAAGCATTGCACTAACAACATATACACTACGTACGTTAATTGCATGATGTTGACTACATGATCAAGAAACGGTGCACTTCCTTTTGCTAGCAAGCACAGCGATCTAATCTACAACTGAATTGTAATACATTTTCCATGTTGTAGATGTGTATATGAACAATCCATCGGTTGAAACGGTCACATTTCAAGTCAATTGAGCCGTTTGTACAGCAGTAGTCTAATGAACAAATGCATTGAACTACTTGCAAAGTAATTTGAAGACATGCCCTAATAAAAATTACGAAGCAACACACCATATTGCTTCCGTGTTTACGAGCTTCAAGCACTTGAATTTGCATTAAATGACTTGTCCTAATACGCCACAACCCCAAACGATCTGCTTAAGGAGGCATTATTATGACCGATAAAGCGTACGCCCTGTTTGAGGAACAGCAGCAAGCACGCGGCATAGACTTGAACAAAATTAAAGCACGGCTCAAAGCGCTGCAAATCGAGACCCCTTCATGGGGATATGGCGATTCCGGCACTCGTTTCAAAGTGTTTCAAAAGGAAGGTGTGCCGCGTAATCCATTCGAAAAGTTGGAAGATGCCGCACAGGTACACCGTGTGACCGGATTATGTCCATCGGTGGCGATTCATATTCCGTGGGATCAAGTGGACGATTATAGCAAGCTGCGTACGGCTGCGGAAAATCTGAATTTGAACATCGGCGCGATCAATCCGAATCTGTTTCAGGACGAGGATTACATGCTTGGTAGTGTGACGCATACGGATGCGGCTGTCCGGCGTAAAGCGACCGCGCATTTGCTGGAATGCGTCGATATTGCACGGGCGACCGGATCGCGCGACATCAGCCTCTGGTTTGCCGATGGTACTAATTATCCGGGACAAGGCAGCATTCGTCAGCGCAAACATTGGATGCTGGAAGCGCTGGCAGAGATGTATAGTGCATTATCGCCGGATATGCGCATGCTAATTGAATACAAGGCGTTTGAGCCGGCTTTTTATCATACCGATATTGCCGATTGGGGTATGGCGTACAATTTGGCGCTAAAGTTGGGTGAACAAGCGCAGGTGTTAGTCGATACCGGACACCATCTGCCTGGGGCAAATGTGGAGCATATCGTATCGTATTTGATCGATGAAGGACGGCTGGGCGGGTTTCATTTTAACAGCTATAAATATGCCGATGATGATCTGATTGTTGGTGCGATTAATCCGTATGAACTGTTTTTGATTTTTTATCAAATTTTGGAGGCGGCGGACAGTGGGGAACAGCGGCTGCTCGATGCGGTAAACGGGATTGCGTATATGATCGATCAGTCGCACAATATCGAGCAGAAAATTCCGGCGATGATCCGTTCGGTGCTTAATGTGCAAACCCAGTATGCCAAGGCGCTGCTTGTCGATCATCGTGAGGTAGCCGAGGCGCAGCAGCGCGGCGATGTGCTCGGTGCCGAGGATGCGGTCAGACGTGCGTTTGAATTTGATGTAACTCCATTATTGCAGGCGGTACGGGAAGAACAAGGTTTGCCGGTTGATCCGATGCGTGCGTATGTAGGTGATGCGTATGGACAACGCATTTTGGCGCGTGGCAAAGGTGGTGCAAGCTGGTGACGATTCTTGCGTATGATCTGGGCGCAGGCAGCGGCAGGGCGATTGTAGGCAGACTGACAGACAACCGGATCGTGACGCAGGAAATTCACCGTTTTGCGAATGAGCCGGTGAAAGTCGGTGCGCATCTGTACTGGGATATTTTACGGCTGTATCATGAGTTGCAGCATGGTCTGATCGTAGCCAAACAAGAACGGATGGTGCCGGACAGCATCGGCATCGACTCTTGGGCAGTTGATTTTGGCTTGATCGGACGTACTGGTGAATTGCTTGGCAATCCGTATCATTACCGTGATCCGCATACGGCTGGTATGATGGAGCAGCTGGTGGCGGAGCTGACGGCAGAGCGGATTTTTGCGGCGACCGGGATTCAATTTTTAAGTTTTAATACGCTGTATCAGCTTGCCGCGCTGCGGCGCGATGATTCGCCGCTGTTGAAAGAGGCGCAGCGTTTGCTCATGATTCCGGATTTGCTGCGTTATTTTATGACCGGCGAGATGATTAGCGAATTTACGAATGCGACGACGACACAGTTGTACAATGCGCGCCAGCAGGAATGGGAACGCAAGTTGTTGTCCCATATCGGCATCCCGTCATCATGGTTTGGCAAGCCGGTGCAGCCAGGTACACCAGCCGGACGGCTGCGTCCCGCACTTACAGATGCGCTTGGACTGCCTGCGATTGCGGTGACAGCGGTTGCTGAGCATGATACCGCTTCGGCTGTCGTGGCGGTGCCGGCATGGTCGGATTCGTTTGCTTATCTAAGCTGTGGCACATGGTCGCTAATGGGCACCGAGGTACCGGAACCGATCATTAATGAACAGGCGCTAGCGCTTAATTTTACCAATGAAGGCGGTGCATACGGCACGTATCGGCTGCTCAAAAATATTATGGGTTTGTGGATTTTCCAAGAATACAAACGGGAATGCGAGCGGGACGGGCATTATGCGTCTTATGCCGATTGGCTGTCAGGAACGGAGGCAGCATCGGCGTTTCAATGTTTTATCGATCCAGATGATCCGGTATTTCTGCATGCCGGTGATATGGCAGTACGGGTAGCAGACTATTGTCATCGCACGAATCAACCGCTGCCACAATCGCGTGGTGCGGTCGCACGCTGCATTTTTGAAAGTCTTGTATTCAAATATCGCTATGTGTTGGAGTTGACCGAACAATTGTCTGGCAAAACGTTTGATGGGCTGCATATGGTAGGCGGGGGGATTCAAAATCGACTGCTTTGCCAATGGACGGCAAACGCGATTGCCCGTCCGGTATGGGCAGGCCCAGCCGAAGCAAGCGCGATTGGTAATCTGGCGGTACAATGGATAGCACAAGGTACATTTAAAAACATGGCAGAAGCGCGTACGGTCATTCGCGACTCCTTCCCGGTGGAACTGTATGAGCCACAGGAGCGAGACATGTGGGAGCAGGCGTATGCACGGTTTTGCCAGTATGTGAACGTACCTGTACAATAACGAGTCGGAGTTGAGGATATGATGCTGGTGGCACAGCGATATGACAAAATTGTGAAGCTGGTCAATGAACACGGCAGTATGCGCGTCACCGAGCTGAGTGAACGTTGTCAAGTGACTGAAGAAACAATTCGCCGTGATCTGGATCGGCTGGAGCGGCAAGGTCTGCTCCGGCGTTCGCATGGCGGTGCGGTCAGCGTCCAAGGCGAGCAGCCGGAGACGCCATTTTCAGAACGCGAAATTATGCATGCCGAAGAAAAGCGTCGTATTGCGGAACAGGCGGTCAAACTGATCGAGCCGCATGATCGCATTTTGCTCGATGCAAGCACGACGGCATGGTATATGGCGGCATCGCTGCCGGATATTCCGCTGACCGTGTTGACCAATTCGATTCGCGTCGCAACCCAGCTTAGCAATCGGGAAAAGATCGAAGTCATCTCTACCGGTGGACAGCTTGTATCGCGCTCGCTCTCATTTGTCGGGCCGCTGGCGGAGCGTTCGCTGGAAACGTATTATGTGAACAAACTGTTTCTGTCCTGTCAGGGTGTACATCTAGAGCGCGGAGTGAGTGAATCAAGCGAGCTGCAAGGACGAGTGAAGCAGAAAATGGTCGGCATGGCAGATCAGATCATTTTACTCGCGGATGCAAGCAAATTTGGGGTACAGGCATTTGCACATGTAATGAATTTGAGCGAGGTCGATCAATTGATTACGGACAGCCGGATTGCAAGCGAAATGGTGGCACAGCTCAAAGAGCACAGTATAGATGTAACGATCGTCTAACGGAAATAACGCGAGTTGCAGCTGTGGATGATCGTATGCAAGCAGAGGCCTGTAATTGGAGACGAATGAGCGTGCACGAACTTGATATGGCGCTTAGCCTAAGCTTGAATGCCATTTGCCGAGTAAGCTGAAAGTACACATATCACATAGTTGCTCCACACAACTACTGGCTTAATAAACGATCCAACCATTTACTTGATGAGCAACAATGTGTAAATACAAACGACAATGACTAACGCGCTTAGAGTACGTTATAACATGCATCAGCAAAAAGCTGGTCGTCATCCGGCGGCAACGATGCGGACCACCGTCCATTCGATCAGGCAGTGCATCTTTGTCGCAGTCGATAGCCATCTTTTAACGATCCGGTAAAGGAGAGATGCAGCAATGAAAGTATCGCTATTTATTACTTGTCTAAGTGATGCGATCTATCCACAGGTCGGTGAGGCGATGGTGCGGCTGTTAGCGGCGCACGGGGTCAAGCTGGATTTTCCGACCGTACAAACCTGTTGCGGGCAGCCATCCTACAACAGTGGCTATTGGGAGGAAACACGTACCGCTGCCAAAACGATTTTGCAAGCGTTCCAACACAGTGACTTTGTCGTCTCGCCCTCCGGTTCATGCACGTATATGATTCATCATTATGCCGAGCTGTTTAAAGATGATCCCGTATGGTTGGAGCAGGCGCAGTCACTGGAAGCGAAAACGTATGAATTTACCCAATTTGTAGTGCAAGTGCTGGGCATTACTGATGTTGGCGCTCATTTTCCGCACCGGGTGACGTATCATCCATCTTGTCATGGCAGCCGTCTGCTCGGTGTGCGCGAGGAACCGATTGCATTGTTGTCGCATGTGCGTGGATTGGAGCTGGTGCCATTGCCATTTGCCGACGATTGTTGTGGATTTGGCGGTACTTTTGCCGTCAAAATGGCGGACATTTCCGGTTCAATGGTGACGGAAAAAGTCGATCATATTAAAGAAACCGAGGCGGAAGTGCTTGTCGGTTTGGATATGGCATGTTTGATGAATATCGCTGGTAATTTGCGCCATCGCGGCGAGCAGGTGCGGGTGATGCATTTGGCAGAGTTGTTGTATGAGGGGGTGGCGGTACGATGAATACGAGCGGGAACGTGTCCGACAGTGTGAAACAGCGTGCTGATATCGCCTTAAACAATGACTTTTTACGCAAAGCGGTTCGTTTTACGACCGAACGGCTGCGCAATGGCAAGCAAAACGCTGCCACTGAACACGGTAACTGGGAGGAATGGCGCGAGCGTGGCAGACAGATTCGTCTGCATACGATCGCACATCTTGATTATTATTTGAATCTGTTTGTGGACAATGCGCGCGCGAACGGTGTACATGTTCATTTTGCTCAAAATACAGCGGCTGCGACCGAGATCGTGATGACGATCGCCCGTCATAAAGCGGCAAAGTCGGTCGTCAAATCGAAGTCGATGGTGTCGGAGGAATTGCATATTAATCATGCGCTGGAACAAGCAGGCATCGAAGCGGTTGAAAGCGATCTCGGTGAATACATTATTCAGCTTGCCGGTGAAGGGCCATCCCATATCGTCATTCCTGCGATTCACAAAAACCGTTACCAGATTGCCGAGTTATTATCCGAGGATGCCGGAGAGGAACTGCCGCCGGATACGACCGTGCTGGCTGGTTATGTGCGGCGCAAGCTGCGTCAAAAGTTTCTCGATGCCGATATCGGTATGACCGGCTGCAATTTTGCGATTGCTGAAACCGGCTCAATGGTACTGTTTGAAAATGAAGGCAATGCCCGTATGGTCACGACCGTACCAAAAACGCAAATTACACTGATGGGCATGGAGCGCATTATTCCGTCATGGGCGGATTTGGAAGTGATGGCGACGCTATTGCCGCGTTCGGCAACCGGTCAGCGGCTGACGATGTACATGTCCGGTATTACCGGGCCTAAACGTCAACAAGATGGTGATGGGCCGGAAGAAATGCATATCGTTATCGTCGATAACGGTCGTTCTGAGCAGCTTGGTGATCCGGAATTTCAGGAGTTGCTCAATTGTATTCGCTGTGGTGCATGTCTGAATGTGTGCCCGGTATACAGGCAGATTGGTGGACATTCGTACGGAGGGACATATAGTGGCCCGATCGGCGCGGTATTAACACCAGCGCTCAACCGTAATGTGGCGGAATGGGATGATATCGCCAATGCATCCAGTTTGTGCGGAGCATGTTATGAAGCATGCCCAGTGAAAATTCCGCTGCATGATATGCTCGTCTATCTACGCCGCCGCAAGGTGGAGCGTGGACACGGAAACCGCTGGGAATCGCTTGGCATGAAAAGTTTTGCGGTCGTGATGGGCAATTCCAAACGTCTCGGTGCAGCGCTGAAAATAGGACGGTTGTTCCAGAAGCCGGTCGTTCATAATGGCACCATTTCATTAAAGATTGGCCCGCTCAAAGGCTGGAATACGTATCGGAATATGCCCCAGCTGGCAGAGCAACCATTTCGTGAGCGCTGGTCTGAATTAGAACAGCAGCTAGCGCAGGAACGGGTGACGATGGATGCAGCGCTGACAGAGCGGATGGAACAACTCGTTCAAGCGAGACAACGAAGCCAAAGAGGTGACTCCGATGAATCGTAATCCCCATTCATCTACCAACATATCGAACACATCAAAATGTAGCGATATCGAACCGCCAGTATCGTCTATTGTTACACATGCTACGCAAGGTGAAGACGTTCAGCTACCGTGGCTTGCGGAACTGGAACAACGTTCGCGGCGAGATCAGCAGACATTTATCGATCATATTTCATCCCGACTTGGACGTCCAGCAGCTAGCGAGCCACCGGCTCATCCATTTCGCGGTGCACCAACCCTATGGAATGAATGGAGCTGGAATGAGCGGGAACGTGTAGAGCGGTTTACGATTCATTTTCAAGAAGTTGGCGGTTATGTCGTAGCGGTTGACAGTCTGGAAGCAGCAGGTGAGTGGATCGTCCGTTATGCACAGGAATTGAAAGCACGTGAGATTGTACGCCAGCAGCAACCTGAGCTAGAACAGCTTCGTTTAGAGCAGCAACTGCCTGATGTGCATATCGCAGCCTGGAATGAAAATGAGCAGCTCGACTGGCGCGCGATAGCGGCAGGGGCGGATATCGGCATTGTAATGGCAGAAGGCGCAGCCGCTTATACCGGAACGGTAATGGTCACTTCATCTGCTGTACAGGGGCGAGCGGTCAGTCTGCTGCCGACGGTATGTATCGTATTATTGCCTAGAGAACGTCTATATACACGACTGGGCGAGCTGCTAATTCCACTAGATCAGCGCGGACGTGAACAATTGCCTGCTGGTATACATTTTATATCAGGGCCAAGCCGTTCATCAGATATCGAAAATGATCTGACGATCGGTGTGCATGGGCCTGGGATTATTTATACATTGTTGATCGGTTGAATAGGATAGTACAGTAATAGCTTGGTTAAGCAGTCGAAGTGAATATGGAATCAAATAAAAAGGTCATCCTGTGGAGGATGACCTTATGTATATGGGATTGTTTAAAAATGCACAACTCAAATGTTGATGAATCCATCATATTATCGAGCGACTATTTTGCCAATTGCTCTGTTTCTGTACCAGAATCATTGAACATTTGATCGATATACTGGCGTAACCGTACCTCATCCACACCAAGCACTGCCGCACCACGCACCGTTTTTGCTTCCAGCAACGAGTTAGGCGGAATTTGCACTTTCACTGTGCGATTCACATTCACATCTAGCCCAAGTCGTGACAGTTTGAGCATCGTAAACGTTGGCATATTTGTTTCAATATAAGGGGCGACACCGTTTAGAATGCCGGGCAGTTTGATCAGTGAGCTTGAACTTTGCAGTTTCGCCGCCAGTGCTGTTAGAAACTTACGCTGGCGCTCTGTACGTGTAAAATCCGATGTGGCATCATGACGGAAACGTACATATTGCAGCGCATGTGTACCATCGAGTGTTTGCAATCCTTTTTGGAGATCGATATCGTAGCGGTGTCCATCGCCGCCATCGGTATATTTCATATCTTTTTCCACATCGATCTCTACGCCGCCGACGGTATCAACTAGTGATTTAAAGCCTTCAAAATCGATTTTGACATAATGATCAATCGAAATGCCGAGCAGCTTACTGACCGTTTCCATCGCCAGCGGTGCACCGCCATACGAATAAGCGGCATTAATACGACTGTAACCGTGCCCTGGTATATCGACATACGTATCACGCAAAATAGACATTAGATACGTTCGCTTCGTAACCGGATCGATCGTAGCAACCATCATCGAATCGGAGCGCCCGTTGCTATCGGCATCCCGACTGTCTGTACCGAGCAATAACAAATGCACCGGTTGTGTACCATCCCATTCCGGAATGTCCGGCAACTCGCCACCTTTGCCTGCGCCAGATGGATCAACATCCGCATTGCTGCGCTCGGCTGTAGTGATCGATGAAGCAAAATGAGCGATAGAATAGGCGTAATAACTAGCTATACTACCACCTGCAAGCAAGATGATCAGCAAAAACCATTTCCATACTTTGAATGATTTTTTCAAAAAAACACTCCTTCCACTATTCGGTATGAGTTAAAATTCCAACCAACATACCGAATAGATTACAACGTATTCCGGTCATTCGACCTGTAGCAACCTTATAAATGATAGACAGAAAAGAACATAATGTCAATTTTATAACGTTTTAATAGCGATTTTGAAATTAAAAAATTAATTTTATTTGCGAAAAGATGTCATATATTCTGATTTGGTTACATTTACTATTTTAGTTCATAAGGGAGTCACTAAAATAGCAGAACAGGTTGCATCCAGCTACAATATGCTTTATACTGTATTAATAGTAATAATTACGATTAATCTAATAGAGAAATGGAGTGTTTATGTTTGGCTAAAAAATCAAAAGTTGTTCGCCAACGCCAGCGTGAGGCATTGGTTGCCAAATATGCGGCAAAACGTCGTCAATTGAAAGAAGCAGGGGATTACGAAGCGCTGAGCAAGCTGCCGCGTGATTCTTCACCTACTCGTTTGCACAATCGTTGTCAAGTAACCGGACGTCCGCATGGATATTTGAGCAAATTCAAAGTATCCCGGATCGTTTTCCGCGAACTTGCGTATCAAGGGCAAATTCCTGGTGTAAAAAAGGCGAGCTGGTAATTGTGACATGATGGTCGGATGATCATTTGCATGAGTGATTAGTAAAAAGCGGTCTGTTGCCTGTATCGGTCGGCAGACTGCTTTTTCGGCAAAAATTACTTGAAAGCGCTATAAATGATGCTATAATGATAGCAAATGATGGATTGTTACCGGAATGCCGGGCGAAACCTGATTTGGCAAAAGTTTGTACATTTGTGTACATGCTGTTGCTGGGTCAGGTTTTTTGTTTGTCAAGGTATTAGTAAAATGTATTTGTAACCGTTTGCAGATAGTGTATTGACCTCTTTACAGATTGAATTTAACTATGCTCATAACGACTACATTTTATAGCTATGAAAGGCGGAGAGAGGATGCAAACAACGAATACTCGATCGATCGTCGTAATGATTATGTTGCTATTGCTGTGCACATGGAGCATAAACGGTTTGGCTACGGCGGCAGGCAACAATGAGAACAGTAGTAAGGAAAGCAGCAAGAGCAGCAGTAGGGAGAGTGAACATAATATGGCAACTACATCAGCATACGCCTATCAGGCGAGCCTTACACAACCAACTTCACAAGCTATTTTTAACGGGATTAAGGCGGAATCTGCCTATACATGGACATGGCTTGGTATTCCTTATGCCAAACCTCCGGTCGGTGAGTTACGTTGGCGTGCTCCGCAAACACCGACAGCAACGCCAGCGCAGACGATCGCGGCGACTACGTTACCACAAATATGTACGCAACTTGTCAACGACAAAGTGGTAGGTAGCGAAGATTGCTTATATTTGAACATTTATCGTCCGGCAACAACGGAGGAATCATTGCCTGTACTTGTATTTTTGCATGGAGGCGGCAATGTAACTGGGAGCGGCGGTTCATTTGATGGAAGTGTGCTGGCGGCAAAAACGAATGCAGTAATTGTAACGATCAACTATCGTCTAGGACTGCTCGGCTGGATGCGTTCGCCAGCACTGCTTACCGGTAATGCTGCCGAAGATTCTGGGAATTTTGCGTTACTTGATCAGATACAAGCGCTAAAGTGGGTGCAGCAGCATATCGCCAGCTTTGGCGGTAATGCGGCAAATGTGACGCTTGGCGGACAATCGGCAGGTGCGCGCGATGTGCTTGCGTTAACCATTTCGCCGCTCGCAAAAGGATTGTTTGTCAAAGCGATGCCACTAAGCGGCGGGATGACTACTAGCTCACCGGCACAAGGTGAAGCGTATGATAACGAGAAGCTGGCGGCTGTACTAGTGAAAGCGGGTAAAGTACAGACGATAGCCGAAGGTGTTCGCTATTTAAAACAAACCTCTCCTACCGAGTTGGCACAAACATTGCGCAGCCTGGATAGCGGTCTGCTCGTGGAAGCGGTCGGTAAGGTCATGATCCGTATGTCTGAATTTCCGCATCTGTTTACCGATGGCACCGTGTTACCAGAGCAAGGCTTTAATATTATCGATCATGGACAATACAACCGTGTGCCGATGCTGATCGGCAGCATGCAGCATGAATTCAACGCTTTTGCTGCCTTTGATCCGATATTTTTTACCAGCTTTATGAAAAATGATTGGCAGCCAACACTGCAAAAACAGTTCTGGCAAGCGACCGCATACGGAAGCGAACTGTATTCTTCATTCAACGCTGATCAAGTCGCTGCCAAATACAGCCAAGACCCGCAAGCCCAAAATATGTATGCCTACCGGTTCGCGTGGGGATTGGATGGCGACGGCTTAAAAGTACCAGCCAAATATTTGGCGGCTACGCACGGTGTAGATTTGGACTTTTTGACCGGAGCGTTTGACAAAAGTGCCTTTGCCGCCTTATTCAAACATCAATTTTATACAGCAGCCAATGAAAAAGGTCGCCTTGCCCTGGCGGATCGTTATCGCGACTATGTGTCTAACTTTTTGCACGGACGCTCGATCCAATCCGGCGGGTTAATGCCGTGGAGCACATGGCAACAATCCGGCAAATTGATGAAGTTGGATGCGACCGCAACAACGGTATACACTGAAATGATCAAAGGCAAGCCGGATGCCGATGCGCTTAAAACACAAATTGAAGCTTCGCTCACACCACAAGCGAAAGCGGTCGTATGGGATAAAGTGCTAAATGGACGCTTTTTCTTTGATCCGCAGTATTGAGGCAAGTTTGCGATGAAGTAAGAAGTAAGAAGTAAGAAGCATGGGGAGCGAAGCGATCAACAACACTGCGCAATAGACATTGTAAGAAGTATGGAGTGGGAGATATAGGGGGTGTATGATCCAACTACGCGGGATCAAGCGAGGTGAACAGGGCGCGATCATCCATATGCATGACAGCAATAATTAGAGTAAAACTTGATGTGAGCAACTTTAGTACCAATGTTCAATAAACTATAAAACAGCAGCAGATGATCGTGTTCTTTTTCGATCATCTGCTGCTGTTATGTTGTCTCCCTTAAATTCATCATATAACGATCTCATGCTCACTTGATTATAAATACATTTAAATCGATACGTTCAAACCTGCTTTTTGATTGAAACAACGTACTACCCGCGTGCTGCTATTTTTCATGTATACGCCCTTACTAAGCTTTACTGCAATGATGAAGAAGAAGCACGGTTAGCTGATGTGTCGACTTTACGAATCGCTTTGTAATATTTGTTTTTATGGCTGACGATAATGCAATCACGTGTGCTGCGATTGCGGAATTTGTAAATCGGTGTGTCGACACTGAGCATATTGCTATCACCATTTTTATAAGAAGTATCAATCAGTGAGTTATCATCATCCACCTGATCAAAACTGCTAATATTACGTTCCACTTTACCTAGTTTTGGTCCAACTTTGATCGTGCTAACGGCTGGGTCCATCATAATCCGATACGTACCATTGCGAAAATGGATAATTGGATATTCCCATGCTGAGCTGGAAACGATCTGGCTTGTATGATTTTGTAAACCCGAACTGACCGCATCGATCGCTTGTTCCGCATACATAGGGACAGGAGCGGCGATAAAAGACGCCATAATCGGTGCAAACCAATACGCTTTCATAATTGTATGTCATACTCCTTTCGTACAGGCGAATGCCGGCTAATCACGCATAAACTGCATTCTATGTTATATCATAATATAAATGAGGCGGCGGTTTCAAAGGTAGGTTGCTGATTTGTATGATTTTAATTAAATATGTATTTTATACGGATTATATAGTAAAAACTGGAATTGTACAGCTTTTATTAAGGTTAGGCTAAGTTTTGAGCATGACTTTGAGAACTACATCGGTAGAAGTGGTTACTATAGAAATTGCGTTATTTTAAAAATAAATGGTAGCCTTCAAAATGGGCTATGCATAGAGTATATTGAAGCGATGCGACAAAGTGTATCCGTTTATATATAATAAACAGAGAGTAGCGTTTGGCGTGTATCCAAAATGAAGCAGGTGATTCGGTGGCTGTTAAAATAACATTAGAAAATTTTTTTGATATCGATTCAGAGGAGTTTGAGTTATCGTCGTTTATGGTGTTTTGCGGGGATAATAGCAGTGGCAAGACGCATTTGGTGAAGCTGTTGTCGACGGTGGATCATGTGTTGAGGGACACACAAGGAGCAAGCAAAGTTTTTTCGTTTCGATCGAGCATGTTTGAGTCTTCTGAATTACAGCTATTGCAGGAGTGCTTGCAATACGATTCTGAAAAACAACATGGAGAATTTTTAATACAAAATGATAAAAAAGAAAAAATTTATGACATGATTGAGAAGTATGTAGATACGCTTTTTCACGAGAACAAAGAAAAGATTTTTGTAAGTGCATTTCCTGATAGCATCATACAAAAATTGGGCAAGCTAAAGTTTCGTTTTACTGACAGACATGATATTCGTATTTTAATTAAAAGGTTGAATACGTTTGATCATGTAAGCATTGATGAAGAAATTCGTGTTCAATATCGTTTGGAGGTCAAGATCAACGACAATACATTGTTTGGAGCATTATCGTCTACTAAAGATGAGCCTGTAGCTGATATGTTGAAAAGGCTATTACCAGGTAATTTTATATTTATGACTCTACTTGCTTACAAAATTAATTTTCCTAGCGGTAGTGCTGATATGTTGTATCTGCCTGCTTCTAGAGAAGCATATACGCGAGATTACGATTATTTTCTATCTACGGGTGACCTTTTTTTAGAAAATGGGTTTGAAATAAAAGAAACTGAACTTTATGCAAATGATAGTAAAAGAAACAATCACAGCGATGATCCTTTTGTAGAGCGATATGTACAGCAGTTCATCTCATCTTTTAAATGGGACAAGAGCAATAACAATCAAAAAATAGTCGATTTTTTGGAAAATAATATTTTAAAAGCAAAAGTAATGTTCAATGAAGGCAAACTAAGATACAAATTAGAAAACGATCAAGAAATCTCGACCATTCAAGCATCATCAATGCAAAATGAATACTCTTTTTTTGCACGTTTAATTCAAACAGATCGCTATAAAAGTCTAGTGATCGAAGAACCCGAAGCCCACCTATCCTTACCGAACGCGATCCGCTTTACATTTGTACTGCTAGCGCTACATCAAAAGGGCTATAACATATGGATTACGACCCACAATACATTTATCGCAGATACGATTAATAATTTTATTTTGATGAGCAAGCTAGAACAGGAAAAACAACTCCAATTTTTAAAACAATTTCAGATCGATTCCATGCTCACACACATTGAGCCGCAAAGAGTCGATGAAATTAATGCATTATACATCAAAAAAGAAGGTATTCATTATTTAGAGAAAAATAATCAAGGGATTATTTTCAAACAATTCATTAAACAAATCAATCAATTTGTCGATTTGACAGCTGAACTTCAAAACGAATTTTGGGAAGATGATGATGAATAAACATCCGATGAATAGTGATCCATTATATTATCATTCCCGTTTTGACAAGAGATTACCTAAAGATGTGTTAAATGGTAATCTGCCAAAAATACAGCAACTTAATAGCATTCAACAACTACAACATATTGAAGTATGTCAAGACAATCAGCATCATAACATCGAAATCCCAATCGATTTGGCTAATTACATTAGTAAAAATTTTAATTTTGATGAATATATAGTGTATCAATATGGAAATAGCAGTCTAAAAAAAGAAGAAAGTTTATATCATACGATCAAAGGAGGAGATGATCGACAGAAAAAATGCGATCTATCGTATATTTTGATCAATAAACATACGTATGAAGCGACTTTTCTGCTGGGAGAGATCAAATATTGTTTAACAATCGAACAATTTTTTAAAGCAAGACGTCAAATCGTATCTACGTTAACAGATTTATTTATTATTTATTCCTTATTGCAAGTATTTCCATCCAATAGTGTACACGTAAAATGTATCCTTTTTACAAAGGATGACAATAGTATCCCTAAGTCCACACGTAACAAAAGTATCAATACAAGAATATACAAAGATGAGAAAGGGAATCCGATTCCTATCGATTTTGTTATTCATGAGTATACAAATAGAAAAATATTTTGCGGGATCGATCATCGCCGTGAAATGAACAATTTTGATGAAGCCATTATACATCAATTGTCTACCGTTAAAAGCATATTAAAGCCGTTAGATTTTCAAATTGAAGTGTTGCCCTAACAAGCGATTTATACAAAACATTTCAAATCCGTTCATTTACTTAAGCTAAATGGGTAATTCATTGTATACCCCATGTTTTCACTGTACATGTTCAGTGTTCCGACACGTTCATAAACACGACATAGCTCTTGATTCCGTAATGATTCCCATCGTATAGGAGTGATGAACCGTGACCCCAACAATGACAAACGCTTCACGTAAAGCTAAAGCAGAGCAATGGAGACAAGTACTGAGCGAATTATATAACAAATTCCAACAGCATGGACAGCAAGCGGTAGACAGCTTTGACGAAGAAGATATCCATCAAGCGCGCGTCAATTGCCGTAAGCTAATGACATTGCTGCGTATTCTCGATCCAGACGATACAACCGAATTGCTCCCGCTGTTCAAAAAAGCGCAAAAACGGCTTGGCAAAGTGCGTGACGAAGACGTATTGATCGATGCGTTTAAACAACGCCGTAAACAAGCAAAACAGCAGCAACATGCTCATCTTGTCCAATTGCTCAAAGCGGTAATCAACGAGCAAAAAGACCATCGCCGTGTTTATCGCGAGCAGCTCGTAAGCAAACTGCCCAAATTACAAGGCAAAAAGCTACGTCGCAAATGGGAGCCTTTTTTAGAGCAGCAACTACCGCAACTTGTCGCTATTGCTGATGTGAACCGGCTTATGCGTGAATTGGAAATCGCCTATGAGCAAAAAAAGCAGCATTATCGCCATAGCGCTAAACAGCAAGGGTTGGAAGCGGACGATACGCTGGCTGCGCTCCATCAAGTACGGATTGCCGCCAAAGAGCTGCGCTATACGGCTGAAGCGGCAAGCTTTGCGCTTAACGCCAAATTCCGCGAACATGAAAACGTGTACAAAAATATCCAAAAACAGCTCGGTCATATTAACGACCGCCATGTCTGGATTGAAGCGCTGGAAGAACTGAAACCGGAGCGCGTAAAATTTGATGAACAGGTGAGAGACGAGCTGATCGGTGAGCTACGACACGAAATGAACATAGCTATTCACGAAAATGAGCGAGTGATTTAGCTTCCTTGCCACATAGGGATCACTTTTATGCTACATTTGGGTAATATGTAGATACTGACACTTCAGTCCTACTACACATCATTCTAGCAAAAGGAGCGATTATCATGTCCAAACATAAAAATTGGGTGCTGGCTGCTGGCGATTCGATTCATTTAAAGGATATCGATCCGAAACATACAGGCAAGTATAAAAACAAAGCCGATATCGAACCGGAAAAAGCCCAGCTAGCGGCAATTTTCGAGGATTTGCAGCCTAAGCTGTTTGCCAGCAAAAAGCATGCGGTATTGTTCGTCTTTCAGGGCATGGATTGCAGCGGTAAAGACGGTGTAATTAACAAAGTATTTAGCATTTCGAACCCAGCTGGTATTCACACGTACAGCTTTAAAGCGCCCACATCAGAGGAGCTAAGCCATGATTATTTGTGGCGTGCCCACCAACATGTGCCAGCACATGGGTATATCGCTACATTTAATCGGTCATATTATGAAGATGTGCTCATTACGCGGGTGCACGGTCAAGTAAGCGACGAGCAGGCGCATACGCGTTTCCGGCAAATTAACGATTTTGAACGAATGCTAGAGGAAAATGGGGTACGGGTCGTTAAAATATTTTTGCATATTTCCAAACGGTTCCAGTTGGAAAAGCTAATCGATCGTGTGGAAAAGCCGCATAAAAACTGGAAGTTCGATGAAGGCGATTTACAGGAACGCCAGTATTGGGATCAATACCAGCAATGTTATGAAGACCTGTTCAAACATTGCGCAACCGAGCAGCATCCGTGGCATATCGTGCCTGCCGATCATCGCTGGTATCGTGATCTGGCAGTGTTGCAGATTGTAACGGAAACGCTGGCAGAAATGAATCTATCTTATCCCGATCCGATTCCAGAGCTGCAAGAACATTTGCCAGCTATGGTTGCTGAACTGGAAAAGTTGAAGAAAAAATAACTTCTGTACCGGGGCGATATGGTATAGTATCGACCTGGAAACGAAAAGACCTTTGCTCGCAGTGATATCGAGTAAAGGTCTTTGTTTAAAGCGATCATAACTGTATATAGTAGCTTGCGCATATGGATGTAGGTGGAGTTAGGGCTAGCGTTTGCTGCTTTCGCACTTGGTTGTGCTACTCCGATTCGTTCACGCTTGGCTTCCGCTGCAAAATGCGCCACACCGTTTATTTTGCTGACAGCTTGTACGTAGCACGTTCTGTATTCAAATGCACGTTTGCATCATCGATTTGGTCGATGCGCAAATCATGTGTAATAATTTCATACGTATCGCCAGGCACAGGCACGGTTTCGCCATCGTCATTTTGTGTATGACCTTCACCGCGCAGCAGCAGTGCACTTTCCAAATAATCATCGATCTCATTATCTTGGCTACGCTCATCTACGCCAGACAATGTAAAATGTACCGTATCGGTATCGTCTAACTCCTGTTTTTCGATAATTAGCGTCGTTCCAATATAGCGGTGTAGCCATTCCTGTACTTGTTGGATATCGTTTTGTTCCGTCATTGTGATCAGTCCTTTGTTATAAATTCGTGGAGCTTATAGGGTACAGTTTACTCATCAAGCATAGGCGCTTTGCCCTCTAGCCTTCTTTTACCCGATCGCTTGCTTTCATAATCGGATCACCTAAGTATAGTATTTAAATTATTTAAAGTACAAACGAAACGAATATACATGGTACAATGAAAGATGGCTCAATTGTATATATCTTATGTTTACGTAGCGAGATCATCTTTTACGTACGTATTCAGAGATCGGATCACCACCAAAGATGCGCTAGATGTATAAAATAACATCGCGATCAATACATAATTAATATACATTTGTAGGTCTTTTACCGCATTTACAGTTATGACGTTCTCGTGCATAATTTTGTATACAAGCCAGTTTACAGCGGACATGTCTGTATGACGTTTAAACGTATAACGTACAGCATAACCTTGTTAATTTGGCTTTTTTGCCTGTGTTCTCCAATCAGGTTTATAAAAGATAGCTCATTTTCAGATGTGCGACAACTGGGGAATTGTGGAATAATGCCCGTATTGCGGAGAAGCTGGACAATGAACTTGGTGCTTTAAGCACATTGTCTTTTTGAAAAGATGCGGCTTAGTGAGCATTTATGTTAAGATGTGATTCACTTGTTGTCCAGGGCGGTATATTCGATAGACTTCGATATTGTTCCCGACGAGCCTGTCTGCACACTGCCTAATGGCATATTGATATAGATACGAATAGGCATATTACTTCTTTACGCTATAGAAGTCCACAAGCACTGCTTATATACAGACAGATAGAGCATCTCTGCGTGAGCTAGAGAATAGGAGGGGTAAGGATGAATAGCAATCACAATCATGGCGGGAATGTCCACGGACGCGCGTACAATATCGTTGCGCTGCATATGATGGAATGGAACCCGATGAAGTTGCGGGAATGGTGTTTACCTCAGGAATATAACATCGAGATTGAACATATTATTAATATATTGCCTCATGTCCAATCTTCGGATGAACTAGGACAGCAGCTTTATTGGATTATGCAAAAATATTTTGGAGCTTATGCGAAGTGTACGGATCGCGAATGTTACGATGTAGCGGAGCGTATGTATACCGATTTGCAAGCCGTACCCGAGCAGGCGCGTCCGCTCGCTTCTTTTCACATGTGTGACGACCGGATCGTATTTGGTATCCGCGAAGGCAGTTTGTATCGCCGTTTCAACACTTCCGATTAAGTAAATACAATGTATAACGTAAACGATGCAGCTTGTGACTGGGCTGCATTTTTGCTGTGTCATCCAATAATGGCATAGTGAACAGTTTCGAATAGCACGAGTTTGCATTAAAATATAGATCGTTTTCCGAATGTTGCTGAAAAAAATTGTAAATCGGTTTTTACAGCCCATTTTCATAACTATCATCGTAAAAGTTCGTGAAAATATACAAAAGATCGCTTTGCGATAGTTTCCGACCTGCTTTTCAAACAAAAAAACGAACATTAATATATATTAACTATTGACCATTCGTATATTATTCGTTAATATACGATATGTAGCTCGCTGTTAGACCGTTTGAACGATGCGCTATTACAATAATAAGCGTACATTAAATAGTTTGAATATCATTAATATTCGTATATCCTCGAAAATAAGGTTCGAGGGTTTCTACAAGGAACCGCAAATTCCTGGCTACGGATAGGATGCTTTGGCATACCTGTTCGCTGGCTGGGAATTTTTTGTTGTCTTGTCGATCAAGGTTCTGTTTTGTTATGCCCGCCTTTGCCGGTTTGAAATAGGATGGATATACAGAACGAACATATGGATCGGTTGGAACCGTAGCCGCCAGTAAGCAGATGCATGCTACGATAATGAATACAGGTGGGGGATACGATATGATGAATAAATATGATTGCATCGTTGTAGGAGCAGGGCCAGCAGGCATTTTTGCTTGTTATGAGCTGACACGCATTGCGCCGGATTGGAAAGTGCTGTTGATTGATAAAGGGCATACTATTTACAATCGGAATTGTCCGATTATGCAGGAGAAAATTCAATTTTGTCCGCCACCAGCAGGTAAAAAGGATTTTGCCGGCTGTTTGCCAGCGTGCTCGGTAACAGCAGGTTTTGGTGGAGCGGGTGCTTACAGTGACGGTAAATTTAATATTACGACCGAATTTGGCGGCTGGTTGACCGATTATTTGCCAGGTTCGCGTGTAGAAGATTTAATTCGTTATGTCGATAGCATTAATTTGGAGCATGGGGCAACCGAAAGCATTACCGATCCGACTACCGATGTAATTCGTGAAATTGAACAACGTGGCTATGCGTCCGGTCTGAAGCTGCTGCGCGCTGAAGTGCGCCATTTGGGAACCGAGCAAAATTTGGAAATTTTAAAATCGATTTATGAGTATTTAAACACACGGATCGATATGGTGTATAAAGCTGAAGTGGAAGATATTATAACCGTCAAAGAAGACGGCAAGCACCGGATTACAGGCATTGTGACGAAAAAGGGCGACACGTATGAGTCCGACAATGTGATGATCGCGCCGGGACGTGACGGTTCGGCATGGCTGACCGATATTTTGAAAAAACGTCGGCTGAAAATGTACAACAATCAGGTCGATGTCGGTGTACGTGTGGAAACATCGGATGTAGTCATGCAGGAGATTAATAAGCATCTGTATGAAGGCAAATTTATTTTTAACACCTCTGTTGGCACACGGGTGCGCACATTTTGCAGCAATCCGTCCGGTCATGTGGTGGTGGAAAACCATAGCGGTGTGATGGCGGCGAATGGGCACTCATTTAAAGACCCGGCACTCGGTTCGCGTAATACGAACTTTGCGCTACTCGTGTCGCACAAATTTACCGAGCCATTTGACAAGCCAAACGAATATGCGCGCGAAATTTGCCGTCGTGCTAATGATTTATCGAGCGGCGGCGTCATTGTGCAGAAGTTTGGCGATATTTTGCGCGGACGCCGTTCGACGACTGATCGGATCAAAGAAGGCTTTTTGGAGCCGACATTGAAGGAAGCGGTGCCTGGCGATCTTGGACTCGTACTGCCTTACAATACGATGAAAAGTTTGATCGAAATGGTGCAGGCATTGGAAGGTGTCACACCGGGCATCGCATCTGAGCATACATTATTTTATGGGGTAGAAGCGAAATTTTACTCGGCACGCCCGAAACTGAGCGAAAATCTCGAAACCGAGATCGACGGATTGTACTGCGGCGGCGACGGTGCAGGCGTAACACGCGGACTCGCGCAAGCAGGCGCGGCTGGCGTATGGATTGCACGCAGCATGCATACACGCAAAGGCAGCCATAGCCGTGTACCGGCGACAGTAGTTTGAGTTGGTGTGTACGTTTAGATGAAATGAGTCATTATTCCATAAAAATATATCCAAACGTATTCACGATTAAGCGATTATAAGAGGAACGTATCGTAAATTAAAGCGAGACAAGATAGGATATGAACGAAATAGCTTCCATTACTATTAGCGGTCGCAGATTCGTTTCATACACATGAGTGGAAATGTTTGCCATTGTACGGGTTGAGCTTGTTCCTGTCAGCTCGACCATTGGATAGTGGTGCAGTCCATTAACGAACAGAATAAAATCTCTATCATCCAAACCGGCTTTTGCGTAAAAGAAAAGCCGGTTTTTGGCGAGCACAATCGATCACCTTAACGAACGGTGTATCAAAGTTGACACCGTATTCATTTATCGCCTATAGTTGGGTTAAAACTTACTTTTCGTAAGTTTTATCATCGTTGTTTTCACGATCTATAATGAGAACACGAGCAGCGGAGGGCGATAACACTGCTGGGCACAGGCAAGCAAGATGATGCGACGATTGGAGAGGGCATGTTATGAAGATGATCATTTTCGGAGCTACTGGTAAAACAGGTCGTGAACTGCTGCTACAAGGATTGGAGCAAGGGCATGAGGTGACTGCTTTTGTACGCAATCCGGACAAGCTGAATATGGAACATCCGCTCTTATATGTCGTGCAAGGCGATGTCACAAGCTATGATGATGTGAATGCGGCATTGGCGGCAAAGCATTATGATACCGTATTTTCTGCATTAGGTGCCAAAACTCCGTTTCAACGCAATCTCCGTCTAGTGGAAGCGGTGCGTCATATTACACGTGCAGCAGCCGAACAGCAGGCAGGCAAAATCGTGCATATTTCATTTGTCGGCACGAGAAAAGATGCAGGCAAGCTTGGCTGGTTATACCGTTTGGTGACTCCATTATTGATGCGAAATTTGCTTGCCGATCATCGGGATAAAGAGAAGATTATCGCTGCCGGTGCAGCGAATTGGGTACTTGTACAGCCACCGTTATTAACGAATGGAGAACGCACAGGCAGCTATTATTACGAAACGGCGATTCGCCAGCTGCCTACTAGCAAAAAGAAGCTGTCACGAGCGAATTTGGCGGAATTTATGCTTAAACAAGCACAGCAATCCGAGCATGATCGCAAAGCGGTTATGGTGAGTGAATAAAATAAATACAACCGAAAAGAGCGGCTAATCATCGGCATAAACTGACCTGTAAATGCAACAAAGGCAGATCGATCCGAAATCAGCGGCTCTTTGCGTATAGACGACGGTTTAGACGGTACCTTCGATCCAATCGAACATACGCGCAATGGCTTGCCTATGTACATGCTCTGGCATATGGTGCCCGTACTGCTCATACCAGTGTACAGTAAATGGCTTATGCAGTTGTTCCAGCCGCTCGCGCATCAGCTTACCGTGACCGGAATCAACTTGCCTATCTTGTTCGCCATGAATGATCAGCACCGGACAGTCGAGCTGCGGTGCAAGCGCCACCGGTGATCGCGCTGCATAACGTTCCGGGTATTTACCGGTGGAACCGCCGATTACACGTTTAAGCATCCGGCGCAAATCGATACGTTCCGCATATGTCAGCGCCAAATCCGCAACACCGCCCCATAATACGAGCCGATATATCCCTTGCCCATTATCGCTATGCCGCCATGTTGCTGCCGCCAGCGTAGCATTCACCGAGCCGCGTGAGAAGCCCATCAAACTGATGCGCGCTGCATTCACATACGGTAGCGTACTAAGCCAATCCAGCGCAGACCGCACATCTTGCGCATCTGCACCGCCAAACTGATCCCAGCCTTCGCCGCCTTCTGCTCCCCGATAACAAGGCGCAAACACCAACTGACCATGCTGGGCAAAACGCTCCAACCATGTCGCCCGCACACTGCCAACCCGTCCAATCCCACCTCGGCAATATACAAATACCGATAAATGCTGTCCTTGCACATCCTCATGCGGATGACGTAGCGGACAGGCGATTTCTTCCACTTCCAGATCATTTCTACCATAAAATCGTCGCAACGAAAGCTCCAACGCCTCCTTGGCGACGTTCATGCCATAAGGTAGCGCTACATATCCTTTTACTTTATACGTATCCGATACATAACTGACACGATAAATCATACCTTCATCTCCCATCTTGTCGAAGCATATGCTGTCTTGGGTATTATTTCATACATAAACATTCGCGTCGATGGGGAAACGGGGGGAGGAGCTATATTTAATAGCCTATTTATATTAGTGAATTTATGTTGAATGTTTAAATAAATAGAAAATTTAAAATTTTTCTCTCAAGTGTGTTAGTGAATAAATTAAATATGATAAGAGCTAAGTTTAAATTAAATATCCTTTTGAGTTTAAGAAAAAGAAAAGATAATTCTGTAAAGTAGATAGGATAATATAAAAACTGCTCTTGTTTGATCTTAAACATGTAGTAAAAAATTTTCACTCCCTATAAAATAAAAAAAGAATTCGGTGAAGATTTATATAGTGAAAATACATAAAGGAGAGTGCATATGTTTTTAGATTTATGGCGCTTTTTAAAGAAATACTGGATTTTTTTGATGATTGGAACCTTATTTATCTTGGTGTTGGTTATTTGTGAATATATATTTATTGTCAAAGATTATAATTGGGTAAAAAAAGCAGTGGAAATTTATAAAAAAAGTGGGAAAGTGTATTTTAGTTGTTTCTTTTTGCTTATGAGTGGGTATTTGGTGTCTTCTGTATATAAGTTTCACAAAAACCCAGAAAACTTTACAGACGATTTATGGAAATATAGAAAAATATTATACACATTATTTATTGTTTTTGTTGGATTGGGAATTATTTGCGGATATATTGATTATAAAAATTGGCATGTTCTCTTGCAATTAGTAGCATTCGTCATATTCGCAGATTTAGGGGTTTTCCAGACTCCTAATATTACAAAAATATGGAATGCTGAATTCCAGCAACGAACAAAAATCGAGAAAGTAATTGAGGTGAATACCGATTTCATTCAATCCACTTCCATAAAACTTCAAGTATTTTCAGAGGTTATCACACAAACAGAGGCGTATTTCGAACCTAAAGGGCTACGCCCTCAAAACTGGAATGACTATCAAAGAGAATTGAAGCAATATTTACATTTATATACAGGAAAATTTAGATTTAAATTAGAACTATTTCATTTCAAATCTGAATTAGAAGATGATGTGACAAAGGAAAATATTGACAAAGCTCTAAGCAAGCTTGAAACGCTATTTTTATATGAAATTGACGATACACCTGGAAAAGAGAATGCTCCAAGTCAAAGAATGCAATTTGTAAATGAATTTCTAGTTGGTAAAGGCGTAGTTGTTGATCAAAAAAAGCTTATTATTGTGCCGATTTTCGGAGGGAAAAGCGCTTTGCTTGGAGTCCGGGCAAGTGAAGGCTCATCCGTTGATGACGTAGATATCAACAATATTATCAATCTCGTACGTATCTTTCATTGGTACATGACTTAGTTCTGTGATATAATTTTTGTAATATGAAACCAAGGAGGAGATTATAGTGGTTAAAGTTGCAAATCGTGTAGAAGGAAAAAAAGCTCCACGTCCTCATGGTGCACAGAAAGAATCGGCTAAAGTCACACGGGACATGAAAGTATCGATTGCGGACGGGTTTAAGGATATACGAGAGATGAATAAGAAACTATTAAACAGTTTAAAATCCTAAGATCGAATTTAATATAGACAGGAGAGGGCGAGAAACCTTCTTCTGTTTTTTTATAAAGCGGACTATGTCTACATATCATGGATAAAGTAGAAAGTCGGAAGCGTAATATTATGGTGTTGGTAAAAAGGAAAAAATGCTCAAAAATATACTATACAAACAACCCTGATTGGCATTGGAAATTACAATTAAACAAAATGTACTAGGGCGTGTCTTCAAATCGTCAACGTCGTCATTTCATCGGTCGATATGGTCACGTTTTAAATGAATGAAGCTAGCTGGATGTACAGCAATAGTCTAATAAAAACAAACCACGTCGAGCTACCTGTAAAGCAGTTTAAAGACACGCCCTAGTAATGAAAAACGAGTATACTGGCTACATAAACTGGATGAATAATTCGAAGACCTTGTGGCAATCCGCAAGGTCTTTTTTTAACTCTTGCTTATCGATCATATCAACAATAACGTAAAACGACACACCCTAGTTCGACACATTCACCAACAATCGCTACAATTAAAACAATCAACAGATCACAACATGGAGGTGATAGTGATGAACAATGCGCGTTGGAAGTTGTATCCGTTAGGTGATGCCGCCGTGCTAATTGAATTTGGGCAGCGGATTGGCTTAGATGTGTTGGCATATGTGCAGCAGGCATTACGATCATTGGAACAAGAGCGCATTACGGGTGTAGTGGAATATGTGCCATCATATACAACGTTAACGGTATATTATGATATGGAGCAGTGGCTGGATCGTAACGACTCGGCAGTAACGCCATATGAAGCGATCTGCACGTTGTTGCAAACACGGTTGTCCGCATTATTTCAGCGACAGTTTGCGGATGCTGCATCGCCACCACCATTGTTCCGTATTCCGGTCTGTTATGGTGGACAGTATGGGCCTGATTTGGCAGAAGTTGCTGCGTATCATCGTCTATCGACAGCAGAAGTAGTTCGTTTACATAGCAGTGTTGATTATACGATTTATGCGCTCGGTTTTGCACCTGGTTTTCCGTATTTAGGTGGGATGCCGGAGTCCATTGCGGTACCACGGCGCAATACGCCTAGACTGCGCATACCGGCTGGTTCGGTCGGTATTGCCGGTATGCAGACGGGCATTTATCCATTGGAGACGCCGGGCGGTTGGCAGTTGATTGGACGAACGCCGGTGCGTCTGTTTCGACCGGAGCAAGAGCCGCCGGTATGGTTGGAGAGCGGTGGGAAAGTGCAGTTTTATGCGATTACGCCTGCTGAATATGCGCAATGGCAGCTAAAAGAAGCGACAACTAGTACGGACAGAGATAGATACAAAGACTAATCGGTTGCTATGATGTGAACCATTTTGAAATTTGATGTTTATCCTATGCTAATATCGTTATCGTTCAGTAATTGAACTAGCTTTAAACTTCAAATGAACCTTATAAATAAATCTCGGTCGATCTGCTACACCGTCTCCATTCAAAATCAGGTTTGCACGTATTTAAACGTGCTTATAATCAAGTGATAATGAGAGGGATGTATGATGGATTAAAATGAGACAGACAATGTACTACGTCGATGAGCACTTTAAATATATTTTAATATTGTAAAGGTTTCCGCTATGAATAAACATACCTAGCCAATTTAACATCAAGATTGAAAGCATTTAAGCTTAAAAGCAGTCAATGTGCTACAACCAAACGGCAAAACAAAGTGGCGAAAGGAGTATAGCGCAATATGAGCATACAAATCGAAAAGCCGGGCATGCTGTCCACGGTGCAGGATATGGGTAGAATAGGTTATGCACGTTATGGCATTAGCACAACCGGAGCGATGGACACGCTCGCCCATATGTTGGCGAATTGGCTGGTTGGCAATGATGAAGCGGCGGCTACGCTGGAAATTACGTGGTCTGGATTTGCTGCCACTGTGCTAGAAGATAGCTGGATTGCGATTACAGGCGGTGATCTGGAACCGATGTTGGATGAGTTGCCATTGCCGATGTGGAGACCTGTATATGTGCGCAAAGGGAGCCGAATTGCTTTCCGCCAGGCGATTAATGGTTGTCGCGCGTATATCGCGATTGCGGGCGGCTGGTATGTAAAAGCGGTGCTGAATAGCTATAGCACCTATTTAAAAGCAGGTATTGGCGGATTGGACGGTCGTGCCCTGCAAGCGGGAGATATGTTGTATAGTCGCGTCCATATTAGCATAATGGAGACGGTTAATACGATCGCTGTCTGTAATACTAAAGCTCCTATCCATAGTCAGGATCATACGATTAACCCGATCCAAACGGTCGATGGGATGATCGCAGACGAGCATGGCAGAAATACAAACACAAACACAAACACAAACACAAACACAAACACAAACACAATTACAAAGGCAATGATGCTAATCGATGCAGACAGCCAGACTTTGCCAAACGATCAGCCGTCATCTGCAATAGGAGTAGTTCTGTCCAAGGCTACGCATGCTATAAATTCTGCACCATGCAAACCTGTACGTTGGAGGATCAGTTCTCATATGCTGCCACATTATCATTATGAAGTGACGATTCGTATCGTTACCGGACGGCAATGGGATGATTTTGATGAGCATGCGCAGCGGCATTTGTTGGAACAGCCTTATCGTGTAAGCCCGCAGTCGGATCGGATGGGTTATCGTCTGACAGGTGCAGCATTACCGCTTAAACAGCCTGGTCAATATTTATCCGAAGCAGTTGCTCATGGGACGATACAGGTTCCGCCAGATGGACAGCCGATTATGTTGCTGGCAGATCGGCAAACACTCGGCGGTTATGCCAAAATTGCGCAGGTGATTAGCCTTGATCTGCCACTGCTAGCACAGCTTGCGCCCGGCGCAACGGTGCGTTTTCGACTGATGGAGCTTGCAGAGGCGCAGCGATTATATGTGGAATGGAGACAGGAGCTAAAGCTACTCCAGCGAATGATACAGCTTCGGCTTCCAGCGCTTGGTTTGCCTGTCATGGGGGAGAAGGATAAAGATATCGGGATATAGCAGGACAGTGATGCGTTCGGATAAGATTTGCACAGGCGTGCCAGTATGCTGATCGCTTCAAATATATAATAGTTTGACCAAGGAGTGTACACATCTATGCGTTCGATCGATATCAATTGCGATATGGGAGAAAGTTTTGGCATTTATCAGCTTGGACAAGATGACGAGCTAATGGCACAGGTGACGTCAGCCAATATTGCATGCGGTTTTCATGCTGGTGATCCGTCTGTAATGCGCAAGTCGGTACAGGCGGCGTTGCGGCATGATGTAGCAATTGGTGCGCATCCGGGTTTTGCCGATTTGGCTGGATTTGGACGGAGACAGATCGTATTGTCACCAGACGAAGTGCGTGACTTAATTACGTATCAAATGGGTGCATTGCAGGCATTTGTGCAGCAGGAAGGCGGCAAATTACATCATGTGAAGCCGCATGGTGCGCTGTACAATATGGCGGCTGTGTCTGCGCCGCTTGCGGAGGCGATTGCAGGGGCGATTGCCGATCTGGATCAATCGCTTATTTTATACGGATTGTCTGGGAGTGAACTTATTCGTGCTGGACATGCAGCAGGTTTGAAAGTAGCAAGCGAAGTATTTGCTGACCGTACTTACCAAGCAGACGGTACATTAACACCCCGAACTCATGCGAATGCCTTATTACAAAATGCTGATCAAGCTGCCGCACAAATCATCCATATGCTACATACGCGTACTGTACGTGCAATTGATGGTACGTTCGTTGCGATCGAAGCGGATACCGTCTGTATTCATGGAGATGGTGCATATGCTGTAGATTTTGCGCGTGAGCTTAAGGCATGTTTATTTGCCGAAGGAATTGCGTTGGCGGCGATCTGAGGCAGATGCTAAGTGCAGTGGGCTCGCTGGATGTATAGTGATTGGATACTATGCTATACAATGACTATAAAACAGGAGTGCATGGTGCGCAGAGATCAATATCTAAACCTAGACATTACAATATAATGCAGGTTACGTACGGATTACCAAATTACACACTGAGCGCTTACTTTTACGACCAAGGCAGGTGTCCGATTCGCTTGCTCTATTGCACATTTAGTCTGAGCTAGTGCCTTGACCAAGTTAAATGTTGGATTTAAATCCGCTGCATATCCTTATTTATAAAGGGAATCTGTACAGCATCAAACTATGTATTTAAAATGGTCATAGTACTAGTCGTGATGAAATTTATGAACATCAGCTCTTTTCAGACGGAGAGCCAAGCTACCGAAAAGATTAAGTTGGTCAGCTCAATCGTAATTTGACCGAGATTAATCTGAGTGTTGAAGCTAGAGCAAACTTTTATTTATCAAAATGTCAGTACACAATCAAAGTTGAAATTTAACTTGGTCTGCGTACTAGCACTCTCGCGCAACAACAGAAAAGAGGCAGGAAGATGAACGACCGTATCGATTTCAGTACGAACCAACATACAGCCAATAGCGTACTGTACATGCCAGTGCCACCCGATTACATATATACCTATGCATGCCATGAAGATGAGCAGGAGCTATGTTTACTTGAGCTTCGCCGTTTACTAATGAACGATCCAACTTCGCGTTATGTGCGCAGTCCGATCTGTATTGCGCCGGAGCGCAGTCCATTTATCCATCAACGCCTTGATATTTGGATCACCACCGATACGTTGGAGGAATTGGAGCAGCATGTACGTGAACTACAATTAGCAGAACGTAACACAGTCGCAGGTATAGAGATTGAACGAGCTCTGGCAGCAAAGTCCATAGCAGAACGTCGTGTACAATTAGCAGTAAACGTAGCTGCTCTTACATTTAAGCTTGTCTGCCTTGAGGGCGATCGGTCATTGAGCTATGAGGAGAAACGAAGTTTGGAGCGCCGTATCGGTATGAATGTACGCGCTAAAGCGCAGATGAAGCAGCCGGATGTATGGCTAGGCATGATCTACGTTGATGGACAATGGTTATTTGGGCAGCTATGGCAAGGTGAATCGGTATGGCTTCAGCATAATGATAAGCCGCACCATTATTCTACTGCGCTGAGTACGCGTGTTGCTCGTGCCGTCGTTAATATCGCAATGCCGCAAATTGAAAAACGTACGCTACTTGATCCATGCTGTGGAATTGGCACCGTACTGATCGAAGCATTGTCGATGGGCATTAACGTCACCGGCTCCGATCTCAATCCGCTCGCTGTGCAAGGAGCGCGCGCCAATTTGCTATTTTATGGGATGCCGGACATTGTACGTATCGCTGATCTACGGCAGCTGGATGGCATGTATGATGCTGTTATTCTCGATCTGCCCTACAATTTATGTTCGGTGCTGGAAGCAGCAGCACGGCTGGACATGCTGCGAGCGACCACCAGACTGGCTCGGTTACAAGTAATTATTTCGACCGAGCCGCTAGAGCATTCATTGGCGGCAGCCGGGCTTATGTTGAGCGAAGTTTGTCGTTTGCGTAAAGGGCGATTTACCCGGTATGTATGGCTGTGTATGGTGGAGTGAATAGATGCGTTCACTTTCCAATGTAAAATATCAATTGCAAGGGAGCAAATCCAGTAGAATGACGGCGTTAAATGCGCAGTTTAATGTGGTATAAGCTTAAAGAAGTTCATGGGGGATACACGCATATGTGCATATGATGGAGTTGATCGGACAGCATATTAGGCTGGTCAACCCACTAGAGCGTGTACGCAAACTCGTAGGTTGCGAGCTACACTTTGCTGCGGGAAGGAATAAGGACGGACTTTAGTGTTTGCGGTTTCCAAACACGAGGTGCAATGAAATGATGTTTTTGCAAAGCAAAATAACCGACCTCTTTTGAGCACGGGAATCCACCTTCTCTCTTTATTCGTAGATTCCAGTACGAGATGGGAGTCCAACCCCTTATGGTATATGGGAGCGCAGCCAGATTCAAATGCTGCAAGAAGCAGAAATCCATAGTGACCATGTGCAATTTTCTACACTTTCTCCGATTCTTATCGAAAATAAGCAAGGCGAACCTGTTCATCCGCATCAAATTGAATATGTACAAGAATTTGGTTATTATGCCGCATTACGCATTCGTGAATTGGCTGGACGTGAACCCTATCGTCCGATTACTATCCAACCATTAAACATGAAACGGGTAGTCATCAAAGAAACTAATTCGACCTTTCGTCAATTAAATACAGCACAAAAGCAACTCCATTTCACTGCCTATCGGGGGCAGTTTATGTTGAAAGGGCATACCAGTTTTCCGTCTAATATGCGACCGGATGCGTGAGGTTTATATGCACGTAGTGGATTTTAAAGGGCAGTACGAATAACCCTAAACTATAGATAATTAAGGGTTTCATATGCACAAAATAAGTTCTAAAACCATCACCATAACACCCGTAACCTGCAATATTGCTATTTATAAATATATAACACGTTCCAAAACATCCAACTAAGCCATCCAATAACCCCCCACTCTATGCGCTACAATGAGATGTCAACCCCAACCCTTCCATAGCAAGCTATAAGTAAAATGATAAAATATTTGCCCGACAGAAAAAGTGTCACATCAGCCGATGCTATACAGACTATTGATCAACCCCAAACCCACTATTGCCCATGTACAACATTACATATATATTTTATTAAAATGACGATATTCCGCCTTAAATCGTCTAAAATAACGAAATTTAAGCTGAAATGTGAAACGTTATAGCAACCGATTCGTATGCAGTATTAAGCAACAAATTGTACATCACTATATACTATGCTGCATCTGTAGAATAGCGATCTTGATTTCAGTACTATGTATTTATCCCGACATCGCCATCATACAGATGCCTATTCTGAAATGGAGGGGTAGACAGATGGAGACGTTCGATAAACGTAATCTGTTTTTTAGCATCATTTTGCTGCTCGCAGCGTTTGTCTGGATTGGAGCGTATGCAAGTGAGGTTAAGCTAGAGCGCCAGGTGGAAGCGTATTTGTTAGACAGTCGGCAATATAATGCCGAGGATATTGATTATGTTAAAGCCAGCTTTGGCATCAATCCGTTGCTGGGCGTAGAAGTACATTTCACCGATGACCCGGAAGCGCGTTATTATTACACACGCAGTGCAGGCACGATTACCCAGTACAATGCCGAACCACGTGAAGGGATCGATCTGCACCATAGTTATGCGTATAAACATAAAGAGGAAGAAGTCGAAGCGCGAGAGCATGTGCCCGTGCAATTGGTTTTGAAATGAGTGCTAGTTTGCAAATAGAAGACGCGGATAGCAACCTATCTTCACAAACACAATCCCAACATCCTGCTGCCACAAAATATGAATGCCGTAAACTGCATGCGCTCCCATACGCACAGCTACTCGATCGCATCGCCAAGCTGCACGAATCTATATTTTCAGCCTCAGAAAACGATGGACTTATTGAGAAAATACATCGTAATGCCAGCATAACCAATATAAATGAGCTGCTCACCATCATCGCACTGGATGGCGAGCAAGTGATCGGTTACAAAATCGGCTATCCATTAATGGAAGATCAACATACGTTTTATAGCTGGCTTGGCGGTGTCGATGCTACCTATCGTCAGCAAGGTATTGCCTCGGTGCCAATGGACGCGCAACATGAATATTTACGCCAAGCCGGATATCGCAAAGTGCAAACGAAACCGATGAATCGCTGGCGCAATATGCTGCTCCTGAATATTCAGTATGGCTTTAATATTGTGCATACATTTACGGATGCACGAGGATTGTTTAAGATTGTGTTGGAGAAGGAATTGGTGTAGATATTGGGTGTATAGGGTAGTGGCGAACTGGAGCAGGATAAATACATTCCCTTTTTATCCATCATAATAGCAGGCAGATCAGCGCACACTGATCTGCTTTTTGCTGTTTCCATATCTACGTACTACTAGACAAACAAGAAGTCAATTGCAAAATAACAAAATAAATATACTTCATACACAACCTGGAAAAAAAGTATTTCCATAATAGTACAAAAGATGTATTATGAAGAAGATTAAGCAATATATTCACCTCTTATGACACCTGTCCATGTACCTATAAAATAAAATATATTCTCCGTTAGTATTCCAGAAGCACTGGAACAAAAGCAGTGGCAGCGCGGAATCGACGGCAACAAGGAGATATGACATATGGCGTATATGATTCCGGAAACGATTCCTAGTTCAGCCACGCAAGGAGAACGTATTTTATTCAACACTTTCCGCAAACATCTTCCCGACAACTATATCGTTTACTATGAACCCCATATTAATAACGGTCATCATCGCAAACCCGACTACGTTATTATCGGTCCTGATCTTGGTTTGCTCGTATTGGAAGTCAAAGATTACACCGAGAACACGTTGCACCAATTAAGTCCGGATGAATGGCAATTACATACACAAAAAGGCACCGGCAATTTGGAAACTGTCAAAAACCCGATTAACCAAGCGCGCAACTACGCCTTCCATATTCACAACAAACTAAAAAAAGACTGCAATCTGCTCCAGCAAGAAGGCATTTACGCAAACAATCTCAAATTTCGTTACGGGTATGGCGTTGTGTTCACTCGTATGAAAGAAGTGCATATGATTCGTAATGAAATTCATCGCTGTATCGATCTCAATCTAGTACTGACTCGTGAGCAGATCGATCCAGATGACGAGCAGTTTAACGCAGACTATCTGCTTGAGCGCATGAGTATGATGTTTCCGCTACCATTTCATCCACGTCAGTGGCTAAGTGAGGAAGATATGACCGCAATCCGGTATCATCTGTTTCCAGAAGTGCGTATCCGTGCCGAAATTAAACAGCTTAACTATTACCAGGATGATATACTACTGTCGCTACACCATATTCAGGCGATGGATTTGCATCAAGAGTCACTTGCTCGCCAACTGGGTGATCGTCATCGGCTTATACGCGGCGTTGCCGGAAGCGGTAAAACGCTTGTACTTGCCACACGCGCACGCACGCTTCTACGTGAGCATCCCGATTGGCGTATTCTCGTACTTTGTTATGGCAGTCCATTATCGTGTAATATCCGCAGCATGATTATGCACAAGCTGCGCGAACCGGAGGATTTATTTGAATGGTCGGCAATGGAGTCGCAAGGGGAAGCTGCACAGACAAATGATGCATGGTACGAACAACTGGAAATCGGCACCTTCCACGATTGGATGTACAAGCAATTTCCATTGAAATTCTCCAATAGTGAACAGGAAAACGAACGCCAACTCCAACAACTGCTTGATCAGCTAGAAAGCGGTGAGATGATTGCACCCCAGTACGATGCGATTCTGATCGACGAAGGTCAAGATTTGGAACCGCAATGGCTGGAACTGATTACAAAAGCGCTCAACCCGGACACGCAGTCACTGTTAATTGTAGAAGATAAAGCACAAAAAATTTTCCGCCGTAAAGTAAGTCTCTCCCGTAACACTGGACTTGATTTCCGTGGACGTTCCAAAATATTAAGTATTAACTATCGCAACACATCACAGATTGTTCATTTTGCTTGGGAATTTTATCGTTCCCATTCCAAACTAAAAGACAAATTCCAGCATACGACCACCACAGGCGATACCGTAGAAATCATCCCACCTCAAGGCACAAAACGCAAAGGCCCGGAACCACAGATGCGTCATTGTACTTCGATCGCAGATGAAATGCAGTGGGTCACTGAGCAAATCGAATATTTGCAGCGGGAGAAAAAGGTAGATTATGCCGATATAGCGATTTTGTATCGGGTGAAAGGAAGTTACCAAAACACCTATATTATCGATGCGATTCGGCACGGTTTGCAGCAAAGTGCCATTCCATTTAACTGGTTCGCTGAAAATAAGAGGACAAAAGATAATTTTGATCGTTACGAAGCGACAGTGAAAATTTCTACGATTGATAGTGCAAAGGGAATGGATTTCCGGGCGGTGTTTATCGTGAATGTAGACGGTATGCCAAGAGCGAAGGCAAAGGAGGAGGAATGGGATGAGGAAGTGTCGCGGTTTTATATTGGGATGACGAGGGCGATGGAGTATTTGTATTTGAGTTATAGCAAGGTGGAAGGGTTTGCGAAGTGGGTAGAGGTGAAGGCGCATCTGGCTGTGGATAAGCTACCTTATACAAGGGGGAAATATAAATGATTACTGAAATTCATCTAAAAAATAGAGCTTCTTATAATAATAATGGCGCAAAATTAACTGATTTGAAAGCTGTCAACTTCATTTATGGATCAAATGGCAGCGGAAAAACTACAATTTCTAATGTTATTAGAAATCAACACAATCTTGGTGATTGTAAAATAAATTGGAAAGATAATACAACTATTAAAACATTAGTATATAATCGTGATTTTGTTGAAGAAAACTTTAAAGAACAAACATTAATTAAAGGTATTTTTACACTGGGGAAAGAATCGATTGATACAAAGCAAGCCATTCATTTAAAACAAACACAGTTAACAAAAACTACGGAGGGAATTAATAGATTGAAGGTACAATTAAATGAACAAAGAAAAGAAGTTGAAGGGCTTGAGGAGAATTTTGAAGAAAATTGTTGGAGATTAAAAACTACCTATAGTGAATTTTTCTCAGAAGCTTTTACCGGTTACCGTAATTCAAAAAAAAATTTTAAAAGTAAATTAATAAATGAATTAAACAATTCGCAAGATTTAAAGAGCTTAGAAGAATTAAAGAGTTTATCTTCGAAAATTTATACGGAAAATAAAACCATGTATAATGTTTTGCAAAAAATAGAAATTAAAGAAATAAGTTCTCTTATTTCAGATGTAATTTGGAAGACCTCGATTGTAGGCAAAACGGGGATAGATATAGCGCAATTAATTGAACGTTTCAATCTAAGTGACTGGGTGAAAAAAGGACATAATTATTTAAAGGAGACTGAGGATATTTGTCCATTTTGTCAGCAAACAATTGCACAAAATTTTAAATCTAACTTAGAAAATTATTTTGATCAAACTTACGAAATTAACATTCGAAAACTTCAAAATATCTCTGGGAATTATAATTCTTTGATTACTCAGCTTTTAGCTAGTATCGACGTACTTATAAGTAACGAGTGTGAATATATTCCTAGGCATGATTTAAATTTGAGAAAAGAAGTATTAGAAAAAATGCAGAATTTAAACCAAGATAAGATATTACAAAAAATTAATGAACCCAGTATTATTATACAATTAGATTATTTTGATGAGGAATTAAATAATATTAATCACATTATTGAACAATGTAATATAGAGATTATTTCTCATAACTCCATAGTAGCTAATATTTCTTCTGAAAAAAGCGATTTGAATGCTAAAATTTGGAGATACATTGTTAATGAGAATAGTTTAACTTACAGACAGTATAAAGAGGACTATGATAAAAAAGATAAGATTATTAAAAATATGGAGCTTAAAATTAAACAATATAATGATAAAGTAAAAGAATTACAAAGTGAAATTGAATCTTTAGAACAAACAATAATTAGCACTTCTACTTCAGTTTATGAAATGAATAATTTGTTAAAAGGATTTAATTTTACAAATTTTCAGTTTGCAGAAACACAAGATAAAGGTAGCTATTCTATTATAAGAAGTAATGGAGAAAATGCGGAAAAAACACTTAGTGAAGGGGAAAAAACGTTCGTTACGTTCTTATACTTCATTAGCTTGTTAAAAGGAAGTACCGAGAGAGGTTTAATCACTGAAAATAAGATCGTTGTTATTGATGATCCTATTTCAAGTTTAGATAGTAATATCTTATTCATAATAAGTAATTTAATAAGAAGAATGATCGAGGATATGCGTACTAAAAACAGCGATATCCAGCAGATATTTATTCTAACTCATAATATTTATTTTCATAAAGAAATTAGTTTCAAAAAAGCGAAAACTGCTCTAAAAGACGAAACTTTCTGGGTGGTTCGAAAAATAGATAATAATTCAGAAGTAGAATTTTATTCAGAAAATCCTATCAAAAATTCTTATGAATTGTTGTGGCAAGAAGTCAAACATGCTTCGCAACGTTCATCGACTACAATACAGAATTTAATAAGAAAAATAATTGAAAATTATTTTAAAGTTTATGGCAACTATTCTGAAGATGATATCATAAAATATTTTGAGGAAGAAGATAAGGTTATTTGCAAAACCTTACTATCGTGGGTAAATGATGGTTCGCATTTTACCAATGATGATCTTTATATAGAATGTACTAGTGACACAGTTAGTAAATATCTTATAATCTTTGAAGCTATTTTTGAGAAAACGGGCCATCATGCTCACTATAAAATGATGATGGGAGAGGAATAAAAAACAATAAGAAGCTTCTTTTTTAAAGAAGCTTCTTATTAGGCTGTCGAGACCCCCAATTTTTCGTAAATACCAAAAGCAGAGTTAAATGTAGTCAAATAATGTATTTCTGATAGCCGTTTAAATCGATTTTTCCTGAAAAAGATGACTACCTTATAAAAATCGGATGCCTTAGCTGCATCCGATTTTTATTTCCCCTAATCTCTTACTTCGTGCATTGTATAAGATGCTACTTCAACCCCCAAATTTGCATTCCCCCCCAAAACCATGCTATATTCTGACTACAGAACCAATTTAGTTTTTTAGTCAAAAATAAAAACATCCTTACAACGACTCACCCCACCATTTTTTTAAACAAAGCTAACTCGCTGTGCACTACCTAATGCTAATGCAATGCCCCTATTTATTCCGCATCAGCACACAATAAATCCACACAGCACGACAACTAGGAGGGAATGCGATGAACGAGCTATGGTTGGATGATGAACCGATCAAGTTATCCTTTATGCTAGATCATTTGTTACTGGAGGAGGAACGTACGATGAGTTATGCAACCGATGAGCGTTATCGGAAAATTATTGAGTCTGCCCGTGATATTTTTTCCAAGTTTGGGTATAAGGGCACGACGGTAGATCGTATTGCCAAAAATGCCGGGATTGGTAAAGGGACGATCTATCTGTTTTTTGAGACAAAAGAAGATATTTTGAATGCGATTTTGGATGTGTCGCTGACTGAGATGGTGCGGCAGGCGGAAGAAATTATTAATAGCGAAGGTGATATTAAAGATCGGATGTATCGGGCGATTTATACGTGCATTAGTTTCCGGGGGTATCATACGATCGCGGATCGTTTGGCTGAGGAATTGCAGGAGTTTGGTACAGTCGCTTCGCAAAATGCGCTTTGCCATATCGATTCTGTTGTGAATACGGCGGTTTGTCGTTTGTTGGAACAGGCTGTTGCGCAAAAGCTGATTTTGCCGATTGCGAATGTGCAGCTGACCGCGCTTGTATTGATCCATATGTATGATGCGATGACCGTGCACTGGGAAAAGGATCACGAACCGCTTAGCAATGATGAAGTGTTCGAGATGCTGCATAAATTCCTCACTTGAGACGATGGATAGTAGCAAGTAGATTAAGAAAAAGAGGGTACCCTACTATCCGAAAACGATTACGAACAGACAAATAAACCATATGGGTCTACCCGGTGGAAACGGGGCTATGGAATGGAGGAGCAAGACGATGGTCAAAAAAATACAGCCTGTGCTGGCTGCTGGATTGGTATTGCTACTATTGCTGGCAGGCTGTTCAAGCGAACCGGCACAGTCGACCGAACCGATCGCCAGCCCGGTTACCGTGTCTAAAGTGCAGAAAGTGCCTTTGAATGCAGTATACAATCTATCCGGTACATTGACTGCGGTACAGCAATCGCCAGTGGCATTCGAACTCGGTGGTACGGTCGATCGTATCGGTGTTAATATCGGAGATGCGGTTAACAAAGGACAATCGCTTGCTAGTTTAGACGGCGCCGATTTGCAGCTCAAAGTAAAAGAAGCACAGGAAGCGGTGCAGCAAGCGAATGCTGGTTTGACGGCAGCCAATGCTTCGTTGAGCAATGCGAGTGCTGTGCGTTCGGCAGCGCAGGCGGGAGTGTCTGCAGCTGAAGCGCAAGTGGAAGGTGCGCAGGCGAAGCAGCAGGGCGTATTAGACGGGGCGCGTGAGCAAGAGAAGCAGCAAGCACGTAATGCGGTAAGCAAGGCACAAGCGGCATATGAGCAGGCAAAAGCGGCTGCCGAGCGTGCGAATGCGCTATTTCAAAATGGATTGCTGACCAAGCAGGACAATGAGCAGGCACAAACTGCTTTTGCAACCGCGCAGGATGCGCTGAATGATGCACAGCAGCAGCTTTCACTCACACTGGCAGGAGCGAGCAACTCGGATCGCGCTAGCGCTGCCTCGGCGGTCAAGCAGGCGCAAGTTGGCGTACAGTCGGCGCAGGCGCAAGTGTCGCAAGCGAATGCAGGCATCGAGCAGGCGCAGGCAAGTGTGCAGCAAGCGCAAGCATCGTATGACCAGGCGAATGTTTCGCTGGCACAAGCGAAGCTGGCATTGTCCAAATCGCAGCTTACATCCCAAGTGAGCGGTGTTGTGCTGGAAAAAGATATTTCGGTCGGTCAGACGGTTGCAGCAGGCACGACCGCGTTTACGATCGGTCAAATCAATCAGCTAAAAGTATTGCTGCCTGTACCGGATGAGCAAATTGCGCAGTGGAAAGTCGGTCAGCAGGTCAGCCTGAGTTTGTATGATGAGCAGCGTACCGGACGGGTTACGAATATTTATCCGCAGACGAATGACAATACCGGTACGATTAGTGTAGAAGTACAGCTTAGCAATCCGAAGCTTGATTGGAAGCCTGGGCAGGTCGTCAAAGCATCGCGTGATGTACAATCGCAAACAGGTATTATGGTGCCTGTCGAAGCGGTCGTTAGCATGGACGATGCGCCATATGTGTATCGGAGTGTAAATGGCAAAGCGGTACGTACGCCGGTGAAAACAGGTCAGTTGATGAACAACAAGCTAATCATCACCGCAGGTTTAAAAGTAGGTGATACGATCGTTACCTCTGGTGCGGATCGATTGATGGATGGTGAGAGCATTGCGGCACAGTCGGCACAGTCTGCCAGCAGCACCAAAGCGACCGGTGGATCGCAGGAGGGCAGTGCGCAATGATTCCATATTTGGTGAAAAAAAGTAAAATTACGCTGCTCTTTTTTGCGCTGCTGATTGGGATTGGAGCATTTAGTGGCTTCCAGCTACCGAAGCAGTTAATGCCGGACATTATTGTAAAACAGGCGACGGTGACGACCGTCTATGCCGGAGCGACGCCTGAACTGGTGGAGACGACGGTAACGAGGGTATTGGAATCGAAGATCAAGGAAGTTTCCAATCTGAAGACGGTTAACTCGGTTTCCATGTCCGGTGTATCGGTCATTACGCTGGAAACACAGCCAACCGCTGATGCGCCAACCGTATGGAGCGAGCTGCGCAAAAAGGTCGAAGACGCCAAAGCCGATTTGCCGGATGGCGCGGACGCACCGGTCATTAACGATAATTTGACCAAAGCGTTTGTACAGTCGTTTGCGATCTATGGCGATAGCGCTCAAAATTTGTGGAAATTGCAAGACTTGATGACCAACTGGCGCGATCAGCTACGATCGGTGCCGGGTGTGACCGATGTGACGATTACCGGCTTGCCCAAGCAGCAAGTACGGATTGAAGCAAATATGTCCAAATTGCAGCAATATGGCATCCCGTGGGAAGCGATTCTGAATGCGGTACAAAAGGAAAACAACCGCGTACCGACCGGCACGCTAGATTATGAAAAGCGCAGTTACCAGCTTACCGTACCTGCCGATCATCATGCATCCAGCTTGGAAAAGGTCGTCGTGTTCAAATCGAAAAATGGCACACCTGTCTATCTAAAGGATGTTGCCAGCGTACAGATGGCGAACGAAAAAGTGGAATACAACAGTTATTATAACGGGCAACCTTCGATCTCGGTGCAGATTAACAGTGAAGTCGGTTCGGACGTACCGACGATGTATGAGCGTGTTAATGCCAAGATGGATGAGCTGAAAACAACATTGCCGTCCAATTTAAAAATCGAATCGCTATTTGCACAAAAAAACGAAACGGATCGTATTTTCCACAATTTGTTCGTTGAAATGTTAATTGCGATTGCGGTCGTCATTATCGTATGTATGCTCGGTCTGAATTTGCTTACTTCGTCTTTTGTGGCGCTGGCTATTCCGATCTCGATTGCGATTGCGCTGATGTTTCTGCCAGGCATGGATATTACGCTTAACCAGATTACCGTAGTTGGTCTCATCATCGTACTCGGCATACTTGTCGATGACGCGGTCGTGGTGAATGATAATATTGAACGCAGGCTGTCAGTGCTGCGTGAGCGTCCATATGATGCGGCGATTAATGGGACGAAGGAAGTGTCGATCTCGATTTTGACCGCAACGTTAGCGACGATCGCTGCCTTTGCACCGCTGATGTTTCTAACCGGCGATGTGGGCGCATTTATTAAGCCGATTCCGGTTGTAATCTCACTGGCGATGCTCGCTTCGATGGCGATGTCGTTAACGATTATTCCCATTTTCCGTATTTGGTATGAGAAACGCAGAATTTTAAAAGGTAAAAAGCTGGCAACGAGCAAACCTGCCGGACTGCTCGGTAAACAGATTCAAGCGGTATCAGACAGTTATGCCCATCGTTTAATGCCCAAAGTGTTAAAACGTCCACTGCTAATTGCACTGGTCGGTCTAATTGTAAGCACATGTATTTATGGATTGACACTGTTTACGCCAGTACAGTTGTTTCCACGTTCGAGCAACCCGGAGCTGACGATCAAAATTACGATGCCAACCGGTACGTCGATTGAAGATACAGACGAAACGGTACGCCAAATTGCCAAATGGGCGCAAACACAGCCCGGCGTTGAGGCGGTATCATCGGCATCCGGTGGTACGGCATCGCCGCTTTTTTACAATATTACGAATATCGCTTCGTTTTCGACTAATCAAGGTGAAGTGCTGTTGAAAGGTGAGCTAGGCAAGCTCGACAGTACGGCTGCCGTAGCGAATTGGCCGCAGCAATTGAAGCGCATGTTTCCGCAAGTGACCACATCGGTGACACAAACCGAATTGGGCATTCCGGTCGGCAAGCCGGTTTCGATCCGGATTATCGGTACGGATTTGCAAGAGCTGCGTAAGCTGACCGATCAGGTGAAAGGTGTGATCGCATCTACCAACGGCACGACTAATATTAGCGACACGATGGGTGTGCAAGCTTATACGCTTGATTTTGAAGTGAATCGGGCAGCGATGGATCGTTACAATGTGACGTACGAGAATTTAACGCGTACGCTGCTGCTGACCGGTACAGGTGTTAAAGTGGGTGAATTTGATAATGGACGCGATCTGGTCGATATTAAAATTTATATGCAAGACGCATCAGCGACCGATCCGGCGATTTTGTTTCAGCAGGTCAATGTGACGAATTCGGACAATGTACAAATTCCGTTGACCCAGCTCGTTACGATTCATCCGGCATTCTCGATTAAACAGATTAATCATTACAATCTGGCACGTTCCAATACGATTGAAGCGGATGTGAACGGACGTACGGCGACCGAAGTGATGCAGGATATTAATGTCGGAATGAACCAAATCCATTTCCCGCCAGGTTATTCATGGGAAATCGGTGGTGAGACATCGAAGCAAAGTGATATTTTCGTCGATTTGGCGAAGCTGTTTGCGGTTGTGGTCGTGTTGATCTTTATTTTGATCGCGATGCAGTTTTATTCGCTCTGGATTCCGTTGATCGTGATGACAACCGTTTATTTAGCGGCAGCGGGCGGGGTACTTGGTTTATTTATTAGCCAGACACCGATTGGGTTTATGTCGATTATGGGTGTGATTGCGCTAGCTGGCATTGTCGTGCGTAACGGTATCGTATTGATTGAGTTTATCGAAGACGCGCGGCATGAAGGATTGGACATGAAAGACGCGATTATTCAAGCAGCGTCGGCACGTTTCCGTCCGATTTTGCTCACTTCGTTGGCGGCAATTGTCGCTTTGCTGCCGATGGCAACGGTCGGTGAGCAATTGTTCCGTCCACTGGCGATTGCGATCGTATTCGGATTAGTGTTCTCTACGCTGCTGACACTGTTTGTTGTACCTGCACTATATATGGTGCTGGCTCGTTACAACGACAAGCGCAAAGCTCGTAAAGCTGAGCAGGAAGCACGGTTGGAGCAAAAGTTGAATGAATGGTAATTTGACAATTCGCAAGGATATGTTCACACAATAAAGCAAGCAGCTCCTGTGCTCCAAAAGCCTGTTGAGGCAGTGAGCGAACAGGGGCTGCTTTTGTATCTGAAATGGTCAAAGTACTGCATGCTCGGCATTGATCGGTATTGCTATTTCATATTAATACCGATCAATGCGGTCACCACACCGTTATCCTCCGTATACAATGACAGACGACGGCTATCCGGGCTCCAACGAATCGAGCTATTATACGCTTGAAATTGGGTCGTAATCGGGGTCGTTGTGCCGGTACTGCGGTTGAAAATGTACAATCCTTTCATGCCTTGCTGACTTTCCTGATAAATGGAAAAGGCGATCATATTACCGTCCGGTGACCATGCCGGGCGACCGAGCAATGTACCTTCAGCGACTGTACCGACTGTTTTGCCGTTTGCATCAATGACGATTAGTTTGCTTGGCTCGGATTGCTTGTGTCCGACCTGTTGAATGACGATCGACTGCCCATCCGGAGCTACGTTAAAGTCCCATACATCGGTTGCAATCAGTGTCGCTTGCACGTCCCCTTGTTGCACCCGATTCAAAGCCGAGCCGCCGACAAAATAAATCGTTTGTCCGACTTGCTGTACGAGCATAATAGAATCTTTTGTGTTGGCTCCTTGTAGCGGTAGCAGTGTTTGCTGACCTTGCAAATCGATTTTTTGCAGCCCGGTGTCCGGTGTGCCGCTAATTAAATGCGTATCGTCTGCCCAGTGCATTTCATTGATCATATCGAGCTTGCCTATATTGTTAATTATGCCGGAAGTCGTATCGAGAATATGCCCGGTAATCGTATAGCGATCATTCGGTACGCCTTCCGTAAAAAAAACATACCGTCCATCCGGCGAAGTTTCCGCGAGCAATTGCACGCCTTGGCGTCCCGGTGTTAGCTCACGCTCGGCACCTGTTGCTGCATTGTGTACGATGAGGCGCGTATTTCGTTCGATGATGATCTCATCAGCGGTTAGCCATGTGCGCCCGTATACATGCTCAAGTCGATCAAGTGAAGACAGGCTGATGGAAGTTTGGGCGGGGACAGTGGCGTTATGATCAATAACTGTCAGCTTCGGTTCGCTGCTGCAGCCCGTCAGCAGCATAATGAGCAATAATGAACTGCCTACGAGTAGCCACCAATAACGTAAATTATACTGTGCAGCGGTAAAAGTGAATGATGAACGCGCACAATAGAACGAATTCAACAAATACGATCTGGATGAACGAGATCGGTAAGCGATACGAATCAACCCCTAACTATCCAAATAATCTTGATCCAAGGCAGCTTAATGTGTTAGCTATCGTCGATTTTGTGTGTATAAATAACTTATCATGTATACATCTCAAATCGATGTACAATTGTATCTAACTTGTAAACGTTACACACCGTTATTCACATGTAATTAATAATATTACAACTAACAGTATGAAATTAGCGACTAATTACGTATAATAGAACAGGTTAATTCAGAATATCGTTATCCAAGCGTGCAAAAGTCTGTTTATGATAGGATCACCAGGAAGTTCCATATGCCACACATATCGCCTTGCTCCAGATTATTGACTTGTCTCAAGAAGATGTAAGGTTGCGTCCATCTGAACCGTGCTTGAACCGTGCAGCATTCAGACGAACGCAATCCCTGAATAAATTTGAGACAAGCTACTATGCTGCATTTGCGAAGCGTGTTTCATTATAGCGCCTGGACTAACGAATCGCTGTAGCAGTTGGATCATCATCAGCGCTAGCTGATACGATCTGGTACAAAGGAGCGGACACGATGCCGATACAATGTGGAGGTGAACAACATGAACGATAAGATTACAGAGAGACGGCGGCTACGGCTACAGCTTCTCTATGATTTGTATAATTATCATTTTGGACCGGAAGACCGTTCATTTCAGCTGCCTGGACCGAAAAAAAATGTAGGGCCGCTAACGGATAAAGAAACCCGCTTAGCTTATGATTATTTACACAAAAAAAGTCTAATCGATCTCAAAGACGTAGTAGGGTATATTCATTTCGTCATTACTCCACAAGGAATCGATCTGATTGAAGATATGATTATGAACGAGACGTCTGATGAAACGTAATTACAGCTGTGCATGTGGGCAGTTTATCGAAAGTGCTGACTCGAAGCCAGTTATGAAAAAGGACTTTATTGCCGCAGTACAGAGCAATAAAGTCCTTTTCTATTGTCGTAATGGCATATCCAGTACAAACACATTGCCTAGCTCATCGGACGCTTCGATATACAGATTGCCATTCATACGCTGTGCAAGGCGCCTTGCGAGCGGCAAGCCAAGCCCTGTACCGCCGCCTGTACGTGAACGATCGTGACGAAGTGTAGTGTACGGTTCGAATACAAGCTCCTGCTGGTCAACGGGAATAATCGGGCCGGAGCTACCGATTCGAATATGTACTCGCTCATCATCCAGATGACTTTGTACCGTAATCCAGCCTTGTTGCGGCACATTGTATTTGACCGCATTATCAAGCAAATTAAGCAAAATATGCATCAGATGTTTTGGATCGGCAAGCAGTTCCACCGGTTGATCGAGCGTAACATCGAGACGTATGCCTGCATTTGTTGCTTTGCCACGTGTGCGTGTAGCAGCTTCTTCGATCAATTCATTCAGCTGCACTTGCTGCGGATGCAATTCAAAATCATATTTATCGAGCAGTGACAAACGGATCGAATCTTCAATCAGTTCAATGAGCCGGCGAATCTCGGATGAAATGCTCGTGCTCGCTTCGCGAACCAATTCGGGATCATCGCCATACATGCCGAGCAGATCGGCATACGATTGGATCGAGGTGGCAGGCGTTTTAAGCTCATGACTAATGTTGCCGATAAATGTTTTTTGCAGCTGCTCTAATGCAGACAACTTGGCTACCGCTTGCTGAAGTTGCTGTTTTTCCTGTTCAAGCAAATTCATGCTCCGCTCGATCATACCGCCCATTTCCGCAATGCTATCACCCAGTTCACCGAGTTCATCGGATCGTGTTAGCAGGGCGTGTCGTTCATCTGGATAATGACCGCGTGCAATCGCACGCGCCTCGGTCATTAGCGTATGAATATCACGTGTCTGGCGATGAATGTACAGCCAGCCAATTAAAAAGCTGCTCGCTAGCACCGCAGCACCCGTCCATAGGCACAACATGAGCATATTGCGGTAAAATTGCTGTTGCTCAGCAATTGACAGATGGAGTTGCAATACGCCGAGCAATTGATCAGCACTATAGATTGGCGTTAAATAAAGCACATTGGAACCTTCGGTAATATAAGCGGTTTGCCCTTGCAGTGCATACCGCATCGCTGGACTAACATCACTACGGCGAGCTAGCGGTAATGAGTCTCCGCGCAGCTCGCCGCTCCGATCGTACACGATCACTCTCATATTGCTAGAAGCACCCAGATCGACCGCCAGCTCGGCAGCCCGTCTTTGCATAAACAGCACAGGATCAAGTCGCTCGCCGCTTAAATACGCCTGCTGAATGCGCATTTGCATGAGCTCGCTTTGCCGTAACAGAAGCTGCTCGGTCTGCTGCTGCTGGTTGCTGCGAATGCCTGACAAGACGAGCAAACTGAGCACAGTCACCGTAAACAACAACAACGCTCCTAATAGCAACGGGAATTTCCAGCGTAAGCCAAGGCGCGGATGAAGCAGCGAACCGGGCTTCATGCTTGCGGCTCCGAACGATAACCGATACCGTAGACGGTTTGCAGTAGCGATTGATGAGGAGTAAGTTTTTTGCGTAAGCGCTGAATATGAATATCGACTGTACGTGTCTCGCCCGCATAATCTATGCCCCATACGAGTTCCAATAGTTCATCCCGTGTGTATACACGCCCCGGATGGGTAACAAGCAGCAATAACAGATCGAATTCTTTGGGCGTTAATTCTAGCGACTGCTCGTTAATTCGTGCTTCACGACTGGCAGGTTGCACAGTGAGCGAACCGAGTATGCGCGGCTCATGGAGTGGGGGCGGTGCATTTTCACGCTCGACGCGGCGCGCCAGTGCCTTAATCCGGGCAATCAGCTCACGAATATCAAATGGCTTAGCGACATAATCATCGGCACCAAGCTCCAAACCGAGCACACGGTCGATCACATCATCACGTGCCGTCAAGAGCACGATACCTAATCCGCGCCGCTGTTCCAAGCGGCGGCATACTTCATAGCCATCCATTTCCGGCATCATCACATCAAGCACAAGCACATCCGGGCGAAATTGTTCCACATATGCGAGCGCTTCTTTGCCATCTGTCGCTGTCTCCACTGTAAAATGCTCGCGTTTGAGCGCATAAGCAATCGAGTTGCGAATGGACGCTTCATCATCCGCAATTAGCACGCGTGTGGACATGGACAGTCTCCTTTCAAACGATCAATCGGTAATGGTATCATTGTAATACTCAATAATATCTTTGCGTCGGATAATGCCCAGAAATAAGCCTTCATTATCGGTAACCGGCACAAAGTTTTGATCGGCGGCACGATTTAGCATATCCTCCATGTTGGCGGTGATGACGACACTTTCGTTATGTACACGGCGCTGAAGATCGCTAAGCGGTACGTGCCGCATCGCTTCAAAGTCGAGATTGAACGAATTTTTCAGCTTCCATAGCAGATCGCCTTCGGATAATGTACCGATATATTTGCCTTGCTCATCAATAATCGGAATGGCTGAATAGGGATGGCGTTCCAGTTGCTCCAATGCTTCCAGCATCGATGCTGTAGACGACACGTAAGTCACCTGCTCCTTAGGCAGAAGAAAATGTGAGATTTGCACAATTGCCACTCCTTTACATCATATGTTATCAATAATATTTCCATTAAAACATATTTTGAATCGCATGTGTAAAGGTTTACAGCATTGTAGCCACAAAACAGACGATTTTAGACGGTATCAATATCAGCGAAAAAGGCGGTAAACGGCAAGTGTAAAGTGAAAGTAGCGGTTACATAAAATAGGGTGGATACTTAGCCTGTTAGCTATGTAATGTGCAAATGTTGAACGTTCTTATAGATGAAGAAGGAGTGCAAGCGATGAAAACAAAACAGCAATTCATAGACGCCATTGTAGCGCAGCTTCGAAAGACCGAGCTATATAACGAAACACTGATCGAGTGGGTGGAAGCGGCATTGGATGAATCATGGCATGGCGATTTGGAACCGCAAATTGCGATTGAACCAGATGGCTACAGATTGCTACTGTATGAGCGCGGCGTAGAAATGATCAATAACAAAATCGGCGCAGAGCGTGAACAGGATGCGATGTACTGGATACTGGACGACCGCATTCAACGTGCCGCTTATGTTGAATTGCTGCGCCGACACGGTATAGAGCCAGGCAAAGCGCATTTGCAACTAACTGCAGCAGTGCAAGCGGAATGGACGACATTGATTCAAACTGCTTTTGCGGCGATTGGCGGTGTGTATGAACAAATGTATCGCAGTGGACGCCGCAGCGAGCTGGAGCAAATGTGAACTGATTCGTAGGATCGATAAGATAGGAAATAATGGCGCAAGTTTATTTTACGAGCAGCTTCGTTTCAGCGAGAAGGTGCTATTCATTGCTATGAATAGTGCCTTTTTTGCATACAGACATTGATTTATGGCGCAGTATAGCCGATATAGGAATCATACTTAAGTACCCAATATAGGAATTATCTCCCTTGCGAGCGAATTGAATTAAATTATATTCTTTAATTGGAAAAATATATTTTAAATGGTTTATTTATATTAATATAATGAATAATATCGGCAAATGTCACAGGAGGGGATGCCCATATGGAAAAAGTGAATGAACAGGTACATGCACAAGTAAATGTCCAAGTTACGGATGAATTGGTCGTGCGTGCTCTGCAGGAAAATCTGGCAATTATTCGATTTGATCAAGAGCATCGAATCGCTTATGTAAACGATATTTTTGCACGGGTTGTCGGTTATTGCGCCGATGAGATGGTTGGCATGCATCACCGTGATCTCTGCTTTCCTGAATTTTCGAATAGTGCGGACTATATAGCATTTTGGGATAATTTGTTTACCGGGATTACGTTTCACGATAAAATTTTGCGGCGCAATGCAAACGGCGATGAAGTGTGGCTGGAAGCGACCTATATGCCGGTATGGGATCAAGCGCGTCGGCGTGTTATTAGCGTTACGAAGGTGGCGACCGATATTACCGAGCGTCATCATCATCTGACCCATGTAGTAGACGATTTGCAACATACCGCCCAAATGCTGCATCAACGATCTTCGGACGGTATGCTGCATAGCGAGGAGTTGCTCGTCAGTATGGAACAGATCGCACAAGTATCGTCAGCGAATGCAGACACGATTTATCGTTTGCAAGAGCAGGCGTACGAGATTCAAGATGTGGTGAAAACGATCCGCAAAATATCGTCGCAAACGCAAATGTTGGCGCTGAATGCAGCCATTGAAGCTGCCCGCGCTGGCGAATTTGGTCGCGGCTTTAACGTGGTCGCTCAGGAAGTCGGCAAGTTGTCCAATATGGTGCAAGAAGCGATCAATCAGGTCAAATGTAGCGTCGATGCAATGGACGGCGAAGTTCGCAAAATTTCCGGTACAACGACCGAGGTCGAGCACAGTCTTAAGCGTGGGCAGGAGCGAATGCAGACGGCGATGGAATCGTTTAACGCGATTTTTGTATCGGCTAATGAATTGAATGTGCAGGCGCAGCGGGTGGCGCATGAGATTTGAGGCTTGAATTTGAGGTCTTTAAGCAAGGTTAGATGCTTAAAGACCTTTTTTCTGCTGTAGTTATTTGATTAAAATAATGTATAAATGAATGCCTGCAACAATGATATGAATTAGCGCTATAAAGAGATGTATATGTATAGAACTACCATTTTGATAGGCACTCAGATCAACATACTTGCATTATATAAGTAAGATAATCTTACACAGAAAATATATTTTTAGTTATTTTCATTGTGAAAATCGTCAAATGTTATTGACGATCACTTGTCTACGTTATATGCTACTTATGAAATCGCAATCAATCCCATAGTAGCCGTAGAACGGCGTGTTACCAGTAATGGGCATGAGCCAACAACGGAGTGTAGTGATGACATACGTATGTCGTATGTTCTGCCTCTTTTGTCTGTGCTCTTATTTGCGTTTTGGCGGCATGTTCACGTTAAACAGAGCAAGGATAAGCAAGATGCGGTGTCTGCAGCGCCTCGTTATTGTTATACTTCTCGTTTGGCATACCCTGCTTCCTGGCAGCAAAATGAGGCGTATAGTCAACTATTACAACTTCATACAGAGGAATTATTTCCGCATCGTTTAACCGCTATGTTGTCAGTTCAAATCAAAAGATATGGGGGTAAACATATTGAAAAAAAACTGGTTAATACTTATGATCGTGTTGCTTGTCGTTTCGTCAATGTCTCCTGTAGCTGCCGCACAATTTCAGCAACAAGCTGGTAACTCAAAATCGTCATCTAACAGCGAACAAATAAGTGTACAGCAATATACTAAAAATGGAACATCTGTCTGGAAACTGCAAAAAGGTACGCGCTTGTATCTGCTTCAGGATGGGAATCAAGCGCTTGATCCTGATCTAGTAAGTGTCGTAAAGCTGGTCGATTCAGAGCTGGCTGCCAAAGGCTTACCTTCTGCCGAACCGTTGCCGATTCAGACTGGAGACGCTTCACTGGCTGAAGCTGGCGATATATTGATCCGTCTCGGTCAGTTATCCGAAACGTCCAATTCGGAGGCGTACAAGCTGGAAATTGCGGATCAGATTAAGCTGACCGCACCGACCGTGCGTGGCATTCTATATGGATTGCGTACGATCGAGCAGCAATTGCTTGTGTCTGGTGATCTGCAATATGGTACGATTATCGATTATCCGACATTGGCAGAGCGTAGCTATCATATCGATATGGCGCGCAAATTTTATACTAAAGACTGGCTGATTCAACAAGTGAAAGAATCGTCCTGGCTCAAGATTAATACGCTCGAACTGCATTTTTCCGAAAGTGAAGGCTTCCGCTTGGAGAGCAAGGTGCATCCGGAAGTGATGTCACCGCAATATATTACGCAGGCAGAAATGAAAGAGGTTTTGGCGGTTGCCAAACAATATCAAGTAGACATTATTCCTTCTCTGGATAGTCCGGGTCATTTGCAATATGCGCTGCGTAATCATCCCGAATGGAAGCTCAAAGATGGCAATGGAAATGCCTGCGGCGATAACGACGGTGTATGTAAAGGCGCGCTTGATATTACAAACGCTGATGCCAAAAAATACATTTTTGATCTGTTAGATGAGTATGCTGTACTGTTTAAAGGCAGCAAATATTTTAATATTGGCGGCGATGAATTTATCGATTTTAGCCAGTTCGCTAAATTTCCAGAATTGCAAAACTATGCGCGCAATGTGCTTGGTATTCCCAACGGCACAGGGATCGATACATTTATCGACTATACGAATCAAGTTGCCGAGCATATGGAGAAAAAAGGCTTTATTGCCCGCGTCTGGAACGATGGTTATTTCCGTTCTGATCAAACAGAACATGTTCAACTGAAAAAGTCGATCCAGATCGATTACTGGACGAAATGGGATACTCATATGGCACCGGTGCAAAAATTTATCGATGAAGGGTTCAAGGTTGTTAATTTTAACGATGCGTACTTCTATTATGTGCTTGGCCAAAATGCAGGTTATAAATACCCAACCGGTTCCAACATTTATAATAACTGGCATCCGGGCTTGTTCCCGAATATTAGCTCGTCCATAAAGCAAGAATATAATCCACCGTATCCAGATGCGATCCTGGGCGCTTCGTTTGCGATCTGGAGCGATACACCAGGAGCGCAAAGTCAAGAGCAAGTAAGTGCAGGCATTTATGAACCACTGCGCGCAATGGCGGAGAAATCATGGATTGGCGAAAAGCGTTATAGTGATTATGCTGCGTTCAAAAGCGTATTTACCAAAATCGGTGAGGTGCCAGGATATGACAGTGCACTACCGACAGCGAGCGATATCGTAGCCGCTAACAGTGTAGGTATCATTTATATCCATGCTGTCGATGATGCAGGAGTATCACTGTATGATAGTCGAATGTTCGGTACGCTCGGTTCTGCTTATACGTTAACACCGGATACATTATACGGATACCGTTTGCATAGTCTTCCTGCCAATGCAAGCGGTACGTTTAACTCTACAAGTGTAACAATAAACCTTGTCTATGATTTGAAAACGGACAAATCGGCTTTGCAACAGGCATATACCCAATCCGCCACTTATCGTGCTGCCGATTATATTGCCGTCTCCTACACACCGTATGCGCAGCAACTTCAGCAGGCTAAAACCGTGCTGGACAATGCGCGCGCGATTCAGACAACGATCGATAGTACGCTAGGCGATGTCAAACAGGCGCAAAGTCAATTGATTGCGATATCCAAAATGCAATTGTACGTACTGATTCAGTTTCCACAAGCTCAAAATAATGCTACATCGTCATCGTATGCCACTTATTTGGCAGCGCTTGAGCAAGCGAAGCCGCTTCTGACTGATGCGACCGCTTCCACACAGGATGTTGCCGTGGCAGTGAATCGCATTACCACGGCGCTGCAACATGTAAAATCACTTGGTTTCACTGTCACGATGAACGATAATCCGTATCTGGATTTCAGTCAAGCAGTAGACGGTAATTCCAATACGTATGCAGCCAATTGGGACGCACAGCAAGTGGGCGATACGATCGTATTTAATTTCGACAAACCGGTGAATCTGGCTAGCTTTACAATTCAATATGTTACGGATTTCAACTATGGCAGAATCAAACAAGCCGATTTCCAGATTGCCCAGCTGGTGGGAGGTTCGCTACAATGGAAAACGGTCGGTACGCTTGACAATTCAGCGCCAACGATCACGCTCGCAATGAACGAAAATGATGTGCAGCAGGCACGAATCGTGTATACTGCCGATACGAATGATAGCGGTGAAGGTACGCTCATTAGCGAGCTGTCGTTCGGTTACAATGCGAATCCAGGCGATTGTGGCATTCAGCAATTGCGCTCGATTGATACACAATCAAACAGCGTCCATTTGCAATGGAATCCGGTTAGTGGAGCTTCTGCTTATCTCGTTTATGTTAATGACGATGCACAGCCGATTTATCGTGGCAGCGATCCATCTTTTGTGCATAGCAATTTGCAGCCGAATACGGTCTATACGTACCGGGTAATGTATGTGAGCGGGGGAGTTACAAGCATTCCTTATTTTGTACAAATTCAGACATTACCGGTATCGGGCAATAGTGATACACAGCTATCTGCTTTGCGTATTGATCAAGGGCAATTGTCACCGACATTTGCTCCATCTATTACCGATTATGCGGTGCAGGTAGCTGACGATGTGTATACATTTGATTTTACTGTCACTAAGACTAATCCGCTGCAACAATTGACAGTGACAGGTGCCACCTACGGACCAAGTGTGACCGCCGACAGTTACAGTTATACAGTCGATATGACCGATCCGCAACGAGCGGTGACGATTGCAGTTCAGTCGTCAACAGGTACAACAGGTACAACAGGTAAATATACGTTGCGAATTGCACGCGGCAATACGCCATAATATCGTTATGAAATAGCGAATTCTTCCTCCGCTTGCGGTCGGGAGAATTCGTTTTTTCTTTTGTTGTTTATTCGGGTATATTATCAATACTAATTACAAGGAGGAATTCATCATGCGCGAATTTATCGAAGGCGAACATAAACATACGAATCACTTAATCCATGAAAAATCCCCTTATTTGTTGCAACATGCTCATAATCCGGTCAATTGGATGGCATGGGGCACAGAAGCCTTTACGAAAGCAAAGCGGGAGGGCAAGCCGGTGTTCCTGTCTGTCGGCTATTCCTAGTGAGGCTTATATCTACATGCCATTGGTGTCATGTGATGGAGCGGGAAAGTTTTGAAGATGAAGACGTGGCGGCGCTGCTGAACGAGCATTTTGTGCCAGTTAAGGTTGATCGAGAGGAGCGGCCGGATATTGATCATTTGTATATGGCGTATTGTCAGGCGCTCACCGGGCAGGGAGGTTGGCCGCTGACGGTATTGCTTACACCGGAGCAGAAGCCTTTTTATGCGGGCACTTATTTTCCAAAGCAGACCAAATACGGACGGATCGGCATGATTGACATGCTAGGACAAATTCATAATAAATGGACGCATGAGCGGGAACGGATCGTGGAAGCTGGTGATGCGATCGTACAGCGGATGAATGAGTTTAAAGCGGAAGGCGAGCCAGGCGGTTTTGATGAATCGATCGTGCACCGCGCGTATCAGACGTTAGCAAGTTCGTTTGATGAGCACTATGGCGGCTTTGGCGCAGCGCCGAAATTTCCGACACCGCATCATTTGATGTTTTTATCGGCATATGCTTACACTTATGATCAACCGCAGGCGCTGGATATGGTGCGGACGACGCTGGAGCGCATGTATCGCGGTGGTATGTATGACCATATTGGGTTTGGATTTGCTCGCTATTCAACCGATGAGCAGTGGTTAGTACCGCATTTTGAGAAAATGTTATATGATAACGCATTGCTGGCGATCGCGTATGTGGATGCGTACAGCCTGACCGAAGATGAGCAATATGCGCGGATTGCAGAATCGATTTTTACGTATGTGCTGCGTGATATGACGTCGCCAGAAGGGGCTTTTTATTCGGCAGAGGATGCTGATTCCGAAGGGGTGGAAGGCAAATTTTATTTGTTTGATCGGTATGAGATTGAAGATGTGCTTGGGTTGGAGGCGATGCATACCTATTGTAATGTGTATGATATTACGCCGGAAGGGAATTTTGAAGGGGAAAATATACCGAATCTGATCGCTCGTACGATTGCGGAGATTGCTGAGGAACGCGATCTGAACGAACTTGCTTTGCGTACTGATTTGGAGGAGTATCGGCAGAAGCTGTTTGATTACCGGGAGCAACGAGTGCATCCGTTTAAAGATGATAAAGTGCTCGTCTCATGGAACGGGATGATGATTGCTGCGCTCGCGCATGCAGGCAAAAGGCTGCAACAGCCACAATATACACAAGCTGCCGAGCGTGCCGTTGATTTTATTTGGCAAACGATGTTTCGTCAAGACGGACGGCTAATGTCTCGCTACCGTGATGGGCATGTGGCATTTCCAGCGTATGTGGATGATTATGCCTATCTCATGTGGGGATTGCTGGAGCTATACGAAGCGACCGGAAATTCGCTCTATCTTGAGCATGCAACCGCATTAAAAGCGCAATTGCTAGCATTGTTTTGGGATGATGAGCAGCACGGTTTTTATTTTAGCGGTGCTGAAGGTGATCCGTTGATTAGCCGCACCAAAGAAATTTACGATGGCGCGATCCCTTCCGGCAACTCGGTTGCTGCCTGGGTATTGGCACGACTGGCGGCGATGACTAACGATGACGAGCTACGAGCATATGCCGAGCGTATATTGGATGCTTTTATAGGGACGGTGCAACAATATCCGGCAGGCTACTCGATGCTAATGTTAGCAGGCATGCAACTGTTGAATGGCACGGAGGAGATCGTAGTCACCGGCAAAGCGGAAGATATCGGGTATCAGCAAATGTTAGCTGAAGTGCAAAAAACGTATCGCCCGTTTGCCGCACTGTTGTTCAATGAAAGTGGAGCAGCAGGCGAACCGATACGGAATTTGCTGCCACATTTACATGATAAGCTGTCTAACGGCGATGCGATGACGTATATATGTGAAGGTTTTGTCTGCCATGCACCGCTGACAACGATGGAAGCGGTGACCGAAGCATTGCAGCCGAGGCGCAATTAAGCGAAAGTCAAAACAAACGTAAACAGCGCATTGCTAAATAGGGCAACATCTCGCTAAAATGTTAAAATCGTATCCAGTAAATCAGCGTTTTTGTGCAGTTATATCGTTTACAATAAGAGCAAGCAGGCGAGCATACTATACAGCTCGTCTACTTGCTATGTTATAACACACATATTCCTAAATTTAAGTCATGTTGCTATTACATAATAGGTGTTAAAAGTCGAAAAATATAATATAACGATTGCGGAGGAGTGTCTAATGAGCAGCATACTGATCGTTGATGATTCCCGACTGAATGTTGCCTATCTGCAAAATGTGTTGCATGCTGCGGGTTACGAAAATATTTGCCTGGCTTATTCGGCGTTGGAAGCGTTTCAACAGCTTGGCTTGGAGCCGGAGCGGCAGCCCCAACAGCGCGCTAATATTGACCTTGTGCTGCTTGATATTGTAATGCCCGATATCGATGGGATTGAAGCATGTCGGACGATTAAAAATACAGATATGTATCAAGATTTGCCGATTATTTTTCTGACTGCCGATCGCGCTCATTTTGAAGAAGCATTTGGTGCAGGCGGGATGGATTTTATTGAAAAAGGCGGGCCGGATTATGAGCTGCTTGCCCGTGTACAATCCGCATTACGTTTAAAAAAGGAAATGGACACCCGTAAAAACTGGGAGGCAAAAGTGCAAAAAGATTTGCAGCTTGCCAAACATTTGCAGCGCAGTGTACTGCATCCGCCGCTTGAGGAGCCGGGCATTCGCATTCATAGCCGCTATATGCAATCGGCTGAAGTGTCTGGTGATATGTTTTATTGGAAAATGTTTCCGAATCGCAAATGTGGCGTGCTGCTGATCGATGTGTCCGGACACGGTATATCGGCTGCATTAATTAGCATGTCGATTCGCTCGCTGCTGGACAGTATCGTAGGCTTGTATCGCAAGCCACGCGATGTTTGCGCAGAGCTGAATCGGCAGATGCGCTTGCTATTTGGCAAAACGCGGCGCTCGGCTTATTTTACAGCTATTTATATGTTGATTGATCTGGAGCAGCGTGAGCTTGAATATGTAAATGCCGGGCATCCGCCAGGGCTTTTGCTCAAGCAACATGCGGAGCCTATTAAATTAAAAGGCACTACCGTTCCTATCGGCATTAAGCCGGATATGAAGCTTGATACGGTAAAACTGTCCTATGATGCGCCATGCCGGATTGTGCTGTATACGGATGGATTGGTAGAGCGCCCAGGCATGTCGATCCAGTTCGGGATCGATCGGCTGGAAGAATATGCGGATAGTTTGCATTATGTTGACAATGATGCATTTGTGGATAAGCTGGAACGTTTGAATCGTAATCGAGAGGATGATATTTGCATTCTGTCGATACAATTGGATTAAGGCACGATCGAGAATGGGGGAGAGATCAATGGAACGAAGTGTAATCTCCAGAGGCAAGACCGTTGAACAAGCGATCGACCGTGCCTTGACGCTACTGGAAGCGAGCAAGCAGCAAGTTAGCATCGAGGTCATCGATGAGGAAAATAAAGGTCTGCTCGGATTCAATGTTCGACCGGCTGTTGTAAAAGTAACATTAATGCCGGAGCAACAACAATTTTTGCCGGGACACCAAGCTTCGGATCAATTGCAGCAAGTTGCACAGCGCTCATCAACGGCGCAGGGGATTGCGGAGCGCGAGGTTGTGACAGACAATCAATCGTATCGTCAGCCATTATCGGTATTGGAAACAGAGCAAACAGCAGTATCGATAACGGATGATGTACGATCATATGCTGACATTCCATCCGCTGAAGCTGTACGTAACGGTCAAATTTGGATCGAAGGCGGAGAGGTGCGGGTGCGCACATTTCCTGGCGGTGCATTGCCAAAGTTGGACGCCTTCAAAAGCGGAGATGTACTGATTAACGGTGAGCCGCTTATGGCAGGGCTAACGGCTGAAATTAATGAGCAGGATCGCATCGAAATTATGCTGACAGAGGAGCTGCGTGAACCGATCTGGCAAGTGCAGATCGATGCCAAAGCGATGACGGTGAGCTTGCACGTGGAGCCAGGCAGTCATATCCAGCGTTATTTGCTGGATACCGAGCCAGAAGCGAGATTAATGCTGCGTGTCGGTCAGCGCCGCGAGATTGTGCCAATTGAGTCGGCACGCGTGCTGGAACAGTTGCAAACGCTTGGTGTCGTACATGGTATCGATCGACAAGCGCTTGAACAAACTTGCCGCGTATGTGAAGCTGGTGAATACACGATCGCCAAAGGGACAGAGCCGATTCCCGGCGCTGACGCCATGTTCGAACTGCATGCGGATACCGAAGCGAAGAAGGTACAGCCGAAGCTGCGTCATGACGGCACGATCGATTATCGGGAGACACGCGAATTTCCTTCTGTCGGTGAAGGAGAGCTGATCGGAGTCATACGTCCCGCCAAGCCGGGGCAGGCTGGCATCGATGTGTATGGGCGGCAGATTGCCGCGCCTGCGGTACGCCAAATGCAAATTTTGGCGGGCAAAGATGTGAAGTTATCCGAAGATGGTTTGCAGGCGATTGCCGGGCGTGCCGGTATGCCGACACAGGTGAAGCAAGGTTATAATATTAAACTTTCCATCGTGCCAAAGCTGATGCAGAGCGGCGATATTAATCTGTCGACCGGTAATATTCATTTTCTCGGTGATGTGGAAATTAGCGGTGCGGTGCAGGATACGATGAAGGTCGAAGCCGAAGGCAATATTCATATTCGCGGTAATATTAATATGGCGAATATTGTGGCAGGACAATCGTTGATCGTGAACGCGAATGTGATTAGCAGTCACGTTATCGTGGGACAAATATATCTGTTTTACGGACAGATCGCCCCATTGTTGCAAACGGTGGCAGAACAATCCGAGTTGCTCAAAGCTGCGATTCGGCAAGTGAGCAGTGCGTCTGCTTTTAAGCATGATGATATGAATGAATACGGGCTTGCTCCGCTGTTCAAAGTGTTGTTTCAAGGGCGGTTTCGCGGCATGTATGATATGCTGCAATATATAATCAAGCTGCGAGAGCAATATGGAGTGTTGCCGGGCGATGACTGGAAACGTTATTATGAACAATTGCAGCGTGGATTTTTGACGGATGATTCCAGTCACTTTCGTACAGCTGACGATTTAGAAGGTTTTATTCGACGTACTCGTTATTTGTATTCCGTTGTCGTTGTGCCGGCGATGGAGCAAATTTTTGCCCGGCTTCATCATGTGCAAAACAGTCATATTCGCTGCGGCGGCAATCTGATCATTGAGAAAGGCTGTTATAATGCGCATCTGTATTGTGAAGGGCATCTGCAAGCGGACGGCAATTTGCGTGGCGGTACGTATTATGCGGTAAGTGGGATGACGGTTCAGGAAGCCGGTTCGCCGGGAACCGGCAGTACATCGCTACGTGTAGGCGAGAAAGCGGTCATCCGCGCCAAAAAGATTTTGGCAGGAACGACGATTCAAGTTGGCGAAAGGATACACCAGTTTACGAAAGATATGGAACATGTGGAAGTGAGCATAAACAGCAATAACGAATTTGTATGGCATGGGGAGTGAAAACGATGTTCTCATATCAATTGCAAGAACAGGATGGACAAATTACCGTTTTTTGTGATGGTGATATCGATATTGATGCCGGAGATACGATTGAAGAACAATTGGAACCGGCTTTGCAAACGCAGGAGCAAGTCGTATTAAATTTGGGACAGGTGCATTTTGTCGATTCATCAGGCATTGGCTTATTAATCAGGCTGGTACAAGGATTACAGGAGCAGGAGCGGATCGTAACGCTGGAGCATATCCAGCCTGAAGTGATGGAAGTGTTTGAATTGTTGCAGCTTGATGAGATTTTGGGCAAGGACGTTTTTCGTTAGGTGAATGAGAAGAACATTTATACGATTCCGCTCGGTATTATAGGTTTAGCCAGCCTAGTGTATATGTTTGCGCATCTGAGCAGTATGATCTGGATCGCACTGCCGATGCTGTTGTTTATTATTGTGCTGGATTTGTTCCCCGTTCGGCTTTTGAGTGGTGAGGAGTATAGTGCAAGTGTGGCGGGATTTCTTATTTTACTGCTTGGTTATGGTCTGATTTATGCGTTGATTGGGGTGACGCTCAGTAATGTAGTTACTCATCTGCGCAAAGCGGGTTTTCGCTGGCGACAAATTCACGGCTTTCGAGTGCTGTCGACGCAGGGGAAATATACAATTTGCCTGTTAGCTGCCTCTGTAGCAATGGAGCAGATGAAAGGAATCGTCAGCCTGCCGCTATCGTTGTATGTGCAAGCTGCAGTTGGTGCATTGTTGTTCAGCGGTCTGTATATGGTGCTGGCGGTGATTGTGTCACGTAGCATCGGTCATGTACGTTTGCTAGGTAGCTTGCCTACCAGACTGAAGGAATTGGCGGTGCCGGTGCTGCTCTGTACGGTGATCGTACCGCATTTTTTGAAATATTTGGCGCTCGGTTATATGGCGTATGAAACGCTGTATACGATGCTGTTTCTGCTGTTAATTATTTTTTTCTCACATGGGTATATCGAGCAAGTACGTCTGCGCCGACAAGGGATGGAGGAGTTTATCCGTCTCGGTGAGCTGCGCATCGCTAATCGGGAAGGGCATGGACGTAATGTTGGCATTATTTGCGAGCATGTGTTGGAATTGTTTAACTATCCGAAAAAGCGTCGTGCCGAACTGATCAATATTGCGGCACTGCACGATATCGGCAAAATGCTGCTACCGCTGGAAGTGTTGACCAAACGAGGTGCATTATCACTCAGCGAGCAGCATGAATATGAATCCCATACGCTCAAAGGGGCACAAATTGTCGGCAATATTACCGGTGATCGCCATGCCGCTGCATGGATCAAACATCATCATGAACGGTTTGACGGCAAAGGCTTTCCTGATCGGTTAAAAGGCAATCTGATTCCGTACGAATCGAGAATTATTTGTCTGTGCAATCTGCTTGAATATTTAATTCGTCAATATTCGCAAAATGAAGAAGTGATGGATCAGTTGCAGCGGATGTCAGGCAAACAATTGGACCCGCAACTCGTATGGCGTATTCATGCTGGAACGATCGCTTGGCTGCGTCAATATGTGATTCACGATGAACCGTTAGTAGCGACAGACCTTGCTTCAGTCGTGCATCATGATCATGACAAATCGGTGCAGCAGCTTGCCAGCATAACAGGTGGCACAAAGCTGTTGAAATATGGTGCTGATGGCAGATTGCATGGAGCCGGGTTGCCGGATGTACCGGTTGGTATCGTTAGCGATGCCGAGGTGCTGGCAGAACGTGCCTTGCTCGTTGCTGAAAGCTTTTATGAGGTGCTTGCTAGTGAAGGCAAAACGTATGAAGCGTACTTTTATCCTGAATCGGATCGCATCAACGTCGTATTGACCGACATTACACCTGCACTGCAATACAGAGAAGACCTGCACTACAATACACTTCGTTCATACCGAGAAGTCATTCGTACGTTATCGCACAGCAAGATCGATATTTGCCTGCAACCGCAAGAGATTGAGCGTGAATTAGGTATGCGGCTAGATGGCATGGAAGTGTGTACGCGTGGAGATGTATCGTCCAGCCGTAACTTGGTGATGGAGCATGTGCCAGAGTGGTATCGTCAGCAATATCCGAAAAAGCTAATGAGCATCAAATTGGCGGTATCGGAAGGTGTGACCAATCTGATCAAACATGCCGAGCAAGGTAAAATTGGCGTCTATCAGCAATCAAACCGCTTGCAGGTATACATTACCGATCATGGTTCAGGCATTCCACTGCATGAGCTGCCCAAGACGATTCTCGTCTCCGGTTATAGTAGCAAAAGTTCGCTTGGCAAAGGTTTTGCAGTTATGTATATGTCTGCCGACCGAATTATGCTGCATACGAGTTCGGACGGAACGGCGATTTTGCTTGAGTTTATGATGGTAGCTGAAGAAACCGGCTGACTAATCCGTAAAGGAGAAAGCAGCCGGTTTTTGTCGTGTAGATGTACAACAGTAACTTAATTGCTATTACATATTGGATTGTTTTTGACGAAAAATAAGTATACCCTTTATCCGCAGGAGGCACACACAGATGAGCAACATACTAATCGTTGATGATTCCAGATTGAATCTGGCTTTTATGGAAAATATATTGAAATCCGCCGGTTATGAGGAAGTATGGACGGCAAGCTCGGCTGAAGAAGCGTATGAGCGTCTCGCCATGTCGGGCGAACAAATCCCGCGTAAAGCTGTCGCGGTCGATTTGATTTTACTCGATATTGTCATGCCGGAAATCGATGGCATTGAGGCTTGCCGACGGATCAAAAGTGTACCGGTGTATCAAGATGTGCCGATCATTTTTTTGACTGCTGATCGGGCGCATTTTAAGGAAGCATTTAACGTAGGTGGCATGGATTTTATCGAAAAAGGTGGCCCAGATTATGAGCTGCTGGCACGCGTACAATCCGCATTACGTCTGAAAAAAGAAATGGATGCACGCAAAGAATGGGAAAGCCGGGTAAGCAAAGATTTACAACTGGCGCGCCATCTGCAAAATAGCGTCATGACGCCACCATTGACCGAACCTGGCATTAGTATCCGCAGCAGTTATATGCAGTCTTCGGATGTGTCGGGTGATATGTTTTATTGGAAAGCATTTAACGATCATCAATATGGCATCTTATTGATCGATGTTTCACTAAGCGGCATCCCGGCAGCACTCATCAGTATGTCGATTCGTTCATTGCTGGATGGCATCGTCGGCATTTATCGCCGACCGAAAGAAGTATGTGCCGAACTCAATCGGCAAATGCGCACATTGTTTGGTAAAATGCGGCGCGCGATTTATTTTACAGCAATTTATGTAATGGTCGATACGCACAAACAGCAACTTGAATATTTTAATGCGGGTCATACACAAGGGCTGCTGCTGACAGACGGTGAAGCTGCACAACGCCTTAGCGTCACGACAGAGCCAATCGGGATGAAGCAAGATATGAAGACCGATATTCATGTGATCGATTATAAAGGGGATGCACGGATCGTATTGTATACGAATGGCTTGATCACACGCCCGGGTACGAATCCGAAAACAGTCATTCAGGAGCTAGAGCAATATGCACAAAGCTTATTGTACTTGGATAATGATGCCTTTTTAAGCAAACTTGCCCGGCTGAATCGGCAGCACGAGGATGTGTGTATTATTTCGATTGATCTAAGCCAGTCGCAAGCTGAAGCATAGTATAATAAAAAGAACGCCAATATACGTTGCCTGGAACGGTTCCTCTAATGTTAAGACAACGAGCTAAACACCTGCAATAAGCGAAATCCTTTGATAACACAAGGAATTCATAGTGCAGGTGTTTGCCAGTTGTCGCAGGATGAGGATAGTTCCTTTTGGCGTACAATGGTGTTATTTTTACTATGACATTCGCTTACTGCTGTTTACAATTGCTGATACGTGATACGTGATACGTGATACGTGATACGTGATACGTGATACGTGATACATGATACGTCGTCATCGGTATATGGTCTGAAAAGTATAGTCGATATACGAATCATCGTCATATCGCTATTTTCGCAAACAAGCATCATTTCATCGAAACGTTATTTGTGCCTAATTAAGCGAGCACTTCCTTGTTAGAGCCAGATGGGGCAATAGCGGCATGGTTTGGCGCCGTCGCTTGAATACCAAGCAACTCCTGCTGCTCCTGTACACTCCCTTGCCGTAGTGGTAATACATCCTCATACTCAAACGTATTCGTAACGATAATCGGCGTCACGGTGGCACAGCCAGCATTACGAATTTGCTCCAAATCCATTTCCAGCAGCAATTGACCAGCAGTCACGCGATTCCCTTCTTGTACATGTAGCGTAAATGGTTTGCCTTCCAGCTTCACCGTATCGATCCCAACATGGATTAAAATTTCCGCGCCATGATCGGATACGATCGCCAGCGCATGTTTTTTCTTAAACGCAACGGTAATCGTCCCGTCAAATGGAGCAACTACCCGTCCGGCAGTAGGTTCGATCGCGATCCCTTTGCCCATCGCTTCAGAGGCAAAGGCTGGATCAGGTACTTCGGTTAGCGGTACGATATGTCCAGCAATCGGGCTAAGCACTTTCTCATCGATTTGACCGGTAGTGCCGCTTGTCGGTGTAACCGGTGCTGCGGATGGCGCTTCTTCTTCAACCGGGTCTTTAAAGCCAAGTACATAAGCGAGTGTAGCCGAGATTAGAAACGATGCGGTAATCCCGATTAGCAAGCCTGGAAAACCTTGACCGCCCGGTCCATAGAAAATAGGCAATGTGAGCAGTCCTGGTGCACCGGAAGCAAACGCTTCTGTACCGGCTTGACCGATAATCGCACCACCGACACCACCGCCGATAATGCCAGCGATAAATGGACGCTTGAGCGGCAATGTTACCCCATATACGGCAGGCTCGGTAATTCCGAACAAAGCGGATAATGTGGCGGAACCGGCGAGTGTTTTCAGCTTTTTGTTTTTCGTACGTAGCATGACACCTAATGCGGCTCCTGTCTGGGCAAATACCGAAGCAGCAGCGGCAGGTTTGATACCATCGCGTCCGTGTACAGCGATATTGTTAATAAATACAGGCACTAAACCCCAATGTACGCCGAAAATGACGAACAACTGCCAGCACGCACCCATAATCGCACCAGCAATCAACGGGCTAAAGCCAAACGCTGCGATCAAGCCGGTAGCAATCGCATTGCCGACATACACACCAAATGGGCCAAATACGATCAATGTTAACGGTACCATCACGACGAGCGAGATAAGCGGCGTAACGAAATTTTTAACGCTTTCATGAATGTAGCGATTGCACAGCTTTTCCAGCTTACTCATCACAATAACGGCGATAATAATCGGAATTACGGTGGACGAATAACTCATCATAATGACCGGAATGCCGAAAAACACCGTTTCCGTGCTTGTCGTTTTTAACTCAATGATCGAAGGATAGACGAGCGCACCGGCAATCGTTAGTGCGGTAAATGTATTGCCGCCAAATTTACGTGCCGTTGTTACCGCCAACAGCAGTGGCAAGAAGTAAAACAGACTGTCCGCTGTTGCCATCAAAATTGTGTATGTCGTTTCTTTTGTGCTAAGCCAGCCTACATTGCTGGCGATTAGCAGCAACCCTTTCAAAATACCCGCACCTGCCATCACACCGAGCAGTGGGGCGAAAATGCTGGAAATGACATCAATGATGGCACCAAAGCCTTTTTTGGCAGTAGTGGATGTTGTATCTTTTTTCGTATCGTCCAAAATAGTCGACACCTGACCGATCGCAGCATACACTTCAGGCACCGTATTGCCGATGACGACCTGAAATTGCCCGCCGCTTTCCTTAACGGTAATAATGCCATCCATATGTTCCAGCTTCGTTTTATCCGCCTTAGACTGATCTTTTAACGTAAAACGAAGCCTTGTCGCACAGTGTACAAGCGAGGCAACATTTTGTTCTCCACCTACGCCTTGCACGATCTCTTTTGCCAATTTTTCATAACTCATCAGGGACACCTCCAATTTTTGGCAAACAAAAAACCCGAGCCATGACAAACGGAGGACAAAAAAGAACACAATGGTCCTTGCCGTTTCTCATGACTCAGGTTTTGCCTGCATAACCAGTAACAATCCGAGTCCGGTTATATGCGGTTGTTACATTTACAATATAACGCTTTCATTCATTTGTCAATGCATACATTTGCATGGTGATGATTTACATTTACTTCATGTTCAGTCTACATAGAAGATGACAAAAGACGGGACAGCATGGAGGAGATGCCGCTTATTTCCTTTATCTGCGACTGACGATTCGTTCAATATGAACGGTCAAATAAAGCATTTCTTCATTCGTCAGCTCATGCCCATGTTCCTTTTTCACAAACAGGCGTATTTTATCTGTACAAGCGGCAGCATCGCGATGCTGTTCCCTAATCATCGTATACAAATGATCATAATTACTGTCATAGTGCGTACCATGCACAATACGCTGGGCAAAAAATTTAAGATGCGTAATAAAGCGAAAATAGCTAAGCGAGTCTTCTTCAAACTCGGTTTTAAAATGATATTTTACAATATTAATAATACTGTGCATAAATTTAGTAATGTTCAGCGTCGTGCCAACTTCTTCGTTCATTTCGGCATTGACGATATGGATCGCAATAAAAGCTGCTTCATCTTCAGGCAGCATGATGCCCATATGTCCGTGAATTTGCTCTAACATACGTAGTCCGATTGCAAATTCTTCGCGATATAACTGCTTGATCTCCCAGAGCAATGCGTTTTTGATTTCCAGTCCTTTTTGATGACGCTCAATCGCAAAATTGATATGATCGGTCAATGAAACGTAAATGTTTTCGTTCAATGTTTTGCTAAGTGTTTGATGGCTATACGCGATAATTTCCTCAACGATGACGATCAGATCGAGCGGCACTTCACGCAGCAACATTTTGAAATTGTCGGACGCTTTTTTATTTTTGAGCGCAAATACTTTTTGAATTTTGTGCTGTTCTACTTCTTCGCCGGGCTTTTTTTTAAAGGCGATTCCGCGCCCCATTACAACTAGCTCGGTGCCATCTGCTTGGTACACACTAATCACATTGTTGTTGATCACTTTAGCAATTTTCATCTAAACCCCCCCCCCCCCCCGCTCTCAATACCTTCATACGAATCGCTATCATGGAACAGGTCTACGAAAGATAGTGCCGATCTATATTGTCTATGTATCGTATAAGGCAACTTTCTTAACATAACAAAAAACCTGAAGCACGACAAAACAGAAGGAGCGGACTTCGCTTTCCTCGCTTTGGCGGCTTAGGTTTTGCCTGTAGACCAGTAACAATCCTAATCCAATATGGATGCCGTTAATAAGGCGTATAACTTACTCAAGTGTAGCTGTAACAATGTACGCTGTCAACGCTTTCAATGCGTAAATAAGTAATGTTAAGGCAGGATCACCGTCATCTTTGATGTTGGTACATATGCAAAAAGAGCGGACACAGACAATGAAAATTATACCTGTGTCCGCCCTTTTATTGAGTAGCTTAATAACGTATAAATACAGTGACTCCGAGGACGACAATTACGAAACAGTGCAAAACAGTGCGAAATAGTCGCATAGAACGATCACTATTACTTTGACCGAGATGGATGTTAATTTTGAAGCTTGCTCCAGCTTTAGTTATAAGGATGTAAACACACAATCAAAGTTTAAATTTAACTTGGTCTGCGTATTATTATAGATGTATACATGCCTATTGAAATTGTGGCCTATGTGCTGTGCAGAATTGTAGAAGATCACTTGTCCAATAGTGACCGTCACCCCATACTTACAGCCCTAAATCCGCTCCACGACTGGCGATCACTCGCTTGTACCAGTCAAAACTTTGCTTTTTCTCACGTTTTAAGGAGCCGTTCCCTTCATTATCGCGATCTACATAAATATAACCGTAACGTTTGCGCATTTCACCAGAGGAAGCACTAACAATATCGATCGGTCCCCAGCTAGTATAGCCGATAATATTTACACCATCTTGAATCGCTTCGCCCATCTCGGCAATATGGCGCTGCAAATAGTCGATTCGGTAATCGTCGGCAACAGTGCCATCTGCCGCTAGTTCGTCATTGGCACCAAGACCATTTTCCACGACAAACAGCGGTTTTTGATAGCGATCATGCAGCTGATTGGCGGTAATGCGGAAACCTTTCGGATCGATCGTCCAGCCCCATTCCGATTTAGCAAGATATGGATTTGCGACCGAACCAAACACATTTCCAGACGTCATATTTTGGGTCACTTCAGGATCGGTACTTGTCGTACGGCTGGAATAGTAGCTAAAGCCGATATAATCAACCGTATGATCTTTTAAAATTTGCTCGTCACCCGGTTCCATCGCAATTTGCAAGCCATGATCGCGGAAAAAGCGTTTCGCATAACCCGGATATTCGCCGCGTGATTGTACATCGATAAAAAAGTACGATTCGCGATCTTTTTCCATACCTTGATACACATCTTCCGGATTACATGTATATGGATAAAAGCTGCCAGCAGCAAGCATACAGCCGATTATTGCATTCGGAATCAACTCATGGCAAGCTTTCACAGCAAGTGCGCTTGCCACCAGTTGATGATGGGCAGCTTGATACTGAATCTGTTTCACATTGTCACCTTCGCGGAAGGTCAGACCAGCTCCAAGAAACGGCAAATGCAGCAACATATTGATCTCGTTAAATGTCATCCAGTATTTCACTTTATGTTTGTAACGCTCTAGCACCGTGCGCGCATACAGCTCAAACAGATCGACCAGCTTGCGGCTACGCCAGCTACCATATTTCTCGATCAATACAACCGGCACATCAAAATGCGCTAATGTTACAACAGGCTCAATGCCATAGTGGAGCAGCTTATCAAACAGATCATCATAAAATTGCAAACCTTGCTCATTCGGCTGTGTATCTTCACCGGTAGGGAAAATGCGTGCCCATGAGATCGATATACGCAGCGCCTTAAAGCCCATTTCCGCAAATAAGGCGATATCTTCCGGATAACGATGGTAGAAATCAATTGCTTCATGCGAAGGATAAAATTCATGTGCAAGCGGTGTTAGCGAAGGGACGTAGCCTTTCATGATGTTGCGACGATTTTCGCCAGTTGGTAGCAGATCGACAAGAGTCAACCCTTTGCCGTCTTCGAGATACGCACCTTCAGCCTGATTGGCAGCAATGGCGCCACCCCACAAAAAGTGCTCTGGAAATGTAAAATTAGACATAGTAAAACTCCTTTCGCAGCATAATTGAGAATATGAACCGAACAGGGAGGATGTACAGAAAAAAAGAAAACCTGAACGAAGCCTGGCGTATCGATACATACGCTCAGGTTCGTTCAGGTTATGCCCCGCAGGTAACATTCCGGAAATGAATATAGTTGTCATTACAACTCTAGCAAGCAATGAACACGCTGTCAACTGCGAGGCTGCAAAAATCCCCCTCCGATTATACAGCATCAAAGGGGGAAGATATTTCATACATAACATTAATCGCGGATGATCGCTTGAATTTCTTCTTCGTCATCATTAACGATCAGTTCCACTTGATCACGGAATACTCTCGCATTGTATTCAGAGAACAGATAGCGCAGAATCGCTTCGTAAAGATTACTTTCGATCAGGTACTGGCTGCGTCCCAGTGCCCACACCTCAGCAGTAAAACTTGTATCTTCATCCCAGGCGAGCTGAACCGTTACATCGGTAGGCTTGATGCCTTTACGCTCTGCGATGTTCAGACAAACTGCATTAATAATCTCGTCCATACTTAGTGTCATAGCCATTAGCGTCTGTCATAAGGGTCAGCTGGTTTTTTACGCTGACGAATCATACGATAAATGCCGCGAGCTGCAATAAAGAGTACAAAAATAGCGAGCAGGTTAACGATCAATCCAAGGAAATCGCCCATAAAGCCCATATTAGCGAACATGCCGCCAAACATCATCCCTGCCAAACCACCGACCATCAGACCGGTGAAAAAGCTGCCGCCGCTGAAAAATCCGCGTTTACCGGTCGTTGCATTGGCGCCTGTGCCAGTATTCGAACGATTTGTACTGTTGACGCTACCGTTCGTACTGTCAGAACGTTTAGGTGTAGTTGTATACGATTTGGGCTGTGACTTAAAGCCACCGCCACGTCTTGCATCGGCATCACTGGCAAACGCACCAAGTGAAGCGAAAAATACAGTAAATGCCATGAAGACCATAAGCACTTTTTTCATAATGTGTAAGTTCCCCCTGTGTAGGTTGATTTAGTATTTGGATACGTATTCTATACAGGTGATACGGATGACCATCCGCTTGGTTTCAAAAATTTTAAATAAAATGCAATTAATAGATAATAATCCTATGAAGTGACAATGACATCAATGATCGGATTAACGATGTTGTGGCTCGGAAGGCACTTCAGGAATTGCTGCATTTTTCAACATATCAATGACCCATGTCGTCCATTCCATATTAGAGCGAGCTGTACCAAGCGCTTTATGACGCAAAATGTACAATCCAAAATCAGGTGAGCCAAAATGATGGCTCTCATCCGCCATCTTATGAATCGCTTGCTCAAAATAATGAATTTGCTCTTGATAAAAAATAGAGCGTTTACGGAACAGCGCAATTGCCGTATCACGATCGGTAATCCACAGACAAAACGCTTTCAAAACGAGTTCATCACGGGAGACAGGTTCGCCAGCAGGCAACTGCATCCATTCTTGAAGCTTTTGCTCACCAAGCGGTGTGATCGCATAAATCTTTTTGTCCGGTTTATCGGTTTGTTTTACCCATTCTGCAGTCAGTAACTGTTGCTCCTCCATACGGGACAGTAATGGGTAAATTTGACTATGCTTAGCTTGCCAGAACGGTTGAATTCTAAGCATAAGGTCATAGCCTGAAGAACGATTACGGGCAAGCAATGCAAGTAAACCATAAGATAATGTATTCATAAGGCAGTCTCTCCTATCTTCGAGCAGCAAATCAGCCGATTTAAAATAAAGTGTACACTACAACTGTATGCTTTCGCAATAAACCATCACGTAAAAAACGTAAAACCATACAGTAACGAGGTGAATTTAGACATAAAATTTTCATAAATGAATAGGATGCGAACACGGATGACAACGGTCAAGCTAGCCCAAATGAGCAGCAATGGATCAACAATTCCGCAATTCAACACGTAAAATGTGTATTGTAGCAGCACACAAGGATCGGCCAATCCGCTGCATAGTATGGTGAAACATCGTGCTTGTTGTACGGATATGCAAATGTTCGCTAAACATTGTTGTCCATTACAAAGATAGCATGCGCTTATGTACCGTACGTATGAGCAGGCAAAAGGATTCAAAAAAGTTATTATTTTTTTAGATATTTTTTATGTATATTTTGATAATGGGCGGAAGTCCTGTATAACAGAGCGATTTGGCGTTCACACGCTTCATTTCATTTGAAACGTTAACAGGTTCGACCACTAGCTAAAATGGAGGATGACGATTCGAAGATACCATTTGAAGACACTAATGAAGGCACTAATTTAGAGGCGCAAATAAAATATAAACCCAAAATAAAAGGACACAAACGCAATGTTTGTGTCCTGGTGGCATGCCTCCCGCATCGTTGGCATACACGGTGCCAATCATGCGCTTTGCTCCACTAAACGGAAGAATTTTGGTGTTCGTAACCGTTAACGAGCAATTCCAATTGACCTGTCGAGGGATCAATGATCATGCCGTGCACGGGTACATGGGGGGGAAGTAATGGATGATTCTTAATCATATCCACGCTTTTCATTACCCCGTTCTTTTCACTGCCAAACCCTTGCAACCAATTTTTCAAATCTATTCCAGAATGTTCTAATGTTGCTAAAACTTCCTGCGATATACCACGTTCTTTAATTTCGTTAATCATATGATCGGCATTGAGTGCCGCCATACCGCAGCCATAATGACCGCAAATAATAACTTCTTCCGCTTGCAGCTCATACAAGGCAACCAATATGCTGCGCATTACACTACCATAAGGATGAGAAATGACCGCGCCTGCATTTTTAATGATTTTGGCATCGCCGTTACGCAGGTTCATTGCACGCGGCAACAGCTCGGTTAGCCGTGTGTCCATACAGGTCACAACAACCAGCTTTTTATCAGGAAATGCGCTGGAACGATACGGTTCATAGGCTTTAGAAGAAACAAATTGTTCATTGTGCTCAAGAATGGAATGAATGGAATCCATAAGTTCTCCTCCTAATCGATGCCAAATGGCACCATGAATTTAAATTCATTTTCGTGAATAATTATTCACTGTAGTTACAATTAGCATGGCGTCTGTCAGACACAAATTCCAGATAATAAAATAATACATTTTTCACTAAATTGCAAACCAAATGTTGGAATTTATTAAATTACGATAGCACAACAATACCGATAGCAGCTGCTGGAATTCGCCATGCAGTAACAGGTTGTCAGGCGCCGATCAGTGAAGCTGTTATGATGTAACATTGATTATAAAGCTTGAAAAACGTATCATCAAGCAGTAAGATGTTTTACTTTCTCCGCTGTCGTTAATGTTTGCAATCGCTTTATGATGCTGATGAACAGTAAGCAGCGTCGTTTAACGTACAGTGGAAATAGATATACTCATTTTAAGAGCCGAAGGAGATCATATGATGGAACAAAATGTACAGCAAGTAGTGAACTCATTCAAGCAGCTCGTACATAAGATGACGAGTTATTACGAAGCGCTCGGTCTGCTTGGCTGGGATTTACGCACAGGTGCACCGCGTAAAGGGGCAGAACTGCGCGCGGAAACGATCGGTATTTTGGCAACAGAGGCGTTTAAGTTGTCCATTTCCGACGAGATGGGCGAGTATGTGGAATTTCTGTCGCGTCCGGAAGTGTCCGCTCAGCTTAGCGATGTGGAGCGGCGTTCGGTAAAAGAATGCAAAGACGAATATGAGCGCAGTCTCAAAATTCCACCAGAGCGGTTTCAAAAATATTCCAGCCTGACGACTCATGCGCAGACGGTATGGGAAGAAGCAAAGCATAATAATGATTTTGTCGGTTTTGAGCCATTGCTCCGTGAAATTGTGGACATGAAGCGCGAATTTATCGATTATTGGGGTGTAAAAGATACGCGTTATGATACGCTGCTTGATATGTATGAGCCGGATATGACAGTAGTGAAGCTGGATGCGGTTTTTGATCGTCTTAAAGCGCGTCTTGTGCCGCTATTGCAACGCATCCAGCAATCCGGTTACACCCCGCCACATGATTTCCTAAAGCAAAACTATGATTTGCAAAAGCAAGAGGAGATCGGTCTGTTTCTGCTCCAACAAATGGGTTATGACTTTGATGCTGGGCGTCTTGATGAGAGTGAGCATCCATTTGCGACCGGGCTGAATCCAGGCGATGTGCGCATTACGACTCATTATTACCCTGACGATCTGCTAAGTGCAATTTTCAGCTCGCTACATGAAGGTGGACATGCATTGTATGAGCAAAACATTTCCACTGATCTTGTCGGAACAGGCCTTGCTACCGGTACATCGATGGGTATCCATGAATCACAATCCCGTTTCTGGGAAAATATCGTCGGTCGCAGCCGTGTGTTCTGGGATTGCTATTATGATCGTTTGCAGCTATTGTTTCCAGAGCAACTTGGAGCGGTGAGCAAGGAGCAATTTTACGAAGCAGCGAACCGTGTGGAAAATTCCTTAATTCGGATCGAAGCGGATGAACTGACATACAATTTGCACATTATTATTCGTTATGAAATCGAAAAGATGCTGTTTAACGATCATTTGGCAGTTGCCGATTTGCCGCAAGTGTGGAATGCCAAATACAAACAATACTTAGGTATCGAGCCACCAACCGACGCGCTTGGTGTATTGCAAGATGTGCATTGGTCAGGCGGGGATTTTGGTTATTTTGCTTCATATTCGCTCGGCAATATGTATGCTGCACAAATGACGAACACGATGCGTGAGCAACTGCCGCAGTTTGAACAGTGGATCGCTGCTGGCAATTTGTTGCCGATCAAGGAATGGTTAACCGACAAAATCTATCGTTTTGGCAAAAGCAAAACGCCGTCTGAGCTTATTATGGATATTACGGGCGAACAATTGAACCCGGATTATTTGGCGGATTATTTGGAAGCGAAGTATACGGAAATTTATAAGCTGTAACTGGATTTATTAGCGATTGTAATTTGCTGTAATAAGCGATAGCTAAAAGCCTATCTCACGACTGTAATGTCGTATGATCCGCTCCTTACCGATGGTGGAGAGACGTTCTTGGATACGATAGAACGTCAACACTTGAGGGCGGAATGGATCATACTGCTGCATCATCGTGCAGATGGGCTTTTATATTTAAATAATGGGTAGATGGGTGTAACGTTTAAATTGAGATAAGTTATTCATATGTCAATACATCCATCTCCGACACACTTCCTAACACAACTCAAAATTCCCGCGTACGCTCAAATACGTCAATCGATGCTTGTAGATCAATGTCCATCGTATCTGTTGTACGTAAAGCTAATTGTTGTTGTAGCTGATGCAATAATTCCAGTAGCGCTGCACGTATTTGCTCACGTTCAATCGTATCGATAAAGGCGGATCGGGCATCCATTTGGTTAAACGTCTCGGTATACGTTTCGATCAACGTTACTAGCTGGGCAGTCATCACATTGCTGTCATTTATTTGCTGGCTCCAAGCGCGTATTTGTTTCAGGCATTGTTTGTACAAAATAGCGGCTTTTTTGGCGACTGCTGGTTGGATATGATCCCGTCCATCCCAGTCGCGAAAAGGATTATGCAAGTTCTCGGCAAGCCATTCCGGTTTGCGCGGTTGACTAATGTCCAGATCGATCGAGCTGGGCGAACGTTGTTGGTAGCGATTTTTAATCGCTTTGGCGGCTTCAGCAGGTAAGCTTGTTAGCCAGAGTGTTTGCAATTGTGGTATTTGCTCAGGAACCGGAAAATCTGCACTCGTAAAGCCAAATAGATCGCATATTGTCAAACAGTGCAATGATGTTAGCTGCACAAGCGATGGTAGTCCGGATATCGTGCCTGGCTTGCCCCATAGTCTTAATTGTTGTAGCTCGGTGTAAGTAGTAGCTACATCATGCAAATCGATGTTTTTAATACGATGAATATGTAAAGCATTCAGTTGATCGATTCCTGTTAGCGGAGGAAGCGTTGCTTTTACACTTAATGTGAGACCGCGTCCAGATTGCTTGGCATCGATATGTAATGTAGTTGCATTGTTATCGCTATCCGTAAGGCTTACAAACTCCATCGCACGGTTGAGCGTTAATTGGTTCAATCCGCCTTGATGTAATACGAGACGAGTCAGATGAGTTTGATTTAAATCGAGTGTCGTTATGTCATGGTTTGCGATATGAAGTTCATTTACAAATGGAGCTTTCTGCAAAAAAGGAAGGATTGCTGGTGTGAAATAATCCATTTCAATCTGGGTAAGACAATACAGCTGTTCGAGTGCCGCCAGCTCTGCGGCAGATTCAGGATTGAAGTTGCGCAGTGTGGAACTGTTCTTTTTGATCATTTGATGACCGATCTGAATTTCTCCCTGATCGCTGCAAGCTTGTTTGAAGCGTAGTCGAACTTGTTCATCAATCGTTTCCCAGCGGCGTTGTTCATACAAACTATTGCCTATATCCCAGTTCGTATCATACGTTTGGCACGGTTCAGTAACGAGTGGAGGGATATTGCCAATTAGAATCGATTGCACCGGTACAGCTGCTTCTACAAAACGATGATCCAGTTTATTATGCCAAAAATAAAAACTGAGCACGAGCGGCTGTAGATGAGCCAATTCATCCGGTTGCAAAATATGATCACCAGACCAATCCAGTTGTACAATCGACACTAATGATTGCGAATGTTTCCCGTCCGTTTGTTGCAAGGACGTCACTTGACAGGCAGCATACTGCTGTAATGGCTCGCAATAGGCGCAATAAATATCTCCTACAGTTGGAGTTAAAATCATAATGTGCTCCTTCCGATTCTTCAAAGTGATTGACCGCTTAATGTGACTGTCATAGCGACTTGGACATGTATACGACATTCCTGTATGGGTGCCACTGCTCATACCGAAATTAGTTTACCCGATGTTGCACGAGGAGTGACACGTAGTGAGGAAAGGGGCTATGGATGAAGGAGCTTGCAATCCACACTCCTGCACGAGGAGTGACGCAACTTCCGCTGTCACCGCAAGTGTAAGCGATCCACTTTCAATCCACACTTCTGCCACGTAAACGTGATTATACTATAGCCGAATGGAAACAATTCGAATGAGATGAACGGTTATAAATGGACGTGTATATGTAAATTATAAAGATGTTGTAGGCACCATACAATAATGTGTATCATGGCGCGCCGATCAAGTTTGTAAGTCATGATACGAATTGGGCACCAACCTGTACAAACGCTGTCCCAGCAAAAACATTTGTGCACACGTTCTAACAACCTCCTGCTTTCTCCAAAGTTGGCAAACAATATACGGACAGTCTGAAATTTTCTTGTTTAATCTATTTCTTACTTAATATATATAATAGAAGCAATGCAAACAGACGGATTGAACGATAACTATAAGATGGGGAATTATGCCAATAATTCCTGTGCTACACATAGAGGAACACGCCTATGTTTATACATTAGGAAATTAGCACAACATATAAACATTGTGACATAGCAAGCAATAGCTAATGTAACGCACGAATATTAACAGCGATAGCCTGCCAGCTAAAGCTTCTATATAAATAGAATAATTGGAAGCTAACAAAGTTAATATGTTGAACGTCTTAAAGTGGCATATCCGGTAGTAATGCAGATTTTGACAATGGTTACGGGTGCTGAGTGCTTGTTTTTGCGCTTATTTTCACATTGTCGAATAGTTGAAAATAAAGTAGGATAAAAACGATATATCATTTGATTCGGCTATCACGTATTTCAGACGATAACGGACTTAAATGATTGTATAAAGACGATATGACAGAAGATTAGTAAGGAGAGAAAAACAAATGGGTTTTCGCGTGATCAAGACCGCTATTGCTGCTCTGCTGGCTGTAGTTGTAGCCAGTACACTTGGGGTGCCGAGCGCAATGTCGGCGGCATTGCTCGCTATTTTGGGAGTGGATGTGACACGCAAACGTAGCTTGATGACGATTTCGGCGCGTTTTTTTGCGTCATTAATCGGGATGGTATGCGCGTTTGCCTTGTTTTCTTTGTTTGGATTTGAACACTGGGTATTTGCGTTGTATATTTTGATCGCTTTTCCAATCATTACGCGTGCAGGTTTTAGCGGAGGGATTGTCACGAGTTCGGTCGTCGTCGTCCATATTTACAATGGCGGCTTGCTGACGATGCATGCGATGCTAGTTGAAGTGGCATTGCTGCTAATCGGTCTCGGTTCTGCAGCGATCGTCAATTTGGCGTATATGCCAAACCCACATCTTAGGCTGCATGCGATCCGCTTGGAAATCAATCATCTGTTGTCCAGAATGTTCGCGCAAATTGCCCGTACGCTGGAAGAACCTGGCTATGTATGGGACGGTAAGGAAGTGATTGAAGCGGGCAAAAAGGTCGAACAAGGGCTTGTTGCCGCCAAACGTGAACTGGAAAATCAGTTCCTGCGTCCGGATGAATCGTGGATCGTCTATTTTTATATGCGCAAACAGCATTTGGATTCGATTCAAAACATGATGCAGCTCGTTTCCCAGTTGTATCGTAAAATGCCGCAGGCGGAACAAGTAGCAGGAATTTTCGAGCAGCTTGCCGAAGATGTAAAGACACCGCATTATACAGGCAAGACGGAAGCATTGCTCGTTCGTTTTCAGGAGCAATTCAGCAAGATGGACCTTCCGGTAACGAGAGAGGATTTTGAAGTGCATTCAGCCATTTTGCAGCTTTGCCGTGAGTTAGAGCAATATTTGAAAATTTCAAAACGAGATAAAGCAAGAAATCCCTTGCTAACTCAGGATAATAAGGTAAAATAAGGATAAGCCTATAGGCGTTAGCTATCACCTCTATAACAGTTGGTGATAGCTTTTTTGTTAAAAACTTTTGTCCAAATTGAAAAAAAGATAAATTTTATTGACCTATGGAAGATTATGAATATAAAATGATAACAATCTTATGAACTAAGTTTACATGGCGTTAAAGTTTGAGATGAGGGGGCAACCAGAATTTTGAACACAGAACCGGTATTGCAAATCAAAGGTCTGACGGTGTCTTTTCGAATCAAGGATCAGTATTACCCCGCTGTAGACCAATTTGATTTAACGATCAATAAGAATGAAGTTTTGGCTATCGTGGGGGAATCGGGCTGCGGTAAAAGTGCGCTGGCACTTTCTCTTACACGGCTACATGATAGCAAAAACACAAACATTGAAGGAGAGCTGATCTTCAAAGGACAGGACTTAAACAAACTGTCCCCCGGACAAATGAACAAAATTCGCGGTTCCGAGATCGGTATGATCTTTCAGGACCCACTCACTGCGCTTAATCCGCTAATGACGATCGGCAGACAGATCGAAGAAAATCTGGATTACCATACATCGTTATCGAAGAAGGAAAAGACAGAGCGTATTTACGAATTACTCGAACATGTTAACATTGTTGACCCGAAACGTGTGTACGAACAATATCCGCATGAGTTATCTGGTGGTATGCGGCAACGTGTGATGATCGCGATTGCGATCGCTTGCCGTCCATCTTTAATTATTGCGGATGAGCCGACAACGGCGCTAGATGTGACGATTCAGTCGCAAATTTTGGACCTACTCAAACAGCTTCAGTCTGAAACGGAAGCGGGCATCGTATTGATCACGCATGATCTCGGTGTCGTTGCCGAAATGGCGGATCGCGTCGTCGTTATGTATGCAGGCGAAGTCGTCGAAATTGCCAGTGTAAATGAATTATTTAACAATCCGCTTCATCCGTATACCCGCTCATTACTTGCTTCGATGCCGGCAGCCAATGCCGAGCAGGATCAACTGCATGTGATCCAGGGACGTGTCCCTTCCTTGCAAAATATTCCGCGTGGCACATGCCGCTTCTCCGAGCGCATTCCGTGGATACCGCAAACGGCGCATGCTGAGCAGCCAACATTGAATGAAGTTGGTGCAGAGCATTGGGTGCGCTGCACCTGTTATCAGCATTTTCATTTTGAAGGTGAAGGAAAGGAGCACGTACTGGATGGCATTGCTGGAGCTAACTAACCTCAAAGTACATTATCCGATTCGTGGCGGCTTTTTCCAGCGTGTAATCGATCATGTCAAGGCAGTCGATGGACTGTCGATCAGCATTGAGCCAGGCACCACATACGGTCTGGTAGGTGAATCCGGCTGTGGCAAAACAACGACCGGTCGCGCCATTATCGGCTTGAATAAAATTACGGACGGTACCGTCACCTTTGAAGGTCAAGATTTAACGCGTATGGCGCACAAAAATCAACATCCTTTGCGCCGCGATATTCAGATGATCTTTCAAGACCCGTATTCTTCGCTCAATGGGAGAAAGCGTGTTATCGATATTATTGCCGAACCGCTGCGCAATTTTGAAAAATTAAGCCCGGATCAAGAACGTCGTCGCATTCAAAATTTACTGGAACGTGTCGGTCTGAACCCGGAAGCGGCTTTCAAATATCCGCATGAATTTTCCGGCGGTCAGCGTCAACGGATCGGGATTGCTCGTGCATTGACACTGAATCCGAAGCTAATCATTGCCGATGAACCGGTATCCGCACTCGATGTATCGGTACAAGCGCAAGTATTGAATTTTATGAAAGAAATTCAAAAGGAATTTAAGCTGACCTATCTGTTCATCAGTCATGATCTTGGCATCGTTCGCCATATGTGCGATCAGATTGGCATTATGTATCGCGGACGATTGGTAGAGCAGGGCAGCACGGAAGATATTTATGAACGTCCTGAGCATGTGTATACTCGCCGCCTCATTTCGGCGATCCCGAATATCGATCCGGGTCAACGTCAGGAGAGTGCACGGTTGCGTCGCGAAATTATGGCTTCCTATCAAGATGATCTTAAACAACTACTTGACGCAGAAGGGAAACCGGTTGCACTGAAAAACATCAGTTCATCACATCAGGTAGCACTACCGTAACGTAAGGGGGAACTAATAATGTGGAAATTTACGCTTCGCCGTATTCTGATCATGATTCCCCAGCTGTTTGTGCTCAGTGTACTGGTGTTTTTTGTGGCAAAAGCAATGCCTGGGGACGCGTTAACTGGTCTGATTCAGGGAAACCCGAATTTAAGCCCACAGATGATTGCCGAACAGCGTGAGCGTCTGGGATTGAATGATCCGGTTATGGTGCAATATGCACGTTGGGTCGGCAATTTGTTTCATGGTAATCTAGGGATTTCGTATGTGCATAAAGTGGATGTTACGTATTTGATCGGCAGTCGTTTGGAAAATACATTTTATCTTGGCGTAGCCATTTTGATTTTGACGTATGTGATCTCGATTCCGCTTGGCATTCTTAGCGGACGTTATCAGAACAGTTTATTGGATAAAACGATTACCGGTTATACGTATTTAAGCTTTGCGACACCATTATTTATTTTTGCTCTTGTCGTTGTATTCGTGTTTGGTTTTCAGCTTGGCTGGTTTCCGACAAGCGGTAGTGTCGATGCTGGTGTACAGCCAGGCACATGGGACTATTATATGAATCGTCTGTATCACTTGATTTTGCCCGCTTTTGCCGGAGCGTTTGTGAGTACGACAGCAACGATCCAGTATTTGCGTAATGAAGTGATCGATACCCGATTAAAAGATTTTGTCAAAACGGCACGTTCCAAAGGGGTACCGGAATCGAAAGTGTATTCCCGTCATATTTTGCGTAATTCACTGTTGCCAATCGCCGCTTTTCTCGGTTATGATCTGACAGCAGTATTGGCGGGCAATCTGTTTATCGAATCGATTTTTGGTTATCCTGGGCTTGGTCAGCTTTTCTTGCAATCCATCACACAGCGTGATTTCTCTGTTGTTACAGCGCTCGTTATGATCTCCGGTCTGCTTGCCCTTGTCGGTACATTGCTGTCGGATATTATTTTGAGCTGGGTCGATCCGCGTATTCGGATTAGCTAAACGCGGGGATTGCCATATCCGGAAGTGGATTCCGGTATCTGAATATGAACGGAGGAAGAGACTGAGTATGGGAATGCGTGCAGAAACATTTGCTCCTGCGGAAACGATTCAAAAGTCACCATCCAGTTGGTCGATTCTGGGCAGGGAACTAATTAAAGATAAGCTGGCAATGATTTCGTTGGTCTTTTTGGTACTGTTTTTAATCGGCATTTATGGTTCCACCTTTTTGATTAACCAGGATGCTGTAACGACAGTTGATTTGATGGCGATTAAAGCACCGCCAAGTGCGCAGCACTGGCTCGGTACCGACCTTGCTGGTCGTGATATTTTTGGTCAGGTTGTACTCGGTGCGCGTAACTCGTTTACGATTGCTTTTATGATTACGTTGTTTACGGCGATAATCGGTTTGACGATTGGATTGATTGCCGGCTTTTTTGGCGGCTTGATCGATAATATCATTATGCGTTTTATTGATTTTATTCTGGTATTGCCGTTTCTGATGCTTGTAATCGTATTTGTAACCGTGGTGCCAAAGTATAATGTATGGTCGTTTATCGGCATCATGACCGCATTTTTATGGGTCGGCAAAGCTAGGCTCATTCGCGCTAAAGTGCTTGCAGAGCGTGAGCTGGATTATGTACAAGCTTCCAAAACGCTCGGCACGCCCAATTGGAAAATTATCACACTTGGCATTTTGCCAAATTTAAGCTCCATCGTGATCGTCAATATGACGCTCAATTTGGCTGGCAATATCGGGATTGAGACCGGTTTATCGTATCTCGGTTTCGGTTTGCCGGACGGTACACCAAGTTTGGGGACGATTGTCAGCAATGCGACAGACCCGAATATTTTACAAAATTATTGGTGGATGTGGTTACCAGCATCGCTGCTGATTTTAGTTCTTATTCTGGCGATTAACTTTATCGGTCAAGCGTTAAAACGCGCGACAGACGCCAGACAGCGGTTGGGATAATAAATGTTAAGGCATGGTTATCAAAAAGGAGGATGGTTTATGATGGGAAGTAAAAAGAGAAGCCTTAAAACAGTATCCATTTTATTGATTGCGCTTGTGCTGGTGTTATCAGCATGCAGCAAAAGCACACCAGCAACCGACACAGCAACAACATCACAAACGAGTCAGGCAGCAAAAGACACAGGCGCATTTCCGAAAAAAGTAACAAATACGAGCGCTGCAATTCAAGGTGGTACGATGACGTATGGTCTCGTATCGGATACACCGTTTGAAGGTATTTTAAACCCTATTTTTTATCAGGGAAATCCTGACTATGAAGTTATCCAGTTTTTTTATTCTCCACTATTTAATCTGGATGCAAATTTTAATATTAAAGACGGCGGTGCAGCTACGCTTAGCTTCTCGTCAGACAACAAAACAGCAACTGTTAAAATCGACGATAAGTTGAATTGGACAGATGGAAATCCAGTTACAGCGGAAGATTATGCGTTTGCCTTTGAAGTTATCGGTAGCCCTGACTATGATGGTGTGCGTTACGACTCCAGCTTTACAAATATCGTTGGTATGGCTGATTACCATGCCAAAAAATCAAAAACAATTTCTGGTATTAAAATTGTAAATGATAAGGAAGTACAAATTACGTTTATTAATCCCGATCCAAGTGTTAAAGCCGGACTTTGGGCATATCCATTAGAGAAAAAAGTATTTGGTAGCATTCCAGTGGCGAAAATGTCATCTTCCGATCCTGTTCGTAAAAATCCAATCGGTTATGGTCCATTTAAAATCCAATCGATGGTTACAGGCGAATCCGTTCAATTTGTAGCGAATAAAGATTATTTTCATGGTGCACCGAAGTTAGATGGTATCAATCTGAAAGTTGTTAACCCAAATGTTGTTGTTGAATCGCTTCGTTCTGGTGCTGTAGATATGCTTGATTTTCCAACAAGCTACTATGACGAGAAAACATTGCCCAAAAATATTGAAATGCTCGGCAGACAAGATTTGGCTTATTCTTATGTAGGTTTCAAGTTAGGGAAATGGGACAAATCTAAAGGCGAAAATGTAATGAATCCAGACGCGAAAATGGCGAATAAAGCACTCCGCCAGGCGATGGGATATGCGATGAACAATGCACAGGTTGCTGCACAGCTATACCACGGACTACGTACAGCTGCATCGACACTCATTATTCCGGCATTTTCTGAATATCACGATGCAAGCATTCAAGGATATACTTACGATCCAGAAAAAGCAAAACAATTGCTGGATCAAGCAGGTTATGTAGATAAAGATGGCGATGGTTTCCGCGAAGATCCAAAGGGTAACAAGCTCGTTATTAACTTTGCGTCCATGAGTGGTGATAGCGTTGCGGAGCCATTAGCACAGTTCTATATTCAAAACTGGAAAGATATTGGTCTGAATGTACAACTATTGGATGGCCGTCTGCAAGAATTTAACTCTTTTTATGATCGCATTGGTAACGATGATCCGAGTATTGATATTTACCAAGCAGCATGGGGAACAGGTACAGATGTGAATCCGGCAGGTTTGTATGGCCGTACAGCACAGTTTGACTATTCCCGTTATACAAGCGATGAGAACGATAAATTGTTAAAAGAAGGCGTATCTGAGAAAGCGTTCGATGATTCTTATCGTAAAGATGTATATAATCAATGGCAGCAACTGATGGTTAATGATGCACCGGTTATTCCGACGCTGTATCGTTATCAATTGACTGCTGTTAACAAACGTATTAAAAATTTGGATATCACATATGGTAGCGGCTATGATGGTGATGGATGGGCTGATATTGAGCTTACTGCCGACAAACCTGTTACACAATAAAGAATTGCGTTAGAGAAAGCATGGATTGTATTTGATAAATCGATTTGTCAGGACTAGAAGGCATATGCTTTCTAGTCCTTTATGTGCTAAAAGCGTAGAATGCGTCTTTTAAGTTGATGTTTGCAAATCAAAAAGACTCGTCCACATTTTGCAGACGAGTCTTCATATAGTTATTTACCATTGAGTGTAAGTAAACGTAATGATCAACAATATTATGTTAATCCATTAACTCCCGCACGGAACAATTTCACCATTTTTGTCAGCATAAGAACCGTAGCAACCTTGAGGTGTAATGGTTCCAGCAGAAGCTATTGGGGTTACGGCAGTAGCAAGAGCAGCAACGACAGTCAAAGAGGCAAAGAACAGTTTTAATTTTTTCATCTTAATCTCTCCTTGAATATAATTTTACTCCTTAAATAAATTTTAAGAAGTATGGATTTATTTTAAATTGAGTTTCCAAAAAAATCAACTTGTAGAAATCATCTCAATTTTGATTAACTTTATGGATAAATTGAACAACGTTAGACAAGCATAGAAGTTTTTAAACAGTTTCGTTATAATGAATAAACGAACATGCATTTGCATTATGCATATGATTTCTACACTATATATCATATGCATACGCAATTTTTTCATAAAGAAATACAATGTTTGTCTGGAGGGGCATAATGAGTCAATATACACCGATGATGCAGCAGTATCTCGATATAAAAAAGCAAGCGCAGGATGCGTTCCTATTTTTCCGACTGGGGGATTTTTACGAGCTGTTTTTTGATGATGCGGTGCTTGCAGCCAAGGAACTGGAAATTACACTGACCGGTAAAAATGGGGGCCCGCCGGAGCGGATTCCGATGTGCGGAGTGCCGTATCATTCGGCGGAAGGCTATATTCACCGTTTAATTGAAAAAGGTTATAAAGTAGCGATTTGCGAACAGGTCGAAGACCCGGCTACCGCTAAAGGGATTGTAAAACGCGAAATTATTCGCGTCGTTACACCGGGCACGATGATGGAAAGCAAAGCGCTTAGCGATAAAGCGAACAATTATATGATCTGTGTGACTGAACTGGACGGCAAAATGGCGCTGGCAGCATGTGATCTATCGACAGGCGAGCTGCATGTAACATCCTCGCCAGCCTCCCAAGAGTGGCTGCGCGATGAACTTGGACTGTATGAGCCGTCTGAAATTATCGGGCAGGTGGAACTGGTAGATGAGGCGTATCGTCAGGCAGCGCAGTTTGGACGCAAAATTTTGTACACACCGTGGGAAAAGCAGCGTGAACAACTGGCACGGCAGCAGTTTGGCGAAGCGGCATGGGCACGGCTGGATGAGGAGCGTCAAGCATGTGTGGCGCTGTTAATCGCCTATTTAAGCGAAACGCAAAAGCGCTCGCTGGGGCAACTTACTGCTATTAATGCGTATGAGCCGGAAAATTATATGATTTTGGACCCGTTTACCCGTCGTAATCTGGAACTGGTTGAAACGGTAAGGGAGCGTTCGCGCAAAGGCACATTGTTATGGCTGCTTGATCGAACCGAGACGCCGATGGGCGGACGAATGCTGCGCCGGTGGATCGATAAGCCGCTGCTGTCCAAACGGCTCGTAGAAGAACGGCTGGAAGCGGTGGACAAACTGCATCAAGGACTGATTTTGCGGGAGGACTTAAAAGGACAGCTCAAAGGCATTTATGATTTAGAACGTCTAGTAGGACGGATGGCGTTTGGCACAGCCAATGGGCGCGATATGCTGGCGCTGCGTGATTCACTGCTGCGTATTCCCGAACTGCGGCTGCTGTGCGCAGATTCACCATCGTCCACATTAGGACAAATTGCCGCGCAACTGGATGAATGCTCTGATCTGGCGCAAGCGATTAGCAGTGCGATTGTAGATGATCCACCGATCTCAGTACGCGAAGGCAATTTGATTCGCAAAGGTTATCATGCGCATTTAGATGAACTGCGCGAAGCGAGTGTAAATGGCAAACGCTGGATTGCCGAGCTTGAAGCTGCCGAACGTGAAGCGACGGGCATTCGTTCGCTCAAGATCGGTTACAATAAAGTATTTGGCTATTATATTGAGGTGACCCGTTCCAATCTGGCGCAATTGCCAGAGGGACGTTATGAGCGCAAGCAGACGCTTGCCAACGCCGAACGCTATGTAACGCCTGAACTGAAAGAAAAAGAAGCGCTTATTCTCGAAGCGCAGGAAAAAATGGTCGATATCGAATACGAGCTGTTTAGCGAGCTGCGCAACCGCATTTCTGCGCAGGTGGCGCGTTTGAAGTTGCTGGCGGAAAAGGTTGCCGAAATCGATGTGTATCAATCATTTGCGACCGTTAGCGCCGAACGTGGTTTTGTCAAGCCGTCGCTAAGCGAGCAGTATGATCTGCGCATTCGCGACGGGCGTCATCCGGTCGTGGAAGCGGTGATGAACAATACGAATTTCATTTCCAATAGTACCGATATTACCGAAACGGGCGCCAATATTTTGCTCATTACCGGGCCGAATATGGCAGGTAAAAGCACGTATATGCGTCAGGTGGCATTACTGTCGATTATGGCGCAGATCGGTTGTTTTGTGCCGGCAGGTGCAGCGGAAATTCCGATGGTCGATCGTATTTTCACACGTATTGGAGCAGCGGATGATCTGATTGGCGGACAAAGCACATTTATGGTCGAGATGGCGGACATTCAGGTGATGACCGAACGGGCGACCCGGCGCAGTCTCATTATTATCGATGAGTTGGGACGCGGAACGTCCACTAGTGAAGGCATGGCGATCGCGCAAGCGGTCATTGAATATGTGCATCATGAGATCGGTTGTAAAGCGCTCGTATCCACGCATTTTCATGAACTTGCTCATTTGGAGGAAACGTTGGAGCATTTAAGCAACTTCTCGATGGCTGTGCGTGAGAGCGGTGATAAAGTACACTTTTTGCGCAAGCTGGTGCCAGGCGCGGCAAGCAGCAGTTACGGCATTTATTGCGCACAGCTTGCCGGTCTGCCGGGCAGCATCATTAGCCGTGCGAATGTGTTGCTGGAGCGAATGGAGCAGGCGGCGACAACGACGGTCGTCGCGGAGAGCGATACAACGATCGTAACGACTTTGCAGGGGAAAGAGCGAAGTTTAAACGGTGCTATCGATGTGCGTGAAGATACGGCTAATTATGAGCGTGTAACAGCAAGCAGGGAGCAAGTGGCTGTGCTCGATATGCCGGAAACGCCATATAATGACCAGGTAGCCGAATCCGTAGCGGAGCGTACAATTGTGCAACATGAACAATCCGCCATGCAAGTGGAGCAGCAAACGGCACAACAGCAACAGCAGGAAATTGTACAATTGTCTATTTTTGGCGAGGAAGATGTCAAGCCAGCACGGGTCAAAGAAGACCCGCTGACGAAGCAGATTATTAGTCAGATTCAAGGTGCTGATCTGATGAATATGACACCACTGCAAGCGATGCAGTTGTTAAATGAGCTGAAAATGAAAACGATGCGTGCTTGAGTGAATTTTATATAATAAATGATCATCATAAAATGAAAAGTAAGCAATGTCATAAAGCGATAAACATATAGCGATCATTTTTTAACCAAGTGTGGAGCTGGTTTATCATTATTGTAATTGGTGTAATTGTTTCGTTAATCGTTATAACCGTTTTGTTTTTGGGAAGAAAGGAGGAACAAAGATGGGGAATATTCGTGTTTTGGATGAACATATCGCCAATCAGATTGCGGCAGGTGAAGTGGTGGAACGTCCGGCTTCTGTTGTGAAGGAGCTGGTCGAAAATGCGATTGATGCCCAAGCGACTCGGATTGATGTGTATATCGCGGAAGGCGGTTTGGAATCGATCCGTGTACAGGACAATGGGCTGGGGATTGCTGCCGAAGATTGTGAGACGGCTTTTTATCGTCATGCGACAAGCAAGCTGGCGGATGATCGCGATCTGTATCAAATTACGAGTCTCGGTTTTCGCGGCGAAGCGTTGCCCAGTATTGCGGCGGTGTCCAAAGTGGAACTGCTCACTAGCGCAACGGATGATGGAGCTGGGCGACGGCTTGTCATCGAAGGCGGTACGCTCAAAAGCAATGAAGATGATGCGGCACCGCGCGGTACCGATTTTCGTGTGAATGCCCTATTTTACAACACACCGGCACGGCTAAAATATATGAAAACCGTTCAGACCGAGCTTGGTCATATTTCCGACATGATGTACCGTATTTCGCTCGCACATCCGGAAATTGCGTTTACGCTGCGCCATAACAATAATATGCTGCTACAAACGCCTGGAAGCGGGGATATGTTACAGGTGATTGCCGCTGTATACGGCACATCGGCAGCGAAGATGGTATTGCCGATCAATAGTGACAGTCTTGATTATCGTATCGACGGCTTTATCGGGCGTCCGGAAATTGCACGTGCGAACCGGAATGCGATGTCGGTAATCGTGAATGGTCGTTATGTGAAAAATTATGCGGTCAATCAGGCGATTTTGCGTGCTTATCATACGTTGTTGCCGATTAACCGCTACCCGCTAACCGTGTTACGGCTGCAAATGCATCCGTCTTTGGTGGATGTCAATGTGCATCCGGCGAAGATGGAAGTGCGTTTCAGCAAAGAGCCGGAGCTGATGCAATTTGTGGAGGAAGCGGTACGGCAAGCGTTGCGCAAAGAAATTTTGATTCCGCATGTGACCAAGCAAACGGTCAAGCGTGGTAATAGCGAGTCGATTATTCAGGAACAGTTTAATTTTACACGTCCAACGCCACAACAGGATAGCTATGCGGCACATGATCTGTTCTCACCTAGTGGTGAGGGCAAGCGGTCTGTGCGTGCTGCTGAGCATAGCCATATGGCGGCTGATGAGATCGGTGAATTGGATGCGCCTTATGTACCGCCACTGCGAGATGAGGACATCCCGCCGGCAGATCATGAGCACGTTGCTAACGGTACGGTGGATGGATTGCTAGCCACAACAGTTGCTGGACAACTGCCACAGCCGCAGACGAATGAGCAATCGAGTCAAGCAAGTTTGACAACGGGAGAGCAGTCTGCTGTTGCTCCACAACCTACACAGTCAGCAACAGCTAGAGAAGCAGAAGTCGGGCAGTCGTTGCCGGAAGTTTCTGCTGCTCAACCTGTGCACAACGGTGATGAACAGCGAATGGGGCAACGACCGACAAACGCAGGGCAGCAGTCCGCGACTGGTGGACAGCCAGTTTCTGCTGCACAGACAGCAGCACAAGCAGCAGGTAATATCTCGCACACTGCGCCTGCCGTTGATCCGTTATCGATAGCATCGACGGCTGCCAAACTGCCATTCGATGCACGAACGACTACAGCACCAGCTAATACGGGGCAGGTCAGTACAAACGCTTCAACTCCTATTCCGGCTTCATCCAGCATTCGTGAACGTCATGCTGCTTATGCGCCGGATAAACGCTCATCTGTGCCACCAGCACGTCCAGCGCAGCGCCCAGGTGCCAATCGCACTATACCAGCCGAACTGCTATATGGCACCGCAACCGAGCCGGATGTGCCGGAGTTTCCGCAAATGACTTTGATCGGTCAGCACCACGGCACGTATTTAATCGCGCAAAATGAGGAAGGTTTATTTCTAATTGATCAGCATGCCGCACATGAACGGGTCAATTATGAATTTTATTACGAAAAATTCGGTCAGCCTGAATCGGTGTCACAGGAGTTGTTGCTGCCGATTACACTTGAATTTACACGCGCCGAAGCGGATAAATTGAAAGATCGGCTGCATTGGTTTGAGCGGGTGGGCGTCTATTTGGAGCATTTTGGCGGTCAGACGTTTCGCGTGTGCGCGTATCCGTACTGGTTTCCAAAAGGGGAAGAACAGCGCGTCATTGAGGAGATGGCGGAATGGGTACTTAGCGAACGTAAGATCGATCTTGCTAAGCTGCGTGAGCAAGCATCCACACTTTGTTCATGCAAAGCATCCATCAAGGCGAATCAGCGCTTGACTGAAGCGGAAGCGCAGATGCTCATTCAGCGTTTGTCCGCTTGCCGTCAACCGTATACGTGTCCGCATGGACGCCCGATTGTGGTGTCCTTCTCCAGCTATGATCTGGAAAAGCTGTTTAAACGGGTGATGTAAGCGAAGTCGTTCGTTGCTGTCGATCGTGATCGTACCGAGCTGCTGCGCTACTCATCGTCATAAGAATGGAGAATGAAACTATGTTGATAACTACAGGCGATGAGCCTTCGGTAGCCACGCTAGAGCGTGCCCACAAGCTGGCGAAGGAGTTCACTGTACGTTTCGTCCCACGCAGAGGACGATCGGTGACGCGTCTTGCCGCCGAGCATGGCAATGTACCGGTAATGGTCATTGTCGAAAATGAAGTACGGCTTGTACAGCCGGGGGAAAAGGCGATGTTTTTTCATCCCAGTATGGCATTTGTACGCGCTAAACGTCTGCTGAAAGGCGAAGAAGACGTGATGGTCAGTACGGCAATGTTGGAGCCTGGCGATCATATACTTGACTGCACGGCAGGATTAGGGGCGGATTCGCTTGTGTTTGCATTGGCGACTGGGTCTAATGGCTTAGTCACTTCGCTGGAAAGCTCTTTGCCACTATCGATGTTGTTAACGGAAGGGTTGCGAAGCCATAAAACAGGTCTACAGCCTTTTGATGAAGCGATGCAGCGTATCCAAGTAGTCAATGAGAATCATACCGCTTATCTAAGCCGTTTGCCGGATAAAAGTATGGATATCGTTTATTTTGATCCGATGTTTCGTGAGGCGGTGCATGAATCGTCAGCGATTGCGCCATTGCGCAATTTTGCCAATGACGGTGCACTTGCGCCCGCAGCGATCGCTGATGCTGTGCGCGTAGCACGCAAAGCGGTATTGCTGAAGGAAAAATGGGATAGCCCTGAATACGAACGGCTCGGATTTCAGCGTATCCGCCGTAAAAAGTCGAAAATAGAATATGGAGTGATTTACCCATGAATACCGCGTTTGGGCCAACAGGTCACACAACAGACAAGCCCAAGCTGCTTGTATTAATCGGGCCGACCGCTGTCGGCAAAACAGCGATCAGCATCGAAATAGCCAAACGTTTTGGTGCGGAAATTATTTCCGGTGATTCTATGCAAGTGTACCGTGGTATGGATATCGGTACAGCCAAAATCAAGTCGGATGAAATGCAAGGCATCCCTCACCATTTGATCGATATTCACGATCCGAGCGAAGCGTTCTCGGTTGCCGAGTTTCAGCAGCGCTGTCGGGAGCTTATTCCGGACATTAGCAACCGTAATAAGCTGCCGTTTATCGTTGGTGGCACCGGTTTGTATGTGGAGTCAGTCAGCTATGAATTTCAGTTTAGCGAGAGCGGTGCAGATGAGGAGTTTCGGCGCCAACAGAGCGAATATGCAGAGCAGTATGGAGCACAAGCGCTGCATGATCGCCTTGCCGCCATCGATCCGCAAACCGCAGGCAGACTGCATCCAAATGACCAGAGACGCATTATCCGCGCACTGGAAGTGCATCATTTAACCGGAGTAAAGCTGTCTGACCAGCTTGCCGGTCAAACCCGCACTTCACCATACGAATTGTGTATCGTCGGTTTGACAATGGATAGGGAAATGCTATATAAACGTATTGAAGCACGGATTGATCAGATGCTGGAAGAAGGTTTGCTGGATGAGGTGCAGCATCTGCTGAATCAGGGATATACCCCCGGAATGGTAGCGATGCAAGGGCTCGGTTACAAAGAGATTGCTGCCTATCTGACTGGTGGCACAAGCCTAAAAGAAGCGGTCGTTTTGCTCAAGCGCGATACGAGGCGTTTTGCCAAACGGCAGTTGTCGTGGTTCCGTCATATGCATGATATTCACTGGGTGGATGTGACTGATGTGGCAAATAAAGAAGAACATATCGATAAAGTATATGACATTGTAGCAGGAACTTTGTACCGTGACAGGGAATATACTTCAACAACCTAAATCGCATCCAGCGCCAACAGGGATCATCTTTTTTATCCAATTGAGCATTATGTAATGCTGAATTAATAATCATGTGGGGGTACGGTCAATGAATAAGTCAATTAACATTCAGGATACTTTTTTAAATCAATTGCGCAAGGAAAATATTCCAGTGACAGTATACCTCGTAAATGGATTCCAGATTCGTGGCACAATTAAAGCATTTGACAACTTCACCATCATGGTAGACAGTGATGGTCGTCAGCAAATGATCTATAAACATGCCGTATCGACGTTTACTCCGTCCCGCAACGTATCCCTTATGCAGGATAATCAGAGCGAGACGAATTGAAACATTTGTGCTTTGCCTATCGTTTAATGTAGAGACAGAATTGGACAACCCCTTCTCAGGGTTGTTCTTTTCTTTCGCTTATCGATTCAGCATGTTAGCGACGAAATGCATTACATGGTTTACCGAAAGGGAGTCAGAATAAACAATGCCAAGACAGCAACTATCCCGCAGTGACAAAAGCCAGCCAAGTCGTCCAACAACACGCCCGGCGCGCCCGAACCGTACAAGTTCATCAGGCTCCGGCGGCGGTAATGGTGGGGGAAATGGCAGCAAGAACAAAAAGAAACGGATAACGGGCAAGCGAGTGTTTTGGACGTTATTCGCTGTGACTGCAATGGGAATATTTTGTGCGCTTGCCGCCTACCTGTTCATTATGGTCAGCGGGGAAAAGATTTATGAAGCAAACATCAACAAACTCGCCATAAGCGAACCGACAAAAGTATATGATCGTAACGGTACACTTATTTTGCAACGTAGTGTACGTACGGGCGATCCGGTTAAATATCAGGATATTCCGAAGGAAGTCATCGAAGCGTTTGTCGCGACTGAAGATCGACGGTTTTTTGAGCACCAGGGTGTTGATTTATGGTCAATTGGACGTGCAGCTGTACGTGACGTGATCGCTCGCTCGGCTGTAGAGGGCGGAAGTACGATTACCCAGCAGCTGGCGAAAAACGTATTTTTGAACACGGACAAAACGTTTTTCCGTAAAGCGACCGAAGTGTCGATCGCACTGGCGATTGAACGCAAAATGACAAAAGATGAGATTATTACGACGTATTTGAACCGGATTTATTTTGGCTCTGGGGCGTATGGCATTAAAGAAGCGGCAGAAACGTATTTTGGCATTAGCGATTTGAGTCAGCTTAAGCTGTGGCAGATTGCTACGCTGGCAGGCTTACCTAAAGCGCCGTCACGTTACAGCCCGCTTAGCAATCCAGACTTGTCGCAGCAACGGCGTGCGGTCGTATTGCAGCTTATGCAAGAGCAAGGTTACATTACAGCAGCGCAAGAGAAGGAAGCGGAAAGTGTCGTCTACAATTACCAGCCGCCGAAAAAGGAATCCCAGTTTGACGCCTTTATCGAATATGCGATGCAGGAGGCGGAGGACGAAACCGGCTTGAGTGCGGATGATCTAAACCGTGGTGGCTACAACATTTACACGACGATGGATGCCAAAGCACAAAAAACGCTTGAAGATGCATTTAACAATGACAAGTTGTTTGAAAAAAGCCCGGACGATGTGAAAGTGCAGGGCTCGATGGTGATCGTAAATAATGATACTGGCGGCATTGTCGCCTTGCTTGGCGGACGCGACTACAAAGCGGGCAATTTCAGCCGTGTCACAAGTTATCGTCAACCAGGCTCTGCATTTAAGCCGATCATTTCCTATGCTCCGGCATTGCAAAGTGGCGAGTATAACACCAATTCGATGCTAAATAATGAAAAGCAATGTTTTAATAACTACTGTCCTAAAAATCTAGAAGGTGGATATTCCCAATCGATCTCGATGACAGCTGCATTGGAAGATTCGATCAATATTCCGGCAGTATGGTTGCTCAATCAGATTGGGATCGATACAGGCATTAAATATGCCAATTCGGTAGGCTTTAATCTGACTTCAGCCGATCATAACTTGGCGATCGCGCTCGGCGGATTGAGCAAAGGGACGAATACGCTGCAAATGGCACAAGCGTATCGCGTGTTTGCTGATGGCGGTACGTATATGCCTGCCTATGCGGTGAAAAGCGTCACCGATAGCACCGGCGCTGAAATTTACAAAAACAATATGAATTCTACGCGTGTGCTGGACAAACAAGTGACCGACGAAATGACGCAAATGTTGGAAAATGTCGTACAAAACGGTACTGGTAAACGAGCGCAAATCGATCGCCCGGTAGCCGGTAAAACCGGTACGACCCAGCACGGTATTCCGGGGCTGCGTAGCAGTGCAAACCGTGATATATGGTTTGCAGGTTATACGAAAGAGTGGACAGCAGCAGTCTGGATGGGATACGATCAGCCAAATCGTACGCATCTGCTCAAAGATGGCAGCGGACGTGCTGCAGCGATGTTTGCAGCCGTAATGGGTCCTGCATTACAAGGATATCCGGTGCAAAACTTTGATGCTCCACCTGCACAAGCAGCACCGCCGCCGGTAGAGGAAGCACCAGAACAAGAACAGCCGCAGGCACCGGCGACCGTAACCGGTTTGAACGCTTCATATGATCAAGCAAAACAGGCGGTTAATCTGTCATGGAAAGCTGTGAACGGCGCAACCGGTTATACCGTATATCGTAAAGAAAGTTCGGCAAACGAGTTTACCGCTATTTCAAATGGTGCGCCTGGCACTTCAGCGACCGATACTGCGGTCACACCGGGTGCAACGTATCAATATTATGTAACAGCAGTTACAGCGGACGGTGCTCAATCTGATGCATCCAATACGGTTAGTGTTACGATTGAGCAAGCCAGTCCGGAGCAATCGGACAATCCAGGTAATGTCGTTCCGCCTGGAGGCGAGCCATCAACTCCACCTACCGGTGAGGAAAATGGCGCAGGTTCGGAAAATGGTCCAGGCAACGGGCCGGGTAATGGCAATCCAGGTAATGGAAAAGGCAATGGCGGCTCTGCTCCTGGGCCGGGTGATGGTTCAGCCAATAACGGAGGCGGGCCGACCGATGGTAGTCAAAACGGTACTAACGGCAGTGGGCAAACAGATAATAATGCAACGCCTGGAACGACTGCACCAGGCACGACGACCCCACCAGCTGACAGTGCTGATAATACGACAACGTCACCGGATGGTGCGACAACAGCGCCACCGTCCACACCATAAGCTGATCCATAGCCTGTTAAGCCTCCAATCGATGCGATTGGAGGCTTTTTTACGGGAATTTTTTGAGCGAACGATGCAAATATGCTATTCTGAAGTTACTTTGTAGGAAAGGGACGCTTCCATGAAACGTAAATTTGCAGATCGAGCGAACTGGCGGCGTGTCATTCAACGCAGTTATACTCGCCGCTATGTCAACAACAGTATTTTTACAGGATATGTGACACTGTACCATATGAACCGACTACGCGAGCCATTATACAAAATTTACGGAGGCCGGAGATTTTGCATTGCTGCTGCCGAATATTCATGGATGCAGTATTACCCGGAAAATGCGAACTATGTAGTCACAGCTATGTTTGATGATCGACAGGAGATTATCGAATGGTATATTGATATTTGTAAAACACAGGGAATAACCGATCAGGGTGTACCGTGGTTTGACGATCTGTATCTTGATATCGTCGTGATGAAGGATGGACAGATTTTCCTGCTCGATGAAGATGAGCTGGACGATGCTTTACGGCGCCGTGTCATTACGCAGCAGGATTATCAATTGGCACATGCAACCGCACGCCGACTGCTAAAGCAGATCGATGCGCATGCCTTTCCACTGTTTCCGCTCTCGCTTAAACATCGCCGCAGCTTGTTTGGACGTGAGCATCATTCGTAGGCATAAGTGGAGCAAGTATCGTTACCGTGCGCAAGCAGTTTCCTGTTCGCCAGGTGATCCATCTTCCAAACCGTACCCTGAACTACCCCGAACATGAAGGAGAATGCCTATGAAACAGGTAACACATAATACAGAAACCGAGCAACAAGCAAGAGCCGTACTTGTCAGTCTAATTACGCAGATGGATAAGCGTAACGGAACGAATACGGAAGGATCGATTCAGGAGCTGGTTAGCCTTGCCGAAACGGCTGGTGTAGAAGTGCTAGAACAGATGACCCAGAACCGCGAAACACCAGATACACGTTGGTTTATTGGCAAAGGTAAAGTGGAAGAACTTCGCATCATGCTGGAAGCATTAGGTGCAAATACAGTTATTTTTGATCAGGAGTTGTCCGGTGCGCAAGTACGCAATTTGGAAGAACATCTGGATGCCAAAATTATCGACCGCACCCAATTAATTTTGGACATTTTTGCACAGCGTGCCAAAACGCGTGAAGGTATTTTGCAGGTGGAATTAGCACAGTATAGCTATTTGCTACCACGTCTATCCGGGCAAGGCAAAAACCTGTCCCGTCTCGGTGGCGGCATCGGTACACGCGGACCGGGTGAAACGAAGCTCGAAACCGACCGTCGCCATATCCGTACCCGTATCACCGATCTGAAACGTCAGCTTGAGGAAGTGATGCGTCACCGTACATTGTATCGGGAACGGCGCAAAAAGTCTGGCGTTGTACAAGTGGCGTTAGTCGGCTATACAAATGCCGGCAAATCGACATTGCTCAAGCAATTGACCGATGCCGATGTTTATATTCAAGATCAATTGTTCGCTACGCTTGATCCGACTTCACGTACATTAGAATTGCCGGGCGGCAAAGAAATTGTGCTGACCGATACGGTCGGTTTTATTCAAAATTTACCGCATGATCTAGTAGCGGCGTTCCGAGCGACTTTGGAGGAAGTGAATGAAGCTGATCTGATCTTACATGTCGTTGACGCTGCATCCGAGCGCCGTGATGAGCAGATGAAAGTGGTAGACGAGATTTTGCAAGAGCTTGGTTCCGGCAGCAAGGAGCAGATTGTGTTGTATAACAAAATCGATCTGTGCACACCGACGCAACTGGAAATGTTGCCAGCGGATCGTCATCATTTGCGTGTAAGTGCATATAACGCATCCGATCTGGAGCAGATTAGGCAGCTCATTCAGGAGCAGCTTGCTGGAGGACAGCGTACGTACCGTATTCCGGCGGATCGCGGCGATCTAATCTCACAGCTGTACAGCTTTAGCAGTGTCATCGAGCAAGAGTATGAAGATAACGATGCTATTTTTACGGTAGAGCTGAACAAAACGGATTATGAGAAGTTTGGTTATCGTTTGCAAGATTATGAAGTGCGTAGCTGAGCATACGCCAATTTGGGTTAGACACATGTCATAGTGAACTCGAGCGAAGCGATAATCGATAGGACAGCATAGGTACAAAGTTAAGCCGCTTCGAGTAATGGATGTATATATTCATCACATTATGATGGATAAAGTGACAAAATTACGACAATCCGTATAAATAATTGCTTCATCCTATCGTAGCGTGTAAAATATGAAGCGCGATAAAGTAAGCTATTGACCAAATATAATGAAATTCAATAGCAACTTGGTACGGATTACGCTAATATGCTATCTTTAATGTTATGAATCTGTCTACAATCATTACAGCGTTCCAGCTAGGAATGGACGTTGCGGAAGATTAGAATAAATCTGTATAACTTATAAACATTATTCCGAAAGCGTATTAATGAAGGAACAGATAGATCAAATGAGCCCGCCCAATCGATTTCGGGGCGGGCTATCATTGTGGGGAGAGACGAGTATGCCTGTGTTTAATGAGAAAATAACCGCCTGGTCTGCCAGTGCAGATCAGCTGATTGATAAAGCTGTCCGTAATTTGGATACGATTGTGGACACAAATCAATGGAAAGTGATTGAAGCTTTTCAGAAGCATAAAGTAAGCGATTATCATTTTGCTGGCTCGACAGGTTATGCGTACAATGACCGTGGACGCGAAGTGTTGGAGCAGGTGTATGCTGATGTGTTTGGTGCGGAAGCAGCGCTTGTGCGTCCGCATTTTGCTTCCGGTACACATACGATTGCAACTGCATTATTCGGCGTGCTGCGTCCGGGCGATGAGCTGCTGTACATTACCGGACGTCCTTATGATACATTGCATAAAGTGATCGGCAAGCCTGGCGATGGCAAAGGATCGCTGGCGGACTTTGGGATCGGTTATCAGGAAGCCGCGCTGAACGAGCATGGACAAGTCGATTGGGATGAAGTGGAGCGACTGTTAAATGATCGTACACGAGTGATCGGAATTCAGCGTTCACGTGGTTATGACTGGCGCGCTTCGTTTACGATTGCCGATATTGAGACGATGGTTCAGCGTATTCGTTCGTATCGCAAAGATGTAGTCATTTTCGTCGACAATTGTTATGGCGAATTTACCGAGACGTTAGAACCGACACAAGTAGGTGTCGATCTGATGGCAGGCTCATTGATCAAAAATCCAGGCGGTGGTATTGCTGAAACAGGTGGCTACATTTGCGGCAAACACAGCTATGTAGAACTCGCTGCTTATCGTCTGACTGCGCCTGGCATCGGCGGTGAAGTGGGCGCGATGTTGGGGACGACGCGCGGCATTTATCAAGGCTTGTATATGGCACCAACGATCGTCGGTCAAGCGCTCAAAGGCAGTATTTACGCAGCGGCGATGTTTGAGCTTGCCGGCTTTAACAGCAAGCCAGGCTGGAGTGAACAGCGTACCGATCTGATTCAGGCGATTTCATTTACACAAGAACAGCAACTCATTGCATTTGTACAGGGCATTCAGCGCGCTGCCGCCGTTGATAGTCATGTAGTGCCAGAACCGTGGGATATGCCAGGGTATGAACATCCGGTCATTATGGCTGCCGGTACATTTATCCAGGGCGGAAGTTTGGAGCTATCTGCGGATGCGCCGATTCGTGAGCCGTATATCGGTTATATGCAGGGCGGGCTTACGTACTCACATGTTAAACTGGGTGTGCTGATGGCATTGCAAACGATGCTAGAACGCGATTTGTTATAAGCTGACGCTGCATACGATCTACAACAAAGTACAACGTCCGGATGACAGCTTCATTGTTGTCCGGATATTGATATGGCGATACAAATGAAGGACGGCGTACAAAAGCCCGCCTGATAAGCTGTTAAAATAGCATATTTGGAAATTTTATTTATCGATTATAGGCGTATGTATGTTTCCACAGCCAATTTCGATTAGCGTGTAACTGCTGTAGTCACTTGATTGTTAATATGGGTAAATAGTTACTCATTTTGACTCGCTTATAGGTATTTTATATAAGTTCATTAATTATTTCTATAAGTAGTAAACTATCAAAATCAGCGCCATTAGCTAGCCTATAATAAAATGTGAATAGGTGTAATTAAGCTTTAATAGTTATACTATAGCCGACACGCATCCAGCTTGTAATTTCGACGAATCGTTTGCTTTAAGTGGCATAAACAGATTAAGCGAATAACATGTTCATTTTACTTTCATCGTAGATGAAGCGCTTGTTTGAGGCGTAATTAAAAGCAATATAATATATAGTCGATCAATGTGTATAAGCTGCTTTCATCGTAACCGTACAATCAGTTGCCAGTGTTCATTACGCATTCGTGTAAACTGTAACAACGCAGTGAGAGTGTTCGTTGTGCTATAGAGGACAATTATGCAGCCAATGTAACATAGATAGATGCAATTTCAACAAAATTGGATTAACTTGACGAATATTTGGCTCATATAAGAAAACGGCTACGTCGTTTGGGAGCTGCTGCTGCACAAACCTGGCAATCTTGCAGAAGCGTTGTAACATAAATAGATAGATTCGCTGTCCCGGCGTGCATTTTGAATCCACCTGATGTTATAATAAATCTGTGAAAAAGAGAGCTTACGGAAACAAAACAAAAATTTAGTCTTTTCATTGTTAATCATATGTTAACGTGATATAAAATTATTGTGAGTTAAGTTAACATGTTATTGACGTCTTATATCAGGATATGTACAATAGAAGCAAGAGAACACAATGCTAAAATGCCAATTGGAAGGTTGATGAATACATGGGTGATGAAATTCGCAGAAATATGGCGCTGTTCCCAATCGGAATCGTGATGAAACTTACCGATCTGTCCGCGCGTCAGATTCGTTATTATGAACAACATAATTTAATCGTGCCGGCACGTACGTCGGGTAATCAACGTTTGTTTTCGTTTAATGATGTAGAACGCTTGTTGGAAATTAAAGCGTTAATCGAGAAAGGGGTAAATATCGCCGGCATCAAACAGGTGATGAACCCGGTTTCCAAAGAATCTGAGGAAGCTACTGTGATTACGGCAGATACGGAAGAACGTCGTAGGGAATTGTCAGATTCGCAACTTCATCGTATGCTTAAACAGCAGCTGGTCACTGGTAAACGTCCGGGCCAGGTGTCTCTTATCCAAGGGGAGTTATCCCGATTCTTCAACAAAAAATAAACAGACCACAGAGGAGAGGGTAGCGTGAGTTTTACGAAGGAAGATATTTTACGTATTGCCAAAGAAGAAAATGTACGTTTTATTCGCTTGCAGTTTACCGATTTGCTCGGTGCGATCAAAAACGTGGAAATCCCAGTTAGTCAATTAGGTAAAGCGCTCGACAATAAAATGATGTTTGACGGCTCCTCCATCGAAGGTTATGTACGGATTGAGGAATCCGATATGTATCTGTACCCTGATCTGGACACATGGGTTATTTTCCCGTGGGTAACAGATATCCGTGTTGCGCGTCTCATTTGTGATGTGTACATGCCGGATGGTACGCCATTTGCCGGTGATCCACGCGGCATTTTGAAGCGTAATCTGAAGGAAGCAGAAGCGATGGGCTTTACTGAAATGATGGTCGGACCTGAGCCGGAGTTTTTCCTGTTCCGTACCGATGCCAACGGTAATCCGACGGAAGAACTGAACGATCAGGGCGGATATTTCGATCTGGCTCCAACCGATCTCGGTGAAAACTGTCGTCGTGATATCGTTATTACGCTGGAAGAAATGGGCTTTGAGATCGAAGCTTCTCACCACGAAGTGGCACCAGGTCAGCATGAGATCGATTTTAAATATGCAAACGCTTTGCAAGCTGCCGATCAAATTCAGACGTTCAAGCTCGTCGTGCGTACGATTGCGCGTCAGCACGGTCTGCATGCAACATTTATGCCAAAGCCGCTGTTTGGTATGAACGGCTCTGGTATGCATTGCCATCAGTCTTTGTTCAAAGACGGTACCAATGCGTTTTATGATGAAAGCGATGAAATCGGTCTAAGCGAAATTGCAAGGTACTATATGGCGGGTATTTTGAAACACGCCCGTTCGATGGCAGCGGTAACAAACCCAACCGTAAACTCGTACAAACGCCTTGTACCAGGTTATGAAGCACCTGTATATGTAGCATGGTCTGCAAGTAATCGTAGCCCAATGGTTCGTATCCCGGCTTCCCGTGGTCTGAGCACACGGATCGAGTTGCGTAACCCTGATCCAACAGCTAATCCTTATCTGGCACTGGCTGTAATGCTAAGAGCAGGTCTTGACGGCATCGATCGTCAACTGAATTTGCCAAAGCCAATCGACCGCAACATCTACATAATGACCGAAGATGAGCGAATCGATGAAGGCATCCCAAGCCTTCCAGGCGATCTGAAAGAAGCGCTGCATGAGCTGCTGCGCGATGATACGATGATCACCGCACTCGGTGAGCACGCCACTGCGCATTTTTATGAGCTGAAAGAGATTGAATGGGATATGTACAGAACTCAAGTTCACCAATGGGAACGCGATCAGTATATGACGTTGTATTAATAACTAAACCTCTTGCGCCGCTTATGGCGTAAGGGGTTTTTCTTTTGAAAATAAACGCAAATGAATCGCTGACCATCGCTGACCTCCTAATTTGAATTCCGAATAAATCATCCACAAGTCGGTAATGTACACCCAACCTACGATTTTCTAAGTTTACCTATCTATGGGAAATAAATACTATTTTAGTACAAGGCAAATTGTTATGTACGTCTTGCAGATGTTGACCAACATCTATTTGAAAGCGTTATCTTTTTTTGCTTCATTGCATATTACTCCCATTATAAGTGTGAAAGGTGATGACGAATGAAAAAAATGGCAGTCCTGTTAAGCGGGGCATTATTGTTTGGACTAGCTCCAGCTTTATTGGCTCCAACTTCAGTCTCCGCAGCATCTACAGTACCATTTACGGTGGATGTATCAAATACGTATCGACCTGTAACTCATGTGGCTTCCGGTTCCCTGTACGGATTAGCGGAAGAAGGCAGACCTGCCGAAGATTTAATTGGCCCGACTAAGCCGAAAATGTTTACCCAGATGGCACCGGGAGGGCAGCAGCTTCCGAATGGTGAAACCAAACCGGTTGGTGATGCGCTAAAAGTAGCGCCAATCGCCAACCGCAATGGTGCAGAAGTGACGATTCGTATGCCGGACATTTATCCGGATTTTCCGTACAAATGGGTCAGCTGGGATGACTGGTATGCCAAAGTCGATCAAATCGTCAAGGCGCGTCTTGATTCTGGGGCGGATAATATTTATGGCTATGAAATATGGAACGAGCCGGACGGAACATGGAATACACAGGCAGCAGGTTCATTTAACGAAGGCTGGGAAAAAACATACAATCGTATTAAACAACAAGACCCTACAACGAAAATAATTGGTCCGAGCATTACCCATTACAATGAAGGATGGCTACGAGATTTTCTGACGTATGCGCGCGATCATCATGTGCTGCCGGATATCATTTCGTGGCATGAGTTGGGCGCTCCGGAAGGATATTATGTGGACAGTCCAGCACCTGGTTACATTTCCGATCATATCGCTGCTTATCTTGCATTGGAAAAGGAATTGGGCATCAGTCCGCGACCAATCAGCATTAACGAATATGGCGTTATCTCAGAAGAAGGAGTACCTGGCAGTATGACACGTTATATTGCCCAATTTGAACGCTCTGGTGTGGACACTGCCAATCTGGCATTTTGGTTCCGTCCGGGTCGATTGAGTAATCTGATTACCGCCAGCGGTGAGAAAAATGGCGGTTGGTGGCTATACAAATGGTATGGTGATATGTCCGGTCAAATGGTTATGACTACTCCGCCTAACCCAAAAGCACTTGATTTGGACGGTATTGCGAGTGTGAATGACAGCAAGCAACAAGTCGATGTTGTAATTGGCGGCGGTACAGGCAATCATAATGTTGTCGTAAAAGGGTTGGATACACTGACCGCGTTCTCTGATATAGCGAATGTGAAGCTGGAAAGTACGCCGTGGTATGGTGTCGATACAGCGGTTAGCGCGCCAACAACGGTGTTCACAGGCAATTTTGCAATTCAAAATGGTCAAATCGTCATTCCGGTGACAGATATGAAAGCCTCTTACGGCTATCGTCTGACCGTTACAGCGGGAGCACAAAGCGATATTACACGTTATGAAGCGGAAAAAGCGAATGTGAATCATGCGAATGTGTTAAGCAGTACGCATGCCTCAAGCAACGGTTATGTCGGTCGGATCGATGATCCAGACAGCTATGTTGAATTTACAGTTAATGCGCCAGCAGATGGCAATTATAATTTGACCGTAGGCTATGCGAATGGAGGTTCAAGCACATCGCAGCAAGCGCTGAGCGTAAATGGAGCGGCGGCAACAACGCTGAGCTATCCAGCGACAGGTGGCTGGCTGGACTCCGCGGATGGTTCATCGGTACAACAGCAAGTCGCTTTGAAACAAGGTAGCAATACGATTCGTTTGACCAAAGCAGGTTCGGGTTATGCTGAACTTGATTACATCCAATTGCAACAGCTTGGCAGCTTTGATCAAAGAGTGGAAGCGGAAGATGCACAGGTGCAAAATGCCCGTATCGTCAATAGTTCATTTGCTTCCAATGATCGGTTTGTTGGGAACATCGACAACAGCGATAGCGCCGTGACATTTAAGGTGAATGTACCGGCAGCAGGTACGTACAAAATGGATATCGGTTACGCTAATGGTACAGACAGTACGTCTACACACACATTGACGATTAATGGTCAGTCTCAAACTGCGATTTCGTATCCGACAACCGGTGGCTGGACAGCAAATGTACCTAATTTTGGTACGCGCCAAATTGTCACGGTATCGGTTAATCTAAAGCAAGGAGACAATATAATCGGATTCGGTAAAGGCAATGGATATGCGGAGCTAGATTATATTGAGGTTTATTAACAATGCGAGCATAAATTGATGCAAGCTTACACGGTATAATGAATCTCTATATCGACGACTAGCTTGTCGCACTTTTATTTGCTCTCATCATAGTAATTCCGTAGTCAAATAGCTAGAAGTTTCTCGTCTACGTGTTGGACGATGACTTCTGGCTATTTGACTAGGAATAGAATAAACAAGTAGATGAGCGTCAACAAAAGTTATAACGCATTCCATCAGGTTTGAAGTTAGCAATCTTAGGCATGTTCAGATGATAGTAAATGTTTAAACGTTTACTTAGCTCCATACAAAAAAATGCAAAAATGCTTAACTATACGCTTTTTTTAATATATTTAACAAATATGAACACGTTTAGCAGATATATTTTGTTGAATATTCAATTTTGCTCATTGTCTCAGTAAAATTGCAACATACATAGCATTATCATCAGCAAGAGCCAATATAGCTATAAACAAGTAATAATAAACGCTACGTCTCGATAAACAACGTTATTTTATAGTTCAAAAGTCGGTAATTTGCACCCAAACTACGCTTTTTGGAGTTTACCTGACAGTGGAAAATCAATAACCTAGTAGTACAAGGTGAGTACGCATTTAAGCCTTGTAGGTGTTGGCTAGCAACCCTATGAAAGCGTTATCTTTTATTGCTTAACTGCTTGTAATCGACCCTATGAATGCGAAAGGTGATGACCAATGAAAAAAATGGCAGCTTTGTTAAGTGGTGCATTATTACTCGGGATGGTACCCGCTCTGTTCGCTCCTGCTCCTGTATCGGCAGCGACTCCATCGCCGTTTACGGTGGATGTATCTAATCTGTATCGACCTGTAACCCATGTCGCTTCTGGTTCCCTGTATGGATTAGCGGAAGAAGGCAGACCAGCGGACGATCTGATCGCACCGACCAAGCCTAAAATGTTCACCCAGATGGCACCGGATGGGCAACAGCTTCCAAACGGCGAAACCAAACCGATCGGTGATGCATTGAAAGTAGCCCCCATCGCCAAACGCAATGGCGCAGAAGTGACGATTCGCATGCCAGACATTTATCCTGATTTCCCATACAAATGGGTAAGTTGGGATGACTGGAATGCTAAAGTAGACAAAATGGTAAAAGCACGCCTTGATTCGGGCGCAGACAATATTTATGCTTATGAAATTTGGAATGAACCGAATTGGACATGGGATACGAATAAAGCCGGTTCATTTAACGAAGGTTGGACAAAAACATACAAGCGCATTCGCGCACTTGATCCGAATACCAAAACGATGGGTCCAAGCATTTCGGGATACGATTCCAATTACATTAGAAGCTTCCTAACTTATGCACGAGACAACAATGCGTTGCCTGATATTATTTCATGGCATGAATTGGACGGTCCAAAGCCGATTGCCTCCCATATAGCGGATTATCGTGCAATCGAAAAAGACTTGGGCATTAGCCCACGCCCAATCAGTATTAATGAATACAGCACACCTGCTGAACAAGCAGTGCCAGGCGATATGTCACAATATATTGCGCAATTTGAACGCTCCGGTGTTGATACTGCCGATATTGCGTTTTGGTTCCGTCCTGGTCGTCTGAGCAATCTGATTACCGCCAACGGTGAGAAAAACGGTGGCTGGTGGTTTTACAAATGGTATGGCGATATGAACGGTCAGATGGCAATGACTACACCAGGCAATAGTAACCTGGACGGCATTGCAAGTGTAAATGATGACAAAAATCAAGTGTACACTATATTTGGCGGCGGAAACGGCAATCAAAACATCGTAGTCAAAGGATTGGATTCGTTGTCCGGTTTCTCCGGCACAGCTAGCGTGAAGCTGGAAAGCACGCCGTGGTATGGTGTCGATACAGCGGTAAGCGCGCCAACAACGGTGTTTACAGGCAATTTTGCAATTCAAAATGGTCAAATCGTCATTCCGGTGACGGATATGAAAGCCTCTTACGGCTATCGTCTGACCGTTACACCAGGAGCACAAAGCGATATTACACGTTATGAAGCGGAAAAAGCGAATGTGAATCATGCGAATGTGTTAAGCAGTACACATGCCTCAAGCAACGGTTATGTCGGTCGGATCGATGATCCAGACAGCTATGTTGAATTTACAGTTAATGCGCCAGCAGATGGCAATTATAATTTGACCGTAGGCTATGCGAATGGAGGTTCAAGCACATCGCAGCAAGCGCTAAGTGTAAATGGAGCAGCGGCAACAACGCTGAGCTATCCAGCGACAGGCGGCTGGCTGGACTCCGCAGACGGTTCATCGGTGCAACAACAAGTCGCTTTGAAACAAGGTAGCAATACGATTCGCTTGACCAAAGCAGGTTCGGGTTATGCTGAACTTGATTACATCCAATTGCAACAGCTTGGCAGCTTTGATCAAAGAGTGGAAGCGGAAGATTCGCAAATCAATGGTGCGCGCGTTGTTAATGGGTCGTATGCTTCCAATGGTCAGTTTGTCGGCAATATCGACAACAGTGATAGTTCTGTCACATTCACGGTGAATGCACCAGCGGCAGGTACGTACAAAATGGACATTGGCTATGCCAATGGTACAGACAGTACGTCTACACACACATTGACAATTAACGGTCAGTCTCAAGATGCGGTCTCCTATCCAAAAACAGGTGGCTGGACAGCAGCCGTACCTAACTTTGGTACCCGTCAAATTGTCACGGTATCGGTTAATTTGAAGCAAGGGGAAAATACAATCGTATTAGGTAAAGGCAACGGTTATGCGGAGCTGGATTATATTGAGGTTTATGAATAATCGGGCAACTCGACTATGTGAACTTGAATGGTGTGCTTACATTGCTGACTTTCAGAGCTTGCAGTAAATTTAAAATCAATCGCGATCAAACAAAACCGATAACATTATAATGGCAATTAAATAACCCAACAGCCCGAAGTGAACCGTCTGCTGCACAGACTGGAAGCTTCGGGCTATTGGTATGCTGTTCTATAACGAATCATTCAACGATGTTTGCGTTAAAGTGTATTCGGAAATCGGTTGTATGTGATACATCATTGGCGAAAGTAATGAGCAAACAACGAGCTGTGGTGATTGAACTATAGTGATAATGCGCAAGGAAGACAACAGCAGATGCACCGTCGTCGATCATCCAACTGCCTGTGGTAATAATGAGCTATAGTGATGATGTCCATATTCGTACGTCTTGATTTCTATCTTCGGATAACGACCATTATGGTTTACGCAAGTGCGGAGGCAACGGAATGTCCGGGTCAACGCTCTCATTGTTCAGATAGGTGTTCGTATACGTATCGCGAAACTGCGTTGGTGTCATGCCGATATAACTTTTAAACAGTTTCATCAAATATTTTTCATCGCGAAAATGCAGATCATACGCGATCTCTTTGATCGATTGATTAGTCGTACATAACCGTTCCTTTACTAAGCTCAATTTAAGCGTGTTAATATAACGAATCGTGCTCATCCCGAGGTTTTTTTTGAATAAACGGGTCAAATGATCAGCATTAAAACTAAAAGTGTCTGCGACCTTTTGCACAGTCAGATCGTGGTAAATGTTCACCCTAATCCATTCGAGAATTTGCATAAACTTCTGGTTATGCTCTTTATTTAGCAATTGTTGCTGCAAAATCTGCTGTATATATTTATCCGTCAATTCAATCATTAACTCGGTTACCAAATAATCGACAGCATACGGGCTGTAATAGGACGTATGAGAAATGTCTAAAATTTGCTTCATCAGCATAACCGGCTTATCTAAATACGTTAACGAGAAAAAGTTCGGCAAACAAACATAAGCACCGAGCGTATTGGCGAACTCTCGCTCTGTATAAGTTAGCAGCAAATTCGTAAACGTATCGGTCGACTCGAGCAACACATCTTGACGCGGAATAAAGTGAAGCCAGAAAAAGCTTACCCCGTTAACTGAAGGAGCATAACCGATATACTCCACCCCAGGTCCGATCAATACAATATCTCCATGCTTGATTTCGTAACGATCATCCCCTACTTGTAAATAGACCGTTTCTTTTAAGCCGATAATAAGCTCATAGTCTTGTTCCAATTTCATTCGTTTATGTTTCCATCCGTCCTCGCCTACAAATTGACCACATTTGTAATAAGCGAGCGGACGCTCAATGTTGATCTTCGATACGGATTCCATAGTAAATCACAGTCACTCCCTGCTACGATATCATTTTTGGTTACAAAAAGTCGGTTTTGTTTACTTATAATGGCAAAAAAGAAGCGGATACGTTGTTATTGTCGTTATTATACCACGAATTGGCACGGTTTCACGTCATTTTAAATTATAATAAATATCGGAAATGTACACCTATCCTACGAAAACTTAAGTTTATCAACCGTTCGAAAGCGCTTACGATAAAGACAACGGCAGTGCCAATCCGGTACATCCGCTTTTAGCTTAACGTTATTCGTAAACAGGAGGGTACACCTATGGAACAATCATCTAATTCCTCACATGAGCAACATCCGTCTTTGCAAACCGAGAAAGTTCCGTTTCATCGCCGCATCAGTTATGCGCTCACCGATACGAGCGGCAACCTGCTGTACAGTATTATTGGTGCCTATTTGCTCTATTTTTACACGGATGTGTTCGGACTATCTGTAGGTGTAGCGGGCACATTACTATTGTTAACACGGTTGCTTGATGCGGTGGATGCGCCGATGTGGGGCATCATCGTGGATCATACGAAATCCAAATATGGGCAAAGTCGACCTTATTTTCTTTGGTTATGCGTACCGTTTGCGACGTTTATGGTGCTGACATTTACGACGCCGAATTTGGATGGAACGTGGAAAATCGTGTATGCCAGTTTGACGTATATATTGGCTGGAATCGCTTATACAGGGATTTCGACACCGATTACCGCCATTTTGCCAAACTTAAGCCGCAATACGAATGAGCGGGTCGTACTCAATTCATTCCGTATGGTAGGCGGTAATATCGGTAACTTTGTCGCCGTCACCTTTACATTGCCACTGGTCGCTTTGTTTGGCGGCGGTAATGAGCAGAAAGGCTTTTTCTGGACATTGTGTCTGTTTGGGATCATTTCGGTCATTATGTTTCTGATCGCATTTGCGAACTTGAAGGAAATCAATATCGAAAAAATCAAAACGATTCCGGTACGTGACAGTATGAAGGCATTATCCGGCAATTGGCCGTGGATTTTACTCGTTATTGCCAATTTGCTGTTCTGGGTTGCCTTAACGATCCGTACGTCAACACTCGTTTATTATTTTGAATATGATCTGAACAAAATGGATTTGGTGCCGCTTATTAATGGTATTTCGGTTATTCAAGTACTCGGTATGATGTCGATTCCGTGGATTGTCAAATATACAAGCAAACAGATGACGATGATTCTCGGTTTTGTACTGGCAGCGATTGGACAAGTTATTTTGTTCAGCGCAGGCATGCATCTGCCACTACTGATCGTTGGTTGGTGCATTGGTTGTATCGGTTCGGGGATTGCTTGTTCGATGCCGTTTGCGATGTTGTCCGATGCGGTCGATTATGGCGAATGGAAATCCGGTTTGCGAGCAAGTGGGATGTTGACAGCAATCGGCAGCGCATTTTGTATTAAAGCAGGTTCAGGGCTAGGTGGTTTTATCCCGACTCGATTTATGGAATCGTTCGGTTATGTGCCTAATGTTGTCCAAAGCGCTCAATCGATTGCCGGTATTCGCTTCGTATTTGTATGGCTGCCAGCGATTGTGTTTTTACTCGGAATTATCCCGATGTTGTTTTACCGTCGATTTGAGAAAAATGAAAGTAATATTCGCAAACAACTGCATCAGCGTGAAGTGAGTACACAGTCTTAAATCCGTTTGGCATATAGGTTATACATTAAATGAAAAACAGGGGGAATCACGACTATGTCGCTACAGTTCAAATCGTTTCATATTACCGATCCATTCTGGTCCAATTATCGTGAATTGGTACGCACTGAGATGATTCCGTATCAATGGGAAGTGCTAAATGATCGCGCCGATATTGTCATTGAAAAAGAGCGCAATGATGAAAGCATTCCGTCAGAAAAAAGTCATGCGATCGAAAATTTTAAAATCGCAGCAGGACTTAAACAAGGTCATCATTATGGCTGGGTATTTCAAGACAGTGATGTGTATAAGTGGCTGGAAGCGGTCGCGTATTCGTTATCTTTTCACCCGGATGCTCATTTGCAGCAATTGGCGGATGGTGTGATCGATTTGATTGCGCTAGCGCAGGAGCAGGACGGTTATTTGAACACGTATTTTTCGATTGAAGAACCGGAACGCCGGTTTAAAAAGTTGGCGGAAAGTCATGAATTGTACTGTGCCGGTCATTTTATTGAAGCAGCTGTCGCTTATTATGAATCGACATACAATGAAAAAGCACTGACGATCGCTTGTCGGCTGGCGGATTGTATCGATGCTAACTTTGGTACAGAAGCAGGCAAAATTCATGGCTATGATGGGCATGAGGAGATCGAGCTTGCATTGACCCGGCTTTACAATTTGACAGGGGAGCAGCGTTATTTGGATTTGAGTTTGTATTTTTTATATGAACGTGGTACGGATCGCACTTTTTTCGCTAGACAGCGTGCTGAAGATAAAGGCACGAAACCGGTCATCGAGGGGATGAGTCATCGTGAGCTTAAGTATTATCAAGCTCATCTGCCCGTACTGGAACAAAATACAGCAGAAGGACATGCCGTACGGCTTGTATATTTATGTGCGGCGATGGCGGATGCGGCGTATCTCGCTAACGATGAAGCGATGCTAGCAGCATGTCGCCGTCTATGGAACAATATCGTCAGCAAACGGATGTACATTACAGGTGGAATCGGCTCTACCGTAGATGGTGAAGCATTTACAAGCGATTATGATCTGCCTAATGATACGATGTATTGTGAAACTTGCGCTTCGATCGGTTTAATTTTCTTTGCCTTTAATATGTTAAAAAATGAAGCCAAAGCGCAATATGCGGATGTATTGGAACGAGCGCTTTACAATACTGCGATTGGCGGGATGGCGCTAGACGGCAAACATTTCTTTTACGTCAACCCGTTAGAAGTGCGTCCAGAAAACAGTCTTAACGACCCAGGCAAAAGCCATGTTAAAGTGACACGACCAGCGTGGTTTGGCTGTGCTTGCTGTCCGCCCAATCTGGCGCGTCTGCTCACTTCGTTGCATAAATATGTGTATACCGTTCATCCACAGCAACGTACGATTTATACGAATCTGTATGTTACCGGCACCGCTGAATTTCATATTGATGGTCAATCATTCCAGCTTCAGCAGACAAGTGAGCTGCCGTGGGAAGGGGAAGCGACCGTGCAAGTCATTACCGACCAGCCATTAACGTTTACGCTGGCGCTGCGCATTCCTTATTGGTCTGGGCAACCTGTACTAACCGTAAATGGAGAAAAGGTGGTGCTCAAGCTGCAAGACGGTTTTGCTTTAGTAGAGCGTCATTGGCAAAATGGTGATCAAATTACGCTGACATTGCCGATGGACATTCGCCAGTATAGTGCGCATCCACTCGTACGCAGTGATGTGGGCAAGCTGGCGATTGGGCGTGGCCCGCTCATTTATTGTGCGGAGGAGGAGGACAATGGTACTTATTTGCATCTCATTCGAATTCATCCAGATCGGCAGGCAACGTATCGGTTCGAGCCGGAATTACTCGGTGGTGTAGGCACGATTGAATTGGAAGCCGAGCGACAGCATATAGGGGCGGAGTGGGAGCATGTACTGTATCAACCGGCAGCTACCGCAACCTATGCTCCGCACACATTAAAGTTAATTCCATATTATAGCTGGGCTAACCGTACACCCGGAGAAATGCAGGTTTGGCTGCATAAAGTGTGAATCCGAAGCAAAGGAGAATGAAGGATGAAAAATAAAGTGAAAATTAATCCCGAAGCTTTTGCGCATAGTGTGATTTCAAGTTATTCCTCAGATAAGGACAACAGTGAAGCCATCGCCAAAGATCATCTGGTACTGTATTTAAACGCTTATTTTTTGGCGGAAAAGTTCAATTTAATGGAGGAGCGACTTGCCGAAAAAGCGGATAGTAGAGATTTTAAGGAATTGATGGCAAAGTTGTTGGAAGCGAAGCTGTTTTGATCGCTAGCTAATGAGTTAGTGGAGCAAACTGTGAATGAATAGAGTGAATTGTACTATTCGTAGAGCGGAATATTTTAAAATCAAGCACAAAACACAAAAAAGACTCTCACATCATGCGAGAGTCTTTTTTATTGCTGTCTTATTTTACTAATCATAAGCAAAATATTAGTGCAGATTACGGAACAGACCGACAACTTTGCCGAGAATTGTCACACGAGTGAGACGTAATGGCTCATAACGTGGATTTTCTGGTTGCAGGCGAATATGGTCTTTTTCCTTGTAGAACGTTTTCACTGTAGCTTCATCGTCTTCGGTCATCGCGACAACGATATCGCCATTGTTGGCGGTCTGTTGTTGACGAACGATCACGAAGTCGCCATTATGAATGCCTGCTTCAACCATACTGTCACCGACAACGGAGAGCATAAACACTTGATTATCACCGGTAAACTGCTGTGGCAATGGAAAATAATCTTCGATATGCTCAGTCGCAGTAATCGGTACACCGGCAGTAACTTTACCGATGATCGGTACGCGGGATACGGTCTGTGCAAACAGCAGATTGCTTTCCGATTCCTCCTGACCGAGCAGCTCAATCGCGCGCGGCTTCGTCGGGTCACGGCGAATCAATCCTTTTTTCTCAAGGCGGTCCAGGTGTCCGTGAACCGTCGAGCTGGAAGCAAGGCCTACTGCTTCGCCAATCTCACGAACTGATGGCGGATAGCCTTTCAATTTCACTTCATTCCGGATAAATTCCAGAATCGCCTGCTGGCGGTTAGATATTTTGGACATACTGTATCAACCCCAATACTAGTAACGTTTGGGAAAAGTATAACACAGAACTTCCGTTCGTACAAACATAAGTTCTAAAAGTAAGTTAGAATATCATAAACAAAGCGATTCGTCTACGTCCGGTTGCTATAACGGCGGTATGACGCGGTTTGTGCCTGTCTAACTTACAATCTGAAAACATTTCCTAAAAAAGCGAACAAAAGTTCGAAAAAAGCTATTGATCAAAACATATGTTCGTGTTATATTTTTTTTAGGAAACAAGAACAAACGTTTGGAGTGTGAAGCACATGCTTAAATATACTACATATAAAAGTATCCACAAATCGAACTCAACCGACGATAACTCAGCTAAAGATCATCATACTGTTTCTGCAGCAGACACATCTGCTCAGCCGGCTGCCCATTCCGTGCAACATGCGCCCATCCATTCTACATCTGACATGCAATCGATTCATAAGACAGAAGCTGGATTAAGCGAACAACCCGCTGTGACAGAATGGGTATATGTGGACGATCTCAAGTCAGCCGCCGCGAACCCCAAGTCTGCTGCCAATCGTGCACGACGTTCATTAAGTCGCAAAACATTGGATTTGATTCAGATGACTGCACGCAAAACGCTTGGCAAAAAATCAACACGTCGCTCCCCAAAACGCAAATCCGGTTGGAACTCTAGCGGTCGTTTAATGGTATGTCTTTTGTTTGCTAGCGTGTTATTATATGGAAGCTTTCAGCATTTGGTCATTGCAGACGAGTCAGTAGCGATGAAACAACATGTGATTGTAAATGAAGGCGATAGCTTATGGGCAATTGCTTCCCAGTACAAAGCACCAGGCGAAGATATTCGGGATTATATTGCCGAAATACGTGATGAGAACCATTTAAATACGAGCGATATTCGTAGTGGAGATGTGCTTGTCATTCCGCATCGTTAACTGCACGTATAGTTGGCATTTTTGGAGTGTGTTACATGGTGGATACAATCTGTAATGAGCATCTTATTTTACAGCTGATACGGTACAATGAATTGTATATGCAATTAACATATTTGCTGATCGGTAGCTGTAATCGATTTTGCTGATAGATAGTTGTAATCGATACGACTACTTCAATCTATCTTGTTTGAGGGATTTGAACATAAATGAACATATGACTAACATGTATTCACCCTATGATCTAACCGGGTCTCCTCCGGATTTATATATTGTTCTCTCGTTTGCTTGTCAGGTGCGAATAGCCTTGACAAGCTTTTTTTTACATGTCAAAGTTAGAAAAGATAGATTTGGGAGGGTAGTTATGGACATCGACGTAATCATTGCAAGAATTAATGAATTAGCACGCAAAAAAAAGGATATTGGGCTTACCGCTGAAGAAGTGGTCGAGCGCGATGAACTTCGTACCGTTTATCTCGGAAATATTCGCCGCAATTTCCGTCAGCAACTCGAAACGATCGAATGGGTCGAAGATGCTGAAAACGAAAAAAAAGGCAATGCATAAATAGCTATGCTGTATGTACAGCTTTTGGTTATGTGCAGTCTCATCTCATGATCATCGACGCAATAACCATACAGGGATGTCGTTACTGATCAATGATCAGCATTCGACATCCTGTTTTGTTATAACAGACTTACATTATGGATTATAGGGGGAAAAGCGATGTCCCGTTCTTGGGAGAGGCAAGTGAAACGTAATACAAAGCAATTAAATGTCCGCCGCAAAAAGGCAGGTCAGGACAGCCTTGGAGTTAGCAAAACAAACTCCGAATTTACCGTGTACAAAGGACGCAATATTGTATTCCCGGCAACACTAGTGCTACTTGGTGTTGTATACGGTGTCATGGGGATGATGTATCCGGCTGCATCGACAAGTATCGTATTGTTTGTCGTCACCGTACTGTTGTATGTATTCCTCGGTGTCATTTTGTTCTTGCGTCGTCCGTATCTTAAAGTAGGTAAAGACTCGCTAATTACGACCAAGTTTAATCGTGATCGCATTTTGACGGCTGCCAATGTGAAAAAGATTCGTTTGCAAAAAGGTTATGTCGTCATTGAGCACAGCACCAAAGGCGGAGCATGGCTGTTCGCACGTACGTTAAATCGCTATGACACAGATGCGATGGCTGAGCATCTGCGTAAATTTGCGGCTACGCATCAAATTACGGTGGAAGATAAGCTGTAATAATATAGATGCATATTCATAGTTGCAGCAAGCGCCATACCTATCTAATGAAGTCACAACAATAGTATATACGTTATAGCTTTTTTGAAGGCATGTGTTTCTACTTCGTAACCATGCCTTTTTCATAATATGCTTAAACAATAACCGGGAGGGTTTTGACTTGAGTATTAAAGCTGTTTTATTTGATCTGGATGATACGTTGTTGTGGGATGAGAGAAGTATTGAAGAAGCTTTTCATTATACATGCCTAACTGCGGCTAACGCGGAAGGCATTGATGCTGCCGAATTGGAAAAGTCGGTACGCCGTGAAGCACGCGCGTTGTATGAATCGTATGAGACATTTCCGTTTACGCAAATGATTGGCATTAATCCATTTGAAGGATTGTGGGCACAGTTTACGGCAGGGGAACAACCGGAATTTCGCAAGTTAGAACAAATTGCGCCTGTTTATCGTAAACAAGCATGGAATAATGGCTTGCAAGCGCTCGGAATCGATAATGAGCCATTAGCTGCTGAGCTTGCTGAGCAATTTGTACGCGAACGCCGCAATCGTCCGCATTTTTATGAAGAAACATTGCAAATTCTCGGTGAGCTAAAAGGCAAAGTGAAACTGCTGTTGCTAACGAATGGCTGCCCGGCACTTCAGCAGGAGAAGCTGGACGGTGTGCCGGAGCTCGCCCCTTATTTTGATCACATTGTGATCTCCGGTGCATTCGGTCGCGGTAAACCTGATCCGTCCATTTTCCGGCATGCCTTGGAACTATTGGATGTGCAGCCAGCGCAGGCGCTCATGGTTGGCGACAAGCTGACGACCGATATTAAAGGCGCACTAGCAACAGGCATCACTTCCGTATGGCTGAATCGTAATGGCAAAACTAATGACAGCGAGATCAAACCGGCGCATGAAATTAAACATTTGAGCGAACTACACGGTATTGCTGCTGGAATTGCTTAAATTTGCAGTGATTGTAAACATAGCCAGCTGAGTGCCCGATCGGAACGATTCGATTGGGGTGCTCGGCTGGCTATTGTTTTGAGTGTGAGGGATGGCTGTATACGAACGTAAAAGATGTCATATTCAACTAGGGCGTGTCTTCAAACTGCTTTACAGATCGTTCGATACGGGTAATTTGCGTCAGAGTAAGCTGTATAGGTTCTTATTTCTAACCTTTGTGGACAATAAAATAAGACGTAGCATCGTTTGAAGACACCATCTAGTACGTTGACCAAGTTCAATGTTAATTTTGATCGTGTACTGAAATGCATGATCCATGCGATCTTAAAACAGATTCAACACTTAAATTAATCTCGGTTAACGTACTAGTAGCTTGTCTCAGGAAGATGTAAGGTTACGTCCATCTGAACCCTGCTTGAATCGTGCAGGATTCAGACGAACGCAATCCCTGGATAAATTTGAGACAAGCTACTAGGTACATTACTTATGTGCAGAATTAAACGATGTATAGTTAAAGGGTTATGACAAAAACCTACTGCCTGTTCTCATTCCGAACAGGCAGTAGGTTTTTGTCATAGAATAATATAGTTGTAAGATGAACATCATTGTGTAATGTGTAGCGCCTCATGTACAAGTGTAGCTATCTAGCCAAACTTACGCTTTTTGGAAAGAGGAATCTGCGAATGGGTGAGCTACCCAACCATCGGTTTCGACAAACAGGCGTACAGCAACGATTTTGCGGTTTTCGACCAGTGTGAAAAAGTGTGGTGTATTTTCCGGTACGGAAATGACATCGCCTGGTTCAAGCTCAACATCGAAATAACCGTGCTCTGGACTTTTAATAATGAAAATACCGTTGCCCGATACGATCGCACGAATCTCATCTTCTGTATGCGTATGAATTTCTTCAAACTTTGCCAGCTTGGCTTCCAGATCAGGAGTTGCTTCCGACAGGGTAATCACGTCCCACGTCCGGTAGCCACGGCGTGCCGCCAAATCTTGAATTTCCGGCTCAAATGTATCCAGTATAGCTTGTTTTTGCTCATCATTCAGCGTGAAATTGTTGCTTAGCTCGCTGGATAGTTTGGACACATCCCATTTTTCATACACAACCTCATGTTTATTCAAAAACTCCAGCACATGATCATCACCGGAAATGCGCTCATTTGTATTTCTAATTCTGATTTCAGCCATCGGATTACCCTTCTTTCCTTGTTTTTAGAAGTATTATAAAAGATATGTCTACTATTGTCGATACTTTCACCAAAAACTCATGTTGTCTATTTTAGGAAAATTGAAGGGGGGATACACAAACAGACCAATGCTTTAATTTGCATATTTATGCGGAATTATAACATGAATATGTGATCTAGTTCCATATAATCTCTACAATCATTACAACAAGACTATATCGCTGGCAAAAAGCTTAAATATGTATTGTTTTGGGGACATACGCCAAAAGCGGTCGGCAGCATCGATCAAAGTTGTTTTAGTCAGTGGTGGAACAGTCCATTTACGATTAACAGTGTCACTTATTCCTGTACCGAACAATATATGATGGCGGAAAAAGCACGGTTGTTTGGCGATATGGACATGCTGGCGAATATTATGGCAGTATGGCAGCCAGGCATCCGAAGCAGATGAAAATGTTTGGGCGTTCTGTGCGCCATTTTGACGATCAACGATGGCAAGTGCAAAGTTAGGAGATCGTGAAGCAAGGCAATATAGCGAAATTCCAGCAAAATGAACAATTGAGACAATATTTATGTTATACAAGCAAACGAATATTAGTAGAAGCGAGCCCACAACATAAAATCTGGGGCATTGGACTGGCAAAAGATGATCCAGATGCCGAGCGTCCGCTCAATTGGAAAGGCAGGAATTGGCTCGGTTTTGCATTGATGGAAGTTCGGGATATGCTGCTTGCAGAGCAGGAGTGAGAGTGGGATGAGTTTGTCAATGTAGAGGTGCCAATTTGCGCTTTTGGTTGAGATGGGCATAGTGCTACAGTATGTGCAGAAACAGCGAATAAGCGAATAATTTTGCTTAAAGCATGCGAATCGGAGTTGGCTTATCGTTTGACTGTAACAGGAGGATGGATTGGCAAACATTCCTAAAAAGCGCGAACCCTAAGCTCACATGAAATCCCTAGGAGGTTCGCGCTCCTTGCTGGGCAAGGGATTTCGGCGTTTTTGTTGTTTTTTGGACAGTTTTAAAGTAGTCTGAAAGAGAGGTTCGCGGAAATCACCTGTTTTTCCCTTGTGGGATAAGGGCTGAGAAGGCGGGCAGTCACTCCTCGTGCAGGAGTGTGGATTGAAATAGGAAAGGTCGCAAAATGAGCCCCCGCCATTTGCGCGTCACTCCTCGTGCAGGAGTGTGGATTGAAATTTACCATCCGCGTCTACGTCGATGACGTAATTAGAGTCACTCCTCGTGCAGGAGTGTGGATTGAAATCATTAGCACACCGGCGCTTTACAAGTGGATACAAAGTCACTCCTCGTGCAGGAGTGTGGATTGAAATCAGCAACTCATCTCGAATCAAACGAATCTCATCGAGCAGTCACTCCTCGTGCAGGAGTGTGGATTGAAATAACTTGCCCGACTTGCAATATCGCTGGATCGTTCGCGTCACTCCTCGTGCAGGAGTGTGGATTGAAATAATAATGTCATGTTGTTGAACTCTCCTTTTCTTGTCACTCCTCGTGCAGGAGTGTGGATTGAAATATACCGACGTTGGTTTTTATCCCTCGCCGCTTCGGCGTCACTCCTCGTGCAGGAGTGTGGATTGAAATGTATTAGTTTGACTAAAGTCAGTAATGGTCAAAGATGTCACTCCTCGTGCAGGAGTGTGGATTGAAATATATTCAATCCAAATCATTTTTAACTCCTTAAATTGTCACTCCTCGTGCAGGAGTGTGGATTGAAATACTGGATCAGCACCACATTGTACAATATATGCACGTCACTCCTCGTGCAGGAGTGTGGATTGAAATAAGTCGACGCGATAACGAAAGTGTTGAACGTGTTGAGTCACTCCTCGTGCAGGAGTGTGGATTGAAATGCCTCTGCCCCTGCAATAGGTACGTAGTCGGAGGCGCGTCACTCCTCGTGCAGGAGTGTGGATTGAAATTTTCCCGTAAGCGCTCTACCAGCTTGCCGCCTTCGGTCACTCCTCGTGCAGGAGTGTGGATTGAAATTTATAAATGCATTGTTTGTATTATGTGAAAACGGTCACTCCTCGTGCAGGAGTGTGGATTGAAATCGAATACTAGGGTTAGGGGGTAATGTAAAAACCCGTCACTCCTCGTGCAGGAGTGTGGATTGAAATCGAATACTAGGGTTAGGGGGTAATGTAAAAACCCGTCACTCCTCGTGCAGGAGTGTGGATTGAAATTTGTGTAAATACATATAATCAATTAGCTCGTTTTAAGTCACTCCTCGTGCAGGAGTGTGGATTGAAATGCAAACGCATTGCGGGCTGCGGCAGGCATGCCGCGTCACTCCTCGTGCAGGAGTGTGGCTTGAAATTAAGCAGTGAATACGCTGTTGGTTTCCAAGCCCAATTGGTCACTCCTCGTGCAGGAGTGTGGATTGAAATTTTATATATGTACATGATGCTGAACGCGCAAGCAAATACATATGATGCGACGTGCACTTCACTGCGGGAAGGAAATAAGGGGAAAGGTTTACGTTCTGTAAACACGAGGTGCAATGAAAAGTGGTTTTTGCAAAGCAAAATACCTTACCTCGTTTAAGCGCGGGAATCTACAAGTTACTCCTATTCCGTAGATTCCTGTGCGAGACGGGAGTCCGTCCCCTTATTCCGTACCGCAGTGGTGGATGCCGCAGCAAAAACAGCTGGCATGCCTCTCCAATCTCTCCATATTTTTAGCGATGTGTTCGGTGGTGGATGCCGCAGCAAAAACAGCTGGCGTGCCTCTCCAATCTCTCCATATTTTGGCGATGTGTTCGGTACTTGCTGCCTTAACAAAAACAGCTTACCTGCACGTCCTAAAGCGCCCCCCTACTAGCCCAGCAACAAACACTTCCTCCCAATTCCCCCTATACCAAGCGACCATTCCCCACTACAATCCTCCTCACAACAAAGGAATCCCTTTTGACAAATACATTTACATGATATGATAAAGGATATTATCATTTTGCATAATCTTGCATAGAAACAAGCTGTCTGAACGAGCAAATACGCACGATTTCGTTTCAGATACGCGTTTCTATCTTTATTTAATAGTATCTTTATTGGCATTAACGATAATGAAACAAAGCAATAAACAGCATAATTTGCTCGCTGGGCGTAGTGTTGTGATGCATAGAGAGAAGGTTGTTGAACGATGGAATTGTATTTTCTTGGAACTAATGCCGGTGTGCCCACATTGCAGCGTAATGTGACGTCGATCGGTTTGCGTTTGTATGAGGAGCGTAAGGCGCTGTGGATGTTTGATTGTGGCGAAGGCACACAGCATCAGGTGTTGCGTTCCCAGTTGAAGCTAAGCAAGCTGGAAAAGATTTTTATTACGCATTTGCATGGTGATCATCTGTTTGGCTTGCCGGGTTTGCTGTCCAGTCGCTCTAATCAAGGTGGATTATTGCCATTGACGGTGTATGGGCCGCCTGGAGTGAAGCGATTTATAGAGATGGCGCTAGAGTTAAGTCAATCGCGGGTGGAGTACGAGTTGGTGGTGGTGGAGCATGAAGGTGGCATCGTATTTGAAGATGACACATTCCGCGTCGAGGCGGCGCTGCTGGAACATCGGATTGACAGTTATGGCTATCGGATTGTGGAGAAGGATCGTCCAGGGCAGCTTAATTTTGAGTTGTTGAAGCAATATGGTATTCAGCCGGGGCCAATTTATGGCGAATTAAAAAATGGCGGCAGTGTGCAGCTTCAGAATGGTGAGATGCTGCATTCCCATCAAGTCGTAGGCGAGCCGAAAAAAGGGAAAATTGTCACGATTCTCGGTGATACGCGTCCTTGTGCGAATGTGCAGTTACTTGCACAAGGAGCCGATTTGTTAGTGCATGAAGCGACCTTTCTGCATGATATGAAAGAGACGGCACGCCAATATTACCATAGTACCGCTTACCAGGCGGCAGTGGCTGCACATGATGCCGGTGTGCAGCAATTGATTTTGACGCATTTTAGCTCGCGTTACAAAGATGAGCAGCAGCTTCAACAATTGCTGGCAGAAGCAAAAACGGTATTTCCACATACAGAACTGGCGATCGAGCATCAATTATTTCCGGTGCAATAATAGGGCAGGATAGGATCAATATCGTGCGAAGTTGCGGTAAGGTAAGCAAATCGTTTGCCTTATGCCGCAACTTTTTTTACAATGAAGATTGTGAGTAATAGAGAGGATGGCTAATGGAATGGCAAATGGAAAAGGATTACTGATTGATCTGGACGGCACATTATATCATGGTAACCGTGTCATTCCGGGGGCAGCCGATTGGATCAAGCATCTGCAGCAGGCAGGCACGCCGTATTTGTTTGTGACTAACAATTCGTCCCGTACGCCGGAAGGCGTTGCTGCTCATATGCGCGAACTGGGCATTGATGCTACAGCAGAGCAAGTTTGTACATCAGCACTTGCCGCTGCTGCCTATATTGCCAAACAAAAGCCGGGCGCCACTGTGCATGTGATCGGTGAACCTGGACTGCTATCGGCTGTAACCGATGCCGGATTAAGCGTAAGTGCAAATAAGCCTGATTATGTGCTGCAAGGGATCGATCGTTCCTTTACATATGACAAGCTGACGATAGCGCTGCGTTTGATCAGTGAAGGGGCTATATTTGTGCTGACTAATCCGGATTTGCAGCTGCCGTCGCATGATGGACTGCTGCCTGGAGCGGGCACACTCGGTGCTGCAATTTCGGCGGCGACCGCAGTGGAACCGATCATTATCGGCAAACCTTCCTCGATTCTAATGGAGTATGCGTTGGAGCAAATCGGTCTACCGGCAGAAGATACGATCGTCATCGGTGACAATATGCTCACTGATATCGCTGCTGGTGTCGCAGCAGGTTGCCAAACGATTCTCGTGATGACCGGTGTCACGACAGAGCATAATTTGTCACAGCATGAAGCACGCACCGGCGTGCGCGCAGATCGCCTATGTCGTACACTGGACGAAATTGATCCAGCCCGGCTTGATTCGGTATAGTCTCTGTATGTAATGGACAACGATACGATATCTATGTTGGTCTGCATATCATATATGTGGCATAGGCGTTCATAAGATGCCAACTACTACGGCGGATAGGTATAAAAGAAAAGTAGTGCTAGGGCATAGCTTCCACTGTTTCCATACTATTCGATACTATTGGTTCGTGTAAGATTGAGCTGTCTAGGCAGCTTATTTTTTGAATAGTCTGTATATTATTTGGATCGGTCTTAGTTGGATGTCTCAATTAAAATCAGCTTCGAACGCACTTTATCGTGTTTATGATGAAACGATCATAACATAAGCTTACCGTGAATTTAATTGAGATGAGTACTTGGTATGATGTATGCTGACTCTACCATGTTTGACAGCGAACAAAGTTTATATCAGTATCAAACCAATCACACTGTTTTTATTAGTTTTTATTAATAGAGAAAGAAGGACAACATTATGCCTGAATTGCCAGAACTTGAAAATTATAAAAGCCAGTTAACCCGTTATATTTTGAATACATCGATTGAAAAGCTGGTGCTGCATCGTGCTCGGATTGCGAATGTGGAGGCTGATCCGGTTAACTTGATGTTAAGCGGCAACCGGATCGCTTTTATCGAGCGCCGGGGCAAATATTTGAATTTGCATCTGCATAGTGGTCATCGTTTGCTGATTGGCATCGTTGCAGGTAGCTCGCTTTATTATGGTCTGCGTGAGCAAAATGTCGATCGCAAATGCGATGTCGAGCTACAATTTGAAGATGGTAGCTCGCTGTATTATACAGCAGGGCGTCAGGGCATTTTCCATTATTGTTCAGCACGGGAAGCACAGGAGTATTTTGCCGGTCTCGGTTTGGAAGCGACCGATCGCAAGTTGACACGTGAGCAATTCGTCAAACTGTTCAAAGGACGTCGTAGTGCGCTCAAAACAGCGCTAACGAATCAGTCACTCATCGCCGGTATCGGTAGTTATTATGCGGATGAAATCGCCTTTACCGCAGGTATTTTGCCTTCTGCCAAAGTGCAGGAGCTGGATGAGGAGGCGCTTGGCAAGCTGTATGATGCGATGTGCAATGTGCTGGAAGAAGCGATCCAGGCAGGTGGCAATATGGAAGGACAGCCTTTGACGGCAAATGATTCGTTAACCGGCGGTTTTCACGCTTTACGTCGTGTGTATGAGCGTGAAGGAGAGCCATCGGTGCTTTCAGCGAATGATAAAGTAGTCAAAACCGAAGTGGCTGGTAAAAAAGCGTATTATTGCCCGGCTTCACAGTTTGAAAGCTAAGCGGTAACAGGAGGAGATCGCTATGATTCATCTGTATCTGGATGATTACCGTCCATGTCCAACAGGCTTTGCGCTCGCTAGAGATGGCGAGGAATGTCTGATGATGTTACGCGAATGTGAAGTGGATATTTTATCGCTTGATCATGAGCTTGGCTGGGGGCAAATGGACGGTACGGACGTAGTGAAAGCGATGATCTATGAAGGGCTGTATGCGCGGGAAATTTATTTGCATACGTCCAGTATATATGGTCGGAAGCGGATGTATGAGCTGCTCTATCAGGCGAAGCCGGAACATGTTATTTTGCATAATGGGCCGATGTCTGAGGAACGTTTGCAGCAAATTGCACGCGCAGCCGATCAATAAAGAAGCAGCTCGCTTGGATAGGAGGCATGAGCATGATACAGGAACTGAATGAGGCGCAAGCATTGCAACTGGCTGAGCAGTCGGGGGAACCGGCAGTACTGTATGCATACACACCGCTGTGCGGAACATGCAAAATGGGTAGACGGATGCTGGAAGCGGCATTGCCATTGCTGCCAGAGCACAATGTGTATGCGCTCAATATTAATTTTGCGCCACGTTTTGTGCAGGAGTTGCAGCTGACCAGTGTTCCTTGCCTGATCGTATTTGAAGCATGGCGCGAACGCAAGCCGCGTCTGTTGTATCGGCTCGAATCGGTACAGCGTATGATCGGACATATACGTGATACAGCGGTATAAATGACTGGAGGCTAAAGATTATTTCATGAACGAACAGGAAACGATTCAACCGGCGGAATCACGCTGGATCGGTACAGCCAATCACGGCTTTGCCGCTTATGCACAGGAAGAATTAAAACGGGCATTTGGCTCGGTCAAAAGCTCGGTGTTAGTGCCGGGAGAAGTGCTATTGCTAACATTGCCTGCGGAAGCGGAGCAGGTGATTCAGCGCTTGCAAACACAGCCGCTAATGTTTTTGCGTCATATGCAGCCAGTGCGTTACGATATTGTGCTGGAACAGCTTGCAGAGGGAGAGCAGCCGCTGCATACATTGGCGGCATTGCTGCTGAAACGTGAGGAGCTGTACGGCAAGCCGCTGGCGCTGCAAGTGCGCAAAACCGCTGATGCGGATACAGGTGATAGCAATGCGTCCGAGCTGCGCCATCAATTGGAGGAGCAGTTAGCTGAGCTGCAAGCAGAGTTTACGGTGCAACAACCGGAGCTGATCGTATCGGTATTTTGGACTGCTGATCGTTTGTATGGAGGTATCTCCGCACCTGAGCATAATGTGTCGGATTGGAATGGCGGGGCGATTCGCTTTCAGCGTGAGGAAGGCCAAATTTCGCGTGCCAAGTTTAAGTTGCTGGAAGCGGAAAAGGTGTTCGGAATCGACTTTACCGCTTTTCAGCGGGCGCTGGACGTCGGGGCAGCACCAGGGGGGTGGACATCGTTTTTGTTGGAGCGCGGTCTGCATGTGACTGCTGTTGATCCTGCCAAAATGCATCCAAGCTTGCAAAACCATCCGCAGCTCAAAACCGTACGACGTAATGCGGCGGACGTCAAGTTTAGTGCAGGTGAATTTGATCTGCTCGTCTGCGATATGAGCTGGAGTCCGAAGCTGACCGCACGGCTTGTGATCGATTTGCTGGATGCGGTACAGCCGGGTGGCACGGTCATCGTGACCGTCAAGCTTATGCACAAAAAACCGCTTGCCGTCATCCGTGAAGTGATGGAATCGTTTGAGCAAGCGCGTTTGCAAATTCAGCGTGCCAAACAATTGTTTCACAACCGTGATGAAATTACGTTGTATATGGTAAGATATTAATATGTAGTTGCTGTATATCTTGAAAAAGGATGTGCGTGATGCAAAATACTATTTATCGTTATTTGCCGGATGTGGAACATTTTATTGAGCTGGTTCGTGCCCTGCCTGAAGCTGAAGTGGAGTTTAAACCATCGGAGACCGCGTGGAGTGTGCATGAGATTGTCGTGCATTTGTTAGATACGGAAATCGTATTGCAGCAGCGACTCAAAGCGGTACTAGCGGAGGAACGTCCACCGTTGATCGCGTTTGATCAGGATGCATGGGCGCGCAGATTAAATTATGGGCAGCTCGATTTGGAACATCATTTGCAGGCACTGCTTGCAATGCGACGCGCGTTTGCACCGGTGCTGGAAACGGTGACCGAAGAAGATGGGCAGCGTATCGGTGTGCATAATGAAGATGGTGAGATTACAGCGCGCATGTTGATCGACAAGTTGTGTATTACGCATCTGGAAGCGCATGTTAAACAAGTACAGCGCAATCGTGACGCTTTTGCTGCACAGAAGAAGTAAAGGGCAATGAGGTGAAAAGGAAAGTGGGCAGTCTGTGCGTGTGTATAGTTTCGGACTGCTTGATAGACGGTTTACGGTCGTTCGTTTTCATTAGACGACGCTCGTTATCCGTTTTATTTCATTTGAATGCTGTCCTATTTGTTCGATGAAATGCTGAAGTTGATCGTTTAAACATATCGCTTCGTAAGAGTCTCGGCAGTGAGGTGATGCACAGCAATGGTATAGTTTGATACAAAGAATGAACGTGCATCGTTGTGCTTATGTACGTAAATGCAAGATGCACAACAGTCTTTACTTTGCTGACTGTATCTTTTATAATTCGTGTATATTCATACGAACGGACAGGGAAAGCATCCCGTCCGCATAACAGGGCTATTACAGCTCTGCATGCGGACGGGATGCTTTCTTTTTTTGTTCAGATAGGAGCGATAGAAAGAAATATAGCTATGGTATCAAAGCAGATCAAAGCGACTAACACAGGCAATAGGCAGCGCGATCTCATAGGGCAGAATGATTGCGCATGCTGTGCCGCCAAGCTGGACGTGCTCGGTGTAGCAGTTTGGTACGTTGCTGTTCCGTTTAGTCAGGTGAGGTGTTGATTTTGCAAAACAACTCTCGAAATCGAAAGGGGCAAATACGATGGCGTTTCCAACAACTTTACATGAAGGCATGATTTTGGATGATCGATATCGGATTATACGCAGACTGGGACGCGGCGGGATGAGTCAGGTTTATTTGGCTTATGATTTGAAGCTGCCGGGCAAGGAATGGGCGATTAAGGAAACGATATCCGTTTCATCTACGTATCGGGAGGCGGAAGCGGAGGCAGCGATGTTGATTACGCTGAGCCATCCTTTTTTGCCGCGTATTGTAGATGTTATTACGAGCGATGATTATACCTATATGGTGATGGATTATATTCGCGGAGAGACGCTGGAAGAAAAGTTTCGCACACAGCCTGAACAGATTGATGTACCGTTCATTTTACGTTGTGGTGATCAGCTGCTTCGTGTGCTTGAATATTTGCATCAGCATGAGCCGCCGATCATTTTTCGTGATCTAAAGCCGTCGAATGTAATGATTACGCCAGAAGGCGATGTGCGTTTGATCGATTTTGGTATTGCCCGTACATTTAAGCCGCAGGAAAGTCATGATACGGTTAAGCTAGGTACGGTTGGCTTTGCCGCACCAGAGCAGTATGGCGGCGGACAGACCGATCATCGTGCCGATCTGTACGGGCTTGGCGCATTGTTACTTTATCTTGCTACTGGCGGTATGTACAGTGAATGGTTACACGGAATGGAGGAGCTGGTGCGCAACGATATGCCGACCGCTGCGGTGCAGATGTTGCAGCGTTTATTACAACTTGATCCGGCTCATCGCTTCCAGTCAGCAAGTGAAGCAAGGCAGGCGCTTCAAATTAAATCGGTGCAGCGTTCGCATGTACAAGATACTTCGTTAACGCCGCTCGTACAGTGGAACAAAACGACACAAGTGATTGCATTGATAGGTGCTACCGCAGGTGTAGGCACAACGCATGCGGCGATTATGGTCGCTCATTATTTGGCGCGTAGGCAGCACTCGGTCGCACTGGTAGAAATGAATGGGGCACCAGGTGCATTTGCCCGTATTCAGCAGGTGGCGGTATCCGGGTTGAACGAGCAACAGCGCATGCGGCAAGCGCGGCAGTTTGAGCTGGAGAATGTGCATTACTGGCGTGAATCTGCGCGTGCGGAAGTCGTATCGTTGTTAGGCGGAAGTTACCAGTTTATCGTACTTGATCTTGGTATGTACAAACACAATGATCGACTGGAAGAATTTTTGCGTGCCGATTTGCCGATCGTTGTTGGCTCGGGAGCGGAATGGCGCTATCAGGACATGATCGAATTGACGAACGAGCTAAAGCAATATTCCCATGAAAAGTGGCATTATTGCTTGCCGCTTGCTCATGAAGCAGCAGTACGCAGATTGCGTAAAGAGCTTGCCACCGAGCAAGTGTATGCATTGCCGTGTCAGCCAGACCCGTTTGATGAACATGAAGATACCGACATATTGCTCGCGATACTGTTGCAGCGCTATTTACCGCTTGTGCACAAAAAGCGTAAATTCCGGTTTGGTCTGCAATTGTTTTGATTCCGGCACACAAACTTTAATTGCGACTGAGACGTTAGACATAGAATAGGGCATTCTAACTCAAAGCGTGCAATAATTTATCGGGAATGATTTGCGTCTGAAGGGCTATAGAGGCAGTAAAGACTCGTCCTTTTATCCCTTTGAAGCTGAAGGCGATATGGTATAAGCTTAATGAGTAGGCTACTTGTAGTGAACAGTAACACTACATACGGTTGAAAGTAGCAATAAAGTGCGATGATGAATACGATGTCGATTTGTTTGTACAGTCAGTTAAACAGTGAGGAAGCGGTGTGTAGCCAGGATTGCACAATAGCCTGATAAGGACGATCATTTTTGGATACGGTAGCTTATCGGTATGCCAAAGGGGGAGCGGATATGACAACGGTTATGTTTTGGAGTCCTGATGCCGGTCATGGTAAAACCTCATCACATACAGCAATCACAGCCATCACGGCGGCTTTACAATACAGAGCGCGCTTATTGCTCTGTCACAATGGTCACAGAGGGCATGGTGTGGAATCTGCGTGTGCAGAGGACTTGGCGGAGCAGGCGGCTGAAGTCTGGATGGACGGGCCGGGCATTGATCGCCTGCATTATTTGCAGCAGTCCGGCATTTTGAATGATCATAATGTGTCCGATTATATGGTGCCGCTTATTCGCGGCAGACTGGATATGCTGTCCGGCACTCGTTATGATGAGCAGTCTTGCAGCCCTACGAGCAGTTTCTGGCGCGCATTGTTAACTTCAGCAGGTCAAGCATACGATCTTGTGCTGCTTGATGCCGGATCAGGGGAAGACAAGCTGCCATTGTTAAAGCTGGCTGATCTGGTCGTCGTGAATCTAAGTCAGCATATGGAGCAATTACACCATTTCTTTTCCCACTCTGTATATGCAAAATGGGCGGCAAATTGCGCCTGGATTCCGGTGTTAGGGGCTTACCGAGCGGAAAGTAAACTCAATCAAACCCATATTGCCCGCACATTCGGCTTAAAGCGTCCGCTCTATACGATTCGCGACTGCCAACCATTTCACGATGCCTGGAATTCACGGCGTCTGTTGTCATTTATGCGATATCGGCTGATGCTGGATTGGCCGGAGCAGCAGTCCGGTGAATTTTTTCGCCAATCGTTTGAGCTGACGACTGCGGTGCTTGAGGAGCTTGAACGACTGGAACCGACCAAAAAGCCGCCGTGGGGTGCCAGCGGTGATCGAATCGGCATGCAGCGGCTGCGCTACAGTGATCGGATGCCACAAGCGGTAGCTTATCCGTATATGAATAGTGTACAAACATAAATAGTTTGGCGTTACGATTTATTGCTTGCAGGCACAACTTATGAATGACGTGGAAGCAGTTGCTTTATCCGTTTCATTTTGCTAAGATGGGGATGCTTAATCAAGTAGCGTTATATTTTATATTCATTGCACTGGGGGAGCCTTGCGGGGCTGAGATGACAGGATGCTGTCGAACCCTTTGTACCTGATCTGGATTATACCAGCGTAGGGAAGTGGAAGAAGCACACCTCCATTTACGTATGTTCCGTAGGTTGATCGATTTGAATTTATGCTGTTTTGGATCGGCGTAGTTCGAACTGGAAGTTACCGTTACAGCTATAGTCATTTATTACCTTATAACTATACGGTGCACAATACGGATAACGATTCATACGTAAACGAGAATGACTTCGTTCATCATTTGGCACAGCATATGTATGCTTGCTGGGTGTAGAATATGTTTATGCGTGATAAGACGATAAACAACCACTTTCCTGACGCGGAAGGTGGTTTTTTTGCGTATTTGTCGCTACGACAAGCTGCATAATCGCTTGCGCGAACGAGTAAGCTGACCGCACTACATGTGGAGTTTACTATCATCTAGCCTAGAGCAGTTCATCGTGTGATGTACGTATCTGTTCAGACGATGGAGTCGGTTAGACAGCATATGTAAGATGGTCAAGCTATTCGTATGTTTTATGTGCGCGTAGTTTTAACTGTAATGCAGCGAAGTGTTAATACGAATACGTTGAACAACATCGATTTAGCAACAGGTACATAGGAGCATCGACACAGACGAAGTGGAAGGGGGAACATACGTTAATGCAAATGCATCTGGTTACACCGGAACAGATCGAGGCAGAGCGAATCATAAACATTGCTAGTTGTATGTATTCGGATGTCACTGCTATTCATATTCGCCAAAAAAGCTTGCTTGCGCATCAGATCGAGCTGCTCGCTCGCCAATTGCTGCATAGCGGTATTCCTGCTTCCAAGCTCGTATTAAACGAGCATTATACGCTAGCAGCCCAAATGGAGCTGGGCGGAACCCATTTGCCAGAACATGTACCGCTCGCACTTGATCGTGCACAATTTGGGTTGCGAATCGGACGTTCTGTGCACAGTCTGGAAGCAGCGCTTGCGGCAGAACGTGAAGGTTGTGACTATGTGTTTTTCGGACATGTGTATGCAACGACATGTAAACTAGGCATCGCTGCACGTGGGCTCGTAATACTGGAGCAATTATGCGACAAGCTGAGGATTCCTGTCATTGCGATCGGCGGCATCAAGCCAGAGCATGTAGGTGAGCTGCAACGGGCGGGCGCATCGGGAATCGCGGTGATGTCCGGTATTTTTGCAGCGGAGCAACCGCAGCGGCAGCTTGAACGGTATCGGGAGCAGCTTGCTCGTTATGCTGTATCTACTACCGAGTAGAGACATCAAATCCAAACAGGAAGTGACGGGATATGAAAAGTAATGGGCATTACGATGTAATCGTCGTCGGCGGAGGGGTGATCGGAGCAAGCATTGCTTTTGAACTGGCGGGAAAAGGTGCTACGGTGGCATTGATCGAAAAGCATCAGCCTGCATCCGGTGCATCAGGTGCAGCCGGTGGTATGCTGGCGGCTAGCTCGGAGCATTTTGCCGCACCAGAGCTATATCAGCTTGCGCTACAAAGCCGTGCGCTATACCCTACGTTGAGCGAGCGATTGCAAGCTTTGACCGGTATCGATGTCGGTTTGCGTACGGAAGGCTTTCTGTTGCCGATCCATCGCCATACGAATGCAGACTGGACAAAAGACAGTCACCATATTGCCGAAGCACATGCCAAAGGGATGGAATGGTGGGACAATACGCGGCTGGCGATCGAGGAACCGTATGTACATGCCGAAGATGGAATGTTATACAATGCTGCCGAGCCGCAGCTTGTGCCCACACTGCTCAATGAAGCGTATGTAGCTGCATTTGCGCGGCTTGGCGGTGTGTTTTACCGTGACCATGAAGTGATTCGCCTACTGCGCGAGCCGGATGGTCGGGGCGCTGTGCAAGGAGTGCTCACCGAACAGCGCCTAATGTATGCCGATCAGGTTGTGCTTGCGTCCGGTCTCGGTACAGCGCGTTTGTTGACTGGGGAAGGATGGCGTTTGCCTTTTTTACCAGTCAAAGGGGAACTGCTGGAAATTCGTACACCGTTGCCGTGGTTGCAGCATACGATTTTTGGCGAAACGGTCTATATTATACCGAAACATCCGCATCGTATCTGGATTGGAGCGACTAGCAAGCCCGGACAATATGACACAACCGTCGAAGCAGGGGCGATAGTCGAACTGTTAATGAAAGCGCAGCGCTATATTCCGATGCTGGCAAAAGGCGAACTCGTTCGCTGCTGGGCAGGTGTTCGTCCAGGCACACCGGATGAGTTGCCATACATCGGTGCAGTGGACGAGCTGCCAGGGCTGTGGATCGCTGCCGGGCATTATCGCAACGGGATTTTACTGTCAGCAGGTACCGCCAAGCTGATGAGTGAGGCGATTGCGCAAGGAAATGCAGCGCTAATCCCGCCTGCTTTCCGTCCGGAACGAGCGCTTGTTCCGTTGCCGCCAGCGGCATATGCGTATCATCATACCGGTATAACATCAGGTCATAGCATAGGGGAGTTGGAATGATGAAGTTAATCATCAATGGAACCGACCGTTCGTTCACTACGCGGCTGCAAACAGTAGCCGAGCTGCTACACGAGCTGAAACTGGGCAGCAAAATCGTCATTGTCGAGCATAACGAACAAATTTTGCAAAAGCATGAGCACGAGCAGGCGATGCTGCAATCGGGCGATCGTTTGGAAATTGTACATTTTGTAGGAGGTGGCTGAATATGTTAACGATCGGACAACATCAGATGACATCACGCCTGTTGCTTGGTACAGGCAAATTTACCGACCTGGACGTGCAAGCGCGTGCAGTTGAAGCATCAGCAACCGAAGTGTTGACGTTTGCGGTACGGCGTTTAAATCTCGATCATCCGGATGAGCCTAACTTTCTAGAACGGCTTAATTTACAAAAATACAAGCTGCTGCCTAACACAGCTGGCGCGCATACGGCACAAGAAGCGGTACGTATCGCACGTCTCGCCAGAGCATCCGGATTATGTGATATGATAAAGGTCGAAGTGATCGGACAGGATCAGCTCATTTTGCCTGATCCGCTAGAAACGTACAAAGCGTGCGAAACGTTGCTGGCGGACGGCTTTACAGTGCTGCCTTACATTTCCGATGACTATATGCTGGCAAAAAGGCTGCAACAACTCGGCGTACATGCTGTTATGCCAGGCGCCTCACCAATCGGTTCAGGTCGCGGCATTTTGAATCCGTCTGCATTGGAATGGATTATCGGTGATGCAGAGGTACCCGTCATTGTAGATGCCGGCATTCGATCTCCGGTCGATGCTGCGTATGCGATGCAGCTTGGTGCCGATGCTGTGCTGCTGAACACAGCGGTATCCGGTGCCGATGATCCTGTCCGGATGGCAACTGCGATGAAGCTTGCGGTTGAAGCGGGGCGCCTCGGCAGAGAAGCGGGCATGATCCCGATCAGGCAGTACGCGGTGGCGAGCAGCCCTGCAGAAGGGATGATTACGACTTGATTCGCAACGATGACGGGCAGACGGACAATATGTCCGATGTGCCCAACGATACAGAGCAACAGGTGCAAAACGAACTGATAGCTACGCAGCAGACAGGTTCCTTTCCTTTAAATGATCAGCAGCAACAAGCAGCAAACACTACTGCGCAACATGATGACGATACCGAAGCAGAGACTGCTGTCCCTGTAAAAGACGCACTTGGTAGTCAGGCTGTGCAAGAGTATACGGATACCGAGGTGAACGAAGCAATTTCTGTCGCTAATCCGGCAACTACAACCGCAATCGATGCAGCGCATATATACACCAAAACAGCAACTTCCGCCGCTGCAACTGCTTCTGCTGATTCGCATCGTCGTTATTCGCGCCAGGAACTGTTTGCTCCGCTTGGAACGAGCGGTCAAGAGCAGCTTGGACGCGCCTCGGTGCTCATTATCGGCGCAGGTGCACTCGGTTCCAGCTCGGCAGAGACGCTTGTGCGTGCAGGGGTTGGACATGTGATTATCGTTGATCGTGATTATGTGGAATGGAGCAATTTGCAGCGCCAGCAGCTGTTTACCGAGCAGGACGCTGCTGAACGTGTGCCCAAAGCGATTGCCGCTCAAAAGCGCCTACAGCAAATCAACTCGACGGTACAGATTGAAGCGCATATCGCGGATGTGACCGCCGCTGAGTTGGAACAATTGATTCAAGGCGTCGATTTGATTATGGATGCTACTGATAATTTTGAAACGCGTCTGCTCATTAATGATATGGCGCAAAAATATCGTATTCCGTGGATTTATGGCGGTTGTGTCGGCAGTTATGGCATTACGTTTACGATCGTTCCGGGTGTGACGCCATGTTTGCAATGTTTGATGGAAACGGCGCCACTTGGCGGCGATACTTGCGATACATCCGGCATTATTCCGCCGGCTGTCCAGATGGTTGTTGCTCATCAGACGACCGAAGCGATCAAGCTGCTGAGTGGACAGCGGGCGCAGTTGCGCGGTACGTTGTTATCGTTTGATCTATGGCGTAATGAACAAGTATCGATCAAAATGAACAGCGCTCGTCGTTCGAATTGCCCTTCATGCGGACAGCAGCCGACCTATCCTCATTTAAGCCGGGATGGACAGAGCAAGTCGGACGTATTATGCGGTAGAGATACAGTACAGATTCGTCCGGCACAGCGCCAACAGCTTGATTTACAGCATACAGCTGACCGATTGAAACGGCTCGGACAATATGAGATTACGGCTAATCCGTTTCTGTTGTCGATGACGTTGGAGCAGGGGCGACGAATGGTTGTGTTTCAGGATGGACGTGTTATGATTCATGGTACGAAGGATGTAGCGGAGGCGCGCACGATTTATCATCGTTATTTTGGTTAAACTGGGCTTGATTGTCGGTACGAAACAGATGTATTTTCAAAAGATACAAAAAAAGTTTGTGCCATAACAGATCGTTGTAAATGCCATTTTGAAAAACAGTGGAATAACGACAAAAAAACGATGTAAGCTCATCTTGCTTACATCGTTTTTTCATATTCTTTTTCGGTAATTCAATGTGGGCGAATGCCATGATCAAAGACGATCCATATGCAGCAAATAACGAACAAACTCTTTGTTTTAAGCGAAAATGTACGGGAATAATAAAGGTCATCATTCGCTGTACACAACGTAGTATGTTGATCGTAATTTACGTAAGGCTAGCTAAGTGTAAGGCAGTTCATCTACTTGTGTGAACAGGTTAACGTCTACTACCAGCTAACATTCGTCCCTACCAGACCGGCACAAAGATCAGTCTCAATCCCGACTTTGCACAATGAGCAACAATCCGCCTTCGATCGATACCGTCCCTTGCGGTTCCGCCAGGTGATTGCTAATGCCGCGAGATTGTCCCATACGAAGCGTTGCATTTTCAAGCGGATACTGAAATCCGGTCAGATGGATGCCGGTAACTTCCGAGGTGATTGGCAATAGTGAAATATAAGGATAACCTTGATTGTGAATAACCGACGTTGTAGATGTCAGCGAAATATAATTGTTCATATCTTGAATGACACAGTGAACTTGATGCTGCAAGGCGCGAATAAGTAATTGTACATTGGCGATCGAATGGTCAAACCGTGAACCAAGCGCGCCAAAAATAACAATCTCGTTAATTTGTCGCTCCATCGCCGCTTCAAAAGCCGCTTCCGTATCGGTAACGTCTTTGTCTACTGGATCATACACGATCAGCTCGCCGGCGTGCTGACGAATTTGCTCCAACTCGGTTTCCTGATCTTGAAGGGAGTCAAAGTCTCCAATTGCAAGCTGCGGATTCACGCCATGCTGAATCAAAAACAATGCGCCGCGATCGGCACCGATTACCAGATCATCCTCGCGAATTTCCAGCAAAAAATCAGGATGTAACAGACCGCCTGAAAAAATAAGAGCTCTTTTTGCAGCCATGAAATTCCCTTCTTTCTCTCTATAAAATAAGCCGACTTTCGGCATAAATCGAACGTGTTCCATCTTCCGTTCTATTCGTAACTGTAAAAGGAAATTTACAGTTGCGCAACTTTTACTTGCGCCGATACAATAGAGGATGGGAGTTGCAGACTGCTTTTCATCCGTATGTAGCGGTCATGTGATGCAATAAACGGTATATCCAACTTAAATTGTAAGCGTAAACATAGGGAGTGCCGTTTGAATCCCGGCATTTAAATGTAATAAGTTATGAACAAACGATCACAGACATAGCTACACTGTGGCAACAATCGATAGGAGATCGACCGTTTACAGTCGTTATAATCGCGATCACGCAGCTTATTTTACAAGGCACACTAACTAATCGAACAGAGCTAAGACAAACGATGCATGCTTATAATGCCTAGCAGCAATCTTGCCTTGCTCCTATTCGATTGTGTATGCTTGTCTATTACGATTGCTGTTGCTGTGCATTAATGTTGGACCGAATGATCACATCGCTCCGTTCAATGCGGCAACCTATAGTTTTGTCAGGCAGATGCCGATGTTGCAGGGGGCGGCTACAGCTCCGCTCAAACTTCCTGCAAAAAATATTTGAGCGCAGCAGGCAGTTCTTTTTGCCAGAAGCCCCATAAGTGCTTGCCATCCTTTTCGGCATAACGAACAGTCGCGCCGCGCGCTAATAACAAATCGCGTGTGTCACGATTAAGCTGTACAAAATCATATACGCCTGTATCGCTCTCAAAGTCCGTCTCTTGCAATCCGACGATCATGTACACATCGAGTGCGGACAAATCCGCTTCCGCAGCAATCAGCTGTTGACTTTGCTCATAATAAGCGCCGGACAGGCTAATGATGCGGCGGAACAGTTCCGGATAGCGAAGTGCGATATGCACCGACACACTTCCGCCTAAGGAGTCGCCTGCCAGTACGCGCTCATCAGCGGAGCGGCGTACCGGATACTTTGCTTCAATATAAGGAATGATCTCCTCGGCAAAACAAGCGGTATACGCTGCAAAACGATTGCCGAATGGCGCGTATTCTTGAGTGCGGATTTTGGTGTTCACTTCCACACCAACGACGATAAACGGCTCGATATTTTCATCCAAAATCAATTGGTTGGCATAGGTGGCAATCCGACCAAAGTTGAAAAACTCCTCACCATCTTGGCAGTAAATGACCGGATAGCTTAGCAGTTCGTTATAACCGGGAGGTAAATAAATGCGAAGTGTGCGCGTTTCGCCCAAATGGCGGCTGTCAATTTGCTCTTTTAAGATTGTTCGTTTCAGATAGCGTGAATCTGTCATGGTGGTCACCTTTTTCTATCGTAATTTTTGCAATGGGCTTGGTGATGCGTTAAGATGAAGTCGTGCGATTTTCACGACATGTATTCAAATTTGATGCAACTGTTATATTATTAAAATACATCTGTTATACATACAATAGTCGCTGCTACTAGTTAATTTCAATGTATCCTTTGACGAACTGAGTAGAACAGGTGTATAATAATTCTATAACAGCGGAACATGATATTCAAATTTTTTATTGAGGTGAATAAAATGAGCAAGGTTCCATATGAAGTTTATACGGAAGAAGTGGAAGCACTTTCCGTTCTCTCCCCAGAAGGTAAAATTGTCAACCCTGACAAAGTACCTGATCTGACTGATGATCAATTGAAAGAAATTATGTACCGTATGGTATTTACACGTACTTGGGATGACCGTGCAGTAAACTTAGGTCGTCAAGGTCGTCTTGGTTTCTATGCACCGGTATCCGGTCAAGAAGCGACGATGGTTGGTAGCGTATACGCACTGGAAAAAGAAGATTTCGTATGTCCGGGTTACCGTGATATGCCACAGCTCGTTTGGCATGGTCTGCCACTGTATCAAGCATTCCTGTATTCCCGTGGTCATCAAGAAGGCGGTCGCATCCCTGAAGGTGTGAACGTACTGATGCCACAGATTATCATCGGTGCACAAATTTTGCACGCGATGGGTATCGCTATGGGCTTCAAACTGAAAAAACAAAAACAAGTCGCGATCGCATACACCGGTGACGGTGGTTCTTCCGAAGGCGATTTCTACGAAGGTTTGAACTATGCAGGTGCTTACAAGCTGCCAGTTATCTTCTTCGTACAAAACAACGGCTATGCGATCACAACTCCATTTGCCAAACAAACGGCTGCACTATCGATCGCTCACAAAGCGGTTTCCGCTGGTATTACTGGCGTGCAAATCGACGGTATGGATGTGTTCGCGGTTATTACTGCTGTTCGTGAAGCGGCAGAGCGTGCACGCAATGGCGAAGGCGCGACACTGATCGAAGCTTTGACTTACCGTTTCCGTCCGCACTCCATGTCTGACGATACGAGCAAATATCGTACTAAAGACGAAGAAGGTATCTGGAGCGAGAAAGACCCTATCGCTCGTCTGGCAAAATATTTGGCTGAAAAAGGCCTGTGGACAGATGAAGATACAGAGCGCGTAAGAGAAGAAGCAAAAGCGAAAGTAAACGAAGAAATCAAAAAAGCCGAAAAAACAGAGAAAATGACTGTAAACGGCTTGATCGACAGCATGTTTGAAACTACACCTCACGATCTGGAAGCACAAAAAGCAGACTTCCAATAAACTCGATATAGCGCCCGTTTAGGGCGCTGAGGTTTCGATATTTTCGGTAGTACGAAGCAGCACATCCTTGAGGCGT